>CAVUYK010000028.1:0-396404 GCA_963745655.1 Terriglobales bacterium | reverse complement strand
CCGCCGTGGGGGCATCCCGGAGACTTGTCCAATACAAGATGATCCTGAAACGGAGCCGGTTTCCAATACAAGGTGATCCTGAAAACGTGCCCGGGCGGCCCGGGGTGCGGCATCCTGCGAGGGAATGCGAATTCGGATGCGGAATGCGGAATCTTTGGAGCCGGAGGCGATCGGCGCGTTTCTGGCGGCCAGCCAGGAGATTGAGTTTGTCGGCCAGAACCAGGAGGAGATCTACGGTTGGGTGAAGACGGTGTTGCTCCAGCAGGAGTACTTTCGACAGGGCAAGAAGCGGCGGGGAATGATCCGGGCGTACATCCGGAAAATCACGGGGCGCAGCCTGCCGCAGATCACGCGCCTGATCCGGCAGTACCGCCAGACGGGCGCGCTGAAGTCGCGGGCTGGCCAGAGGCGCCGGTTTCCCAAGAAGTACACCGCCGCGGACATCGTGCTGCTGGCCGAAGTGGACCGGGCGCACGAGCGGCTGAGCGGGCCGGCGACGCGGCGGGTGATGGAGCGCGAATACCGCCGGTACGGCAAGCAGGAGTTCGCGCGGCTGGCGGGGATCTCGGTCTCGCACCTGTACAACCTGCGGCGGACGGCGGCGTACCGCCAGCGGGCGGCGGCGTTTGTGCCGACGCGACCCACCACGATCCGGATCGGAGAACGACGCAAACCGGACCCGCGAGGAGAGCCCGGCCACCTGCGGGTGGACAGCGTACACCAGGGAGACTGGGAAGGCGCCAAGGGCGTGTTCCATATCAATGCGGTCGACGAGGTGACCCAGTGGGAGGTGGTGGGGTGCGCCCAGGGGATCAGCGAGCGCTTCCTGATTCCGGTGCTGGAGGCGATGCTGCACCAGTTTCCGTTCCGCATCCTGGGCTTCCATTCCGACAACGGTTCCGAGTACGTGAACCGCACCGTAGCCCAGCTGCTGGACAAGCTGTTGATCGAGTTCACGCGGTCGCGGCCGAACCGCAGCCAGGACAACGGACTGGTGGAAGGCAAGAACGGGGCGGTGATCCGCAAGCACATCGGCTACGGCCACATTCCCGGAAAGCCAGGCCGAGCGGATGCAGAAGTTCTACACGGCGCACTTCAACCCGTACCTGAACTTCCACCGGCCCTGCGGCTTCGCCACGGTGGTGGAGGGGAAGCGGGGAAAACGGCGGAAGGTGTATCGGCTCAAGGATTACGACACCCCTTACGAAAGGCTGAAGCGGGTACCGGAGGCGGAAAAGTTCCTCAAGCCGGGGATCAGCCTGGAGAGCCTGGAGCGGCGGGCCGGGCGCATGAGTGACACGGAAGCGGCGCGGAAGATGCGCCAGGCGAAGGCGATGCTGTTGCGCCAAGTGAAGATGGAATCGCCGAAGGCGCCGCGGGAGTGAGAGGCGCCCGAGCGGACAGCACGGAGAGCTGTGGAAATGACGGGGCTGATGGAAACTGTGGAAAGCCGACGGCAGGCTTTCCACGAGTTCCCACAGCCCCTTGGAAATCCCGCCAAACGGCGGGCGGGATTTCCACATTCCCACAGCTCCGACGAGCGGCGGGAAAGTGGAAAACCGAAAGCAGGTTTCCCACTTTCCCGCCTACGGTTCTTGAGTGCGGAAGGAACGGAAAAACAGAATGAGAAACGCCACGGCGGGCCGGGCTGTCGCCCTCCCGCCGCCAGCGAAGCAGGACCAAGTACGGTGGCAAGAGCCACGGAAAGGAGACTCCTTCAGCAGAATCGCTTCAGGATCATGTCTATTGGAAACAAGACCTCACTTTCAGGATCATTCTTGGATTGGAATATGCTGATTTCCCGTATGGCCGGGATCATCCAGCCGCCCGGCGGTAGGGCTTGCGCAAACCGGCGAAGCGATCGCCATGACGAACGGCGGTGGGACAGCGGGCTGATCTTGTGAGCGGGGCGGGGAACGGCGCTACCGTGCCTTTTCCCCAACCGCTCCCTCACGGTCACGGCTCAGAAGCCGCCCGCGTCAGCAAGCGGTCCCGAGCCGCTGGCCCTTAGCAACTATGCGTCCTGAGGATAGAGAAACATCGCCACTACCGCCAGAGTCATCCACGCGCAAGTCCTCACGACCAGGTTCTACCTGGCGCGCGAGCGCCATCCCGCCTCGGCCACCCCCATTAGGGGTGGCGTCCCCCCCCTCAATATTCTTAAAGATCCCCGCCTTTGCGACCGATGGAATAAACAGGGTGCCTCCTGCAAAGAGAGCCGATGGGTGTGGACATACCAATGGCGGATGACTGGGCGGACAGACCCAGGTCAACGTTGCCGGACGCAACTCGAGACTGGTCATGATGACTATCGAAGTCCGTCGGGCGTAGGCCACGTAGGCCGCGGCATGGGGCGTCGCGAGCTACCTCCGCAAGCCTTTCACGGTTGCGCGCAGATCAAGGCAGAACCAGTTAGCCGCATCTGGTTGCTGGTGAGTGCATTCTCTCCGAGGTGAGCATATTGATGGAAACGCTGGAGCCGGGAAAAATCGTTAAAGCTTTGCAGGTCGCGACGGGAGCGGTCTTCACGACCATGTTGGACATGGAGGTTCGCTCCGGCAAACCGTATGTCGAGACGAATACGCCGAGGCCCTCCGACGGCGTGGCATCGCTGGTGGGATTGGCCGGATCTTGGACCGGGATCGGGAGCATCCACTGCTCGGCTTCGTTCGCTTGCAAGATTAGTTCCCAGTTATTACTGACGGAGTTCCATTCCGTCGACGAGGAAGTTCTGGACGCGGTGGCCGAACTCGCCAACCTGATTATCGGCAGCTTCAAGAACATCGTCGAAGCGGATCTCGGTCCGCTCATGCTGAGCATTCCCACCGTGGTGTTCGGCAGCCACTTCACGACCCGCAATCTGGGCAAGCCCGAGTGGACGGTCATTCCCTTCAAGTGCGGCCGCGAGCGCCTCGAGGTGCAGATTTGCCTGGTCCCGACCCGCGAAAAACTCCTCCCGGTGCGTGCCGGTCTGAGTCTAGTGCATTCTGTTCACCCTAAGGAAGGACGGCCATGGGCAGCGCCATTCCAGCTTCGAGACCGGCAGAGACCCTGGATGCCGGCCGGTCGCAGCCAGTCAAGTATCTTACCTATAGTCTGAACCGGTTGCCGTTTGCCTGCCCCATCAGCCGGGTCCAGGAGGTGATGAAGCTGCAACCGATTCTGTCGTTGGCTGACGCACCGTCTTTCCTGAGAGGGACGATCTGCGTGCGTCAAAGACTGATTCCAGTTATCGATCTCCGCCTCGAGCTGGATCTACCCGCGCACGTACCCCATGGGCGTAATTGCATCCTGCTCTTGAGGGTTGGAGCAAGCACGCGCTCGACACTGGTCGGCGTGATTGTGGACAGCGTGTCGGAAGTAGTGGAGGTCTACGCGCATCAAGTGCGCGAGCCGCTGGAAGCGCCCCGCGGCGCGCGACCTGGCCTGGTATTCGGATCGATACGGATTCGAGGCCGGCTCACACGGTTAATCGACGTCGACGTCCTGCTCACGCAAGCAGAGCGCGCAACCATCACGTCGATAGTTGCCTGAAGGATCCGGCCAAGCTCCCGCCGCCACTTGAAGATCGCCGTTCGGGTCGCCATCGTGGGAGCTTCTCAGCCTGCCAACGGGCCCATCCCCAAGTCGTAACACATCCCGGCCATCGGATTACGGTGAAGACTACGCCCCTAGCGCACGCGTATCGGCATCACTGCCTCGCTCTCGCCGTCGCGCACCCGGACACGATACATTCCGGGAGGGTACCGCTCGTTGGGCTTCCCGTACAGCGGAATCTGCCGGAATCCCGTGGGCGCGTTTTCCAGGTGCAAGAGCGCGTGGCCGGCTGAATCCAGAAAATCCAACTGCAATTCACCGTTCAGCCCGGCCGCATCCACGCGAACCTGAAAGCAGGGCTTGTAGGTCCCGGGAGGATCGGCGCCCGGTACCAGATAGCACGCCACGAAATAGCACGGGACGGCACAATTGGTCACCTTTCCCCCGGTCACATCCAGATCCGTGGACTCAACTGCAATACCCAGCGATACGTCCGGTCCGGCCGACCGCACGGCGCCATCTACCCGCGCCTGTATCAACTCCAAGTCGCTCGCGAACCCTCCTGAAGACCCCGCCAGCACGTCATTCCGGCTGGTCGCCAGCCCAAGTCCCCGCACCAGCGTTCCCACTTCCATCCCCAGCGACTGAGAAGTCCGGTACGTTACGCTGTCGCTGAATGTGCCGAGAGCGAAGGAATACGGACCGCGACCGGTTATCTTCAACGTGGCGGCAGGGTCCGGCGGTTCCGTCGGATCCAACCACAACTCGACCCGTCCGTCCGCGGCGATTCGGTACACGCGGCCCGCATCATCGCTCCGCATGAGGATCTCGCTACCTGCATTCGGACTGTCAGCGGAAGCTTGCAACACAACGAACCACTCCTGCCCCTGCGCGAATTCCTTCCGCGTCACCTTCCACACCCCATAGGTTGACGTGGCAGCCGGCTGTTCGAGCGAAACACCCACTCATTGCCAACCGCGAGCGGAAAATACGATCCCTGCGCCTGAACCGCAACGCACGCTACGTGGGCCGTGGCGCGGGCCAGCTCCCTGCCAGCACTATCCACCAGCACGAATAGCATTCCGTCGCCAACCCAATAGTCTGTCTCACCACTGCTGTTGGACGGCTCCGGCCCCGTCATTGGCACTCCACTCGCGCCGCCCACCCGCACCTGCACCGGTCCCGGATCGTCCGTTGTCCAGTACAGTCGAGCGCGCCCTAGATTCCCCGCCGAGCACTGCGTAATAACTTCCGGCCGAATATCCAGACGCGACTCCGCGTAAGTACAGACTGCCGCCAACAGACACACAGCCAGCGCCTTCATTTCTCGATTCTATTCCAGCCCGAAGCCGCACGCTCCCGAACGGCCCGGCGTGTTTTCCGCTGACTGCACGTGACCCGGAAATACCACTCCCTTGAGCCGAATTCTCAGACACCTTTCGGTTGCCTGCCTCCCTGATGTCGATTGGTTTGCCGCAACGGCTGTCGTCTACCCCGCCGGCGCCGGCGCCCCTGCAATCCGTCGCAACATGCTCCCAAACAGTCGCCGTGCCAGATGACTCTCGGCCAGCATTCCGGTCTCAAACGTCTGCCCGCGGGAAGTCAGCGCCGCCCCACGATTCCAGATGTTTCGGAACCGATCAGCCGGAACGCCGGATCCATTAGGCGCTGCCGGCTATCTCCTTGAGATCCCATCCGGGACGGGAGTGTGGGTAGAGATACTGGTTGGCCTCGCGGCAGTTGGTGACCCGGAACGCCAGAGAATCCCATTCGATCCGGTGGCCCACCCGCAGCGCGACGTTCCCCAACAGGTAGGCCTCGGTGAACGGACCGGCATATCCGAAATGGCAGGGCGCCTGCTTGCCGTTCTTGATGGCTCGAGCCCAGTCCAGGTGGACCTCCTCGCGGCCCCAATCCCGTTGCGGCGGGGGAGGCGGATCCTGTGCATTGGTGCCGGCGAATGGTCCACGGCCGGCCGGGTAGCTGCCTTTTGTGCCGATCCAGACCATCCTTCCCACCCCATGGCGAAGGGGCGGGGAGCCCGGCACAGCCGGTGTAGCCGGACGCGGGGGCAGCAGGAACTCCGGCAGGGGCTTCGCTCCGTCGTACCAGTGAATGGAGAGAGGGGGATGGGTTCCCCGGCGCGCAAAATCGAAACGGATGTGACTCCAATCGGGGTACATTTCGCGCCGCATTCCGGAGGTTGCGACAACCTCGACAGCCGCAGGCGCGCCCAGGTCGAGGGCCAGGAAGATCACGTTCATGCTGTGCGGAGCGATGTCGCCCAAGGCGCCGCTGCCGAAGTCTACCCAGCCTCTCCAGGTCAGCGGATGGTACACACTGGAACCGGAGCGGAATTGCTGCTTCCTCTCGGGACTATAGACCGCGCTTCCTTCGGGCCACTGACTCAGGTACGGCCGGACCGGGGCCGGACCCAGCCACCGGTCCCAATCCAGGGTGGAGGGGACCGGGTCCTCCCCCTGTGGGCGATCAAGCCCTTGGGGCCAAATGGGGCGATCCGTGCTCATGTGGACCTCGGTGATGTCGCCGAGTACGCCGGACTGGATCAACTCAGCGGTCCGGAGCGTCCGCGGCTCGGCGGCGGTTTGCGTACCCATCTGCGTGACCACCTTGGTTTCGGCGGCCACGCGGGCCACTATGCGGGCTTCCTGCACCGTGTGCGTGAGCGGCTTCTGACAGTAAACGTGCAGGCCGTGCTTCATGGCGTAGACGCTAATGTAGGCATGGTTGTGGTCCGGCACGGCGACGATCACGCCATCCAGCTTTTCCTTCTCGATCATCGTCCGGAAATCGGTGTACTTCCGGGCGTCGGGGTATTCAGCCCCGCGCTGGTCCAGAACCTTGGAGTCGACGTCGCACAAGGCGGCGATGTTTTCCCCCAGAGCGTGGAACGCTCTCGCGTTGACCCGGCCGATACCGGCAAGGCCGATTATTCCGAGATTGAGTCTCTCGTTCGCCGCGTAGCCGCGCACCAATCCGGCGGGAAGAATGGTGAATGCGGCAGTGGCCCTGAGGGCCTGGCGGCGGGTGACACCGGCGGTTGGCTGGATCAAGCGGAACTCCTGTTCAGGAATGGTATTCCGGGCCGAAGCCAAACCCTGCTAGGAGCGCAGCCACGCCGGACCTTCGATTGTGCCGGAACTGTATATCTTAGTCAAGGATCAGTCTTCCGTGATCGGTGCGACCGGTGGTTCGGCTCCGGTCAGCCCCTGGTCCGCTTTGGCAGGATCGTAGGCCGGATTGGGCGACGGCATCGAGGCGTTCACCCGTGCGCGCCACCGTTTCAGCATCGCGTGCAATTGCGCGCCTCGCCGCGGTTCCATCTCGATCAGGTTACGGCGCTCGCCGACGTCGTCCTTTAAGTTGTAAAGCTCCAGGCGACCGTCTTCGTAGAACTCGATCAGCTTCCAGTCGCCGGCGCGTACCGCGCCACCTGGCACGCCGCCCTGGTTACTGTAGTGTGGGTAGTGCCAGTAGAGCGCTGCGCGTTTGGGCGCGCCTCTACCGCGCAGTAGCGGGGCAAAACTCACCCCGTCGATTTGGCCGGGCTTCGGTGGTTTGCCGCCCGCCAACTCAACCATGGTAGGCAGGAAGTCGACGCTTGACACCGGCACGTCCGAGACCGTTCCCGCCTTCGTCACGCCCGGCCAGTGGACCAACAGAGGTTCGCGTATTCCGCCTTCGTACAGGTGCCCCTTGCCGGCGCGAAGCGGGTGGTTGTCCGTTACCTGCCTCTTCGACCTGCCCTCGTACCGCAACCCGCCGTTGTCGGAGGTGACCAACAGGATGGTCTGGTTTGCGATCCTCAGCCGCTCCAAGGTGTGGCGGATCTGCCCCACAGCGATGTCGAAGCTCTCCACCATCGCCGCGTAGATGGGGTTCGGAAAGTCCTTGCCTGCGTTCTTGCGCCGGTACTTTTCCACCGCGGCCTGCCGCGCCTGCAACGGAATGTGCACCGTGAACTCCGGCAGGTAGAGGAAGAAGGGCGCTTTCCCGGCGGACTCCTCGATAAACCTCTCCGCCGCCTGGGTCAACTTCTCGGTCAGGTAGTCTTCCTTCGTGCCTCCCTGAAGATTGGGCAGATTGAATGGCCCGAAATACGACGCCGGCGAACCGCGCTGGGTCCCCGCAACGTTTAAGTCAAACCCTTGGTTCTCCGGCCAGAAACCTTCTCGGCCCAGATGCCATTTGCCAATGCTCGCCGTGCGGTAGCCGAGCGGTTTCAGCGCTTCCGCGATGGTCACTTCCCGCAGCGGCAACTGCTGCTCGAATTGCGGCGTCAGCAGCCTGGCCGCGGGCCACTGCTTGCGTCCGGGAATCCAGTCCGTCAGATGCAGTCGCGCTGGATACTTGCCGGTCATGATGGACGCGCGGGTCGGCGAGCATACCGGGCAGGCCGCATAGGCATTGGTGAAACGCACTCCCTCGGCCGCCAGACGGTCCAGGTTCGGCGTCTCGTGGAACGTGTTGCCGTAGCAACCGAAGTCCCGCCAGCCCAGGTCGTCGAGCAGAAGGAGTATGATGTTCGGCCGTTTGGCCGAAGAGGCGGCCGGCAGGGAACCACCGGCAAGTGCGGCTAGGAATTCAAGGCGCGTAAGCGGTCTGGTGCTCATGGTTTTCTCCCCTCCCCTGGGCCGGACTGTTCAGGGAAGACGTTGGCGCCGGGCGGCGGTTGCCACTGCTGCGGTGCCGGAGGTTTCACGGCGGCGGCCCACCGGTTCAGGACTGCACGGTCTTTGGCGCGCTCGGCGAGCAGGCGTTTCATCTCCTCCACCGGCCAGTCCCGCAGAACCCGCCCGTGCAGGTCCGCGCGGATCGCGGCATGTTCCAGGCTTTCTCCCAGATCATTATACTCGTGCGGATCAGATTCAAGATCAAACAGTTGCGGGCGATAGTTCTCGTAATGGGTTAGCTTCCATCTGCCGCTCCGGATCATCCGCATCGCGGGTCACACCCATGACGGGAGGAAACTCACTGAAGGCTTGGTTGGCCCAGGAAACCTGCTCCCCGCGCAACAGCG
Organism: Terriglobales bacterium; assembly: GCA_963745655.1. Classification (GTDB taxonomy): domain Bacteria; phylum Acidobacteriota; class Terriglobia; order Bryobacterales; family Bryobacteraceae; genus JAJFUV01. Next base: position 387,826 of record CAVUYK010000028.1, on the reverse strand, counting down.
GCGCCAGGCTCGCGCCGGTAGCGTTGGGAAGAGGCCGGGCACCGGCCAGATCCAGGAGCGTGGGGCCCACGTCGATGAGGCTGGCGATCTCGCGAACTCGGCTCCTGACCCGAGAATGCCCGGACCGCTCACGATCAACGGTACCGTGACGGAGCCCTCATAGAAACTGTTCTTCCACCACATGCCGTTCTCCCCGGCCATGTCGCCGTGGTCGGAGGTGTAGATCACGATGGTGTTGCGGTCGAGGCCGGACTTGCGCAGCGCACTGATGACTACGCCCACCAGCCGGTCGAAATGCGTGACCAGCCCGTAGTAGGCCGCGCGCGCCCTGCGGATGGTGTCCGGTGGAAGATTTTCGATCCCCCGGTTCTTCCGCCAAAGCCTGACGGCCGGGTGCAGCTTCTCAAAGTAGCCCGGCGGCACCGTTGGCAGAGCGACACGATCGTAGTAGTAGTTCCAGTCCTCCCGCGAACAGATGTACGGGCAGTGGGGCAGCACAAAACCCGCCACGGCGCAGAAGGGCCGCCCGCCTGTGCGCGGTCTTTCCATGAGGAACTTTGCGGTGGCCGCGGCCACTTGCTCGTCGTGCGCCTGGTAGGTGGTCTTGCCTGGGCCGGCCAGATCAACCGCGGCACGCGAGTTCCCCTGGGCGCCGATCAGAAGCCGCTGCGGGAGGGTGTGCGGGATATACGAGTAGGCCGGCGTAATGTTCCCCACCAGGAGCTTTTCGAAGCCGTGCCACTGATCCACGCCTTCGAAGTGCATCCGGCCCACCAGCAAAGTTTCGTAGCCGGCGGCGCCCAGTCCGTGAGCGAATGTGGGGATGTCGGACGGGAGAATATCGGTATTGTGCCAGACACGATTCCGGCTGGGCTGCTGCCCGGTCAGGAAACTCATGCGGGCCGGCACGCAGATGGGCGCCTGGCAGTAAGTGTTCTCAAAGGAAACCCCCGAGGCGGCCAGGGCGTCCAGATGGGGCGTCCGCACCACCGCATCACCCCGGCAGCCGAGCACGTGGGGGTTGTGCTGGTCCGACATCAGAATAAGCAGATTGGGCCGGTCAGCGGACTTCCCGGACGACGACGCGGAAATATCGAAACCCGAGCCCGTCATAGCGCCAACGAATTCTCTTCGTCTCATCGAACCCCTCTCACACCTCTCGCAGCAGCCGAAGCACTTCGGCACGGATCTTGGCTTCGGCCTGCACTTCCAGAAAGCTCGAACGCGCGGGCCAGGTTTCATATCCGCCCCACTCGTGCTGCTGGGCCGTAGGCAGGTAGCCGTAGTATCCGTTGGCCAGTTCCATGGTGAACACCGGCTTCACCGGGCTGGCTTGTTTGATAGCGAGCCCGGTTTCGGCAAAGACTTCACAAGGAACGGCAGCCATCGCCAATGCGCCCACGCGCAGGGCCTGCAACTTGATCCTGACCGTGCCGGGGAAGCGGCTGAGCAGGATGGCTTCGCGCGCGTAAATCTCCGGCCTGGTCAGTTTGTGGCGGCCCTGCGCCTCGGTCCACAGTTTTCGCGCCCAGGCCAGGCGGCCATCGTCCGGTTTCCTGACGCCTAATTCCAGTTCACTCTCGCGCATGGCCAGCCGCACATCCTCCCGGTGCGTGATCTCGCGCGCGACGCGGTGCACTTCGCCGGCCAATTCAAATGCGACTTCCCGCATCCGGGAATACGGTGGGGCCGGAGGCTTCCTCTGTTGTGCCACGGCTGCCGTGACGTCTCCGCAGGTGCCGTTCGACATGATACCGACGAAAGGCGGGTCGTTCCGGCCAGGGGCGAGAAGTTCTGTGATGCGCTCCGCGAAGATGCCGAAATAGTCGGCGCTGACGTGACCGAAAACGAACCCACCGGCGTAGTGGAGCGCGTAGTTGGCGAGCAGCGCGAGAGGCCTGCCGTCGGCGTGCTGAACAGACACTACGAAGACTTCCGGGTCCACGGGACCGGCGGGCTTCACACGGTTCGGACTCCCCACAGGCGGATGCATCTGAACCCGGTCGTGTTGTTCCCCGAACGGATTCGGAGGAATAGTTCCGGGCTTCATGAACCACCGGCGGTTGGACACCAGTTCCGGTTTGCTGCCCGATCCCCAGCCGATCCTGGCGGGTGCCAGGTTATGGAGCGCCATTCGAACGCAGTCGGCAATACGGCGCGTGAGAAAGCGTTCATACTCCTTGTCGAGTTCCGCATCGCTGAGGCCGATGACGCGCGGCGCGCTGTGGGAATGCGTAGCGGCCATCAACATCCGGTTGACAGGCAGGCCGGTGTCTTGCTGGACCAGCGCCTTGGCGCGGTCGAAGATCTCACGCGAGATCATGGTTGCGTCGCAGATGACGATGGCCAGGCGTGTGGCACCGTCATCCAGCGCCAGGCAGCGCACATGCAACTCGTCGTGCACGTGTATCGCCGGCCCGATCTGCATGATGGGTCCGTTGAGCGAAACACCCAAGGCCGGTGTGATGTTGGCGGTGGCCGCACCGGCGCGCAGCCGTGCCGGCTCGCTTCCGCCGCGCAACCCCTCGGCGGTTCCGCCCGCCACGGCTGCCAGGAAAGACCGTCGATGCATTGCGCCTCCTTCTCAGAGCGAAACGCGGTTCAGCTTAAGTACACGCTCCGCCTTCGGATACCATCCCTGCGGCGCGTAGTCGCTGGTGTGTAGGTAGCACTGGATTGTGACGCGGTCCCCAGAGAAGGTCAACAACCGGCTCATCGGCACGTTGGCCCTGCCGTGGTACTTGCTCAGCGCGCTCACGTTGATGAAGTGCACGCCCCACTTCGACTCGATGTGGCTCTTGCCTCCATAGGTATCGTCCGGGTTGGTATGCGTGTGGCCCCCGAGCCACATGGCGATGGCGCCGGGATGCGATTCCAGGTACTTCTCAAACGCCTGGGCGTCGGGCACGCTGTTCACCCAATACAGGTACGACGCGCCCTGGGGCGTCCCTTGCGGTTTGAGGCCGTGGTAGTGACTTTGCCATTGGCCGTCCGGACCCTTTCGCATACCCTCCCACTCGCCGCTGGCGACGGTGGTGTTCTTGAGCATGTAGTGATGCGCCGAGACGATGATCGAATCGCGATTGGACTCCACCATCTTCTTCCACCAGGCGAAGGTCTCACCGCTGACCACACCGCCGGGGTTTCCGCCGAGCGTATCGCGCCCCACCTTCTGACTGGGTTCATTGATGTCGCTCATCATCAGGAATAGAAATTTTCCCACCCGAAACGAATATCGTTCCCAAGTACCTTCCACCGGAAACCGCCGCCTGGCCGCATTCACGCGCGAGTAACTGGTGTTCTCCCCCGTCGGATCAAGCCACTTCCGCCACCACCAGTTCTGGGGTTCCCGCAGCCCGCTGCGGTCGTGGTTGCCGCACAGGCTGTAGATGTCTTCGCGCCGGTGCTGTTTCAGCACTCCGAATTGGCGGACGATCTCCCGGCCTTCTCCATCCTCGGGCAGGCCCTGCGCGCCCGAGTGGTCCCCAAGGTCCAGCGCGACATCCCAACGAAAAGCTCCGGACTCCGACTGCATCAGCGCCTCAGCCAGGCTGTCGCGACCCCGTCTCTTGTCCGTGCCCACGTGCGAGTCGCTGAAGGCCCACAGGCGCAACGTGGTTTCGCGTGAACCCAGCGCCGGCAGTACCGCCGCCGGCGCCGCCAGGAAGCAGCGCCGTGTCAATCTTGTGTTGCTGGTTGTCATTTTCCCGGAAGCCGGTTCTCGGGGGCCGGACTATCTCACGCTTTGGCCTCGGCGTTGGCGCGATCGCGAAGGGCCTTCAGGTATCCTAGCGTGTACTGCCACAGACCGCCGGGCGAGTGATCCGGGATCGTGGAGCCGTTGAACCCGTTCTCCCGCAGTGCTTTCATCACGGCCCACATATCCACATAGCCGTCCTCGATCAGCGTCTCCTTGAATTTGGGAAGTGGTTGGTCCACGTTGCGGAAGTGAATCTTGAAGAGCCTTCCTTGCGGGCCGAACTCGCGAATCATCTGAACCGGGCTGGCCCCGGTCGCCGCGCCGCCTTCGGCCCAGGTTCCCACACACAGACACAAACCGAAATTCTTGCTGTTGGCGATGCGGATGGCTTTCCGGTAGGCCTCCACATTGATGAAGAGCCGGGCGATGCCGCCGAGCGTCGGCAGCGGCGGGTCGTCGGGGTGCACTCCTATGCGGACACCCGCCTCCTCGGCCACCGGCATCACAGCGCGGGCAAAATACGTGAAGGTCTCCCACAACTCCTCGGCCGTGTACACGCGGCCGTGGGAAAGCGGTAGTTTGGCCGCGGCCACGGCATCGAATTCCCGCGTGGGCACGTCGCCGCGCGTATAGGCGACGCCAGTCTGGTAGTAGGGATGAATGGTAATGTTCGCATTGTGGGCATACGTGATGTAGTGGATGCCGGCGGCGCCGCAATTGCGAAGGTGCGTCTTGAACATCTCGATGTGCCGGTCGCGGTCGCTGGTTCCCAGCACGATCGGAACGCAGTTGTGCAACTCCTCAACCCGGAAATTGTACAAGCGGATTCCCGCGGACTCGAACCTGCGCCGCACTTCCAGGAGACGCTCTGGTGAAGCGTCCTGGAGCCTGGCGGCCCCGCTGGAGGCGTATTCGACGCCCAACCGTGCCTGCGCTCGCAATTGCTCATAGCTCGCATCCGCCCCGATGCCGTTTCCGATCCTTATGCCCGTTGGCATCAATGGCGGAAGTGGGAATGAGCCGGGTCCGGGAGCGGGCGGCTGCCGGCCGGCTTGAGCGCTTGCGCTCAAGCCCGCCGCGTGAAGGGCGCCCATCGCCGCGCCGAACTCACGGCGGCTGGGCTTAACTCTGGGTTTCATTGGAACTCGCACCTGCAACCTCCTGTTATTGCCTCAGCAGATAGAGCGCCGTCGAAGCCGGCGGCAACTCGACTTCGAAGGCGGCCGTGTCGCGCGCCACGGTTTTGTCAGCAAAAAGATCCACCACCTCGCGGGCTGAGCGTGGTAACTGGATACGGCGCGTCCCGCCGGAAACCGTGTGAACGCCCAGCAATTCGCGGCTGGCGTAGATGATATCCCCTTCGTTCGAGTAGATGTGCGCCCCGGCGAACTTGGCGATGTTGCGCAACAGCGCGGCCGGCAGATTCGGGGCCGCCACGTAGATGGAGGTCCAATCCGGGAACGATCGGACCGCCATGCCCGGCCTGCAGTTGCCCTGGGAGTAGACAACCTGCCCGAGCACGGTGGCGGCGGGATCGTCCACATAAAATAATGGTGCCAGCTTGCTGTTGGTGCCCCAGGAGAGATCCTGCGGCAGTCCCTTCGTAAGTGGATGGGTGTAGTTAGTAAGATGCATCATGGGACCCCAGGGGCGCTCTCCCATGGCGTACTTGATTCCGGTTAGTTCCCTCATGTGATCGATGGACAGATCGTCCTGCACATATCCAGGAGCATAGATCCACAGTGCCACGCGGCCATCGCGGCGCAAGTTCCGTGCCAGGGCCGCGCGCCGCGCTGCGTCCAGTCGAAAAGCATTCAGAAATACGTACAGCTTGTAAGGGCGCAGCCTCCCGTCAACCAGATCCTGTAGCAGAAAAGTATCCACCGGCGCGCCCATGTGCGCGAGACCCCACAGCCGTTGCTGGAAGATGCCGGGCACGTCGAAGTTGTGCCGGCTGCTTTCATAGAAGAAACTCTCATCATCGACCAGCACCGCCACATCGGAGGCCGGCGTCCGGTCGGTCGCGAGCAGCTTCTTTCCAAGCCGCTCGAAATCACCGAGCAAGGTGGCGAAGGCCGGCTCGCGCGCGGGATCCACAGTCCCAGATAGCCACCACATGCCTTGCCCGCGGGTCATGGCCCCGGCGAAGTTGCGGCGCAGGATGGCCACCGATTCGGCCAGCGTGGCGGCACGCCCATAGTTCATGTCGGTACCGATATGAGTGCGCGTATCGTCTTCGATCAGAACCAGTTTGCCGTGCGCGCGGGCCGATTCCGTAGGAATCATGCTGGGTCCGTCGCCGCCGATGCCGCGGTATCCGTAGCTGTAAGGACTCACCAAAAAATCCACGTGGGGAGAGTTCAGGACCATGCGCAGCCCCAGGTGTCCGCTGCGCTGATAGGTGGAGTATTCGCTATCGGCGCGCTCGGCGAAGAATCCTCCATTCCAGGCCAACTCAAGAAGGTAGCCGTAGAACGCCCCGGCCAGCTTCTTTCCTCCGGTGGCTTGCTTCACCGTGCGGCAAAAGTCGATGACGGCATCCGCCGAAAGTTCCGCCAGGCAGCGGAAGTAGTCAATGGTTCTCCCCTCCAGCAGCGGGTCGCGGAAGATATAGTGCCGCGCGTTCAGTTGATCCTGTGCGACGGGAACCTCCGCCGTGTCGAAAGCGACGGCGGGATCATGCCACGCCTGGCGCAGGGTGCCCAGGTCGTTGTGATAGCGCAGGCGCAGCCAGGCGCGGAAATGGCGGCGCATGGGTTCGCTGTAATCGCCGCACACATCGTACATGGACGTTTCGCCCTTCACCCATTCGCCCGTGTGTCCCGCACCCACCTGAAACGCCACCACGCGGTCGAGCAGGCCGGTTTCGGAGAGTTGCTGGATGTAAGCGCGCAGAAAACCGTTGGCCTGTTCGCGCCAAAGGCGCGAGGCGAAGGACTGCGTGTAGCGCTTACCGTTGGAGTGCAGTTCCAGTTCTTGCGGGTACCGCTTGCTCCACCAGTCGTCGGCGCCCACCTCGAGATGGCAGCGCAGATGGAAACGCGCCTCCGGGTCCACCTCGAGAATACGTCCGAAGCGCACTTTCACGGTGGAAAAATCAAAATCCGGCCGGACCCATTCCGTGCTGCTGCCGACGTCGAAGGCATAAGTGTGAATACCGGCCGCAGCGGCTCGGCGCGACGCTGCGGCGCTTTGCCAGGTGGTAGCAGAGGGTGCGCTCACCCAATAGGCGGCGGAGAAGGAGGGCTGCCCGTCGATGAACAGGGTGGGGGTTCCGCGGTAAGGTCTTACCTCCGCGGTGATCGAATGGCCCGGTCCGTTGAGGACCGGAGCGGCCGCCACACTGAAAAGCTCCCGGCGTGTCACGAGGGGTTCTCCTTGCACTCGGGAACAATCGATTCCATCGTTCCAGCCTACTGCAAAGTCAAAACGAAATGGAGGGCTTGTGTTCTTCGGGCGGCGGCCATCCTTCTGTTACAATTCTGTCTTACCCTTCCATCATGAAAATGCAAACCACAGGGGCTGTTCTTGTCTTCAGTGTTCTCTTGGCCGCCGCGTCCGTGCCGGCGGCCGACCTGGCGTATTGGGAGGCGGGCCAGCCTCCGAAATCACAGGGGCTCTCACTGGCCAGGTCCGCGGATTCCGTCTGGCGCGTGGAGCGGGCCGGCGCCGCATTCGTCGTACGATTGAAGCCGAGCGAAGATTACTTCACTCGTGCTCCGTATGTGATGCAAGTGTCCACGCCCGTGCCGGACGCGGTTTGGCTGGTGATCGAGTTCCTGGATCGGGGTTACGGAATGATCGGCGTCTCGCCCGGCGTGGCGGAACGCGACCAATGGGGCGTGGCGCGCGTCAACAGCGGCCGCATCCGCAGCGCCGTGTTTCGCTACGGCCAAGCTGCCATTCAGAAGTCCATCCGCGTCGAAGGGCTGGATTACTTGCGGGCGGTCCGGCTGACCACCCAGCCGCCCAAGATCGAACCGGTGCCGCTGGTACGTCCGGCCATCGACTTCCAGGTGCCCTCGCAGCGCGTGACCACGGCGGCGGGTGAAGAACTCAGTCCCGATCACGTGGCCGACGCCCCGGCGAACCTTCGGAACCGACTGCCTCTGGTGAGGGCGCTTGGATTCAACGGCGTTGAAAGCTACGTGAAGTGGGGCCTGGTCGAGCGGTCGCCCGGCGTCTTCGACTGGAGCTTCTACGACTCCGTGGTGGACGAACTCGAGAAGTTCGACGTGAAGTGGTTTCCCATGCTGGTGGTCGGTGCAGGTTATGCGCTTCCGAAATGGTTCTGGGAATCCAAAGATAACGTCCGGTTCAAGTGTCTGGAGCACGGCCTGGAGGATGACACGCAGTCGATCTTCTATCCGGCCCAGGCGAAGTACGTGCGCCGCTTCCTGACCGAGTTCGGCAAGCATTACGGCGGACGCAAGGCCCTGCTGGGGGTCCGGCTGGGGCCCAGCGGCGACTACGGCGAGGCGCAGTATCCGGCGCTAGGCCCCGGCTTCGGATTCCGCCAGACCCACAATCACAAAGGCTACTGGGCGGGCGACGAATACGCCCAGAAGTCGTTCCGTAATCACGTCCGCGACCTGTACGGCGACATCGGCAAACTGAACCAGGCATGGGGCGCGAGCTACGCCTCCTACGACGAGGTCAGCACGTTCCTGCCCGATAGCACACAGGTCCGCCGGAAACGGATCGACTTCGCCACCTGGTACATGGACGGGATGAGTCAGTGGTGCGACGACTGGGCCGTCTGGGCGCGCGAGGCGCTGCCGAACAACGTCATCCACCAGTCTTCCGGCGGTTGGGGGCCGCTACAGATTGGCACCGACTACAGCTTCCAGGCACGCAGCATGGCGAAAGTGAAGGGCGGGATCCGGCTGACCAACGAGAGCGACAATTTCCCGGATAATTTCACCATCACGCGCATGGCTTCTTCGGCGGCGCGCTACTACGGGGCGGCATTGGGCTATGAACCCGGCGGCTACGCCAGCAAGCGCGGCGTGATGGCGCGGCTGTTCAACGCCGTAACCACCGGCGCCGAGCACCTGTTCTACTATCAGTTCAACCTATACGAAAACGACCACGCCATCGATGCCTGGCTGCGGCTCGGTAACTTACTGGATGTGCGCTCCAAGCCGGTCATCGATGTAGCTTCGTTCTATCCCGACACCGCCATCAAGCTGGGGGACGAGGTACTGTTCTACCGCTGGGGTTCGCCGTACTTCACCATGGCGCGCGCCCTGCGCTCGGAAGTGGACTATGACTATTGCGGTGAGCAGATGATTCTGGACGGGGCGCTGGAGCGCTACAAGGTGCTGGTTTTCCTGTGGGGGCACATCACGGAAAAGCCCGTCCTGGAGCGGATAGACCGCTGGGTCCAGAACGGTGGCACGGTGATTATTCCCCGGCAGCCCCGCGGCTACATCGCGACGGTGGAGGGCGATACTTCATTCGCGAATAAGTGGCTGTCGGGCCAGACCGGTAAAGGCCGCGCCATCCTGTACTACGGCGACGCGGTGCCGGGTGAATTCTATGCAGAGTTTGTGGGCGACGAACTGAGGAAGATGCCCCAACTGCGCCCCGCGATCCGCGCCGCGCTGCGCATGACCAAGCCGCCGGGCGTGTACTGGAGCGCGCTGGAGAGCGGCAAAATGGCGTTGCTCAACTTCAGCAACCACCCGGCCTCGGTAAAGCTCTCCGATGGCAGTACGCTGAGCATCCCGCCGTATGAGATCGCCATGCACTAATCGGGGGTTCGATGAAAAGCTGGTTCCTATTTCCGATGATGTTGGGAGCGGCCCTGGTGGCCTTTCCGCGAGACCTGGACCATGGGTCCGCCTTTCTGCGCGTGGCGATGGCGGCGGACCAGCCGAACATCAGCCTGCTGGCGGTGGACTCCTTAGGCAAGAACAAGCTCGACCAAAACCTCATGCTGCCGCCGGCCGCCGCGACAACGCGGTATGCGGTCGCGAGCAATGGGCGGACCATGGAGTATCGCCTGGCGGGAGCGGAAGGCGCCCCGGCGTGGTCCTTCGAGATCAGCGACCGCGCCATGGTGATCCGCTCCACCTACTCGGCCAAGAATCCTCCGGACCCGCTGGTACTGAGTTTCGATCCCATTCGCTGCCACGCCACGCTGCTGGGCCTGTTCAATGACGAGGGCGGCATTCGTTTCCCGGCGCTGCTGCACTTTCCCGATCATGGGACATTCCGAATCACTTCGGCGGTCGAGAGGATTCGCGCTTGGATATGATGCCGAGCGCGGCAGAAATAACTTCGTTCGGGTGACGTTTCCTCCCGCCATCTCGTCTCAACGGCAGGTGGAGTACCGGTGGGAGGTCACCGCCGTCTACCCGAAGGATGCTCGCATCGAAGCGGATCCCCGCTACGATGGCTACCGGCGAAATTTCCTCAACATACTCCAGATCAATCCCCGATACCGCGTACTGGCGAACCACGCTGCCAGCGATCCGGTCGCGTTCACCGTCTTCGAGTATTCCACCATGATGGTTCACATGCCGCCGCTCGCCGACGGCCTCAGCGCGCTGGACATCCTGCGGCAGACGCTGGATCGTTATACCAGCGGCATGCGCGGTTATGGAATGGAATTCTTCATGTCCGACCCGGGCCGGAAAAACGATTACCTGGACACCAATCCGTCGCTGGTGATGGCCGCGTACGATTACGTGCACGCGAGCAAGGACCAGCCTTGGCTCGAGCGAAACTACGTGGCGATCAGAAACTGGGCGAACAAGATGATCGCTTTTGACCGGGACGGCGACGGTCTCATGGAGTACGTGTTCGACGGGAATTCATGGCCCGGACGAGACAGAGGCGCGCCCCCGGCAAACTGGTGGGACACCATTAACTTCGGCCACAAGGACGCCTACTCCAATGCGCTCGCTTACAGGGCATTCAGTAACATGGCGGAACTTGCCCGGATGGCCGGCCATGCGAGCGACGCCCGGACTTACTCTAAGCGCGCGCGAAAAGTGAAGTCGATCTACTACAAAACGTTCTACAACCCGGCGACGGGAGTGCTGGCCGGGTGGAAGAGCGCCGATGGCAAACTGCACGACTATTACTTTCTGTTCGTAAACGGAGTGGCTGTAACATACGGACTCCTTGACAGCGAGCAGGGCAACCGGATCTGGGATCGACTGCTCGCCAAGATGAAGGAAGTCGGCTACGACCGCTTCGACCTCGGCTTGCCGGGCAACCTGGTTCCTATCCGGAGGGAAGACTACCTGCATCTGGAGAAACGCTGGGGCGGGCCGGACCAGGAAGACGGTTCCGACGCGTTTCAGATCTACGAAAATGGCGGCGCCACGGCATGCTACGCCTACTTCACCATCCACGCCTTGCAGCAACTGGGCCGGAAGCAAGAAGCGGATGCCATCCTTTACCCCATGCTGAAAGCCTTTGAAGAGGGCGCCTTCCAGGGACGGGGACCGAATGGAATGACTTACGACTGGAAGGACTGGAAGGGCGTCCCGCATGGCTACGAGGGACTGCTGGTGGATGGCTACCTGGCTCTGCTGGCGGCGATGCCGGCCCACTCGCCGCAGGTCCGCGGCGGCGCCGGCCAATAACGGACCATCTGCATGCCGGTGTGGGCGCGGCCGTCCGTCCTTCAAATCAGGTGCGAGATTCCTGCGCCGCTCTTACGCTTGGCCCGAGCGCCGCTCAGTTGGCTGGGAAAAACATTTCGTCCACGTACGTGTCTTGAAAACTGGGATCCGCGGCCAGCGACAGGTGCTCTGTCACGCGCCGGATTTGAGTGTGCAGCTCCTGGCCTGCGCCGGGAGAAAACAGAGCCAGCTTGGCTCCCAGCAGGGCGGTGTTTCCGGAAGGCTCGATCTTGTCGAGGGGGAAATCGAGGAGTCCGATGCGGCGGGCGCTGGAGTGGCTGACGTAGTTGCCGAAAGCGCCGGCCAGATGCACGCGGGTGACGCCGGGTATGGTGGCGTCCAACCGTGAGAGCAGAATCCTCACGCCGGCGGCGATGGCGCCCTTGGCGAGTTGCAGCTCGCGGATATCGCTTTGCGCCAGCCGCACGGGAGGACACAGTTCCCACACTTTCCCCTGCGCCAGACGCCCCGCCGGCTGAGATGAGCCCCAGTTCGAGACCCGCGGCCACGGCGTCCACCAGTCCGCTGCCGCACAGGCCGCGGGGCTCGCCGCCGCCCATCACGTTGCAGGTGAGCCGCGCCGTCGTGCAAGGCGATCGAGGAGATGGCGCCCGTCGAGGCGCGCATGCCCATGCCGATGCGGCCGCCCTCGAAGGCCGGGCCGGCGGCGGTGGAGGCGCAGATCATGCGGTCGCGGTTGCCCACCACGATTTCGCCGTTGGTCCCCAGGTCGATCAACGCCACCAGTTCCGGGCTCGCATACATCCTGGTGGCGACGATGCCGGCCAGGATGTCGCTGCCGACGAAACTTCCCAGGCAGGGCAGAAAGCGCACTCGCGCTTCGTGCGGCAGCGGCCATCCCAATTCGGACGCGGTGAAGATCTCCAGGCCATCGCGAAGAGTTTCAAAGGGCGCCTGCGCCAGAGCGTCCAGCGCAATTCCGCAGAACAAATGATGCATCACCGTGTTGCCCACGATGACGACATCGCGCACCCCGCGGCCGTCGTGCGAATCGGCTTCCACGAGCTCGGCGACCATGCGGCCGATCTCGTCCCGGATCAGGCCTTGCAGCTTCGCGGCGCCGCCGCCGGCCACGGCCAGTTCGACGCGGCTCATGACGTCACCGCCATAGGCGGCCTGCGGATTGAGCGAAGTCCTCACCCCCAGCACGTGGCCGGTTTCCAGATCCAGCAACTGTGCGACCAGTGTGGTGGTGCCCAGGTCCACGGCCACGCCCAGCCCCGCGGAAGGCGTGAACTCGAAGACGCTCTCGTCGGTGAGGATGGTGGCTTCCCACTGCGCGACGTCCAGCTTGACCGGCGCATCGACGCGGGCGCGGCAGGCCAGGCGCCAGCCGGCGGCAATTTCCGCCTCGCCCAGAATCTGGCGTTCCTCCGCGGTGGGAGTCAAGGCTCCCGCGAGCACTCTCACGCGGCAGCGTTTACACTTGCCGCGGCCTCCGCATGGGAACTCGACGCCATGCGCGAACAGCAGATCCTGGAGCGGCGTGCCGGGTTCCACCTGCAGGCTCCGCCCCAACGGTTCCAAATCGACGCGCACGCTCATCGGCGCCCGAACTCCTCGACTGCATCGTAGAGCGCCACTATGTTGGCGGTGGGCGTGTTGGCCTGGAGATTGTGACACGGCGCCACGATGTGACCGCGGCAGGCGCTGAAGATGCGGATGTTCTCAGCCACTTCGCTGCGCACGTCCTGGGGCGAGCCGAACGGCAGCGTGTGTTGATTATCGACCCCGCCGTGGAAGACCAGCCGCGAGCCGAAGTCTCGCGCCAATCCCTCGCGTTCCATGCCGCGGCAGCGCCACTGGATGGGATTCAGAACATCCACTCCGATTTCGATCAGTTCGGGGATCAGCGGGCGAATGGCGCCGTCGTCGTGGTGGAACACCTTCACCCCGTGCGAGTGCACCATTTCGGCCATGCGCAGCATGCGCGGCTTGAGGTGGCGGCGGAACGCCGCGGGACTCATCAGCAGCGATTCCTGCGTGCCCAGATCCTCGGCCACATACACAATGTCGATGAGGCCGGGAGCGGCCTTGAGCGTGCGCTCGATTACTTCATAGTGGATGTGAAAGATGTGATCCAGAATCGCCTCGGCGATTTCCGGATTCGCCACCACGTCCTCCAGCGCCTGCTCCATGCCGCGCAGCCGGCAGTAAAGGTAGAACGGTTCGTAGCAGCCGCCCAGGATCGGGTAACCCGCCCACGGCTGGCACTGCGCGCGGAAACCGCCGGTGTCCCAATCGTCGGGCTTGGGCCAATCGAAGGCGTCGATCTCGGCCACGGTGGTGGCGGCAGCGAGCGGCGGCGCGACGCTCTCGGTGTAGACGCCGATGCCTTCGCCGTAGGCGATGTCGGTGGTCTCGACGTGCCAGATGCTGAACAGCGACTGCATGTGCCAGGTGTCTTCGGTGGCGAAGCGGTGCTTCGGCGCCAGGTGAACCAACTTGTCCACGCCGAGGCGCGTCCACAGCGCGCGCTCATCCGCGCAACCGAGATCCTTCAGTAATCGGCTGGTCACCTCCGCCGTGCCCCAATAGTCGCAGGGCTGACGGTCGGGCTTTTCACCGGCCAGCACGGCAAGCCAACGTTCGCGAGGTGTCATCGAGTCGATTGTCGCAACAAAACGGCCGGCGTCACAATCGCTTGGATTGCGCCGGGGCGATTATTGACGATATGTTGGTATCAGATCCCGCGCTTTATCATGCTCATGAACAGACTGGATGCTGGGGAGGATACCAATCCTCAAGAGACTTCCGAGTGGCTGGACGCCCTGGACCAAGTGTTGGACGAGACGGGTCCGGACCGGACGGCGTTCCTGCTGGAGCGTTTGGCGGACCGCGCCGCCAGCCAAGGTGTGCAGCGCGCCTTCAAACTGAACACGCCGTTTCTCAACACCATCGCCGCCGAGGATGAGGTGGCTTATCCCGGCGACCGCGACATCGAGCGCCGCATCAAGAGCTTGACGCGATGGAACGCCATGGCCATGGTGGTGCGCGCCAACAAGTACGACCCGGGCATCGGTGGGCACATCTCGACGTACGCTTCGCTCGCGACGCTGCTGGAGGTGGGTTACAACCACTTCTTTCACGGCAGTTACGGCAACCAGCCGGGCGATTTGATTTACTTTCAGGGCCACGCTTCTCCGGGCGTCTACGCGCGCGCGTTTGTGGAAGGCCGCCTGAGCGAAAAGCACCTGGAAAACTTCCGCCACGAACTGCGCGACCATCCGGGACTGTCCTCGTATCCGCACCCCTGGCTGATGCCGGACTTCTGGCAGTTTCCGACCGTGTCGATGGGCATCGGACCAATCAGCGCCATCTACCAGGCGCGCTTCATGCGTTATCTGGAGAACCGCCAGATCATTCCCACGACGCCGCGCAAGATCTGGTGTTACATGGGCGACGGCGAAAGCGACGAACCGGAATCTCTGGGCGCGCTGACCTTGGCCTCGCGCGAGAAACTCGACAACCTGATCTTCGTGGTCAACTGCAACCTGCAGCGGTTGGACGGGCCGGTGCGCGGCAACGGCAGCATCATTCAGGAACTCGAAGCCTCTTTCCGCGGCGCGGGGTGGAACGTCATCAAAGCGATTTGGGGAGAGGACTGGGATCGCCTGCTGGAGCGCGACACCACGGGCCTGCTGGCGAAGCGGTTGGGTGAACTGGTGGACGGAGAGTTGCAGAACCTGGTGGTGCGCGGCGGCGCCTACGTGCGCAAGGAGTTCTTTGGCAAGTATCCGGAGCTGCTTGAACTGGTCAAAGACAAAAGCGACGATCAACTCGCCAAGCTGCGCCGCGGCGGCCACGATCCGAAGAAAGTCTACAATGCCTACAAGCGCGCCGTGGAAACGCGCGGCGCGCCGTCGGTAATTCTGGCCATGACGGTGAAGGGCTACGGCATGGGCGAGGCCGGCGAAGGCCGCAACATCACGCACCAGCAGAAGAAAATGAACGAGCGGGAAATGGAATATTTCCGCGAGCGTTTTGACGTGCCGATTCCGGAAGAAGCCGTCCACACCATCTCGTTCTACCGTCCGCCGGAAGATAGTCCGGAGGCGCAATACGTGCGGGAGCGTCGCGAAGCCCTGGGCGGACCCGTGCCGGTGCGCCAGCCGCGCCCCATTCCGCACAAGGCGCCGCCGCTCGAATTTTTCGAGGAGACCGTGGCGGGTTCCGAAGGCCGCGAAGTCTCTACCACCATGGCCTTCGTGCGCGTGCTGACGCTGCTATTGAAGCACCCGGAACTGGGCCGCTACGTGGTGCCCATCATCCCGGATGAAGGGCGCACGTTTGGCATGGAATCGCTGTTCCGGCAGGTGGGCATCTACGCCAGCCAGGGCCAACTTTACAAACCCGTGGACCGCGAGATGTTCCTGTACTACAAGGAAGCGCAGAACGGACAGATTCTGGAGGAAGGCATCACGGAGGCCGGATCGATTTCGTCGTTCACGGCGGCCGGCGCGGCGTATTCCAACTACGGCGTGGCCATGATTCCGTTCTTCATTTACTACTCGATGTTCGGCTTCCAACGCGTGGGCGACCTGGTGTGGGCCTTTGCCGATTCGCGCGGGCGCGGATTCCTGGTGGGCGGCACGGCGGGCCGCACGACGCTGGCGGGCGAGGGGTTGCAGCATCAGGACGGACACAGCCACGTGCTGGCCAGCACCGTTCCGACCTGCATGAGTTACGATCCGGCTTACGCGCACGAGATCGCCGTCATCGTGCAAGAAGGCATCCGCCGGATGTACGAGCAGAACGAAGACCGCTTCTACTACCTCACGGTGGGCAATGAAAACTACGCGCAGCCGCCCATGCCCGAAGGCAGCCGGGAAGGAATTTTGAAAGGTCTTTACAAATTCCGCGGCGCCGTGGGCGCCCCGGCGCAGGCCCAGTTGTTCGGCAGCGGCTCGATTCTCAACGAAGCCTTGCGCGCCCAAACTATCCTGGCCGAGCGCTACGGCGTGGCGGCCGATGTGTGGAGCGCGACCAGCTACAACCAGCTTCGCCGCGACGCGCTGGAAGTGGAGCGGTGGAACCGGCTGCACCCGTCGCGCCCGGCGCGGCGGCCGTACTTGCTCGAAGCGCTGGAAGGCGCTCAAGGGCCCTGCATCGCCGCGAGCGACTACATGAAGATTGTTCCGGACCAGATCGCGCCGTGGCTCGCCGGGCGGCTGGTCAGCCTGGGCACGGATGGCTTCGGCCGCAGCGACAACCGTCAGCATCTGCGGCACCACTTCGAAGTGAACGCCGAAGCCATCGCCGCGGCCACGCTTGCCGCCCTCTCGCGCGAAGGCGCCTTCGACGCGGCGCGCGCCGCGCAGGCGGTCACGGAACTGGGTCTGGACCCGGAGCGCGGGGATCCGGCACTGGCCTGACGCGCCGCTTCACGTCAAACGGTGGAATCCCGAGTGTGCCACCGGCCCCCGGAGCAACCCCTCGACCTCGCTCCGGTCGACGGCGCTGGCCAACTGCTGGAAAGTTTCGCCCACCGCGATCAAGTAATTCTCCACCTGCTGCCCGGTGTGCGCGTACATAGCGTAGAAAGCGTTGGTGGCGAGGAAGCCGCGATCGAGCATCATCTGGGTGAAGAGCGTGCGCACGGCCTGTGCGTTCTCTAGATTGATGGTGAAGTGCGATAGCGCGGGCAGCCCCGAAACCGTAATGGGCAGGCCCGCGCCGGCGGCCGCCGCGCTCCAGCCGGCCTGCACCAGACGGCCGATTTTGTCGAGCTGCCGGGGGACGTCCAGGCGCCGGTGCTTACGGATGGTCGCCAGCGCGGCGGCAGGCCCGATCCTCTCGGTCCAATAGGTGCTGCTGATAAAACTATCTTGCGCCGCCTTCATCACGTCGCCGCGGCCGATGATGGCCGCCATGGGATAGCCGTTCGAAATCGCCTTGGCGAAAACGGCCATGTCCGGCGTGACGCCGTAGCGCAGGTGCGCCCCGCCGGTATTCATGCGGAAGGCCGCGGTCACCTCGTCGAAGATGAGCACGGCGCCCGAATTCAGCGCGAGGGATCGTACCGATTCGAGAAAGCCCGGCGCGGGCTCGGTGTTGCGGACCGGCTCCATTACGATGGCGGCCAGCTCTCCGGGGTTCGCGGAAACGATCTGCTCGAGTTCGTCCAACCGGTTGTAGTGAAACGGCAGCGCGGTGCCGGAGAGAGAAGCGGGAACGCCGGCCGGAGCCAAGCCGGGCAGCAAGTGCGCGTCGAGGGCGCCCGCGCCGGGAAGATTGGCGGCCAGATACCAATCGTGCCAGCCGTGATAACCGCAGAAGGCCACCTTTTCCCGGCCCGTGCGCGCCCGGGCAATTCGCACGGCCACGGCCATGGCTTCGCCGCCGCAGCGCGCGTAACGCACCATGCCGGCCCACGGGTGCAACTCGCAGAGCAGGTCGGCCAGCTCGACTTCCTCCGGGCAGTTGAGTGTCGACATCGAGCCGGCATCGATGGCCGCGCGGACGGCATCGTCGACGTCCGGATCGGCATAACCGAGAATGCAGGAGCCGATGCCCGAGTACGACATGTCGATGTACTTGTGGCCATCCAGATCCCAGATTTCCGCGCCCTTGGCGCGCGAATAATAGGCCGGCCACTGTTCCGGCAGAAACATCTCGGGGCGCTTGGATAGTAGTTGCGTGCCGCCGGGAATGCGGGTCCGCGCCTTGCGGTAGAGCTCAGGTCCTGTCATGGATATCTCCCGACGGATTCGACGTGCGTCTTCCACGTTGGCTGGCCGAAGGCCGGCCGGGCGTGGGCGCTCTGGTTCAGGCAAACGTAAAGTTTACCGCGCTCGAAGGGGACGTGGCTATCCAGAAGCCGTTTTAGCCGGACGCCTCCGCGAAGGCCGATGGGCGGCCCTCATGCGTAGTCTTCTGGGCCAGGGCGGCGTCGCGCCCGCGTTGCCCGGCCAGGGTCAGCAGGGCGACCGCCTCGGCGCCGTCACCGGGATAGCTCGCCATGGCGACGGTCACGATAGCGCGCTTGTCGCGATAGCAGACGCGGGCCGTCTCATTGGTCGTGCGGATGAGTTCGTCGACACGCGTGCGCGCCGCCTCCGGATCCAGACCCGGCAGAACCATGGCGAATCCGCTCATACTCCACCGCGCCAGGTAGTCGTAAGGACGGCAGGCAGCCTGCAGTATCTCAGAAATCCTGCGCAAGGCTTCGCTGCGACTGGCGTAAGAGGCGTCCTTGGTCTCTCCATCTCGCGCATCTATCTCACAGACCATCACGGTGAGCGGACTCGACTCGCGCCCGGCGCGGACCAGTTCCTCCGACACACGGCGTACGAGCGATCGGGCATTGGGCAGGCCGGTCGAGTAGTCGGTGGTGGCGGCGGTTTCCGCTTCGTGCAGCTTCAAAGCGTTCTCGACCGCCAGCGCCACGGAGGGGCCGATGTCTCCCAAGATGCCGAATTGGGTGGCCGTGAAGGCGTCGGGTTCCTCGCGGTAGAGCGAAAGGATGCCGATCGTGCCCGAGAGCGATTCGAGCGGCACGGCCATCATGGAACGTAGCGGACTGTAGCCCTGGGTCCCGCGGGGATAGCCGGGATCGAGTGATGGATCGCAGTTGAGAATGGGCGTGGCGTGGTCGGCCACCCAACCGCTGGCGCCCTCCCCCCGGGGAATCTCCAGGTTCGAGAGCAACCGCGAGTTCTCGCCCGCGACGTAGCGCGGCACCATCTTTTCCCCATCCTTCAGATACAATGCCATGGCATCAAACGGGACGGCGTCGCGCAAGCTTGCGGCGAGCATGGAGAGCGATTCGTTGAAGCTCAGGGCATCCCCAAGTTCTTCCGACATCTCGATGGTTGCGTGGATTTCCTGTTCGAGCAGCGCGCGCGACGGCCCACACGGCAGCGGAGCTTCGGCGGGTTGGAACCCGCGTGCCGGAGCGGCGTGCGTGGCGGCGGTCCGGTCATCCTTCGCGACAGGGGCTCTCTGGAGTGCTTTCCCGCGCGATGCGTAACATGTCCGGCAGGCACCGCGACAGCGCCTCCACCACGCTTGGGTCGAACGCGGCTCCGCTGTCGGCGGCCACCAGGGCCAACGCCTCGTCCATGGATGAGGCCTGGCGGTACTGGCGGTCCGTCGAGACGGCGTCCAGAAAATCCGCCACGCTAAGCACACGGGCTGGCAGCGGTATTTGTTCGCCGCGGAGACCGTCCGGGTAGCCGGCGCCATCCCAACGTTCATGGTGGGCGCGTACGATAGGCGCCACCGGGTGGGGGAAATCGACGCGTTCGATGATCTCGGCGCCGATCCTGGTATGCCGCTTCACCCGCTCAAACTCCTCTGCCGTCAGCTTGGCCGGCTTGCAGAGAATGCGTTCGGGTACGCCGATTTTGCCGATGTCGTGCAAGATGGAGGCCGCGCGCAACGCCTCCATATCCGCCGGGTTCAGCTTCAACTCCTTGCCCAACTCCATCGAGTAGAGCTGCACGCGCAATAAGTGGCCGTGCGTGAGCTGGTCCTTGGCCTCTACCGCCGTCGCCAAGGCTTCGACGGTTTGCAGATGCATGTGAGCCATCTGCTCGGCGTGCGCCTTCTCCGACTGGATGCGGTCAATGTAAAGCCGGTAGGAGCGCTGTAACAAATAAAGCACCGGCAACGCGAACAGGTAGGCCATCCAATCAAAACCCCGTTCCGAGATCTGGAAGATACTGGCCATGGCCGCCCCCACCACGTAGTAGGGGTAGGACCGCAAATGCAGATCCTGCCAGAGTTGTCTCACGGACGCTTTGTCCCGCAGCGCGATAGCTTGCGCGACCGGCAGCGTACTGACCGCGAAATACACCGAGGCCCCCAGCATCAGCACGAGCGGCGCGGTCAAGGTGGACTGCATGGCGGGCGACACGCGGTAAACCAGCCAGGCCGAACCGGCGGCCAGCGTCATGACGGCGGCGTGAAACAGAGCATCCGGGGACAGGAACCGCGTCTTGGGCTTGGAGAAATACTCCAACATGGAGGTCGCGGCGGCCAGCAGAAGCAGCTCGGAGAGGCTCAGTTCTTTGAGCCCGACCAATACGAACAGGAACTGGACCGGCATGGTCTCCGCGCGAAACGAGCGCCGGACGCGAAGGCCGGTGGCGAGCAACCCCAAATAGAGATAGGAGCAGTAGAAAAAGAGATCCTTCGAGGTCCAACCGCTCACGCCAAAAACGAACGCGCCCCAACCTAGCAGCGTGACGCACACGATAAAGGTGCGCGCTTTGCCGGTGAACAGCGCGCCGGATCCGGAAACTGGTGGACCGCCTGGCATGTACATCCACCATCGACGCGCCTTGCCAAGAACATCACTTACCAGACTGGATTAGGGTATTATGGCGCTCCGGCTAAGGCCCTTCCCTGAGACAGAATGCCGACGTAGGCTCTCCGTGCCGTGCCCTCTCTTTCACGGGCTTCACTGTGCGAAAATGGCGTTTTACACCGTGAAACCTCATATTATCGGCATTGCCGGACCATCTGGAGCGGGAAAATCGCAGTTGGCCACCCGGTTGGCCCAAGAGTTGGGCGGCGCGGCCATCATGACGCTGGACAGCTACTACCGGCCGATGGACGATTTGCCGTTGGAACGGCGCCAGAAGTCGAATTTCGACCTGCCCGAGGCTCTCGAATGGGAGTTGCTGTTCGAGCACCTCCGCCGGCTGAGCGCCGGGGAGGCCATCGACGAGCCGGTTTACGACTTCACCCGCCACACGCGCGCACCGAGCAGCCGCCGCGTCGCGCCGGGCGAATACGTGATTGTCGAAGGCTTGTTCACACTCTATTGGGCCGAGGTGCGCGGCGCGCTGGACACCAAGGTATTCGTCAAAACCACGCCCCATATCTGTTTCGAGCGGCGCCTGGCGCGCGACGTGGCCGAACGCGGCCGAACGCCGGAGAGCGTTCGCGAGCAGTACGAGAAGACGGTGCGTCCGAGCGCGGAGACTTACATCTGGCCGACCGAGCGCTTCGCCGACGTGGTGGTGAGCGGCGAGCAGTCCATGGAGGCCTCCACGGCGGCGATCCTCACTCAGATACGGGCGCGGCTCGCGGTGGCCTAATTCGCCGGTTTGGGCGGCGTGGCGTTGCCGATGTCGGCCACCACTTTCCAGGCGCCGCCGGCTCCCTTTCTCCAGACCGTGATGTACTTGCCGCGGGACACGGTGGGCTTGCCGTCCTTATCCACGCCGCGCGATTCGGAAGTGCCGTAGGTATAGCCGAAATCGCCCGAGCGGGCCATCTCGCCACCCACGGGCGTCCAACGCAAGGAAGCGCCGGGCTGCGCGAAGCGCGCCGTCATCAACTCGCGGATGGCGGCTTTGCCCTCCACTACGTCGCGTCCGGCGGGGAACATCTTGCCGTCCTCGGCGAAACAGTCCACCCAACCGTCGACGCCGCGCGCGGCCACCGCCTGGCCGAACGCGCGGTCGGCCTGGAGCAGAACCTCACGGTTGGCCGCGCCCGCCATCAGCGACCCTAAAGACAATCAGCAGCAGCATTTGCCGCATAGTAGCCTCCTTCACCCAGGTGCACGACGTGGAATGTGGGCAGACGCGAAAACCAGGACAGACAGCCTTTTCCGCCACGGTGCCACGGTTTCCTCTCCGTGAAGGTATCTTGGCGCAAAAGGTGTCAGTCCCGGTTTTCGCGCCCACATTCCACGTTGCGCCGCGGTTATCATGGTGGAGGCATCTTACCAAACCCTGGAGAGGAACAAAAACGATGGCGATCCAAATCGGCGTCAACTTGGAGTACATCCGGTGCGAGGATAAATCCTTCGCCGAAGGCGTGGCGCGAGCCGCCGAAATCGGCTACAAGTGGTGCGAACCGCTGGTGCACAGCGGCTACGAGCTGCTCAGCGGCGGCGGCTACTACCATTCGTTCTCCATGCAGAACGATCCGTACGAAATGAAAGACATCCTGGACCAGTACGGGATCAAACCTACCGCGCTCAGCTCCCATGCGCCGCTGATGCGGCCGGAAGTCGCGATTCCCTACATGGAACAGGCCATTCGTTTCGCCAAGGTGGTGGGAGCGCCCGTGCTCACCAGCGACGAAGGCATGAAGCCCGACTGGGTTCCCAGCGAGGAAGTCTTCGACGTGATGAAGTACACGCTGACGCGCGTCTGCATGATCGCCGAGCGCTACGGCATCTCCATCGGCATCGAACCGCACCAGTTCATCACCACGAAGACCGAGGGCTTGATGCGAGTGGCGACGCTGGTGAAGTCCCCCATGCTGCGAGTGAACTACGACACGGGCAACGCGTGGTTGGGCGGCGAAGATCCGTACGAGGGGTTGAAGACCGTCGGCAAACTGCTGGTCCACATGCACGCCAAGGACATCAGCGTGCAGCAGTCGGAAAAGGATCGCGGCGCCATCATGGGCACGCCGGTGGGATGCGCTTGCGGCGACGGTGTGATCGACTGGACCAAGGTGATCGGCATCCTGAAGGATATGGGCTATGACGGCGCGCTGAGCGTCGAGTGCGGCACGCCGGCGCAGGCCGTGCGCAGTCTGGAACACCTGACCAAGATCATCAACGGATAGTGAAGGAGTCTCTCATGCGTTTTCGAACGCGAACGTTTCTGGCGCTCGTGGCCCTGCTGGTGGCCGCGAGCGCCTTGGTTTCCGCGCAGAACAACGCGCGCATGTTCCAGGCCGGAAAGCTCCGCGCGCTGATTCTATCGGGCCGGAATAACCACGAGTGGCGCGTGACCACGCCGTACTTGAAGAAGCTGTTAGTCGATAGCGGCCGTTTCGACGTGCGCGTCAACGAAGAACCCACCGGGATGACGGCGGCCACGCTGGCCGCTTACGACGTGGTGGTGTCGGATTACTGCGGTCCGCGCTGGGGCGAGACGGCCGAGAAAGCGCTGGTGGATTTCGTCAAGGGCGGCAAGGGCCTGGTGATCGTGCACGCGGCCGATTACACCTTCGGCACCCTGCCGGTGCTGGGCGACCACATGACCGGCGCCGGCTTCAGCGAGCCGCCCTGGACCGAATACGGCGACATGGTAGGTGGCGTCTGGACCGCCGGTCCACCCCGCACCGGACACGGCAAGCGGCACATCTTCAAAGTGAAGTTCACGGTACCGGACCACCCCATCGCGCGGGGCATGGGCGGGGGCTTCCTGGCTGACGACGAGTTGTATTTCGACTTTGAAATGCGCCCGACGGCCAAGGTCATCGCCACGGCCTTCAACGCCAAGGAGATGAACGGTTCCGGTAAAGACGACCCCTTACTCTGGACCGTGGATTACGGCCAAGGCCGCGTCTTCCACACCGTGCTGGGGCACGACTTGATGGCGATGATGGAGCAGGGCTTTAAAGTGAGCTACGCGCGCGGCACGGAGTGGGCTGCGACGGGCG
Organism: Terriglobales bacterium; assembly: GCA_963745655.1. Classification (GTDB taxonomy): domain Bacteria; phylum Acidobacteriota; class Terriglobia; order Bryobacterales; family Bryobacteraceae; genus JAJFUV01. Next base: position 364,105 of record CAVUYK010000028.1, on the reverse strand, counting down.
CTGTCACGCTGCCCCCCACATGGCCTCCCGAGGAACCCAACCCGGACGCCGTGCGAGTGCTGGTGGTGACCGGCGGCCACAGCCACGATCCGACGTTTTACGACCTGTTCGAGGGCTATCCGGAGATGGCCGTGACTGTGGACCCGCACCCGTTCGCGTACGCGCGCAAGGATTGGGCCAAGAAATACGACGTGCTGGTGCTCTACGATCTCGTTCAGGAGATCCCCGAAGAGCAGAAACAGGCTCTCCGCGCTTTCGTCGAGAGCGGCAAGGGGTTGGTGGTTCTGCACCATGCCATCGCCGACTTTAACAACTGGGAGTGGTGGTGGAAGGAAGTAATCGGCGTCCACTATCTGGTCGCCCCGATGGGCGATACGCCCCGATCGGTCTACAAGCACGACCAGGACGTGATCGTTCAACAGGTGGCGACGCACCCCATCCTGTACGCTGTGGGACCGCTCCACCTGACTGAGGAAACCTATAATTTGGTTTGGGTCTCGCCGAAAAACACGATTCTGATGAAGACCGACAACCCCACGGCCCAGGGACCCATGGCGTGGGTCAGCGCGTATGACAAGTCGCGCGTGTTTGTGACCATGATGGGCCACGACCACCTGGTGCACACCAATCCGGGCTACCGGAGGCTGGTGCGCAACGCGATTCTCTGGACCGCGGGCCGCCCCACTAAATAGGGGCGGTCTTTATACTTTCGTCTGAGCGCTGAAGCCGCTGGACCGTCACATGGCCGATGTACTCGAAGGTCGCGCGGTGCGGGTTGCCAGGATGTTGGGGCCGCTCGAAAGGCTGCTCCACCGTGCGTGCGGCACTGCGCCGGAAGCGTCCGTGGCGTGGAGCGCTTGCGCCAAGGCCTCTTTGAGGTTCAACGCGCTGGGGTTCGCGGCGGTCTATGCCCTGCCGCGGTTGCAGCACATGCCGCCCAGGAATCCAGCGGGAGACGACGCTGGGTTACTTCGTCCAGATGTTGGGTCTGACCGTGCGAATTTGTTTCCGCCGCAACGCAATGGCCGTGATGGCGGCGCTGTCCGCGGTCTTGCGCAACGATCGGTGGACGCCATCGGCAACATCGATTCCCGGTCTGGCAACGACTTCCCCATACATCGTTAGGGTCTCCGTTGCGTTCTTGCGGCGTCACCGGTCCCGGTCGGAGACGATGACAATCTGCATGTCCTTGGCGCGGCGGATGATTCTCTGCACTGGATCTCTGGACAGGACTAGGACCCACACGCGCCCGCGGGGCCGGGTGACAAAGATCTGAGTGACCTCGTTTCGTCGCGCGAAATCAATCAGCACCGACGCGGTATCCGCGCCTCCGAGTATCCGAGTCTCGATATGCAGGTTGCGCGCGAAATTCAGGTGCTTCTCGATCGCCTCTCGCTCTGCCTCTGGCACACTGCTCAGGTCTCCAGATGGCTGCACGGCGACGGCGAAGCACTCCGCGCCGAGAAAATCACTCACACGCCTGGCGCGCCGGATCACCATCGCGGTCTTCGGATCAGCCGTTACCAGAACGAGGATCTTGTGGTGCTTGCGTTGTTGGCTGCGGATTCGTTCTTCGGCCGGAGTGCGCGTGTCATCGTTTCCGATCCGCTGTTCCACTTCATGAGCCGCTTCGCGCAGGGTGAGCTCACGCAGCGCAACCAACGACGATTCGCGAAAGAAGTTCTGCAGGGCCCGTTGGGCCTTCTCGCGTCCGTACACAACCCCGCGTTCGAGGCGATGCAGCAGTGCCCGAGGCGTCAGATCCACCATCACCACCTCGTCCGCCCGCCGAACAACCCAGTCCGGGATCGTTTCACGGACCCGGATGCCGGTGATGTGCCAGACCTGGTCGTTCAGGCTCTCCAGGTGCTGTATGTTCATCGTCGTGAAAACGTCGATGCCGGCGTTGAGCAGCACCTCCACGTCTTCCCAGCGCTTGGCTCGTTCTGAACCGGGAACATTGGTGTGCGGGAATTCATCGACGACACAAACCCGAGGATGCCTCGCCACAATGGCATCGGTGTCCATCTCCTCGAACTGGGACCCGCGATAGTCGATTCTCTTCCTGGGCACGATCTCGAGTCCTTCGGTTTTGGCAATGGTGTCTGAACGGCTGTGCGATTCAAAGTAACCGATGACGATGTCGATGCCCTGCGATTTCAGCTCCTGGGCCTCCTCAAGCATCTTGTAGGTCTTGCCGACACCGGCGGCGTAGCCCATGAAGACCTTGAATTTCCCGCGCTGTTGTTCCGGCATGTCTATTGAGGGAATACCCGAACGTCCATACCCCGCGAGAGACGGATCAGTCTGTCGACCGGACTACCCCATAGACGCGGCCAGATTCCGGTACGCTGGCTATGTCCGATGAAGAGTTGCGTGATACCTCGGGATCTGGCGAACTCCAGAAGTGCGTCCACTGGATCATCGCCGTCCAGAATCTCGACCCGGGCGCCAGCGGCCTGGGCAATCGCCAGTTTCTGGTCGAGGGTAGCTTGATCCGCCGGCGAAATCTGCGGCTGGTTGACATACGCCACAATCAGTTCGCCGTGGAATCTTTCAGCGATGGTTCGAGCCATTTCGATCATTTCGCGCACATTGGCACGCGGCGTTATGCACACAAGAATCCGCTCGTGGGCGCCGAACTGCTGCCGGATACCGTGGCGCTCCAGATAATCGCTAAGCTGGTGATCCACGACGTCCGCGGCGAGCACCAGCGCCAGCTCCCGCAGTTTCGATAGCTGTTGCCTGCGCCTCTCCGCGTCAAGCTGTCGTTCGGGAGAGGGATCGATGGGTTCTTCAGCCGGAGCGTCGACGATCTCGATTTCATCGGCGCTCTTGACGAACGCGATCGGCACCGTCTGCGTTACGTGCTTGCCGGTAATGGCCTCGACCTGCTCGCACAATTCCGCGACATATTGAATGTTGATGGATCCGATCACCTTGATCCCGAAATTGACCAGGTCTTGAACGTCCTGCCAACGTGTGGGATTGCGAAGGCCAGGCGGATTGTCATAAGCGAGACCATCAACGATACAAATGGCAGGGTGGCGTCGCATCAGCGCCTCTACGTCGATCGCGGTGCCTGGGCCCACCGCCTTGAGTGGAATGACCTCCAGGTTTCGCAGCAGTTCCCGCGCTTCCGGCGGCACTTGGGGCTGAACAGCACCAACAATAACATCCTGCCCACGCTCGCGTCGGCGGCGCGCTTCATCCAGCATGCGAAATGTCTTACCGACGCCGGACGAGTAGCCCAGGAAAATCTTGAGGCGGCCCCTCCCGGTAGCGGCCTCTTCAGCTTGAACCTCCCGCAGGAGCTCCTCGGGCGTTTTGCGGCGGGTCTCACGCGCCATGCCGCGCTCCTCGGGTTCGAATGTAGGTGCTCACGTCAGACCTTTCAGCATAAACACTCTAGCCAGCGAAAAACAGATGATTAGACCAGAGGCATCCACCAACGTCGCTACGGCGGGCGCCGACAGTAAGGGCCACGCGAGTTTCAGAACGCCATTAGCAGGCGGCACTAGAAGGACGCCATCAAAACGAACGCCGCGAAAGCGGCCCAGACGTTGTCCATGGCTACTTCCGAACTGGATACCGCTGGTCCAGGGCTAGATTGAGCCGCAGCACATTGACGCGGGGTTCGCCGAGCAGGCCGAGGTCCGGGCCTTCCGTCTGCTGAGAGATCAACTCCCGCACCGGATCGGTCGCAATGTTTCGAGTCTTGGCGACGCGCGGCGCCTGGGCCAGCGCCGAGTCGGGACTAATATGAGGATCGAGACCGCTCGCCGACGCCGTGACTAGATCGGCCGGTATGGGTCCCTGGAAGTCCGGGTTCTCTTTCCGGAACTTGTCGACGGACGCCTTCGTGCGGTCCATCAACTTCTGACTCGTGGGCCCGAGGTTCGACCCGCCGGAGGACGTCCCGTCATATCCATCCGAGCCGGCCGCGGACGGCCGGGGCTGGAAGTACTCCGGCCTGGTAAAGTTCTGGCCAATCAGGTCGGACCCGATTACCTTGCCGCCCGATGTGACCAGACTCCCGTTCGCCTGGTGAGGAAAAACCACCTGGCTGATGCCGGTTATCGCGAGGGGATACACCACCCCGAGAAGAATGGTCATAAAGATCTTGATTCGAAGTCCCGGCAAAATCTGTTCCCACATTGTGATTCCTCCTTACGCCAAACGGAGCAGTACGAGCAGTTGGTCGATGAGCCAGATGCCTGGGAATGGCGCGATGATTCCACCGATGCCGTAGATCAGCAGATTCCGCCGCAGCAGGCTGGCAGCATCGAGCGGCCGGTATTTCACACCACGCAGGGCCAGTGGAACCAGCGCGATGATGATCAGGGCATTGAAGATCACCGCCGACAGCACCGCGCTCTGGGGCGTGTGAAGGCCCATGATGTTAAGCTGGGCGAGCGCTGGGTACGTCGTCATGAACATGGCTGGGATGATCGCGAAGTATTTTGCTATATCGTTCGCGATCGAGAAAGTGGTCAGGGCGCCGCGGGTGATGAGAAGCTGCTTTCCAATCGCAACGATTTCAATGAGCTTAGTGGGATTGCTGTCCAGATCCACCATGTTGCCGGCTTCCTTGGCGGCCATTGTGCCGGTATTCATCGCCACGCCGACGTCGGCTTGGGCAAGGGCGGGCGCGTCGTTTGTACCATCGCCGCTCATGGCGACGAGACGGCCGGCAGCCTGTTCCTTCTTGATGTATTCCAGCTTGTCTTTTGGCGTGGCCTGGGCCAGGAAATCATCCACCCCTGCTTCAGCGGCAATGGCAGCCGCGGTGAGGGGGTTGTCGCCCGTGATCATGATGCTGCGGATGCCCATGCGGCGAAGTTGCGCGATGCGCTCTTTCATGCCGCCTTTTACGATGTCCTTGAGATGGACTACGCCAAGCAGGTGCTTGCCGTCGGCTACCGCGAGCGGCGTCCCGCCACTCCGGGAGATCCGGTCGCTCATTTCCTGGAAGTCGCCCGGAACCTCGCCGCCACGCTCCATGACAAACTTGCAGATTGCGTCGCTGGCACCCTTGCGAAGTTGCCGGCCGTCGACGTCAACTCCGCTCATTCGCGTATACGCGGAGAAGGGGATAAAGGCGTGTTCCGGAAGGTGCCGTCCCCTAAGGCTGTACTTCTCTTTCGCAAGGACTACGATCGACCGCCCTTCGGGCGTCTCGTCGGCGAGGCTGGACAACTGAGCTGCATCGGCGAGTTCCTGCTCGTTTACCCCGCCGATCGGGAGGAACGCCACAGCCTGCCGATTTCCCAGGGTAATGGTGCCGGTCTTATCCAGCAACAGTGAATTCACGTCGCCGGCGGCTTCCACCGCTTTCCCGCTCATCGCCAGCACGTTATGCTGCATGACACGATCCATCCCGGCGATGCCAATCGCGGACAGCAGGCCCCCGATGGTCGTGGGGATCAGGCAGACGAGCAACGAAATCAGAACCGCCACGGTCGGCACCGCTCCCGAACCTGCCTGGGCCACGCTGAAGGCCGAGTAAGGCTGGAGCGTGATGACCGCCATCAAAAAGATCAACGTCAGACCCGCGATCAGGATGTTGAGCGCAATTTCATTGGGGGTCTTTTGGCGCTCCGCGCCCTCCACCAGAGCGATCATGCGATCCAGGAACGTCTCGCCAGGGTTGGACGTGATCCGGATCTTGATCTGGTCCGACAACACCTTAGTGCCGCCGGTAACGGCGCTGCGGTCGCCGCCGGATTCGCGAATCACAGGCGCACTCTCTCCGGTGATCACGGACTCATCCACGGTTGCGATACCCTCGACGACCTCGCCGTCTCCCGGTATCAGATCGCCGGCATCGCAGAGAACCACATCGCCGGACCGCAGCGCGGAACCGGAAACCCGTTCGACTTTTCCCGCCGGGGTCAATCGCTTTGCCAGCACATCCGTCTTGGATTTCCGCAGCGTTTCAGCCTGAGCCTTTCCACGCGCTTCCGCCATGGCCTCGGCGAAGTTGGCGAACAGCACGGTAAACCAAAGCCAGAGTGTGATCTGCAACTGAAATCCGATGCTCCCACCGCCGGAGACGATGTCGCGGATCAGAAACAGAGTGGTAAGCGCCGCGCCGGCCTCGACCACAAACATCACCGGGTTCTTCCGCAAGGTGACCGGGTTCAGCTTCACCAAGGACGCGCGGACAGCCCGGCCAACAATCTCCGGGTCGAATAGCGGCCGGGCTCGCGCGAGTTTCTTGGGTAGGAGCGACGTCGGATCGTTCTGTGGAGCGTTCTGTGCTTTCGGATCGGATTCCGTGGTCAATGTAGACATGTCTTAGCTCCTGGACTCGCAAAGCGGTTAGAACAGCCTGCCGCTGTGCATGAGATAGTGCTCCACAATCGGCCCCAGCGAAAGCGCCGGAAAGAACGTCAGCGCCCCGACAATCAGCACCGTTCCCACCAACAGTCCGACGAACAGCGGCCCGTGCGTCGGAAATGTTCCGGTGGTGGAGGGGACCTTCTTTTTGGCCGCCAGGCTTCCGGCAACTGCCAGAAGCGGGATCAGGAACAAGAACCGGCCGATCCACATGGCCAGTCCGATCGTCAGGTTGTACCAGGGCGTGTTGGCGTTCAGCCCCGCGAAGGCACTGCCATTATTGCCCGTGCCGCTTGAGTAGGCGTACAAGATCTCGCCGAACCCATGCGGACCGCTGTTGTTCAGATTCGCAATCGCGGCGCCCGGAGGGTTCCAATACCCCTTGGCGGGGAACGTAATCACGGAGCTGAGGGCTGTAAAGGCCAGGATGCTGAAAGCCGTGGCTATCACCGCCAGCATCGCCATCTTCACTTCCTTCTTTTCGATCTTCTTGCCCAGATATTCGGGCGTCCGCCCCACCATCAAGCCCGCGATGAACACGGCGAGAATGCAATACAGCAGGATGCCGTACAGGCCGGCTCCTACTCCGCCGAAGATCACTTCGCCGGTCATTATGTTGAACAGAGGCACCAAACCGCCGAGTGGGGTGTAACTGTCGTGCATGGAATTCACCGCGCCGCAACTGGCGTCCGTGGTGATTGTCGCGTATAGCGCCGAGTTCGCGATGCCGAACCGGACTTCCTTACCTTCCATGTTTCCGCCGGACTGACCGGAGGTCGCGGCAGTCTGTATGCCGAGCTTGGCCAGCAGCGGATTACCAGCCTGCTCGAAGCTGTAACAGACGAACACGCCGATCAGGAACATGACCGAGAACGCGGCGAAAATAGCCCAGCCTTGCCGTGTGTCGCCCACCATTCGCCCAAAGGTGTAGGTCAGCGCCCCGGGGATCAAGAAGATGAGAAACATCGAGACCAGGTTGGTCAGCGGAGTCGGATTCTCGAATGGATGCGCGGCATTCGCATTGAAGAAGCCGCCGCCATTTGTGCCGAGCTGTTTAATGGCTTCCTGCGACGCCACCGGACCTTGCGCGATTATCTGTTTTGCGCCCTCTAGGGTTGTCGCGGAGCTGTAAGGGTTGAGATTCTGGACCACGCCTTGCGACACCAGGAACACGGCGCCGGCAACCGCCATAGGCAAGAGCACGTATACGGTAGCTCTCGTGACGTCCACCCAGAAGTTGCCGATGGTCTTCTTCTCCTGACGCGCAAATCCCCGAACCACCGCGATCGCGATGGCAATACCGGCTGCCGCCGAGGCAAAGTTCTGCACCGCGAGCGCCGCCATCTGCACGAAGTAACTCAGAGTGGACTCGCCGGAATAGGCTTGCCAGTTCGTGTTCGTGACGAAGCTGGTAGCCGTATTGAACGCCAAGTCCGGCGTAACGTTGCTCGGGCCGAAGCCCTGTGGGTTGAACGGTAGATGCCCCTGGGCTCGCTGCAGCAGGTACGTGATGAGAAACCCGAAAAGGCTGAAGCTGAGCAGCGACGCGGTGTAGTGCGTCCAACGCTGCTCCACGTCTTCCTTAACGCCGGCCACCTTGTACGTAAGCACCTCGAGCCACCGCAGAACCGGGTGAAGGAACGTGCGCTGTCCTTCGAAGACCCGCGCCATGTATCCCCCGAGCGGCTTGGCGCACAACAGGATCAGAGCGAGGAACAGCAGAATTTGCAGAACCCCTATGCTAGTCATGGTTTTCTCTCAAAATCGCTCCGGACGGAGCAGGGCGTAAATCAAGTACACGAACAAACCTACCGCTGCAATGCCGGCAATAGTGTAGTCCATCGGGGGTCTCCTAGAGCTTGTCGCAGGCTTTTGTGAAGGCCCAGCAACCCAGTAAAAACATGCAACCCAGAGCGACATAGAATACGTCAAGCATGGAGGCTTACTCCGTTTCCGTGAAAACCACTTCATGACCGGCGCGACGTAGCTTCTGCGCCAAACGTTGTTCGGCTGTCGGCCACCATCGTTTGCGACCACCGACGACGACGAGCGAGCGGGAACTCAGAACGGTGCTCAGCGTCTCCAATCGATCGCGACACAAATATATCAGGATGGTGGTTTCTATGGGACTCTCGCCGGCGAGTACGCGAAAACGTTTTTCGTTCCAGTCTAGCAGGACGGGCGGGCTGGTGAGTGGGAGGGGATACGGAACGACCTGTGGGACCAGCAGTGTGATGCGCCCGCGCAGGCGGTTGGCCAAGGCGCCGGCCTTTCGTAGGGCTGCTAATGTTGCGTCGACCGACGTGAAGATCACGGCGACGCTGAGTTGCGGCTCCTTCTTCTCGACCGCTGGCGGTGCCGGATATCCCGGCGACGGTGCCAGGACTCTTTCAAGGGCTGGTGACATCTCGCTCATCGCTCCCACAATCGAGCGTATCGGGAAAGGCCTGAAGAAGTCATAGAAAAGGCATGAAGAAGCCATGAAGAACCGGCCGCGCGGGAGTGTGGCAGCCTGTTGGGAGCCAGCGGCTTGCCTGACACCGCGAGAGTTGCCGGCTCGACCGGCCGGCCAGATCATTCCGGCTCAGGCCGTGCGTTAAAGCGGTAACCTACCCACGGCTCGGTGGTGATGTATTCGGGCTCCTCCGGACTGGGCTCGATCTTCTTGCGGAGGCTCTTGATAAAGACGCGAAGGTAGTCGACCTGGTCGCCGTAGTCCGGTCCCCATACTGCTTGCAGGAGTTCCCGATGCGGGACCGCCTTAGTCGCGTGTTGCGTCAGATATCGCAGAAGGTCGAGTTCCTTCGGCGTGAGATGGAAGCTCGCGGTTCCGTTCGTCACCGTCCGCGCTGCAAAATCAATCACCAAGCTGGCCCGCGCGAATCCTTTCCGGCGATGACTGTGGCGCGGCGGGCACTCGCCGAAGCGCGGCACGTATGCGAGCCAGAAGCTCGGGAGTGCTGAACGGCTTCACCACAAAATCGTCGGCCCCCGCGTCCAGCGCCTCGACCTTGTCTTTCTCGGTGTTCCGAACCGTGAGCATGATGATCGCGATATTCTTGTCTTCTCTCAGCACTCTGCAGGCGGCCACGCCGCCCATCCCAGGCATATTGATGTCGAGCAGGACCAGGTCCGGCCGAAACTCACGGACCTTCTCGAGAGCCTCCTCACCCGTCCTGGCGTCGTCCACTTCGTATCCGGAGCCTATCAATGTGGTTCGCATGATGCGCCGAATTTGAGGTTCGTCATCAACCACTAGAATGCGACCAGCGCTCAACTTCGCTCTCCCTTGGGTTCCGTCGGCAAAATCAATCGAAAGGTCGTCTCGCCGGGACGGCTTGTGAGGGTCAGATCTCCATTATGGGCACGTGCGATGCCATGGGCGATACTGAGGCCGAGACCAGAACCTGGCATCTGTTTCTTGACGGAAGGACTTCTGTAGAATCTTTCAAAGACGCGAGCCTGCTCAAGAGGCGGTATCCCCTTACCTTGATCGGTGACGTCCACCGTCATCATGCCATTGCCATCCCGGACCTGGACAGTCACCGGTGTCCCTGGATCCGAATACTTTAGAGCGTTGTGGAGAAGCTGCTTGATCGCGAGCTTCACCAATCGCCGATCGACGGCGATCGCAGGCTGTTCTCCATGGCAGACCACCTCAAGCGGTCGACCATCGATTTCCTTTTGCATGGAGGCCACCACGTCCCGAACAATCTCGCCGAGGTTGGAGCGCTCCAGGTGGACTTCAATATTCGCGGTGTCGAGTCGCGCCATTTCCACCGCATCGTCGATGAGGTCCCGCAAGTGCTCCACTTCCTCATCAGCGATCCGGAGCAGTTCTGTCCTGTTTTCGAGAGGCTGGTCGGGCGCGGACAACAGGGACGTCGTCGCAGCCCTGATCGACGTGAGTGGTGTCTTAAACTCGTGCGCCATTGCATCAATGAGCGTAGTTCGCAATTGTTCGCTTTGTTTGGCGGCTTCGATCTGGTGGGCGAGCTCCTGTGCCTTGGCGCGCTCCAGTCCGATGGCAACCAGGTTGGCGATTCCTTGCAGCACGGGATCGGGCATCCTGGCGCCCTGCAGCGCGAGGCTCGCGATCGGCTCCGAGCCCAGGCGGACGGCCGTTATGATGCGATTGCGTGACGCATCGGAGAATGACGTCCCGTGCAAGGCCGCATCACGAAGCTGATCGTCCAGGCCCTCGAAGTCCGATGGACCCGCTCGAAAGAACTCTCCCGTGCGACGTTCATAGAGGACCACCGCGCTCAGTTGGAAGATCTCCGCCAGTTTCACGGCCAATTGCTTTGCGAACGGTTCGCCGCTGTCAATCAGGAGAATCGCGCGGCTAAACGTATACAAGCGCTCCACGTCCTGCTGCCGCTCAATCGCGTCGAGAGCTCGCCGTTTAGCCTCCGTGGACAGGCGGCTCGCAATCAGCGACGTTGTCAGGAAGCTGAACAGCGCAATCCAGTTCTGTGGATCGGCGATTGTGAACGTTCTGACCGGCGGGAGAAAGAAGAAGTTGAAGGTGAGCGTAGCGGCAAGTGAGGCAAGCGCGGATTCGACGAAGCCCCACGTGCTCGCAATCAGCAGGACGAGCACCAGGTATGCAAATCCCACCGTTGTCGCATTCACCGGGACCAGTTTGTGTGCCGTGTACGTGACGATCGCCACGCCGGTGAGCGACCAGAACAAACGCAATGCCAGGCGAGCCAATGTGTTGCGTCACCTCTCGCTGATATTCTAGGCGATCACCGATCAGAATGGCGAGTCTGCCACGGTTCTCAGTTCGCCGGTGCGCCGTGGGAAATATCATCGTACGAGACTCGAACGGCACCCGCGGCCTCTCCCATCGTGGTCCTCTCGGCTCGCGGTCAGGAAAAAGATAAGATTCAGGCGCTCGACGATGGTGCGGACGATTATGTCGGCAAACCATTCGCCGTCGGCGAGCTATTGGCGCGCATCCGCGCCGCGTTGCGCCGCTCTGCACCCGCTGCGGACCAGGCGGCGGGAACGGTGTTTCGCGCCGGTCCCATCGAGGTTGACCTGGACAAGCGCCGGGTTCAGGTGCAGGGGAGGGAAGTGCACCTGACGCCCATCGAGTACCGGCTGCCGCAGACGCTCATCCGTCACGCCGGCAAGGTGCTCACCCAGCGCCAGTTGCTTTCGGAAGTGTGGGGACCGAACCATATCGAACAGGCGCAATATCTGCGCGTGTACATGGCTCAACTGAGACGCAAGCTGGAAACGGAGCCGGCCCGCCCACGCCACCTTCTGACCGAGCCGGGCGTGGGCTACCGTTTGCTTGCCGAGTAGGGATGTCGCGAGGGTATGGGGAGTCTATCGCGACGATAGAGTCTACTTGCGGGCGCCGCGCTGCGGGCAGCGGACTCTGGCCTGCCGCGTCTTGTGGCGGCTGCGCTTCGGTTTGGAAATTTTGAACGTGCCGCTACCCACGTATACCGCTTTGTAGAGCTTCTCGTCGGCCAAGATAGTTCTCCTAAATCTTCTTTAGAGTGGAAAGTATCATTGTAGCGCAGTTATCGTTAAGGTTTAGGCACTTATGTCACGTATCCTGATTTCCGTGCTGGCGCTGGCGGCGACGCTCGCACCGGCAAGCGAGCGCATCGTCGAACCCTCCGGCCTCTTCGGACAGATCCATGAGATCACCGCCGAGTTGAGCCGCATCACGGGGCTGAAGATCCTGAAGAAGGTGGAATACGCGCCCATCACCAAGGACGAGGTGCGGAAGTTTCTTCGCGAGCGGTTGAAAGAAGAAATGCCGCCCGAGGAGATCCGCGCCGAAGAACTGCTACTGAAGAAGTTCGGCTTCGTGCCGGCCGGCTTCGATCTGGCGGCAAACACCGTGGACCTGTTCACCGAGCAGGCCGCGGCATTCTACGATTTCCGCAAAAAGAAGCTGTTCGTACTGGAATCGGCGCCTGGCGAGCTGCAGCGCCTGGCGCTGGTGCACGAGTTGGCGCACGCGCTGGCCGACCAGCATTTCCAGTTGGAGAAATTCATCCGTCGCGGCAGCTCGAGCGACGACAACTCCCTGGCGCGCATGGCCGTGATGGAAGGCCAGGCCGCCTGGCTCATGTCGGAGTACATGGCGCGGCAGATGGGGCAATCGCTCAAAGGTTCCAGCAGCGTGGCCGAGATGGTTCGCCGCACGGCGGAGCTTTCCGCCGGACAGTTCCCGGTGTTCGACGCGGCGCCTTTGTACATGCGCGAAACCATGCTGTTCCCTTACACCTACGGCATGCTGTTTCAGCACATGGTGCTGGAGAAGCTGGGCCAGGAGGGATTTCGCGAGGTCTTCCGCCACCCACCATCCACGGCGCAGCAGGTTCTGCATCCGGAAAAATACTTTGCGCGCCTGGAGCCCACGTCTCCCTTGGCGCCCAAGCCGCCGCGTGCGCGCGAGTACAAGCTGCTCACCAGCGGCACGCTCGGCGAGTTCGATCATCGGATTCTGCTGCGGCAATTCGGGATGGAGAAAGAATCTCCCGGAGTGGCCGCCCACTGGCGCGGCGCCGTGTACCATCTTTTCGAACGGAAGGACCGCTCCGGAACGGTGCTTTCCTACGCTTCCGATTGGGATTCGCCAGAAGCGGCGAAGGACTTTTTCGCATGCTACCAACGCGTGCTCAAGGGCAAGTGGAAGACCATGGATGCAACCACCGGCAATCCGGGCCGGCTCTCGGGCCGCGGCGACGACGGCTACTTCGTGGTACGTCTGTCGGATTCGCGCGTCACATCCGTGGAAGGCTTGCGTTCGAGCGAAGAAGCCGGGACCGTGCGGTAAACTAATTAATAGAAGGAGGGCCTTTGATTCGCCGCTTACTCGCCGTCACTTCAGTTCTGCTGACCGCGGTTTCTTTTGCCCAAGCCGAGAACATTCCGCGGCCGGCACCCGAGTTCGTCATTCACATGGCCGACGACAGCCAGATCCTGCTGAGCCAACTGCGCGGCAAGGTGGTGGCGATGGAGTTCCTTCTCACCACGTGCCCGCATTGCAAAGCGGCCTCCAAGGTGTTGACGAAACTTCAAAACGAGTGGGGTCCCAAGGGCCTGCAATGTATCGGCGTAGCCATCGACGCGATGCCTAAGCTGCTCTTGCCCGGATTCATCGCCGAAACCGGCGTGTCTTATCCGGTCGGCTACAGCGAATACAACACGGCGGTGGACTTCCTGCAGCATCCCGTGATGATGCGCATGCTGGTGCCGCAGGTGTTGATTATCGACCGCAAGGGCATCATCCGCTCGCACCGCGGTGGCGAGGACGACGAGTTTTTCAAGGACGAAGACAAGGTGCTGCGCACCGTTATCGAACCGTTGCTCAAGGAGCGCGCGTCGCCATCCGCCAGGAAGACCCGAGTCACGAAGACATCGGCGGCCATGAAGAAGACCACCTGAGCGCGCGGCGGGCTTCCCATCCGGGCACACTTCCCTTACAATGGTTCTAGTTGCGCCCGTAGCTCAGTTGGATAGAGCGTTTGCCTCCGGAGCAAAAGGTCGGTGGTTCGAATCCACTCGGGCGTACCACTCCAAGTCTTCCCCAATCAGGTCCTTACGTGGCGCTTCTTCAGGGTCGATGGCTCGATATGGCCGCTCCTGGTGCGCCCCGGGGTGCTCGCAGTCCCGCCGTAGGGAACGCTGCCGGAGGCCCAGCGAGTTTCTTACCGGGTAATTCATCCCTATCGCAATAATCAGTGAAGCTGGCAGAACCCCTGGACAAGGAGGGCCAGCCGAAAGCCACAACAGTCTCAGGGACATCCGCCGTCGATGAGAACCAACTCCGGATCAAGCGGCGTTTGGCCCATGGGGTGCCTGCAATTCCCCCGTATGTCCGCATGGGAAGATCTGCATTTCCCGGAAGGTGCCGGAACGTCGAAAATCACAACTTGAGAGGAGACGAGTTCAGAATCGTGGTCGCCCCCAGCCCGCCAGAGCCACGGGACCTTAATCACCGCCGGCTCTTGGAAAATCACAAGACATAGCCGGCCAGACGCTCAAACAAACTTCGGAGATGGTTCCAAGCAAAGCCGCAACCAAAAATCACCATTGGAGAGGAGGAGAATCCATGAGAAAGCTAGCACCGATTTCTGCCATTGCCTTGGGCAGGGAAGATATAGCGGTTCTCGCGCTCGGCCAGCAGGCGCAGGATCGCACCGCGCTCTGCAGCGTTTTCACCCAAACCAACTGGAAGTTATACGAAGCAGGTACCCGCCGGCAAGGGCTGGGGCTGGTTCGCCTACACGGCATTCGAGTGGTGATCTGCGAAACAAAACTGCCGGACGGCGACTGGAAGACAGTTCTGGAAGTACTGCGAGACCTGCCCGCTCATCCACGGCTGATCGTCTCCTCTCACGTGACAGATCAGCGCCTTTGGGGAGAGGTGCTCAACCTGGATGCCTACGATTTACTCGCCACTCCTTTTGATCCAACTGAGGTGCGCCGGATGGTCGTCCTGGCTTGGCAAGCCTCCAAGCGTGATGTGCAGCCAGCGTCCAGGGTTCACCTGTTGACAGGCGGCATACACGCTGCTGCCGCGCAAGCTTAACTCTAGGCGAGGCATGGACTTCGATGGATAGCTTGGTAGGTTCAGCCTCTAATGGACACGTCTGTGCGGATTTACGATGCCTACGCCGAGCGAAGCGTCGGCGGAGGCGCCACTCCACAGGATTGGAAGACCTTGCCGATGGTTCCCTTCGTTTCGGTAAGGAGTGAGTCCCGCTTGGCGGCCTGCCCGCAGTTTGGTGTCGAAGGACGACTCTGTGGCGGCGGCTGGTGCTGCCACAGGGGATCGGCACTTGGTCCTTGACCAGTCTCCAGCAGCGGTTGGTCAAGACGGGGGCTGATCAAGCACGCGCGGTACTACTGGCTGATGCTGGCCGAGAGCCATCTGACGCGGCGGCTGTTTTGGGCGATGGTAGGAAGGATCGCCGCCCTGCCGGTGCCCACCGGATAGGCCGCGGCAGGCAAACAAACCGGGCGAAGGAGGGCGGGGACGGTGGGATGCGAGTAAAGTCCGGTGAAAAGGTCTGGGTTCTTGGCTTCCGGAATCTTTGGGGAAGAATAAAGCCGGCCTTCTAGGTACTGGATGGAACATTCAAGATAAAAAGAATCTCTTATGCCACTTGTAATAGAGGCGATCAGGTGTACACTGATCCTGCAACCAGGAGTCGAAAACGAGGATCCTGGCTGATTGGCTTCGTGAACTCAAGTAGAATCGCAAAATCCAGCGTCACAGGCTGACACGAAGCCCACCAACTCCTTTCCGCTTGAACGGACCCTCTCAGGAGAATCCCCCAAATCCATCGCCGGAGATCTCCGTGAACGCGGCCTGTCTTTACGGCCAGGACGCGAGAAGGGAAATCCTAGCCTATCGGTTTTTTCGAGAAAAGGAGAAGACCACATGTCCGACATGAACTGCAGAGTGAAACGTATCAGCCTCAGCGTTGCGCTTCTATGGGCGTCTCTGGGATTGACCATGCTTCTGCCCGCTACCGTCTCGGCGGGCGGTCATACAGTGAAGGTCCTGCCACCAAACGGCGTAGACGATACGGCCAACATCCAAGGGGCGCTGGATGTGTGCGTGGCGCACGGTCCGAACTGCACAGTGCAGTTGGCCGCTGGAACATACTTCACCAGACAACTGGTAACCTACAACTTTCACGGAACCTTCGAAGGTATGGGCAAAAACCGCACGACCATCGAAGCCATCCATGATCTTCTTGTGAACATCCCGTACCTCATCCACCGAAGGCGAGTGTATGCCCAACCATACAGACCTGCCTGTGGCCCAGCCTCATCATCTTCGTGGACGGCGACATCCAGGTCTCTGACCTCTCCATCAAAATCACCGCTCCTCCCGGCCACTGCCACTACGGGCTGGCATCTTGGGCCGGTACCAGTTCACAGACCTCATTGACGCCCTCCGCTTCATGGGTCAATACCCCATGAACGTCACCATCGATCACATCGCCGTCGAGGGATTACCAGATGACAGTGCAACCAGCTTTGGTTTTAATGTCGTCAACGGCGTGATTTACACCGGTGAACTCCCTCGGAGCCACAACCCATTTGACTATTACTACATGAGCGGCGGAACCCTCACCGTCCGGAATAGTTCCTTCAAGAGTGCGTATGACGGCGTTTCCACGGACGGATTCTTCAAGGATACCTCGGTGACCATTGGCGGTTCGCCCTCCACCGAAAATGTCTTTGAAAATGTCAATGTCGGAATCGACCTGGAAGCTTCGGAGAATTCCAGGTTCGAGGTTTCCCACAACACGTCCTCGGGAATTTTGTACGGCATGTGGGTGGTGCCCTGGCAGCCCGCCTTCGTGCCCAGCAAGCCCTCGCGGTACTCCATCCATGACAACAAGTTCACGACAACAGGGGCCAATGCTGGCGGAATCTATCTCTTTAACGATCCAGCGAACCCATGGATTCGTGCGACGATCTACAACAATACGGTCGAATCAAAAGAGGGCTTTCTCGTGGACGGTATCGGCGCCTACAACACCCAAGGCACCGTCATCAGGGACAACAAAATCCGTGGCAGTGGAGCCGACGCCATCGGCCTGTGGGGCAGTACCCTTTGCGACATCAGCGGCAATAACCTCGGCGGCTTCACCGCCCACCCAACTCGTGCCCAGATCTATCTCGATCCAAATACCGAAAACAACCGTGTCGCCTGCTCCAATCACAACGATACCGTGCTTGACCAGGGCACAGGAAACACGGTCATGGGCTGCCAACCATGAGCGGCTCTCCCGACCATCGTCTCGATGAGTCTCCGGCTGGCTATTGCTCGGCGGGTTGGTCTCCACCAGAGCCCACCTCCGTTTCACCAGCCGGGAACCATTGTGGTGATGTCTCCGGAGCAAAAGGTCGGTGGTTCGAATCCACTCCGGGCGTACCAATCGCCACGCTAGAGACACATACAAAGGCCGGGCCAGGTGCCCGGCCTTCGGCTTTAGGGATTCCACGTGAGAAGGTGAGGGTCAAAGTCGGCGCGGGTCAGGCTGGCTTTTCCGGAGCCGCGCGTGATGATCAGAAAAGTCGAGTACGGCTTTCCCTTGGTGCGAACCTCGATCTGGCTGGCCGACCAGAGGCCTTTGGTCTTGCGTAGGCCGTAGTAGAGGAACTCCTTGACGATTCCGGAGCCCTTCAGCACTTTCTCCGCTTTCACCGGATAGCAGATCTCCCGATCGAGCCACGAAGTCACCGAGGCGTAGTGCGACCGGTCGGCGGGGCCCGGCACGCTCTTGAGCACGTAGCAATCGCGGGCACCGTACTTGACCGGTTCGAGCATGGTCTGCCCGTGCCAGGAAAAGTGGCTCTCCATCAGATCCTCGTAAGAGAGATTCGAATCGAGCAGGGCGTCCGCCCAGTTGGCAAACGGCAATTCGCGCGGCGCCGCGTCTCCGGCGCGGCTCACACGGATGGACGACTTGCCTCGCGGCCGGGTTTCCAGCAGGGCGCGCACGCGCGCCGGCGCCGGATCCGTCACCTCGCAATAGAGGCTGGTCGCGCCGTCGAACGCTTTCGCCCGCATGGAAATCCGATAGGCCTTGCGCGCCCCTCCGGCTTCCACTCGCACCAGGCGTCCACTGGCCGTGAAGTCCGTGGCCGCACGCATGGCGCGAACCCGGGCGACCACGTCCGCGGCGGGCTTGGGTTGGCCGGACAGGCTGCATGCGGCCAGCGCCAACGCCGTGAAAAGCGCGGCTCGACTCATGGCCGGATGCGCCCGTCGAGAATGTGAACGCCGCGTTCGGCGCAGCGCGCCACTTCCTCTTCGTGTGTCACCACGATGATGGTCATTTTGCGCCGCGCCTGGATGCCGGCGAGCAGCGCCATGATGCGCGCCGAATTCTCGCTATCCAGGTTGCCGGTGGGTTCGTCGGCCAGAAGAATTTCGGGATCGTTCGCCAGACTGCGCGCAATGGCGACGCGCTGGCGCTCGCCGGCGGAAAGCTTGTTGGGATGCTGCTTGAGGCGCTGCTCCAGGCCCATGTCTCGCAACAGTGCTTCGGCTTTCTCGGCGCGCTCGCGAGCGTTCAGACGGCTCTCGAACATGGGGATCTGAACGTTTTCCAAGGCCGTGAGAGTGGGCAGCAGGTGGAACGCCTGGAACACGAAGCCCACGTGCTGGGACCGGTACTTGTCCAGGTCGAACGAATTCGCGAAGCTGTGACCGCGATAGATGACTTCTCCGGTGCTGGGCCGATCCAACCCGCCCAACAATTGCAGAAGCGTCGATTTGCCGCTGCCGCTCGGTCCCGTGATGGCGATGAACTCACCCGCGCGAATCCGCAGGTCCACGCCGCGCAGGGCTTGAATGCGCCCGTCGTCGAAGGTCTTGACCAGGTCTCTGGTTTCGAGCAAATACTCAGTCATGGCGGAGCGCCTCCACGGGAGACAGACGCGCCCCACGATAGGCCGGCACCAGGCCGGACACGAGTCCGATCAGCAGCGCGACCGCCAGCGCTTGCAAGGAGTGCAACACGGGAATGGATGACTGGGCGACGTTCGCGGTGGTTCGCAGGGTAGCCAGGAAGCGCAGGGCGCCCCATCCGAGGAAGATCCCCAGAACGCCCCCCACCAGTCCGAGCACGGCGGATTCCACCAGAATCATTCGCATCACGCGCCCACATTTCCAACCCAGCGCGCGCAGGATGCCGATCTCCCTGGTACGTTCGAACACGCTCATGGCCATGGTGTTGGCGATGCCCAGCGCGCTCACCAGGAGCGCGATGAAACTGGTTCCCCAGGCCATGGAACGGGCCAGCACCAGCACTTGATTGTTGCGCGCCATGTCCGCCGCCGCCACCGCTTTGATGCCGGGAACCATGGCCTGTATCTTGGCGCGGATCTCCTGGATGTGCGCCTCCGCGGATTCGCCGTGCTTAGCCGGGCGCAGGCGAACGTGATACGCGGTCACGTTCCGGCCCATGTCCGAGATCCTTTGCAGTTGCGTAAGCGGCATCAGCG
Organism: Terriglobales bacterium; assembly: GCA_963745655.1. GTDB lineage: Bacteria > Acidobacteriota > Terriglobia > Bryobacterales > Bryobacteraceae > JAJFUV01. The sequence continues at coordinate 344,755 of CAVUYK010000028.1, read as the reverse complement.
CGCCGCCGGTCTCGAACGCCGAGACACCCCGGAAGATGGCCACAATCTCGAAGCTGGTTCCCTGTATTTCCAAACGGTCGCCCAACTTCTTGCCCAGGTTCTCAGCCAGGACCTCGCCGGCCATGACCTCGGCCGCGCCGGCGCGAAATCTGCGCCCTTGCAGGATCACCAGTGGATCCATCTCAAAGGAATCTTCCTGCCATCCGTAGATGACGGCGTTGATGTCCGGCGTCAGGTCGGTGACGTTCAAGGCGATAGGAGCCACGTCGGCTACTTCCGGCAGCGCGCGGATCTTGGCGCCCACGTCCTCGCTGATGGAGGAGTTCACCGAAGTGCCGCGCACCACCGTGATGTCGGTGCCCGCGCTACGGTAAAGCTTCAGCCATTCGTCCTCGAACGATCGCGAGAATCCGACCAAAGAGACGAACGCGGCGATTCCGACCGCCACTCCGCAGAGCGTCAGCCCGGTTCGTAGCCTGCGGCGCAGGATATTTCTGATGGCAAGATGGAACAGCGACATGGAAGCAGAACCGAAGAGCTTGGAATCCCTAAAGCCGGAATTGTTAGTATAATACAAAAATTGATGACTCCGGCGGAAACCAAACTGCTGTTCGTGATTTTCGTGGTGGTCTGTGCCGGAAGTTGGTTCTCCAGGCTGAGCATCCGGAAGACTCGGACAGTCTTCGCGCTGGGATGCCTGGTGGGCTTCGTGGCCCAACTGTCGCTGGGTCCTTACTTCAATCGCTATACGCCGAATATCTCGTTGTACGTGTCCTATGTGAGCGTGGCGGTCATCCTGGCCTGGGGCACGGGACTCGCCTGTATCTGGATGACGCATTTGTTCGCCTGCCGCACGTTCAGGCTCGCGCCGAACCTGCTCACGCACCTGCTCAGCGGAGTGCCCGTGATCCTGGTGCTGGAAGCCATCGGCTCCAACATCATCGTGATGAAGCTGCACGATTACAGGCGGTACGAATCGCTGATGCCGATGCTCAACGCCATGCACGCGCCGGCCTGGCTCTATGGCTACTACCTGTTGATCTCGTTCGTGTTCTACTTCTTTCTGCAAGCGCTCTCCATGAACAACGAGGACTGGAGCGGCCGGTCCATGCCGCTTAACACGCTGTTAGGGCCCCAACCGTAACGCCGCCGGGTATGTTCCGATACTCCCTGGGACGTGGCATTTCCGGGTAGTAGAGTTCTGGTGAAGAACGCGGCGGGCTGCTTTGGGTGAAGTATACGGCCGGCCAAGGGAAGCCCTCCAGGGGAATCCCAGATGAAATATGCTGGGTACGATCGTGAAGGGAATGACCATTGTGAAGCTGATCGTCTTGTTTGCCATGGCTCTTCTACCGGCAGCCGCGGGATTGCTGAAAGAGGGTGAGGCGTCGTCCGGTACCCCGCCCAGTTTGATACCTGCGCCCGTTTCGATGCGAGCCGGTCCGGGATCTTTCCGGCTTCATCGAGATGTCAGTATCGTGGTCCCCACAGGCGCGCCGGAAGCGCGTCAAGTGGGAGTCTATCTGGCGAACGCCGTGGCAGCGTCAACCGGCCTTCGCCTGAAGATAGTCGAGGCAGCCCGGCCGTCCGTTCGCCGCGGCGCGATCGTGCTGACTTTGACGGAGCCTGGGCAGGACTCGGCCAGTCCGGAGCGCTACGAGTTGGAGGTGACACCGCGTGGAGTGCTGGTGCAGGCTCCTCGAGTGGCGGGCCTGTTCTACGGAGTGCGCACGTTGCTGGCCTTGTTCCCCCCGGAGATCGAAGGCCAGGTCCGGCAGGAGGCGTCGTGGAGAGCGCCGTGCGTCAAAATCGTAGACTACCCGCGATTCGCCTGGCGCGGTCTCTTGCTCGACGTCAGCCGCCACTTCTTCTCCAAGGAATTCGTCAAGCGGTACATCGATCAGATGGCTAAGTACAAGATGAATGTGCTGCAGTTGCATCTGACCGACGATCAGGGCTGGCGGATCGAAATCAAGAGTCTTCCCCAATTGACGAAAGTGGGAGCGTGGCGGGTGCCACGCCTGGGGAGGTGGTGGGAGAGAGACCCTCCGCGTGACGGCGAAGCGGCCACCGAGGGCGGCTTCTATACGCAGGACGATATCCGGGACCTGGTGGCGTACGCGCAGGAACGGTTTGTCACCATCGTCCCGGAAATCGAGGTTCCCGGCCATGCCATGGCGGCCCTCGCATCGTACCCCGAAATCTCGTGCACGGGAGGTCCTTTCCGCGTGAATCCGGGCTCCAGGTTCTACGGCCACGAGGACAACGCCCTGTGTCCCGGCAATGAGAAGACCTTCGAGTTCATGGAGAAGGTTTTTTCCGAGGTGGCCGCCTTGTTCCCCTCCCAGTACATCCACATTGGCGGCGACGAGTGCTTCAAGGGCTTCTGGAAGAAATGTCCGAAATGCCAGCGGCGCAAGGCTGAGGAACATCTGAAGGACGAAAACGAACTCCAGAGCTACCTCATCCGCCGGGCGGAGAAGATCCTTGCGGCCAATGGCAAGAAACTGATCGGGTGGGACGAGATTCTGGAAGGCGGACTGGCTCCCAACGCAGCCGTCATGTCGTGGCGCGGAATGGCGGGCGGGATCGCCGCCGCGAAGATGAACCACCAGGTGGTCATGACGCCCACCAACTTCGCCTATCTCGACTTCTATCAGGGCGACCCAACGCTCGAACCTGACACCTACTCGCGACTCCTGTTGAGTACCTGCTACCGCTTCGAGCCCGTGCCCGAAGGCGTTGAAGCGAAGTACATCCTCGGCGGACAAGGTAACCTGTGGACCGAATCCGTGCCCCACCCGAGGCACGCCGAGTACATGACCTGGCCGCGGGCTTTCGCCCTGTCCGAGGTTCTGTGGTCTCCCAAAGACAAGCGGAACTGGGATGACTTCGCCCGCCGTATGGAGAACAACCTGCCGCGCCTGGACGCGGCCCAGGTGAACTACTCCCGCGCCGTCTACGACGTGGCCATCACTCCCTTGCGGAACAGCGGCGGTAAGCTGTCACTTCAAATGAGCACGGAGTTGGCCGGCTGCGATATTTATTACACGTTCGACGGCACCAATCCGGACCGTTACATGCCGAAGTACCAGGGCGAGCCGGTCGAGGTCCCCGGCGGGGCATACGCCGTCAAAGCGGTCGCCTATCGGGGTGGGCAACCGTCGGGCAGAGTTCTGTCGTTGACAGTCAAGGAATTGACGGCGCGCCTGCCTCGCGGCAAACTGCGGAGTTCGCGCTCCGATCTCTCCAGGACCGCCCCGTGGTCGTAGGAGCGCGTCGAGATCGTCGCGCGACGCGCCGGACTGGCGCGCCATTTTCGATTTGACACCCCGTTCGGCGCCCGTGTGTAATGGAGTATTGAATTTCAGAGGATTATCCGATGCCCGATGAGCAGAAATCGGGCGAGGTCGCGCGTCCCGCGGCCCCGCCCCCACCCGCTGCCAAACCACCCGCCAGCATGGCCGCCACGCCTTGGGAGGGCGAACTGACCGAGTTTCTCAAGTCGCAATTCGGCGAACAGATCAGCGAGTTCTCGGTTTATCAGGGTCAGGAGTTTCTGGTTGCGGCGCCGGAAGCGGCCATTCCCATCCTTGAGTTTCTCAAACTGGAAGCGGACTTCGACTACCTGGTGGACGTGACCGCGGTGGACTTTCCGAAACGGGAAGAGCGCTTCGACCTGGTTTACGTTCTTTACAGCTTCGCCCGCAATCAGCGCATCCGCGTCAAGACCAGAATCAAGGACGGCTACAAACCCTTGACGGCGGTGGGCGTGCATCTGACGGCGAACTGGCTCGAGCGCGAGGTGTACGACATGTTCGGCATCGAGTTCGCCGGCCATCCCGACATGAAACGCATCCTCATGCCGGAAGATTGGAACGGCCATCCCTTGCGCAAGGATTACCCGATTACGCAGATGGACAACCAGTGGGTGAAAGAGAACTTGGGCATCGAAAGCGGGCAATAGCCGACTATGGCGCAACGGACGTTTCTTGACTCCACCGAGCTGGTCCTGAACATGGGCCCGCAGCACCCGTCGACGCACGGAGTGCTGCGCGTCATCCTGAAGCTGGACGGCGAAAAGGTGATGGGCACCGAGTGCGTCATCGGCTACCTGCACCGCGGCGTCGAGAAGATCGCCGAGAACCGCACGTATCAGATGTTTACGCCTTACGTGGACCGCATGGATTACTGCGCCGCGGTCTCCAACGGGCTGGGCTACTGTCTGGCGGTGGAAAAGCTTCTGGGCGTCCAGGCGCCCCCGCGCGCCGAAGTCATCCGCGTCATCCTCACCGAACTGAACCGCATCGGCAGCCACCTCATTTGGCTGGGCACGCACGCGCTCGACATCGGCGCCATCACGCCGCTTTTCTACGTGATGCGCGAGCGAGAGGACACGCTGAACATTTTCGAGAAGTACTGCGGCGCGCGTTTGACCACGCACGCCTTCCGCATCGGCGGCTTGCAGTACGATCTCTACGATGACTTCGAGCAGGACGTTTTGAAGTTCTGCGACATGTTCCCGTCCAAGGTGGATGAGTACGAGGAACTGCTCACGGGCAACCGCATGTGGATCGATCGCCTCACCAACGTCGGCATCCTGAACGCCGACGATTGCAAGGCCTACGGCGTCACCGGGCCCATGCTGCGCGCGGCCGGCGTCAAGTGGGACATACGCAAGGCGCTGCCTTACTCCGGCTACGAAAAATACGATTTCGAAATTCCCACCCGCACCAACGGCGACACCTACGACCGTTACATCGTCCGCATGCAGGAGATGCGGCAAAGCACACGCATCATCCGCCAGGCGGTGGCGGACATTCCGGCCGGCCCCATCATGGCCAAGGTGCCCAAGGTGATCAAGCCGCCGGTGGGTGAGGTTTACGTTTCCATCGAGGCGCCCAAGGGCGAACTCGGCTATTACATAGTGAGCGACGGTACCACGCAGCCTTACCGGGTGCGCGTGCGCCCGCCGTCGTTCGTGAATTTGCAGTCGCTCGACAAGATGGTGCGCGGAGCCCTGATTGCCGATATCGTGGCCGTCATCGGCACCATCGATATCGTTCTCGGCGAAGTAGATCGGTAGGGGCGGGATATATCCCGCCCCCGTACAAGGCGAGGAGGTTTATGCGGAAGTTTTTGCGGACCGTCTTCCTGGTGGATCTGATCCAGGGACTGGCGGTGACGTTTCGCAATCAGCACCCCAGGAACATCTGCACGGATCAGTATCCCGCCGAGCGGCCCAAGGTGGCGGAGCGGTTCCGCGGCGCGCCGCGCCTGAACAATAACCCCGACACCGGCGAGACCCTCTGCATCGCCTGCGACCTGTGCGCCAAGGCCTGCCCGGAGGCGCTCATCATCGTATCGAGCGAACGCAACGAGCAAACCCGCCGCAAGGAGCTTACCGATTTCACTTACGATTTGTCGCGCTGTATGTTCTGCGGATTGTGCGAGGACGCCTGTCCGGTGGATGCGCTGGAATTGACGCAGGATTTCGAGCTCGCCAGCTACTCGCGCGAGGGCGCCATCTGGGACCGGCAGATGCTCGAGGACGGGCCCCGGCCCAAGCGTTACAAGTTCTGATTGCCATGAGGCGGCTCAACCGATACTGACATGCTGGACACGGTTTTCTTTTACTCATTCGCTTTCCTCACCCTGCTGGGGGCCATCCTGACCATCACGCGCAGGAGCGCGGTGCACAGCGCCATCTCGTTGATTGCTTCGCTCGCCGGCGTGGCGGGATTGTTCCTACTGCAGAAAGCCGAGTTCCTGTTTGCGGTGCAGATCGTGCTTTACGTCGGCGGCATCATGGTGCTGTTCCTGTTCGTCATTATGCTGGTCAACCTGGACGAAGCGGCCAAGCTGCGCCAGTTCAACAAGCAGTGGCTGCTCGCGCTGGCCGCAGTGGCGGCCATCGGAGCGGCGGTGTTTTACTTCCTGCGCAAGGGCGCCCCGGCGTTGCGCATGGCCGTGCCCGGTGTGGCGCCCCCGACTGAAGGCAACGTCGAAACCATTGGCAAGGTGCTGTTCGAACAGTATCTGCTGCCGTTCGAAGTGGCCTCATTACTGTTGCTGGCAGCCATCGTGGGTAGCGTCATCATGGCCAAGAAGAGGATTTGAACGTGCTCCACCCCATTACGACCACGCACTACCTGATCCTGAGCGCCGCACTGCTCCTCATCGGCACCCTCGGCGTGCTCGCGCGGCGCAACATCGTGATCATTCTCATGTCCATTGAGCTGATCCTGAACGCCGTCAACATCAACCTGATCGCGTTCTCCAAACACTTCGGCCACGTCACCGGGCAGATCTTCGCCATCTTCGTCATCACGGTGGCGGTGGCGGAGGCGGCCGTCGGCCTGGGTATCCTGATCGCGCTGTTCCGCAACAAGGAAACCGTTTTGGCCGACGAGATCGACTTGCTGAAGTGGTGAGGCCCGCACGATGAATTTTCTCGATCTGATTTGGCTCATTCCCCTGTTCCCGCTCGCGGGCGCCGTGCTGATGCTGCTCATCGGCAGACGGCTGGACCCGCAAAACCTCTCGGGCGTCGATCATCACCACAGCGCGCCATCGAAGGCCATCGTGAGCCTGCTCTGTCCCGGCACGGTGCTCCTGTCGTTCCTGCTCTCGCTGGCGGCCACCATACAGTTGGCCGGACTCCCTGAGAAAGTTCACCAGGTGATCCAATTCACGTGGCTGGCGGGAATGCCGTTTCACATGGCGAGTGGCGCGCACTCGGTGTTCCAGGCCGACTGGGGCTTCCTGCTCGATCCGCTCAGCGCCGTGATGATCCTGGTGGTCACCGGCATCGGCTTTCTCATCCACGTCTATTCGGTCGGCTACATGGGCCACGAGGGCGGCTACTACCGGTTTTTCGGCTATCTGAATCTGTTCGTATTTTTCATGCTGATGCTGGTGCTGGCCAACAACTACGCGCTGATGTTCGTGGGTTGGGAAGGCGTGGGATTGTGCAGCTACCTGCTGATCGGTTTCTACTTCAATAAGAAGTCGGCCGGCGACGCGGGCAAGAAGGCGTTCATCGTGAATCGCATCGGCGACGCCGGGTTCCTGCTGGGCATGTTCCTGATGCTGAGCGTGCTCGGTTCGGTGCGATTTCTGGATGTGAACAAAGTGCTCACCAGCGGCGCGTTCACCGCCGAAACCGCCGGCTTTGGCGTACTCAGCGCCATGGCGCTGCTCCTGTTCATCGGCGCCACGGGCAAGAGCGCGCAGTTCCCGCTCTACGTCTGGCTGCCCGACGCCATGGAAGGACCCACACCGGTTTCGGCTCTCATACACGCCGCGACCATGGTCACGGCGGGCGTCTACATGGTGGCGCGCTCGAACGCGCTGTTCCGCCTGACGCCCGAAACCAGCATGATCGTGGCCGCCATAGGCTGCTTCACGGCGTTTCTGGCCGCCACCATCGCGCTGGTGCAGAACGACATCAAACGCGTGCTGGCGTACTCCACCGTTTCGCAGCTCGGCTTCATGTTCATGGCTGCCGGCGTGGGAGCTTACGGGGTGGCCATCTTCCACCTCTACACGCACGCGTTCTTCAAGGCGTTGCTGTTCCTCGGCTCCGGCTCGGTGATCCACGCGCTTTCGGGCGAGCAGGACATGCGCAAGATGGGCGCGCTTGAAGGACAAGATCCCGGTGACGTTCCGCACCATGTTCATTGGCTCGCTGGCCATCGCGGGTATTCCGGGATTCGCGGGCTTTTTCTCGAAAGACGAAATTCTCTGGCAGATCTACAGTTCGCCGAGCGGATCGAAAATCATCTGGGCCGTGGCCGCGGTGACGGCGTTCATGACCGCGTTCTATATGTGGCGTCTGATGTTCATGACCTTCTACGGCGCTTCGCGCGTGGAGCCGAAAGCCGCTGCGCACATACATGAATCGCCCAAGGTGATGACGGTGCCGCTTATGGTGCTCGCGGCCGGCAGCGTGCTGGCCGGGTGGATTGGCGTGCCCAAGCTGTGGAGTGTTTTTGGCGACGGGTTCCGCGCATTCGAACACTGGCTCGCGCCGGTGGTAAGCGGTGAAGCGGCGCACGCCGTGGCGGAGCAGGCGCATCACGACGCCTCCCTTGAGTGGCTGTTGATGGGCCTTTCGGTGGCCCTGGCGCTGGCGGGCATTGCCCTGGCGCGCTATCTCTACATTGTGAAGCCCGCTTCGGCCGACGCGTTCGCGCGAGCCTCCGGCCCGCTCTACGATTGGGCGCTGCATAAGTGGCGCGTCGACGAAGCCTACGATTTTCTGTTCGTGAACGGCCTCGCCAAAGGCGGCGGCACCGTGCTCAGCGCCTTCGACAATCATGTGGTGGACGGCGGGGTGAACGGCGCTGGTTGGCTGACACGCTTCACTTCGCGCCTCAGTATTTGGTGGGACACCTGGATCGTGGACGGCGCGGTCCGCCTGACTTCATTTCTAGTTAAGATGTCCAGCTTCCCGGCGCGCATCCTGCAAACCGGGTTCGTGCAATCCTATGCCCTGGTCTTCGTGTTGGGCGTGGTGGCGATTTTCGGTTATGTCGTGATGCGCTGACCTATGAACGAGCACTTGTTGAGCATCGTCTTATTCACTCCGCTGGCCGGCCTGGCGGTCCTGCTGTTTCTGCCCGCCGCGAAGAAGAACCTGATCCGCGTGTGGGCCAACATCGCGGGGCTGGCCGGATTCGCCGTCTCGCTGCTGCTTCTGGTGCGCTTCGACAAGAACGCCTCGGGCTTTCAGATGGTCGAGAAGCTGGACTGGATTCCCAGCCTGGGCGTCAAGTATTTCCTGGGCATCGACGGCATCAGCCTGCTGCTGGTGATGCTGACCACGCTGGTGGGCTACCTCGCCATTCTGGCCAGTTGGAGCTCCATCCAGGAGCGCGTAAAGGAATACTACGCCATGTTCCTGCTCCAGCAGGTGGGCATGATCGGCGTGTTCCTCTCGCTGGACTTCTTCCTGTTCTACGTGTTCTGGGAACTGGTGCTGGTGCCGATGTACTTCATCATCGGCGTGTGGGGCGGCCCGCGCAAGCTTTACGCGGCCATCAAGTTCTTCCTCTACACCCTGGCCGGCAGCGTATTCATGCTGCTGGGAATCCTGGCGCTGTACTTCCAGCACTTCAAGCAGTTCGGCTTCTACACCTTCGACATCTCCAGAGCTGATGCAACTGGATATGCCGCTGGGCCTTCAGCAGTGGGTGTTCTGGGCGTTCTTCCTCGGTTTCGCCATTAAGGTTCCGATGTTCCCATTCCACACCTGGCTGCCGGATGCGCACGTCGAAGCGCCCACGGCGGGCAGCGTGGTGCTGGCCAGCGTGCTTTTGAAGATGGGCACCTACGGCTTCATCCGCTTCTCGCTGCCGCTCTTGCCGAAGGCCTCCGTCGATCCATGGATCGTGCAGATCGCTCGCGGCGCTGTCCATCGTGGGCATCCTCTACGGCGCGCTGGTCAGCCTGATGCAACAGGATTGGAAGAAGCTGGTGGCGTACTCTTCGGTGAGCCACATGGGCTTCTGCACGCTGGGTATTTTCTCGCTGAACCCCAACGGCATCGCGGGCAGCGTGATCCAGCAGATCAACCACGGCATCTCCACCGGCATGCTCTTCCTGATCGTGGGCGTGGCGTACGAACGCCGGCACACGCGCGAGATTAAGGAATACGGAGGCCTGGCGCACGTCATGCCGATGTTCGCGGTGGTCTTCGCCATCGCCATGCTCAGTTCGGCCGGCCTGCCGCTGCTCAACGGCTTCGTGGGCGAGTTCACCATTCTCCAGGGCGCCTTTGAGGCCAACCGGGCCTGGGCCGCCTGCGCCGTGTTGGGCGTGATCCTGGGCGCCGCGTATCTGCTGTGGCTCTATCAGCGCACCATGCTCGGCGAAATCACCAATCCGAAGAATTTGAAACTGCCCGACTTGAGCCTGCGCGAGTGGGCGGTCTTCCTGCCGCTCATCGCCTGGGCGTTCTGGATCGGCGTTTATCCGAAGCCTTATTTCGAGATTCTCGAAAAACCGGTGGCGCAAATCGTCGAGCGCGTCCGGCCGGGCTACTTCCTCGATCAGGGCCGTGACCATCAGGGAGCGGCAGCATCCGTTCCGAGCCGCGACCGTCAGGGAGCGGTGGCCGCGGAGGTGAGTGTCCGATGAGCCCCTTCTACACTTCCACCGATCACTTCGTTCTGATTCCGGCCATCATGCTGGCGCTGTTCGGCTGCGCCGTGCTGCTGTTCGATTTTCTGGTTTTCCCCGAGCCCCGGCAGCGCAAGTTCCTGCTCCTGTTCGTGGCGCTCGGCGAAGCCTTCTGCGGTTACGGCCTGTGGCGCCAGCAGAGCTTTCTCGCCGCGCAGGGCCTAACCGAAATCAGCGCCTTCAACGGTTCGGTGACCATCGACGGTTTCGCCATCTTCTTCAACTGGATCTTTCTGGCGACGGCGCTGCTGGTCAGCCTGATCAGCTACCGTTATCTGGAGATTGAGGACGAACATCACGGCGAATACTACGCCCTGATCATGCTGGCGCAGTGCGGCATGTTCTTCCTGGCCGCGGGCACGGATCTCATTACGCTCTTCATCGGCCTGGAACTGATGGCGCTGTGCTTTTACGTGTTGGTGGGGTTCCTGCGCACCGAAAAGCGATCGAATGAAGCCGCCATGAAGTACCTGCTGCTGGGCGCGTTTTCGAGCGGCTTCCTGGTGTACGGTTTTTCGGTGCTCTACGGCATCGCCGGTTCCACCAAGCTGCGGGACGTAGCCGCGGCGGTCGCTCTGCGCGAGCCGGGCGATGCCATGGTGCTGCTGGCGCTGGCCACCACCGCCGTCGGTTTGCTCTTCAAGATTTCCGCCGTGCCCTTCCATATGTGGGCGCCGGACGCCTACGAAGGCGCGCCCACCACGGTGACCGCGTTTTTGGCCGTGGGATCCAAGGCCGCGTCGTTCGCCTTCCTGGTGCGTATGTTCGTGGGACCGTTCGCCGCCGTGCGCGACGTGTGGGTGCCCATGCTGACGGTGGTGGCCATCCTGAGCATGACGGTGGGCAACCTGGCCGCCATCACGCAAACCAACGTGAAGCGCCTGCTCGCCTACAGCTCCATTTCGCACGCCGGCTACATTCTGCTGGGTCTCATCGCGGGCAACGCCACCGGCCTCCAGGGCGTGGCCGTCTACATCCTGGTCTACACCTTCATGAACCTGGGCGCGTTTCTGGTGGTGGTGGCATTGCGGCGCAAGAATTTGATCGGCGAGGATGTGGACGACTTCGCCGGCCTCATGCACCGCAGCCCGGGCTATGCCGTGCTGATGCTGATCTTCCTGCTCTCGCTCGCCGGCATTCCGCCCACCGCCGGCTTCATCGGAAAGTACTTCATCTTCCTCTCGCTGATTGAAACCGGGCACTACGTGCTGGCTGTAGTGGCGGTGTTATACGTGGCCGTGGCCATCTACTACTACTTCCGCATCGTGCGCAGCATGTTCACGGAGAAGGAAACCTCCAGCGAACCGATGGCTTCGAGCTTCGGAATTCGCGTGGCGCTGGCCGTGACGGGCCTGGCCACGCTGGTGATAGGCATCTATCCCGAGCCTTTTGTGCGCTGGGCTCAAACGTCCTTATTGCGGTGATTGGGTTCGATTGACATGGAGACGTTTCTGCAAAATCCGCTGTTCATACCTCTGGTGGTGACGGTCATCGCCGTCTGCGCCTTTCCGCTGGTGGCGGGCTACATCGTGCTGCTCGAGCGCAAGCTGCTGGCCGATTTTCAAGTGCGCCTGGGACCCATGCGCGTGGGTCCGCACGGCCTGCTGCAGCCCATCGCCGACGCGGTGAAGTTGCTGCAGAAGGAAGACATCATTACCAAGCAGGCCGACAAGGCCATCTTCTGGCTGGCGCCGGTGATCTCCACCTGGACCGCGCTCACGGCCTTCAGTGTGCTCCCGTTCAGCAGGAAGTACTTCGTCGCCGCCGACGCCAACGTCGCGCTGCTGGTGATCTCCGCTTGCGGCGCCGTTGGTGTGCTGGGCATCATTCTGGGCGGCTGGTCTTCCAACAGCCACTATCCGCTGCTCGGTTCGCTGCGCGGCGGCGCGCAGTTAATCAGCTATGAAGTGGCGCTGTCGCTGGCGCTGCTCAGCGGCGTCATGGCGGCGGGAACGCTGAGTATGGCGGGTATCGTCGAGCGGCAGCAGCAACGCCACATCTGGTTCATCTTCGAAAACTACGGCTTCATGATCGTGCCGTTCATGGTCTACCTGATTTCGGCCATCGCCGAAACCAACCGCGCGCCGTTCGACCTGCCCGAAGCCGAATCGGAACTCGTGGCCGGCTTCATGACCGAATACAGCGGCTTTCGCTGGGCGCTCTACTTCCTGGCCGAGTACGGCAACATTTTCGTCATCTCGTCGGTAGCCGTGACCCTGTTCTGGGGCGGCTGGCTGCGGCCGTTCCCGAGCGTCGCCTGGCTCGAGATTCCGCTCAACTACGCGGCGCCGGTGGTGGCGCTGGCCGGCTCGGGGCTGGCGTGCTTCACCTTGCTGCGACGTGTGCCCAGCAAACCGCAACAGTATTTCCTGGTGGCGGTGGCGCTGTGCATGATCTTCGCGGGCCTGCTGTTCCTGGTGCCGGTGATCAACCAGGCAGCCATCGGCGTCTTCTGGTTCCTGGGCAAGGTGAGCGTCATGATCTACATCATGATTTGGATCCGCGCCACCTTCCCGCGCTTCCGCTACGACCAACTCATGAACATCGGCTGGAAATACATGATCCCCATCGGTCTCGGCGCCATCCTGGTGAACGCGGTGCTGGGCATGTTGAGGGCGCGGTAGGGAAGCAACCCGGGCCAATCGCCTTCCTCGACATACAGGGGGAATCCGAGTTGTTTTGACTTTCCCCTTGGACCTCCGTGGATCGATTATCATGAAGGTGCGAGTGCAACGGAGCGGCATCCACGCGCCGCGAGTTGTGGGCCATGTACGGCGCGGGTGGCTCAAGCGAGGGTTCTATCGTGATCGACGCTAAAGCGGCAGTCATGTCCGCGAAGCAACGTGCGGCGGAAGTGCTCGGCCAGAGTGAGTCCAACCTGGAAGAGATCGAGAGAGAGACTTACAGGGACCGCGAGGTTTGGAGCATCACGCTCAGCTTTCCGCGAGATCTGAATCAGGTGGCGCCGTTCGCACGCCTCGCAGCCAACCCTTTGCAGTACAAACGGTTCTTGATTGATGTGGAAACCGGCGAACTCGTTGCGATGAAGTTGCGCGAGCCGGCCGTGCAATGAAGGGATCCGATATCTGGTCCGGGATTGCCGGTGTCAGGGGACTGCTGATAGACACCAACCTCCTGGTCCTCTATATCGTCGGTAGCGTCAACCGAGACCGTATCGAGCAGTTCAAGAGAACTCGCCAATACAGCAAGAGCGACTACGATCTGCTGCTGCGGGTGCTCGGTGAATTCAAGTCCTTGTATACTCTGGCCCACGTGATGGCTGAAGTGAGCAACTTGACCGATCTCTCCGGGGCTGAGCGTTTGCGCGCGCGGCAACTGCTGAAGGATGTGCTGGTGATTCTCAAAGAGCCTGCGTTGCCAAGCGCCCGGGCAGCTCAGAATGACCACTATGAACAGCTTGGACTAGTAGATGCCGCGATCGCGACGGCGGCGCGTGAGCACCGATGCGCCGTGCTCACCGACGACCTGGACCTGTATTGCGCGCTCAGCCGTGAGGGCATGGACACGATCAACTTCACGCACTTGCGCGCAATCGCCTGGGGCGTGTGACGTTTCGCCTCGCTGAAGCGCCCGCCTGCCTCACCGCTCGGCTTTCCAGTTCCACGACTTCGGCAATTTAGGATCGTGATCCAATTCGGAGGCGATGTAGCCCGCGCAGGGGTACGTGTAGAGCACGCACCGCTCGATGCGGTGGCCCACCGCATGGCGTCGGGCTGGCGGCCCCGCAGTTGCTCCCATCGCATCGCTGGTCTGGGTGCCACGCTCCTCAGTCAACCGCGCCATAGCGCTGCACAATCCCCCAACGCTGTGAAACAATGAAGGCATGAAGCGACCGTTCGCGGCAACCGTCTGGCGCGAGGGCAGTTGGTACGTCGCTCAGTGCTTGGAAGTCGACGTCGCCAGTCAGGGAACCACGGAAGAAGAAGCGCTGGCCAACTTAGAGGAAGCTCTGGAGTTGCACTTCGAGCCGCCCTGCGCGACGCGCCCGCCCAAATTGCGCACGATCGAGGTTGAGGTTGGGGCGGCTTAAGCCCCAGCCCTTTCGCGAAGTCAAGCGCCGCCTTGAGTCCGCGGGATTCGTTGAAGCCGGCCAGAAAGGCAGTCACGTGAAGTTCGTCCGCGCCCTGGGCCAGGTTGTGGACACTGCGATCGTGCCAAGGAAGCAGGAGATCGCGATAGGCACTCTTCGGAGCATCCTCCGTCAAGCCCACATCGATCCGGAGGAATGGGACAGACTCAGGTGACCGATTAGCAAGCGCCCGGAAGTGCCCCGCTCGATGTGGGCCTCTTCCAGCAACTACATAAGTTCCATTCGCCTCAGAGCCACGCTCCTCAGTCAACCGCGCCACTAGCGCTCTGCGGCGGGGGCCGATGTGATAACCTGTATCGTTCGGAGAGGTCTTTCCATGCCTGCCATACGTGTGAAAACTCAGTTGATGAGCGCCTCGGAGATGGACCGCACTTTGGTTCGTCTGGCGCACGAAGTGCTCGAAAAGAGCGCGGACCTCGACAAACTCGCTTTCATTGGCATTCGCCGCCGCGGCGTGCCCCTGGCCGAGCGGTTGGCGCGCAAGATCGAGTCTCTGGAAGACCGTAAAATTCCCGTCGGCATCCTCGACATCAAGCTCTACCGCGACGACCTGTCGACGGTGGGCCCGGCGCCCGTGGTGAGCCAGACTGCCATCGAGTTCCCCATTACCGGCAAGGACATCGTGCTCATGGACGACGTCCTCTACACGGGCCGAACGGTGCGCGCGGCCCTGGACGCGCTGTTCGATCATGGGCGCCCCTCGCGCGTGCAACTGCTCGCGCTGATAGACCGCGGGCACCGCGAACTGCCCATCGAGGCGCGCTACGTCGGTCGCATGGTGCAGACCACCGACGACGAGATCATCGAAGTGAAGTTCCAGGAAATTGACCAGACCGAGAAAGTTCTTCTGGTCGAAAAGCTTCCGGAGTAAGCCATGCCTCAAGGCCTTCTCGGCATCGAGACGCTGGATCGAGCGGAGATCGAATCCATCCTTACCCG
The DNA here is from genome assembly GCA_963745655.1 of Terriglobales bacterium. Taxonomy (GTDB): domain Bacteria; phylum Acidobacteriota; class Terriglobia; order Bryobacterales; family Bryobacteraceae; genus JAJFUV01. Next base: position 329,520 of record CAVUYK010000028.1, on the reverse strand, counting down.
CGCCAAGGATTTCCAGCCGTTACAAGATTGCTCCTTCAAGCGCCTGGACGTTCTGCGCGGCAAGATGATCGTCAACCTGTTCTTCGAAGCGTCCACGCGCACGCGCACCAGCTTCGAGATCGCCGCCAAGCGGCTGGGCGCCGACACGATTTCGATTACCGCCGCCGGATCCAGCGTGAGCAAGGGCGAGTCGCTGGTGGACACGCTCAACACGCTGGCCGCCATGCGTCCGAACGCCATCGTGATGCGGCACGCGGCGTCGGGCGCGCCGCACTTTCTGGCGCGCTATCTGCCGACCCCCATCATCAACGCCGGCGACGGCACGCACGAGCATCCCACGCAGGCGCTGTTGGACGCGCGGACCATCCTCGACCGCAAGCCCACGCTCGAAGGCCTGCGCATCGCCATCATTGGCGACATCGCGCACAGCCGCGTGGCGCGTTCCAACGTCTACCTGCTCTCGAAGTTCGGCGTGGACATCGTGCTGTGCGGTCCGCCCACGCTGCTGCCGCCGGAGCTCGCGCGCATCGCGCCGGGCGTGCGCCTCACCACCGATATCCGCGAGGCCATCACGGGCGCCGACGTCATCATGATGCTGCGCGTGCAACTGGAACGGCAGCACGAGGTGGCCTTTCCGGCCGGCGAGTACTTCCAGTATTACGGCCTGCGGCTGGAGCACCTGTCGCTGGCCCAGCCGGAGGTCATCGTCATGCACCCGGGGCCCATCAATCGAGGCCGCGAGATCGACTCCGAGGTGGCGGATTCGCAGCGGTCGGTCATTCTCAATCAGGTGGAGAACGGCGTGGCTGTCCGCATGGCGGTGCTGGAAAGGATCTTGAGCTGACCATGGCTAGAACGCTTCTCAAGAACGGACGCGTCATCGATCCGGCCGCCTCGCGCGACGGCATTGCGGATGTTCTGGTGGAGAACGGGCGCATTTTCGCGGTGGGACGGAACCTCGGCGAAGTTGGCTCCGAAGTGTTCGACGCGACCGGCCTGGTGGTGGCCCCCGGCTTCATCGACATGCACGTGCACTTGCGCGAGCCGGGCTTCGTGCATGCGGAAACCATTGAAACGGGATCGCGCGCGGCGGCGGCAGGCGGCTTCACGTCCATCTGCGCGATGCCGAACACGGACCCGGTGAACGACAGCGCCACCGTCACCAGCTACATCGTGGATCGCGCGCGCCGCTTCGCGCAAGTGAACGTGCTGCCCATCGGCGCCATCACCAAGGGCAGTGCCGGCGAGGAAGTGTCGGCGTACGCGTCCATGAAGACCGCCGGCATCGTGGCCATCTCCGACGACGGCCAGCCGGTGATGAACAGCCGCGTGATGCGCCGTGCCATGGAATTCGCCCGCGCCCTGGACCTGGTGGTCATCGACCACTGCGAGGACCTGCATCTGAGCGCCGGCGGCGTTATGCACGAGGGCTTCGAGAGCGTGCGTTACGGCTTGCACGGCATTCCGGCTTGTTCGGAAGACGTCATGGTCGCGCGCGATATTCTGCTCGCCGAGACCACCGGCGCGCACTTCCACGTCGCGCACATCTCCACGCGCGGCGGCGTGCGCATGGTGGCCGAAGCCAAGGCTCGCGGCCTCACCATCACCGCCGAAGCCACGCCTCATCACATGGCGCTGTGCGACACCGCCATGCTGCCGTATGACAGCAACTTCAAGATGAAGCCTCCGCTGCGCACGCTCGACGACGCCGCTGCCATCGTCGAGGGTCTCGCCTCGGGCACCATCGACGCCATCGCCACCGATCACGCGCCGCATGCCGGCAGCGAGAAGATGCAGGAGTTCGAGCGGTGCCCGTTCGGCATCATCGGACTGGAAACGGCCCTGGCGGTCGCCCTGGAAACGCTCGTGCACTCCGGCAGGTTACCCCTGATGCGCATGATAGAATTGATGTCGCTGGGGCCCGCGCGCGTCCTCCATCTGGACCGCGGACGCCTGGCTCCCGGCGCGGTGGCCGACCTCACGTTGTTCGACCCCGAGCTCGTCTGGACCTACGACGTGAACCGCTCCTATTCAAAGAGCCGCAACACGCCTTTCGACGGCCGCACGTTCCGAGGCGCGCCCGTCGCAACCATGGTGAATGGAAAGTTTGTCTGGTCGCGAAACAAGGAGTGCTGACATGCCCTACCCGGAAATTCAAGGCCCCTCACGGCGCCAAGGTGGAATGATCGTTGTAATCGGCATCTTGATGGCGGTGTTCCTGGGCGCCCGCACCGCCGCTTCCTACGTCATCGACTATCAGTGGTGGAAGGAGATGGGCCAGCTCCCTACCTGGTTCAGCATGCTGCTCTACGGCCTGGCCCCGGCGCTGGCCGCGTCTGTCCTGGCCTTCGTGGTTCTCTGGTGGGTTCACGCTCGCGCTCTCAAAGCCGCCGGTACCGGGTTGCGCCGCGTTCCCCTTTACGCCAAGATCTCCACCGTCGCTCTGCTGTTGCTGGCGTTTCTGCTGGCCTCGGCGACCATCGATTCCTGGACCGCCATCCGCTTCTTTGGCGGACGCAACCTTCCACTCGAGGCCACCGCCTGGCGCGATCCGGTCTTCGCGCATCCGCTGTCGTTCTACCTGTTCGAACTCCCGTTCTATTCCGAACTGCTGCGCTTTGTCCTGGGCTTGGCCTTGGTTAGCGGGGTCCTGTACTTGCTCACCTCGCGTCTGTGGCAGCTCCGCGAACGTTTCCCCGAGTGGGCCAAGGAAGGCGTTTTCGATATTCAGGAATTGCGTCTCGGCGAAGCCCTCGGCGGCGTCTTTCTTGCGATGGATCGGGGCGATCTTTCTGCTGGCCCTGGCCGTGCGTTTCTACCTCGACCGGTATGCGATGCTGTACAACGATCACGGCTTTCTGGTTGGCGTGGACTACGTGAACCAGAACGTCAGCCTTCCGTTTCAGTGGCTGGCGGTGGCCGCCGCGGTGGCGGCTGCGGTCTTTCTGGCCCTGCGGCAAAGAAAGCTCGCCTTGGCCATGGTGTTCGTCCTGCTCATTCGCGGCGCCGCGCCCATGCTGGTCAACGCGCTCTACGTGAAGCCCAACGAGATCTCCCTCCAGCGCCCCTACGTCGAGCGCCATATCGCGGCCACGCGCGCCGCTTACGGCCTCGAAAAACGTATCCAAGAGGTCGAGTTCGACGCCAAGCTCGAATCCAAGGTCGATCTCGCGCGCCACAAGCCCTTACTCGACAACGTGCGCCTCTGGGATTGGCGGGCTTTCCACGACACGGTCACGCAGCTCCAGGCCATCCGGCCCTATTATGTTTTTGTTGACAGCGACGTGGACCGCTACATCATCGACGGCCAGCTTCGCCAGGTGCTGCTCACGCCGCGCGAACTCGACATTCGCCAGGTCGGCGGTGCGCAGGCCGGCTGGGTTAACTCCAAATTCGTTTACACACACGGCTACGGCCTGGTCATGGCAGAGGCCAATCGCATCACTCCGGAAGGCCTCCCGGTCCTGTTCATTCAGGACGCCCCGCCGTTGGTGAAGACCCCCAGCCTAAAACTCACGCGGCCGGAGCTTTATTACGGCGAACAGCTTCATGAACCCGTGTTCGTCCACACCAAACAGCCCGAGTTCAACTATCCGTCCGGCGCCGAGAACGTCCACAGCCGCTACGAAGGTACAGGCGGCTTCGCCATCGACTCGCTGCCCATCCGTTTCGCCGCCGCTCTGGCCGAGGGCGATTGGAAGATCCTGCTCACCGGCATGTTCACTCCCGAGAGCCGCATGATGGTCCGTCGCAAGGTCCGCGAGCGCCTCGGAGAACTCGCCGCCTTCGTCACCTGGGACGCCGACCCCTACCTGGTGCTCACTTCCGCCGGGCGCATGGTCTGGATGGTGGACGGGTACACCACCTCGCAAGCGCACCCCTACTCCCGCTTAGTCGACATCCAGGGCGTGGGTTCGGTCAACTACATCCGGAACTCCGTTAAGGCCACCGTGGACGCTTACGACGGTACCGCCCGGCTCTACGTCTTCGATCCCACCGACCCCATCATTCAGGCCTACCAGCGCATATTTCCCCATCTGCTGGTGCCGGCTTCGGAGATGCCCGCCGATCTGCGCGCTCACGCCCGCTATCCGGAAACCCTCTTCCGTGTGCAGGCCGAGATCTACCGTACCTTCCACATGCTGGACCCGGAGTCCTTTTACAACAAAGAGGATCTCTGGGACATCGCCAGGACCACCACCGGGCAGGAAGCGCAAGCCAAGAGCATGACGCCCACCTACATCGTGGGTACCGTTCCGGGTTCGGATAAGCCCGAGTTCCTGCTCATTCTCCCGTTTACGCCACGCAACAAGGACAACCTGATCGGCATGATGGTGGCCCGTTGCGACGGAGAGAACCTGGGCGAGTTGCTCGTCCTGAAGCTTTCCAAGCAGGCCCTGATCTATGGGCCCATGCAGATCGAAGCCAAGATCAGCCAGGACCAGAACATTTCCAAGGATCTCACCCTCTGGAACCAGCAGGGCTCTCAGGTGATTCGCGGCCAGATGCTGGTCCTGCCCATCGAGAACACCTTCATTTACATCCAGCCGATCTACATTCAAGCCGCCCAGGCGCGCATGCCCCAGCTCAAGAAGATCGCCCTCGGCATGGGCGATACCGTCATCTATGCGGATACTTACGAGCAAGCCCTGGCGGAACTTGCGGGGGTCAAGGTGCGCACGCTGGGCGATACGCCCCTGAAGGCGTCCGCGTCCTCTCCGGCCACCGTGCCCGGCGCCGGACCGGACCCGCGCATCGAATCCGTCCGCAGACACTTCCGCCGCTATCGTGATCTGGTTTCGCAAGGCAAATTTGCCGAGGCGGGCAAGGAACTCGAAGCCGCCGAAGGCGAACTCGGACGATGACCAGCGTCGGGTGTGCGGCAAGAATGTGGGCGCGAAAACTGGGACAGACACCTTTTCCGCCACGATATACCCACGGATAGGGAATGGTGGCACTGTGGCGGAAAAGGCTGTCTGCGCGCGTCTTTTCGCGTCTGCCCACATTCTTGCCGCACACCCGACGGCGTCCGAACGCCGCGCTCCGTCACGATATACTGAAGGGGACCAGGCAGGCGCGCCGGGGGCGGCGCGCCTGCCTCCCATGATCTGGATAAGCGGGACTCCCGAATATGCATGAGATGAGCGTCATCTGGCTGCGCGTGGCCGCCGCGCTCTATGCGGTGGGCCTGGTCCACGCCATTCTCACCATCCTGAAGGGCCACGCCAAATTGTTCCGGCTTGCCTTCATCACTTTCTGCGGCGGTCTCACGCTCCACTTTGTCTCCATCGTGGAGGAAGCTGCTTACACGGGCCATTTCCCGGCCAACAATTTTTACGAGTCCATCTCGCTCTGCGCGTATCTGATCGGTCTGCTCTTCCTGCTGGTGTATCTGCGTTACCACATTGAATCATTGAGCGCATTCCTGTTTCCGCTGGTCTTTCTGATGACCCTGGTTGGCGCGTTGGGCAGTCCCGTTAATTCCTGGTCCGATCCGAAAGTGCGCAGCGTGTGGTTGTTGGTGCACGTCGCGCTGGTGCTGACGGGGTACGCGGCCATGCTTCTGATGGCGGTGGGTTCATTAGCCTATCTGATTCAAGAGCGGCAATTGAAGAGTAAGCGTGCGAGCGTGTTTCTGCACTGGTTGCCGCCGCTGGGCGTGCTGGACAACCTGATCTCGGCCTCCATGGCAGCGGGCTTCGTGCTCATTACTCTGGCCGTCATCGCCGGGAGCATTTGGGCCTTTATCGAGAGCGGAACACGGTGGATTGCGGAACCCAAGATCGTGGTTTCGCTGGTGACGTGGGTATTTTATCTGATTCTGGTGTTCCTGCGCGTTTCCGCTGGCTGGCGCGGGCGCAAAGCGGCGGTAATGTCGATTGTGGTCTTGGGATGTTCGGCGGTGACCTGGGCCGCGCACGTGGGTCTGCGTCCGATGTTCACGCGATGAGATTTGCGATCACTGGGCTGAATTACCGTACGGCGCCGCTGGAGGTGCGCGAGAGGCTGGCCTTCAGCGAGCCATCGCTGCCGGAGGCGCTCCGCGCCTTGAAAGGCGAACCGGGGCTTCTGGAGGGGATGATCCTCTCCACCTGCAATCGCGTGGAAGTTGCTGTGGCTTCCGACGACGCCTGCGACCCGGCCTTGCTCGTGGCCGGCTTTCTTGAACATAGTCGCGGTGTCGAGCGTGGTTGGGCCAAGCCATATCTGTACCATCACGAGGATCGCGAAGCGGTCCGCCATCTGTTTCGCGTGGCCGCGAGCCTGGATTCGATGGTGCTCGGCGAGCCGCAAATCCTGGGTCAACTGAAAGCCGCTTACGCCGCCGCCAAAGCCCATGGCGCGTTGAGCGGATTCCTGGATGCACTTCTGATGCGAGCTTTCAGCGTGGCCAAGCGCGTGCGCTCGGAGACCGAAATCGGCCGCAGCGCGGTGTCGGTGAGTTACGCCGCGGTGGAGTTGGCGCGCCAGATCTTCGGCTCGCTCGAGGGCAAGAAGGTGATGGTGGTGGGGGCGGGGAAGATGTCGGCACTCGCCGCCCGCCACCTGCGCCGTTCGGGCGTCGCGAGCGTCTTCGTGACCAACCGCACCCGCGAGCGGGCGGTGGAAATGGCACGCCTTTTCGACGGCGTGATTGTCGACTACGAACATTTCGCCGCCGGCCTTCACGAGGTGGACATCGTCATCGCCTCCAGCGCCGCCCCGCACTACATCCTGAGTCCCGACGACATCCGCGCGTGCCTTGGATGCGCGCCGTAACCGGCCCATGTTCTTGATCGACATCGCGGTCCCGCGCAACATCGACCCGGCGGTGAACCGCCTGGACAACGTCTTCCTTTACGACATCGACGATCTGGAACGCGTGGTGAATTCCAACCGGCAGGAGCGCGCCAAGGAAGCCGAGCAGGCCGAGGCCATCGTCGCCATGGAAGTCGACCGCATGGTCATCCGCCTGCACGCGCGCGAAGTAACGCCCACCATCGTGGGCTTGCAGGAGCAACTCGAACAGATCCGCGTGGGCGAGCTTGCGCGCATGCGCACGAAGCTGGGCGCGCTCACGCCGCAGCAGGAAGAAGCTCTGGAAGCGCTCACGCGCGGCATCGTCAACAAGGTGGCGCATGGCCACATATCCGAGTTGCGGCGCAGCGCCGGACAACCCGAGGGGTCGCACCTGGTGGATCTGATTCATCGCATATTCAGGCTCGGAGATTGACCACCATGCTGGTAATCGGTTCTCGCGGTTCTCAACTGGCCCTGTGGCAAGCGCGATGGGTGGCGGCGCGCCTGGCCGAGCTCGGCGTGGAGACGCGCATCGAAATCATCAAGACCACAGGTGACAAGATCACCGACGTGCCGCTCGCACAAGTAGGCACCAAGGGGCTGTTCACCAAGGAAATCGAGGAAGCCTTGCTCGATGGACGCGTGGACCTGGCCGTCCACAGCATGAAGGATCTGCCCACCGAAGTGCCGCCCGGGTTGACGGTGGCAGCCATCCCGGCGCGCGAGGACGAGCGCGACGCCATGGTGGGTTGCACGCTCCAGGAACTTCCACCGAACGCGCGCGTGGGGACCAGTTCATTACGGCGCTCGGCGCAATTGCTGGCGCTGCGGCCGGATCTCGCGATCGAACCGCTGCGCGGCAATTTGGATACGCGGCTTCGCAAACTCGCCGAGGGCCAGTACCATGCCATTCTGCTCGCGGCCGCCGGACTGAAGCGCCTGGGTTGGGCGGAGCGCATTCGCGAGCTTTTGCCGGACTCAGTGATGTGCCCGGCCGTGGGTCAAGGCGCTCTGGCCATCGAGACACGCGACGACCGGGGCGAGGCCTTTCACATCGCGCGGCGTTTAGACGACGTGGTGACGCGCGCCGCCGTCACGGCCGAACGCGCGGTGTTGGGCGCGCTGGGCGGCGGGTGCCAGGTGCCCATTGGATGCCATGCCACGGTGGATGCGGGATGGCTGCATCTCAACGCCATCGTGGCGTCGCCGGACGGGCGCTCCATTGTCCGGGGTGAGAAGTCGGGGCCCATGGGCGACGCTTCTCAACTCGGCTCCGCGCTGGCGCGCGAGTTATTGGGCGGCGGCGGGCGGGCCATCCTGGAGGCCGTTTACGGACCCTCGCCGCTGCTGGGGCTTCGCGTGGCGGTGACCCGGGCGAAAGGGCAGGCCGGAGATCTCTCCACGAAACTGCGCGCGCGCGGCGCCGAGGTGGTCGATTTCGCCACCATCGAGATTCAACCGCCGTCTGATCCGGCGCCGCTGGATCGCGCCATGGCCGCGCTCGCAACTTTCGATTGGATCGTCTTCACCAGCGCCAACGGTGTTCGCGCATTCGGCGCGCGCGGCGCAGAGAAGGCGCCCGGGTTGCGCGCCTCGATTTGCGCCATCGGTCCGGCGACGCGGCAGGCGGCGGAAGACCTGGGGCTTCGCGTGAGCCTCATGCCGGAAGAGTACGTGGCCGAAAGCCTGGTGGCTGCGTTCGCCGATATCGACCTCCGCGGAAAGCGCATTCTGCTGCCTCGGGCCGCCGTGGCGCGGGATGTGGTTCCGGACGAGCTGCGCCTTCTGGGCGCGCAGGTCGAAGTAGTCGAGGCCTACCACACCGTGGTGCCGGCGGACGCCGGTGCGCGTGCCGCCGAACTATTTCGCGAAGGCGTGCGGCCGGACTGGGTCACGTTCACCAGTTCGTCGACGGTGAAGAACTTTGTCTCGGCGGCGGGCCTCGCGGCCCTTGTGGGCGTGCGCGTGGCATCCATCGGGCCCGTAACTTCAGCGACTGCCCGCAAGCTCGGAATCGCGGTGGATGCCGAGGCCGCCACGTATACCACCGATGGCCTCGTCGAGGCGATCGCCGGTGCCGCCGCGCGCGGCTGAGGCCGCTATTGCCAGACCTGGGGCGGCAGGTCGTTCAGGTCGATCAATCCCACGGCCCGGTGGTTTTTGGTGGTATTGAAAATGACGTAACGGCCTCCCCAGTCGAAGCTCGGATGCAGGTGCACATCTTTCGGCTTGCGCAGGCCGGTGGCCAGGACGCGTGTCGTGCCCGTGGCCGTTTCGGTCAGCCAAAGACGGCCATCGAAATCGTCCGAGATGATGAACTTGCCATCGGGCCGCGCCTGTCCGTGCCAATAACTGCCTTCGCGCACCAGGCGCGAGGTTCCGTTGGTGTTGACCACCACCATGCCGACGCGGTCGTTCACCATGGTCATTTCTCCGGTGCCCATGATCCAGGCTTCGTGGGTGAGCCATTCTTTCAGCGGCGTGAACCAGTCCTTGCGATCGACGCGCTGGTAGAAGGGCCGCAATCCGGTACCGTCCGTGTTCACCAGCCAACTGCGTTGCGGCGCATATCCGCTGGTTTCCCAGGTGAAGAAAATGACCGGCTCCTTGGGGCTGTGCTGCACGTGACCGATGCGGAATCCGGTGCGCGTGACCGTCTTATACCGGCCCGTCTCGGTGCTCATCAAGCCTATTTCCCAGGTTTTCGGGTCGATTTGCCGTCCCACGGTGATCCACTTGCCGTCGCCGCTCAGCGTGGGTTGGTGATAGCCGCCGAGGTGCGGCTCCGGCACCGTGCCCACCAGGCGTTCGGAGAAATCGTCCACATCGAGTGCCACAATGTCGTGCCCGCGCTGATAGTAGATGCGGCGCGCGTTGGTGGGGTCCGGCACCAGGCCGATGCCGCCTATGCCCGGCGAATCCGTTAGTTGTACGATGCGCCCCTCCGGAATGGACATGCGATAGATCTGGTTCGAGCCGGTGCGATTCGACGTGAAGAGCAAGTAGCGGCCATCGCGCGTGAAATTCGGAAAGTGGAAGTACAGCGTGTTGGCCTCGCCTTTGTTCGCGGTCATCTCCCACACGCGCACTTTGGTGACCGGGTCGATCCAGGACTGCTTTTCGACTCCCCAATCCTTGCCAACCTCGGAAGCTTGCAAGACGGCGCACAAAGCGGCGCCGAGCAGTACGGTCTTTTGAGTGTTCATGTACTCTACCAAAGATAACTCGAAGCTTCCTCGCGGCGCGCGTAACTGTCCAGCACGTGCACCACGCGGATCTTCTTCAACTTAGCCGGCGAAAGCTGCCCGATGGGCACGTAGAGAATGGAGCGCCCCAACCGGTACGCGATGGTCCGGAAAATGGAACGAGGCGGACGCGCCGCCACGTACACCACGTGCCGGTGTATCGAGTAGTCCAGCGCCGCCAGCAGCAATCGTTCCGGTTTGGTCTCCGCCAGCCAGTAGTCCGGGTCGCCCCACACATCCACCATGCGGCGCGGGGGCAGCGTCATCAGGAAGCCGCCGTACTCGGCGCGCCCGATGCCGGGGCCGATCATGTGCGCGAACGGGTCGGTGGAGTAGAACGCCATGTCGCTCTCATTCTGATTTTCGCCGAGCCACGTGGTGAGGTAGGTGCAGCGGTCCTCGCGATCTTCGTCGTAAATGACCACCAGGGCGCCCACTTCACCCATGATCTTGTCGAATTCCCGGACGTAGATTTTCTTCTCGTACCAGTTGCGTATGGTCTCGCGCAGGTCGATGCCGTCGCGCACCGATGTGGTGAACGGCTCGGTGCGCACCCGCTCTTCCGATAGAATGCTCTTGGCCTTCTGCTTCAGAACACGTCCGTAGTTTTCAATCACCAGGTCTTCAGGCGGATACGAACAGATGCTGTTGCCGTCGAGGTTGCGCGCCCACTCGCCGGGCTTCTTCTCTTTCTTGCGCAATTTCAGACTCGCCGGCCGCAAACGCCGCTTGGGATGCGGCAGCCGGCGCCGCAAACGCATCTTGCGGGTATTGATCCAGACTTCTTCGCCCGAGAGGTTCACGGTTTCCAGATCGCTCTCCGCTTTTTGCGCCGGGTAGCGCCCGGCCACGTCCCAAACCTCCCAAGCGTAGTTATCGTCGGCGAGCGAGCGCGCGGCCACGGTCAAATCGAACAGCCCGGCCACCAGGCCTCCGGAGGCCAGCGCGAGATTACGCGTGTAGCGCGCCATCAGGCGGCGCTGCCACTGCTCGATCTTTTCTCCGGCGTTCTTCTCGTACTGGCGCTCGGCCTCGCGCAGCAACTCGAGTTGTGCCCAACGCCGGTCGGCGAGCTTCGCGTCGCTCATCCCGGCGCGAAAGTTCTCGTATCGCCATTGTAGATACGGATACTCGGTGGTGATCTCGACCAGGCAGTCCGGATGCGGGTTGATCAACTGTGCTTGTTCGATGCGGCGGCGCGGAGGCTCCTCCTGCGGCATCTCCATGGCGTCGAGCAGCGCGTCGAGTAGATTCAGCGAGACGGCCACCATAACCCGCGCCTCGGGATCGGCGCCTTGGAGCTTCCACGCCATTCCCGCGGCGTGCGCCGCCACCGCTTCGTCGCGCGCCTGCGGGTGGACGCGGTACGCTTCAATGTACTTGGCCAGGCCGATGGAGCGCAGCGCGTAGGGATCGGGATAGGCGTCGGGCAAGTGCGGACGGGCGCCGCCGCCGGGCTCCAGAAACATCAACTCGGCGCCCATTTCGATGGCGGTGCGCACGGCTTCGGTGAACGGATCGGCCGGCTCCACGGGGACGTAGACGGCCCGCTCGGGATCGGTCCCGTCGGGATAGACGATGACGGACATCTCGGGCAGGCGCCGGACGGCCTGCCCGTAAACCTCCTCCAGGCTCGTGGGCAGTTCCACCGCCACCACGTCGGGACGCATGTCCAGGATGGCGCGCCGCAGTTCCACGGCAAATTCCAGGCGCCCAGGCGCGACGGGGAAGTAACGGAAGCGGCCCCGATCAAGGCTGCCCGCCGAGTTCGCGAGCGACTCAGAGTCGTGGGACATAGCGCAGCGCCTCTTCGCCCAAGGTTTCGAGCACCGCCGTGCGCAGCGCGCTGCCCGTTTCCTCTGCTCCGTCCGGGAAAGCGCTGAGCTTCATGGCGTAGCGCGCCAGGTTGATGCCGTCCCGCACGGTGTAGCGTTCGTCGGCGCTGTGCGCCTGCTGCAGGAACTCGGTGACATATTGGAGCACTCGCTCTTCGCCGAACGGTAGATTCTCCTTGAGGATCTGATACTCCTCGTCGCGCTCCGGAAAGTCGATCAAAATCTGCGGCTGCAGGCGCGAGTGTATGTACTCGGGCAGATCGAACGTGGAGGCGTCGTCGTTCATGGTGGCGACGAGGCGGAAATCCGGATGGGCCTGGATCTTAATGCCCGCCACGATGCTCTCCGCGTAGCGCCGCATGTCGAGCAGCGGCGCCAGGCTCGCCCAGCTTTTCTCGCTCATGCGGTTGCCCTCGTCGAGCACGCAAATGCCGCCCCGGATCATGGCCGTCACCAGCGGCGAAGCCACGTAGCGTAGCTTGCCCTCGCCTTCGATGACCGGGGTGATCAGCAGATCCTCGGGGCGCGTGTCCACCGTGGCTTGCAGGATGTAGACCTCGCGCGCCATCTGCTTGGCCGCCGTGTAGGCCAGCGTGGTCTTGCCCACGCCGGGCTTGCCGATGAGCCGCGGGTTCATGGGCAGGTCTCGCGCCTCAATCACCATCCACGCCGCCAGCAGTTGCCGCATGGCGTCTTGTTGACCCACCCAGCGCATGGCGATCTCGTCCGGGTGCGCCAGATGCAGGGTTACGCCTTCGATCTCAATTTTCATGACTATGCCGCCGCCAGCAGTTCGCGCAGGTTCCAGCCGCAGATGACGCTGGCCTGGAACTTGTCTCCGCCCGGACCCGGCCAATGGGTTTCCAGACTCACCCATCCTGTGTAGCCGTCGGCGAGCAGGGCCGCGATCTGTCCTTTCCAATCGACGTCCCAGGCGCCCAGCAGTCCCCAGGCCGGCTTGCCGTCCACCAGGCGCACGTCTTTGGCGTGCACGTGCGCGATGCGCCCCATGGGGAGCTTGCGGTAGCCATCAGGGAAGGCATGTTCGCCCGACACTTCGCAGTTGCCCGGATCCCAAACCAGGCCGAGGTTGGGATGCGTCACCATGTCGAGCATCACTGCCGACTCCGTGGCCGTGGCGATGTTGCAGGCCTGTTCGTTTTCGAGTCCGATGATGAGATCTTCCTGGGCCGCCTGCTCGGCGAGTCTGAGAAGCGTCCCGGCGATGCGATCGAAGCATTTCTCCGGCTCCACCGTGCGCCAGTAGCTGAACACGCGGATGATGCGTGCGCCGGTCATGTGCGCGATGTCGAAGGCGCGGCGCGCCAGGCGCGGCTGATCCGCCATGGTATGTTTCGAGGCAAAGCCGTCCTGCTCGAAGCGATGGTCCAGCGGCGGCGCGTCCGGCAGCACCACCTTGAGCAGCGGCGAAGCCAGCGAGATGATCTTCATCCCCTTGGCCTCGACGGCGGCTTTGGCGCGCGCGACCTCATCGTCGGTGAGGTCCAGGATGTTCTTGCCGGAAACCATGCGCAATTCGGCGCCGGTCATTCCCACGCCCGCCATGCCTTGCAGGGCGGTTTCCAGGTCAGGAGCGAATTCGTCGGTGATCGCCGCCAGCGGCAGTTTCGGATTCATCGCACACCCATTTTAGCGGATGTGGACGAGCGGGGCTGCGGCCGGACTCGCGCTACTTCAACGCCGCGGCCAATGCCAGCAGCACGATGAAGGCGCCGAGGATCAGGAACACCCAGCCGGCCGAGTTCTTGCGTTCCAGCACGCAATCGGCCGGGTTGGCTGGATTGTAGAACACCGTCACGGGGAGGCCCGGGCGAAAGCCGGCCACCGATTTGCGTGCCGCGACATCCGACTGGAAGGCCTTCGCGTCGAAGCGAATCCGTGTGCCGAGGTACGGCTTCCCAGCCACGCCGAAACCATACTTCACCACCGGAGTGTAGGAATCGGAGTCATCGGAGTCCCCCGACTGAGTGGCCGCTTGAAATTCGACCAGCACTTCACGCACGATGCCCGAAGTCATGAGCCAGTTCCGGCTGGCGCGCAGTTTGCGCACCTGGAAAAGACCCAGCAGAAAAAGGCCCAGCCCCACAATAGCGGGGGCAAGGATGACGTTCATTCTGGCTGCCTCCCAGCGAATCAGTCTACACCAGATCCTCGGGGCCGATGGACAAACGAAGCATGTCCGGCGCCACGCCGGCGCCTTCCTGACAGGAAGATCTAGGCGAGCCAGCGGTCCAGGTTTTCGGCCACGAAGGCGTCATCGTTCAGCTCGGGATAATCGCGATAGACACGGTCGATCTCTTCACTCTGCCCAGGGGAAAGATCTTCCGAAGGGTTCAGGCACCATCGCCCGGTGAACAATCCCTGGCGGCGCAGCACTTCGTGCAACCCGGCGATGCAGCCGTGGAAACTGTTGGCGGGATCGAAAAACGCCGCGTTCGTGTCGGTCACTTGAGCCGCCAGCGTCAACCACTCCGGCGCGAGCGCGGCCTGGCCGGCCACCACGGCGTGGACGCGGTTGAGAAGTTCGACGGCGCGCCTGGTCCACACCGCCCAGTGGCCCAGCAGGCCGCCCACGATGCGGAGGCGCTGGCCGCTGAATTCGAAGGTGGTGAGCAGGTCGATCACGATCTGATCGTCGTTACCCGTGTAAAGTGCGATCTCCGCGGCGCGTCCGGAATCCGCCACGGCGCGCACCACGTCCTGCGTCTGATAGCGGTTAAACGGCGCTATCTTGATGGCGACGACGTTTTCGATTTCGGCGAAGCCGCGCCAGAACTCGTACGGGAGAATGCGTCCGCCGACGGCGGGCTGCAAATAGAAACCGAACACGGGGAGGATTCCCGCGACGGCGCGGGCGTGCGCGAGCAACTCGGCGGTGGAGGCGTCGCGCATGGCGCCCAGGCTCAACAGACCGGCGTCGTAACCCAGGCGTGCGGCCTGTTCGGCCTCCTGCACCGCCTGCGGCGTCTTGCCGACCACGCCGGCGATCTTCACCGCGTCGCGGCCGCGCAGCTCTTCGATACCGAGCGAGAGCACCGGTTCCAATAATCCAACTTTCGGGTCTCGAATCTCGAACTGCGTGGTATGCACGGCGATGGCTACGCCGCCGGCGCCCGCGTCCATGTAGTAGCGGGTCAGCGCGCGCTGCCGGCGCTCGTCGAGTTTGCGATCGCTCCTCAGAGCCAGAGGGTGCGCGGGGATGACCACGCCTTGCTTCAGCCGGGTTCGCCAAGACATTAGAATTTCCCGTCCCTGGTTTCGAAATGCGTGGGCTTGGCCCAACTCGAACCGCCCTGGCGGATCCATTCGGCGAGCCAGTCGAGCATTTGATCGACGCTCACTTCCGGGTAGCCAAAGACCGCCTGGCAATGCGATGCGTTGTTGAGCAGTGCCGTGGGCGCTTCGGCCCCTTCCAGCACCGCCTCCACGCCGAACCGCTCGCCGAACTGGCGCGCGATCCAGCGGACCGAGAGCGTTTCGGGTCCGGTGAGATTCAGAATTGCCGCGGGCGAGGAACATATGAGCGAAGCTGCGCAGCGCGACGGAATTCGCATCGCCTTGCCAGATCACGTTCACGCGCGCCCATGGTGACGTCCACCGGGCGCCGCTCGAACACCTTGCGGCCAATGTCGAGCAGCACGCCGTAGCGCAGCTCGATGGCGTAGTTGAGCCGCAGCAGCACGCACGGGGTGCCGAAGCGCTTCGAACAATACTGGAACATGCGCTCGCGGCCCAGCACGGATTGCGCGTACTCGCCCACGGGCGCCGGCGGGTACGTCTCGGTGGGCCCGCCATGCGCGAGCGGCGTGAACGGATAGATGTTACCGCTTGAAAACGCCACGATCTTGCGCGTCGCGATAGCGTTCGGCCACCAGCGCCGGAAGATACGTGTTCATGGCCCAGGTGAGTTCCTCCGAGCCGGTCGAGCCGAACTTGCGGCCCGCCATGAAGACCACGTTGGGCGCGTCGGGCAGCTTGGCCAGGCTGCCGGCGTCGAGCAAGTCGGCGGCGATGGTCTCGATGCCGTCACGCTCGAGTTGTTCGCGCAGGCCGGCTTCGCTGAAGCGCGCCACGCCCACGATGCGCCGCCTGGCGCCGGCTGCGTCGCTGGCGCGCCGCGCCCGCCGCGCCAGGCTGGGGCCCATCTTGCCGGCGACCCCCAGAATGACGATGTCGCCCGAGAGATCCTGGAAGGCCGCCACGTCGCGCGCGCTGGGCCGCGCCAGGAGGTCCTCCAGTTCCTGCTCGTTGTGGAGGATCATCGTTTATAGCCGATCTTGCGCAGCAATCCGTGTCTCCACTCGACGTCGGACGGCGTCTCGAGGCCTTGGGGAGAAGAACCATCGATCACGCCCAGCACGCCGCGCCCCTGCTCGGTTTCGGCGACGATGGCCTCCACTGGATTCGCCGTCGCGCAAAAGATGGAACAGACCTCCGGCACTTCCTGTATGCGGTTCAGCACATTGATGGGATAGCCTTCGCGCATGGCCACGAAGAAGGTATGTCCCGCGCCGACCGCCGCCGCGTTGCGCGCCGCCACCGCCTTCAGTTCTTCGTCGTTGCCCTCGACGCGCGTCAAACACGGCCCGGAAGCTTCGTTGAACGCGATGCCGAATTGCATTCGCGGCGCGGTGTTCACAATGGCCTCGTAGATGTCCTCCACCGTCTTGATGAAGTGGGTTTGGCCGGCGATGAGATTGCCGTCCTCGGGTACTTCCAGGCGTACGGCTTTGAGTTCCATATGCTCTCCAGGAGATACTCACAACTATAATTGATGGGACGGCGAGGAGGCCACAAACGTTGGACATGATGCCGCCCACGGTGGTGGGTGAATTTCACGCGCGGCGGCGCGCCAACTTCGTCGAGCCGTACGACCGCCGCATGCGCGAATGGATTGAGATTCCGCCCGGCTGGGAGAAGCCGCGGCGCGGCGTGTCGAAGGACCGCATTGGCGCCGCGTCCACGCGCGCCGCGAAAGCCGAGGATCTGGACGGTCTCATCGTGCATGTGGAACTGGTGGAGCCACCTGAGCGCGGGCGCGCCGGCGTGGGACGTGTGATCGAAGTGCTCGGGCGTCGCGACGATTTCGGCGTGGACGTCGAGATGGTCATCCGCAAACACGGCCTGCCGCACGTGTTTCCGGAGAGCGTGCTGCTGGAGGCGCACAACCTGGCGCTGGGCGCGGGACGCGCGACCATCGAAGGGCGCCGCGACTTTCGCGATCTCGATGTGGTGACCATCGACGGCGAAACGGCGCGCGATTTCGACGATGCCGTGTGGGTGGATCGCCTTTCCGATGGCGCCTTCGCGCTGCACGTCCACATCGCCGACGTAGCCCACTACGTGCGCCCCGGTTCTGCGATCGACGTGGAGGCGCGCTTGCGCGGCAACAGCGTTTACTTTCCGGACCGCGCCGTTCCCATGCTTCCGCTGGAGCTTTCCACCGACATGTGCTCGCTCAAGCCGGGCGAAGACCGGCCCGCGCTGAGCGTGCTGCTCACCATCGACCGCCACGGCGACGTGCTCTCGCAGGAGTTCACTCGCGGCCTGATCCGCAGCGTCGCGCGCATGACCTACACCGCTGTGCAGGGCGTGCTGGACGGTGACGCGGAGGCCACCGCGCGCTACCAACACCTGGTGCCGCGGTTTCGTTTGATGGAAGAGCTGGCGCGCATTCTCAACCACCGGCGAGAGCGCCGCGGTTCGATCGATTTCGACTTGCCCGAGCCGGTCATCGACTTCGACGAGGCCGGCCAGATGATCGGTATCCGCCGCGCGCCGCGCCACATGGCGCATCGCATCATCGAGGAGTTTATGCTGGCGGCCAACGAAGCCGTGGCGTCGCACCTGGCGCATCTCGACATTCCGCTTCTCTATCGCATTCACGAGCCGCCCGACGCCGCGCGCATCATGGAGTTCGAGGAAACCGCGGCGCGATTCGGATACTCGCTCGGTTTCAGCAGTGTTCCCGTGAAGCGCTTCCCCTTGGTGGACCGCAAGCGCGACGGGCGCAAGATCCGCAAGGACCTGGTGCTCGCCGACGAGCGATTGGTGGTGACCTCGCGCCACTATCAGCGTCTGGCCGCCAAGCTCGAAGGCAAACCGGAGGAGCGCATCTTGAACTATCTGATGTTGCGCTCCCTCAAACAGGCGCGCTATGCCGCGGAGAATGCCGGGCACTTCGCCCTGGCGGCGAAGACCTACACGCATTTCACTTCGCCCATTCGCCGCTATCCGGATTTGATCGTGCACCGCATTCTCTCCTCCACGCTCGACGGGGCGCGCGGCACGCGCTACGAGATGGACGAATTGCGTTCCATAGCCAGCGAGACTTCTCTTGCCGAACGCCGCGCCGCCGACGCCGAACGCGAACTGATGTCGTGGAAGAAAGCCAAGTTCATGGCCGAGCGTGTGGGCGACCACTTCCACTCGCTGGTTGTGCACACCGCCAAGTTCGGTTTCTTTGTGGAGTTGCAAGAGTACTTCGTCGAGGGGCTGGTACCCATCGAAACGCTGCCGGGCGGCCGCTACTACTATCACGAGAACACGCGGAAGATCGTGAACCCGCGCACGCGCCGCGAATACTCCATCGGCGATCGGCTCGAAGTGCGCCTGGACCGCGTGGAAGCGGTGGAGGGCAAGCTGCAGTTTTCAGTCGTCGAACCCGAGCGAGCCGCTAAAGGACGCCGCCGGAGTTGAAGCGAGAATGTCCCGCAGTTCCTGGTCGGGCCGGGCGAACAGGCAGCGATAGCCGACCTTCTGCAAGCGCTGCGTGAGCCAGATCGCGAAAGCCGTCAGCCACCAGCGCCAGCCCGGCGATCAAGCGGAAGCCATCCGCGACGGCCAAGCTTCCGGACGTGTAGATCGCCCAAAGAAGGATGCCGGTGAGGGCTCCCACCCAGACAGTGGGCAGGATCAGCTTGTTGAGCGCGGTCAAGATGGCGCCGGAGAGCCAGACTGTGTGCGGCGCTGTTTCCGGAGCGTGGGCCGCGGGATTCACCTAGCTATCGTAGTACACGGGACGGCGCGCGGCGACTGCCGATGGTCCTGTCCAGCCGCCCCAGCGCTATACTCACAGAGCATGCTCACCCGTCGTGAATTCGCCGCCCTTCCTCTGGCTGCGGCTGGCGCTCAGCAGCCGCCGCGCACCTGGACCATCTTTGTCATCCAGCACAGCCACATCGACATCGGCTACACCGAAAAACAGGAGATCATCACCGAGTTCCATCGCCAGTTCATGTCCCAAGCGGTGAAGTTCGCCGTCTCTCCCGCCCAGAAGGACCGCGACCCTAACTGCCGCTTCAAGTTCACCTGCGAGGGATTCTGGCAGGTCGAGCAGTTCCTGCAACAGGCCACCTCCGAAGAGCGCCGCAACTTCATTCGCGCCCTGAAAGAAGGCGTGATGGAGCTGACCAGCAGCTACCTCCACTTCACGGAACTGCCCGATCAGGAAATGCTCCGGCGCAGCGTCAGCTACGCGGCGGAATTCGCGCGCCGGGAAGGTATCCCCCTCACCGCGGCCATGGAGTGCGACATCAACGGGCTGAGCTGGGGCATGGCGGACGCCCAAACCGAAGTGGGCGTCCGGTACCTGTCGATGAACGTCAATAACTATCACGGCGGGTATCCCTTCGGCCGGCCTCTGGTGCCGTTCTGGTGGGAGTCTCCTTCGGGGCGGCGGCTCCTGGTGTGGAACGGGCTCACCTACCACAAGGCCAATCTGTTCGGACTCATGGGCGGGCCCACGCCTGACGACGATGCCGGTGTGCCCGGCCTGAAGCTGCCGTTCACCGGCAAGTGGATCGACATCCAGGACACTTCGATGGCCGAACGCAGGCTCTTTCCTCTGCTCGACTGGTTGGAGAAATCCGGCTACCCGTTCGATTTCCTTCCCCTGATGGGATCCGGCACGTACACTGACAACAGCCCTCCGGGCGAACAGTACTGCCGCATCCTGCGGCAATGGAACGACAAGCACGGCGACCGTGTCCTGATTCGCACCGCGACGCTCGCGGAGTTCTTCGCGCGCCTGGAAAAGCACGCCGCCGCTCTCCCCGTGCATCGCGGTGAATGGACCGATTGGTGGTCCGACGGAGTGGCCGCCACCCCTGTGGATACGCTGCTCTACCGCAACGCGCTGCGCACCCGCCGGGTCATCGATCTGCTCGATCCGAAAAGTGAAACCGTCTCGGCCGAACGGCGGACCGAGATGGACAAGAAGCTCATGCTCTATGCCGAGCACACTTTCGGATTCTCTAACACCGTCATCCCCCAACTGCTCGCCCAGCAGGTGTTTGCCCGCAAGAGCAAGCATGCCATCGACGCGGACCAGATGACCTCCGCGGCTCTGTACCAAATCATGCGCCGGCGCGGCGAAGGCGAATTTCAGGACCGCAGGCCGCTCGAGTACAAGGTGATCAACCCGCTGAAAATGCCGGTGCAAACCGTCGCCGCTTTGCCCGTGAAGAATTGGGATCAGCCGGGCATCGACCGCAACTGCCGCGTGGTGGACGAAAAAGGCCGGGAGTATGCTCCCCAGTTCGTGAAGGTGCCTGGCGGCGGGTTATTCCAGGTGGCGGTGAATCTGGCCGCCGGCGAGGAGCGCGGTTTCAAATTGTTGCCGAAACCGCCGGCGGCGGAAGCGCCAGCCAGCGAAGGCGGCGGTTTCGAGAACGCCTTCTATCGAATTCAATGGCAGACGGGCAAGGGTATCACCAGCCTGAAAGATCTGGGCAGCGGGCGGGAGGTGCTGGACACGGCGGCCACGGGCGCCCTGGGACGCCCCGTCTACCAGATATTCCCGGGAGCCGACCGGCCCAAGCAGGGGCGCGATCATCCGCGCAGTGAAATCACCGCCGGCCAGTGTACGGCCATCCGCCGCATCGCCCTGGGTGACGTCTTCGAGCAGTGGGAATTTCAATACCAGGTACCGGGAGCCACCGCATACACCCTGCTGGCCACCTTCTACAAAGAGCTGCCGCAGATTGCGTTGACGGTGCGGCTGATGAAGACCGACGTCCGGGAGGTCGAGGGCATGTACACGCTGTTCCCCTTCGCCATGCCCGGCGGAACGTGGTACCTGGACAAACCGGGCGCCCCCATCCGTCCGGGCCTGGACCAACTGCCGCAGGCCTGCTGCGACTACTACTGCCTGCAGCATGGCGCGGCCATGGTGGGCGGCGATTGTGGCGCAGTCTTCACCACGCTGGACGCTCCGCTCATCCACATCGGGGGATTGAAACTGTGGCGCTATACCACCAGCATCGAGCCCACCGGCCCCATCTACTCCTGGCTCACCAACAATAAGTGGGATACCAACTTCAAGATCAGTTGTGGCGGGGCCTATGATTTTCGCTACATCATTCAAGCGGGACCGCAATTCGCCGACGCCAAGACAGCTA
Organism: Terriglobales bacterium; assembly: GCA_963745655.1. Lineage (GTDB taxonomy): Bacteria > Acidobacteriota > Terriglobia > Bryobacterales > Bryobacteraceae > JAJFUV01. Next base: position 308,238 of record CAVUYK010000028.1, on the reverse strand, counting down.
TCGCGCAGTGCCGCGCACTGAGTTATCCCCCCATCGTCATCAGGAGTTGAGCAGCGGTGTACCAAGTAGTGTCCGTAAGCCGCCCGGCATCGGCACCACGCGCAAAATGGGGACTGGCTCGAATTTCGCCGCTTTTGCGAAACTTCGTGCCTGTCCCCATTTTGCATACCGCGTATCTTACTCGTCAGGATTTGCGCCGCACTCCGCTAGATCCCTCGATCCTGCTTCAGACCGTGTAGGTTGCCGAGCCCGTTACGATTGTGCCTACCGGCCAACACATCGGCGTGTGGATGTAATGAGTCGGGAGGTTTCTCGCAACATTACTGGCCCGTCCGTGGTTCGCGCCAACGCGCCATGACCATCAGGTACAGGATCGGCCAACTGAAGAAGGTCAGGAAAAGCAGATCCTTAGTGGCCGGCCATTGGAAGGGGGTCAAGATGGCCAGGAGCAGCAGCGCGGAGCCGGTTAACAACATGCTCCGCCATGGGGTCAGACGGCCGCACCCGGCACCGGAGCGGAGGCCGTGGGCGAAAGGCGCAAAGCAGAGAAGCAGTTGGAACAGCCCCGTGAACACCATGCCTAACGGAGTGCGCGCCGCTTGTTGGTGACAGATCGCCCACACGGCTCCCATGGTGAGCAGGGCCGCGGAACTAACGGTCGCGTGCCGCGCCAGGGACGCAGTGACGAAGCCCACTGCCCAGGAGACGACCACCGTGAGAAGGGCTGTAGCGCAAAGCATCAACACGATTGCCTGGTGTGACTGAGGTACGTTCTTCCATGGGTAGCGCTCGATTACCCGAACGATGAACGGCGATACACTGGAGAAGGTCAGCAAGACCGGCAACAGGCCCAGCGATGCAACCCATGGGCGCCACGACTTCCACAGACCCAACTGCCGGCGCGCGACCAGGCCGGCCACGGCGGCCAGGGCGCGGACGCCCGTCTCGCCGCTCTCGGCCAGGTCTCCAAGCACCGCTTGCCGCTCGTCGGGTTTGAGTAAGCGGCAGATCGTCTCAACTAGTGACCGAGTCATCTATCCCTCCGCACAACGTGTGCTCCAGCGAACTCCCTGGCTGATACGCAGGACCGCGCGATGGAATTCGCGGGCCGCGCGCAATCCGGGCGCGGTAAGCCGCACCATACGCTTCGAGCGCCCCCCACGCTCGGCCGTGGCGGGGCCCATCCAGGTCTCGATGAGGCCCTTGGCTTCCAGGCGATCCAGCGTCGTATAGAGCGCCCCGATGGAGCATTTGCGCCGCGCCTGCGATTCCAGCTCCTGACGGATGGACGCGCCGTATGCGTCCTCACCCAATCGTTCAATGGCGGCCAGAAGCAGATATTCGAATTCGCCGATCATGGTTACTTCTACATTGTGATAGTTATCGGCGGAACTCTCAATCGGGTAATTCACCGAGAGGGTTTCTAATGTAGTGCGGCGGAAATGCCGCCCGGCCTCGGCACCACGCGCAAAATGGGGACTGGCTCGAATTTCGCCGCTTTTGCGAAACTTCGTGCCTGTCCCCATTTTGCATACAGCGTATCTTACTCGTCAGGATTTGCGCTGCACTCCACTAGACCTCGAGCCGGGAAGGGAAACGAAGGGGGCCGGTTGCGCGCCGGCCCCCCAAGCGAACTACAGAGTGATGACGGCCTTGACGATATTGTCGTCCGAGCTGCGCTCGAGCTTGAAGCCGAGCTTCTCGCAGACGTGCTGCATCACCGGGTTGTCTGCGTGGATGAAGGCGGTGACCTCTTTCAATTTCTCCTCGCGGGCCACGCCGAGCAGGCGGCAGAGCAGTTCGGTGCCGAGGCCCGTGCCTTGCCACTTGTCGGTCACCACCACGGAGAACTCACCCTGGTCCCTACCGGGCAGTTTCTGCAATCGGCCGACGCCGATGATCTCCTTCTTCTGGGTGGCCGGATCGGTGCGTTCAGCCACTAGCGCCATCTCGCGGTCGTAATCGATAAAGCAGATGCGAGTGAGCCGTTCGTGGGCCACACGGCGGTCCAGGCTCAGCGCCTGGAGGTAGCGCAGATAGACGGTGCGCTCGGACAGCAAGTGGTGGAAGTCCACCACTGCCGGCTCGTCTTCCGGACGGATGGGCCGGAGAAGAAGCGTCTCGCCGTTCTTCGCCTTCCACTCCTCCACGTACTTGCGCGGATAGGGCTGGATGGCGAGTTTCGGCAGATCGGCCTGGGCGACGTCCTTGCCAAATACCACCACGCGGGCGTCGAGAGCGATCAGATTGTCCGGACCGGCCAACATCGGGTTGATGTCGATTTCCTGGATCCAGTGCTGCTCGGCGACGAGCTGGCTGAAGCGGACCAGGATCTGTTCGAGTTGCGCCAGGTTCACCGGCTGGCGCCCGCGAACGCCCTTGAGCGCCGTGTAGATCTTGGTTCGTTCCATCATGCGGCGCGCCAGCGTGGTGGTGAGCGGCGGCAGAGCGAGGGCGCGATCCTTGAAGACTTCGACCAGCTGCCCGCCCATACCGAATAGCAGCACGGGGCCGAACTGCGGATCGATGCTCGAGCCGAGAATGATCTCGTAACCTTCCAGCTTGATCATCGGCTGGACGGTGACGCCCAGGAAATGCTCGGCGCCAACCTTTTCGGCCACGGCAGTCTGAATCGCGCGCCAGGCGTTGCGTACGGCTTCCGCGTTACGCAGGTTCAACTGTACGCCGCCAACATCGGTCTTATGCGTGATGGTTTCCGAAAGCAGTTTCAGCACCACCGGGTAGCCCATACCGTCGGCAGCCTTGACGGCCTCGTCCTCGGTGCGGGCCATAACAGTGGGCACGGTGGGGATGCCGTAAGCGGCCAGCACTTCCTTGGATTCGAACTCCGTGAGGATGGTGCGGCCGGCAGCGCGCGCCGCGGAGATGATCTTCTCGACCTTGGCGGTATCGGCGGCGCCTTCTTCGGCGGCCTGCGGGAACACGGGCGTCTCGTAAAGCGCCTTCAGATTGTAGTTATACCGCCACATGGCGTAGAAGGCGCGGGCGGCGGTATCGGGATAGGCGAAGGTTGGAATACCGGCGGCGTTGAGGATGGCTTCGCCAGCCGCGACTTCGGGTCCACCCATCCAGCTTGCGAGCACGGGTTTGTCCCCCAGCTTGGCGTATTGTTTCAACTGGTCGGCGATCTGCGTCGACTCGGTCATGGCCTGCGGCGTCAAGCACACCAGCATGCCGTCGGAGCCCGGGTCGTTGGCCACCACCTCGAGCGACTTGGTGTAGCGTTCGGCGGTCGCGTCTCCGATAACGTCCACCGGGTTGCCGTGGCTCCAGGCGGCCGGCAGGAACACACTGAGCTTGTCGATGGTCTCCTGGCTCAGCACGGTGAGTTCGCCGCCGGCGCCGATGAGGGCGTCGGTGGCCAGAACGCCGGGACCGCCCGCGTTGGTGACGATGGTGAGGCGTGGGCCCTTCGGGCGCGGCTGTTTGGCTAGCACTTCGGCCATGTTGAACAGGTCGGAGATGTGATCGACCTGCAGCACGCCGCTGCGGCGGAAGGCGGCTTCCAGCACATCGTAGCTGCCGGTGAGCGCGCCGGTGTGGGAAGCCGCGGCTTTCCCGCCGGCGGCGGTGCGCCCGGCCTTGATCAGAATGATGGGCTTGGACAAGGCCACTTCGCGCGCGGCCGACAGGAACGAGCGGGCATCGCCAACCGATTCCATGTAAATCAAAATGCTGCGCGTGCGCGGGTCGTTGCCCAGGTAGTCGATCAGGTCGCCCCATCCCACATCGACCATCGCCCCGACCGAGAGGAACGCGCTGAAGCCGACCAATTCCTTGAAGCTCCAGTCGAGAACCGCCGTACACAGCGCCCCGCTCTGGCTGATGAATCCGACGTTGCCGGGCCTGGCGATGCCGCGGGCGAAGGTAGCGTTCAAACCCGACAGCGGCGCCATCACGCCCAGGCAGTTGGGACCAATCACGCGGATGCCGGTTTCGCGTGCCGCCTCTAGCAGTTTCGCTTCCAGCGCGGCGCCCGCCGGTCCGGTTTCCTTGAAGCCGGCGCTGATAACTACCGCGCCGCTCACACCCAATTCACCGCATTCGCGGATAATGCCGGGGATGCTGGGCGCCGGCGTCACGATGACCGCCAGATCAATTTCGGCCGGAACGTCCTGCACGCTCGGATAAGCCTTGATGCCGAGAATATTGCTGCGCTTCGGATTGACCGGGAAAACCGTGCCGCCGAACGGCGTACTGATCAAATTCCAGAAAGTGGTGCGGCCGACGCTGCCGGGGTTTTCCGTCGCGCCGATGACCGCCACATTCTTGGGCCGGAAGAACACGTCCAGCGGGTGTTCGGACTGCCGCAGGATGTCATGTGCCGACTCATGGGACTTCTTCATAGACATTTTCATGAGGCCTTGCTCCTTAGTTCACTTCAGAATCAATCGAATGCGAGATTATCATCTTTTATCTTCCGATTAACGCGTCCTCCGGCGCAACTGGTTCGTCTCTGGCAAGCCCCGCGGCGGCGCCGCGCGATACACTTGTCAGAGAATGGCCGCCACGCCGATGACCATGGACGCAAGGCGCGTCGCCGCAATGGCGGAAGCTGGTGGTGTGCGCGAGTGCCTGCAATGGTTCACGCGCGAGAAACAGTGGATCAACGAGCGTCACATTGAGCTGTGCCGGATTCCGGCTCCGACGTTCCTCGAACAGGCGCGCGCGGAGTGGATGGCGGCCCAGTTCCGCGCCCTTGGCTGGAAGGTGGAAACCGACCGCGCGGGGAACGTCGTCGCCACCCTTTCCGCGCCGTCCCAGGGCCCCTCGGCGGCCTTGACCGCGCACCTGGATACGGTGCTGGCGCCGCGCAAGCCGCAAGAAATTCAGGTGTTTGGCGACGGCCGCGTTCTCGGCCCGGGCGTCGCGGACAACGGCGCGGGCCTGGCCGCGCTGCTGGCGGTGGCCGCGGCTCTGAAGAGCGCGCCATCAAGCGATTGGAACGAGCGCATCGCGCTGGTGGCCAACGTGGGCGAAGAAGGGGAAGGCAACCTGAGCGGCATGCGCTATCTGTGCCGGCAATCGCCGTTGGCCGCGACTCTGCGCAGCTTCGTGGTATTGGACGGTCCGGGCACGGATTCCATCACCGTGCACGCTCTGGGCAGCCGCCGCTTCGAGGTGGTCTACACGGGTTCCGGCGGACACAGTTGGACCGATTACGGCACGGCCAATCCGGTACACGCGTTGTGCCGCGCGGTGGTGCTCTTCAACGATTCGCGCGCGAATCCGGCGCCCTCCATCGAGCCCCGCTGCTCGTTCAATTTCGGCCTCATCGACGGAGGATCGAGCATCAATTCGATTCCCGCCGAGGCCTGTGCCAAAGTGGACCTGCGCGCCGAGAGCCAGGGCAAGATGGATGAGATGGCCGATCTTTTATACGAGTGCGTCGAGCGCGCGCTGGAAACCGAGAATGAGCGGTCCAACGGCGTCAAACTGAGCGTGCGCGTGCGCGAGATCGGATCGCGGCCGGGCGGCCGGCTTCCCGAAAAGGCCCCCATCCTCGCCGTCCTGCGCGGCGTGGACCACTACCTGGGCATCCGCGCGCAACTGGATTGTTCCTCGACCGACGCCAACATCCCGATTTCACTGGGCCTTGACGCGTTGTCCATCGGCGCCGGCGGGCAGGGCGGCGGCGCCCACACCACCGCCGAATGGTACAACCCGGAGGGACGCGACCTGGGGCTGAAACGCATGTTGCTGGCCATGTGCCTGGTGGCGAGCCGGAGCCAGGACCCCGACGGACGTCCATGACGCCATCCCCTTCCGGCGCCCGCCGCTGGCAAGCCGACCTCGCGCTGGTCTTCATCGCGCTCATTTGGGGGTCCACCTTCGTGGTGGTCAAGGAGGCGCTCGCCAGCGCCAGCACGCTGCTGTTTCTCGCCCTGCGCTTCTCTCTGGCCTCCCTGGCGCTGCTGGTAGTGTTCCGCCGCACGCATGTGACCATGCTCGGCCAGAAGCGTTTGCTGGTGGGTGGCGCGCTGGCGGGCGTCTGCCTGTTCGGTGGCTACGTGTTCCAGACCTTCGGACTGCGCTCGACTACACCGTCCAAGTCGGCCTTCATCACTGGCTTGTCGGTTGTGCTGGTACCTTTGCTGAGTTCGCTCGTCTACAGAAAGACACCCGAAATTGCCGAGGTGCTGGGGGTGCTGCTGGCCGCCGGCGGTCTGGCGCTGATGACGTTGAACGAAAGAAGTCTCACCATTTCGACCGGCGACATGCTGACTCTGATCAGCGCCTTTGGTTTCGCGATCCACATCCTGGTGCTGGGGCATTATTCGCGATGCGGCGGATTCGAAACGCTAAGCGTGGTGCAGATCGTGACCTGCGCGGCCATCGCGCTGGGGACCTTTTGGTGGGTGGAAACGCCGTATGTGGTGTGGCGTCCCAGCCTGTGGATTGCGCTGGCCATCACAGGCTTGCTGGCAACCGCGCTGGCGTTCACCGTGATGGCGTGGGCGCAGCAGCACACCACGCCCACCCGCACGGCGCTGTTTTTCGTTCTCGAACCCGTATTTGCGGCGCTCACCTCCTTCCTGGTCGAAGGAGAATGGTTCACGCCGCGGGGCGGAGTGGGAGCGGCATTGATATTGGCAGGCATCGTGCTAGTCGATCTGAAACCATTCCGGCGCCGCCCGCATCCATGAAAGTACGCGCTGCTGAGGTCGAGTTCCCTATAATAGTTGGTAGAGGTAGAGACGCTCGGAGGTTTTGTTCACCATGAAGATTCTCAACACCATGATCAAGCATAGACTCGCCACCGTGGGCGGACTCGCCGTCGTGCTGGGGATCGGCATCCTCATCGGCACGCTCATCAACACAGGCGTCAAGGCGGCCAAATCGCAAGCGCAGAGCGCCGCGCCGGACGCTACGCCGCTGGTGATTCCCAGTCCCGTGCAGATGTCCAGCGAGTTCAGCAAACTGGCGCGGCAACTGGAGCCCGCCGTGGTGAACGTTACCTCGTCCTACGAAACCAAGCAGCAAAGATCGGCGCAGCCGCGCCGCCGGCAGCAACCCCCTTCGGATGACGAAGAAGACCCCATGGATCTGTTCCGGCGCTTCTTTGGCCAACCCGGTCCTGGAGGGCAGGTCCCCCGGATGCCCCGGTCCGCGGCCACCGGTTCCGGCGTCATCGTCGATCGCAACGGCTATATCCTCACGAATAACCACGTCATCGACGGAGCGGAGACCATTAAGGTTCGCCTGCATGGCGACAAGACCGAATACAAGGCCAAGCTGATCGGCCAAGATGCGGCCACGGATTTGGCCGTCATCAAGATCGATACGGGCAATCCGCTGCCATTCGCCAAAATCGGGAACTCCGATGCGGTGCAGGCGGGCGATTGGGCCATCGCCATCGGTTCTCCGTTCGGCCTGGAGGCTACCGTGACGGCCGGCATCATCAGTGCCACCGGGCGCGATGAAATAGGCGGTCAGTTTCAGCGTTTCCTGCAAACCGACGCGGCCATTAATCCGGGCAATAGCGGCGGTCCGCTCATCAACGTGCGCGGCGAAGTGATCGGTATCAACACCATGATCGCCTCGGCTTCGGGAGGCTCGCAGGGCGTGGGCTTCGCGCTGCCCATCAACACCGCCGTCAAGGTATACAACCAGATTATCCGCGGCGGCAAGGTTACGCGAGGCAGCATCGGCGTGAAATTCCCCAGCAGACAATCACCCGAGCTGCTGAAGAGCTTCGGCACGACGCAGGGCGTTCCGGTGTTGGAAGCGACGCCGGGCGGCCCCTCCGCCAAGGCCGGCATCCAGGTTGAGGACGTCATCGTAGCCATGGATGGTAAGCCCGTTAAGGATGGTAACGACCTGGTGGAGCGTGTGGCCGAATCGCCTATCGGTTCGACGGTGCTTCTCACCGTGGATCGCAAGGGCAAGAAGATGGACTTCAAGGTCACCATCGAGGACCGTGCCAAGTTGTTCCCCGACGAAGCCGGCGTCTCGCGCCGCGGCACCGAACCGGATTCCGGGGAAGCCGAGCAGGCTAAGTTCGGCATCTCCATCAAGGAGTTCACCCAGACCGAGAAGGATCAGGCCGGCTTTAAGGACAAGCTCGGCGTTCTGATCACCAATGTCGAGGAGGGTTCGTTCGCCAGCGATATCGGACTGCAACCTCGCGACGTGATCGTTTCCATCAATCGCCAGGCAGTCAGTTCGGTCGATGATGTGAAGCGCATCCAAGCGTCGATTAAGCCCGGCGATCCGGTGGCGTTCCGCATTATGCGCGCGGACGGGCGCCAGCGCCCGGTCGAGTGGGTGGGCCTGTTCCTGGCCGGCACGCTGCCCGCAAACCAGTAGATTTCGAGGCGCCACGCGCCGATCGGGGAACACGGCACCCCGGGCTTGGGGATGCTCCGCGCGCGTGTGGCGAACCAGGCTCCTGGGACGCCGCGAAGAGTGATGCTCAGTCGGGTTCGGGCATCTGCTCTTCGTCCGGCGTCGCGGCCGCTACGAATCGCGTTCGTTCCTCGGTGGTGTCGCCGGCCGCGCCCGTGAACCGCATGCCGATATCGACAGTGGACGGCGGCCACGGATAGGAGATGCTGCCACGCGCAAGGCACGCCCGGTCGCAGACGAGTTCCACCGAACTATCCGCGCCGGCCAGCGTGATGACGGCGCGTTGGGCGCTCGCGGCCGTTGCAGCGCGCGCGTTCCAGCGAATCAGCAACATGCCCGCTTGCTCGCGCGCCTCCAGCGAGAGCTGGACCGGCGGGCCGGAATCCTGCACGAGTGTGGATGCCAGCACGCCGGCCGCCAGCCCCGCGGCGATGGCTAAAAGCCAGTGCATCCACACATGCCCCCAGCTCCTCCCAGCTTCCGCCGCATCGGACGCGATGCCCAAGCTTCCCTCCTTGAGATCCATCATCATCGCACCTTTCGCCCCGGACGGCCGCCGCCGGGGCGAAAGAAAAAACAGAGTGGACTGGGGGACAGGCACAAAAAGGTGTAGACTACCAGGAATCAGTAAGTGGTACTAAGGTGAAAAGCGAAGCCCGTTTCAGGGTTACCGGAATTGACTGAGTACTAGGTAGGTTCTAGAATCGAAACTGATAGTAGGAACTAGGGCCATGGAAAACACCATCGCAACTCCCGCTGCCGCAACCGAGAACTACACTCCGCCGGCCAGCAAGCCGCGTATCCGTGTGATGATTGCCGACGACCACCCCATTGTGCGCGACGGCATTCGGCGTCTGTTGTCGCTCGAAGAAGACATCGACGTGGTGGCGGAAGCCGGCGATGGCCACGAAGTGCTCGAACTCGCACAGAACCTCGAAATAGACGTCATTCTTCTGGATCTGCGGATGCCTGGCATGGACGGGTTGACGGCTCTGCAGCGCTTACAGTCGTTGACGCGCAAGGTCAGAGTGATCATCCTGACCGCGTCCGAGGACAAGAATGAATTCGTTCAGGCAATGAAATTGGGCTGCTCGGGGATTGTGCTCAAGCAGACCGAGCCGGAGTTGATCATCAAGAGTATCCGGAAAGTGTTTTCCGGCGAAATCTGGCTGGACTCCCACACTACCGCCGCCGTGATGCGCCAGTTCGCCAGCCCCGCGGACGCCGGTTCGCCGGCGGGAGCACGTGGACGCGAGCGGTCGCCGTTGAGCACGCGCGAGCGCGAGATCGTCGGCCTGGTGGCCCAGGGCTACAAGAACAAGGAAATGGCCGAGAAGATGTTCATCAGCGAGCAGACGGTGAAGAACCATTTGCACAACATTTTCGACAAACTCGGCGTTTCGGATCGTCTGGAACTCGCGCTTTACGCGATTCACAAGGGCTTGCACGTCCCCGAGAAATAATCAGCGCCGCGCGGCCCAGCGCACGATGTTGGCAAGCATTCGGTCCACGGCCGGGTGAGTCCCGGCGTTTTCGAGTAGTTTGAAACTGTTCAACACCAGCCGCCCGGCGCCCATTTTGTAGGCACCCAGCAACAGACCGCCCGCGTAACCGCCGGGCGTCGAATAGCCCGTGGCGAAGGCCGCGGCGGCCGTGTCGTCCGGCGTGTCCAAGCCTTCGAAAAAGTAGCGCGGGATCAGCGGGCCGTAATAATACCAGTTGAGAATGCCGGGGGCGGGAAGCCCTTCAAACGCCGGGTGGCGGCGGGCGACGCACTCCTTGTGATAGAGCCAATCGCTGAACTCCCAGGCGCGGCCCTTCTTAGAGAGTGGCAGGCGCGCGGTGGAGTCCTTACCTTTGCGGAAGGCTCGCGGATCGAAGAAAACGGCCGTCGCGCCATGTTCGATGCGGCGGACGAGCTCGCTCCATAGAGCGTCGTCGTTGATCTTCGAAACGTCTCCCACCAGAATAAGATCGCGCGCGGAAGCGGAAGCGCCATCGTAAGGCGCGATATCCAGGCCACCATCGCGCAGCCAACGTTCAGCCGCAGCGGGAAGGCCCCAGGCAAGGGCCGCGCCGCTCAGGCGCGGAATGGAGTCCGGCGCGCTGAGGTGGAACTCCATGCGGCGGCCGAAGGGCGCGCCGCCGCGCTCGAGTTCCGCCACCAGTTCGTAGCGGCCCGCGGGACCCGGAATGCGGACTTGCTGGTCGAGCACCGGGACGGCGAGAGGCGCGTCTTCCCCTTGCGCGGGACGGGGAAGGTGGGCGACTCGAGCGGAAATCCCAGGCAATTCCATCGGGCCCGCAAATCCGGAAACGCGCCGGATAGTCGCCCGGCGCCAGCACGTCCTCGCTCGCGAGCACCGCTTCCACACGCAGTGCGGAGCCGGTATAAGCGTGCGTGGGATTCACGAACAGGCACCAGCGCAGCGGCGCCCAGCCATCCTCGAGCACGTCGGCCATGCCCGGCTTCCAGTCGCGCCAGAAGCGCCACAAGCCTTCGCCCGTGATGCCGTGATCCAGCATGCCGGTCACGTTGAAGCCGCAAATCTTCGGGTTCGAACGGATGAGGTCGAAGCCCAGGCGGCGATGTTGCGCCATGAGACGTTGGCTCTGGTCGAGCAGATCTTCGGGAAACGCATAGACGCCGTCCATGCCGAAGCGCATCCAGTCCGCCACCAACCGGTCCGCCATCGAGCGCAGGAGCGTGAAATCCTCGAGTTTGGGATCCGCGCCGGCCTGCTCGAATCGCCGCGCCTCGCGAATGACGTCCATCATGCTGCCGATGCCGTATTCGGAAAGAAACACGGGCCGGGTGTCGTGACCCAAGGTGCGAAGGAAATGGTTCACTTCCGCCGTTTGCGGCACGCTGGGGTAGGCGTGCGCGTCGCCGGCTTTTTCGAAATATCCACCCGCCGTCGAATGCCACTTCCTTGAAGCCGGGGCCGCGCCGGGCGCTTCCGCGCCCCAGACGTGCTGCCAGTCCGCGGTGCCGGGATTACTCGCCGAACCGATGGAAAGCTGGCAGTCCCAACGGCCGCTGCCGAGCAGCACGAGGCGCGTGTCGTCGAGTTTGCGAATGGCGGGGAGGCTCGCGACGGCGTGGCGGAAGACGGGCCCGTCGTCGGTTTCGTTCAACAGGCCCCAGATGGCGACGCACGGATGGTTGCGGTCGCGCCGCACCATACCCAGAGTGGCCTCGTCGAAACGCGCCGCCATGGCGGGCGAATCTTTCAGCTCCCAGCCGGCGTAACACTCCTCGTAAACCATCAGGCCGATTTCATCGCACAAGTCCAGTTGATAGGGATGCGCGACCCCGGCAATGAAGCGGACGGTATTGAAGCCCGAGGTCTTGGCGAGCAAGAGGTCGCGGCGCAGCAGGCCGGGGGCCTGGCGCGTGTCGATGATTTGGCCGATGGGCGCGTGGTTGGTGGTATGCGTGCTCCGCAGGAAGAGGCGGCGGCCGTTCAAGCGGAAATATCCGTTAACGATCCTGAAATCTCTAAACCCGAAACGCACGGACCATTCCACCGCTATTCCCTCCAATTCGACCGAGAGGCGGTAGAGAAACGGATCGTCCAGATCCCAGAGCCGCGGATGAGGAATCGCGGCTTCGACGTCCACGGTGGTCGTGCCCGGCGCCAGTTTACGAGCGAGATCGAACGCGGTGAGCGTCGCGCCGCCCGCGGCCGGAGCGATGCGCATCTTCCAACGCGTGGCGGCGGTCTTGCCCGTGTCGTTGCGCAACTCGGCGCGCACGCGCACTACGCCCGTCGCCGGGTCCGCGCGCACGAACAAATCGTCCGCGCGGACGGCCGGCGCCATCACCAGCTCGACCGGTTCCGTAATGCCGCCGGAGTCATAGCAGCGCCCCGGCGTGAAGGGGTCGGCCTTGTGGCGGTGCGGCGTCTCCTCCAACTTGATGCCGTCGATCGGTTCATTGGTCGGATTAAGCACGCGCACCGTGAGACGGTTGGCCGCCCCCGGCTTCACCGCCCCGGTGACGTCGAAGGCGAACGGCGTTTCGCCGCCTTCGTGCGTGCCGGCGTGCGTGCCGTTCAGCCACACGTCGGCCAGGTAGTCGACGGCCGAAAACCGCAAGAGATACCGCCCGCCGCGCAGCGGATGGGCGGGCGCCGAGAAACTCGCAGTCGTACCAGGCCACGCCGTGATAGGCCGGGAAGTGCTGCTGGATGATGGCGGGGACTTCGGTTTCGGTCGAGTCGGTCAGGCGCGCGTCGAACCAACGCCCCGCGCGACCGCGATTGCCGGGGTCCGTGCGGATCCGCCAGTTCTTTTCAAGGGGCAACGTGAAGTTAGCGTCGCCCGCGGCACCCTCCCTGGGACGGGCGCAAAAGCTCAGGGGCGCCGGGACGGCCGTGGCCAGGAAGTAGCGGCGTTTCATGGTGTGTGGAGGCTCCTCGGTTTAAACTCGTTTTTCGAATTGGGGCACTTTGAGTTGCTCGCCGTTCTTGAGCGACGATTGATGCGCGACAATGCCCGGAACCGTCATGGCCAGGGCTTCGTAAACGTCCACGGCGGGCTCGCGATCCTGCAGAAGCGCGTTGATGAATTCGGCCGAGAGAAAGGTGTGGCTGCCGCCGTGGCCGCTCGCGTGGCGCATGGGTTCGGGCAGCATCTCGCTACGCCAGTACTCGGGAATCTTGACGCGCTCCATCTGAAGCGTTTCCCTCTTCCAGGTGTCCGGATGAACGTCCATGTTGGACATGTAAAGCGTGCCCTTCTCTCCGAACCACTGGGCGCGCTCTTCGATGGCGGCGCCGGTCCAGAACACGTTGCAGCGGCTGATGTGCCCGCGGTTGGTGCGCATCAAGGCGGCCTGGCACGAAAAGGGATTGTGGTAGCGATTGTCGGCGAGCATGGGAGTGCCATCGCCCCAGCCGTAGCAGTTGGTCTCGACGATGCGCTCGCCCGTCACGCCCACCAGGAAGCCCAGCGAGTGCGTGGGATAGTGCATGGGCGGCAGGCCCCAGCGCCAACTGCGCGAGCCGTCGGGTTCGTAGAGGCGCGATTTCTTGTCCAGTACCATCGTCCGGCGTTCGCCGCCGTCGTGGTAATACTCGAGCTCGGAGTAGAACAGTTTGCCGAAGCCGCCCTGGTGGAACAGGTTGCGCGCGTAGATGCAGGCCATGCGGTAGTAGCTGGTCTCCGCCATCATGTAGCGCAGGCCGGTGCGTTCCTTCAGCGTCTTGAGCTTGTCGGCCTCTTCCAGCGACATGACGGCGGGCACGGCGCTGATAGCGTGCAGGCCGCGCTTCAGGCACATTTCGACGTGACGGTAATGGTCCGGCGCGCCGCTGAAAACGGCCACCGCGTCGAGCTTCGTGCGGCTTTCCAGCATCTTCTCGAGCGATTCGAAAACTGTGTCGCAGCCATAGGTCTGGCGCAGCTTTTCGCGCCGGTCGGGACGCAGGTCGGTCACCGCCGCCACTTCGCAGTTGGGGTGCTCGTGAAATTGGAAGCTGCTTCCGAACCCGCCGCCAACCACGCCCAGGCGGACTTTCTTCCCTGGCGCATAGGGCGCCGCCCGGCCCACTTCGATGGATGCGGCCGTGCCGCCGATGAGCGCCGCGGCGTTGGAGGCCGCGCCGAGAAACTCTCTTCTGGTTGACATGGCTCTGGGTCCTCTACCCGAAGACACTAGCGCAAAATGGGGACTGGCTCGAATTTCGCCGCTTTTGCGAAACTTCGTGCCTGTACCCGATTTTGCCCACCGGAAATCTTACTCGTCAGGATTTGCGCCGCACTACACTAGCGTTAGTCATTATACGGCTCCCGGCGCGAACGGCGCCGTGTTATGGTGGACCGATCCTACTTTTATGTGCGGAATCGCCGGAGTCTTTCGTAGCCATTTGAGCCCGGATGAAATCCACGCCGCGCTGGGCGCCATGAACGCTGCCCAATGGCACCGCGGACCGGATGAGGAAGACTGTGTCGTCGTGCCCGAGCTAGGCGGTGGTCTGGCGAGCCGCAGGCTGAGCATCGTGGATCTCGAACACGGCCGCCAGCCCATGGCGAACGAGGACTCCCGCATCCACGTCGTTCTCAACGGTGAAATCTACAATCACGCCGCGCTGCGCCAGGAACTCGCGGCGCGCGGGCATCGATTCAGGAGCCGCTCGGACACCGAAGTCGTGGTGCATCTGTATGAGGAACTCGGATGCGAGTGCCTGAAGCGGTTCGAAGGGATGTTCGCCCTCGCCGTTTTGGATCTTGATCGGCAAGTGCTGCTGCTGGCTCGCGACCGCGTGGGGATGAAGCATCTCTACTACGCCGAGACTCCCGCGGGTTTGATCTTCGCTTCGGAAGCGAAAGCCCTTTTTGCCGCCGGCCTGGCGAACGCCACACCCAACCTGCGGGCCATCGACACTTATCTGGCCGTGGGCTACGTGCCTTCCCCCATGACCGCGTTTGGCGGCGTCGAGCGTCTGATGCCCGGCGAATATTTGCTAGCCGGTCCAGACGCGACGCGCAAGGATTTCTTCTGGCGGCTGGCCTACCGGAACGAACCGGCCCGCCGCCAGGATGAGGAGTACGTTGACGAACTCGATCAACTGCTCGGGAGCGCCGTCAAAACGCACCTGGCGGCGGATGTGCCGGTGGGTGCGTTCTTGAGCGGAGGATGGGATTCCTCGCTCACGGCCGCCTACGCCGCGCGCGCGGTGGGAGCCCGCCTGAAGACGTTTTCCATCGTTTTTCCGGACAGCCCGGCGATGGACGAAAGCCGGTACTCGCGTCTGATGGCGCGCACGCTGGGTACGGATCACCACGAGATCGAGTTTCGAGACGCTGACCTGCCGGCGATGCTCGGGAGCGTCTGCCGGCATCTGGATGAGCCGGTCTCGGCCGTGCCCGCCGGCGTGCTGTACCATTTGGCATCACTGGCGGCCGTCCACGTGAAGACCACCATCAGCGGCGAGGGCGCCGATGAACTGTTCGGCGGCTACGAGTGGCTGCGCCGGGAGAGCCCGTATCTGCTGCGCCGCGTGCTGCCGAAGTGGATGTGCCGGCGCGCGGCACTCTGGTTTTCCCACAAGCGGCTGCGCCGCGCGCTGCGCGCGTTGGGCGCGAAAGAAGATCGCACGGCGGATGTCGAATGGCGGCGCATGGGCCACGCCTGAAGACAAGCGCCGCATGCTCAAGAGCGAGTACTGGGCGGGCGGGCCGGATGTCGCGCCCGTGCTTCTGCCGGACGACATTCTCTCTACCTGCTCGGACCGTCTCGAGCGCTGCCTGGCGGTCTGAGATTCGCGGCCGTCTCGCCGATGGCATCCTGTTCACGACCGACAAAGTCGCCATGGCGCACTCGCTCGAAGTGCGCATGCCGTTTCTCGATCAGGCCGTGGTGGACTTCGCGCTGCGCCTGCCGTCGCGCCTCAAAATGCATCGCGGCCGGGAGAAGATCGTCGTGCGGAAGTTGGCCGAGCGGCATCTTCCCGCCGGGATCGCCGCGCGCCGAAAGCACGGTCTCGGCTACCCGCCGCGCATCTGGTTGAAAGAGCCGCTGCGCGGATTCGCGCGCGAGCTTCTGCTCGATGGCGCGAGCCGGGGGCCGTTCCGCCGCGAGTATCTGGAAGGCGAGCTTAGTCCGGCGCTGTCCGCGTCTGGGGGACGAAACGCTGCTGCGGTTGGTGTTTCTTCAACTTTGGTGGAACGAGTTCTTCTGATCCCGCCACTCGCTTATAATCGATATTCACCATCAAATGAAAAACGTCTTCAAACAAGGTCCGCGTCCGGCCCACGGCATGTTCCGCTTTGTGGTTTCGAACGCCAAGCCGGCCTGCTGGACCGATCCCGCTGGCGTGTCGCGCGAAGGAGGAGAGGTTGCTTCGCGGCTGGCGTAGCATCGTCGCGATTCTTACCAACCTGCCCGCGCTGCTTCTGGCGATGGCGTGGCGCACCGTGCTTCGCAAGACCACGTTCATAGCCGTCACCGGCAGTTTGGGCAAGACCACGTCAAAGGACTGCCTGGCCGCGATTCTTGCCGGCGTCGCTCCCACCAACAAGACCGTCGGGAACGATAACGGACGCCGCGGTTTACCGCGCACCATCCTGCGCGTGCGGCCGTGGCATCGCTACGCGGTGGTGGAAGTCGGCACGGACTCGCCGGGGAAATTGATCCGCTCGTCGCTGGCTCTGCGTCCCGACGTGGTAGTGGTGTTGAACGTCGCGCGCACGCACACGCAGGCGTATCGCGATCTGGATCATACGGCGCGTGAGAAAGCACGCCTGATGCGGTTCATGAGCCGCACGGGGCTGGTTGTGTTGAATGCGGGCGACCAGCGCGTGCGCGCCATAGTGCCGCCCCGGGGCCAGCGCGTCGTGTACTTCGGAACTACGCCGGACTGCGACGTGCGGGCCGAAGACGTGATCTCGCAGTGGCCCGGCCGGCTCGAGTTCACCGCCGTTCATGGCGACGAACGTTTCCGCATGCGCACGCAACTTGTCGGCAAGCACTGGCTCGATTCCGCGCTGGCTGCCATCGCTACGGCCTCGGCGCTGGGCGTGAGTCTGGAGAAGGCTGCCGAAGGTCTGGCGAATGTGGTTCCCTTCACGGCACGAGTGTCGCCGTGGCCGCTCGCGAACGGTGCCGTGATCCTGCGCGACGATTACAACGGCAGCGTGGACAGCTTCGACCGCGCCGTCGAGATACTGCGCGACGCCCGCGCGTCGCGGAAGATTCTGGTCGTCAGCGATTGTTCGGATTTCCGTCCCAAGCCGAGGCGCCGCATGTACTACTACGCCGACGTGGCGCGCGAGGTGGCGGACATGGTTGTGTTCATCGGTGAGCGTTGCGAGCAGGGCGTCGAGCGGGCCACGCGTCAGGGCATGGCGCCGGAATGCGCGCGCGGTTTCCACGACTTTGTCCGCGCGGCCGAGTTTCTCAAGAGCGAATTGCACGAGGGCGATTTGGCCCTCATCCGCGGCCAGGCTTTGCATCACCTGGGGCGTATCTGCTACCTGCTCGATGGCACCATCGGCTGCACGCGCGCCCACTGTGACCTGCGCATCCTCTGCGACGACTGCACCCTTCTGAAGTTCCGCCGCGCGCCGGACGAGCCAGTCACGCCCGCCAGGTGACTTCGACAACCTCGTCGATAGCTGGCTCGACGCCGGCGGGGAGTTCGATCGAAAACCGGTCGCGTTCGTATTTCGGCGTAACGGGCGCCAGCGTGCGCAGCAGGCGCGCGCGGGCGGGCTTGCCGAAGCCTGTGAGCGTCGCCTTGCGGCTCTCGCCTGGGAGGAAGTGCAGGTACATGGTGCGGCCGCTCACGGTTGCGGGAACATCCACCCGCTCCGGATAGGGACCGGCCTCGACCTCAAAAACGCTCCGGGCGCCGTACTTCATCCACCCCGCCATTTGTTCGCAAACGTCGTAGTAGCCGCGCGACATGGTTCCGTCCGGACGCGGGCCGAAACTGGGCAGGTAGTTGCCGCCCCAGGCGCGATTGCGGACCAGGCGCGAGATCAGATACGCGGCGCTCTTGCAGGCCGCGCTTTCGCCTTTCCAACTCCAACCGCCGCACACCGCTTCGCACTGCTCCCAGGCCCCTTCGGGACGCCGCGGCGGATTGCG
This sequence comes from Terriglobales bacterium, assembly GCA_963745655.1. Lineage (GTDB taxonomy): Bacteria > Acidobacteriota > Terriglobia > Bryobacterales > Bryobacteraceae > JAJFUV01. The sequence goes on along the minus strand of CAVUYK010000028.1, from coordinate 290,270 downwards.
GTTCTCCCACTCCGTGCTGAAATCGCCCGACAGACGGCCCTTGTCCCAAATCATGTTGCGGTCGTTGAGCACGATGCCGGGTTGAAGCTCGCGAATGCGCCGCTCGAGATCGGCCGGGTGGTGATCGATGCCGATGGGCCAGTCGTATCCATCCAGCCACAGCAGATCGATCTTGCCGTAGCGCGTGAGCAGTTCGCCGATCTGTCCTTTCACATAGGCGTACAACTGGTCGAAGTAGCGCTGCATCTGGGCGATGGGCATGTCCGAGTAACGCGGGATGCCCATGGTGCGTTCCGGGCGGCGATACTTGAATTCGGGATCGCGCAGCGGGAAGCCTCGGTGCGGCCAACCCTCGGGCGCGAAATTCCAATCGCCCGGCGAGTAATAAAATCCCACCTTGAGCCCGTGGCGGCGCGTGGCTTCCACAAAGGGCTTCACCAGATCACGGCCGCCCATCTGCGCGCGGGTGCCGTAAGCGCCGAATTCGCTCGGCCACAGCGCGTAGCCGTCGTGGTGGCGCGTGAGAAACACGGTGTACTTGAAGCCGGCCCTGGCCGCGGCGGCCAGCCATGGGTCGGGATCGTAGTGGGACGGATTGAAGCGGTCGAACAGCGCGTTGTACTTCTCGACCGGCCACACGCCGTTGGGGCCGCCGACGTCGCGGAACAGTCCCCAGCCAATCTCGACTTCGGCGAGACTGCACGGTCCCCAGCAGATCATGATGCCAAGGCCGGCTTGGCTGAACCAGGGCTGCGCCTTGCCGCTGCGCTGGCCGCTACCCGGCGATGTGAAGGCGTCCGTTTCCTGCTCGGCCCGCAGGCGCGCGAACGCGCGGGCGGCAGCCGCGCCGCTGAGCAGCCCCCGGCGGCTGATGTTACTGGTGAGCATGATGACTCCCGCTTTCCGCTAGCATGTGATTATACCTTGCGGATAGGAATTCACACCTCGATCGCCGGCGCCTTGGAGAACGCCGCGCTGCGGGCCGCCGAACTGGGCGCCAACACGTTTCAGATCTTTTCGGCGAGTCCGCGGTCGTGGAGCTTCGCCGGCGTCGATCAGGGAGCCGCCCAACAACTGCGCCGCACGCGCGAGAAACTGGACCTGCGCCCGCTGGTGGTGCACGACAACTACCTCATCAATCTGGCGGCTTCGGACAAGGCCATTCGCCGCACGTCGATGGCGGCGTTTCGCGCGGAGCTCGATCGCGCGCTCGCCATCGGCGCCGACTACCTGGTGATGCATCCGGGCAGTCACAAAGGCCAGTCCATCGAGCAGGCCATCGAAACGTTCGTCGCATCGCTCTCCGCCGCCGTGGGGCGTACGAAACTCGATGGACTCACGATTCTGCTCGAAAACACCGCTGGCGCGGGTGCCACCATCGGCCGCACTTTTGAGGAGCTGCGCGAAATTCACGACCGGCTGCTGCGGGAAACGGATATCCGAGTCGGCTATTGTCTGGACACGGCGCACTGTCTGGCGTCGGGCTACGATGTTGCGAGCGAAGAGGGCCTCGCCCGAACCGTCCGCGCAGTCTCCCGGGTGTTGGGGTTGCGCCAGGTCCCGGTGATCCACACCAACGATTCAAAAACCCCGCTCGGCTCGCACGTGGACCGCCATGAGCACATCGGGCGCGGACACATCGGCAAAGAAGGTTTCCGGCGCATCTTGCATCATCCGCAACTGCGGCGTAAAGCCTTCATCCTCGAAACGCCCATCGACCGCCCCGGCGACGATCGCCGCGACCTCAATGTGTTGAAGCGCCTGGCCGAAGAGCATTCGATGGCCCCCCAAGGACGCCGCGACTGATGGCCTCTATACTCGACAAAGCTGCGCTGTTCGGCGGGTTGCTGCGCGGAGAGCGGGTTGGCCGTGGACCTGTCTACGTGAACCTGGACCTGGTGGCGCGCTGCAACAACTCCTGCCTGGGGTGCTTCTACCACTACGAGGAGCAGGAGCCGCCGTCCGCCAGGCAAGGACGAACTGGGGAGGAATTGCCGCTGGATCTGGCGAAGAGGTTGGCGGAAGAACTTCGAACTCTAGGCGTAGCGGAAGTGGTCATGGCGGGCGCGGGCGAGCCACTGCTGCACTCGCGTTTCTTCGACGTGATCACGGCGCTCAAGCAAGCCGGCCTGCGTGTGCAGGTGTTCACCAACGGCATCCTGATTGACCAGGCCATGGCACGGCGCCTGGCGTCGTCGCCCATCGACATTTTGCGGGTCAGCTTGTGGGCGGTGACGGAGGCCGAGCACCAGCGCTGGCACCCGGGAGTGAACCCGCGTATGTTGGAGAAGCGCCTGCGCGGCATCCGGGCATTGGCCCAAGTTCGCAAGCTCGTGCGGCCAAACTTCGAAATTGGTTTGCAGATGCCCATGAATCGCGAAAACCTGGGCGCACTGGATCGCCGCATCGACATCGCCATCGAGAGTGGCGTGAACTCAGTCGGATTCAGTTACTACCGTGCCTATGGCACACCACTCGACTATCTGGCGCTGGAGCCGCGGGACTACACGGCGGTGCGCGCGGCCTTTGATCCGGCGACGGCACGGCTCGACGCGGCGGGCATTCGCCATGATGCCGGCGTATTTCTGGAGCGCGTTCGTCTGGGTCTCCGGTGGCTCCAAACGCCCTGCTACGCCCCTTGGTATGCCTGCTCGATTCGCGTCAACGGGGACGTGCTGGTCTGTCCGCGTTGTCCCGCGCGGATGGGAAATCTCAATGCGTCCGGCTTGGCTGATATCTGGAGTGGCGTGAGCTACCGCGCTTTCCGCCGCCAAGCTATGCGTCAGACGCCGGCCGAAGGGAAATGGACCTCCTGCGACTGCGCCAACTGCTGCTGGGTACGGGACAATCTTAGAGTTCATCGCGTATTCAAGTGGTTCGCGCCCGTTGTGCGCCCGCGCGCCGGAAAGGACCAATCCGAGTGAGGGGGCTGTTGGGCAGCTCCGTTCGCGCGGCGGATGCGTTGGTCCGGCGCCGCATCGCGTTCGATGTGGATCTGATCCCGTGCCGATGGGACGACGTGCCGCGCAAGAAGATTCTGAACTGGCTTCGCACGGAATCCTCCGTCTACGCGCGGCCCGCGCGGCCCTGGGGCATGCCTACCATACTCCAGGTGGAACCGACCAGCCGATGCAATCTGCAATGTCGCGTCTGCCCCGTGGGGACGGGTCTGGGCCGCGACGTTGGGGACATGGCGCCCGCGCTGTTTGAACGAATCGTGGACGAAGCCCGCGACTACGCGCTGCTATTGCTGTTTTGGGATTGGGGCGAACCCTTCCTGCACCCCGATGCCTGCCACATGATCCGTTACGCGCGCCAGGCCGGTCTGCGCGTCGTGGCCAGCACCAACGGCCATGTCTTCGCTCACCCGGAGCAGGCCGAGCGAGTCGTGTCGTCGGGTCTCGACGTGCTCGTTTTCTCCGTCGACGGAATCACCCAGCAGACCTATCAGCACTACCGTGCCGCGGGCCATCTCGATCAGGTGATGGAAGGAATTCGCCATGTGGTGGAGGCCAGGCGGCGCAGCGGGGCCCAGGCACCGCTGGTGAACTTGCGGTTCATCGTCATGCGCCACAACCAACACGAAATCCCGCGGTTGCGCGATTTCGCCGCCTCGCTCGGCGTCGATGCGCTCACGCTGCGCAAGTTCCACGCCGTGCCGGATCCACGGATGCGATCGAGTTGGGCCGAGGCGGATTTCGTGCCCACGGACCGCCAGTATCAATTGCCGGCGCTTACTCCCGGGACGTTGGAACCTACGCGCGCGCCTTCGAACCCGTGCCGCAATCTCTGGAACTGCCCCACGATACACTGGAACGGAGCGGTGTGCTCTTGTTTTATGGACTGGAGCGAGAGCCGCCCGCTGGGCGTGGTTGGCCCCCAGACGCTGCGCGAAATCTGGTACGGCCAAGCCTACCGCGATCTGCGCGCGCGGTTTCGCCGGAATTGGTCCCAGGAGCCATTATGCGGCGAGTGCGCCCTGGGATACGAAGGGGGCAATATCGGACGCGCGGCCAACGCCGAGGTGTTCATGCTTGGATCGAGTACCGGAGAACGGAAACCATGAACGGAGAAGTGCCCGCGATTTCCGTGATCCTGCTCTCCCGCCACAGCAGTCGCCACTTTCAGATTGCTCTGGGGCGATTGGCCCGGCAGACGGTGGCCCGGCGGATGGAGTTGGTTTTGGTGACGACTTCGCGCGCGGCGGTGGCGCCCAGCGACGACCACCTCAGGCGCTTCCTCTGCCACCGGATCATCGAACTCGGTGAATTCAGTTCGGACGCAGAGGCCAAGGCGTGTGGTGTGCGCGCCGCCGCGGCCCCGCTGGTGGCCTTCTGCGAGGATCACTCCTATCCGGCGCACGATTGGGCCGAGACGCTCATCCGGCGGCACGGCGAGGCGGACTGGGCCGTGGTTGGTCCCACCATGGGCAACGCCAATCCAGCCTCGGCCGCGAGTCGCGGATGTTTTCTGGTTTTCTACGGACCCTTTTCTCACGCACGAACGAGCGAAGCGGTGGCGGATCTGCCGAGCAACAACGCGGCCTACCGCGCGGCGTCGCTCCACGCCCTGGGCGACCGGCTTCCCGCAGCCATGGGGGCCGAAAGCATCCTGCACGCCGAGTGGATTGGCGAGGGCAAGAAGTTATGCCAGGCGCCGGAGTGCCGTGCCTGGCACATGCAGCCTTCGCGGCTGTGGCCCGCGATGGCGGAGTACTTCTTCTCATCGCGTTTGTTTGCGTTTCATCGCGCCAGAAATTGGACCGCCGCGCGGCGCTGGCTGTATGTGCTGCTTTCGCCCGGCTTGCCGTGGCTGCGCACGTGGCGGGTTTTCCAGGATGGCCGGGCCGCCGGCATGTCTATCGCGGATACCGTCACCAGCCTCCCGGCAGCGTTCGCTATCCTGTGCGCGGGAACCGCGGGTGAGTGCCTGGGATATTCCTTTGGACCCGGTAATGCGGAACGGCTGCTGGTCCGTTACGGTCCGGGCAGGGAAGGCGTCTACGACTCGAGGGACTTAGCGGCGGTAGCGCGGCTGTGAGAGAGGACGTGGTCTTCTCGGTCGTCGTGCCGACCTACCGAAGGATCGAACCGCTGGATCGCTTGCTGGCCGCGTTGGCCGCGCAACGGTACCCGGCGCCGCATTTCGAAGTGATCGTCGTGGACGACGGCGGTGGTATGCCGATCCAGGACGTCGTCCGTCCCTATGAGAATTCTCTCAATCTCCGGCTGTGCGCGCAGACCAACAGCGGACCGGCGGCGGCCCGTAACCTGGGGGCCTCCCAGGCCAGGGGCCGATTCGTGGCCTTCACCGACGACGATTGCGCCCCGGAACCCGGGTGGCTCGCGGCGCTCGAGCGCACGTTCGTCACAGCGCCCGAAGCAGTAACCGGCGGAGCAATCATCAACGGCGTCGACGGCAATCTCTATTCGGAAGCCAGCGAGCTGCTGGTTGACTATCTCTACTTGCGCTACAGTCCCACCGAGATCCGTGGCGGGTTCTTCCTCGCCAACAATCTGGCCGTGCCGCGCGAAGCGTTTCTGGCCGCCGGCGGCTTCGATGCATCGATGCGCTACGGAGAGGATCGCGAATTCTGTCATCGCTGGGCGGCGCGTGGTGGAGCGTTTCGTCACGCGCCGGAGGCCGTGGTTCGCCACCACAACGTGCTCCATCTGTTTTCTTTCGCGGGATTGCATTACCGCTACGGTGGTGGGACGGCGCTGTTCCGCGATCGCTTGGTCCGGCATGGATTGCCTCCCGCAACCATGTCTCCAGCCGGTTGGTACGTGGGGCTGGTGCTGCACGGCATGCGGAGGCGCGGCGGTTGGCGCGGCGTAGCGCTCGCGGCGCTGCTGGCGACGAGCCAGGTTTGCTCCATGGCGGGGCTGCTTGCGACGGCACTCGCGAAGCGCGCTCTGTTACGATGAGAAGTTACCAGCAGCCCTTCCTTCTTTACCATATGCCTGAGAAGTCATACGACCACATTCAGATCGAGACCAAGTGGCACGAGCGTTGGCGGGATGCCACGTTCTACAAGGCCGAGGAGCATTCTTCGCGCCCGAAATATTACGTGCTCGAGATGCTGCCGTATCCCAGCGGCACCTTGCACATGGGCCACGTGCGCAACTACTCCATCGGCGACGCGCTGGCGCGCTACATGTGGATGCGCGGCTACAACGTTCTGCACCCCATGGGCTGGGACGCCTTCGGCCTGCCCGCCGAGAACGCCGCCATCAAGCGCAACCGTCATCCGCGCGAGTGGACGCTCTCCAACATCGCGCACATGAAGAAACAGCTTCAGCGCTTGGCGTTTTGCCTACGACTGGGATCGCGAAGTCGTCCACCTGCGAGCCCGAATACTACCGCTGGAACCAGTGGTTCTTCCTGAAGATGCTCGAGCGCGGCCTGGCCTATCGCAAGAAGGCGCTGGTGAACTGGTGCCCGGAGTGCGCCACCGTGCTCGCCAACGAGCAGGTGGTGGAGGGCTGCTGCTGGCGTCACGAGACCACGCCGGTCGAGCAGCGCGCGCTCGAGCAGTGGTTCCTGAAGATCACCGACTACGCCGACGAACTGCTGCGCCGACATCGACAAAGCTGCGAAGACGGCTGGCCCGAGCGCGTGCTCACCATGCAGCGCAACTGGATCGGCCGCAGCGAAGGCGCCGAGATCGATTTCCCGCTGGAGGGGACCGGCGAGCCAATCCGCGTCTTCACCACGCGCGTCGACACCATCTACGGCGCGACCTGCGTGATCCTGGCGCCGGAGCATCCGCTGGTGAAGAAGTTGGCCGCGGGCGACGTGCTGGCGCGCGTCAAGGCCATGAGATGGATCGACGCGCGGGCGCGCAAGGACCCGGGCGACATCGACAAGGACGGCATCTTCACGGGCCACTACGCCATCAATCCTTACAACGGCGAGAAGGTCCCCATCTGGATCGGCAACTTCGTGCTGATGGGCTACGGCACCGGCGCCATCATGGCCGTGCCCGGCGCACGACGAGCGCGACTTCGAATTCTGCAAGAAGTACGGCATCCCGATCCGTCCGGTGATCCGTCCGGTGGACGGCGAGCTCGCCGACGCGAGCCACCATGCAGCTGCCTTCACCGACGACGGCGTGGTCGAGAACTCGGGCGAGTTGTCGGGCCTGGCCAGCGAGGAAGCGCGCCAGCAAGATGAGCGCGCACGCCGAAGCGCGAAGGCTTCGGCAAAGCCGCGATCACCTATCCGCATTCAAGGACTGGGGCATCTCGCGCCAGCGCTATTGGGGCACGCCGATTCCGGTGATCCACTGCCCGCAGTGCGGCGTGGTGCCGGTGCCGGAAAACGATCTGCCGGTGGTGCTGCCGCTCGACGTCGAGATCACCGGCAAGGGCCGCTCGCCGCTGGCGAACGTGCCGGAGTTCGTGAACGTGAAGTGCCCGCAGTGCGGCGCGGACGCGCGGCGCGAAACCGACACCATGGACACGTTCGTCGATTCGTCCTGGTACTTCTACCGCTACTGCGATCCGAAGAACGACGCGGCGCCGTTCGACTCCGCCAAGGTCGCGCAGCTGGTTCCCCATCGATCAATACATCGGCGGCGTCGACGCACGCCATTCTGCACCTGATCTACTCGCGCTTCTTCACCAAGGTGATGCGCGATCATCGGGCTCATTGACGAACGACGAGCCGGCGCAGCGCCTGTTCACGCAGGGCATGGTGCTCAAGGACGGCGCGACGATGTCGAAGTCCAAGGGCAACATCGTCGATCCGGAAGAGATGGTGGCGAAGTTCGGCGCCGACACCTGCCGCCTGTTCGTGCTGTTCGCCGCGCCGCCCGAGAAGGACATGGACTGGACTCGAATCGGGCGCGGAAGGGCAGTACCGTTTCCTCGGCCGCGTCTACCGCTTCGTCACGCGCAACGCCGCGACGATGCGAGCCGGACCGCGCGCCGGAAACCCGCGGCGACCGCCGCGCGCTGCGCAAACTGCACCAGACCATCGACAAGGTCACCGCAGGATTTCGATATCCGCTGGCACTTCAACACGTCCATCGCGGCCCTGATGGAGCTGGTCAACGAACTGCACGCCGCAGGAAGCCGATCTCACCGGCGGCGTGGTCGCCGAGGCGCTCGAAAAGCTGATCCTGCTGCTCGGGCCCTTCGCGCCGTACGCGGCCGAAGAGATGTGGGAAGAAATCGGACGCACCGGTCCCGTATTCCGGCAGCCGTGGCCGCGCTTCGATCCGGAGCTGGCGCGGGAGGAAGAGGCCGAGATCGTGCTGCAGGTGAACGGCAAGCTGCGCGGCCGCCTCTACGCCGCGCACGGCACGTCGCGCGAGGAGCTGGAACGGCTCGCGCTCGGCCAATGATAAGATCCAGCCTTACCTGGAAGGAAAGCAGATCGTCAAGGTGATCGTGGTTCCCGACAAGCTGGTGAATATCGTCGTGAAGTAGCGGCATTGGGAAAGGGATCTCATGAATAACTCGCAAACCGGGCGGCGCGATTTCCTGAAAACCGCCGGCGCGGCTTTGACCACGTCCATTTTCACCGGCAACGTGAGAGGCGCCAACGACAAGGTAAACGCTGCCTTCATCGGCACGGGTGCCATGGGCAACGGCAACATTCAGGCCGCCATGAAGCAGGAGAACCTGGTGGTGAGCGCGGTCTGCGACGTCTACCAGCCGCAACCTGGAGCGTGGCGTCGCGCTCGCCGAAGTTCTTCCAGGCCCGCGCCGTGAAGGATTTCCGCGAGATCCTCGCCGACAAGTCCATCGACGTCGTCTGCATTTCGACGCCCGACCACTGGCACGCCTACATGACGGTGGAAGCCTGCAAGGCCGGCAAGGACGTCTACGTCGAAAAGCCCATCTGCGTGCTACCGTCGAAGAAGGCCAGAAGATGGTGGAGGCGGCGCGCAAGTACAACCGCGTGGTGCAGGCGGGCACCATGCAGCGCTCGGGCATCCACTTCCAGAAGGCCACCGAGATCGTGCGCAAGGGCGAACTCGGCAAGATCACTTTGTGCCGCACCTGGAACGTTGGCAACTCGCGCTCCGGCAGGCATCGGCAATCCGCCGGATTCCGCGCCGCCGGCCGAACCTGGATTGGGATATGTGGCTGGGTCCGGCGCCCAAGCGGCCCTTCAACGCCAACCGCTTCGGCGTGTCGCCCAAGTGCGTTCTCCACGTTCCGCTAGTTCTGGGATTACGCCGGCGGCATGATGACGGACTGGGGCGTACACGTGCTCGACATCGTACAAATGGGCATGGGCGACAAACCACCCAAGTCCGTCAGTTCGCTGGGCGGACGCTACTGGGTCACCGATAACACCGAAACGCCGGATACGCTCCAGGTCACCTACGAATTCGACGACGGGTATCTGGCGACGTACGAATATCGCGAATCCAACGCCCAGCCCATTTTCGAGCAAGGCTACGGCAGCGCCTTCTATGGCAACAAAGCCACGCTATATGTGAACCGCAGCTTCTACAAAGTGATGCCGGAGAAGAATTCGGATCTCGAGCCGGCGCTGGTGACCAAGTCCAACGACGCCAATCAAGCGCATTGGGCCAACTTCCTGGATTGCGTGAAGACGCGCAAGAAGCCCATCTGCGATATCGAAATCGGCGTGCGGTCCAGCGTCATGTGCCTGCTCGCCAACGTGAGCGTGCGCAGCGGGCTCAAGCTCGATTGGGATGAGAAGAACTTCACCACCGTGCAGCCGGAAGCGCGCAAGTACCTCGCCTACCACTACCGCGCACCGTGGAAGCTGGAAGTCTAAACCAAAACTGTTCACTTACCGCGAAGGTTGCCACTGGCACGGATTTGTAGGGCGGTCCCCCTGGACCGCGCCGGACCCCTCGGTCCGGCCGCTGCCGGCGAACTGGGAGGGCCGACCAGGGAGTATGGGAGTATTGGGGACCCTCAATTCCCCATTCCCGGCGCCAACTGGTGCTGCCTTATTCGGGCGGTTCACATTATGAATGACGCGCGGTGACAGGTCCGCCATCTCCGTGCGCCAAATCCGATGCGGCGGAACGCGCCCGTGCGGGTCGGATGCGATGTTCCCAAAAACTGGAATTGAGGCTAATGTCCCACGTTTAGCGGATTTGCCAATCTTCAGCGATAATGGGAGTTTACGACGAGAATCAACGACATGAAGATTTCCTCCCTGCTCTGGTTTGCTCCGTTCCTGATCTGCGCGACTGTGTCGGCGCAAAGATACGAGGTTTCCGTGGGCGCCAACCTCCTGCGTCTCGACGGCAAGCCTCTGGGCTCGGTCGCCACTTCCGGCGGCCTGGACACCGACACTTACTTTCAGAAGGTCAGCGTGGAAGGCGCCAGCCTCCGCTTGACCTGGAATACAAAAGGCTACTTCGGGCACGAAATCGGCTATTCCTACAATCGCTCCAAGCTCAACATCACCACGCGTGCCTTCGACGACGACGACAACGAAATCGTCACCCAGAACCAGCGCAAGGTGAAGGTCTCTCAACTTACCTACAACTTCCTGATGTACATGATGCCGGCGGGAGAACGCTTCCGCCCTTACATCACGCTGGGCGCGACGGTGCAGGATTACGGCGCGCCAAGTCTGGACGAATGGACGCACGGCAGTTCGCGCAACTACGGCGGCAATTTCGGCGGCGGCATCAAGGTTCGCCTGTTCCCGCACACGCAGATGCGCCTGGACCTGCGCCAGCATTTCGTGGGCTCGCCTTACGATTTGCAGTTCCAGGACACGCAGAAGCTCAGTGGCGGCTTGATGAAGAACAGCAGCGCGTCGGTGGGATTCGGCGTCACGTTCTGAGGCCGCCTCTATCCGCCCAGCCAGGCCACCAGCAACTGCGCCAGCACGATTTTGGCGATCATGGCCGCCGGGTAGACCGCCGCGTAGGCCAGGTTGGGCGCTTCCGACGGCAAAGCCATGGAACTCGCGTAAGCCAGACATGCCGGCTGCGTTTGCACGCCGCTCATCAAGCCGATCAGCGAATCGAAGGGGATTTTTAGGACTTTGTGTCCGAAGATCAGCGTGCCCAACGTGACGCCAAAAGTGATGAGCGCTCCGCCGGCCAGCATTTCCACGCCGTTCGAGCGCAGTGTGCCGGTGAAAGCGAAGCCGGCGCGCGTGCCCACGCCCGCCAGAAACAGCAGCAACCCAATCTGCCGCAGCGTGAGATTGGCGCTGATGGGAATGACCCAGGTGATGCGCCCGCTACGCTCCATCTTGCCCAAGAACAACGCCATCAGCAGCGGACCGCCGGCCAGGCCGAGCCGCACGCTGCCGCCGCCGGGCAGCGGAATGGGCATCATGCCCAGCAGCACGCCCAGCACCATGCCAATGGCGACCGAACCAAAATCCGTCTCCACGGCGCCCCGGATGGAATCACCGAAATAGTGCACCACGGCCGGGAAATTCACCGTCCGCGTGAGCACGCGCAAATGGTCGCCGGCTTCCAGGCGCGTTTCCTGCGCGGGCACGATGTCCACGTCGCCGCGCCGCAGCCGGGTGATGGTGGCCCCCAAACGATTTTGCAGGTCGAGATCGCGAATGCGCTTGCCGACCACATCCTTGCTCGAAACATAAATGCGGCGGAAGTCCAGTTCCCGGCGGTCCAGTTCGATGCGCGCCGGGCTGGTTTCGCCGAAGATCTGCCGCGCGCGGTCCAGCGCCACCTCTTCGCCCACCACCGCGACAATATCCCCATCGTCGAGCGTGGTGGTGGAGCGCGCGATGTCGGTGGAGCCTCCTTTTTGAATGCGGCTGATGACGAAACCGAGTTCCTTGTGCAGGCCCAATACGTCGCCGATGGTGCGTCCGATGATGCCCGGATTTCGCACCACGAAATCGCGTACCAGGATCTCACCGCTGTCGTCGGGTGGCTCGAACTTCACGCGCCAGATCCGGCGCGTGAGCTGGAAGCATAACAGCACGCCGATCACGCCGATGGGGTACGCGACGCTATAGGCCACCACGGGCTCTTCGGACAGCTTGCGCGCCTGGTCCGCGCCCAGACCCGCGGCGGCGGCGCGTTCGTGGACCCGTTCCCGAGTGGCCGCCAGGGCCGGCGTGTTGGTCAACGCCCCGCAGAACAGGCCCGCCGCGCGCGAGGCCGGCAGATGCAGCAACTCGGCGACGCCCATGGTCAGGACGGCCCCGAATGCCAGCACCGCCACGGTGAACAAACTGTCGCGATATCCCTGACGCCGGAACGATTCGAAAAACGCCTTGCCCGAATGGATGCCGACGGCGTATACGAAAATGATGAGCCCCAGGCTGGGCACCACTTCCGGCAGCGCCACCGCGGGACTCAACGCGCCGACGGCCAGGCCCACAAACAACACTCCGGTGACGCCCAAGCGAAATCCGAACAGGCTGATTTCACCAAGCAGATAGCCGAGCCCGATCACCACGAACAGCGTGAGGATGGGGTACTCGGTGAGCAGCGCGATCAGGGATTGGATCATGGCGCGGAGCTGTTGAGAAACTCTTCGATCAGGCGCGCGGCCCGCCAGGCGTTCCCTTCGGCTTCATCGCTGAAGCCGCCGCCTTCGGTGAAGTCGGCGCCAGGCACGTGGCACACATAACACATGCCCTTCCAATCATAGAGCGTGCGGGCCAGCGCCAACACCTCCGCGACGCCCAACTGGTGACCCAGTGCGGCCTGGGTTCCGGCTTCGGTCATCTCTTCCAGAAAGGCTTCGCCCGGCTCCACGTCGGCGTCGATCACCACCACCGAGTCGTGGCGCGAAAATTCCTCGGCCAGCTCGGGAGTCAACTGATGGACGGACGACGTCCGGGCGCCGCGCGCAAAATGGGGACTGGCTCGAATTTCGCCGCTTTTGCGAAACTTCGTGCCTGTACCCGATTTTGCCCACTCGGAATCATGCTCGTCAGGATCTGCGCCGTCGCACACCAGATCGGGATCCAGAATCTCGAGAACGCGGTGGGCGATCCCGTCGTCGCGGCGCAGTGGATTGCCCACCGCTATCAGAAGAACCGGCATGGGAAGTTAGCGCTCGTAGCGGCGGAGCAAATCGCCCCGGCGGTTGCGTACTTCCACCACCATGGGCATCTTTCCCAACGCGTGCGTCGAGCAGCTCAGGCACGGATCGTAGCAGCGAATGCCGGCTTCCACGCGGTTGAGCATGCCTTCGGTCAGATTGAGCGGATTGACGAAATGACGCGCCGCCTGCTCCACCGTCTTGTTCATGGCGAGGTTGTTCTGCCCGGTGGCAATCAGCAGGTTGGCTTTCTTCATCAGGCCGCTTTCGTCCACCCAGTAGTGATGGAACAGCGTGCCGCGCGGCGCTTCCGCCGCACCGATGCCTTCGTTGCGGTTCTGTCCGGCGCGGGCGCGCGTGTGCTTGCCGAGCAGGTCGGGATCGGCCACCATCTCTTCGATGCGCTCCACGCAGTGCAGCATCTCGATCAGGCGCGCCAGGTGATAGTGGAACGACTGGTTCACGGTGGGCCCGAAGCGTTGCTTGAACTCGCGCATCTCGCGGTCGGCCAGCGGCGTACCCGCCGAGCTGGCCACGTTCAATCGCGCCAGCGGTCCCACGCGGTACGCGCCGCCGGGGTATCCCATGGGTTTGTAATAAGGGAACTTGCAGTAGCTCCACTCTTCGCTGGCTTCCCCTATGTAGGTGTGGTAGCGCTGCGGGTCCAGGCCGTCGGCCACCACGTTACCCTCGGCGTCCACGATGCGGATGGGCCCGTCGTAGTATTCCAGTTGGCCCGTCTCGGAGACCGTGGCGAAGAACAGCGACGGAAAATTCCCGATGTGCTCGATCTCCTCGGGAAACTCGTCGACGATGGCCTTCATGCGCCCCAGCGCCATCTGCACGCTGGAAAGCGCCTCGGGAATCCAGCCCGCGATCTCGTCGCGCTCCCGCGAGCCGATCGCGTTCAACACACCGCCCGGCGTGCCCCACGACGGATGGATGCGCTTGCCGCCCAGCAGTTCGATGACTCTCTGGCCGAACTGGCGCAGACGCACGCCGCGGCGGGCCAGGTCCGGATCGCGCTCCGCCAAACCCAACACGTGACGCTGGGCCGGATCGGAATCGAATCCCAGCAGCAAATCCGGAGCCGAAAGATAGAAGAAACTCAGCGCGTGCGATTGCAGAATCTGGCCGTAGTTGATCAGGCGCCGCTGCTTCAAGGCGGCCGTCGGAATCTCCACGCCCAGCAGCGCGTCCCCGGCTTTCGAACTGGCCAGCACGTGGCTCACCGGGCAGATGCCGCAGGTGCGCGCCATCAGGCCGGGCATCTCGTGGAAGGGACGCCCTTCGCAGATTTTCTCAAAACCGCGGAACTCGACCACGTGAAACTGTGCGCTTTCGACCTCGTCCGCGTTGTTCACATAGATGGAGATCTTGGCGTGACCCTCGATGCGGGTGACGGGATTGATCAGAATTCGATCGGCCATGGCTATCCAAACCTCCGCTCGTCCAGCACTGGCTCGCGTCCGGCCAGCAGATCCATGAGCAACTGATGGATGTCGTCGGCCGACGGCGGACAGCCTTGCAGCCAGTAGTCCACCTTCACCAATTCGTGCACCGGGCGCACCCGGTCGAGCAGCTTCGGCACCACCGAGTTGCCCTCGGGGATGCCCACGATGATGGTGGAGTTCTCCCGGTAGGCACGATCGAGTACGTCCTTCACGTCGAAGGCGTTGCGCATGGCCGTGACGTTGCCCGTCACCGCGCAATCGCCGAACGAAACCAGAATCCTGGTCCGCGCGCGGACCTTTTGGATGTGTTCGAGATGCTCGACGTTCGCTACCGCGCCTTCCACCAGCGTGATGTCCACTTCCGGGAAATCTTTGTAGTCCGTGATCGGCGAGGCGCACAACTCTACCCGCTGCGCCAGATCCAGCAGACGCTCGTCCATATCCAGCAGCGACATGTGACAGCCCGAACAACCGCCCAGCCACACGGTGGCCAAACGGGCTTTCTTGCTTACCGCACCCATTGATGTTTCTCCCTGGCGGTGACGATGTACTTCAGGAAACCGCGATCTTTTCTCATTTCCGCCACCGATTTGCCCTTGGCGAATAAGGCGCCGGTGGGGCAGACCTGCACGCACTTGCCGCAACTGGTGCAGCTTTCGCTCTCGCCCCAGGCTTCGTCGAGATCGGAAATGATGTGGCTCTTGGTGCCGCGGCCGGCCACGTCCCAGGTATGCGCGCCTTCCACTTCGTCGCACACCCGCACGCAGCGCATGCACAGCACGCAGCGGTTCTGGTCCATGCCGAAGCGCTCGTGGCTGGTGTCCACCTTGAGCACCGGGAACTGGTAGCGCAGCCGCACGTGGTCGATGCCCAGTTCCGCGGCCAGGTCCTGCAACTCGCAGGCGCCGTTCATGACGCAGACCGCGCAAACGTGATTGCGCTCGGCAAACAGCAGCTCGATGATGAGCCGGCGCTGCTTGCGCAACCGCTCGCTCACGGTCCGGATCACCATGCCCTCTTCGACCTTGGTCATGCAGGCGGCCTGCAGTTTGCGGCGGCCCTCCACTTCCACCAGGCATAGCCGGCAGGCGCCCACGTCGCTCACGCCGCCCACGTGGCAGAGTCGCGGAATGTGGATTCCGTTCTCCCAGGCCACGTTGAAGATGGTCTGCTCCGGCAGGCCGGTGACGGTCTTGCCGTCGATCTCCAGACGTCTTGACGCTCATTGCCCGTTCTCCTTGACCTTCCGCCGCCTCCAGCGCTTCGCACTGGCCCGCGGGACAACGGTGATCGTGAATGTGCGCGCCGTATTCCCCGGCGAAGTACTTCAGCGTGCTCAACACCGGGTTGGGCGCGGTCTGTCCCAATCCGCACAGACTGGCTTCGCGCAACAGTTCGCAGAGTTCCTTCGAGCAGTTCGAGATCGGCCTCGGTGGCCTCGCCGCGCGTCATGCGCACCAGAATGTCGTGCATCTGCACGGTGCCGGCGCGGCAGGGAATGCACTTGCCGCAGCTTTCGTCCATGCAGAACTCCATGAAGAAGCGCGCCACGTCCACCATGCAGACTGGTATCGTCCATGACGATCAATCCGCCCGAGCCCATGATCGAGCCGATCTTGGCGAGCGATTCGTAGTCCACCGGCGTGTCCAGATGTTCCGCCGGTATGCAGCCGCCCGAAGGGCCGCCCGTCTGCGCGGCCTTGAACTGGCGGCCGCCCGGAACGCCGCCGCCGATGTCGAACAGAATGGTGCGCAGCGGAGTGCCCATGGGCACTTCGATCAGTCCCGTGTTGGTGATCTTGCCGGCCAGCGCGAACACCTTGGTGCCCTTGCTGGCCGCGGTTCCGATGGAGGCGAACCACTGGCTCCCCTGGTTGATGATGGGGGCGATGTTGGCGAACGTCTCGACGTTGTTGATCAGCGTGGGCCGTCCCCACAGCCCGGATTCGGGCGGATAGGGCGGCCGCTGCCGCGGTTGCCCGCGCTTGCCTTCGATGGAGGCCAGCAGCGCGGTCTCCTCGCCGCAGACGAAGGCGCCGGCGCCAATGCGGATGTCCACGCGGAACTGGAAGCCCGATTCGAAAATGCGGTTGCCCAGCAGGCGTTCCCGCTCGGCCTGTTTGATGGCGGTTTGCAGGCGCTGGATGGCCAGAGCGTATTCGCCGCGAACGTAGATATAGCCTTGCTGCGCGCCCACCGCGTAGGCGGCGATGGCCATGCCCTCCAGCACGCGATGCGGATCGCCTTCCAGCACGCTGCGGTCCATGAACGCGCCCGGGTCGCCCTCGTCCGCGTTGCAGACCACGTACTTGATGTCGGAGCGCTGCTTGGCCACCAGTTCCCACTTCAGGCCGGTGCTGTAGCCGGCGCCGCCGCGCCCGCGCAACCCGCTGGCCTTCACCTCTTCGATGACCTGCTGCGGGCTCATCTCGGTGATCACTTTGGCCAGGGCTTGATAGCCCCCCTCGGCGATGTAATCCACCATGCGCTCGGGATCCACCTTGCCGCTGTTGGCCAGCACCACGCGCTGCTGCCTGGCGAAGAAGTCCGCCGTCTCGTCCAGCCGCTTGGCGGCCAGCTTGGCCTGATCTTCCGGCGCGCCGGCTCACCAGGGCGGCGGCGTCTTCCGGCGTGAGGTCGCCGTAGAGCGCGCCGTCGGCCGAAGTGCGCACCAGCGGGCCCTTGCTGCATAGACCCAGGCACCCGGTGCCGCAGACTTCTACCTTGCCTTCCTTGCCGGCCGCCTTGACGGCGTCGGTGAGCGCCTTGCTTGACGCCATCGGCGCCGGCCGAGACGCATCCGGCCGCCGTGCAGCAGCAAATGCGATTCTCCAGCCCGCGCTGGCGTTCCTGTTCTTGTTCCTGTTGTTCTGTGAGTTCCTCGATGGTCATTTCACACCGATCCGATCCAGTTCTTGATGCAACTGCTCCTGGCTGACGCGGCCCAGAATGCGCCCGTCGTAAATGACCGCCGGCGCGATGCCGCAAGCGCCGATGCAGCGCGCGCCACCGACACTCACCTTGCCGTCGGGGCTGGTGGTGCCGGCCTTGGCGCAGCGGTGCTCCAGCACATGCAGCAGGCCCAGCGCTCCGGCCACGTAGCAGGCCGTCCCCAGGCAGACGGTCACCGAATGCTCGCCCTTGGGCGCCAGCGAGAAGAAATGATAGAAGGTCGCCACGCCCAGCACGCGGCTGGGCGGCAGCTTCAGTTTGCGGGCAATGGTCTTCAGCAGTTCCGGCGGCAGGAATCCGTACAGCTCCTGAGCCGTATGCAGCACCTCGATCAGCGCGTCCCCGGAATAATGGTGACGCGACATGGCCCGTTCCAGCATCTTGTCACGGTTATCTTTTGCCGCCGCCGCGGGGGCGGACTGCGGTCTTATATCTACAGGCATGTTTATCTCAAATGAATTCCGGGCGCGCCCGGCGCGCGGAGTTTTGCCGCATGTTTCAATCTATTCAACGCGGTCTTCCTGGAAGGCCTTCGGCTGGTAAATGCAGAACGGCTCTTCCGATAAGTAGTTGCCGGTCATCCCATAAGCTCGCGCCCGGCAGCCCATGCAGACGTTGACGAATTCGCAGGCGCCGCACTTGCCTTCCAGGTTGCTCGGTGTCGCGCAAGGTCTCGAAGAGCTGGGACTTTTCCCAGATTTCCCGGAACGGCATGTCTTGCGCAGGTCTGCCCGCCGACACCGGCAGGTAGCCGCACGGGAAGCACCTCGCCCTTATGCGAAATGAAGCACACGCCGCTGCCCGCCAGGCAGCCGCGCGTCATGGCGTTCATGCCCGTGAGTAGGCAACTCCGGCACTTCTCAGCCCGCGCGGCGCGCCTCGGCGCGCCGCTGCCGCACAATGCGGTAGTAGTGCGGCGCGCAGGTGGCCTTCAATTCGATGTCCGAATCCAGCGAGCGGTCGTAGAACCAGTTCAGAATCTCGCTCGGCCTCCGCGCCGTGAATGGATCTGATCCTCGGCAGATGGTCAGCCCGCAACCCACCGGAACCAGCAGGAACAGGTGGAAGGCATCCACTCCCAGCGATTGCGCCAACTTCAGAATCTCGGGCAGCTGGTGCGCGTTGTGCTGCGAAACCGTCGTGTTGATCTGGGTTGAAATGCCCTGGTTCCTTCAGGCACTTCAGACCGCGGATGGCGGCGTCGAAGGCGCCCGCGTGCCCGCGGAAGCTGTCGTGCGTCTGTGCGGTCGGCGCCGTCCAGACTGATCGCCACGCGCTCGCACGCCGGCGTCCTGTATGCGGTGCGCCATGGCTTCGTCGACCAGGGTGCCGTTGGTAGCCAGCGCCACCCGCATGTTCTTGCGAACTGGCCCGCGCGGGCGATGTCGAACACATCGCGCCGCCAGAGAGGCTCTCCACCACTCAAAACCAGGATAAGTGGGGCATATTCCGCAATCTGGTCGACGATCTTGGTGCACTCCTCATAGTCCAGATCCAATGGGACTCATCAGTTCCGTGGCGTTCGCCCGACAGTGTATGCACCTTAAATTACAACCAGTTGTGAGTTCCCAGAAAACCAGGCGGGGGCGGTACGTGCCATCTGTCCCGTGTCCATGCATGCTTCTATTATTGCAATTCAAAGGCCATGATTGGGTGTTGACACGCTTGGAGTAAGAGACGGGAGGCGTCCAGGCCTGGGCCATTTCACCCGGCCGCCGTGCGCAACCACCCGATCACAAGAACGGATTCTGGACCCGCAGTCCCTCAATTTCAAGACCGTCCTGCAGATCCTCGGTGTACAAGACGTCGCAACGGGCCTCGATGGCCGCCGCCACGATGAGCGAATCGAACCAGGAAAGGTTGAAGCGGCTGCGAATGTACAGTCCATGCTGCAAAAGATTCAGGGACGATTCCACAGCCACCAGCGGCCGAAAAACTGTTATCAAGTATTGCTGCGCCTCCTCCGGGCTCATGGGCCGGGCAAAGCGCCGCAGCGCCACGTTGAAGAACTCCTGGACCACCTGATAGCTGATCACGCCGGCACCCGTCGCGACGGCTTCACGGATGAGTCCCAGCGCCCGCTCGCGCTTGGCTGGAGAACTGGCATCGAACGAGTAGACGAAGATGTTGGTATCGAGAAAGTATCTACCGCTCATTCATCTCGTCCCGCGTGAAGTGCCGGCCGGCATCGATGTGTCCAAGGTGCGCCATCAGTCCATCGAAATCGCCGGTGGCGCCGGACCGCGCCACGTAGTCCTCGAGCCACTGACGAAACGCTGCGTTGAGGGTGGAGTGACGGGAACGCGCCACCAGGCGAGCTTTTTCGATAAGGTTCTCGTCCGCGCTAAGCGTGACGTTCTTCATACGAATATAGTGTACACTATTTTCGTGCGACAGGAGGTCAACCGCCCTCACCCGTTCGCCAGGTAAACGAAGCGCAGGATGAACAGCGCCGTCAGCACGTATACCAACCAGTTCACCTGGCGGCCCTGGCCGCCGGCCAGCTTGAGCAGCGTGTAGCTGGTGAAGCCGAAGGCCAGGCCGTTGGCGATGCTGAAGGTGAGCGGGATGGCGGTCATGGTGAGGAAGGCGCTGATGGCGACCACCGGATCGGTCCAATCGATGTCGCCGATGGCGGACATCATCATGCAGCCGACGATGATGAGCGCGGGAGCGGTGGCCGCGGCGGGGATCACGCCCACCACCGGGGCGACGAACAGCGCCACCAGAAACAGCAGACCCGTCACCATGGCGGTGACGCCCGAGCGCCCGCCCGCCACCACTCCCGCCGCGCTTTCGATGTAGCTCACCACGGTGGAAGTGCCCGAGAGCGCGCCCACGATGGTGGCGGAAGCATCGGATATCAGGATGCGATTCACGCGTGGAATCCGGTTGGCCTTGTCGAAGAGTCCCGCCTTCTTGCCCACGGCCACCAGGGTGCCCACGTTGTCGAACAGATCCACGAACAAAAACACGAACACAATTTCGAAAAAGCCCAGCTTGAACGTGGCGGGAAGGTCGAGTTGGAAAGCGGTGCCGGCAATGTCCGCGAGCCGGTAGGTTTGCGGCTGCCAGTGCACCAGGCCGGCCGCCACGCCCACGGCGGTGGTGCCCAGAATGCCGAGCAGCATGGCCGCCTTGACGCGCCAGGCCATCAGCGCGCCGATCAGCAGCAGGCCGAAGAGCGCCAGCAGCGTATTCGGATCGCGCAGATTGCCCAGCGTCACCGTGGTGGCCGCGTTGGGCACGATGATCCCCGAATTGCGGAATCCCACCAGCGCGATGAACAGCCCGATGCCGGCGCCCACGGCCGAATAGAGTTCCGTCGGAATGGCCGAGACGATGAGCTGGCGCACGCCGATGGCGGTGAGCAGGAGAAACACCACGCCCGAAATGAACACCGCGCCCAGCGCCGCCTGCCAGCTCACGCCCATGCCCTTCACCACCGTATAGGTGAAGTACGCGTTGAGTCCCATGCCGGGCGCGAGCGCAATGGGGTAGCGCGCTAGAACGCCCATCATGAGGCTGCCGAAGGCCGCCGAAACGCAGGTGGCCGCCACCACCGCCGTAAGCGGCATGCCGGCCTCGTGCAAAATGGACGGATTGACGAAGACGATGTAAGCCATCGTCATGAAGGTGGTCACTCCGGCCAGAATCTCGGTCTTCCAGTTGGTGCCCAGCGCTTCGAACTCGAAGTAGCGCTCCAGACGCAGCCTCCAGGCGTGCATGAGTTCGCGAGTTCCTTTCTGGATGCAGCGTGGCGCGCGCGAGGCGCGGCCGGGGTCACGCCAGCTTAGCGCAAATAGGCGTCGTCGCCGCGGCGCCAGTCTTCGCGCACGGGCGAAAACAGGTCGATGGCCAGGCTGTCTTCGAGCGCCTGCACAAAATGCGGCGAGTTGGGCGGAATCACCACGACGGTGCCGGGTCCGACCACCTGCTCCTCGCCGTCGATATGAAAGAGCAGCTTGCCTTCGGCCACCAGCGAAATCTGCTCGTTCTCGTGCGCGTGGGACGGGACCAGCACGCCCTTCTCCAGGAAGATGCGCGCCACCGTCATGCGCTCGCCGTGAATCACCTGGCGCTGCAGCAGCGGATTCAAACGTTCTTTGTTGATTTCGTTCCAGTGATAAAGAGTCATCCGGGCGGTATTGTATCATAGGGGTTTACTGGAACTGGAGGCCCTCATGAAAGGCGTCGTTCTGGCGGGCGGAAGCGGCAGCCGGCTTCACCCGTTAACCAAGATCACCAACAAGCATCTGCTGCCGATCTACGACAAGCCCATGATCTACTACCCCATCGAAACGCTTGTCGATGCGGGCATCCGGGACATCCTGGTGGTCACGGGAGGCAAGAACGCGGGTGACTTTTTGCGGCTGCTTGCCAACGGCAAAGCCTTCGGCCTCTCGCACCTGGACTTCACCTATCAGGAAGGCGAAGGCGGCATTGCCGACGCGCTGGCGCTCGCCGAGCACTTCGCCGACGGCGAGAAACTGTGCGTCATGCTGGGCGACAACATCCTGGAGGGCAGCATCCGCCAGGCGGCCGAAGATTTCCAGCGGCAGGAACGCGGCGCCAAGATTCTGTTGCGCGAAGTAAACGACGCCCAGCGCTTCGGCGTGGCCGAGATCGACGGCGACCGCATCGTGGGCATCGAGGAGAAGCCGCAAAAGCCCAAATCGAATTACGCCGTAACGGGCATTTATATGTTCGACCCGACGGTGTTCGACAAGGTTCGGACGCTGGTGCCTTCGGCGCGCGGCGAACTGGAAATCACCGACGTTAACAACGCTTACATCCGCGAGGGCAACATGACCTTCTCGTTCCTGGAAGGCTGGTGGACCGACGCCGGAACGTTCGATTCTCTGCTACGCGCCGCCAACCTGGTGGTGCAGACGCGGCGCAAGACCGGTGACGTGGCGGGGCAGGACTGATGGCCGCCGAACTGGTCTCCCGGCTGGGCGCCGGCGCCCCCGCCGGCCTCGCCGGCGACCTCTCGATTCCGGACTGCGAGCCGGGCATCGGCAGCGTCATCTGCCAGCTCGATTCGCCGGACCTGATCGCGGGCGTGCGCATGGCCGGCATGGCGGTGTGGCCCGACGATCGCGGTTACTTTCTCGAAGTGCTACGTCTGGGCAGCGGCTTGGCCGCCAACTTCGCGCCGGGTGAGCTGCAGGTGTCGGCCGCCCTCAGCTATCCGGGCACCATCAAGGCCTTCCACTATCACCAGCTTCAGACCGACTGTTGGACCGTGCCGGTGGGATCGCTGCAAGTGGCGTTGGTCGACTTGCGGAGGCAGTCGCCCACTTACGCGCGCAAGAACACCCTCTACGTGGGCCTCGCACGCCCTTGGCAGATCCTCATTCCGCCCGGCGTGGCGCACGGGTACAAGGTGATCGGGACCGAAGCGGCGCTCATGGTCTACGGCACCGACCGCATCTACAACCCCCTGGACGAAGGCCGTATCTCGCATGACGACGGGCAAATAGCCTACGACTGGGAAACCCAGCACAAGTAGTCCCCGCTGGCGGCGCGAGGGCGAGGCATGCCTCGCCTCTACGCCAGCTTGTAGCCGGTGCCGCGCAGCGTAAGGATGTAACGCGGGTGTTTCGGATCGGCCTCCAGCTTCTGACGAAGCCAGGTGATGTGAACGTCCACGGTACGAGTGAGCGGGGTGTGGGAGTATCCCCACACATCCCTAAGCAGTTCGGCGCGCGAGACCACTTGCCCGCGGCGCTCGGCCAAGTACCGCAACAGTTGGAATTCGCGCGCCGAAAGACCCACGCTCGTGCCGTTCACGCGCGCTTCCCCACGTTTGAAATCCACCTCCGCCGGACCAAAGCACAGGGCTTCCGGCACGGCGGACTGCGGTGCCCGGCGCAGCAGCGCTTCCACGCGCGCGAGCAGTTCCATGACCTCGAAAGGCTTGGTGAGATAGTCGTCCGCGCCGGTTTTCAGGCCGTGGACTTTGTCGGCCAGTTGGCCGCGCGCGGTCAGCATGAGGATGGGGATCATGACCCCCCGCTCGCGCATCTTGCGGCACACCTCGAAACCGTTCATGAGCGGCAGCATGACATCGAGGATGACCAGGTCATAGGCGCCCGACAGTGCCTTCTCCAGACCCGAGGGCCCGTCGGCGGCGCTTTCGACCGTATAACCTTGCATATCCAGGCGGTCGGTGAGCGTTAACACCAGACCGGCCTCGTCTTCGACCAGAAGAATTCGTTGGCGGCTCATGGGGATGAAGGTTTGGCTGTGGGCAGGCGCATGGTGAAGCAGGCGCCTTGCCCGGGGTTGCTGGCGGCCGTGACGTTGCCGCCGTGCGCTTGCACGATGCGCTTGACCAGGGAGAGACCCAGACCCAGGCCACGCGTCTGATTGTCGCGGGCGCGGGGACCTCGATAGAACGGATCGAAAATGCGGCGCAGATCGCCCGGTGGGATGCCGGGTCCGCGATCGGAGACTTCAATTTCAATGTTGCCGTCGTCCTGCCAGGCGCGCACGTGGATGGGCTTGCCTTGCCCGCCATGCAGGGCCGCGTTACTGACCAGGTTGCGCAGGGCGTGAACCAGCGCCGTGGCGTCGACATCGACGGCGGGCAGAGTAGGCTCGAGGTCGGTGGCCACCTCGCAGCCGGCATCGTGGAGTTCGTGCGCGCAGGCCTGGACGGCGCGCTCGACCAGTTCTCGCACCTCCGCCGGATGGCGCTCGAACGCCGCGCTGGCACGGGCAAAGGTGAGTATCTGCTCGACCATCTCCGACAGCCGGCGCCCTTCGTCACGCACCAAGGCGCCGTAGCGGCGCACGGCGTCGGATCTCGTGGTGACGCCGTCGGCCAGGTTTTCGCCCGCCGAGCGGATGACACTCAGCGGCGTGCGCAGCTCGTGTGAAACGCCGGCCACGAACTCGAGCTGCAACTCGGCCAACAGTTGTGCCCGGCGCAAAGCGACCAAAAGAACCGCAATGGCGGCCGCCAGCAATGCCAGGACACCGAAGCTGACGGCAAGATTGCGACGCCGCACCGCGCCAACCACGGCCCCCAGCGAACCGGCATGATGCACCAGCAACAGCCGCCACGCTCCCGCCTCGGAATCGAACCCCCGCGGGGAAGCTCCGGGCGCGCGGTTGAAGGAGTTGGGGTCCCGGCGGAAGAAGGGGCCCGGGCGAGTGGTGAGGAGCGCGACCGAAACGTCCGGCTGCGCGATCAGAGCCGCGGGCGCGCTGGATTCGGAATCGTAAAGCGGAACGTTCGATTGGTTGTCGATGACCTGCACGCGGTAATCCAGCGCGGCATCCCGGCCCAAGTGCTTGCGGATCAGGGCCGGCAGCAAGGTTTGCCGGATATAGCCTGCGTCCAGTTCCACAATGCTCCAGTACAGCGGTCCGCGCGGCCGTGGCGGACGCTCCATGGGGCGCCCCTCGAATCGGGGCGGGCGCGGGCTGAAATGAGGCGAGACCAACACCAAAGGCGTCGCCTCGCCAGCCGGTTGCCAAGGCGAGCCCGGTGGGTCGCCGGGGCGGCCGCGTGCGGCGATCTGCTGGCGGATTCCGGACAGAGCGGCCGGCCACGGCACGGGCGCGAAACGGCCCGTCGAGGGATCCAGCCGGCGCAGGCCTAAGGTCTGGTCCTGGGTGGAAACCAGGTAGACGGCGTGTACAATTGCGCGGTTCGGATTGTTGCTGGCCCAGGCGGCGTAGCGGTCGGCATACTCGCCTTCGGGATCGCTCTGATAGAAGGCGCGCCCGAGTTGGATTTGCATGTGTGCGCGGGCGATTTCCGCGTCCAGATCCCGTGCCAGTTGCGTGGCCGAGACATGCAGATGGCGCCGCATGCGAACGGTTTCGGCCTCGCTCAGTTGGCTCAACCAGCGGTATTGAAGGACTGCCAGGGTGACCAGCAGCACGGCGCCGGCGGCGGATACCAGCAAGAGCAGAATACTGACTCGGCGATGCATCCGACCTTATTATAGGCCGGGAACGTTATCCCCCGAACCTCATTGTTAAGAACGTTAAGAAGGATTACCGTAGGTTTTACAGGCACTTACATGTTATGGGCGTCTAATTGAGTAGGGACAAGATCCAGCGTACCCGGCAAGAAAGGAACCTGACAATGGCACGAATTTTGATTGGCTTTTTGATTTTCGCGGTTTATGGCTTGGCTCAAATGCCCGGCTCAGGCGGTCCGATGGGACCAATGGGTCCGATGGGGCGGATGGGGCCGATGGGACCGGGGGGACGACACATGTCCGCACGAGGGGGCGAAATGAGGCCGCCCGAGGAATTGAAGGATTTTCTGGGACTCGACGACAAACAGGTGGGAGCGCTCCAACAGATCGCCCGGAAGGCGCGTGAGTCGATGCGCACGGAATCCGAGGCGCTGCACGCCAAGCAGCGCGCGCTACGCGATTTGGTGGAGAAGTCCGCGGACCCCAGCGCGGCCGGGAAACTGTTGTTCGAGATCGATGCCACGCGCAAAGGCATGCCGGAGATCCACCAGAAGGCCCACACCGACGCGTTGGCGGTGCTGAACAACGCGCAACAGACGAAGTTGAAGGAACTGCGCAAAGAGACCTCCGACCGCGCCGCCGCCCAGCAAGCTGTGGGATTGAACTTGATTTATCCGCCGATGCCCATGGGACCGGGGCGTGGCGGCCCCATGCAGCGCGGCATGCGCCGGGGACAAGGGTTTGGCCCGGGTTGGGACCAAGGCCCCGGTGGGCCGATGCGAGAAGGCCCCCAACGTTCCCAGTAAGTACTGCTTTGAAACAGCGGGGCAGCCCAGGTTGCCCCGCCTTGTCTCCCGTTTCCGCTCGTGCGATTCCCCATGTGGGCGCGAAGCTCGCAACTGCGAAAAAGGGGAAATTGCTGACTGTCCCGGTTTCGCCCCCCCCGGCACATTTTCCCGGAGTTGTCCGGTGTACAATTAAAAGGCGTTAATCCCACCGAAGAACTGGTTGCCCTTCTTCTTGGATGACGCGCGGATGGATCATCTGCGAAGGAGGAAACAATCGATGCGGGTGTATTTGGTTAATCCCAGCGACGTGGCGTTTGGTATCGGAGTAATCACGCCACGATGGTTATACGTGCTCGCGGCGGCGACGCCGGCGAAGTACGGCGACCCGATTCTGGTCGACGAAACGCTGGAATCCTTCCGGCTGGACGACGTGATGCCCGGGGACGTAGTGGGAATCGGCATCCACACGGCCAACGCGCTACGCGGGCTGGAGATCGGGCGGCAGGCGCGAGCGCGCGGCGCCTACGTCGTTTTCGGCGGAATTCACGCCTCGCTATATCCGGAAGAGGCGCGCGAACTCGGCCATGCCCACGCCGTGGTGAAGGGCGACGGCGACGTGGTGTGGCAAACCGTGCTGGCCGACTGCGTCAGCGGCACTCCCCAGGCCATTTACGATGGCGGCCAGATCAATCCCGACCAGTTTCTGGCGGCCCGCTGGGATCTGCTGCCTCCGAACCGCTACATGTGGGCCTCCGTGCAGACGGTTCGCGGCTGCCCCAAGCACTGCTCGTTCTGTTCGGTTTGGAAGACCGACGGCCAGCGGCCGCGCCAGCGCGCGCCCGGCGCCATCATAGAGGAAATTGTCCAACTGCGCCGTGTGGGCTACCGGTTCCTGGCCCTGGCCGACGACAACTTCTATACCGTGACCCTGGGCGACATCGCCATGGCCGAACGGCGTGGGGACGCCGCCGCGCTGGCCAATTTGCGCAAAATGCGCGCCGAACGCTTCGAACTCATGGAGCGGTTGGCGGAGCTGCCCAGCGACACGATTATGTTCACGCAGATCACCATGGAGGCGGCCGAAGACTTGTCGTTCCTGGACGCCATGCGCAAGGCCCGGATTAAGGGCGCGCTGGTGGGTGTCGAGGCCGTCACGCCCGAAGGCTTGAAGTCGGTCTTCAAAGAGTTCAACCTCTCGGGCCAGAGCCTGATCGATCGATTGCGCCTGTTCAAGCGCCACGGCGTGCACGTGCTCGGATCGTTCATTTTCGGGCTCTCGAGCGATCGCGCCGATACCTTCGCAGCCACCGCGGAGCTGGCCAAGAAGGCCCAACTGACCTTCGCGCAGTTCGTCTGCATGACGCCCTTCCCCGGCACCGTGGATTTCGAACGTTGGGAGCGCGGCGTGGGCAAGGACGCCGGAGACGTGCAAGGCATTCCGCTTACCCGTTACTGGCTCATTCCCGGACACCTTCGTCCGAAGCTGTATTCTCCGCACCCCACCATGAGCTCGGACGAGATCCGCGATCGGACGCAGGGAGTGTGGGACAGCTATTACCAGTTGAGTGAAATCTGGAAGCGCGCCGATTGCGTGAAATCGGTAAAATCGCGCCTGGCGTTCATCTTCATTTCGAAGCTCTACCGGCAGATGTATGCCAACACGGGGATAGCCACCGACAGCGCGCGCCGCAAGACGGCCAATCGCTGGGCGCGCTGGATGGCCAAGTTCTGCCTGAAGCTGTTTCGCGGTAAGCCGATGCCCGATTTGCAAGTCCCCACTCCGCCCGGCACCCTGGAGTGCCCCGTTTAGAAAACAGTTGGGTATACTGAGTATTGAGGGGTGCGATGAAGACCTATGTAAAGTTTGGGGCTCTAGTTGTCGTCATCGTTGGAACGCTCGTGTATCTGGCCGCGGGCGGCATCAACGAGACGAAAACCTATTACAAGACCATCGCGGAGCTGGGGAAAATGGGCGACAGCGCGATGGACCACCGCCTGCGTGTGGCCGGGGACGTCGAGCCGGGCTCTATCCACCGCACGGGGCACGAAGTCGAATTCACGCTCAAACAAGACGCGCTGCGGCTGAAGGTGGTCTACCATGGCAGCGACCCGCTGCCGGACACTTTTCGCGACGGGGCGCAAGCGCTGGCCGATGGCAAATTGGGATCGAACGGCGTGTTCCAGGCCGCTAAGATCCAGGCCAAGTGCGCGTCGAAGTATGAAGCCAAGCCCGGGGTGCAACATCCCGCGGGCGTGAACAAGGCGGGTGCTTAGGAGATCGCTTCCTATGGAAAACCTGGGCGTTTTGGCGATACTGATCGCTTTCTGTTTAGCCATCTACGCGGTAGTGGCCTCGCTGGCCGGAGCGTGGAAGCGGAACCCGTTCCTGGTGCGCAGCGGCGAGCGCGCCGTGATAGCCATGTGGGCGCTGGTGACGGTAGCAAGCGGCATTCTGGTCTACGCGCTTCTGACCGGCGATTTCCGCCTGGCCTACGTGGCCGCGCACACCAACCGCGCCATGCCGCCTCTGTACAAATTTGCGGCCTGGTGGGGCGGACAGGAAGGCTCGCTTTTACTGTGGAGCTGGCTGCTGGCCGGATACTCCGCCGTGGTGGTGACCTTCAACCGCAAGCATCATCGGACCCTCATGCCGTACGTGATCACGGTGCTGATGCTGACCCAGATTTTCTTTCTGGTACTGAACGCATTTGTGGTGAGCCCGTTCCGGTTGCTCTCCATGGGCGGCGGGGTGATGGAAGTGCCCGACGGCAACGGCTTGAATCCGCTGCTGCAGCATTGGGCCATGGCCATACACCCGCCCATGCTCTATCTGGGCTATGTCGGTTTCGTGGTGCCGTTCGCCTTCGCCATGGCATCGCTCATCACCAAACAGCCGGGCGACGGCTGGATTCACACCACGCGGCGCTGGACGCTGGTCACGTGGCTGTTCCAGAGCATGGGCGTTTTGCTGGGCGCCGGTTGGGCGTACGCGGTGCTCGGCTGGGGCGGCTACTGGGGATGGGACCCGGTGGAGAACGCGTCGCTGTTGCCGTGGATCACCGCCACCGCGTTTCTGCACTCCGTGATGATGCAGGAGAAGAAGGGCATGATGAAGGTCTGGAACATCGTCATGATTTCGGCCACCTTCTTCCTGTGCATCTTCGGAACGTTCCTGACACGCTCTGGCGTGGTGAGCAGCGTGCATGCCTTCGCGCAGTCTCCCATCGGCCGCTACTTCGTGGCGTTCCTGGCCATGGGCATCGCGGCGACCGTGTACCTGATTTTGGACCGGCTGGATTACTTGAAAAGCGAAGCGCGGCTGGAGAGCGTGCTGTCGCGCGAGTCGGCCTTCATGTTCAACAACCTGATTCTGCTCGCCAGCGCTTTCGCTATTTTGTGGGGAACGCTGTTCCCGGTGATTTCGGAAGCCCTCACGGGCGACAGAATCAGCGTCGACACGCCGTTCTTCAACCGCGTGAACGTGCCCATCGGACTGTTCCTGCTGTTGTTGACAGGCGTCGGCCCGTTGATCGCCTGGCGGCGCAGTTCGCCTGAAAGCCTGAAGCGCAACTTCATGTGGCCGGGCTTGGCGGCGCTGGCGCTGATGGGCATCCTGGTGGCGGCCGGCGTCAGGCACTTCTACGCCACCGTGTCGTTCGGCTTGTGCCTGTTTGTCGCCTGGACGATTTTCAGCGAGTTTTACAAAGGCGCGAGCGCCATCCGCGCACGCGCGGGAGGCACCCTGCTGGCAGCCGCGGTGGAACTCACGCATCGCAACACGCGGCGCTACGGCGGCTACCTGGTGCATATGGGCGTGGTGCTCATGTTCATCGGATTCACCGGCGCGGCGTTCAACAAGGACACCACCGTCGAAGTGAAAGTGGGCGACAACATCCACCTGGCCGGCTACGACCTGAAAGTGAAGCAACTGCGCGACGGCGATAACGAAAACTACACTTGGAATCACGCGGTGATAGACGTTTACCGCAACGCCCGCCTGATCGACACGCTGGAACCCGAACGGCGCATGTACAAAGCCAGCCGCCAGGGCGCTTCCGAAGTGGATATACGCCGCCGCCTGAACGAGGATCTGTACGTCAACTTCGCCGGCATGACGGACGACAACCAACGCGCGGTGATCCAAGCCTACGTCTTTCCTTTAGTAAGTTGGATCTGGGTAGGATTCTGGGTGCTGGTGATGGGCACCGGGGTCTGCCTGGTCCCCAGCAAGGTACGGCTGGACTACGCGCGCACCGAACTCCTGGAAGTCGCCGAAAAGAAAGCCACAGTGCAGAACTGAATTCTCAGAGACTCGAATGATCCTCCTCTCCGTGTCCGTTGCACTGGTTCTCGGGTCGCTCGTGTTCGCGCTGTATGTGCGCGCCCAGGACCTTCCCGCGCCGGAAGCGGTGTCGCCTGTCGCGCACCTGGAAGAACACAAAGCGCAGATCTACGAGAATCTGCGCGACCTTCAATTTGAATTTCGCGTCGGCAAGTTATCGGAGTCCGATTACCAGGCCTCCAAGCTCCTTCTGCAAAACGAGTTGGCGCAGGTAACCGCGCAAATCGAAAGTAGCGTCGCGGCGCCCGCGCCCAAGCCGAAACCGAAACCGAAGCCGATGACTGCGAACGTCTGCCCGCATTGCGGCGCGCGGTTCGCGCAGCCGCTCAAGTTTTGTGGCGAGTGCGGCAAGTCCATGACGGAGGCGCCCCGGTGAAGCGCCTGACGCTGGTGTTCGACGCTGGCCGGCGCGCTGCTGGGCGCGATCGACGGAACCGTGATCAATCGCACGACAGGCAAGCCGCAAGCCGGCGCCAGCGTGCTGCTCACCACCATGGGGCAGAATGGCATGTCGCCGGTGGGGGCGGGGCGCACGGGCGCCGATGGCAAATTCCGCATCGAAGCGACTGCCGAGGGCCCCATTTTGCTGCAAGTCACGCACGCGGGCGTCACTTACAGCCAGATGTTATTGCCCGGTGCGCCGACCTCGGGGATTGAAGCGGTAGTCTATGATTCGTCGGCCAAGCCCGGCGCGGCGAAAGTGATCGAACACGTCTTTCTGCTGCAACCCGGCGCCGGTCAAGTCACGGTGAACGAGACCATCATTCTCCGCAACTCCGGAAATGTGACTTACAACGACCCGGTCAACGGCACCTTGCGCCTGTACGTGCCGGGCGAGAGGAAGGACGAGGTAACCGTGATGGCGCGCGCCCCGCAAGGCATGCCCGTGTCGCGCGAGGCGCTGAAGACCAGCCAGCCCAACGTGTACAAAGTGGAATTTCCGATCAAGCCCGGCGAGACCAGCATCGACCTGTCCTACACGGCCCCGCTCGGGACACCGGCGGTGTTCGCGGGCAAGTTGCTTCATGCGGACGGCGCGCTGCGGTTAGTCGTGCCGGCCGGCGTGACGCTCTCCGGTCCGGGCGTCGCGCGGGTCGGCGAGGAACCCCAAACCAAGGCGCAGATCTACTCGGCCCCCGGGCCCGATTTCAAAGTCCAGATCGAGGGCTCGGGCCAGATGCAAGCGGCCAATCCCGCGCCAGCCGCACAGGAAGAAGAAGACTCCGGTCCGCCCATCACGCAGATTCTGCCCCCGGCTTACGACAACATGTACTGGACTTTAGGCCTGGCGGGCGCGATTCTGTTGTTGGGCTTCGCCATGCTGTATCGGCGGCAGGCGCCGGGCGGCACTCCCCCCAAGGACCCATCCAAGTAAATGGCCGCTGTCAGCGTGGAGGGCGTCTGGAAGTTCTACGGCGACTTTGCGGCTTTGCGCGACATCAGCTTTGAAATTGCTCCGGGCGAGTGTCTGGCGCTGCTGGGGCGCAACGGCGCGGGCAAGACCACGCTGCTGCGCATCCTGGCCGGATTGGACCGCGCCGCGCGAGGGCGCGTAAGCGTTTTCGGCGACGAACCGCGCACCGAGCAGGCGCGCGCGCGCATTGGCCTCCTGGGTCATGGCATTGCTGTCTACGAGGAGCTTTCGGCCTTCGAAAATCTCCAACTCTTCGCGCGGCTTTATGCCCTCCGCGATCCGGCGCGCACGGCCATGGAGTGGCTGGAACGTACGGATCTGGCCCGGGTGAAGGATTCACGCGTGCGGGAATTTTCGCGCGGCATGCGGCAGCGGCTAGCGGTGGCGCGCGTGTTTCTGCACTCGCCTTCGCTGCTGGTGCTGGACGAACCGTTCACCGCGCTCGACGATCGCGCCATCGCGCTGCTGCAAGGGTTGCTGCGCGCGGCGCTGGCGGAAGGCCGCACCATCGTGATGTCCACGCACCAGTTGCGCGAGGCGCTCGAGTTGGCCACCGGCGTCGCGCTCATCGATCGCGGCCGCCTGGCGCATCGCGGCCCCCGCACCTCCGAGATGCTGGCCGATCCGGGTTGGCTCTACCGGACCTACGGAGAAGCGTGATGCGGCTGCTCAGACAAGCGCTCACGGTGGCGGCCAAGGATTTGCGCAGCGAGATCCGCACCAAGGAAGCCGTAAACGCATCCCTGGCCTTCGCGCTGGTGATCCTGCTCCTGTTCAGCTTCGCCTTCGATCCAACCTCCGACCAAACGCGCGAGATGTCGGGCGGGCTGCTGTGGCTGGTGTTCGCCTTCGCCGGCGCGCTGATTTTGAACCGCAGCTTCGCGCGCGAGTTGGAGAACGATTGTCTGGACGCACTGCTGGCGGCGCCCATCTCCGGGGCGGCGCTGTTTCTGGGCAAGGCGTGGGCCAACCTGGTGCTGCTGCTGGCGGTGGAGTTCCTGTCGCTGCCGGTGTTCGGAATTTTCTACAACGTGAACTGGACGAAGCAATTGCCGGCGCTGGTGCTGGTGCTGGTGCTGGGCACCTGGGGACTCACCGTCATCGGCACCATGTTCAGCGCGCTCACGGTGAACCTGCGGTTGCGTGAGATCATGCTGCCGATGCTGGTCTATCCCTTTATGATTCCGGCGCTGATGGCGGCCATACAGATCTCCACCGCACTCATCAACGGCCAGCCGCTCTCGGGTAGTCTGATCGACTGGTTGAAGCTGCTGGTGGGCTTCGATCTCATTTACACCGCGCTGGCGCTAGCGCTGGCCGACACAATCCTGGTGGGGTGAAACATGCGTGAACGAATTCTGGTGATTCTGTCCGGCATCGCAGCGGTGCTGCTGGTGCGCAACCTTTTCGTGATTCTGCTGCGGCTGCCCGACGAAGCCATGCAGGGCGCCATCTACCGAATCATCTTCTACCACGTGCCGGCGGCATGGACGGCTTTCCTGGGCTTCTTCGTGGCGATGGTGGCGAGCGTCGTCCACCTGGCGACGAAGAACCTGAAATCCGACGCGGTGGCGGTGGCGGCAACCGAAGTCTCGCTGGCTTTCGCGGTGGCCAATCTGATCACGGGAATGTTCTGGGGCC
Organism: Terriglobales bacterium; assembly: GCA_963745655.1. Classification (GTDB taxonomy): domain Bacteria; phylum Acidobacteriota; class Terriglobia; order Bryobacterales; family Bryobacteraceae; genus JAJFUV01. The sequence goes on along the minus strand of CAVUYK010000028.1, from coordinate 256,750 downwards.
GCATCATCTGGGGCATCTGGTGGACCTGGGACCCGCGCCTGACCTCCATGCTGGTGTGCGTGCTGTTGTACGCGGGCTACCTCATGCTGCGGCAAGCCATCGAGGACCCCACCGCGCGCGCGCGCGCTTCCGCCGTGCTTTCCATCTTTGCCTTCGTGGACGTGCCCATCGTGTTCTTCTCCATCAAATGGTGGCGCACGCAGCATCCCGCGCCGGTAGTGTGGGGCGGCGGACGAATGGACCCGGACATGTGGCGCATGTTGTTTCTGAACTGGGTGCCGCTGTTGATTTTGTGGGTGGTGTTGCTGGCGCTGCGCATGCGTCAGGAAGAGGCGCGGCGCGAACTGGACGCCTTGCGCCGCCACGCCCACGCGCTGTAGTAGCGCCGGCTTTCCAGCCGGCGCGCCCCCTTTCCAGGGGGCGCTCCCCCTTTCCAGGGGGCAAACATTCGGAGATCTTCCGCCTCCTCGTGCCACAAGATAGTGGTGAGCTTCCATCGCCGACGCCTGCCGCATTGGCAACCGGAGGGAAGGCCGCTATTCGTGACCTGGCGGCTCTGGGGTAGTCTTCCGGAAGATCGTTACCCGTCCCTCGGCAGCGAATTCGCCGGCCGGGCATTCGAGTGGATCGACCGCTGTTTGGATGGGGCCAAGTGCGGACCAGTGTGGCTCGGCCGGGAAGATGTGGCACAGGTGGTGGTAGACGCGCTGGCATACGGCGCGCGCACCATGGACCTGTACGAACTGCATGCCTACGTCGTGATGTCGAACCATGTCCACTTGCTGTTGACTCCGCACGTGCCCACGCCCCGGCTCATGCAATCGATCAAGGGCTACACTGCTCGCGAGGCGAATCGCATCCTGGGCAGAACCGGCGAGGCGTTTTGGCAGAACGAGTATTTTGACCATTGGATCCGGGACGACTCGGAGTTCGAGCGGGTTCGAGTGTATGTGGAGAATAATCCGGTGCGATGCGGAGATCGTCGCTCATCCGGGCGAATTTCGATGGTCTAGTGGTTACGCCGGCTTGAAAGCCGGCGTGGCGGGCTAGAAAGCCCGCCCCACTTGTGCAAACCTGTGGCTATGAGACTTCTCGCCAAAACCCTCCTGCTGGCGCTGCCGGGGCTGGCCCTTGCCAAGTCGCCATTCGTTTTCCGCGACGCGGTGCTCGAAGATGACGGCAAGCCCGTCTACGTTTACAACTACGCTCCCGTGCTAAAGGCCGGGTTCCCGGTGGAGATGAGCCGGTCGGGCTATGTGCATCCGGTGTACGCGCCGGACGGCACCGTGCTCACCGACGACTTCAATCCGGATCACGCGCACCACCGCGGCATCTCGTGGATGTGGCAGGTGGTGAAGGTGGACGGCCAGAGCTACGACCTGTGGACCGTGAAGGGCATCAAGTCGAAGTTCGTCCGATGGACCGCGCGCGAAACCAACTCCAAGGGCGCGCGGCTGGGAATCGAAAACGGCTGGTTCGTGGGCGAGCGCAAAGTGGTGGTGGAGAAGGTGAACATCGTGGCGCATCCGGTCCGGGGGAAACAACGCCGGCTGGATTTCGAGTTAATCTTTGAGGCTGTGTCCTCGCCGGTCGAGATCGCCGGCACGCCCGACGGCAAGAAAGGCTTCGGCGGCTTCTGCATGCGGTTTGCGCCGCGCGACGGAGGCAAGGCCGGCGACCGTCATCACCACCGAGAGCGGCAAGTCCACCAAGGACGGCGTAAACGAACCGCACCGCTGGGCGGCCCTCACCGGCACGTTCCATGGACATGCCGCCGGCGCGCGCATCGACGACTCGCCCACCAACCCGGGCTATCCGGCCAACGGCTGGCTGCTACGCCACGGTTTCGGATTCCTGAATCCGTATTTCCCCGGCTTGCGCACCTACACGCTACAGCCGGGCCAACCGCTCAAACTGCGCTACACGGTGACCGTGTTCAACGGCAGTCGAAGTGCCGCGGTAGCACGTTCAGCGCAGGCGAAACTGGAAGGCGTGCGGGGCGTAGGAGTCGCCGGTCGAATCGCGCAGCAGGAAGGCGTAGAAGCCGGGCGCGAGATCTCCCGTGGTGACGGTGACCACGCCCCTGTCGCGACGCCCCACTAGCGGGAACTCGGCGCGGACGGCGGAGAGGATCTTCTCCGCGGGTTCGGTTTGGTCGGGGTTGAGCGCGGACGGCCGGGTCTCGACGTCGCGGGTTTCGATGAGCCGCGCGTGTTCCTTTTCGCACACGGTGAGTTTCATGAGCACCGGCGTGTAGTCGTCCAAATCGACCGTGCCATACATGGCCGGCATGCGCAGCATCAGGGAGCCGGAGACTTCCGGAACGGGCCCCTCCTCGACAAAGAAAAACTCACGGACGCGCAGGTTTCGCGGATCGGCCGGGCCGGCCGACGGTGGGCGCATCACATCGCCTCCACCGGCCGACAACGTTCACCGGCAGGCGCTTGAGGGTGCGGCCGAGACCGGAGGGACGCGAGGCGTCGGTGGCGGCCTTGTCGTGATCGTAATCCGCGTCCAATCTGACGCCGGTCTGCTTCACCTTCTCGGAGAATTTGGTGTCCTTGGGGCCGTAGGCGAGCAGGACCGGAGAACTGGTTAATTCCACTTCCTTTTCGCCGGCGAGCAAGATCACTTTCCCGGGAGCCTTCTCCGGCGGCGCGCTGGGGGCGGCACGCTGCCGTTCGAGAATGGCGAGCAGAACGCGGTCGGTGATGCCAGCCTGCTTGAGGGCGAGCAAGCCGTCGGGGGAGGTGTCGAAATGCACCGCGCTCGCGGACTTCACGGCCGCGAGGATGACTTCCTCGTTCATACCGGCGCGCGAAAGTTTGATGACGCCGTCGTTATTGAGGGGTTGGGTAGCGGGCTGGGCGGCGAGTAACACGGCGAACACGACGGTTGTGGCGAAACATCTCCAGGCGGCACAGATCATGCGACAATCCACGGTCTTCAGTATAGCCATCCGTTAGACGCACGGCACGTCGCGCCAAGGTACGCCAAAGCACGCCAACGCCGCCCTGGCGTGGCTTTTCGCTTGTGGCGGAAGGCCCACGGAACACAACCTAGGGAGAAAGGTAGTGGTGCAGGCTCTCGGCGGGGGTCGAGAGAGCCGTGTCGAGAGAGTGCGTTTGACCTCCCATATTCTTATCGAGGAGACATGCCATGAGAGCGTTTCGACTGTGGTTTTCCATCCTGTTGCTGTGTTTGGCGGTGTCGCTGGACGCGCAGACCACCGGTGACATTAGAGGCATCGTGACGGACCCGTCCGGAGCGGCGATACCGAGCGCGCGCGTGTCGCTCACCAATCGGGAGACCGGAGAAGCTCGCCACGTGACCACCGACACGGAGGGCCGCTACCGGTTCAACCTGCTCAAGATCGGCGAGTACATGGTGAGCGTCGCAGCGCAGGGATTCCGCGCCACGTCGGCGCCCGCCACCGCGCGCAGCGCGGAGATCACGTCGGTGAATCTCAAGCTGGACATCGGGCAGATCACCGAACAGGTGATGGTCACCGACGCGGCCACCCCGCTGGATACGCAGAGCGCGCAGATCCAGGAGTCCTTCGATTCGATGGAGGTCCACGACATTCCCGTGAACCGGAATCCTAACTTGTTCGCTACCATCATGCCGGGCGTGGTTCCGGCGCCGGGCGGTTTCAACTCGGGCAGCTTCGTCGCCAACGGGAATCGCGTCCGCGCCAATAACATCACCATCGACAACATCACGGCGACGGACATCTCGACGGCGGGGACGGGATCGAGCAACAACACGCCGCTGAACTTCTCCTCCATTCGCGAGGTGAAGGTGATCACGAACATGTTCAGCGCGGAGTTCGGACGCAACTCAGGGGCGCAGGTGCAGTACATCACCAAGAGCGGCACCAACAGCTTCCACGGCGAACTCTATGAATACCTGCAAAACAGCCGGCTCAACGCGCGCGACTGGTTCGACCAGAGCGGCAAAGCCACCGTCGCACGCCTCAACGAATGGGGCGGCGTGATCGGCGGGCCGGTCATCAAGAACAAGACGCACTTCTTCGTTTCGGGCGAGCGCTACTACTTCCGTGGATCGGGCGCCGCGCGCATCGCGCAGGTGCCCACACCGTCGATGCTCGCGAGCGTCACCGACGCCACATCGAAGAAGATCCTGGATACGTACAAACTGCCCGCCGCCACCACCGACAACGGTACCTATGGAACGGTGCAGCAAAACGCGTCCAACGCGAGCGATCTCTATCAGTACTCGGTGCGCCTGGATCATCAGATTTCGCAAAGCGATTCCATCTTCGGCCGTTACGGTTATTCCACCAACGCCAGCAGCAGTTCCAACAACACGTTCATCAGCACCAACATCGCTAACTTCGGATTGAGCTCGACGAATTCCGTGCACAGCCTGAACATCAACGAAACGCACATTTTCTCGCCTACGGTGGTAAACGAGTTCCGCGCCGGGTTCGGACGCACTTTGCCCATCTTCGTCATCGACTCGACCGTGCCGGTGGGTCCGCGCATCATTTTCGCCAACGCGCAGGTGGACCGATTCGGCTCCTATGAAGGCGGCCCGCAGGGGCGCGTGCAGAACACTTTTCAGTACGGCGACACGCTCACCTGGAGCCGCGGAGCGCACAGCATCAAGGCCGGCGGCGACTTCTTCCGCTACCAAGGCAACAGTTTCTTCGAGGCGTATTCGCGTGGCGCCTACACGTTCCTGAATTGGGCCGACTTCGCCGCGGGCAATCCGTATTCCATCACACAGCGCTTTGGGTCGACGCAGCGCGGCAACCGCAACTGGAACACCAGCGCGTTCGCGCAGGACGACTATCGCGTCACATCCACACTCACCTTGAACCTGGGCGTGCGCATGGAAGTCTATGGTCCATTGAGCGAGGTGAACGGATTGACGTCGAATCTGGATTTCGGATGCAAGGACAGCCTGGGGATTGCCGGCACGGGCCCGTTGGGTTGCTTCTCGGTGGGCCAGCCTTCCATCGCCACCAACTACTACTTGCAACCCCGCGTGGGATTTGCCTGGAACCCGCGACAGGGCAAGACCGTGATTCGCGGAGGGTATGGCTTGGTTTCAGACTTCAACTACCTGAATCCGGTGACAAATCAGCGGTTCCTTCCGCCCTTTGTGGCAACCAAGGCCTTGACGGGCGTCACCAACTTCAGCGGGTCCAACAGTTGGGCCAGCTTGATTGCCGGAACGGGACTGCTGCAGCAGGAAGGAGCGGCGCAGGCCGGACACATCCTTACCAATGTTCTCAACTACGGCGACGTGAGCCCCGCCATCGACCCGAACCTGAAGAACCCGCAAGTGCATCAGTGGAACTTCGGTCTTCAACGCGAGCTGCCGCAAGGGATTGTGCTGAAAGTCGCCTACGTGGGCACCAAGAGCAACTACTTGCAGACCAGCCGTCAAATGAATCTCAATGCGCAACGACCGAAGCCCGCGACGGACCTCACGGATGAGTATGCGCGCGTGCAGGAGTTCGTATCGAGCTACAACAGCATGACCGGAGCGTCGCAGCGCTCCAGCACTCGGTTAGACCCGCGCTTTAACGTGGTCAACTACTACGACAACTCCGGCAACTCGAATTACCACGCGCTGGAAGCGATGGCCACGCGGTCGTTCCGCAACGGCTACTCCTTCCAGGTGGCTTACACGGTCGCCAAGTCCATCGATAACGTCTCCGACGGGCTCTCGAATCTGCCCAACGACAGCGCCAACCTGCAGGATCCGACCAACCTGAACAACAACCGTGGCGTGAGCGGATTCGACGTGCCGCAACGCATCGTGGTGGCGCACATGTGGGAGATCCCCTGGGGCAGGCACCTGTCGAATCCCGTGCTGCGCCGCGTATTTGGCGGCTGGGGTATTTCGGGTATTTCGAGCTGGCGGGCGGGCTTCCCCATCTCGCTCGATTCCGGCGCGCGGCTGGGCGTAGCCAACATTTCGACACTGCTCACCGCGGGCATCATGCGGCCGAACGCGTCGGGCCCGGTCAATTTCAATCCGCAGCCGGCCGGCAGCCCCGGCGCGCCGCAAGGCGTGAACTGCGGATGCCGTCGCCGGGCGACGCATCTCGACCTATGCGCAGAGTTTGGGACTATCACAACCGCTACTCGGCAACTTCGGCACCATGGGCCGCAACTCGCTCCGCGCCAACGGCCAAGCCGACATGGACTGGAACTTCACCAAAGACACCCGCATCACCGAGCGTGTGGGCATGCAGATCCGTTGCGAGATCTACAACCTGTTCAACTTCCATTCCTTCCAGGATGTGAACCGCAACATCAGTAATCCGGCTTTCGGACAATACACCACCGCGCCGCAGAGCCAGCGCTACTTCCAACTCGCGGCTGTGTTGCGATTCTGATCGCGCGTGATCTGCTTCCTCCCCCCGTGCAAGCTGACCTATAATCGGCGAGGGGAGCAAGCATGAATCGACGCAGCTTTGTCAGAGGGGCACTCGCCGCGCCGGCCGCCGCGATGCCGGTGCACGCAGCGCAGCAGTACGAGAAGAAGACCCATGGTTTGCCGCCGCTGAAGATCACCGACGTGAAGGTGATCTCGACCAGCGGAGGGCGCAGCTACCAGTGGGTCTTCGTCAAGGTGCTGACCAGTGAGCCGGGACTCTACGGCCTCGGATCGGCCAGCAATGTGAACATGGCGTGGTCCGTGGTGGCCGCCATTGAGAAGCACTTCGGGCCCTTCTGGATCGGGCGCGACCCGGACCGCATCGAGGACCTTTGGCAGAGCACCAACGTGCGCGGGTACTGGCGCAACAGCGCCATCCACAACAACGCACTGAGCGGCCTCGACATGGCGTTGTGGGACATTAAGGGCAAACGCGCCGGCATGCCGGTATACGAACTGCTGGGCGGCAAGGCGCGCGAAGCGGTGCCCTGCTACGCGCACGCCGATGGCCGCGACCCGCAGCAGTTGGAAGACAACATCCGCAAATTCATGGAGGAAGGCTACCGCCATGTGCGCGCGCAGTTGGGCGGATACGGCGGCGGCGGCTTCCTGGCGCCGGGGCAAGGCAGCCGCCCCATGGGTGGTTATCAAGGCCCGGCGATGGACGAGGACCTGTACCTGCACACGATTCCCAAGATGTTCGAGCAGCTCCGCGCCAAGCTGGGTTGGGAGGTGAAGCTGCTGCACGACGTGCATGAACGCATCTCGCCCACCAAGGCCGTGGAGTTCGCCAAGCGCATGGAGCAGTATCAACTCTTCTTCCTGGAGGACGTGCTCTCGCCGGAACAGATCGCCTGGTTCCGCAACATCCGGCAAGTATGCTCGACGCCGTTGGCGATGGGCGAAACGTTCACCAGCCCACTCGAATACATGCCCTTGGTTGCCGAACGGCTCATCGATTTCGTGCGCAACCGCGTTTCGCAAACCGGCGGCATTACACAGGCCAAGAAGACCGCCGCGGTGTGCGAGGCCTTCGGCGTGCGCACCGCATTCCAGGAAGGCGGCGACAACGATCCCATCAATCAGCTCGCCAGCTATCACGTGGACATGTCCATATCGAGCTTCGGCATTCAGGAGGAAAACCACTTTCCCGACCAGGTGCACGAGATGATGCCAGGCACCGCGCGCATTAAGGGCGGCTACATGTACGGCAGTGGACTGCCCGGGCTGGGCATCGATATTCGCGAGGACATGGCCAAGCGGTTTCCGATGCAGGTGCTTCCCGGCCGGCCCCATTGGACCGAGGTGCGCGGCATGGACGGCAGCGTCGTCAAACCGTGAGAGAATGAGGCTGATCGGCGCGGTCCATTCGCGGAGAAACCGGGTATGCACTTGACTTTGGTGGGGCGGTCCCCCTGGACCGCGGCGGACGCCGCCGTCCGCCTACTGGCCGGCTGGCCAGGGGGCCAGCCGCGGGCGAGGGCGCCCGCCCCACATGGCTCCACAGTGAGTCAAGTGAATAGCCATTTGCGGAGGATATGATTCATGCTGCATCTCGGAGCAGTCACCTACAACGTCCTGAAAGACTGGGACGTCCAGACCATCATCGACAAGTTGACGGCGGCGGGATTCGAAGCCGTCGAACTCCGCACCGGACACAAGCACGGCGTCGAGCCGACGCTCACCCTGGACGAGCGCATCCACATCCGCAAGCGTTTCGAGGCCAGCAAAATCAGGCTCTTGAGTTACGGGACAACCTGCGAGTTCCACTCTCCGGATGCGGCCATCCGCGCCAAGAACGTGGAGATGGGCAAGCAGTTCGTCGAACTGGCGCGCGACACGGGCGCCCTGGGCGTGAAGGTCCGCCCGAACGGCCTGCCTAAGGAAGTGCCGGTGGAGACCACCATCCAGAACATAGGCGCGGCTCTGCACGAACTCGGCGAGTACGCCAAGGGACGCGGCATCGAGATTTGGATGGAAGTGCACGGGCGCGACACCCAAGTGCCCACGGTCGCCGAGGCTATTCTGCGCGCCGCCAACCATGCAAGTGTCGGCGCCTGCTGGAACTCGAACCCCACCGACATCGTGAACGGTTCCATCAAGCCCAGCTTCGACCTGCTGAAAAAATATATCCGCAACGTCCACATCACGGAGCTGGCCAACCCACGTTATCCGTGGCGGGAGCTGTTCACGCTGCTTCAGCAGAATGGCTACGACCGCTACACCCTTTGCGAAGCGGCCGCAAGCAAGGAGCCCGAACGCTTCCTTCTCTGGTATAAGGCGCTGTGGACGGAGTATCAGAGGCCGTGCGCCGGCTGAGGCCGCTCGCGCTCGCCGCGATCTTCGCGCTCGGCGTGGTTTGCGGCGCGGTGCCCACGCCCGCCAGCCACTTCGGACAACCCCTGGGGCGGGACGGCACGGTGGTCGATTGGGATAAAGTCGTCTCTTATTTCCAGGCACTCGAAAAGTCCAGCGACCGCATCAAGGTTCAGATCCTCGGCCAAACCACTGGAGGGCGGCCGCTGGTGGCCGCATTTATCGCCGACGGGGACACCCTCAAGAACCTGGACCGCTATCAATCCATCCAGAAGCGGTTGGCCGATCCGCGTGGCACGCTTCCGGCCGCGGCTGAGAGGCTCATCGCCGAGGGCAAGGCGGTGGTGGCCATCACCTGCTCGATTCACTCGAACGAACTGGCCTCGACACACACTGCGGCCGAGTGGGCCTACCGCCTGATCGCGGAAGACACGCCCAAGCTGCGCGCCATCCGCGCCAACACGATTGTCATTCTGGTTCCCTCGCTCAACCCCGACGGTGTGGACCTGGTGACCGGGTGGTATCGCAGGACGCGCGGCACGGAGTTCGAAGGCACCACGCCACCCGAGCTGTACCAGAAGTACGCCGGACACGACAACAATCGCGACTGGTATATGTTCACGCAAATCGAAACGCGGCTGGTGGCCTCACACGTGTTCAACCGCTGGCTGCCGCAGATGGTCTACGACGTGCACCAGATGGGGCCGCGCGGTGCGCGCATGTACGTGCCGCCGTGGATCGATCCCATCGAGCCGAACATCGACGCAATCGTCGCGCAGCAAAGCAACATGGTGGGAACAGGGATCGCCGCGGACCTCACAGCCGCGGGCAAGACCGGCGTGCTGATCCACGCGCTGTTCGATTTCTGGACTCCCGGCCGCCACTACACGGTCTATCATGGCGGGCTGCGCATCCTGAGCGAATCCGCCAGCGCGCGCCTGGCTTCGCCCATCCGCGTGACGCGTGAACAGTTCGGTCCGCCGGCGCCGGACTACGATCCGCGCGCGAGCTCATGGAACTATCTGGAACCATGGCCGGGCGGCGATTGGCGGTTGCGCGACATCATGGACTATCAATTGATCGCCATGGAGTCCGTCTCCTTCCAGGCCGCCGCGCGCCGCGAGGATTTCCTGCGCAACTTCTACCGCCTTCATGAACGTGCCATCGCGCGCAAGACACCGTACGCGTTCGTGGTGCCGGCCGCGCAGCGCGACTCGGGCGCCACGCGGAAACTGCTGGAAACGCTTTCGTTCGGACTGGTGGAAATCGAGCGCGCCGAAGCGCCTTTCGAGGCGGGCGGCAAGCGCTACGGGGCGGCGAGCCACGTAATCCGCCTCGCGCAGCCTTACGGCCCTTACGCCAAGACGCTGCTCGAACGCCAGCGCTATCCCAACCTGCGGCAGTATCCCGGCGGCCCGCCCAAGCGTCCCTACGACGTTACCGCGCATACGCTGCCGCTGCTCATGGGCGTCGAGGTGGATACCATCGATCAGCCGTTCACGGCGCGGCTCAAGCCCGCCATCGACTTCGCCGCCGCGCCCTCTCTGGCCGCCTCCGATACGGAGGCCTGGCGGGAGATCAATCGCATCTGGAACGCCGGCGGCACGGTGTACCGCGATATGTCGACGGGCGACTTTCACACCACGAAAGTGCGCGGCCGCAACGTGAAGCAGCTCACGCGCCCGCGCATCGGCCTCTACAAAAGTTTCGTACCGAATATGGACGAAGGCTGGACGCGCTGGGTGCTCGAACAGTTCGGCTTCGCGTACACGAGCCTCGGCAACGGCGAGATCCAACAAGGCGGACTGCGCCGCTCCTACGACACCATCGTTTTCGCCGACCAGCGCGCCGCGATCATGGCCGAAGGTAATCGCGCGGGCTCCATGCCGGAGCCATACTGTGGCGGGTTGGGTGAGAAGGGTGCCGCGGCGCTCAAGGAATTTCTAGCCTCCGGCGGCACGCTGGTCTTCTTCAACGACGCGACCGAATACGCCTCCAGGCAGCTAGGCTTGCCGGTGAAGAATGTGTTGGAGGAATCCGCCAAAGGTGAATTCTATTGTCCCGGTTCTCTGCTGCGGGTCAAGCTGCGAACCGGGCACCCGCTCACGCTGGGGCTTCCAGGGGAGATCGCCATCTGGATGGGCAACAGCCCGGCCTGGGACGTTGAGGACGCGATGAGCGTGGCGCGGTATCCGCAATACGGGATATTAGAATCCGGATGGCTTCTTGGCGAGCGGGAACTGGCCGGCCGGGCCGCGCTGTTGGAAGTCCCCTGCGGCGCGGGCCGCGCAATTCTGTTCGGCATGCACCCGCAGTACCGCGGCCAGAGCTATCAAGCGTTCAAGCTGTTCTTCAACGCGCTGGTTCGCCGTTGAAGAAACCGCCCACGGCGGCGCACCGCGCGCCGTCGAAGGCTTTACCGATCATGACTCCCCAAACTATTCTCCAACGCGGCGAGCGTCTCGGCCAGGACTTTAGCGGGCTCCGGGGCGTCGACCTTCACCACGCGGATAGAACCGCCGCCCGAGGGCCGCCAGCGATCGAACATGCGCACGGAGGGGAAGCCCGCGAACACGCTGACCAGCGGCGTGCCGCAAGCGGCGGCGACGTGCCCGCCCGCGGAATCGTATCCCACGAATAGCCGGCTGGAAGCGATCATGCCCGCGAAGGGTGCGAAAGCGCCATTCCACGTGCGCGCGGCGGTGGATACGCCGGCGCAGCGCAGCGCACGATCGACGCGCGCGGCTTCCTCGCCTCCCGCGCCGCGATCGACCAGCAAGGGAAGTCCCGTGGCCGCCAGACGGGCTAGCAACTCGGCTTCGAACGGATCGTTCACGCGCTTAGCGGGATTCTCACCCACGCCCAGACTCACCGCGATTCCCGCGGGCGCGATCTCCGGCCGAGGCAACGGAGCGATATAGGCGCAAGCGTCTTCGACGCCGAACGTTTCGCTTGCCCAGCGCCGGGCGAGCGTGCCGAGCGGGGCGTCGCCATGGCCGCCATAGGCGCGGCTTTCGAAAAAGTAGTAATTCTCTTCGTCGCCCACCGGAAGCAAGCCCAGTTGAGTGAGCCGTGAATCCGGATCGATCAGGATGGTTCCGGGTTGAGCGGCGGCTTGCTTCACCAGCGGCCAGGCGGAGAGCCGGTCGCGCAATGCGCCGCCGCGCGGATAGGGAATTTCCAGATGCTCGATGCGCGGATCCGCGGCGAACAGTTCGTAGCACTTGCGCGGGCCGGCGAACACGATGCGCGCATTCGGGAAACGCCGCTTGGCCGCGTCGAGCATCACGCTGGTGACGGCCACATCGGCGCCCAGCGTGACGCGCGAGAGGACCACCACCGCGCGCACGCTGTCGGGCCGCGCCGCGAAGGGGCGCGGCACGCGGATGCGGCCGTAGCGCGCGGCCATCGAGTCCGCATCGAGATCCGCACAGGCACAGGAGAGCAAGCGCGAGAACTCCCGCGCGTACACGTCGCACAGCAGGGGATCGAAACGGTCGGCCAGCGGTTCAACCAATCCCGTGAACAGCGCCTTGGCGGCCGGTTCGGAAGATGCGGCGCCGGCGAGCGCCCGCACTGCCGCTTCGGGCCATGCGGCGCCCACCAGCGAGAGCCGCAGCAGTTCGCTCGCGAGTTCTTCAGGCGAAGTACTTGCCAACGATCGGCTCCAGCTTTTTCCGGGTTTCCTCCGGCACGAGCTTGCGATCGGTGATGATGGCGTAAGCCAGCGCCGAAGAGCACTTGCAGGTCCGCGCTTCGGGCATGGCCGCCACGCTCGCCGCCACCACGCGCGCGGCGTGCGCGGCGTTTTGCGTGAGGTTCGAAATAATCTCGTCGACGGTGACGGCGTCGTGCTCCGGATGCCAGCAGTCGTAGTCGGTGACCATGGCCACGGTCGCGTAGCAGATCTCGGCTTCGCGAGCGAGCTTGGCTTCCTGGAGATTGGTCATGCCGATCACGTCCATGCCCCAGCTACGGTAGAGCTCGCTTTCGGCCCTGGTGGAAAACGCCGGCCCTTCCATGCACACGTACGTGCCGCCCTTTTTCACGCTCACACCTTGCGCTGGAAGCGGCCTGGTAGACGACTTCGGCCACTTCGGGGCAGACCGGATCGGAGAAGCCCACATGCGCCACCAGACCTTCGCCGAAGAAGGTCGAGATGCGCCCCCGGGTGCGGTCGACGAACTGATCCGGCAAGAGAAAATCGAGCGGGCGGTGTTCCTGCTTGAGCGAACCAACGGCGCTGAGCGAGATGATGCGCTCGACGCCCAACGTCTTGAGCCCGTAAATATTGGCGCGGAAATTCAGCTCCGAAGGCGAGAGGCGATGGCCGCGGCCGTGCCGGGCCAGAAACGCGACGTCCTTGCCGGCCAACTTGCCCACCACGTAGTTGTCGGAAGGCGCGCCCCACGGCGTGTCGACCGCCACCTCGCGCTGCGCTTCAAATCCGGGCATGGAATAGAGCCCGCTGCCACCGATGATGCCGATTCTCGCTGTCAAAGTGGTTTCTCCGGCTAGCTCATCTCTTCCTTGATGGGGTCCCAATGCATGGTGCGCTTCTGGCGGTAGCTTTCGACAGCCATGCGGCAGGCGATCGAAGTGCGGAAGCCCAGCTCGAACGGACAGTTCGGCTCACGCCCCGTGCGGATGGCGTCGAGAAAATCCTGCATATGCGCGCGCGGCTCGGTCCTGGATTGGCCCAGAGCTTCCTTGCCGTCCGGTTGGTTTACCTTCTGGGGGATATAGCGGATTTGCTGGCTCCGTACGAGGGTACCGTCGGTGCCCAGCACGTGATCGGTATCGCCAAGTTCGTTATTGCAGAAGCCGGAGTCCCAAGTGAAGAGCACTTGTTCGCCGTGCTCCATGGCCACGTTCATGGTGTCGGGAACCTCGCGCCCGTCCTTCCACAGATAGATGCCGCCCGCCATGGTGACGGAGCGCGGGATCTGGAGATTCAGGACCTTGTACCAGAACGCCAGCTGATGGGACATGTTCTCGTACACGTTGCCGCCCGAGTAATCCCAGAAGAAGCGCCAGTTGACGTAACGGTTGGCGTCGAAGGGGCGTGGCGCGGCTTCGCCCAGAAACGACTTCCAGATAATATTCTCCGGCGTCATGTCCGGATACACCAACCGCGACCACTGCGGCTTGCCGTGCGGCGTATTCCGGTACATGTGCGAATGGACGGCCGTGACCTTTCCCATGGCGTTGGCATGGGCGTAGATGATGGCGTCCCGCATCAGGCCCGAGGAGCAAGCCTGGTGGCCGATCTGCACGGTGCGCTTGCCGGCCTTCTGGTAGGCGGCACGCATCTTCTTGGCGTGCTCGACGGTGAAGGCCATGGTCTTTTCCTGGTAGACGTGCTTGGCGGCTTCCAGGGACGCCACGAAATGCTCGCAGTGGAGATGTTGCGGCGTGGCGACGATCACGGCGTCGATGGACTGGTCATCCAGCAGGTGGCGGTAGTCCAGGTACGTCTTGGCTCCCGGCACAACCGTCTTGGCCTCTTCGAGGCGGCGCGTATAGACGTCGGCGAAAGCCACCAGCTCTGCGTTCGGACAGGCGATGGCTTCGCGCATCAGCGCCGTGCCGCGCGAGCCGACGCCGATGATCCCCAACCGGATGCGATCGCTCGAGCCCAGCACGGGCGCCGCGGTAGCCAAGGTTCCGGCGAGGCCGGACGCAACTTTACCAATGAAATTGCGGCGTGAATGCATAGGAGTAGTCCTTCGCGCCGGGGCAAGCCCCGTATACTTCATCTTATCATTTGGAAACTCGCTGATAGACTCGCTTGTGGTAGACTGCTCGGCATGCGCGATGGACGTGAGGGGTTTCTGGTGGGAGGCGCGTTGCTCGCACTGTTTTTCGTCTACGCCGCACTGCACGACATCTCTCGCGCCGACGAAAGCGATTACACGGCCGAGTACATTGGCTTAGCGGTGGGGGCCGTGGGCCTGGTTTACATTCACCGCCAGGCGTTGCGGATACTCGCGCCCAAGCGCCGGCGTGTATGGCTTTGGGTCACGATCGGCGTGATGGCCCTCTTCGAACTGGCCGCCTTGAACGCGCGCCTCAATCCCAAATACCCGAACGACCGAGCCGTGGGAACCGCGTTCCTGGCCGTGACGCTGCCCTTGCTCGCGCTGGTCTGTTATCAGGCCATCTGCCCGTGCTGTCAGAGAGGATCCGGCTGTCAATCGTAAGCTCGGCCTGCGCGTCGATCGCCCCAGTCAGTGAGCGCCGGCGAGACGCATGCTCCCGGAGAGCGGCGTCCACCGGGAGGATCCGCCAACGTACACTTTGTACTCGCCTGGCAAGAGTTCCCACGCGTCCTTCTCCGTATTGAAAATGGACAGGAACTGAGGATCGAGCGTGAGCGTAACCGTCTTGGTTTCGCCGGGCGCCAAGGAGACCTTCTGCCAGGCCACCAGACGCTTGAACTGTTCCCCTGCCGCCGCCGGCAGCGACACATAAACCTGCGCCGTCTCGGCACCGGCCCGCTGGCCCGTATTGGTAACGCGGAAGGTCACCGCCGGGTGTTGGGGCGTCGCCGTCCGGAGACCGGAGTAGGAGTACGTGGTGTAGGAGAGTCCGAAACCGAAGGCAAACAGCGGTTCCTTCTTTTCAGCGTCAAACCACTTGTAGCCAACCTTGGCGCCTTCGGAGTAATGGATGTCGAAAGGAGGAAGCTGCCCCGCGATCTTGGTGAATTCTCCTGCCGTGAAACCGGGGGGAGCGAACATCTTCGGATGCGGCAGGTCCGCCTCGCTCTTGGGGAAAGTGACCGGAAGCCTCGCGGACGGATTCACCTCCCCGAAGAGAATGTTGGCGATGGCTTCGCCTCCGCGAATCCCGGGATACCAGGCCTCCAGCACGGCGCTTACGGCGCCGATCCAAGGCATGCTCACCGGGCCTCCGGTCTCCAGCACGACAATGGCGCGCGGATTGGCGGCGGCTACCCGGCTGACCAACTGGTCCTGGTTGTCCGGCAGTGAAAGGCTGGGTACGTCGCGTCCCTCGCTGTTGAATTGGTTAACGAATACGATGGCCACTTCCGATGCCGCGGCCAGCTTGGCCGCAGCGTCGAGGTCGGTGCCGGGGTCGAACTCCACGCGGGCTTGGGGAGCCTTGGCGCGAATCGCTTTCAGAGGGGAAGACCGGTGCCACACGGCGCGGCCCCCGGGAACGGGATTCCCTCCGGCCGCATCCACCTGGTCCGATCCCGCCCCAGACAGGACACCTACGTCCGCGTGCGATCCGATCACGGCGATGGACTTCACGCGGGACGCACCCAGCGGCAGGCAGCCGCTCGAATTCTTGAGCAGCACCGAGCTTTGTTCGGCGATGCGCTGGGCCGTCCCGGCGCCGGTGAACGGATTGACCGGCCGCACGGTGATGGGGTTGTCCAGGATTCCCAGCGCGATCTCGGTCCGCAGAATGCGGCGGACCATGTCGTCCAGACGCGCCATGGGGACTTCGCCCTTCAGCACCGCCGCTTTCAGGGCGTCCCCGAAATACGTACCGGTGGGCATCTCCTGGTCCAGTCCCGCCAGCGCCGCCTTGACGGTGCTGTGGGCGGCGCCCCAATCCGTCATGACCCAACCCTGATAATCCCAGGCCTTCTTGAGGACATCGTTGAGCAGGTAGCTGCTGTCGCAGGCATACTCACGGTTGACTTTGTTGTAAGCGCACATCACGGTGCCGACGCCGGATTCCCGTATGGCGACCTCAAAGGCCAGCAGGTCGCTTTCGCGCATGGCCCGCCGGTCGAGGATCGCGTCGCCCACGCGACGTCCGGTCTCCTGGTCGTTGACCGCGTAGCGGTTGATGTTGCCGATCACGCCTTGATCCTGCGTGCCCTTCAGCGTCCGCCCCAGCATCTTTCCGATCAGGATCGGGTCCTCGCCGAAGCACTCGAAGTTGCGGCCGTTGCGCGGCTCCCGGATCAGGTTGGCGGTCCCGCCGAGCGATATGTGGAAACCCAGGTCGCGCGTCTCTTTTCCAATCAGCGCACCGAATTCGTAAGCCACCTTCTGGTCCCAACTCGCGGCGCAGGCCAGCGCGGAAGGCAGGGCAGTCGCGTAACGGCCGCGCGAGCCCGTGTTGGCCACTCCGGAGCGCCCATCCGTCATTTGGATGGCCGGGACTCCCAGCCGGGGTATCCCAGCGACGTACCCGGCGCCGCCGATCGATTGCGGGGCCGATCCGGCGCCGCCATGGACCATGGTCAGCTTTTCATCCAGAGTCATCTGTCCCAGCAGCAACTCCGCGCGCCTGTCGGGCGATAAGGTCTTGTCCAGCCAAGGCCCCTTCGGCCCTTGGCTGGCGTCCTGCGCGAGCGCGCTTGGCAGTGCTGCGGTGATCCAGAGGATCCCCAGAAAATTGAAAGTCGTGCGTCTGTGAAGTGCTGTTTTCATGCGCGTGCTCCCGGCCGCACTCAATTTTACATCCAACCGCCTGGGAGCAGGCGAACGCCTGCCAGAGCCAGGAGCATACCCGGAAACATCCACAGCAGGGCGTAGAAAGCCAGCAGGGCATTGGTGCCGGGATGGCTGATGTCCGGGCACGCGCGGAGGTACCGAACGTGCAGAGAGCCCGCCGGAGAATAGTTGCCGCGGGCCGTGGCCGTCCCGCCTAATCTGCCTTCACGGGACACATCAGAGATGTAGTGCACGTTGTAGAAGGACCCTCGAGACGCGCCGTATTGCCGGCCGCTGCACTGGATGACCGCCTGGCGAGGCTGGCCCAGCAGCAGCAAGGCCGCTGAACGCGGTGCGGGCATCGCTTCCGCGAGGGGGCGAGACCGCGACGGCCCACGCGGACCGGGCGGTAAAAGTGGCGATCTCTGGCAGCCGTTACAGGGTGTCTTCGTTTGTTACGTCGCCGTCCGGAGCTGCGCCAACTACAGTGGCCCTCAGCAAGAAATGACGTACGCCGCGACGGAGGCCAATAGCTCCACATGGAGAAGCGATGAGTTCATATCCTGAGGGGTTGTTGGAGCGTGAAAGTGAGCCGGGTCTCGGACGGAATCTTGACGCGCTGTCCCTTGGTCAGCACCTGGACCGCACCGCCCGCTCCGGCGCCCGCAACGGCGCCGATGGCTGCGCCGGTGCCTCCGCCGGCGATCGCTCCGATGATGGCCCCCAGCGCCGCGGTGCCGCCCGCGACCTTGGCGGTCTGGCCGGTTCGCGATTTGCTCGCCTGGGTCACTTCCTGCGTCATAATATCGATGGTCTTGCCGTTCACGGTGAGCGACACCAGGTCCAGCGTCAGCTCGGCCGTGCCCGTCAGTTTGCCGGATTGTTTCTCATCAATTAGTTTGGCGACGACATCGGCGCCACGCGGCACCACCGTCTCACCGTTGAGGACGATGGGCTCGTCAATGCTCGCGCGGAAGGTCTGTCCGACCTGATCGCGCTCCGAATCGACATCATCGATCATGCGCACCACGATCTGCGAACCGCTGGGTATCTCGACATTCCGCCGCGAGGCGGCAGCACCCATGGGAGCGGAAACGCCGACGCGCTCGGGACGAAGAATCGTGACCGGCTCGCGGCGCTGGCTGGTATCAGCGGCCGCGGCTGCGACAGGAGCGGGAGAAGCCGCAAGAGCCGGAGCAGCGGTGGCAGCCGCTTCAACTGGAGCCGCCGTACCCGGTGCGGAAACAGGCGCGTTCGATGCCACATCGATTCCGAATCGCAGCGTCTTCACGTCGCCGACGTCGTAAGTGCGCACCTGGTCGTCCACCACAAATTTAATTTGCCTGGAGGTGCCTCCGAGGTACGAGCCCTGGACCATCGTGCCGTTCCGAAGAATAAGCGTGTCGGCCGAACACATGCCGACCACCAGGAACGCCATCAGCGCACAGCGTAGAAACATAGGACCCTCCTTGAATGCTCTGCCTTCTATTCTACAGGGACGAAGAAGGCAGCGAGAAGGACGAAAGCGGCGCCATCTCCGGCAGAGAATGCTATCAGAGTGGGGCCTCCATGGCTTCCGGCGTTCCCGGAGCAGGACCGTTTCTGTCTTTTCCACATGCTATATTGGCCCTGTTTTGATGCTTGGATCACACAGCCGAGCCAGGCTTGGCAATCGGGAGTGCGCTTCATCAAAAGGCTCAGCGAAGGGTGAATTATGAAAGCCAAACAAGTACTGGAAAAATGCAGCCGCCCGCGGATCTCGCGCCGGCATTTTGCGCATTCGGCAGCGGCTCTTTTCTACGCTACAGAAAGATCCGCGGCTTCCACGGCTGGCAAAGGAAAAATCCTGAAGAGAGACTTGCCGGTCTCCGTGCAGATGCAGTTCATGCGTCCGGGCCAGTTGGAGAAGGCCCTCCGCGGTTTCCCTGTGGTCTATGTGCCGTTCGGGTTGATCGAGTGGCACGGCCAGCACCTGCCGCTCGGTAATGACGCGCTGAAAGCCCACGGGATTCTGGTCAAGACCGCGGAGCAATTCGGCGGGGTCGTCTATCCCCCCGTGTACTTTCATGACGGATTTCCCCGGGAGTCTCTGGTCCCGGTGCTGACGCACCTGTTTCAGCGCCTGAAGAAAGACCGGGGTTCGCGTGATTATGGGCGTCTCGGGCCACAACGTTCAGGGACAGATCGACATGATCAACAAGGCCCTGGCCCCGGTCGTGGCCGATGGGACGGTGGCGGGGATCGGGTTGTGGGAAATCACCTTAAGTCGTCGCCGCCGAATCCGGCACGGACCATGCGGCGAAGTGGGAGACATCCAACATGATGTTCTTCTATCCCGATCTGGTAGACCTTGCCGCCCTGGGCAAAGGTCCGCTGGCTCCGAACATGAAGCCGCCCGACGGCATCGGCGGGCTGGATCCGCGCAAACACGCCTCCCGGGAGGTCGGCCGGCGCAACGTGGAGCTTGCTTCGCGCGCCATAGGGTTGAAAGCCAGGGAATTGCTGGGGTCCTTGCCCGAAGACCAAAGAACATTTAAACTCCCGGCGATTCGTCCTGGCACCTGGTGGTCCATTTAGAGGAGTGTTGATCACGAATCTGTGGGTGGGCCAGCACGCGCACTGCGGCGATGGTGCATCACGACTCCGGTGCGTCCTTCTGAGAATCTAAGGCCCGGTGGCCGCACCAGACCAGCCCAAATGAGTATCTAAACCGATGGTACAGCTTGGTTCCAGGACCCGCAGTACTTTTGGGATCTTGGCTGCTCGCGCGTGACAGAGCAGGATTACTCAGGAGGGTAAGTCCGCGAGGATGACGGAGAGATGAGGCTGCGCGTGGTCTGCAATTCGGGGCGAAAGGCGGATGAGCGGCCTCTCCGTTTCCAGTTGGGCGACCGCGAGTATTTTGTCGAAGAGGTGGTCGATCAGTGGTCTGGGCCGGACGACACCTTCTTCAAAGTCCGTGCCTGTGATGGAAACCTATACGTGCTTCGCCGCCGCTCATCGACACCCGAAGGCGAGTGGAGCCTGGAATCATTCCGGGATCTCACGCAAGGGAGATAAGCGGACTCCCGGGCACGGTATCGCGATCGCAGATGGCGTTTTAATGGCCGGTAGCTGTACCGGAAACCGGCAAAGCGTGGATCCTTCAGAAGTCCGTTAGCCGAGGCTCTTTATCCAGCCGTGCGTCTCTATTGGGTTTCGCCCCGCGCCCCCGAATCGCCGCAATTCCACGGACCCCCGTATGGTGCCGGCCGGAACAAGCTCCTACAATGAACAACATGACCACTTCACCCGGTGTTGCCAGCATGTTTCTGCTGGCCAGTCTGTTGTGCGCGCAGGAGCCGCTGCGCATTGCCGTTTTCCAGACCGGCGTGACGCCGCCCCTCGGGTCGCCGCTATGCTGCGACACCGGCATCAAGCCCGCCGCCAAGATCGTGGATCCGCTCTCCGCCCGGGGTGTCATCCTGTTCGGTTCCGGAAAACCGATTGTGCTGGCGTCGCTGGATTGGGTAGGTATCGAGAGCGAAGGATGGGATGAGTGGCGCCGGGAACTGGCCAAGGCCGCCGGCACCGGGATGGACCGTGTCACGGTCAATACCATCCACGTGCATGACTCCCCGGAGTACGCTCCAGGCGCGGACCGCGTGCTCGAGCCGTTTGGACTTCAGGGCAAAATCTACAACCGTGAATTCGCCCGCGAGGCGCTCGGGCGCGTCGCCGCCGCAGTCCGCGAGGCCGTCGGCAAGTCGCAGCCGATCACCCACTTGGGTCTGGGACGGGCCAAGGTGGAGAGGGTCGCCTCCAATCGCAGAATTCTGGGCCCGGACGGCAAGGTCAGAGTGGGGCGCATGAGCTCCTGCAAAATTCCCGCGGTGCGGGAAGAGCCGGAGGGAACCATCGACCCTTACGTGCGACTGGTTAGCTTCTGGCGGAAAGAACGGCCGGTGGTGGTAATCAGCTTTTACGCCTCCCATCCCCAGAGCTACTACGGCCAGGGCGGTGTGAGCGCCGACTTCCCCGGCATGGCGCGCTCCATACGGGAAGCGGAGTTGCCCGGCGTTTTCCATATCCATTTCGACGGGGCCGGCGGCAATGTGGCGGCCGGCAAGTATAACGATGGCTCCCCCGAGATGCGCCCAATTCTTGCGCGGCGCTTGGCCGACGGCATGAAAGCCGCTTGGGAAGCCACCGTCAAGACCCCCATCCGCGCGCGTGACGTGGGCTGGATGGCACTCCCCGTGGCCCTGCCCCCGGCCAAGGATATCCAGGACACCGGCAAGCTCCGCAAGATCATGGCGGACGCGCAACTGCCGCTTCGGCCGCGGCTGGCGGCGAGCCACGATCTGGATTGGGTAACGTTGTGCGCGGCCGGCCGCAAGATCCCGCTCTTCCGGCTCAGTCTGGGGACCGCCCGGGTGATCTTCATGCCCGGCGAACTCTTCGTCGAATACGAACTGGCCGCGCAGGCCATGCAGCCCGACCGTTTCGTGGCCATGGCCGCTTATGGCGATTACGGTCCCGGCTACATCTGTACGAAAATCGCCTATTCCCAGGGCGGCTACGAGGCGGGACCCGCTTCCCGCACCGCGCCCGAGGTGGAAGACGTGCTGATGGCGGCTTTGCGCCGGTTGCTGAAGCCGTAGCCGCGGGGCCCGGTCCATCCCCGGAAACACCCGGAGCTCGAACAGGCCCGCTGGGGGCGTTGTCGTCCGCTGTCCCTACCGCGACCACCTCCCCGCACGCACCTGCTACGCTGTAATCAAAGGCAGAGGAGGCCATGTGGGCAATTCCAAGTCAGACAATCTAGCCGCGAAGTCTTGTGTTCCATGCCGCGAAGGCACGCCGGCGCTCAAAGGCGAGGGGCTGGTTCACTTCGCCCAACAGGTTCCCGATTGGAGCGTGGTGGAAGAACATCACCTGCTGCGCACCTTTCGGTTCCCCGACTTCAAAACGGCGCTGGATTTTGTCAATCGCGCCGGAGCGGTGGCCGAATCCGAAGGGCACCACCCCGATCTGTTGCTTGCCTGGGGCCGGGTAGAGGCGAAGGTCTACACGCACAAGATCGACGGCTTGAGTGAGAGCGATTTCATCCTGGCGGCCAAACTCGACCGCGCGTTCGCCGGCCGCGCCTGAGAACCAGGGCCGGCTCGCATCAGTTTTTCGGAACCGAAATAGTGATATTGCGGAACTTCAGGCCGCCGGTGTGATCGCCTTGAATGTAGAACGGTCCCGGCTGGGCTTCGTTGGCGTCCAGGGCGCCGCCGGTGATGCCCTCGATCTGCTGGGCGTCGATGATGGTGACGCCGTTGCGGACCTCGGTCAGCGTGCGTCCCACCAGTTGGACGTCGAAGGTCTCCCACGCTCCCGGCGTACGCGGCAACTCGACCTTCGGCGCAATGCGCCCATAGATAGACCCGATGCGGCGGTTGGGGGGATTGGCGGTTAAAGGTTCGTACTCGAGCTGGATTTCGTACCGCCCGCGCAGATAAAACCCGCTGTTGCCGTGGTCGGGGCAGTTCACTTCAAAGTGCAGGCGGAAATCCTCAAACTTACGAATCGACTTCAGGTTCGCGCCATGCTCTTCATTCACTAGCAGTCCGTCTTTCACCACCCAGTGACTCTCGGCAGGATTGCCGATGGGCTCCCAGCCGTCCAGTGTCCGGCCATTAAAAAGCGGCTCGGGATCGGTCCAGGCGTTCGGCGTGGGGCGATTCAGTTCCGGCGCACGCACACCCGTAAGTGGAGTGGACACTCTGCCGCGCTTCTGAATGCCGGTGAGTTGGCCGCCGCTCGCGGTCAGTTCCCACTTCAGCGACGGGCGCTTCTTCTTCGCCTTGGCAAGCTGGAGTTTCAGGCGCGATCCCTTCCATTTGAAGTCCTTCACCTGATAAACGTTGCCGCCGGTCGGTTGGAACCACACTTCCAGCGCGCCATTCTTCTCGGCGACGCCCAGCCAACACGCGCGCGTGCCGTTGGGCGTGGCCATGTCGAAATCCCATCGGCCCACGAACGGGTTATCGTTCCCCTGGACCAGTCCGGGCAGCAGTAGCGCCGAGGCAAGAATCGAGCGAGCGAAAAAACGGGTCATGATGGCAGTTTAATATAACTGCACAGCGCACGCGTCACCGCGCCGGGACAGGGGCGGTAAGCGGATTGGGCAGCTTGTGGTCCACGTAGTAGCCCGGGTGGACGCGTTCCACCACCTGGGCCACGGGGCGCTCCAGCACCTCGAAGAACGGCTTGGGATAAACGCCGATCCAGAAGGCCCACAAGATGAGCGGCGCGAAAACGGCGATTTCGCGCCAGCTCAAGTCCACCAGCTTCGAGTTCTTCTCCGATATCTCGCCCAGCATGGTTCTCTGGTAGAGCCAGATCAGGTAGGCCGCGCCGAGTGCAATGCCCACCACCACCCAGACGGCCCAGTTGAGCGACATCAGATAAACCCCTTTCAGGATGGTAATCTCGCCGATGAAGCCGTTGAGCGGCGGCAGGCCCATGGAACTGAGCACCGTGAACAGAAACACAATGCTGAACACCGGCATGACGCGGTACAGTCCTCCGTACTCGGCAATCTCGCGCGTGTGCCGGCGCTCGTACACCACACCAACAATCAAGAACAGCATGCCGGTGGAAATGCCGTGGTTGATCTGCTGCAGCATGGATCCCGAGATGCCGGCCGGGTTCAGCGCAAAAATGCCCAGCGTGCAGAAGCCCAGGTGGCTCACCGAGGAATAGGCCACCAGCTTCTTCCAATCCTTCTGCATCAGGCTGACCAGCGCTCCGTAGACAATGCCGATGATGGAGAGCACGGCCATCACGTTGACCACGGTGGGGTCCTTGGCGGCGTCCGGCAACAGGGGAAGGGAGAAGCGCAGGAAACCGTACGTTCCCATCTTCAGCAGGACGCTGGCCAGGATCACGGAACCGGCCGTGGGCGCTTCCGTATGCGCGTCCGGCAGCCAGGTGTGCAGCGGGAACATGGGCACCTTCACGGCGAAGCCCAGGAAGAAGGCCCAGAAGACCCACCATTGAAATCCGCCCGCCAGGCTCGTCCGCATCAAGTCCTGAATATCGAAACTGTAAGTCTGGAACTGCCGGAAATGTTCGAAGTACAGCGCCAGCGCGCCGAGCAGCATGACCACCGAGCCGACCAGCGTGTAAATGATGAACTTGAAGGACGCGTATATGCGCCGCGCACCGCCCCAGATGGCGATGATGAAGTACATCGGCACCAGCACCAGCTCCCAGAAGACGAAGAACAGCAGGAAGTCCATCGCCATGAAGACGCCCATAGTGGCGAACTGCAGCAGGAGAAAGTTGGCGTAGTATTCCTTGAGGCGATAATCGATGGCGCTCCAGCTTGAAAGGATGGAGAGGAATCCCAGCAGCCCGGTCAGTGCGACCAGCAGCAGGGCGTAACCGTCGATGCCAAGGTGATAGGAAGCTCCGATCGAGGGAATCCAGTTCAGCTTTTCGACGAACTGAAAGTCCTTGGTCTTGTCGAACTGGAAGATGAGCGGCAGAGTGACCAGGAACCCCGCGAAGGAAGCGATGTTGGCCCAGAGCTTGATGGCGCGCTGATTCGAAGAAGGAATCAGGAGCAATACCACCAGGCCCACAAGCGGCGTGAGAAGGACGAGCGAAAGCATGTGATCCATGTCTGAGTCGACTGTCTAACTATATTAGCGTGGAAAACCGGGACAGTCAGCAATTTCACCTTTTCCGCCACGGTGCCGCCATTCCCTCATCGTGAATGTATCCTGGCGCAAAAGGTGAAATTGCTGACTGTCCCGGTTTTCGCGTTCACACCGCCGAAGGCCGGAAGCGCGCGCTGAAGTGGCGCAGGAAGCGCGGCTCCTCGACGATTTCGTAGCCGCCCAGTTCGTGCTTGCGCTCGTTCACCTCCAGAATAGCCTCCACCACATAATCGATGTGGCTTTGCGTATAGACGCGGCGGGGAATGGCCAGCCGCAGCAGCTCGTGGCGGGCATGCTCGCCGAACATCACCGAACCGATTTCCACCGAGCGAATGCCGGCATGCCGGTACAGTTCCACGCCCAGGGACTGCGCGGGAAACCGGTGGCGCGGGATGTGCGCGAGCATGCGGCCGGCGTCGATGTAAATGGCATGCCCGCCCGGCGGCTCGACGATGGGCACACCGCGGTCGGCGATGTGGCGGCCCAGATACGCGGTTGAGGCGATGCGGTATTCGAGGTAGTCCGGATGCAGTATTTCCTGGAGGCCCACGGCGATGGCCTCCAGGTCGCGCCCGGCCAGGCCGCCGTAAGTGGGGAAGCCCTCGGTGAGAATCAGCAGGTTCTTTTCCTGTTCCACCACACGGCCGTCGTTGGCGCACAGGAACCCGCCGATGTTGGCGAAGGCGTCCTTCTTGGCGGAGAAGGTGCAGCCGTCGGCGAGTGCGAACATCTTCTGGGCGATTTGTTTGGGCGTGAGCAAGGCGCATTCGCGCTCGCGCAGTCCGATGAACCAGGCGTTCTCGGCGAAGCGGCAAGCGTCCAGATAGAACGGGATGCGGTGCCGCGCGGTCACCTCGCGAACCTGCCGGATATTGGCGAGCGAGACCGGCTGGCCGCCGCCGGAATTGTTGGTGATGGTCATCATCACCAGCGGCACGTGCTCGCGGCCCTCGGTTTCAATCAGCCGTTCGAGCGCGGCTACGTCCATATTGCCTTTGAACGGCAGGTGGAGTTGCGTGTCGGCGGCTTCGGGGATGGGCAGGTCGACGGCGCGGGCGCCCGTATATTCGATGTTGGCGCGCGTGGTGTCGAAGTGCGTGTTATTGGGAACCACGTCTCCGGCGCGGCACATGACCGTAAAGAGGATGCGCTCGGCGGCGCGCCCCTGGTGCGTGGGAATGACGTGGCGGAACCCGGTGAGGTCCTGGACGGCCGCGCGCAGGCGCGAGAAACTCTCGCTGCCGGCGTAGCTCTCGTCACCGCGCATCATGGCAGCCCACTGCTCGCTCGACATGGCCCCGGTGCCGGAATCGGTCAGCAGGTCGATCAGAATGTCTTTGGCTTCGAGGAGGAACAGGTTGTAGCCGGCCTGTTCGAGGAGCTTCTGGCGCTGGGCTGGAGTGGTGCGGTGGAGCGGCTCGACGCTTTTGATGCGAAACGGCTCGATGATGGTCTTCATCACCCGGCAGTCTAACACCGGACGAGGGGGAACCGTCTCACGGGGTGTAAGACGGTTCCCCCCGCTGCGTTACAACACGCGCAAATTGATTGGTGACCGAAAACACGCCCGGTACACCGTTGGCGTACAGGAAGGCGAGATTCTTGTCCATCTGATTGGACACTACACCTTCCAGGGTGACGTCGCCGTTCTTCACGATAATGTGAATCGAGGGTAACGCACCCAGCGCGTAGCGTTGCAGCGACGGTTGGCGGTACAAGGCCCGCAGTACTGCCCACCGGATCCTGTTGTCAAACGACGACAGCGGCAGGACTTCAATCTGGTTCACTACTTTCGAAACACCCGGGATATCGCGCACCACCCGCTCGGCACTGGTCTTCAAAGTGGGACGGGTCACCTCTCCCAGCAAGGTCACCTGGTTGCCCTCGATACGGAACGACAAATTGTCGAACAGGCTATAGAACGGGAGCATCACCAATTCGTGACGCACCGACTTCGCCAGTTTGTCCGGCGGCGCCGCTGGCGGCACCGAGGTCGCCCACAACGCGGCTGGCGCTAATGTCAACGCAGCCAGCAACAAGCCCTTTGCTTTCCAGTTCATCTTTCCCATAACCGCCTCCTGCTCTTCACCAAATTGGACGCGGGGAACGGCGGAGGTGTTTCGTATCGAGTTGGCCTTAACAGAGATTTAGCCTGGCGTGGGGAAGGGAACTTTCCGCACCCTCTGCGCGCGTACGCCGGCGAGCATCGCGCGGGCGGTGCGGCGCGTGAGGGGATGGACCAGATCGGGCGCAATCTCCGAGAGCGGTTGCAGCACGAAGCGGCGTTCGGCGATGCGCGGATGCGGCACCATCAGGTCCGGCGACTCAATGACGCTCGATCCATAGAAAAGGATGTCGATATCGATCGTGCGCGGCCCTTTCGCCACGGTGCGCCGGCGGCCGAGCGACCGTTCCAGGCGGGCGATATGTGAGAGAAGCTGGCGCGGCAACAACGCGGTTTCGGCCTCGACGACCAGGTTGAGGAACATCGGCTGATCGACCAGGTCGACGGGCGCGGTTTCGTACACCGACGACACCCGGCGCACGGCCGACGCCCGCCTGTTCGAGTCCCTGGATGGCCGCGCGCAGATTGCCAGCGCGGTCCCCCAGATTCGACCCTAACGATAAATAGATGGTCTTCACCGCTCCTGCCTAGAACCCCGCTCCCTCACGGTCGCGGCTCGGAAGCCGGATCTGAGCCGCGACCGTGAGGGAGCGGACCCGTAATCACTTATGACGCCGTGCCTAGAACAGAGACGGTTGCGCTCCGTTGCTCTTCATGCGCCGCTGGATCCCGAAGTAGTCGAAGGCGCGGTCGGTGGCGATGCGGCCGCGCGGCGTGCGGTCCAGAAATCCGAGCTGGATCAGGTACGGCTCGTAAACTTCCTCGATGGTGTCCGGCTCTTCGTCGATGGAAGCCGCGATGGTGTTCAAGCCCACCGGACCGCCGCCGTATTTTTCGAGGACCGTCAGCATGATTTTCTGATCGATCTCATCCAGCCCGTAACGGTCCACTTCCAGCATGTCGAGCGCGGTCTTGGCGATGGACGGCGTGACGCGCCCGTCGGCGCGCACCTGGGCATAATCGCGGACGCGTCGCAGCAGGCGGTTGGCGATGCGCGGCGTGCCGCGGCTGCGGCGCGCGATCTCCTCGGCGCCGTGGTCCTCCACCTCGACCTCGAGCAGCCTGGCCGAACGCTTCACGATGCGCGTCAGCTCGGCGACATCGTAGTGGTTCAGTCGCAGCACCAGGCCGAAGCGGCCGCGCAGCGGAGCGCTTACCAAACCCTGGCGCGTGGTGGCGCCGATGGAAGTGAATTGCGGCAGCGGCAGCGAGTGCGTGCGCGCGCCCGGTCCCGCGCCCACCAGAATGTCCACGCGAAAATCCTCCAGCGCCGCGTAAAGCATCTCCTCGACGTCGGGCATCAGGCGGTGAATCTCGTCGATGAAAAACACCTGCCGCGCGCGAATGTTGCTGAGAATGCCGGTCAGGTCGAGTTTCTTCTGAAGGATGGGGCCGGAGGTTTGATCGAATCCGACTTCGAGTTCGTTGGCGATGATGTTGGCCAGCGTGGTCTTGCCCAATCCCGGCGGGCCGTAGAGCAGCACGTGGTCCATGGCCTCGCCGCGCCGCCGCGCCGCTTCGATGGCGATGGAGAGATTCTCCTTCAGCTTCGGCTGACCGGTGAAATCGGCCAGCCGCTGCGGCCGCAGCGTGGCTTCGAACAGCCGGTCGTCGTCCTGCGCCGCCGGCGAGATGATCCCCTTGTCGCGCATCTCTTACACGAGGTTACCGCACCAGCTCCAGCGAGCGCCGGAACATCGGCTCGAATTCCGCGGCCACGCCGGCCGCCTTGGCCTTGCGCACGGCGGCTTCGGCCGCCTGCCGCGCGCAGCCCAGGTTGACCAGGGCCGACAGGACGTCTTCCTCCAGCGCGTTGAGCGATTCGGCGGCGGGCTTCGCCGACATCGGCGCGCCCAGTCCCAAATCTCCCAACTTGTCGCGCAACTCCAGCACCATGCGCTCGGCGGTCTTCTTGCCCACGCCCGGGATGCGCACCAGCATATCGACCTGGCCCGCGCGTATGGCCCCGATGAGATCCGCCCGTGGGCAATCCCGAAAGAACCGTCACGGCGAGCTTCGGCCCGATGCCGCTCACCGTGATGAGCCGTTCGAACATGGTCTTCTCTTCGCGCGTCAAAAAGCCGAACAGCGCGATGGTGTCTTCGCGCACGTGCGTGTACACGCGCAGGCGCACTTCGGCGCCCACATCCGGCAGCGCCGAAAACGTCGAGATGGGCACGGTGACGTCGTACCCCACGCCGCCGGTCTCGACAATCACCTGGTTCGGGTGTTTCTCCAGCAAGGTTCCCTTCAAATGGGCAATCATAGGAGGCGTAGATTATTGTACATGGCGCGGCGCCGCTTCTTTGTCGACTCAATTCGCGATTCCGTAGCCAGCCTCTCGGGCGAGGATGCTTTGCACCTGGCTCGCGTGCTGCGCGCCGAGCCGGGCCAGCGCTACGAGATTTCGGACAACATAGGCGTTTATCTGGCCGAGATCGAAAGCGTGAGCAAGGGCCGCGTGGTATTCCGGGTGTTGGAGCCACTCCCCACCACCGATCCGCGCGCCGAAGTGACGCTTCTGGCGGCCCTGTTCAAGTTCGACCGGTTCGAATGGATGATCGAGAAGGCCACCGAGCTGGGCGTCGCGCGCATCGTGCCGGTGGTCGCCGAACGCAGCGAGCGTGGTTTGGACAAGGCCGCCGTGAAACGCGCCGGGCGTTGGCGCCGCATCGCGATCGAAGCCAGCCAGCAGTCCCGCCGCGCGCGCTTGCCCGAGATCCTCGACGCCGAAGACTTCGAGCGGACCGTTGCGCGTCCCGCCGCGGCGCGCTTTTTTCTGGACGAAGCGCCCGGAGGCGCGCCGCTGGCCGCCGTGGCGCAAGCGGGCCAGGTGGCGCTGCTGGCTGGTCCGGAGGGAGGGTGGACGGATGCCGAGCGGCGGAGCGCGCGGGATGCCGGCTGGCAGGCCGTCACCCTCGGCCCCACCATCCTGCGTGCGGAAACCGCCGCCACGGCCGCCGTGGCCGTGATCATGAACGCCGCTTTGGCCCGCGCCGTGTGCAGCCGCGAAGGAACCACCGGAATTGCTACTGTGAAGTGATCGGTCACGCATGCAGGAAGTAGAACAGCACGCCATCGGCATTTTCGATTCGGGCGTCGGCGGCCTCACCGTACTCAAGGCGCTGCGCCAGGAACTTCCCGGACGCGATTTTCTCTACGTCGGCGACACGGCGCGCGTGCCCTATGGCCGTAAGCCGCGCGCGATGGTGGAACAGTTCGCCTGGGAGATTACCGGTTTCCTTATGGACCAGGGGGCCGACGCCGTGGTCATCGCCTGCAACACCGCCTCGGCCGCCTCGCTCCCGCGCCTGGCGGAGCAAATGCCCATTCCTATTTGGGGCGTGGTGGATCCCGGCGTGAGCGCCGCGTGCAAGCTCACCCGAACCGGAAGCGTCGGGGTCATTGGAACGCGCGGCACCATCGATAGCGGCGCCTATCAGGATCGTCTGCGCGCGCGCGGCCTGGATGTGTGGGCGCAAGCCTGCCCTCTGTTCGTGCATCTGGTGGAAGAAGGTCTGGCGGAATCGGAGGAAGCCGAGCTGCTCGCGCATCACTATCTGGACGAGCGTCCGCCCATCGACGCGCTGATTCTCGGATGCACGCACTATCCGCTATTGGAGAAGGTAATCCGCCGCGTTTTGGGCGATGAGACGGCCATCGTATCGAGCGCCCAAGCCCTGGCCGCCATGGTGCGCGAAACACTGGGCCCCGCGCCGGTCGCGCCCGGCCACCGCGCCGGCGCCGTCACGCACTACGTCACCGGCGATGCCGCGTCTTACCGCCACACCGCCCAGCGCATCGGCGGCGTCGACGGTAACATTGTCAAAGTCGACTCGCTGGCCACCGCCGCCTCGCTTCACGGCGCGATCTGAAACGAGTACAGGTCGGCTTTCTTCATCTGGAAACGCAGGTAGACGGCCTTGCCCCTTGAGCGCGCTCAAATCGGACTTGCCACGCCACTTCACGGTGTAGTCGAGCGCATCGGTCACAATGGTGTCGCAATCTTCGAGCGCGTAGCCGGGGATGGCCTTCTCCCACATGGTCGCCGGGGTTTTGAAATCGGGAGCTTCGAGGATGGCCACGCGAATGCCGTCGCTGGGCTGCTGGTAAATTTTCGGCAGCGCGCTGCAGTTCAACACCAGGCGGTTACCTTCGACCACGAACTGGCGCGTCAGCAGGTAGCCGGTCCGTTCGCCGGCGTGGTTCGATAGGAAGCGGTCGCGGCGCAGGCGGCACACCCCCACCGAGGTTTCCGAAAACCATTCATCTTGGCCGCGCGGCGAAGCGTAGTAGTAAATGAGCATGTCCGTGCCTATCTCGATGGGAGGCAGCGCTCCGGCTTCCACCTGGCCGTGATCGAAGCTGCCCTCAGGCCCGCGCGGGATCAATGGACGCCGGTCCCAGGTGCGCTCCCAGTGCATGCCGTCGCGGCTGGTGGCCAGATACACCTGGTTCTCGCTGTGCCCTTTTTCGTGCTGCATCTGCGAGTAGAGGGCGAAGAAGACGCCGTAGCGCCGGAACACCATGGAGTTGTCGTAGTCCGGCTCATCGCGCTCGTCCGGATAGAACACCGTGCGCGGCGTGCTCCAGGCCTTCAGGTCCGCGCTGGTCGAGAGCGCCATGCGGCGGCCGGTGTGGCGAACGCCTTCCGGCAATGGTCCCATGCCGCTGGGCCGGATGGACGAGCGGACAAACATGTACCACAGATTCAACTCCGGCACCCGCACCAGGTGATTCGGGAAATCGCTGTGATAGCCCAGCAGCGGTTCGGCGAGGGTGTCCCAATGCAGCCCGTCGGCCGAGTACGCCAGCCTCACGCCGCTGCCCAGGTAGAGCATCATATAACGCCGTTGCGGGTCCGATTGATCCGGATTCAGCAGTACCTGCGCCCCGCCCGCGCGCTTGCCGCCCGGCCCCGTGTTGATGACGTTGGTGCGCGCGTAGCCGCGGAATGGAAAGCCTTCGAGGGCGGGCTTCACCCAGTTGAATCCGTCTTCGCTTTCGGCATAAGCCAAATAGTACGTGGGCCCTTGTTTGGAAAAATAATTCGACAGGCTGAAGCAGGTGTAATACATGCGAAACTTCTTCAGCTTGTCGTCGTAGATCACGGCGGGATGCCCGCCCACGCCTTCTTCCCAGGGCTTGTCCTGCACCAGCACGGGATTGCGCAGGTGCTTGAGCACCGCGCCGGTCTCGCGCGTGACCATCCAGCGATCCTCGACGGCGTAGTCGTCCACCAGAAGCTGAATCTGGTTCCCAATCCGCAGCGGTTCGCCACGGAAATAGCTGAGCGGCACCGCGCCGAAGCGGGCTGGTTGCGCCCAGGCCGGAAGGAGCAAGCAGATACCCAGAAAGACGCTCTTCATGTCATTCGGAGTCATATCACGCCGGAGGCCTGGAGGGCAACGTGGACGGCGAGTTCCTCCCGGCCTGCGAGATACTCGACCCTACACGTCAGAGGCGGAGTCGCGGCGACGCGATCCCACCACGTCAATGCGTCATAACTTAAGCCGCCGGGTTTAGAAAACTTCGCACGCCCTCACGGCCTCGATCATGGCGTGGATGTTGTCTGAGGGCGTGTTCGGATCCCAATCCGCATCCGGGGCTGATGATGCACCCCCCGTCCGGGGCCCAGATTGGGATCAACTCCCGGCAGGCCAAAGCGATGTCCCGCGGCCTGCCGAAAGCAAACGTGTTCGTGTCGATGTTGCCCAGCAAGCAGGCCTTATGCCGTGCCGCATCCTTGATCTTTCGGGCGTCGGTCTTGTGATCCACTTCCAGCACGCGCGCCCGGGTCGCAACGAAGTCCTCCGCAATCCGGGTCGCGTTGCCACAGATATGGATGTGGAGATAGATACCTCGCGACCGCAACTCCTGGGCCATGGCTTTCTCCTGAACCCAGGCGTCCCGGGTATATAATGCGCCTTGGGCGGGCATGCCAAATTGCGCACTCGGGAGCCGCGAATGAGGAGTATTGGCGTTCTATTCTTGCTGGCCGTTGTAGCTATCGCTCAGGAACGCCCCAAGCCTTTGCCGGAGATTCAAGTTCTTCTGGACGCGGCGCCCGCCGCGCCGCCGGAATTGGCCGCGGACATTCTGCTGAAGTTGGTGGATAGCGGCCGTATCCCCTCCAAAGAGCAGCGCCTGGAAATTGTCGAGCAGGCATTTCAGCTCGCTGCGCAGGCGAAGTTCCCCTACATGCTGTCGGCCGCGGTGTTTCGGGCCGGCAACGTCGATTCGAGTCCGGGCATCCTACGCCGTGGTTTAGGGATGGGGCTGTCCACCATGAGTCTGCGCTGTCGGGCGGTGCGCGCCGCCCTGAACATCGATAAGGCCAAGGCGCTCGAATTGTTTCGCCAGATCGTGGTGGGGCCATTTCCGCCACTTTCCTGCGACGACGCACAGGCTCCTTACCTCTCGGAATACTATGCGGTTCTGCAGGAGGTGGCGTCGAAGGCGTACCCGCCCAAGGACGTGAAGGAGAGGCGGCATATCGAGCTAATCGAAGCGGCTGTACGAAACATCACCATACCTCGCCAGCTCACGCCAGTCGCCAAGCTTCTGGCCGAATTCCCCCTGCCTCGGGATCGGAAGACGGAGTTGGTCGGGACCTACGCGGCCGCGCTCAAGCGAATGGACGCGGACCCGCGCTCATTCGGAGCCGTCGGAGTCGAACTTGGCGAGGCGATCGCCGGGCTGGCCAAGAAGATACAACTCGACGAGATCTCCACCATTCCTCTCGCGGACGCCTTGCGCTCGTACATGGTCCGGCATCTCGAGGGCGCGCTGTGCGCCGAGACCGCGAGTCCGAAAGAAGGTGGCCGCTACATGCGTCAGTTGGTGGAGGACTACCTTAACCAGGGGTTGCTCACTGCGGCCGCCGCGGCGGAGGTTCCGCCGCTGAAGTTCGACGAACTGAAGCCGAAATCGGTCCTGGGAAGCGCGAAGTTCAGCGTCTATTCGCGCCAAGGCCGGAGCCGCGAAATCATGGCGCGGTACAAAACCTTGCGGTTCGGCACCGAGGAACAGCAGGAGGAGAACCTAAAGAGCAGACCACGCAGCGACGGCATGATGCCGTTCCTTTCCGAAAGCCTGCGCCGCACACCGGAGTGGGAAGCGGAGATGCGACAGTTCCTCGAAGATCTCATCCGGTGGAGCAAGAACCACGACGAACCGGAGGTCGATTTTTTCCACCAACTCAGCTCGCATGTATGCGGCCCTTCTGGTCATCATCCCGGAAGGACCTCTACACGACGCGGTTCTTCAAACCTACATCTCATACCTGAAGACATCCCCGATGGAGCGGGAGAGCCCGCCTGAATGGCTGATCCATGTAAGCCAGTTGTTTTCCATCACCGATGCGACGCCCGAGCGCCTGGATCGCGTGCGGGCCGAGGTTCGCCGGAGCGGCAGCCTCACCATGAGTCTGTACGCCGAGTTGGCCCGGCTGGATGCGGCACGCGACCGGGTTAAACTGGGTGGTGGATGAGTATTCTTACCGTCGTCCGGCACGGACAGGCTTCTTTCCTCGAAGACGATTACGACAAACTTTCACCCATCGGCGAGCGGCAGGCCGCCGCGCTGGGCGAATATTGGGCGCGTAACGGTGTGACCATTGACGCCGTCTACACCGGGCCCCAAGAAGCGTCAGATGGGTACGGCGGCTATCGCCGGCGCAGCTTACGAGCAGGGCGGTGCGGCGTGGCCCAGCCCCGTGGTGCTCCGCGACCTGGACGAATACCGGGTGGACGAAGTCATGCGGCGCTACGTTCCGGGCCTGGCCGCGCGCGAGCCGAGAGTCGGCGAGTTGTGCGAAGCCTTCCAGCGCGC
Source organism: Terriglobales bacterium (assembly GCA_963745655.1). Classification (GTDB taxonomy): domain Bacteria; phylum Acidobacteriota; class Terriglobia; order Bryobacterales; family Bryobacteraceae; genus JAJFUV01. Next base: position 221,942 of record CAVUYK010000028.1, on the reverse strand, counting down.
CAAGGGCACTCCGGATATGCCCGTGGCCATCGAGCGGCTCTTCCGCGCCGTATCCACAATGTGGGTACGGCGGGAATTCGAGGCGAAGGAAGTCGAGGACTGGAGCCAATTCTCCGCGCGCGTGCGCGGCGCGTTGGACGAAACGCGCAACCACGGCCGGCGCGGCGCCCACGTGGTGGTCTTCACCTCCGCCGGTCCGACGGCCGTGGCCATGCAGACGGCACTCGGTCTGGACCCGCTGGCGTCGCTCGAACTCAGTTGGCTGGTGCGCAACACGGCCTGCTCGGAGTTCCTGTTCTCGGGCCAGCGCTTCTCTTTGTGGAGCTTCAACGCGACGCCGCACATACAGGATCCCGCCATGATCACCTACCGCTGATCAGGCGTCCAGCTTCTGCTTGAGCAACTGATTGAGGGCTTGCGGATTGGCTTGCCCGCGCGTGGCCTTCATGGCCTGGCCCACCAGGTAACCGATCACGGTGGTCTTCCCGCTCTTGTACTGTTCGACCTGCTTGGGACTCGAGCGCAATCACGTCGTCGATAATCTTTTCGAGCGCGCCGGAATCGCTGATCTGCTTCAGCCCTTCGCGTTCCATGATGACGCCGGCCGGTTCGCCGGACGCAAACATCTTCGGGAAAATCTCCTTGGCCAGCTTGCCGGAGATCTCGCCTTTCGCCGTGAGCGCAAGCAAATCTCCCAAGTTCTCCGCCGTCGACCGGCGAATCGGCGATCTCCTTGCCGGCGGCCTTAAGCGCGCCCATGAGATCGCCCATCACCCAATGGGCGGCCAGGCGGGCGTCGCCCGCGCGCGCGGCGACGCCCTCGAAGTATTCGGCGATGTCGCGGGCGGCGGTGAGCACCTGGGCATCGTATTCACCCAGGCCGAGCTCATGGGTGAACCGCGCGCACTTCACCGCGGGCAATTCGGGCATGGCCGACTTCACGCGCTCGATCCAGGCGTCGCCGATGCGCAGCGGCAGCAGGTCCGGCTCGGGGAAGTAACGATAGTCGTGCGCGTGTTCCTTGCTGCGCATGCCGGCCGTTTCCCCCGTCTCGGAGTCGAAGAGCCTGGATTCCTGAGTGATGACGCCGCCGCTTTCGAGTACCGCCACCTGGCGCGTGATCTCGTAATCCAAAGCCGATTTGACGAAGCGGAACGAGTTCAGGTTCTTCACTTCGACCTTGGTGCCGAACTTTTCGGCGCCCCACAGCCGCACGCTGACGTTGGCGTCGCAACGCAGGTGTCCTTTCTCCATGTCGCAAGTGGAAACGCCCACGTACTGCAGCATCTGCTTGACCACGGTGAGAAACTCGTGGGCCTCGCTGGAGTTGCGCATGTCGGGCTCGCTGACGATCTCGATCAGCGGCGTGCCACTGCGGTTCAGGTCGACGTAGGTCGAGCGCGCGGAATCCTTGAAGCCCTCGTGAATGCTCTTACCGGCGTCGTCCTCCATGTGCACGCGCGTGATGCCCAACCGCTTGGTCGCGCCATTCAACTGGATATCCACCCAGCCGTGTTCGGCCAGGGGTTGATCGTACTGCGAAATCTGGTAGCCCTTGGGCAGATCCGGATAAAAGTAGTTCTTACGCGCGAAACGCGACAGCGGGTTCACGCGGCAGTTCAACGCCAGCGCGCCCGCAATGGCCATGTCCACAGCCTGGCGGCTCAGCACAGGCAGCGCACCGGGCATGCCCAGGCATACCGGGCAAACATTGGTGTTGGGTGGGGCGCCGAAACTGGTGAGGCAGCGGCAAAAAATCTTGGTCTCGGTGGCGAGTTGAACGTGAACTTCCAGGCCGATGACGGCCTCGTACTTCGCGAGTTGTTCCGGCGCCGCCAGCGCCGCGACATCCAGGGGCATTTCTCTATTATTGCGGAATCACCATCTGGAAATCCCCAGCGGAATTCGGGTCGGGCGCCCGGCGCCGTCCTGGTCCCGCGCGCCTGGAAGCTAATTTGCCGCGGCGGGCACCGGCACAAGATGGTAGTGAACGATATAGCCGTTCGGCCCGACTACCCAGCCGTTGTCCAGCGCCGGAAAGCTCATCGCGGTGCGGCCGGCAGGGAGTTGCCCGATTGTGGCCCATTTGGCGCCGCCGTCGGATGTCCGGTAGACCACATCCGGGCCATTGCTCCCCGCCAGGAGAAAACCATCGCGCTGATCCACGAAATGGATGTCGCGAAGCGGACGGTTCTGGCCCACGCCTGCATACTCCGAGGTCCAGGTGAGGCCTCCATCTGTAGTCGTCAGCGGGCCTCCATTATGATCGCTGGGCAGTATCCAGCCGATTTGGGGAGACACAAAGTAGACTTGCGTCAGCCTGCACTTAACCGGCATCGGCGGTTCCTGCCAGGTGGCGCCGCCGTCCGTGGTGAGCGCGTAGAGGCCATAGTCGCCGACCATCCAGACGTGCTGGGGATCGAGGGCGAAAATCGCCCTGAAAGAGTTGCGCGGCAGCTTCGAGATGTCGGTCCAGGTGGTGCCCCCATCCTCGCTCTTGAAGAGACGGTCGCTGGTGCCGAACATCCCGGTCTGCAGACGGATGGTTCCCACCGCGACGCCATCACCGAGGATCTTACGCCCGGGTAACGGCGATGCCGGACGCCAGGTTTCCCCACCGTCGGAAGAATGGAGCAGGATGCGGCCCTGGGCCCAGCCTTCTTTGGCACTGGTGAAGAAAATCGAGGAGAATTCGTTCCCCCGCTCCTCGCGCTCCAGAGCACGGCTCCAGGTCTTGCCGCCGTCGACGGTCTTGAGTATGGTGTTGTTCTTACCGGCCGCCCAACCGGTGTTGACGTCGATGAAATACAGGGATCTTAGTGGATCCGTAACGCCGCTGTTTTGAAGGTCCCATCGCGCCTCGTACCGCACTGCCGTACCAGCCCGCGGAGCGGGCGCGGCCGCTGCCCTCAGTTGATTCACCGGTGCGGGGCTCCCCGGTTCGATACCTACCAGCGTCAGCCAAGTGCGGGTGAGGAGCCGATTCCCTGCATGTGTGTTGGTCTCCTGGCGGACATAGCCCACACCCGGTGAAAACCAACGCGACTGCGAGACGTGGACGCTTGCTTGCGGCAGGGCCATGGTCATCTCCGAGGCCGTTCTGGTGGTTTCAAACCTGCCCGCGGGTACCTGGGTGGTCTCCCTGCCTACCACATGAACGGCTATCGTGACCGGCGCGTCCGCCGCTTTCCACGTCCACGATTCACCGGGGGCCAAAGTGCCGCTGAGGACTTTTTGAGGCGGTGTCATGACCACGTCCCTACCATCCTCGTTGGTCTTACCCATGAACAGCCCCTCCGGTGTGAGCCGGTACCACTCCGTCAGCCAGAGCCTGCCGTTCATGCGGGATTCCACACGTGCGTATTTCGACCCGCGTATGATGTCGTACCCGGTCACTTCGCTGACCAGGGCCGTCTCCAAAACGTTGCCTTTTGCCAGCGACGCGTCCCGCTCATTCGGATGAACCCCGGGGGCAAATTCCTCCCGCATCCGGTATTTCCAGCGGGTGTTGATTGCCAGCGGGTACTGCGGGCCGGCAGGAGCGGGCGGAACTTGTCCGACCGCGGAGGTTGCCATTGCGGCTGTGGCCAGCAGCAACAACCGGAGCAGGTTGCCGCGGCGTGCCGCGACTGAGGAAGCCATCTTGACCTTCATAACAAGCCCCTCCTTAGGAGTCCCAGTGGCCTGTAACTTTTTATTGGATGCACACGGCGAGGGAACGATGCAGGGGATCGGACTACCCGCTTCGCAGTCCGCCGACCCATACGGCTGCGGGCAGCGGCTCGGGCGCGGCCAGGTACTGCGTGATGGCGCGCCTTCCCAATCCGACGCGCCGAGGCAGCAACTTGTTCGCCGCCGGGACCGCTATTCGGGAAAGTGCAAATCCCCGTCGCTCATGTCCGGGATGCCTACCACCAGAACCCGCATGCGGCCGCGCGCGCCGTGCATCACTCCGGGCGGGATGTGTACCACGCTGCCGGTGTGGATTTCGTGCTCGGCGCCGTCCAGGTGGATGGTGCCCTCGCCTTCGAGCACGTAGTAAATCTCGGTTGCAACCTTGTGGTAATGCAGTTTGGCGCCGTCGATATCCACCACGTGTACCCAGGCGGCCGCCGATTGGTGGTCCTGACGGCTGATCAGCATGTGCCGCCATCCACACGTGCTGCGTTCCTTCGGCGATTCGCCTTCGTGCCGGATCAGCACGGGCGCTCCATTCAAAGCGGGCATATCGGTTCTCCTTCAGACAGCCGTTCAAGGCTAGTTTCGCCGTTCGGAACCATCGCCGTCAACGCGGCTGCCGGTTCGTGGCTGCCGGTTCGCGCCGGGGTGGGCGTCCCCGGTGCTGTTGGCCGTACACGCCAAAGGTGGCCAAGGTTTTGGCGAATGGCGGCCGGGAGCGTACTGCGGTAGCATCCGGAACGGACCTCGGCTCGTACGCCCAGGACTACCGCGCCCGCTCGCCGGAGCTGAGTCGCGTCACGGACATACTGCCACGCACCGCCATGTTGACGCGCATGGAGTCAGCCGGCCGGGCCCTTGCAGCGCGTCTGGCGGATGATCCGGGATCTGGGACACGTCCGAAGTGCGGCCGGGAATTTATCGCGCCGAACGGTTCGCGGAGCCTTTGGCGGCGTGGCTGCGCAAGTACGTGCTGCGTGGGGACCAAGTGTGGCAGGGCTACTACGGGATCAGGTCCGCGACGGTTCGGATGGCGGAATTCCAGCGCCTGAGAGGGGGGCGTTCGGCGAGCAAGCTCCCACCATCCAGAGCCAGCGCTTAATGCATCAGGCCGGGCGCTGCAGGGCGCCGGCTTCAGCGGGCCAGCCGCAGAATTTCGCTCGCGATCTGATAGAAGGCCTGGGCGAGCGCCGTTTTGTCGGGAGCGTACACGTACAAACCGTCGGCTGTCGCCGTAGTGTGGATGGGGCTGTCGGGATCGTTTGCCACGCGACGTAGAAGCGTATCCTCGGCGGCGCCCACGCCCCCCAGACCGATGGCGTAGACCACTATTTTGCGGCTATCATTGCGGGCCAGGGTGGCCACGTTGTCGAGCGCGTTGACAGCGGCGTTGATGAGCGTATCGCGGTGGTCTACGCGGAAGCGCGCGTGGTGGAGCGGATCCGTGTAGCTCCTGGAAACGCTTTTGTAGCCGGTCACGTCGATGAGGGAGCCGTCGGGCATCAGGGTTTGGTCCGGCATCCAGGCGATGTCGTATTCAAGCTTCGAGTTATCGCTCGAATAGGTGCAATTCGTGCTGTTGGCGGCGTTGTAGGTGGACGAGGCTTTCGAAGTTCTCGGCTACGGCGATGGCCGGGGCGTCCGGCCGAGCGCAGTCCGTTGGTGCGGTCGAGCCAGACCTGTTGGTGGTCCAGTCCCATCCCAGCTTATCGGTAGTACTGGAACATTTGCTGCGGCTGGTCGTAGTAAACGACGAGGACGAACCGGTGTAGCCACGGGCGACCGTTCGCACCGGCCAGTTAAAAGTGAGCGCGTTGGGCTGGCCATCGGTAAAGAATAGGATCACGTTAAGGGCGCCGGGCTCATTAAGGAGCGCCAACTGCTCGTAGGCCAGATGAAAGGCTTGGGCGGCATTGGTGCCGCCGGTGCAGTTCAGGTTGTTGAGCATCGTGACCATGTTGGTGCCGCTGTGGGTCTTGAAGTCGATAGCCGGAGCGAAGTCCAGGCGGTAGGTGCCGCCGAAGGTAACCAAGCCGAGTTTGTCGCGGCCGGAAGCGAACTGGTTGAGGAAGGACTTGGCGGCGTCGCGCACATCGCCGCAGGCGCTGGCGGTGTCGAGCGAGCCGGAGCGGTCCAGCACCAGCATCACGTTCACGTCGCGGCGGGAGGCCTTGCCCACGGCGCGCACTGTGGTCGAGGTGAAGCCCAGAAACCTCATGAAAAAGCTGGGGGCCTCGGCGAAGGCCGTGGATGTGACGGTGCGGACGCGGAGGGCGCTTTCATCCACCACCACGCTGACTCCGCTGTCGCTGGTTGCCATGTACCGGGTGGGGAAGTTGGCCAGGAAGAAGCGCTGAGCCGTGCTCATGGCGTTGACCCTCTGTTCGTCGATGGTCAGGCCCACGTTGAGCGAACGCGCGGCGGCTAACGAAGCTGCGTCGGCGGCGGCGGACAGCTTGGCCTTGATCGCGTAGAGCATGCCGGCGTCGATGGAAAGGCCCACGGCGGGGATGATGAAGATCATGGCCACGGATGTGACCAGCACGGCTATGCCTTTCCTGAACTTTCTCCGGTTTCTCCGATGCATGATTTGCTCCTTACCCATCGAACCGCTAGAAGATCGTCCGGGCATAGACGGAGGTTCCACTCTTGTAACCGGGAATATCCAGTTCCGGTGGTCTCAAGAAGGCCTCGGAGGCGACTATCGCCAAGGCCGGCACCAAGACCGGAGCCGAATCGAGGGTATACTTACCCGCCTGCCTGAGGTGCCGCCGCGCATGCCATATCTCCATGGTTCGCACTTCTTTCGTCGCGGGGCGGCCGCCGTTCCAGAACGTCCGCACCAGCCCCACTCCCACAGTACGGGAAGAAGGCGGGTAGGGGAATCGGCAAATGGGAGGGGGCCGGGGAGGGCAAATGGCCGTACCCCCTCCGTAGTCCCATCTTCCACGGCATACCTTCGGAAGTTGTCCAGTATCAATGACATAGAGCTTCAAGAATGCCGTGGTGACACGACTCCTCTCCGCTTGAACACAACTCGGGATAGGAGCAATACTGTTCACTTACCGCGAAGGTTGCCACTGGCACGGATTTGTAGGGCGGTCCCCCTGGACCGCGCCGGACCCCTTGGTCCGGCCGCTGCCGGCGACCTGGGAGGGCCGACGAGGGCGTCGAGCCGCGGACCTGGGGTCCGCCCCACGAAGCCTAAGTGAACAGTATTGGGGTTAGGAATAGCATGAGCGGAGCATGGGTGGCAGAGCGACGGAGCACGCCGGAAAGACCTTGCCCGCCACGCCCGGAGTCCGGCGGGGAAACGCGTGTCCGCGAACGGGTTCCCGCCAACTTCTGGGATCCGATCGTTTTCCCCGTCGGCGACGATGCGGACCCATCCGATCCCGCGTCCGGTTCTTCAACCGCTCCACGATGGGACCCAAGCTCGACGCGCCCGCCGTTTTGACCGGCCCTAGTTCGCTGCGGAGAGGTCCTTGTGGCCCGTTCGACGGGAAACTTGCGCGGCGGTTCTTCCGCACAGTGGTCAGCATCTGGCTGATCGAGCCGGCTTGGGCAGTGGTGGCTCCGGACGATCACTCCAGGCCGCTCGACCCCGGGCGCTGGCGGGCGCCGGCTTCAGTCAGCGGGCCAGCCGGAGAATTTCGCTCGCGATTTGGTAGAAAGCCTGATTGAGCGCCGCGCTGTCGGGCGCGTAGACGTACAATCCGTCGGGTGTCGATGTGGTGTGGATAGGGCTTTCAAGATCGTTCGCCACGCGCTTCAGCAGCGTCGCGTTGTCGGCGTTCACGTTGCCCAGACCGATGGAGTAGACCACGATCAGGCGGCTGTCGTTGCGGGCGATGGTGGCTGCGTTGTCGAGCACGTTGTACGCCCCCGTGATCATGTTGTTCTCGTTGATCCTGTAACGCACGTTACCGAGCGGGTCGGTGAAGGTATTGAGGCCGCCCCTGTAGCCGGTCACGTTGATTAGGGTGCCGTCGGGCATCAGGGCCTGGGCCGGCATCCAGCCGATGTCGGCGGAAATCCGGTTGCGGGTCCCTGCGTAGTAGCAGCCCGTACTATTGGGGGCGAGATAGGTACTCCCGGATTCGAAGTTGGTGTCCGAGGGGACGGGGATGACGGGGGCCAACGGCTTAATAACTCCGAAAGGAGGGTTGGCGCCATAGATGGAGCCTACCTTGTTGGTGGTATTCGAACACGGGCTGCGACTAGTGGCCGTGGCAGGATAAGCGGGAGCTGTAGTGTATCCGCGAGCCGCGGTTCGCACCGGCAGCGTGAACGTGAGGGTGTTTGGCTCACCGTCGGTGAAGAACAGAATCACGTTGAGAGCGCCTGGCTCGGTAATGGCCGTGAGCTGCTCGAGTCCTAAGTGAAATGCGGTCGCGGAATTGGTGCCGCCCGCGCAGACCAGATTATCGAGCTGCGTGATTATGTTGGTGCCGGCGCGGGTCTTGAAGTCGGTGGCCAGGTCGAAGTCCAGGCGGTACGTAATACCGTAAGTAACCAAGCCGATTTTGTCGCGATCGGAAGCGAACTGGTTCACGAAACCCTTGGCCGCCGACCTCAAAGACCCACAGGCGCCCAACATCGAACCCGAGCGGTCCAGCACCAGCATCACGTTCACGTCGCGGCGGGAGGCCCTGCCCGCGGCGCGCACGGTAGTGTCGCCGAAGCCCAGGAACCTCATGAAATAGCTGGGGGCGTCGGCCGAGGCCGTGCTGGTCACGGTGCGGACTTTCAGGGCGGTTTCGTCGATCGCGACGGCGACATTCGCGTTTCTGGTTCCCATGTAACCGGTGGGGAAGTTGGCCCGGAAGAAGCGCTGTGCGGTGGCGATCGCGTTGGCCCTTTGTTCGTCGATGGTCAGGCCCACGCTGAGCGAACGCGCGGCGGCGAGCGAGGCGGCGTCGCTGGCGGCGGACAGCCTGGCCTTGACCGCGTACAGCATGCCGGCGTCGATCGAAAGGCCCACGGCGGGGATGATGAAGACCATGGCCACGGACGTGACCAGCACGGCTATGCCTTTGCTGAACTTTCTCCGGTTTCTCCGATGCATGATTTCCTCCTTACCCTGTGAAGCGCTAGAAGATCGTGCGGGCATAGACGGAGTTTCCACTCCTGTAAGCTGAGATATCCAGTTCCGGTGTTTTGAAAAAGGCCTCGGAGACGAACGCGATTTCGCCCGCGTTCAATGTGAGGACGCTGGTGACGTTGGTAGCGCGGGCGCCGGAATTGGTCAAGTAGTCGGTAATGACCTGGTTGGCATCGAGCGTGACGCCGGTGGGTGTGCCGAAGTTGCTATTGCGGGCCGATGCGTCGCCGATTTTGAGCTGCTGGATGAATACGTCCTGGTTGCGATTCACGCAGCGGTTGTCGCCCACCGGATATCCACCGGAGGCGCACTCGTCGTCCGCGATATGCATGATCTTGGAAAGGATGACGACGCCGTTGCCGCCGGTGCGCGTCAGGCCCATGCCAGAGGCCAGACGGACGATGATGTCCTGATTGGCGGTCTGGGTGAAGTCCACGTAGCGCACATACATGTGTCCGGCGTCGCGGCTGATTTGGGTGACCTGGATGCTCCGGCTCAGACTCATACCCAGCACGAACGTGCCCAGGAGCAGCGGCACGGTAAAGACCGAGACCAGCGCGAATTCCAAGAGGGCGCTGCCGCGCCGGCTTTGGTTTCTGCTAGAAGGCCGCATGGCTTTTTTCCTCTCCTTCATCGGGTAGGCAGCGAAGTTCCACTGGGCAGGCCCTCCATGCGGTCCGAGCTCCGGATATTGAAATTCATGGGGGAGAGATTGCCCAACAGGCTCGAGGCGATCCAATTGCGCGTAAGACCCTCCACCGACACTTCGACGATGTTGCCCGGGGCGTTGCTGCCCGTGCCGGTCTGCTCGGTGAAAGTGGCGGTGTCGTAATAGCGCACGTAGACTTTCGACATGGCGTCGTCGCTGGCCAGAAAGCCCATGGCGTTGGCCTGCACCACGGACTTGATCGAAGCGTCGTGGCCCATGCCGGAGACCAGTTGGTAAGTGACCGCGTAGCGCGTCCCTTCGCGCACGGCGTGTTGCAGGGTGGTGTGCGCGAATACGCCGAACGAGACATCCACGATGCCCACGAGTATCGCCATGGTCGGCAACAAAACCAGAGCCGCTTCCAGGACATTATTTCCCGCCTGCCTGAGGCGCCGCCGTGCATGCCGTGGGTCCATGATTTGCCTTTTTTCGTCGCGGGGCGGCCGCCGTTCCAGAACGGCCGTACCAGCCCCACTCCCACATTACGGAATGAAAGCGGGAAGGGGAATCAGCGAATAGGAGGAGGCGGGGTACAGTGAATCGTCGTATCCAGCCAGAGGAAATTACCTAGTACCACCGGACTCCCACGGAAAAACTCTCAGGCGGAGGTAGCGGCTCGCTTTCACGTTGGTTACGCAACGCAGCGGTGGTCATGCCGATGCTCAGGAGTCCGGGCCGCTACCTCGGCCGCCGCGCCGGTATCCGCGCACCGTGTTTCCACGGCCGCGCCGGGCGATGTGATTAGTGTATCTTCGGCTGGCGCGCCGGTACATCGGGCGAAAGCCTGATTCCGTACCAGATGGCAGCACTGATCAGATCTACGCTCCTCTTCGTAGTCCCCGGGCCATCCGAGGTTGTAGAAGCTCAGTGAGGCGCTTTTTTGCGGGTATCAAGGAACTCACCTGAGCGATTTTTGATTCCCCCAAGAACCTTATGCTGAGTAGTGAGGCATGCCTGTCGATGTTGCTGACGTGGCGTCGGAAGATGAGTTGCATGGAGCAGCGGGGGTTCACGCTGCTGGCTACCGGTATGTGCTGCGCCGCTGTGTTCGGCATGGTGGGTCTGGCCGTGGATGCCGGACGGATGTACATCGTGCGCAACGAGAACCAGGCTTACGTCGACTCGGCCGCACTGGCGGCCGTCCTGGAACTGGATGGGACCACCGCCGGTTTGGCGAGAGCCCGCGGCAAAGCAGCCGCCAATGTCAACCGTTGGAATATGGGCACCACGCCATTTACGGCGACAACCGTGGAATTCTCGACTTCCTCGAGTGGACCGTGGGCCGCCTCCCCTTTACGGGGACGAACTATGTCTACGTCCGGGTTCGGAACACGGCGGCCGTACCCGTGTATTTCATGCCGGTGATCAGTCGTTCCTATACCAGCGAGGTGTCCGCGGTGGAAGTTCCCTAGAACCACGCCCCTCCCCAGCATCCCGCTAAGCTCTGTCGTGGCCGGGCGAGGCGGACTTCACTTTCCAAAGGATCATCGCGCCCAACACGAAAATAACCATGGAGATCCATTGTGCGTTGCTGAGCGGACCGCCGAACGGCAGCGCCTGTTCGTGGAAGCGGTCGAATTCGATCAGGAACCGGCCGGTGGAGGTGAGCATGAGGTACAGGCCCAGAATCAAGCCCGGCGCGTGCGTCTTGGTGCCGCGCCAATAAAGGAAGGCGAATATAAGGGCTTCGGCGGCGGACTGATACAGTTGCGCGGGATGCAGCGGTATGTTCAGCGGCGTTCCGAACATCTCGTGGGCATTGGAGTTGGTAAAGGTGACGGCCCAGGGGAGGTGGCACTCCGAGCCCCAACAGCAGCCGGCCATGAAACAGCCGATTCGTCCGATGGCGTGGCCCAGGGCCACGGCGGGCGCCAGCGCGTCGGCGGTGCGCCAGGGCGGCAGCTTCACCTGGCGCATGTAGAAGTACGCCACCACCAGCGCGAGGACCAGTCCACCGTAGAACACGCCACCGGCGCGCAAGGTGGCGAACGAAAACAACTCACCGGGATTGTGGAGATAGAAATTCAGATCGAACAAAATCATGAGGAGCTTGCCGCCCACCACGCCGGTGAGCGCGCAGTAAACGGCCAGGTTCACCACCAGATCGGCCTGGAGCCCTTGGCGGCGGGCCAGGCGCGCGGCCATCCACAGGCCGGCCAGGAAGCCCAGTGCCACGAAGAGGCCGTAGCTGGGAAGGAAGAAATCGCCGAAGGATATGAGTTTTGGGTGCATTTATTTTGTACAGGCGGCATCCTTATGCCGCCACATGTCGAACGCCACCAGAAGTGCGCCCACGGTGATGGCGGCGTCGGCCACGTTGAAGGCGGGCCAGACGAAGCGGCCGGCGTAGAATTCGAGAAAGTCGGTGACCATGCCTTGCGTCAGGCGATCGTAAAAGTTGCCCAGCGCTCCACCCCAAACCAGCGAGAGTCCCCAGTGCGAGGCCGCGCCGCAGGACGTCTTGCCGGCGGCCATGCGCGCGAGCAGTACGGTCACCGCGCCGAGCACCAAGCCGGTGACGGCCACCAGGAGAACGGTTCTCCACGCGCTGGAGCTTTCCGCGAACAGGCCGAAGGCCGCCCCCTGATTGCGGGAGTGGACCAGGTTGAAGAAGCCCGGTATGACAGTGCGCGTATCGTACAGCGCGAGGTTGCGCCCGGCCTCGATTTTTGTGATGCGGTCGAGCGCGCACACCACCACGCCCGGGGCGAACGCCGCGAGGTATGGGCGCGGATCAGGCACCGGCGATCTCCCTGACGGCTTCGGCGCAGGGCGCGCAGATGGTGGCCAGAAGCGGGTCGGCGCCGACGGTGGTCGAGTACTTCCAGCAGCGCTCGCATTTGGAGCCGTCGGCCCTTTCGATGTGTACGGCGAGCGTCACGTCCTTTTGCCGCTTCAGCTTCACCTGGCTGACGATGAAGAGCATGGGCAGTTGCGCCTGGTAGGCTTCCAGCAGCGGATAAAGTGTATCGTCGGCAGTCAGGCTGACGCGGGCTTCGAGCGGCGCGCCGATGAACTTTTCCTGGCGGGCGACTTCCAGGCTCTTCAGCACGCTGTCGCGCACTTCGACCAGACGTTCCCAATGGGCGGCGCGGTCGCGATGCTCTTGCGGTGAGGCCCGCGGTCAAATCCGAGGGGGCGGGGAATTCGGCCAGATGCACGCTGGCCGGAGCAGCCAGGTTGGCCGTGAAGTGCTTCCAGACTTCCTCGGCGGTGAAGCTCATTAGCGGCGCGAGCAGCCGGACCAGCGCGTCGGTCAGCCGGTACAGAGCGGTCTGCGCGCTGCGGCGCGCGGCGGACTTGGGCGCCGCGGTGTAGAGACGGTCCTTGAGCACGTCGAAGTAGAGCGCGCTCAGATCGATGGTGCAGAAGTTGTAGAGCGCCTGGTAGACGCGGTGGAAACTGAACTCGTCGTACCAGCCGCGGCAGCGTTCCACCAGCTCCTCGGCGCGAATCAGAATCCACTGATCGATCTCGAGCATTTCGGCGGCGGGCACGGCGTCGCGCGGCGGGATCGAAGTCGTAGAGATTGCCGAGCGCGTAGCGGAAGGTGTTGCGCAGCTTGCGGTAGGCCTCCGACAGACGGGTGAGGATGGTCTCCGAGATGCGCACGTCCTCGGTGAACTCGACCGAAGCGACCCACAGGCGCAGCACGTCGGCGCCGTACTGCTTGATGATGGTCTCGGGCTCGATCACGTTGCCGAGCGACTTCGACATGGCGCGTCCGTCGCCGTCGAGCGTCCAGCCGTTCGTGGCGCACTGCCGGTAGGGCGAGCCGCCGCGCAGTCCGACGCCCACCAGCAGCGAACTGTGGAACCAGCCGCGATACTGGTCGCCGCCTTCGAGATAGAGGTCGGCGGGCCAGGGCAGGTGGAAGCGCTCGTTGAGCACGGCCAGGTGGCTGGAGCCGGAATCGAACCACACGTCGAGAATGTCGGTTTCCTTGCGGAAGCTCGGCGCCGCCGCACTTGGCGCAGTGGGCGCCGCCGGAGCAGCTCCTCGGCCGAGCGCTCGTACCAGACGTCGGCGGTGTGTTCGGCGAAGAGCTTCACGACGCGGTCGAGAATCTTGCTGTCGGTGAGCGGCTCGCGGCAGTCTTCGCAGTAGAAGACGATGATGGGCACGCCCCAGACGCGCTGGCGCGAGATGCACCAGTCGGGGCGCGTGGCGATCATGTTGGAGATGCGCTCCTCGCCCCAAGCTGGGCATCCACTGACGTTCTTGATGGCTTCGAGCGCGTCTGGCGCGCAGGTTGTTGCGGTCCATGCCGATGAACCACTGTTCGGTGGCGCGGAAGATGGTCGGGCTTGTGGCAGCGCCAGCAGTGCGGGTAGCTGTGCTCGATGGATTTTTCGGCCAGCAGCGCGCCGCTGTCGCGCAGCAGGTGCGATGACGACGGGATTGGCCTCCCACACGGTCTTGCCGATCAGCTCTTCGGGCAGGCGCCCGCCGGCGCCTTCGGCGTGGAAGAAGCGGCCCGCGCGCATCCACCGGGCAGTAGATGGGGATGCCGTACTGGCGGCCGACGACGTAGTCTTCCTGGCCGTGGCCGGGCGCGGTGTGCACGGCGCCGGTGCCTTGTTCGAGCGTGACGTGATCGGCCAGGATGCCGGCGGAATCGCGCTCGAGGAACGGATGGCGGAAGACGGCGCCTTCCAGTGCGATCGCCGGTGAACGTGGCCAGCTTGTTGACGACGCGTCCAGCCGCACTTTCCGGCGGTGGCCTTCAGCAGTTCCTCGGCGACGATGTAGACGTCGCCCTCCGACTTCCACGGCCGCGTACTCGAACTTCGGGTGGAAGGCGATGGCCATGTTGGCCGGAATGGTCCAGGGCGTGGTGGTCCAGATGAGGCCGTAGACGCGGCGGCCGGCGAGCGCGGGATCGATTTCGGCCGGCGTCGGAGGTGAGCGCGAAGCGCACCCAGATGGACGGGCTGGTGTGGTTCTCGTACTCGACTTCGGCTTCGGCCAGCGCGGTGCGGCATCGCATGCACCAGTGCACCGGCTTGAGGCCCTTGTAGACGTAGCCCTGGTCCAGGAAATCGACGAAGCGCCTGCGCGATGACGGCTTCGTACTGCGCCGCTCATGGTGAGGTACGGATCTTCCCAGCGGCCCAAGCACGCCCAGGCGCTTGAAATCGCGGCGCTGGATGTCGACGTACTTCTGCGCGTACTTGCGGCAGGCGGCGCGGATCTCGACCGCCGTCATGCTGGCCTTCTTCGTGCCGAGCTCGCTGTCGACCTTGATTTCGATGGGCAGGCCGTGGCAATCCCAGCCGGGCACGTAGGGCGAGTCGAAGCCCGCCATGGTCTTGGACTTGACGATGAAGTCCTTCAGAATCTTGTTGAACGCCGTGCCCAGGTGGATGTTGCCGTTGGCGTAGGGCGGCCCGTCGTGCAGCACGTAGATGGGACGGCCGGCGCGCGCGGCGCGAATGCTGCGCATAGAGCTTCGATTCTTCCCACTGGGCCAGCAGCTTGGGCTCGGTCTGCGGCAGGTTGGCCTTCATGGAGAAGTCGGTTCGCGGCAGATTGACGGTCTTCTTCAGGTCGATTTCGTTCAATTGCATGGGGAAACTTCATTGTAGCGCGGGTGGGTAGGGCTCGGCTGCGGCCTGGTGCGGCCCGGTGTTATTACGGGCGTCTTAGGAATTCGCGAGACGGACACTACCATCGCCGTAGTCTCCAGGCTGAGCGGATTATGTCCGGTAGAGCACGATGGAACATATGACAGTCTGGCGGGACGTGGAACGGATTCGCGCCGAAGCGCCTCTGGTTCATAACATCACGAACTACGTGGTGATGAACACGACGGCGAACGCGCTGCTGGCGATCGGCGCGAGCCCGGTGATGGCGCATGCCACCGAGGAAGTGGAGGAGATGGTGGCACTGGCTCGCGCGCTGGTGCTGAACATCGGGACGCTGAGCGCGAGTTGGATCGAAGCCATGTTCAAGGCGGGCCGGGCGGCCCGGCGGCGGGGCATTCCGGTGGTGCTCGATCCGGTGGGCGCGGGCGCGACGCGCTTTCGCACGGAGACGGCCGAGCGGCTGCTCACAGAAGTTGCCCCCACTATTGTTCGTGGCAACGCTTCCGAGATACGGGCCCTGGCCAACGCCGGCGGGGACACCAAAGGCGTAGACAGCACGCACACCTCGGAGGAAGCGCTGAATGCCGCCAGATCCCTGGCCAAAAGGTGCCGGTGCGTCGTGGTGGTGAGCGGCGCGACGGATATGATCGTCACAGACGCAGGCGTTTTGCGCGTGCACAACGGCCACCCCATGATGCCGCGCGTGACCGGACTGGGTTGCACGGCCACGGCTCTGGTGGGCGCCTTCGCGGCGGTGAACCCCTCGCCCAGTGAAGCCGCCGCGCATGCCATGGCCGTCATGGGAATCGCCGGCGAGATGGCGGCGGAGCGCTCCGCGGGACCGGGCAGTTTTCAGATGCACTTCCTTGACGCGCTCTATCAGATACAGGAATCCGATATCCAGCGCCGCCTGCGCGTCGAGGAAGAATGAAGCGTCCCATCGACTGGCGTTTGTACCTGGTGACCGACCGCCGCATCGCCGGCGCGCGGCTCATCGAGGATGTGGTGTGCGCCGCCGCGCGCGGCGGGGTGACGGCGGTGCAGCTTCGCGAGAAGGAGTGCGGCACGCGGGAGTTCGTCGAGTTGGGCCGGCGGCTCAAGACGCTGCTGGTTCCCTTCGGAGTCCCGCTGATTATTAACGATCGCGTGGACGTGGCGCTGGCCGTGGGCGCCGACGGCGTTCACATCGGTCAATCGGATATGAAGTTCCGCGATGCGCGCGCGCTGCTGGGACCGCAAGCCGCGATCGGGTTGTCGGTCGAAACCATGGAGCAGGTCAAGGAAGCCGAGAGCCTGGACGCCGCTTATCTAGGTGTCAGCCCGGTGTTCGCGACGCCCACCAAAACCGACACCGCGCCGGCCTGGGGACTCGCGGGTCTGGGCCGTCTGCGCGCCGCGTCGCGGCACGTGCTGGTGGGCATCGGAGGCATTACAGTGGCGAACGCGGCGGAGGTGATCCAGGCGGGCGCCGACGGTGTGGCCGTGGTTTCGGCGATCTGCGGCGCCCGCGATCCGGAAAGCGCGGCGAGGGAATTGCGGCGCGTGGTGGAGGCGGCCATGGCGGGCTGAAAGCCCACCCCACTTTATTTTCCGAGCGCCCGTAGGATGGCGTCCACGTCGAATACCGCGCCGCCCCAGGGGCCTCCGCTCACTTGCTGCAGCGCGGCCCACAGACGGGTTGCCTCAGGCAGGCGCTCGTCGGGAGCCAGAGCCGGATGCGGCGCTCGTTCGGCGAGAACCTGTTCCGCGTTTTCGCCGACCAGGTTGATGGAACCTTCCAGACGCACGCGGTCGATCACGATCTCGAGCATGTCGCCGTCGCGCAGTTTGCCGATGGGGCCGCCGGCCAGGGCCTCGGGCGAAACGTGGCCGATACAGGCGCCGGTGGAGACGCCGCTGAAGCGGGCGTCGGTGAGGAGCGCGACGTGCTTGCCGAAGCTCAGGTACTTGAGCGCGCTGGTGAGTTGGAAAGTCTCTTCCATGCCGGTGCCCAGGGGCCCGCGTCCGGCCAGCACCAGAATGTCGCCGGGTTGTATCTGGCCGGCTTTGACGGCTTCGATGGCGGAGGCTTCCGTAGTGTATACGCGCGCCGGGCCGCGCTTGCGATAGACGCCGTCCGCATCCACCACGCTGGGATCGATGGCGGTGCACTTCACCACCGATCCTTCCGGCGCGAGGTTGCCGGTGGGGAAGCAGGTGGTGGCAGTGATGCCCCGGCGGCGCGCTTCCTCGGGCGAAAAGATGACGTCGTCCGGATCGATGCCGTTGCGCTCTTTCAGCGTCTCGCGGAGCTTCGCGCGACGCTCGGAGCTTTCCCATTCGTCGAGGTTTTCACCGCAGCGTGCGGCCGCTTACGGTCAGGGCGTCCAGATTCCAGCAGACCGGCGCGCCGCAGATGCAGCATCACTTCGGGCACGCCGCCGGCCAGGAACACCTCGACGGTGAGATGATTGCGCGGCCCGTTGGGCAACACGTCGACCAGGCGCGGCGTGCGGCGATTCACTTGGGTCCAGTCGGCCACGCTGGGGCGGGGAAGCCCGGCTGAGAAGGCGATGGCGGGCAGATGGAGAATGAGGTTGGTGGAGCCGCCGAAGGCCGCGTGCAGCACCATGGCGTTGCGCACGGAAGCTTCGGTGAGAATGTCTTTCATGGTGATGCCGCGCTCGATGAGCGCGAGCACGGCTTGGGCCGAGCGCCGCGCCATATCGATCCAGATGGGGTGACCGCTGGGAGCCAGCGCCGCGTGCGGGAGCGTCAAGCCGAGCGCTTCGCCCACCACCTGCGAAGTGGCCGCGGTGCCCAGAAACTGGCAGCCGCCGCCGGGAGATGCGCAGGCGCGGCAGCCCACCTCCGCCGCGTAGTCGAGCGAGATTTCGCCGTGCGAATAACGCGCGCCGACGGATTGAACGCGCCCGGCGTCCTCGCCCTTCTCCGGGCCCAGCGTCACGCCGCCGGGCACCAGCACGCAGGCCAGATCGCGGGCCGCGGCCAGCGCCATCATCATGGCCGGCAGGCCTTTGTCGCAGGTCGCCACGCCCACCACGCCGCGCCGGGTGGGCAGCGAGCGAATCAGGCGGCCGAAGATGGTGGCGGCGTCGTTGCGATAGGGCAGGCTGTCGAACATCCCGGCGGTGCCTTGCGTACGGCCGTCGCAGGGGTCGGTGCAATAGCCGGCGAACGGCACCGCGCCGCGCTGCTTCAATTCCCGTGCCGCGGCTTCCACCAGCAGGTTCACTTCGAAGTGGCCCGTGTGATAGCCCAGCGCGATGGGCGTGCCGTCGGGCGCGCGCAACCCGCCGTGCGTGCTCAGGATCAGCACTTCGGGAGAGCCCAGCGCGGCCGGATCCCAGCCCATGGCGGCGTCCATGGTCCACCCGAACACGTCGCCCGAGGGATGGTTGCGAAGCATTTCCGGGGTCAAGGGCAGCGCGCCCTTGGGACCCGCCACACGGGTGCGCACATCGTACAAAGAGTCATCCATAATGAGAACCGCCTCCAATGTTCGCTAGAATTGAGAGGAACTTCCGCGCGAAACGGAGACACCTCTTGCCCAATCCGAATCAAGGTCCGGTGGCTATTTATCCTGGTTCTTTCGATCCTATCACTTACGGTCATCTCGACCTGATTGAGCGCGGATCGAGATTGTTCAGCCGCCTGGTTGTGGCCATCCTCTCCAACGACAGCAAGGAACCGTCTATTCAGCGTAGCCGAGCGCATGGACATGCTGGCGCAATCGGTGAAGTCCTACCCCAATGTGGAGGTGGATTCCTTCAACGGCCTGCTGGTGGACTACGCGTCCGAGCGCGGCGCCACAGTCCTGCTGCGCGGCATCCGGGCCATTTCCGATTACGAATTCGAACTGCAGATGGCCTTGATGAACCGCCGCTTGCGTCCGGACATCGAAACCATATTCCTGATGGCGGGCGAAGCGTATAGTTTCATCAGCTCCAGGTTGGTAAAGCAAGTGATCGGTTTGGGTGGGAACATTTCGGGGCTGGTGCCGCCGCTGGTGGAAGTGCGGCTGCGGGACCGCTTACTCGGGGAGAAGCCGGGGTGCTGATGAGGACCGGCATGCGACTGGCGGAGCGCCTCGGGTCCATTGAACTTTCTTCCACCGCGCAAGCGGCGGCGGCGGCCGAGCGTTTGCGCCGGGAAGGCGCCGATGTGGTGGACCTGGGCGTGGGCGAGCCGGATTTTGCAACGCCGGAAAACGCCAAGCGCGCCGCCATCGAGGCCATCGAGCGCAATTTCACACGCTACACGGCCATCGCCGGCACCAGCGAATTGCGCGAAGCGATTTGCCGCCGGCACGCCGCCGATTACGGCTCGCGCTACACGCCGCCAGAGTGCATCGTTTCGGTGGGCGGCAAACACGTCATCTTCAACGCCATTCAATCGCTGATCGATCCGGGCGATGAAGTGGTGATCCCAGTGCCGTTCTGGGTGACCTATCGCGACGTGGTCGAATATACGGGGGGACGCTGCGTCTACGTCGAGACGCGGGAATCCGAGGGGTTTCGCGTATCGGCGCCGATGATCGAAGCGGCGCTCACCGCGCGCACGCGCATGATCGTCATCAACTCGCCGTCGAATCCCAGCGGCGCGGTGGTCGAGGCGCGCGAATTCGACGCGATTCTGGATCTGGCACACGCGCGCGGCGTCTGGGTGTTGAGCGACGAAAGCTACGCGCGCTTTGTCTACGATGCGCCGCCGTATTCGGCCGGCTCGCATGAGGCGGCGCGCGAGAACCTGATCATTTCGGGTTCGGTGTCGAAGACCTACGCCATGACGGGATGGCGCATCGGGTATGGATTAGCGCCGGAACCACTGGTCCGCGCCATGATCAAGCTGCAAAGCCACACCACCACGAATGCAACCTCGGTGGCGCAGGCGGCGGCGCTCGCAGCGCTCAGCGGGCCGCAGGATTCGGTGGCCGGCATGCTGGCCGAATACCGCATGCGCCGGGATTTCGTGGTGGCGCGATTGGGCGCCATGCCGGGGGTTTCGATCCGCGCTCCGCAAGGCGCTTTCTACGCCTATCCGAATGTGCGTGAAGCCATGCAGCGCGTGGGATGCGCTACGGCCACGGAGTTCGCCTCACGGCTGCTCAACGAAGCGCTGCTCGCGGTGGTACCAGGCGATGCCTTCGGAACCCGGGAACACATCCGCATCTCCTATGCGGCATCGCGCGCGCAACTGGAGCGCGGCATGGACCGGCTGGAGAAATTCGTGCGAGGTCCTGGCGAATGAATTTGGCGCCGGTGCGTCTGGTTCCGAAGGCGCTCCCCAAGGTCTGGGGCGCCACGAAACTGGAGCCCTGGCACCGCGACGCGAACGAAAAGATCGGCGAGGTTTGGCTGGCACATCCCCAAGGTGAACGGCTGCCGCTGCTGGTAAAGTTCCTCTACACCAGCGAAGCGCTTTCGGTGCAAGTGCATCCGGCGGACGATTACGCCCAGCAGCACGAAAACTCTTGCGGGAAGACCGAGATGTGGGTCATCCTGCGAGCGGAACCCGGCGCGCGCATCGCTCACGGATTGCGCGAGCCGGTTTCGCGCGAGCGCTTGCGCGAGGCCGCGCTGTCGGGCGAAATCGAGGAACTGCTCAATTGGGTAGCGGTTTCGGAGGGCGACGTCTTGTTTACCCCGGCCGGTGTCATACACGCCATCGGCGCGGGTATCGCTCTGTGCGAGATCCAGCAAAACTCCGACGTCACCTATCGGCTTTACGACTACGGCCGCCCGCGCGAATTGCACATTGAGAAAGCGGTGGAGGTTTCCCGTCTCGAACCGGAGCCAGCAAGAACCACACCCTCGCCGGTTGGTGAGGGCCGCGAGGTGCTGGTTCGCTGCGCACATTTCGAAGTCGAGCGCCTGTGCCTGGAACCAGCCGGCAAGTATCAGTTCGCGGGCGGGTGGATGCTGATCGTCTTGTCCGGAACAGGGATTGTCGAGGGTACGTCCTTCGCGCCGGGCGATGCGTGGCTGATCCCCCAGGGCCAGACCTGCGAGATTCGTGCTGAGGCTGCCTCCTCGCTGCTCGCCGCGCGGTTTTGAAGGCTGTCAGAGCGCCGCTTTCAGCCGTTCCATGTAATAACAGTAGTTGGCGTACGGGATGTCGGGCGGCGCGCTGTGGTCTAACATCGGCACGTAGCCGCCGTCGTGGATGAGTTCGCGCAGACGGTCGATTTCCGCGTCCACTTCGGCTCTGCCGTGCCAGAGAGCGCGTTTATCGGACCCGGCCCACATGCGCAAGTCGCGGCCAAAGCGTTTGCGTAAAGAAGGCACGTCCATGCCGGCCTGCACCTCGAACGGATAGAGAATGTCGATGCCGGCATCCAGCCAGATGGGCACCAGCGAGTCCACCTTGCCGTCGCTATCCAGGCAGAACCACTTCACGCCGCGCGCGCGGGCGTAGTCCACCACCCGCCGGTAGCGTGGCGCCATGAACTTCTTCACCATCGCCGGCGAGATGAGCGGCCCCGATTTGTAGCCCATGTCCTCCCAGAAGCCGAAGACGTCGATGGAGGTTTCCTGGAGCATTTGATCGAGCACCGCGATCAGGAAGTCCGCGGTCGCGTCCATCATTTCCTCGACGAAGGCCGGGTTGTCGCGGAACAACATGCAGAGCGTCTCGACGCCCACCATGTTGCGCGGTCCGCCAAAGAACCCGCCCCAACGGTCGGCCAGCACCACGAACAAATAATCGCGCTCTTTGAATTTCCGCATTTGCGCGCGCCAGTCCGCTCCGATGCGCGCCGTGAGATCGCTCTGCATGCGCTCGCGCCAGAACTTGCGGAACTCCTCGCGGGTTTCCACCGGGAAGCGCACGAACTGCGGCATCGAACTGAGCGGGTTGTCCTTGAATTCGCGCACCACGATGCCTTGCGATTCGACGTAGGTCACCGTGTTCTGGTCTTCGCTGAGAACGTCGCGCTCAAACGGTGGATTCGGATAGAACCACTTGTGCTCGATCACCCAATGGTCGCAGCCGAAGCTGGTGCGCTGGGGATCGTAGCCGCCTTCGGCCGCCCAGCGCTGATCGGTTTCAGGCCAGGTGGGCCAGGGAAATTCGTGGTACGGCGCGCGGTCAACCGCGCCGTACTGCATGCATAGGTGAAAACGTTCTCGGTCCGTCATTGTGCGTATGTTATCAAGAATAATCGCTCAGAATAATCGCTCAGCCTGAACTGCGCGATTTTTTCGAGGGCACATGCGCAACTTGGCACGAATAGAAATTCGCGCAGATCAGGCTGAGCGATTTTCTATTTGGGGGATGGGGACCTTGTACTTGCCGGCGAAGATGTCGGCGAACCAGCCGAGCAGTTCGGAGTGGATGAGGCCGTTGTCCATGAGCACGTGCACGCCGCCGATTTTGACGGGGCCGCCGCGCATGTCGGAGACGCGCCCGCCGGCTTCCTGGACGATGATCACGCCCGCGGCCATATCCCACGGATTCAGGCCGAACTCCCAGTAGGCCTCCAGGCGTCCGCAGGCAACCCAGGCCGCATCCAGAGCCGCCGATCCGGCGCGGCGTATGCCGTGGCTTGCGAGCGCCATCTGATAGTAGAAGTGCACGTTCACGTTCTCGTGCCGCTTGCGGCTGGGGAACCCGGTCGAAAGCAGGCTGTCGGCCACTCGCTGGACCGCCGAGGCGTGGATACGGTGATTATTGAGGAACGCGCCGCCGCCGCGTTCGGCCGCGAACATTTCATCGCGCGACGGGTCGTAGATGACCCCGGCGATCATTTCGCCGGCGCGCTCCAAACCGAGCGTCACGTTGTAATGCGGATAGGAGTGCGCGAAGTTGGTGGTGCCGTCCACCGGGTCCACGTACCAACGGTAATCGGAGGTGCCTTCCACGCCGCCGCCTTCTTCGGCCACGATCGAGTGCGTGGGAAAGTGGGCGCGCAGACGCTCCACCACCAGGCGCTCACTGGCGCGGTCGGCCGCGGTTACCAGGTCGCTCTCCCCTTTGAGTTCGTACGGCACGTGGCGGGCGAAATGCTGGGCTACCAGGGCGCCGGCTTCGCGTGCGATCTCTACGCTGGTTTCAAGAAAAGATGCCATGCTTGGTTGGCGGTGCGGCTAGGGCTTCTTGTAGCGTTCTCAGTATAAACAAGATCATTGTGCTACCGGCACGCCTGCACCCATCCGGCCGTACCGTATGCGCGCCCCAGTCTCAGAAGACGATTGTAGCGCACCCGTGTGGTCCGCAAAAACACAGTCTGCCGTTGAGCTGCCTCTTTCCCCAGGCTGTATTCATGGTGCAAGCCGCCCAGCACGGACCTTTTCACGACGCGGTAGCCGGTGGGCAGCTTGTGCCTATGGTCACTGGCCGGAACACTCTCCCGGCTCGGATCCGGAATTCCGGGACCTAACGGCGAGTGAGGCCGGCCTCGGTTGTAATGGATGCCCCAACCCGGACGCAGCTCTCAATTTATCAAGCAGATCGGAGTTTGCAGATCGGAGTTTGCGGGAACCACAGATGGCGGCTCGGTGTATACTGATCTGTAAGTCGGGCGTCGAAATGGAAATTTCGGCCAAGGTGAAAGCAGGTGGGGAGACTGGGAAGAAGCGGCGTCTAATGGTTGGCGGTTTTGCTCATTCGCGTCGCAATTGAACCGAGGCCGGTTATACCCAGTCATGTTCACCAGAGGCTGTTACCTTGCATTGTGCTTCTGTTTGGAGCCTTTCGCTCCGACGGCAAGGGTTTCCTCAAATTGATCGCTTCGGATTTCCAGGTGTAAGAGTGACCATCTGGGATGCGTGTGCGGAACTCCAGAGGATCGGAGCGCTGGCCACCTTGGAGACGGTTCCGACAGAAGAGGTAGTCCGCTCCATGCGCCTTCAAAACAAGGCCATGCACGAGATTCTGGATGCCACATTGTCCGTGGAAAAGCGCTATGCGTGGCGAAAGCATTCCAAATCGGAGTTTGTTAGCCCTTTCGACCTATAGCTGGAAGCCTGTATTGCGCTGGATGATGGTCAATTCAGCCGCGCTGCCTCCTTTGGGCCGCGCCTACCGGCAGATTTATCGTGTACTGGTGCGCTTTGGGTGCTGGTGGTTCCGGCGTGAGAAGGGCACCCGCGCCGTTTACCTGACGCGCGGCATGACGGGCCGGATCGTGCCCGGGGTCAGCGACATCGATTTCAAAGTGATTGGGGATTGGACTCCCCGAGAGCGTGCCGACGTAGCGAAGCGCTACAGCCGGTTGGCACGGCGGATACCGCTCTTTGATCCGAATGTTGCGATTCACCTGAACACGCCGGATTCCTTGCGGCTCCTCTATGCCACCGATCCGTACCACCGGTTCCGCATTCACGAAGGCAAGTTCGTGTGGAAGCTGCTCTGGGGCGAGGACTTCGTTAGTGTTTTGCCTCCCTTGTCCACAGGGGCGTTTTTGAGCGGAATTCACAGCGAGATCAAAGTGTGGTGGACGCAGTTCATCTATTGCGTGATGGAGCCGGCCCGGTTGCGCCATGATCGCATTTTCGTCAACAGCCTATGCGCGAAGGCCGTGGCCGAGGTCCTGCGGATGGAACGGCTGGCCGCCGGTGCGCCGCTCACTACGTCGCGCGAGGACGCTCTGGAGGCCGAAGCCACTGGTTCGGAACGCGGGGGTTTTCTCTTCCAGTTGCTGGCGTGCGTGAAGTCAGGCTACCGGCACTTCGACGGCGATCTTCCTGAGGCGAGCTACCGGTTTCTCCTGGAAAGGCTGCCGTTGCTCTATAACCAATTGGATACCCGTCCGGAAATGGCGTGCGGCGGCGGTTGGGAACTCGATCACTTGTTTTGGGAACAGAAGTGGGCGCCGGAGGAGGAGCGCCATATGCGCGAAGTAGTGGAATGTGCGCGCACCTGTTGGGGTCCGGCATATGTTGGCGCGCGGCGCGTTCCGGGCCTGGTCTTCGCGATGGATGAAACATTGATCGTATTCGAGGTTTCCGGGCCCCTGTCTCTGGCCCAACTCGTCCCGGTGGTGACAAAGCACGCGCAAGGAGCGGGCCGCTTGCGTCGCCGCATCCACCTGTACTTGAGCACCGGGGGTGTGCTGCTGCAGTTGTATGCGCACGACTTGTTCCGGGCATGGCAGGCGATCCTGACGCAGGGGGCCAATCCGGACACCTGGGAGGCGCTGCGCCGGCCACAATCCTGCATGGATGGCTCTCCGCATACGTCCGTGGCTCCGGCTTCGAGAACCTGGGGCCAGCCGATGCGCGATTTCGTGCGGTTGGAGCGAGGCTTGTTCGGCGAAGCGCTGGAGGACCCCGCGGTGTACCGGGCGAACACGCTCGATTTCACGCGCATGTTCTGGAAGTACCTTCAACTGGCGGTGGCTTCGGTTTCAGCAGAACGGGGCACGGCAATCGTGGCCCAGAGCGTGGCGGGGGTAAGGAACGCCTTGCAGCGTACGGGATTGCCGGAACATTCCGTGTTGGAGCCGCTGGCCGAGGCGTACCGGGCTTCGCTTGGGGGTGCGCGTACGGATCTCGGAGTGTTGCTTGCCCCACGCCGTAAAATACCTGAAGGAGTTACCCCGTGAGCTCTGACGATTTGGCTTTCCCGCCATCGCGGCTGACGACATCGGTCGTCATTGTGACGCGCAACCGGCCCGGCCCGCTTGCGCGCGCCCTGGAAGCTCTGACTCGCCAGACGCTCGTGCCGGACGAGGTCGTGGTGGTCGACAACAATTCGACCGTCAGCT
The DNA here is from genome assembly GCA_963745655.1 of Terriglobales bacterium. Lineage (GTDB taxonomy): Bacteria > Acidobacteriota > Terriglobia > Bryobacterales > Bryobacteraceae > JAJFUV01. The sequence goes on along the minus strand of CAVUYK010000028.1, from coordinate 196,155 downwards.
ATGCGAAAGTATTCGAACGATTCGCCGCGCACCTTCCGCTCAAAACGGCCATCGAGCCCCAGGCCGGCATTCCCTTCGCACGTAACCGGGGCCTTCGGGAGGCCTCAGGCGACATCGTACTGTTCACCGACGACGACTGCGAACCGGAGCCGCAGTGGGTAGAAGAAATGGTTCGCCCGTTCTACCGCGATCCGCACATCGGCGCGGTGGGCGGACCGTTGATCAACGTGGGCGATCCCCATAGCCTGATCGAGCGGTTCTATTCGGCGGAGCGGGAGTGACCATGGCATGATCATTGACATTACCAAGTGCGAGTACCAGCCCGGTTACCTGGCCAAGAGCGAGAGCGGACTGTTTCACCCGTTTTTCCCCACGGCCAATGCGGCCTTCCGGCGCAGTGCGCTCGAGCGTACCGGGGGCTTCGACCCCCGTTGCGCGACCGGAGAGGACGTGGACCTGTCGGTACGCGTCGCCCGGGCTGGGTTCGAATTGTGGCACCAACCGGATGCGCGTGTGATGCACCACGACCGCCACACGCTGCCAGGCATGTGGCGTCAGTGGTTCAGCTACGGATTCGGTCACCCCTATCTATATCGCAAGCACCTGGACCGGCCCAGACTGCAGGTCTACCGGTACCGCCCGGAACAGAGCGGTCCCGACTCGATCACGGTGCGTTGTGTTCTGGATATTCCATTTCCCTTTTACGCCATGCTGTTCTTGGGCAGCTTTCAGGCAATGCACGTGGGGCTGCTGGCGTCCATTCTGTGCTTCTGGATGGGATGGATGAACGGGGCGATCGCGAGCTTGGCGCTGACGGGAGTCTCTGCGGTTGTATATTTCAGTGCGCGGTTCGATTTGCGCAAACCGCTGCGGTCGCTCGGCATGTCGGTTCTGCGGTACGTCGCGCACGCCGCCTACTCACTGGGCGGGTTGCTGGGGGGGCTTCGCCAAGGAGCGTTGTTCGTCGAGGCCACGTGCTGGAGACCGCGGAGGAAGCCGGCCGGAGAGAGCGAAGTTCGATGAGCCTATTCAACGTCTACGGATACCGTATCCGGCTGAGCGGCGACGCTCAGGATGCCAAGAAGAATGTAACCAGCGACTTTCAGCATTTTCTCTGTAACGATGAGGATCCGGCCCCCTCGGTGGAGTTGCTGGATTGCGACCCGCCCTACGACTCGGCTCCCGCAGGCGTGGCGTCGGTCTATACGCCGCGCAATGTCGCCTACACGGTCGGGAATAAGTCGTTCATCGACTACGGCGGCCGCGGTTTGGCCGTCTACGATCGCGGCGCCGGGGGCCTCACGATCTACTCGCGCGACCAGGATCTTCTGTACGAGGCTTGCTACCTGTTTCTGTTGTCGCGTATCGCCGAGTACCTGGACGCGCGCCGCATGCACCGCGTGCACGCACTGGCCCTCGCTTACAATGGCAAGGCGGTGCTCGTGCTCCTGCCCATGGGTGGAGGGAAAAGCACGCTCGGTTCGGCACTGCTGCGTTTTCCGGAATTGGACTTCCTGTCTGACGACTCACCATTCGTGAGCGGAGACGGCGTGGTGCATGCATTCCCGCTGCGGCTGGGTCTTCTGCCGGGAAATGAAGACGGGATCCCCGCGCAGTATTTGCGCCGCATCGAGCGGATGGAGTTCGGCCCTAAGCTTGTAGTCAGTTCGGAGTATTACGCCAATCGCATTAAGGACTCGGCAGCCCCGGGACTTGTCTTCCTGGGGCGGCGCAGCCTCTCGCGCGAGTGCCGGATCGAGCCTGCCGGGACTTTGGATGGGCTGAAATCCATGCTGGCGAACTGTGTAGTGGGGTTGGGTCTCTTTCAGGGCATGGAGTTCGTATTCCGGCACAGCCTACTTGAAATAGCAGCCAAGACGGGAGCCGGGTTTTCACGCCTGAGAGTCAGCCGGCGCCTGCTGGCCCGCTCCGAGGTATACCATCTGACGCTGGGCCGCGACTACCAGCGCAATGCCGACACCGTCCGGGAGTTCGTGCATCGACGGTTGGGGTAGGGGCCGGGTAGTGCTGTTCTCCGCAAGAAAGAAACTCGACGTTAGGCCCAATACTGTTCATTTAGTCTTCGTGGGGCGGACCCCAGGTCCGAGGGTCGACGCCCTCGTCGGCCCTCCCAGTTCGCCGGCAGCGGCCGGACCAAGGGGTCCGGCGCGGTCCAGGGGAACCGCCCTACAAGTCCGTGCCAGTGGCAACCTTCGCGGTAAGTGAACAGTATTGACGTTAGGCCGCGTCCTTCACCAGGCGATACTCATGATGCAAGCCGCCCAACACGGACCTTTTCACGACGCGGTAGCCAGCGGGCAGCTTGTGCCGGTGGTTGATGGCCGGAACGTTCTCCTGGTTGGGTTCCGGGATTCCAGGACCGAGCGAGGAGTGAGGCCGTCCTCGGTTGTAGTGGATTCCCCAATCTTTAACAGTGACCTTCAGATGGCGTTCGCAGAACTCGCACGCCCATAGCGGTTATCCCTTGGTCAAGTTTCGTGGAGAAGATGCTGTCCCGATCGTGGATCAAGAATCGATACAGAAGGTCGCCCGGCAGCGCCTCGCGAAACTGCTGCAAAGCCCACTCCGAGGTATGCGCACCAGTGGGACGGAGATCGGTGTGTAGCTGCCAGCGGCTAGGGCTTCTCGTAAAGGTACTTGATCTCGTGCTTGAAGATGAAGAGGTTCGGCGCGCCTTTGCGGGTCAGACGGATGAACGTCTTGTCGTAATATTCGATCGTGCCGCAGACGTCCTCGTTGCTTTCCAGCCGCACGCACACGAGAACGTCGTTGTCGATCAGGTGCTTCAGGTACCTGGGTTCCTCGAAAGTCTGATCCGTGGGCCGGAACTTGGCCTTCTTGTCTTTGTCCGGGGGTCTCGAGCCCACTCGATTACCTGACGGTTCTGGCATATTAGGGCCGGTCGGCGCGCCGGGGCCTGCGTTGCGGCTCGCCGGCGCCCTTGGACGTGCCTGAATCCCCATAATAGCCGTTGCGCGCTTGCACCTGCAAATCGGGGCGCTTCAGTTTGATTTCCAAGCGGTGAAAACGCTCCTTGGTGGGGGGCGTGTTCTTGGGGTAGAAAGCCAACAAATACTGCGTCCGGAGATCGCGCAGGATTTCCGAGAAAGCTTCGTCCAGCGCCGGTCCCACGCTGGGGGCGAAGACGCGGCCGCCGGTGCGTGCCGCCATGGTGGCCAAGGCGTTTTCGCCGCCGATGTTGCGGCCGGCGTCGTTGGTAATGGGCATCACCAGAATGGAGTAAATGACGGCGTCGGCGATTTGCGCGGCTTCCAGGGCCTGGTGGAAAGTCTTGACCGACGTGGTGTCGCCGCCGTCTGTCACCACCACGATGGCGTGCCGCCCGGGCCGGTCCTGGATACGTTGCGAGGCCCAGTAGAGCGCATCGTAAAGCGAGGTGGCGCCGGTGGACCGCAAGCTCTTCAACTCCTGCTCGATGCGCGAGGCGCGCCGCGTGAAGCTGGACTGCAACGTGACCGTGTAGTTGAAGCTATACAGCGACACGGCGTCTTCCGGATTGCCGCTTCCGAAAAACGACTTCACGAACCGCAACGCCGAATCCAGTTCGTAGCGCAGTTCCTTGCCGGTGGACGCGCTGGTGTCCACCAGCAGCGCGATGGACAGCGGCTGCTCGGTGTAACGGTCGAAGACGGCCAACTCCTGGCGCACGCCGTTGTCGAAGATCTCAAAATCCTCCTTGTAAAGGGTGCCCACGGATTGGCCGTTGGAGTCCTTCACGGTGGCCAACATGCGCACCAACTGCACGTCCACCTTGAAGACGGGAGACTCTTCCGGGGGCTGCGCCGTGGCGGCCAGCGCCAGGCAAAACATGGCGAGCGCGTGCTTCACGCGGCGCCTCCCAAGGTGGCGTCCCACTCGCCTTCCACCCACACTTCGCCATCGGCGAAGTGTTCCTTCTTCCAAATCGGGACCCGCTTCTTCAACCGGTCGATGCCGTCGCGCGCGGCTTCGAAGGCCGCCTTGCGGTGCGGAGCGGTGGCGACGATCGCGACGCTGGTTTCTCCAATCTCGAGGCGTCCCAGCCGATGCACCATGGCGATGCCGCTGATGGCGTGCGCGGCGGCGATCTCCTCACCCAGCGCGGCCATGATCCGCACGGCCATGGCTTCATAGCAATCGTATTCCAGGTAGAGCGTCTCACGGCCGGCGGTATTATCGCGCACTACGCCTTCGAAAACCACCACCGCGCCGTCGTGCGCTTCCAGCAACCGCTCGCGGAGCGGTTGCGAGTCGATCCGGTCGCGCGTCAGCGCGAAGAACCGCCCGGGTGACTCCTCGATGGTCTGGGTATAGCGCGGCGCGCCGCCGCTCACCGGTGGCAGAAACGCCACCTCGTCGTCTGGTTCCAACGCCGTGGACGCGATGCCGAATTCTTGGTTGCGTGCCAGCATGATGTTCGAACGCCGTTCGTGCAGTTGAGGGTGGAGCTTGGCGAAATGGTCGAACACGCTACCCAATGTCGCACCTGGGGTGACCTCCAGGCGCACCTCACTTGCGCCGGCAATGTCCCTGAGAACCCCAAAAAACAGGACCGTGATCGTCACTCTCCTGCCATACTAGCAGACGTGTCCGCGGCGAGAATGTTGCGCCAAAACCGCGACGGGCACATTTTCCGCCACAACCCAGCCACGGAATGGAAATGGTGGCACCGTGGCGGATAAGGCCGTCTGCCCCCGATTTTTCGCGTAGTTCGCATCCGTGATATTATGAGTTGAGCGAACCTCGCGGTCAGTATCGCGGGAGTGCGCACGGGGAGTTCCGAGTAAGAACCTATGATTATCCTGCTCACCATCGTTCATGTCATTGTGTGTGTGTTTCTGGTGATTGTCGTCCTGCTGCAGAGCGGCAAGGCGGCGGATCTGGCCGGCGCTTTCGGCGGTATGGGATCCCAGACGGCGTTCGGCCCGCGCGGCTCTGCTACGGTACTCAGCAAAGCCACCACGTTCGCGGCCGGGATATTCATGGTGACTTCGCTGGTGCTGGCGGTCGCGTCGAGCCGGGGTGCCGGCGGCGCGCAGACCATCCTTGAGAGGCACGGCGGCACGACCCAATCGCAGCCGAACAAGAGCGTGCCGGCCGGCCTGCCAACGAAGGGTCCGGTCCTGCCGATGCCCGACGTGAGCGGCGGCCCCGCCGGTGCACCTTCCAAGCCGGCCCAGCCGCCATCGGCACCGGTGAAGAAGTAAACTGGTAAACGAAGGTTTCGCACCGCGGAGGTGGCGGAATTGGCAGACGCACTAGCTTGAGGTGCTAGCGGGAGCAATCTCGTGGGGGTTCAAGTCCCCCTCTCCGCACCAGATTAATTCAACAACTTAGGTGGATTTAGGGGGTCCGAATCTGGACCCCCTTTTTCTGCCTGTGTGCGGATCGTGTGCGGAACGGCCGGAGACTTGACCCCATGTCACCATTCGCGGCGTGGCTTGGATCGAGCACGTTGTCTCCGAAGCGTCCGCTCTGTCTTGGAACTGGTATTCTGAAACGCAGTATGCGCCATAGGCCTCTGTGCGCCCGAGGGGAGCCATGACTCAAATCAGCACTCGCGATTGTGGTTGTCCTGGCACTCTTCTCTTCGCTTCCGGCGGTTGCCGCCGGGAAGCAGACCTACGTTTACAAAATGGCCGGCGACTGCAAGATTGAGGCGGACGTCTACCGGCCAGTGGGGGAAGGTCCCTTCCCGGCGATCCTGATGTTACACGGCGGCGCGCTGATTATGGGCAACCGCAATGTCAACCCGCGGAACCTCGACCCGTACTTAGCCGCTGGCTACGCCGTAGTCTCGATCGATTACAGATTGGCGCCCGAGACCAAGGCGGACGGCATCTTCGAAGACCTGCGCGATGCATGGAAGTGGCTGCGTACGGAGAAGTCGCTGCGCATCGATCCACACCGCATCGCGGTGACCGGGGGCTCTGCCGGAGGGTATCTCGCGCTCGTCTCCGGATACCTGCTCCGGCCCCGTCCCAAGGCGATCGTCTCACTGTTCGGCTTCGGCGATCCGACTGCGGATTGGGAAAGCCAGCCGTGGCCGCCCTATTTGCGCGGACGACTGGTGAGCGAGGCGGAAGCGCGCGCAGGTGTCGGAAAGAATGAGACCACCAACGGCGGCGGTAAGGGTCGTGGGGCCTTCTACCTCTATTGCCGTCAGACGGGCCGCTGGCCACAGGAAGTCATCGGGCACGATCCGCGGAAGGAACCGCGCGCGTTGGATCGTTTCTGTCCCGTGCGGAACGTCTCGCGCAGCTATCCTCCCACGCTGCTCTGGCACGGCGATAAGGACACGGACGTGCCTTATGAGCAGTCGGTGGAGATGGCTGCCGAACTGGATAGGAAGCACGTGGTACACGAGTTGGTGATCGTTCCCGGCGCAGGTCACGGCTTTTCTCTGACCGAAGAGCAGTTTCGCAAGGTGCTCGGGTTCCTGGACAAACACGTCAAATAGGGCTTCCCCGGTTACGTTCCGGTTGCGCGACGCGTATCCCAAGCCATTGCGATAGTTACACTTTCACAAAACACTTCGTGCGATACATCCAGTAAAGCAGCAGCCAAACCACCACAAACGCGGTGCCGGCTTCGAGCAGGCTGTCCCAAAGCCCCACACGCGGCAACAGGCTACCCACGAAGAGGTTGCCGATCTGGCGGAACCTGAAAAGGCTGGTCGCCGCATAGACCGCAATCGAATTCATCCCGATGACGACAAAGAAAAACGCCCACTTGCGATATCCCATCACGTCGATGATCCAGTAGAACAACGCCATCATCAAAAAGCTCACGCCCCCGCCGACCAGCACGAACGAACTGGTCCACAGCAACTTGATGATGGGAAAGGCCAGGCTCCATACCAACCCCAAAGCAAGGCACCCCAAACCGGCGCCGGCCAGCCACAGCAATTTGATCTTCGCCGGCTTTGTGGACCTCAGCAAGTGGCCCGCCAAGACGCCCAACAGAACCGACGACGCGAATCCCAGATAGCTCAGGAACCAGGTGTTGTCGCCGAAGCTGAAACGGCCCAGGATGAGCCGGTCCACCCATCCGGCGAGATTTCCGTCAGGCGTCAGCACGCCCCGGCCTATACCGGGCACTGGCACCAGCTCCAGCAGTGCCCAATAGATCAGGAGGAAGACTCCGATCGTGACGGCCTGCATCTTTGGCCGGAGTTTCAGCGCCACCACGGTGGCGATCAGGTACCCGGCCGCGATTCCATGCAGGACGCTATAGCAGGGCCGGAATTTCGAGAGATCCCATGCCAGCAGCCTGCCCTGGAGCACCATGCCCAGACAGAACAAAATGACCGCCCGCCGGAGCGCGTGCAGGTAAATGCTTCGATCGCTGGCGCCGGCCGCCCGCCGCCCGGCGATGGAGAACGGAATGGCCACGCCCACCAGGAACATGAACAGCGGCCAGATCAGATCCCAGCAATGCAGTCCCTCCCAGCGCACGTGTTCGAGTTGCGGGAGCACAGCGTTGAGAGGGCCATCGAGCCCCTTGGCGAGCCCCTGGACCATGGCCCCGCCTCCGATGATCCAGAACATGTCGAAGCCGCGCAAGGCGTCCAGAGATACCAGGCGCCCCATGGCGGCGGATGGAGCCGCTGCACCGGATGGTGGTTTCGTCTCGACGATCGAGGTCAATTCTTCGCCCTCCTAGGATCCGTAAGATGCGTATGGGAATATCGCTGGACTCGTCCGGCCACAGGCCCGCGCCGTGGGCGTTGCGCTGGGGTGGCCACAAGCATCCGCCGGCCAACTCGTAGCGGAACGTCTGGTTCTGATTGACCCACCAGTAGCGCATGGTCCCGGGAACCTGAATTGTCAAAGCTTATCACCGGCGCGCCGGCGGCGCTGAAGATGGACACAGAAGGTAGGCAGGGAACGAGGAGGTAGGGAACGGAAGGGTATCGGTGGAATCAGCCAGAAAAGCCGCGCTTGCTGGCCACGGAGTCCTGGGAAGGAGCAGGCCGACTCTCCCGGTCCTGCGGGGCAAGCATATAAAAGAAGCAGGTGAGCCTCAGCGGCTTCTAGGCAATCGGATTGTGGTATGTTGATGCCGGCCGCAAGGCACAAAAGGAAATGGTGATTTATCCTCGCCGCCGGTGCCGTGCCGACGCTGACAACACAACCATGAGACGCAGAGATTTCAGCCTTCTAATGCCCCTGGCGCTGCTGGATTGGCCACGCGATGTCTACCGCCGCTATAGCGTCGATATTCACGTACCGGATTGGGATCCGCAACTTCTCGGCCGCTTCAACGCCGCCGAATTTGTCGGTGCCATCGCGCGTGGTGGCCTCAAGTCCTTCCTCATGTATACGAACTCGCACGTGGGCCTGTGCCTGTGGCATACCAACGTCGGCCACCGGCACGCTGCCTTGAAGGGTCGCGACTTCTTCGGCGAAGTGGTCGCCGAATGCCGCAAGCGCGAAGTGCACCCGCTGGCCTACTTCAGCCTGATCTACGACAACTGGAACTACGAGCATCATCCGGACTGGCGCATCACGCCCGCCGGAGGCAACAACGCGCAACTCGACGGCCGCTATGGCGTGGTATGCCCGAACTCCCCCTACCGCGCATACGCGCTGGCCTGCATCCGCGAAATCGTTTCCGCCTACGATCTCGACGGTCTGTTCTGCGACATGACTTTCTGGCCCGCAGTCTGCTACTGCGCCCACTGCACCGCCCGGTTCCTCACCGAACACGGCGCCGAACCGCCCCGCATCGTGGATTGGGAAGATCCGCTGTGGCGCAAGTTTCAGAAGGCCCGGCAAGCCTGGCTGCTTGAATTTGCCATGGACGTTACGGCGGCGGCGAAGAAGATCAAGCCCATCACCGTGAACCATCAATACTCCACCGTCTTTCACAACTGGACCATGGGCGTGCCGCTGGAACTCGCCCGCGCCTGCGATTACGTCGGCGGAGATTTCTACGGCGGCCCGGAGCGCCATTCGCTGGCCTGCAAGCTCTACCACGGCATGACCCGCACGCGCCCCTTCGAGTTTCACACCTCGCGCACCCGCATCTTCACCGATCACGTCACCGTGAAACCGATGGAGGAGCTTCGCACGGAGTCCTTCGTGGCCACGCTGCACTCCGCCGCACTCATGCTGGTGGATTACATCAACGCCGACGGCACGCTCAACGCTCAGGTCTATGAATTTCTGCGCGGCCTCAGCGAACAGCGCGCCGCCTATGAGCCGTTCCTGGGCGGCGACCTCCTGGCCGACGTGGCCATCTATTACGACAAGGAGTCCATGTACAACCCGGCGGAAAAGGGCGTCCACATCACCAAACTCCAGGCTGTGGACCGTTGCCCGCACCGAGACGCCGTGGTCGGCGCCGCGCGCATCCTGCAGGAGGCGCACATTCCCTTCGGGCTGGTCACCAACGCGAATCTCGAACAGTTGAACCGCTATCGCGCGGTCATCGTTCCTTATGTCCTCGAAATGACCGCCGAACAGGCCGCCCTTTTCCGCGACTTCGTCGCGCGCGGAGGAGCGCTCTACTCCAGTAGTCCATCACCACTGCTTGACGGCGTTCTCGGGGTTGCCCGCACCGGCCAACTCGGGTCGCGCATCACCTACCTCACGCCCCGCGACGCGGCCCTCGCCAAGGCCATCTGGCCGCAGGACCACTTGAGTTACGGCGGCCCCATGATCCAGGCCCGAGCGCAATCCGGAGCCCAGGCGCTGGCCACTGTCACCCTGCCCTTCGTCGACCCCGCTCTCGGCCGCGTCATCGGAAGCCACTTCGCCGCCATTCACAGCAACCCCCCGGCTCTCACACCCGGCACCGATCCCGCGGTGGTTGTCAGAGGCAGGACCGTCTGGGCCGCCGCGCCGTTTGAATCATCCACCGAGGCGGTCAACGCCAAGCTTTTCCTCGCGCTGCTCGACCGGATCCTGCCGCGCCCCTATCATCTCGAAGTCGACACACATCCCGCCGTCGAGGCCACGCTCTTCCATCAGCCGGAGAAGAAACGCCTGCTGGTCGGTTTACTTAATCTCCAGCGGCAGCTTCCCCAAGTGCCCGTGCCCGCGAGCGTTCGCCTGGGGATTCCAGCGGGGAAGCGCGCGCGGCGCGTGCTCCGGTTGCCGGACCAGACGAGCGTCTCGTTTGAGGCGGCCGAAGGTCGCGCCGCTTTCCGGGTGCCGCCCTTTGATACCTTCGCTATGAGGTTGGTCGAGTACGAATGAACTGGAACGTCTTGAGTTTGTCTCCCGGTCCACGCTGCCGCTGGCGGGTCAAGCGGGCCAGGTGGGCATGTAGTCACCGTGATCCGGTTCGCGCGCCGGAAGGCCCGTGGTGCGCGAGAATTCGGACCGCTGTAGAATCGACAGGGTGGAAGTGCATGCTGCAACACGTTGCGAGACGTTACAGGATGCTAACGGGCCCCTGGCCGGTTCGATGAACGGAGGAAACACGCCCATGAATCGACGGAGCTTTCTTGCAACCGCCGCTCCCGCCCTGCTCGCGCGTGGCGGCGCCGCTGCAGATCGGCGGCCGAACATCGTCTTTTTGCAGCCGGACAGTTGGGACGGGCGGGCGCTCGGCTACCTGGGCCACAGCGCCATGCGGAGAGCCACACCCCACCTTGACCGCCTGGCCTCGCGCGGCACGGCATTCCGCAACGCCTACACCAGCCACCCGGTCTGTTGTCCCTCCCGCGCCAACATGTGGTCCGGCCGGTATACCCAGCACGTGGAAAGTTGGAACAACCACAAAGGGCTTTCCAAAACCGACCGCACTTTCAAAAACTACCTGGAGGAAGCCGGCTATCGCTTCGCCTCCCGGGAAGGCGGCTTCGGAAAGCACGACTACCTCTCCGGCGGTCACACCATGTTCAATCGCGTGGTTGAGTGGACCGCTCCGGCCAACATCCGGCTCCCGCAATTTCGTATGGCACGCCCCGAGATCATGCCGGATGAAAGCGACCCGCATCAAGGCGACTGGGCGCGTGTCGAGGAAGCGCGGCGTTTCCTGCGCCAGGCGGGCAAGGCCGAAGATCCATTCTTTCTCTACGTGGGCCTGAGTCTGCCACACCCGCCCTTCGTGACGAAGAGGAAGTGGCTGAACCTGGTCGATGGCGATGCCATCACGGTCCCGCCCCAGGATGAGGAAGTCCATCCGGTGATGGCCTATCAGCGCATCAGCAAAGACTGGCGTCACGGCTTCTCACCGGATGCGGTCCGCAACACGAGGGCTATCTACTACGCCATGTGCGCCGAGACCGACGCCATGGTCGGCTCCATTGTCGATGAGGTGGAGCGGTTGGGCCTGGCGGGGAACACCTACATCGTCGTCACCAGCGACCATGGCGAAAACAACATGGAGCACCGCCAGTACTACAAGATGAACATGTACGAATCCTCGGCACGAGTTCCGCTGGTCGTCAGCGGGCCGGGAGTCCGCAGCGGGCGGGTGCTGGACAACCTGGTTTCGCTCGTGGACCTGTTCCCCACACTGCTGGAGATGGGCGGCCTGCGGTCTCCCGGAGGGATCGACGGTGAATCGCTGATGCCTCTGCTTACCGGGAGAAGCAACCGCAGCCGCAACTGGGCCTACGCCATGTACAGCGGCTGCACCGCGAACACCTGCATGTTCATGTTGCGAGATGGCGACTGGAAATACATCGCTTACCCGGGATACGGCCCACAACTGTTCAACCTCCGCGAGGATCCCGAGGAGATCCGCAACCTCGCCGCCCGCCGGGGCGACGTCCTGCGCAGCATGGACCGGAAGTTGCGCACGGTGGCCGACTACGATGAAGTGCAAAGGCGCGTCATGTCTTACGACAGAGCCAGTTTTCGGGCGTGGCGCGAAGGGGCCCGGCGGGAGGGCGTAGTGGCGAAGGAATTCAGCCGCGAAGGCAAGGCGGCGACCTACGAGGAGTTCATGGCGTTCTGCTACCGGGGCTGGGGACCGGAGCATGCCGCGCAACTCGAACGCTGGCTTTCCCAGGGGTGAACCTCGTGCCAAGGCAACCACCGGGCGTACCTGTAATCCGCGGAAATACCATCCGGGCTTCACGAAACGTCATGTAACGTCGCATCAGGAGGGATTTCAAGTATGAATAGACCGCTCCATAAAGCATCGGCGACGCGACTCCTCCACCGGATTCTCTGGGGCCTCTTTCTCCCGGTGTTGAGTGCCATCGCGCAGAACGGCACGAACGCAGGAAGATTCGTCGTCGAGCATCCCACACTCCTGAATCTCGGCTTCGAATGGGCCATCCGCGGCGACGCAAACCGGAATGCGACCGTCAGCGTGGAATTTCGCGCGGTTGGAGAATCCGCGTGGCGGCCCGCGCTGCCGATGGTCCGGATCGGCGGGGAGAGGGTGTTTCGAAAACGCGAACACCTGGACTACACCGTTCCTGATGGGTTCGCCGGGAGCATTCTGAACCTGCGGCCAGGCACCGAATATGAGTGCCGTTTTCAACTTACCGATCCGGACGGTGTCACGGGCCAGAGCACGCACGCCGTCCGAGTTAGAACCCGCACCGAGCCGCAGCCTTCCAAGCAAGGGCGTACCCTGCACGTCTACCCGCCGGACTATCAAGGAAAGCGTCTGGAGCCCAACTTTACCTGCATCCTGGAGGCTTACTATGGCGCCGGACTCGGGGATTGGAATGTCGTTTGGGAGCGGCGCGCGCAACCCGGCGATACGATTTTGGTTCATGCCGGACTGTACCGGCCGGAACGCTTGAATTACGTAGACCCCATGATGACGCCGTTCGATGGCACCATGTCGCTGACCCTGAAGGGAACTCCCGACAAGCCGATCACCATCAAATCCGCCGGAGATGGCGAGGTGATCTTCGACGGCGCCGGAAATCACCGCCTGTTCGACGTCATGGCGTCGCGGTACCACATCTTCGACGGACTCACCATACGGAATACGGACGTGGCCATTTTCGCCGGGCAGAAAGAGGTGCTCGGCGCGGTCGGGCTGACGGTGAAGAACTGCCGCTTCGAGAATGTCGGTTTCGGGGTGTGGACGGAATACGCCGGCTCCAGCGATTTCTATATTGCCGATAACCTCATTCTGGGCCGTGACGACAGGTTCCGCCTCATCGGTTGGACGGGTCCGATGTGGGCCAGCGCGGGTCCCTACGGTTCTCACCAACTCACCAGCTATTACGCCATCAAGGTTTACGGACCCGGGCACGTCATCGCGCGCAACGCTATCGCGTACTTCCACGACGCGATCGGCATATCCACTTACGGAACGCCGGAGCAAGACCCGGAGAGGCAAGCTTCGTCAATCGACATCTACGGCAATGACATGCACATGTCGAACGACGATTTTATCGAGACCGATGGCGGGGTGCACAATATTCGTGTCTTCAACAACCGCGGGGTCAACGCCGCGCATGGCGGCTACAGTGCGCAGCCTGTCTTCGGAGGCCCCGTATACTTCTATCGCAATCTCCTCTATCACGTTCCTTCCGGCGTAGCGTTCAAGTTCTCGGCAAAACCGGCGGGCCTTTTCGTCTACCACAACACCATCATTGGCGAACAGGCCATTCGGGACCCCTGTTCGAACGTGCACTTCCGCAACAACCTTTTCCTCGGCCGGGACACTCCGGATCGCGGCATCATGGCCTGGGCGAATGCGACGGATGCGTTCAGCTCGGACTACAACGGCTTTCGTCCGAACAAGGGAGTCACCCGGCAGTATGATTGGCTCGCGCCGCCTAAGGGCCAGCAGATCTATGAACCCCAGCCCACCGACTGGAAGAGCTACGCGACGCTGGCGGAGTTTCGAGCCGCGACGGGGCAGGAAAAGCACGGGCTCGAAGTGGATTTCGACATTTTCGAAAACCTTGTTCCACCGGATCCGGCCAAGCGGCACGCGGTATACCACGCCGTGGACCTGAACTTTCGACTGAAGCCGGGCGGCAAAGCGGTGGACGCCGGTGTCCCCATTCCGACAATCAACGACGGATTCCTGGGTCGCGCGCCGGATCTGGGCGCTTTGGAAGTTGGTGTGCCGGAGCCCAAGTATGGTCCGGCCTGGCTCACCTGGCAGCCTTTTTACCGGTAGCCCACGCGAGCCATATCCCCGGTCACCTGACGACGGCCCAGTACGCCGGCGGCTGGGTGGTCGCCCGGGCGGCCGTAGTCCGCAGAAACTTCGTACGAATCGAAACCAGCCGCATGGTGACGGGTAGCTTTACGCGGAATGCGATGTTACAAGACCCACCGCGCTGGCGAGAGGTCCGAGTACCGTCTTGCAGATCAAGTCGCCGCCTGATCGCTCCGCAGCGATCGGCAATCCGAAAAGCGATCGTACCTTCCACTTGCTCATGTCCTCACCCTTCAATCGAACACGCATGCGAACCTCTCTCTTATTCGCGCGCAGATTCGTCAAGGACACCAGGTACCCCAGATTCCCCTCGCAAATCACCAGATCCATATCGCGGGGGCCGTCGCCCTCCACCAAGAATTCGAACGCACCCGGAACCGTCTCACCCGACTGTTTCTCGTCCCACAGGACCCTGACCGGTACGCCACGGTCTTTCCAATACTTATACCTGGCAAACGTCGCTTGGGCGCCTTTCGGATTACAGTTCTCGAGCGGGTTGTAGCGGACCACCACACCGCCGCGGTACCGCACCGCGCCGCGATAGGCTTGCTCGATCGACTCCATGGTCTTCTGCCATTGCCCGGCAATCTTCATCGCATCCGGCACGTAGCGCCCTCGCGTTCCGGCGGGGCTAAACTGTGCGGCGTGGTCGAAGACAAACGTCACAGTTCCTCCCACGCGGCGGCCGGCAAGCCCGATGTGCTGCTGGCGGAACTCCTCCGGCGAAGGGGCCCGGTTTACGTGATTGGGCTGAAGATTGTCGAAGGCTTGCAGGTGAGCTACCAGCGCCTGGCCCTGCTGCTCGGCCGCCGATTGATAGACCTCGATGTCGAAGAAGTACCGCAGCAGATTCCACTGCAGCGCGCTTTCCATGGGATAGGAATCCATCAGAAAGAGTTTGCCGTCCCTGGCGATCAGTGGATAGTCGGTGAGGAACGCTCCCACGGGATACTTGCTGATCATCATGACTTCGGCATCGGGGTAGAACTCTCGCACGGCACCAATGATGCGAGCCCGCCACCCGGCGATACCCTCCGACCAGAAGCGGGCCGCTTCGTACCAGAGCCGTTTCTTCCCGGGATCGCCCACCGGGTCGATGGCTTTGAAGCGCTGCCGGTCTGGGACGTGGGGTGAGAGGGGAATGGTGGCTTCGTCCAGAGAGCCAAAATTCGTGTTCAACTCGCTGTTCACGCGGCCGACTGAGCCATAGCGCTTCCGCAGATACTTTCTGAAGGCAACCTGGCAAGTCGGGCAGTGACACCAGTCCCGATCGATGGTGTCCTGATGAATGTAGAACAGAGGGACGCCCCGGTCGTCCAAACGCACCTCGAACCGGTTTGTGACGCGAACACGCGGCAGCACGGCCTCGAAAACCTCGTCGCCATGGAACTGCCGCAGCCAGGCACGCACCACCGTTTCCGTGTGCGAAAGAAACCTCGGGCTGCGGAAGCACGGCGTCAAGATGCGCTTCCCGCCGAAAAGTTTCTGGAAGATCCAGTCATACTGCGGGCTGTTGTCGGGAAGCTTCGAGATCGCATGGGGGTTTTCACGAAACCATTTCTGCGGGGTCCAACAGCCCACGTTGAACATGGTTTTCAAGGCGTGCTTCCGACAGGCCGCGAGAATTCTCCGGAATGTCTGCGCCTCGGCATTGCCGGCTTCCGGACCCGGAGGCGGCACCGAGGCAAAATCCGGATCGTTCAGCGGGATATCTTCCTGCCAGGGCGTGGGGCGGCCGTCTTCGGACCGGTAGGGCATATAGAGCAGGTAGAGCACGTTGAAGCCGGCCTCGCGCACAGCTTTCATATCAGGCTCTATGTTGCGGTAGAACTTCACGGAATCGAAGGCGAAGAAGTAGCCGACGTCGGGGCAGGACATATAACTGCTGATCGCGCGCAGCAGCGGCCCTTCACTCCCGCCTTGGCCGGCCGCCGGCGCCTGCTGGGGGGCAGCGTTCGAGGCAAGCAGGTCACCGGTTGCAAGAAGCGCCGCCGATTGCTCTAGAAAACGGCGACGGCCCACTCTCGACAGACTCACCATGCTTGATCCCCTTTCCAGCGCCATCCGGCGCTGTCGCCCAAACGCTGTGCCTGGAATTCCGTTGAAGGCCAGCGATCCTCGGAACTCATAGATTAAGCAACTGCAGCACACTTGGCAACCGGCTGCTTGATCAAAGCGCGACTGTCCCGCCTGTATGCTTACGAGGGGTCTGGCTCTTTGATGGATGCGAGCAGCGCCAGAGCCGCCACGGTCAGGACGGCGCCGCCCAGGGTGAGGCTCCAGGGCAGGACGGTAGCGCCTTTGGCTCCTACGGCTTCGGCGAGCGACGGCTCGCGGGCGAGGGTAGCCATCAGGGCATTATTCAGCGCGTGCGCGACCACACCGCACACCACGGATCGTGTCTTCCAGACCGCGTAACCGAAGACGACGCCCAGCCACAACATGGGCAGCAGGCGATAGATGGAGGCGTGAGCCAGGGCGAACAGGAACGCCGCGAGGAGGATGGCGGGCCATTTGCCCAGGCGCCGGAAGCCGCTCATCACGAAGCCACGGAAGAACAGTTCTTCGCACACGCCCGGTGTCACGCCGATGGCCAGCCACAGCACCCACAAGGCGACGGGTTTGCGGTCGAGCAGAACGATTTGCTCGAGCGCGCGCACCAGCGATTCCGGCGGCGGCAGCAAGCGCAGGAGCACGCCACTAGCCACCGTCCAGGCCGCGCAGCCCAGTAGAACGCTGGCTAGCCAGCCGCGCCACGGTGGCAGGCGCAGAGCGAGCGTCTCTCGTACGGAGAAGCGCCCCAGCGCAATCATGGCCAGACACGGCGCGAGAAAGAAACCGTACTCGACGACCATCAACTGCACCGCCACGCCGTATTTGGTAAGCAACAGACTCGCGTAGAAGGCCAACACCAGCACCAGGGCGAAGCCGAACAGCGCGAAACCCGGAGTCGGACGTGGCGAGGCGCCGCGGCGGATGGCGAACAAGCCGCGCAAATCGACTTTGCCGCCGAGCAAAACGTTTTCACGTTCGAATACCCGCGCCGCCACCACAAACGCCAGCGCGGCGTACATGGCCGAGGCCAGCAAGGTCAGAAACACGAGATCCGGATGCACCTCTCCAACAAACAGCGACTTGATGAGCAGCGCGATGTTTACTACCGGCACGAACGCGATGTAGGCGTTTAGTTCGATGCCTGGCGCCGTGGTGATCAGCATCGGAAAGGTCAGTGCCATCATCACCGGCGTCATGTAATTCTGGCCTTCCTTGAAATCCTTGGCGAACGCGCCCAAGGCCAGAAAGATGCTGGTGGCCATAAGGGAAACCGGCGCGAGCAGCGCGAAGGTCAGCAGAAACGCGCTGGGCGAAATAGACATTTCGACGCCCGGCATCTTGATGCGTGCGAAAGTGGCCGACATGCTGGCGATATTGACCAGGATGGCGATGAGACTGATGCTCCAAACGGTGAGGAACTTACCCGCGATGATCTCGGTGGAGCGCAACGGGGCGCACAGCAGCGTCTGCATGGTGCCGCGCTCTTTTTCTCCCGTGGTCACATCCAGAGCCGGATAGAAGCCCCCGGCCACAGTGAACATGATGAGGATATATGGGAGCAAGCTGCCCAGGAAGAAGCCGGACTTGCGTTGGCTGGGCGCGACGTTTTGCGCTTGCACGCGCACGGCGGTCGCGAAGCCATGGTCCAGCCCTGCCTGTGTTTCGCGCTGCTCGACGAGCTTGCGGCGGAACTCGCTCACCGCGCTCTCCAATCTCTGGCGCGCCGTACGCGAATCCTGGCGCACGGAATCGTAGAGCAGCGACACGTTGCCCAGGCCGCCCGATTCGAGTTGCTTTTCGAACCCCGGCCAGAAGACCATCACGGCGTCGAAGCGCCGGTTGAGAATGAGCGGCCGCGCCGCGGCGATCACGGGCGTGTCCGGGACCGCATCCTTCTTGGAGGCGTCGGGCGGAGCCAGGCGGCCGGCCAGCAAGTCGGCCTTCAGGTTTTCGGGTATTCCACCCCAGAGTTCTATTGTGACGCGCTTCTTGGCCTCGATCTCACTGACAAGCGAACTGGGTAAAGCGCCCCAAACGGCCACGCGGCTGGTGCGGGTCTTCTGTGCCTCCTCCTGGGATTCCATGAGCTTGCTCATGCCGATCAGCAGCAGCGGATAGAGCAGGATGGGCAGGACGATCATCAGGAACAATGTGCGGCGGTCGCGCAAAGACTCGATGATCTCCTTGCGGTAAATGGTCCAAACGATGCGGCCTCTCACTCTCCGTCACCTCCCGCCGCCGCGCCGGCGCCGATGTTCTTGAGAAACGCGTCGGTCAGGTTGCGCGCTCCGGCGCGCTCGATTAGCTCGGACAGCGTGCCTTCGTCCACAATGCGCCCTTCATGCAGGAGCAGGATGCGGTCGCAGAGGTATTCGGCCTCGCTCATGATGTGGGTCGAAAACAAAACCGCGCGGCCGGCGGCTTTCTCTCGCCGGATGGACTGGACGATGAACTGTCCGCTGACGACGTCGAGCGCCGCGGTGGGCTCGTCCAGAATCAGCAGGTCCGGCTCATGCAGGAACGCGCGGGCGATGTTAGCGCGCTGCTTCTGTCCCGATGAGAGGCCTCCGGAGGGACGCTCGACGAAGGAGGACATTTCGAGCTGGCGCGTGACCTCATCGATGCGCCGCGCCAGGCGCGGCTCTTCCATTCCGTAGAGGCGCCCGAAATACACGAGCGCTTCACGGGTCGAGAGCCGCCGGTACATCTGCGTGTCGCCGGAAAGGAAGCCGATGCGCTGCTTGGCTTCGAGCGGCCGCGCGCGAACGTCGAGCCCGCCGATCTCGACGCGGCCTTCATCCGGGGTGAGAATGCCGGCGACCATGCGCAGAATGGTGGTCTTGCCGGCGCCGTTGGGCCCCAGCAGTCCCACGATTTCACCCGCGCCTACCCGCAGGCTGACGCGATCGACGGCCCTGACCTCGCCGAAATACTTGGACAGGTTCTCCGCGATGAGCGTGTCGGCCATTGGTAGAATGTCCATTCTAAGCTAGATGTGGAGGCCCATGTTCAAGAAATCACCATTTCCTATTTCGCGGTTCGCTATGGCGGCCGCATGCGCGCTTTTGCTCTTCGGCTCGCTGGTGGCGGCTCCGGTTGGCCGCACCGCTCTGGACGCATACGTCGCGCAGCCCGATCCATCCTACAAGTTCGAGTTGGTGCGCACGATCCCCGGCGACGGCTACACGGCGTACGTGCTCGAAATGGCCTCACAAACATGGCGTAGCGAGAAGGAAGTGGACCGCACGTTGTGGAAGCACTGGGTGACGGTGACCAAGCCGGACAAGGCCAGCGGTCCTACCGCGCTCCTGTTCATCGGCGGCGGGAACAACTCAGGCGGGCCGCCCGCTAAAGTGGACCGCATGGTCAGTTCCATCGCCACGGCAACCCACACGGTAGTGGCCGAGTTGCGCATGGTTCCCAATCAGCCGCTGGTGTTCGCCGGCGACGGCCGCAAGCGCCGCGAGGACGAGATCATCGCTTACACCTGGGACAAGTTCATGCGCACGGGCGATGCCAACTGGCCGCTGCGATTGCCCATGACCAAAGCCGCCGTGCGTGCCATGGACGCCGTGACGGCCTTTTGCGCGAGCGAGGCGGGCGGGCGTTTGCAGATCGGGAAGTATGTTGTGGCGGGCGCATCCAAGCGCGGCTGGACCACCTGGACCACCGCCGCCGTGGATCCGCGCGTGGTGGCCATTATCCCGCTGGTGATCGACCTGCTCAACATGGAGAAATCCATGATCCACCACTGGCGCGCGTACGGTTTTTGGGCGCCTGCCATCAAGGATTACGTGGACATGCGGATCATGGACTGGGTGGGAAGGCCGGAGTTCAAAGCCCTCATGAAAATTGAAGAGCCGTACGAGTACCGGCAGCGTTACACCATGCCCAAGTACATTGTGAACGCGGCCGGCGATCAGTTCTTCCTGCCGGATTCCTCGCAGTTCTACTTCCAGAGTCTGCCCGGTGAGAAGTACCTGCGCTACATCCCCAACACCGATCACTCGTTAAGAAATTCCGATGCGGTCGAAACCATGACGGCCTTCTATCAGTCCGTCCTGGAGGGAACGCCGCGGCCGAAGTTCACCTGGAAGATCGAAAAGGACGGCACCATTCGCGTGCGCACGACCACGCCGCCATCCGCGGTGAAACTGTGGCAGGCCACCAATCCGAAGGCGCGCGACTTCCGGCTGGAAACCATCGGACCGGCATACCAGAGCACGGTGCTAGGCGCGGTGGGCGGAGCCTACGTCGCGAAGGTGGCCGCGCCTGCGGCGGGGTTCACGGCGTATTTCGTCGAGCTGACTTATGCGGGTCCCGGCAAACGCAATTTCAAATTCACCACCGCCGTTCGCGTGACGCCGGATAAGTACCCGTTCGCGGCACCTAAGCCCAGGCCCTTCTAGCGCGCGGCATCCGGCAGAACGGTGCGCCCGTTACGCACTTCGATGGTCACGTCGCGGCCCAGATAGCAGAACGTGTAACGGGCGCCTTCGAGCCGTCGCGAAGGCGCGCCGATTTGCCGCAGACCGTTGAGATGCGGCCACACGCCGAAGCATCCGCGCAGGAAGCCCCATAGGACCAGCAGGGAATCGTCCAGCGGCTCGCTGACCAAGGATCCCGTGTCCCACTTGAGCGAGGCGGCCCAGAAGCGCGTCGGCGCGTAGCCCTGGCGCATGACCCGCTCGAAGGTGTCGTAAGCCTGCTCGGATTGGCCGGCGGTGGCGCGCGCCGCGATCTCGAAACCGGTGGAGTGGAAGAACGCGTTGCCGTTTTCGTAGTTGGGATACTGCTTCTGGTTGGCGCGTTCACCGAAGTCCACCATGTCGCCCAATTGCGTGATGGGGATCATGTTGCACGGAGTCGCCCAGATGGCCTCGCGCGGGATCTTGAACTGGCGGCACAACGCATCGTAACGGCGGTCCAGATTCGCCAGGATGCGGCGCGCCTTGGTTTGATCCGCGATGCCGTGCACGATGGCGAGCAGATTCTGATCCGTGTAGAAGTAGCGCCGTCCGGACTCCGGCATCTTCTCGCGCACGTCGATCCAGTCCATGTAGAAGCCGCGCGCTTCGTCCCAGAAAACGCGGTTGTAGCCAGCGACGGCGCTCTCATGCAGTTGGGTGAATTGCGCGGCGCCGCTCGCGTCGCCTAGCCAGGCTTTCATTTCGGCCATGGCCTCCAGCGCCATAACGCAGTAGACGTTGGTGATGGCGTCCTTATGGCCGAATTTGATGATGTCGTACCAGTTCGAGCAATCGTGCGCGCCGTTGGGGAGGCCCGAAGTTTTGGGAATTTCGACCACGCCATCGTTATCGCGATCGAGCGCCATCTGGTAACGCGCCACACGATCGAGAACCGGCATGACGCGTTGAAGCCAGGCCCGGTCGCCGGTCTGCATCGTGTGATGGTACATGGCCAGAATAAAGTGCGGAATCTGGTCCAGCAGGTTGCCCCATTCCACGCGGTAGTAACCTTTCACCCACCAGCGCGGCAAAACGTAGCCGTCCTTTTCGACGCCCGTCTCAGCGAAGAACGTGAGTTGCTTCCGAAGCGCCGCCAGCGACTTTTCGTGCACCGCGAAGATACCCTGCACCATGGGAAAGAAAGCCATCTCGTGCAGGCAGGGCACGCTGGCCGGATTGTTGCCGAACATCCATCCCATCCAGGAGTTCTTCACGGCGGCCAGGCTGTGGGCCTGCTCTTTGAGAAAGGCGTCGGCCATCTCCAGTTGAAGCGGCGCAGTTCCCTTGTGTTTCACCAGCTTCAGCGTCCACTTCTGAACCTGCGTCGAGCCGCGGCGCCGCATCGCCGCCCCGCCGGATCGATCGACCGTTTCAGCGCCGATGGCCACGTAGGGCGAAGTCCCGTCCGCGGGCGTCTTGGCGTAGCTGAACCAGCCGTCGGTAAGCCGGCTTTCCAGCGCCATCGAGGACGGCGCGAAGACTACGTCCTGGGCGCGATTGGGCGAAACAACTTCGTGACATTGTGTTTTGGCGTCGAGCAGGAAAGCGCGCACGCCGTCGAGCTGCATTTCGGTATCGAGGAACCCGGCGATCTCGCCGAAACGGGCGCCCGGCGAAGAAAGGGTTTCCCCTATCGCTCCCACGGTGCGAAATACCAGGGCGGGGAAGCGGTCCGCCACCACGCGGCAGTCTTCCAGAAACGTACGTTCAATCTTCCAGCGCAGTTGGTCGCCGTCGAGCTGGATGGCCCACGTTTCGCGCGCGAGCGGGCGGTCCGCGGGTCCCAATAGGATGCCTTCTATGCGCAGGTGTGCCGGATCGGCGGTGGCGGTGGTGGTCTGGTCCGTCGCGCGGCTCACGAACCATTCGCCGCCTTCCACCAGCAGCGCGGTCGAACTGCGCGCCAGTGGACCGGGTTTCGTGTAGAGGAGATTCGCGGTGAAGCGGCCTAGCTCAGTCCATGAGAGGCGTTCCATCCACACACCGTCGGAATCGACGTGGAGGCGCAACCGGAAATATTCGTTGCCGAGTTCCGCCGTGATGGGACGCTTGGCTGCCAACCGCAACGGAGCAACCAGGGCCGCCGAGGCCGCGTCGAGGAAAGTCTTCCTGGTGAGCACGGCCTCAGTTTATCGAATGTGCGCTATGAAAAGTGCCAGGCGCGCCGGCGGCGAAGCAGGCTCGCGAAACGGTAATGCTATAGTTTCCTTTTGGGTTGGATAGCTATGAGCAGAAGAACTATGCGCGGAATGATGCTGTGGCCGCTGGCGGCGATGAGTTGCCTGGGGGCGGGCCTGGATCTTACGAACGCTGTGGTGATTGCGCCCAGGGCCTTCACGGGAGTTGAGAAGAAAGCCGTCCAGGTGCTGGTGGAGGAGGTGGAGAAGCGCAGCCAGATCCGCTGGCCCATGGGCACAACTGGCGCGGCGATGATCGAACTGCGGCGGGGCAGTGGAGCGGCCGACGGCTACACCATTTCGACGAGTGTTGGCGCCACGCCGAAGGTGGTCGTCTCCGGCAACGATCCGCGCGGCGTGCTGTACGGCGTGGGGCATCTGCTGCGGAAACTGGAGATGACGCGCGGCCAGGTAACGCTGTTGGAACCTCTGAACGTCTCGACTGCGCCGCGTTATCCTCTGCGCGGCCACCAACTGGGATATCGCGCGAAAACCAATTCCTACGACGCCTGGAACGTGGCCATGTGGGATCAGTACATCCGTGACCTGGCGATCTTCGGCGCCAATGCCATCGAGCTGATGCCGCCGCGCACCGACGACGATCTGGACAGCCCGCATTTCCCCTTGCCACCCATGCGCATGATGATTGAGATGTCGCGCATCGCCAATGAATACGGGCTGGAGGTGTGGGTCTGGTATCCGGCGCTCGACAAGGACTACTCAAATCCCGCGACCGTCGAGGCTGCCGTCGCCGAATGGGGCGCCGTGTTCAAGCAACTTCCGCGCATCGACGCCGTGTTCGTTCCCGGCGGCGATCCCGGCCACACGCAGCCAAAGTATATGATGGCGCTGCTCGAAAAGCAGGCCGCCAACCTGCGCAAGTATCATCCCAAGGCCGGGATGTGGATGTCTCCGCAAGGCTTCGTTAAGGAGTGGATGGACGAATTTCTGGACATCATGAATCGCCAGCAGCCGGCTTGGCTCACGGGAATCGTGCATGGACCGCAAGTGCCCATCGACATTTACAAGCTGCGGGATTCTATTCCGAAGAAGTACCCCATCCGCAACTACCCCGACATCACGCACAGCCGCCAGTGCCAGTTCCCGGTGCCGGATTGGGACGTGGCGCACGCCATGACTATCGCGCGCGAAGGGGTGAATCCGAGGCCGCGCGACATGGCCGCGATCTTTCGTTATTCACAGCCTCCCACAGTCGGCTTCATCACCTATTCGGAAGGCTGCAACGACGACGTGAACAAGACCTTGTGGAGCGGCCTGGGCTGGAACCCGGACGCCGACGTGGTGGAGATTCTACGCGACTATGCACGCTACTACATCGACCCGCGCATGGCCGACTCCTACGCGCAGGCCCTGCTCTCGCTCGAGCGCGACTGGCGGGCGCCGCTCATCGACAACTCGCTGGTCGACACCACTTGGTCGCAGTTGCGCACCCTGGAGCTGGCGGCCACGCCGCAGGATCTGTTGAACTGGCGCTTCCAACAGGGGCTTTATCGCGCTTACTACGACGTTTACACCCGCAACCGTCTGATATACGAAACCGGTCTGGAGCGCGCGGCGCTGGACCAACTCCGAGCGGCGCGCGAAACCGGCGCGCTAGTGGCGCTGGAGGGGGCCGAAGCGACGCTGGACAAGAGCCTCACGACGCATGTGGCCGCCGGCCAGCGCGCCAGAATCTACGAACTGGCTGAAGCGCTTTATCAGAGCGTGCGCATGCAGTTGAGCGTTGCGCGCTACAAAGCTATCGACGTGGGCCGCGGCGCAAACCTCGATACCGTCGAGTTCCCGCTCAATAACCGCGATTGGCTAAAAGCGCGCTTTGCCGAGATCCGGTCGCGGGGCAGCGAAGCCGAGCGGCTCTCGCGGATCGACGAGATTCTGGACTGGACCAACCCCGGCGCGGGCGGGTTCTACGACGATCTGGGAAAAGTGAACGCGCAACCGCACCTGGTGCGCGGCGTGGGATTCGAGAAGGACCCGCAGTTCTGGCGCTCCTCGCTGCTGGGATTTTCCAACGTACCCGGCGGCCGCGTCTCCTGGCTGGACTACGCCGAAGCGTTGCACGAGCAACCACTGGAAATGCGCTACACGGGACTGGATCCGAAAGCGCAGTACAAAGTGCGCGTGGTCTACGCGGGCGACATGGCGCGCGAGGTCCGCATGCTGGCCGACACCATCGAAGTTCACCCGTTGATCAAGAAGCCGGTTCCGGTGCGCCCGATGGAGTTCGACATCCCCGCGCGCGCCACTGCGGATGGCGAATTGACGCTCCAGTGGTTTAGGCGGCCGGGCCTGGGCGGCAATGGCCGCGGCGCGCAGGTTGCCGAGCTGTGGTTAATCAAGAAATAGGAATCCTTCATGAGCAAGAACTCCTTCATGAATAAGAACTATAAGTGGTACGTCGTCGGAATGTTGTGGCTGATCTGCTTTTTTAATTACGCGGATCGGCAGGCGATGTCGTCCGTGCTGCCCTTGCTTGAAAAGGAGATGGGGCTTACGACGGTGCAACTCGGTTGGCTCACCGCCGCGTTCGCCTGGGTGTACGGACTTTCGGCTCCCTTTAGCGGAAACATCGCGGATCGCATCAAGCGCCGTACCGCGATCCTGGGCGGCCTACAGGCCTGGAGCGTGATCTGCGCCGCGACGGCGCTGGCGACCAACTTCTTCCAACTGGTATTCTTCCGTTCGCTGATCGGGCTGGGAGAATCCATCTATTATCCGGCGGCCATGTCGCTGGTGAGCGATTATCACGGCAAGGCGACGCGCTCCCGCGTGATGGGCATCCACCAGACGGGCGTCTATATCGGCACCATCGGCGGCAGTTTCTTCGCCGGCCTCATCGGGCAGTATTACGGCTGGCGGTTGTCGTTCCTGGTCTTCGGCGGTCTCGGCATCCTACTCGGCCTCCTGATGTACAAGACGCTGCGTGAACCCCAGCGCGGCGCGGCGGACCTGGCCGATATCGGCGCCAAGGCCGACGCCAAACTGGCGAAAGTGATGCCGCTCAAGCAATTCATGAAAGTCATTTGGGGCACGCCCACCGTGCTGCTGCTGATGGGCGCGTTCATGTCCGCAAACTTCGTGGCGTTGGTGGTGCTGAGCTGGATGCCGAAGTTCCTCTACGACAAATTCCACCTGAGCCTGGCCGGCGCGGGATTGACCGCGACGCTCTACATCCAACTCGCCAGCATGGTGGGCTGCCCGCTGGGCGGCTACCTGGCCGACGTGTTGCGCAAGCGGACACCCGGCGGGCGCATCGCGATTCAGGCCGCCGGCGTTTTGTGCGGCGCGCCGTTCGTGTACTTGTGCGGTCAGACGCAATCGGTCGCCTGGCTCATTGTGGCGCTGACAGCCTGGGGCTTGTTCAAAGGCTTCTACGACGCCAATATTTTCGCCTCCGTCTATGATGTGGTTCGGCCCGAGGCGCGCGGCACGGCGGCCGGCTTCATGAACAGTATCGGATGGATCGGCGGTGGCGCGGCGCCCGTGGTCATCGGCTACGTGGCGCAAAGTTCCAGTCTGGGGCATGCCATTTCGATGACCGCCGGGGTCTATGTGCTGGCCGCCGCGCTGCTGCTATGCGGCGTCCTGTTCACGGTGAAGAAGGACGCGGCGCGCATGGAAGCGCAACTGGCTGAGGACGCCCGCGGCTGACGCGCGCGCCGGCTCTCAGTAAATCGGAATCTGCGCCGGCTCCAGTCCGTCGCCGCTCACGTGCAGGATGTAGTTGGGCGGCTTCTCGAACAGCATGTCCTGGAAGACCGCGATGCCCTTGGCTGAGCGGACTTCACGATCCGGCGGGGTCTTGCCGGAGCCACCGGTCACATGCAGGCGCAGGCGCGTGTTGGCCGACTTCATGGTTACACCCGCGCACTGCACGGTCGCATAAAGATTCACGCGCAAGGGCAGCCAGCTTCCGTCGGAGTTCAATTTGATCCTCTCCGGCGGGCTGGCTTTGAGAACAATGGTCCCTTGCAGCGTGTCGATGCGGGCGTCGCCGGATTCGAGGCCATCCGCCGAAGCGCGGATCTGGACGTGTCCCGGAGTGAGGCTGGAGGTTAGCGTGGTTGCCGCAACACCCTCACTCGCGTGCGACCGTGCAAACGCGCGCGCCGCATCCCAGCACTGCTTCTCCAACGGCTTCGATACGAACCGGCATGCGCGCATTGTGCACGCGGCGCTGGGAACCATCGAGCACGGTGACGGTGACAGATGAAGTGCTGGTGCCATCGGCGATCAGTCTTGTGGTACTGCGATTCGATGGCGAGCGCGGCGGCAGTTCCGTAAACCGGTTTCGGTTCGGGCGCGGGCTCGGTGAGGCTGACCGCGATGGTGAGCGCGCGCGGTGAGTGTGAGCCCTGGTCCCAATAAGCGGTGTCGCGGTCCGGGTCTTTGCCCGCACCGCGCGCATCGTAATCGTAACGCCAGCCGGCTTCCGGCTTGATCCACAGAACGCCGGCCTTCGCGTCGTGATACCAGCCTCGGCTGGTTGTGGAGTAGAGCAGCAGTTCCTTACTTGCGAGTTTGGACAAACGCGCGCCGCCCAGGCGAACCGCCGTGGGCGTGAGCGCGGTGTGCAAGCTCACCAGATAACTCCGGCGCGAGGGCATTCCGCGATAAGAACCCTTCCTGGCGCTCACCGACAGCGTCACCGTACCGGCCTTCTCAACCGAGCGGATATCCGTGGTGGCGAATTCGCCTTTCTCGTAGGCGTAGGTCGCGCCGTCGTCCTCGTAGATCGTGTAGCGCGAATCGCCCGACGGATAAACGTCCAGCCGTATCACGTCCAACGGTTCCTGATCGATGTAGGAGGTCACCGGACCCATGGGAATAATGGCGCCGCCTTTCACCCACAACGGTCCGCCGGCGGTTTCAGGCCATGTGCTGGTGTGCCATTCTCCGGGGCTGGTGACGGCGCGGCCGGTCCAGTAGTCGTACCACTTGCCACGCGGCAGATAGACCGGCGCCTTGCCCGGCGTCGCTCGTTCGCGGTTACCGGAGACTCCTTCCGAGCCACTCTCGAGCGAGGTGGTGGCCGACGCCACCAGCAGCGAATCGCCCAACAGGAACTGCGACGCGAGTTGCTGCGTCCGCGGATCGTCCTGGTATTCCAGCACCATGGCCCGCATCAAGGGCAGTCCGTACTGGTTCGATTGGCGCAGGGAAGAATACAGGTACGGCAGCAGGCTGTAACGCAGTTTGGCGTAGAAGCGGTTCATCTCCAGCAGGTCTTCGGAGTAGAACCACGGCTCCTTGTAGTAGGCCCACGATTCCAGGTAGCAGAACGGCGCGAGATACCCGAGATGAATTCCGTCGGGCGCCTCGTTGCGGTCGCGCGTGCTGACCAGCCCATGGCCCGAAAGGCCGGCGCTCAGCGCGCCCACGCCCAGCGGAAAGTCCGCCTCCCAGGTGAACGGCCAACGGTGCGAGGCGATGGATGAGCCGTATCCGTTGAACATGAGCATGGCACGCTCCCCGGTGACGCGCCGGTACTCTTGCATGGCCGTCTCGCTATAGAGCGAGTTGGTCAGGTTGTTCATCTGGGCCGCGCTGAATACGCCGGAACCGCCCAGGCTGGGGTTCATCTCCGGCGGCAACCATTCCTGGCTGCTGATCATGCGCGGGTAAGGATCGTCCTGCTTGAAGAACTTGATGCCCTTGCGGATGGCCGCCTGGATTCGCGGGCGGTACCATTCTTTTCGCACTTGAGGGTCCGTGTACCCTGTTTTAGGCGCGGCTCCCGATTCCCAAAGACCCATCTTGATGCCCAAGGCGGCCAGAGTCCGGATCATGCCGTCGGGATCGGGAAAGCGCTTCGGGCTCCAGTTCCATTTCATGTTGTAGGGCACGTCTTCCCAACCCGGCTCGAGCCCGATCCAGTCGATGGGGATGTCCTCGCGGCGGAAGCCCTTCGCCACCTTGATGACCCCGTCCTGCTCCTCCATGTAGCGCGCCTCATAGCCGATTCCCAAGGCCCACCGGGGCGCCAGCATGGGCTTGCCGGTCAGGTCCGTGTAGCGGTCCAAAATCTTCCGGAACGCCGGACCATGGAGGATGTAGTAATCCAACTGTCCGCCATCGGAAGTGACCGAGTAGGAGGGACCGTTGCCCGTGAAGTCGAACACATGCTTCCAGGTGTTGTTGGAGTAGAACCCGTAACCGCGCGTGCTCATGAAGAAAGGAACGGTGGCTTCGCTCGATCGAAAACTGCGCCACCATTGCAGTTTGCGGCCGCGCACGTCCAGCGCCATGCGCTGAAAGCCGAGGCCGTAGAAATGCTCGTCCGCGTGCATCTCCACTTGCAGCGCGTTCCTGGCTCCATAGCTCATGCCGCGTTCCTGGAAAACGCTGCGGCCGTTCTTGTCGAACATGGCCAAGCGGAACGGGCGCAGGCCGGCTTTGATCTTCACGCTATCCGTTTCGATCCATACCGCGTCGCTCGTCTTGCTGGTCTTGATCGGCGTGGGCGGATAGTCGTCTCGCACGAAGCCCCAGCGGATGGGCAAAGATTCGGGGAACGTGCCATCGCTGGAAACGCGCACGCGGATGATGTGTGCGGTGACTGGCTGCACCCGGACTTCCGCGCCGCCCAGGCAGCGGAAGCTGACCACGCCGTTCTGGTTCGATACGAGGGAGCAGTGGTCCAAGCTTTTCTGCACCGCTGCCTGCGCACCGGTCAACGGCATCAGCGCCGACAACAGCAGGAAGCCGATGGGGATCATTGCGGAAGGGCTACATCTCGCGGCGATTTTCGAGCGACTTCGACATAGTCACCTCGTCGGCGAATTCAATGTCGCTGCCCACCGGGAGGCCCATGGCGATGCGCGATACTTTCACGCCCAACGGCTTGAGCAGACGCGCCAGATAGCCCGCCGTGGCCTCGCCTTCCACCGTGGGATTGGTGGCCAGGATAATCTCCTTCGCCTGTCCGCTCTCCAGGCGCGTGAGCAGACTCTTGATTTTGAGCTTTTCGGGGCCGATCCCCTTCAATGGGCTGATGGAGCCGTGCAACACGTGGTAGAGGCCCTCGAATGTGCGTGTGGTTTCGATGGGGAGGATATTGTGCGACTCCTCGACCACGCAGATCTGGCTCGCGTCGCGGTGCGGGTCGCGGCAAAACGGGCACAGCTCGCCGTCGCTGATGTTATTGCAAACCTGGCAGAGGCCCAGCTTGTCCTTGACGTCGAGGATGGCCTGCGCCAACCGCTCGCACTCACCCCGCTCGGTCCTGAGAATGTGGAAAGCGGCGCGCTGCGCGGACTTCTGACCGATGCCCGGCAGCCGCTTCAGTTGCTGAATCAGCCGGGACAGCGGCTCGGCGAAATCGCTCATGGCTAGAACAGCCCCGGCGGCAGACCCAGGCCGCCCAGCATGCCGCCCATTTTCTGTTGCGACTCGGCTTCCACTTTCTTGGAAGCTTCATTGAAAGCAGCCATCACCATGTCCTGCAGCATCTCGACGTCGCCGGCGACTTCCGGATCAATCGTGACGCCCAACACGTTGCGCTGGCCGTCCATTTTCACGGTGACCATGCCGCCTCCGGCCGAGGCTTCCACACGTATCAGCGCGATCTCCTGTTGCAGGCGTTCTTGCATTTGCTGCGCCTGCTTCATCATGGCTTGCATGTTACCGGGCATTTTCATGTGAGCTTCCTCCATCAACGCTGTACGGCTGCCACGCGCGGGTGCGCCCTAAGTATCCCTCAAGTCGCGAACGGTCCGCACGTGGCTTCCGGGAAACACTTCCTGAAAACGCTTCACGGCCGGATGTCCGAGCGTCCGCCCGGTAGCATCGTCCTGGGGCTTGGCGATGGGCGCGGTGGCGGGCGCGTCGTCGATGAAAGCGACTTTGACGCGCGGGGGCTTGTCGAAAAGGCGCTGTAGGGCCTTCTGCACGTCGTTGCCGCGCATCGGCAAGGCGAACTCCTTGGGAGTCGAGATGGCGATGACGCCACCCTCTTCGTTCACCTCAGAGGCCTCGATCGCGTCGGCCGTAAACTGCGACCCCATGTCGATCAGTGTCCGGTACAACTTCTCTTTCAGCGAGCCATCGGCCGCCCCAGAGCGCGCCGGAGCCGGTGCGGGCGTTGGCGGCGCGGCGGACCGCTGGGGTGGCGCGGGCAAAGCCTTTCCAGGCGCGGCAGGCGGCACGGGGGCGACCGGCGCGCCCGGCGCCGGGCCAAGTCCCGCCAGCGCTTCTTCGATGGCGATCAATTTGCCCGCATGCACCAGCCGCAACAAACCCAACTCGAGATGCAGGCGCGGCTGCAAGGAATACTGCAAATCACGGAACAGGTCGAGCGAAAGCTGCAGATAACGCGTCAGGTCTTCTTCCGAAAACCCGGCGGCGATGGTGGCCAGCCGCTCGCGCTCCGCGGGCGACGCCGCGATGAGCCGCGTTTCAGCGCCCGCCACTTTCGCCACCAGCAGATTGCGCACGTAACGCGATAGCTCGCGCGAAAAATGTTGAAGGTTCAGCCCGTTGCGATCCAGTTCGGCCACGATGTCGAGCATGCGCCGCGAATCGGATGAGCCGAGCGCCTGCGTTACCTGATCGAGCAGGTCGAAAGAGAAGCGGCCCAGCAGCGCGCGCACTTCGTTCGCGTCCAACTTGGTGCCGCAGCAGGCGATGGCCTGATCCAGGGCCGACAGCGAATCGCGTACGCTGCCTTCACCGGCCTGCGCCAGCAGGCTGAGCGCGTCGGCGTCGGCTTCCACGCCTTCCTGCTCGCAGATCCACTGGATGCGCGCGACCAGGTCTTCAAAATCCACGCTGCGAAAACTGAAGTGCTGGCAGCGGCTGGCGATGGTGGCCGGAATCTTGTGCGACTCGGTGGTGCACAGGATGAACACGACCCACTCGGGCGGCTCTTCCAAGGTCTTCAGCAGCGCATTGAAGGCTTCGCTGGTGATCTGGTGCGCTTCGTCAACGATGAAAACTTTGTAGCGGTCGCGCGCCGGCCGGTAGCGCACGTTCTCGCGCAGTTCGCGCATTTCGTTGATGCCGCGATTGGACGCCGCGTCGATTTCGATGACGTCCACCGAGCCGCCCGCGGCGATCTCCGTGCAACTGGCACACACGCCGCAGGGCGTATTCGTGGGTCCTTCGATGCAGTTCAAACAGCGCGCCATAATGCGCGCCACGGTGGTCTTGCCGGTCCCGCGCTGGCCGGAGAAAATGTAGCCGTGCGCGATGCGGCCCTGCGCGATGGCGTTCTCGAGCGTCGATCGAACGTGCTCCTGGCTAACCAGCTCGGAGAACCCCTGCGGACGGTACTTGCGCGCGATTACCTGATACATGAGGGGGCGTTATGCCAGGCCCCGGATGACCCGCGGCACACGCCACGAATCCGCTGCCGTTGCTTCCTTCCGGACCTGGCGGGGTTGGCGGCCGCACGTTGCACGGGGCCCGGGGCCTGACAACTTCCTATGCTAACACGGCGGCGCGGAAATCATTTCGCCGACAAAATGTCGACAGTCGTGGTGCCGTACTGGCGCACTTTGCCGTAGACGGCTTCCCACTCTTTGTGAGCAGGCATTGCGGTATCGTAGGTCTTCAGCGCTTCCTCATCCTTGAATTCCATGCAGACGCCATACTGGCGCACCACGCGGCCAAATTCGCCCGTGATCTTGGTCGTGTCGGGCTTGAGATTCTTGCGCGTCTCGGCTTCCGGCATGAAGACTCCCATGGGCCGCCGCAACTTGCCGTACCACACGCTCACCAGGCCCGGGACTTTGCCGGGCAGCGCGTCCGTCGCTGCATAGAAGGCCTGCCAATCCGCATCCGTAGCGCCTTCGACGGCGGTGAAGTAGAAGCAGTGCATCAGCTTTCCATCGGCAGCCGCGGAAACGCCGGCCGCACACAGAAGCACCGCGAGGCAAATCAAAAGTCGAGTCAGCTTTTGCATAGATCCTCCAGTCGAACTTGTACACGATTTTAGCAGACGACCCTTTCGCGCGCCGGTCCTCGGCTCACGTCAACCTTGCAGATCGAATAGTTCGGCGGCGTTGCTCCAGAAGATGCGCTCAACGCCGCGGTCGCCGAGGCGCATGTGATGGCAGGCCATTTTCAGTACACGCAGCGATTCGAGGCCCACCGTGGCCGGCAGGACGTCCGCGTAGGAGGCCGAGAAGTCGGTGTTTTCGGCCGACACCCACAGAAACGAATCGCCCAGCGCCACGGGACGCGCGCGCAGGAGCGACACGGGAAAATCGGAGCCATAGAGCAAACGCTCGACGCCCATGGCTTGGATGATGCTCTCGTAGGCGCCGCCATCGCAGACAGCGCTGCTATCGAACCACACGTTACGGAGACCTTTCAGCGCGCCGATCCCTTCGATGGTGTGATGCGGATTGAATCCGCGTCCGGCATGCGCCAGAACGATGCGCGCGTTG
This sequence comes from Terriglobales bacterium, assembly GCA_963745655.1. Taxonomy (GTDB): domain Bacteria; phylum Acidobacteriota; class Terriglobia; order Bryobacterales; family Bryobacteraceae; genus JAJFUV01. The sequence continues at coordinate 162,921 of CAVUYK010000028.1, read as the reverse complement.
GGATAGCGCTCCGCGTAGTAGCGGATGGCTTGTTGGTTGGCGGCGTCCGCGAGGGCTCGCGCGCGAACCAGGTGAAGGGTAATGGTCAGGCGCTCTTCATGCGCCACACGCACGTGCTCCTCGGGTAAGTAACTCGATACTTCGGCTTCAAAGGTGGGCCGCGCGGCCGAGTAGACGTGATAACACTTGAGCCCCGAGAACTTCTCGCGCTGCACGGCGGCGCGCACGAAATCCGCATCCATCTCCGGCGCCACCAGCATGGCCGCGCGCGAGGCCGCGTCGGAGCGCGCTTCAGAAGCCGCGAACGCGTTCGCGGCTTCGAAATCGACCTCCGCGGCGGGGAAGGCGAAAGCCAACGCGGAGTACTCGCGTCCCGGCGTCATGCGGCGCGACCAATCCAGGAATTCGGCGAGGCCCACCTGCTCCGGACCTTCGAGGGCGAGCGCCGGAACCACGCCTCGGAAATCCCGGCGGCGGTAAAAGTGCGCGTGCGCGTCGAAGATGCGATGGGGAAGAAATGAATCCAACTCGCGATGGAACAGTTCGTGATCGGCGCCGGAGATTTTCCACATGCCGGTCGCGCTCATGGGTGTCCTTCGACTTACGCGGGCGTCACCTGGCGGCCTTCGCGGAACACCATGCGAATGCCCACGGGCGGCTGCTCCGGCTTTTCGTACGTTGCCGGCCCCATGACTTTGCCCGCGTCGAACGCCACGATGTCGGCCACGCAACCCGCGGCCAGGCGTCCGCGGTCCTGGAGTCCGAAGCGCGCGGCCGGCTGCGCCGTGATCTTGTGCACGGCCTGTTCGAGACTCATCCAACGCTTGTCGCGCGCCACACTGCCGAGCAGGGAAGGGAAGGTACCGTAGAGTCGCGGATGAGGGCGTCCCTTCACGTAGAAGCCGTCGCTGCCCACGCTGCAGAGCGGATGTGTGAGCAACTTGCGCAGGTTCTCCTCGCTCTGATTGAACGAGACAATGATGATGGCGCCATTCTCTTCGATCAGCAAATCCATCAGCGTCTCGACGGGGTCCTGCTTGCGCATTTCGGCGATTTGTCCGATGTTCTTGCCGACCAGCGGCTGATTGGCCGCGGTGGCGACTGAGGTGATGAAGACGTCGGTCCACTGCTGCGCCGTCATCTGGCGCACTTCGGCGGCCATGCGTGTGCGCTTCTCCGTGTCCTTCAAGAGCGCCACCATGCCGTCCACGCCATTGACGAGCGCGGACTGCGGCAGAAATTGCGTGAGCATGGTGCTGCCGGCGAGATACGGATAGATGTCGAATCCCACGTCCACGCCTTCCTGGCGGGCCTTTTCGATTTTTTCGAGGGCTTGCTCCTGCTTGTGCCAGTTGGCGCGCCCCACCGCTTGCAGGTGCGATATCTCCAAACGGCAGCCGCTTTCCCGCGCCAGTTGTATCTGTTCGTCGACGGCCTCCAGCAGTTGCCATGCGTAGCTGCGCATGTGCGTCGCGTAAACCTTGCCGTGACGCGCCACCACTTTGCACAATCGCGCCAACTCTTCCGCGGGCGCGCTCGAACCGGGCGCATACATCAAGCCCGTCGAGAACCCCGCGGCGCCCTCGCTCAGGCAATCGCTCAGGGTTTGCTCGGCCGTGTCCATCTCGGTCTTACTCAGGGCACCCTGACGATTTCCCGCGACGGCCACGCGCAGGCTGCCGTGACCGACCAGAGACAGCACTCCGATGAGATGGGAATTCCCGGCGACGGCTTTCAAGTAATCCTTAGCGTCTTTCCAACCCCAATCCGCCGAGCCCATCAGAATGGGCTGCGCATAGTCGTGCAGTTGCTTGCGCCTGGCGCCGCAAGGGTAGGGCGAGAAGCCGCAGTTGCCCACCACCTCCATGGTCACGCCTTGATCGGCCTTCTCACGGCGGTCGGCGAGCACCTGCACATCGGAGTGGCTGTGTATGTCAAGAAAACCCGGCGCCAGCGTCAAACCTGCGCAGTCGATGCGCCGGCAGTCCGCGGGTGGCTGCAACTGGCCCACTTGGGCGATGCGATTGCCGCGCACCAGCACACTGCCGCGCGCGGCCGGCGCGCCGGTGCCATCGACGAGCGATCCGTTTTCGAACAGAATCGTATGCATCGCTTTGAGTGTACCGAAGGCGGGGGTGGGTGGCAGTATCATGAGGAGAGAGCGCTCCCCATCATGCGAATCGGCTTCGCGGAAATCGACTACACGCCTGCGCCCGGCCTGCCCTTGATGGGCAACTTCCGGGACGATTACGCCGCGCGCGGCGTGCACGATCCGCTCGGCGCGCGCGCGTTGGTCTTCGAGAACTCGTCCGGCGCTCGCGCCGCCCTGCTTTCGGTGGACATCTGCATGCTGAATCGCGCGAACGTCGCCACCATTCGCGAGTACGCGTCGCGCGAGTCGGCCGTCGCGCCCGAGTGCATCCTGGTGGCCGCCACGCACACGCACAGCGCGCCGGCGCCCATGGCCCTCGGCTCGCTTCCCCAATGCGAGGACTCGCAGACCGAGCAGTTCCTCAAGTGCGTTGCGCAGGCCGTCCCGCTGGCCGCGCGCCGCATGACGGACGCCGCGCTGGTGGCCGGCTCCACCGTCGAGGACCGCCTGCCCCACAATCGGCGCCTGCTGTGCAAAGACGGCCGTACGCACATGAACTGGGAGGGCCTGGATCCGGATTTCGTTGTGAAACCGTTGGGCGCCGTCGATTATGAACTGCGCGTGCTGGGCGTCCAATCCAGCGGCGCGACGCGCGCTGCGATGGTGAACTACGCGCTTCACCCCGCCATCCTGGCCGGCGATAACTGGCTCTATTCGGCCGATTTTCCGGGCTACCTCGCCGCGGGCATGCGGCAACTGTTCGGACAGGATTTCGTCGCGGCGTACTTCAACGGCTGTTGCGGCAACGTGAATCACGTGGACTATCGCGATCGGCACCATGGGACGCGGCTACACCATGACGCAGCGCGTTGGCTACATGCTGGCCGCCGGCGCATACCAGGCCCTGGGTGCCGCCGTTCGCGTGGCCGGCGACCACCTCGCGGTATCGCGCGAGCAGGTGTCGCTCACGCGGCTCAAGATCAGCGACCAGGAGCATCGCTGGTGCCAGAACGTTGTGCGGGAACTGGCCGGAGGACACGCGCCGGGCCAGGTGGACGGCTTGCCCGACGAGTATTGGGCGGTGACGCGCATCGCGATGTACGAAAAGCAATTCGAAGACGATGGTCCCGAGGTCATGGTGATGCGCATGGGCGACGCGGCCGTCGTGGGACTGCCGGGCGAGATCTTCAGCGAATACGGTCTTGAAATCAAGCGCCGCTCTCCGGCGCGGCACACCTTCGTCGTGGAACTGGCCAACGATGCCATCGGCTACATCCCGACGCGCGAAGCCTTCGCTCAGGGCGGGTATGAACCGACGCCCGGCGCGACGTTCTACACCGAAGATGCGGGCGCGCGACTCACCGCCTCCGCCCTGCGCCAGCTCGAAGCGTTATTCCAGAGGTAAGGAGAACAGAGTATGGGCAAGCTGGTCATGCGGCGCGCCGCGGCCGACAATGCGTATCTGCATAAGGATTTTCACGGCGCGCTGAGCAGTGGCATCGAGTACCTCCACGAAACCTACGGGGCGGAGGCGGTCCGCGAGTATCTCGGCCAGTTCGCCCGCTCTTTTTACGCGCCCCTGCGCGAGGCAATCGCCCTGCGCGGCCTGGCCGCCCTGAAGGAACACTTCGAACAAATGTATGCGGCCGAAGGCGGCTCGGTACAGATCGAGATGAGTGAAGATCAACTCACTCTGCACATTGACCGCTGCCCCGCTGTTACGCACATGCGCGAGCACGGCTACAAAGTGGCGCGGCTGTTCGCCGAGACGTCGCGCACGGTGAACGAGGCGATCGTGGAAGGCACCGCGTTCGCCGCCGAAATGGTGGCTTACGACGAGCGGACCGGCCAAAGCACGCAGTGCTTTCGACGGAGGACCGCATGATCTCCTGCACCGATTTCATCCCCGCCTACAGCGAGCTGTTTAAGTACCTCGACTCGCGCGGCGGCAAGCCGGCCGTCGTCAAGTTCTGGGAGTACCTGTCGGACAACTTCCTGGGCAACCTGAAGGAACTGGTGGTCGCCAACGGCATCCAGGGGTGTTGGCTCTATTGGAGCCACACGCTGAACGAAGAGGCCGCGGATTTCTCCATGGAACTCGATGAGGAAGCCGGCATGTTCCGCATCGACATGCACCACTGCCCATCCATGGGACGCCTCATCGAAACCCGGCACATGGAGGCCTACCCGGACTATTGCCAGCACTGCGACGTGCTCTACCGCCGCGTGCTCGAGCCGCTGGGTTTCAGTTGTGAAGTGGATCTTTCGCAATGCCAGCAGGCGCGTTGTTCGCTGGTGGTGCTGCGCAAAACCTGACGGACTATTCGATCGGGAGCAGTACCGTGTTGCTCTCGAAGCCGTTGACGCGGACCTTGCATTCGACGGTCGAAGCCCCCGGCAACTCGTCGCCGATTCGCATGCGTACGATGGTGGCGCCCACGAAGCCCGTGGCGGCTCCCGCCCAGACGGGTTGCAGCACCAGGCCGCCAGCCAGGATTTCCACCGGGTCGACCAGCGGTAACACCATGCTCTGCGGTAGCGCGAAACCGTCCAACGCGGCTTTGGTGTAAGGCCCGAAGCCGGTGCCGTAAATCGAAATGGTCTCGCCGCGCCGCGCCGGGCTGGCGGTGTTGACGAACGATCCATCCTGGTGTAGCGCGACGACAAAATAGCGGTCGTCTACGATGCTTGTGAACAGGCCCGGAGCGTTGCGCACGATGGAGAACGTGGCGCTCACCTCCGGATGTCCTTCCCATTTCACCTTCAGCGAGTAGTCGCCGGGGTCGAGACCGGTGGGGATCTGCACGTTGATCTGGTCCGGCGAAACGTAGAACAGCGGCAGCATGCGATCGCCCATCCGGACAGTGACGTCACCCAGGGTCTGCGGCAGCGGATCGGAGTTGGCGGCCAGCACTTCGGCCGCCAGGCTGGCGCCCATGATGGAAGCGACGGAGCCGGATGCGATTCCTGTTTGAGGCGTCTGGCCGGCTCCGTTGCGCACGCCGGCGGGAGCCACATAGGGAGTGCGGTCCAGGTTGGCGCGGATGGCGCGGGGGCCGGAAACGTTCAAGGAGACGGTGTTGTAAGTGCCCGATACGTCACCATCCCAGCGGCGGAACTTGAAGCCGGGTTTGACCTCGGCCGTGGCGGTCACGCGTGTTTCACTGGGATAGTATCCATCGGTCGTGGCGGGTTCGAGCTTCACGTGCGCGCCTTCGGACGGGTCCGAAAAAGCCAGTAGACGGTAGCTGGTCTGATAGCCCGCCGTCAGCACAACGCTGTCGGTCGAGAAATTCAGGATGCGCTCGCGGGGCCCTCCGTCGGACCAGGACTGGAAGTCAAACCGCGTGCTGTCGGTGAACGGAACGGTAGCCGGGGCGGCGATCGACATTTGTGAGCCGGCCGCGCGGTCCAGTATGCAAGGCGTCCTGCATTCGGAACCCTCCACCAGGACGGCCAACCCGGACGGATTACTACTCTGTAACGTGACGCGGCCCAGCACTTCGTAGGTGGCGATCAGGGTGGGACCCACCGGGATCATGCTGGCGTCCATCAGAAGTTCCTGCGTGGCCGGCGCTCCGTTGGACCAGCCCTTGAAGGTGTAACGGCGGCCCGCTGAGTCGGTGTGCTCCAGCGGCGCCACGATGGTGTGTGTGCTGCCCACCCTCCACAGGAAGTTGTAGGCCGGCCAGTTATCGCGCCCGTCGATGGTCAGCTTCAAACCGCGCGGCGAGGTGAGAAACGAGGCCCGCGCGCCGCGCACATACTTCGCGGTGAATGTGTCCGGAGTGGTTCCCTCGCCCACCGTGTAGATCATGTTGTCGCCGCCGCCGTTGTCCCAGGACTCGAAAATCCAATCCGAGGCCGTCAGATTGTTTTGCGGCGATACGCCCCCGAGAAAGTGCTGGCTGCCGTAAGCCCAATTCATCGTCACCGGCGTTTGCAGTGGCTGGCGGTCCGCCAGTACCAGCAAACCGGGAGGATCGGTGCGCAGGTTTATCTCCTTGGCCGGCTCGAAACGCACCGGCAGCGTCATGGGCCCGTTCAAGGTGAGGGTGGTCATGTAGGAGTTGTTGGAGGTCAGGCCTAATTCCCAGCGGATGAACGCATATCCTTTGGCGGGCATGGCTTGCAGATTAAGCGTCGATCCCGCCGGTACCCACATTTCCATGGTGCGGTCGTAAGCCACACCATTCACGAGGATCTGGCCCACACCTCCGCCACAATTCTGGATGTTGGAGCTCGCGCAGTTGAAGAAATTCAGCGCGAACTTGTACTCCTGTGTGCAACTTGTTTTGTAGTACGAAACGCTCGGCTCGGACAGGATGGTGGTGACTGGCGACGAGGCTATGTATCTGCCCGTCGAGTCCACCCACCCCGCGTTGCAGGCTATGCGGCTGCCTGAGTTGATCTCGGTCATGGGCGCCGCGCGCAGCGTGTGGGTGGTTTTTTCGGCCCACAGGAAGGTGACCGGCGCGTTGTAATACATCTCATCGACGAAGAAGCCGCCTCCGGAAGGCTCCGTGTAAATGCGCGTGCTGCTGATCTTCTGCGACCACAGCGAGCTCGCCAGAAACCCAAGCATGAGAGCGAATGCCAATCGTTTCATGGACTATGCACCTTCCTAAGTGGCACTGTCGGCGATCCGGAGGGTGAGAATCAATCCGGGAAAGGACCTAGAGAGCGAGTACGTGAGAGCTAGGGCCTCATCGGCTGGTCGATACCTCGGGACGCGCTTCAGCACGTTCCCTCGTTCTATCGGCAGATGGTGACGCCGCGAGAACAGGGGATTTACCTTAGTCCACCCTTAGAAACCCATGGGAGAGACCCCGGCGTTCGCCTTCTCATGGAGCGTTGAGGGGTAGTTGCGCTCCCGGTTCGCAGGGAGCGCCGCCGGCGCACCGTCATTGACTTGCTGGAAGATCGAACACCACCTCGACCACCGTCACCACTTCCACCGGTTTCCCGTTCAAAAGCGTGGGCTTGTACTCCCACTGCTTCACGGCCTCAATGGCCGCCGGAACGAACAGCGGGTGACCGCTCTCGACCTGGATTTGCTGAACCTTGCCTTCCGGACTGATAATCACGCTCAACTTGACGATGCCCATGACCCGGGCCTCGATGGCCGCCGGCGGATAGACCGGTTCGACGCGCTTGGTCAGCATGGCTGCCTGCACGTTGCCTCCCACGCGGATGCGCATTGGCTTGGACGCGGCTGTCGCCGAGGGCGCGGCGCGCTGGGCGCCGGAGCGGCGGGAGGTTTCCCAGGCTGAATCTTCGGCAGCGTCCATGTGCCAGGCGGCGGCATCTTCATCACCAATCCGAGATCTTCGGCGCGCTTCACCAACCGTCGCCGTATTCGAAGACCGGCGCCAGTTCGGGATGCTCTTCGCGCAGTAGCGGGTGAGGTACGCCGGCCGGATAAAGTCCGGCGGGTACCGCGACGTTCTTCAGACTGAAGGCCACGCTCACAAAGAGAGACTTATCCGAGAGGCTCTCCAACTCTTGCCTGATTCTCTCCGCCAAGGCCGGGTTCCGGTACGGGTCATCCGCTGACGCTATCACCGGTCTTCATGGTGGCAATCAGAATTCGCTCGAGTACAAAGAGGCCAGTTTGCCGCCAGCGAGAACGAGGCCCGTTTGTCGCTTCCACGGGAACGCTTGTACAAATCGATCGCCAGTTCCAAGTCGCTAGCCGTTCGAAGCCGAGGAAGTCCGCGGCATTGCTCAACACTTGTGGATTGTCATCATGGCGGCGTGCCTGCTCGCGCCAGAGCGCTTGCGCGCGTTGAAAGTCAGCTCGTCGTTAAGAGGTGTCTTGCGTGGTGAGATCGCCATCGAATACAGGCCAGTGACTTCGGCTTCCGGATGATGCTCGATCAGCCAGAAAATATGGTCGAGGCGCGGCTGCCGGATGCCCTTCAGGAAGTAGTAAGCAATCACCCTGCCGCGCGCTTCGAGGTCTTCGGGTTCTTTCAGAAGGTGCGCTTCAATCTCCTCGACCTGTGCTGCGAGTGAGTTGATTGCCGGCGGCCAGGTTCTGCAGGTAAGTGCCCTGTCAGAATGACCGTAGGAGTTTTCTGTGCCTGAGGCGCCTCGGCCTGCGCGAAATGCACGGCGGCGGCGCTGTAAGCCAGCGGGGCGCAGGCGAGCGCCAGGGCGGCCCAACGCGCCTTACTCAGCCCGGGCGCGAGGCGGCGCGATTCGTCGAGAGCCAATTCGATGCGGCGGCGCACGTCGCTCGGCCGTGCCATGGCCATGGCTTCCCAAACCAGGCGTCCGCGGCCGGCGCGCACGGCGGCGGCCATATCCAGCAGAGCGCCGGCGTATTGTTCGCGATCGCCGGTGAGAGTGAGCGTCTCGTCGTCGCAGGCTTGCTCGGCGTGTGTGACGAGCGTTCGCTCCAACCACCAGGCCAGCGGGTGGAACCAGTAGAGCGCCCGGTTCAGGCTTGCCAGCACGCTCACCAGATAGTCGCCGCGGCGGACGTGCGTGCTTTCGTGCGCCAGCACGGCGCGCAGTTTACCGTCGCTCCATTGGCGCCAATCGCGCGGCAGCAGTATGCGCGGCCTGATCCAGCCGATGGTGACGGGCACCGTGAGGCAATCGGATTCGCTGACCGGGATGCGCGTGGCGAGAGGCTCCTCGACGGGTTGGCTCGATCGACTGAGCCGGCGAGCCAGGGCGTAGCCGTAACAGAGACGGCCCAGCATGACCAGCACGCCCGCCGCGTAAAGCGCGCACACGCATGGATTTCCAGTTCCGCCAGACCCATTCGGAGGCGGGCAGGCGCTCGGGCGAAGATCCGGGCGAGCCCAGCGGTGTGGCCGACACCACCAGCGGGTTATCGCGCGAAGGTGTTTCGTCGAGCGCGGCGCTGGGACGTCCGACGCGCAGCGTGAGCGACGGCGCGAGCCACACCACCAGCGGCATCAGCAGCATTGCCACCAGCACCAGAGACCACACGGCGTGCCGCAAGTCTGCGCGGCGCACGCGGCAGACGAACAGAACCACCCAGGCCAGCGCCGCCAGGACGGCGACACGCACACTTACGCCGGAGAGAAGAGAGACCACCGTGGAATCGAAAGGCATGTCAGGCTCCTATCGTCTTGTCCTTGCGCCGGGCGAGTTTTCTCCCCAGGCGCGCCAATTCGCGCTCGTCCAGCAAATTGTTGTCCACCATGCCCACCAGCAGTTCCTCGACCGAGCCGCCGCAGAGACGGTCGATAAGGGCGCGGACGGCGCGCGCGGCCACGTTTTGGGGCGCCTCGCATCCGGTGTAGATGTAGGTGCGGCCGTCGACGCGGTGCCGCACGTAGCCTTTCTCCTCCAGACGCCGGAGCACGGTGCGCACGGTGGACTCCTTCATGGGGCGGCGGTCGACCAGCGCCTCGCGAACCTGCTCGGCGGTGGCGGTCTTGCGGGACCAGACCAGGTCCATGACCAGGTGTTCGAGTTCGCTCAAGGATTTGCGCGGTTTGGTTCTGTTAAACATCGTAGCGCTACAAAATGTAACACTAGGGAGGCCCGTTGTCAAGCGGAAAATGCGTCTGTCCCCTTTCGCGTATAATCGCAGTGAGGGCCTCCGATGGCGATCCAATACCGTTTTGCCCCCCTGTTTCTGGCCGTTCTGAGCTGCGCCTGGGCTTCCGGAGCAAAACCGCCCACCACGGGGCGCGGCGAGAGCGAGGTGGCGGAAATCACCGCCACGCTTTACATGGACAAGTCCGCGGTGACGAGTTTGATCGGCCACCCGCTCGACGGCGACTACATCGTAGTCGATCTGCGCCTGGTGCCGAGAGGCGAGAAGCCGCTCTCCGTCTTGCGCGACGATTTTCTGCTGCGCTCGGACCGGGACGGGCAGAAGTGCCAGCCCTTCGCGCCCAGCCAGATCGCCGGCCAGGGCACCCTCATGGTGTCGAGCACCGGTTCCGGCGGGGCGCTCATGGGCGACAACAACGGCCCCATTTGGGGCGGGACCGTCGGGCAGCCGGGGCGCCTGGGCGGCAGCGGAGGCTCCATGGGGAACGCTTCCGAGACTTCCGCGCAAGGCACCGTGCAAACGGCAGGCAAGACGAAATCCAATCCCACGCTAGAGGCGTTGAAGCAGAAGATATTGCCGGAAAAGGAAACCCGCGAACCGGTTTCGGGCCTCTTGTATTTCTTCCTGGAAGGCAAGCACAAGCCCAAGGACCTCGAACTGATTTACCGCCGCGGCGGCGAAGACAGAATCTCTCTCCGGTTCAAATAGACCAACCATGCGGATTCAAGATCTGGATACCCCGGCTCTTCTGATCGACCTCGACGTGATGGAGGGCAACCTGCGGCGCACGGCCGACTACGCGCGCCAGCACGGATTGCGCTTGCGCCCGCACACCAAGACGCACAAGATTCCAGCCATCGGCCGCAGGCAGTTGGATCTGGGCGCGGCCGGGCTCACGGTGGCCAAGGTGAGCGAAGCCGAGGTGATGCTGAACGCTACGCCGGAGGATCTGTTGATCGCCTATCCGGTGGTAGGCCGCGCCAAGATGGAGCGGCTGAGTGCGGTGGCGCGCCGGACACGGGTGACGGTGGCGCTCGATGCATTGCCGGTGGCGCGCGCACTCTCCGACGCCGCGCGCGATGGACAAACGGAGCTAGGTGTTTTGACCGAGATGGACGTGGGATATAGCCGCGTGGGGGTACCCCCGGGCGAGGCACTGGTGCATCTGGTGCAATCGGTCTCCCGCCTGCCGCATTTGACCTGGGAAGGCCTGGCGTTCTATCCCGGCCACATTCGTGACCCACGCGAGCCGGAGGGTAAGCGGCAACTCGAGGACGTCTCGATGAAGCTGCGGCAAGTCCTGGCTGATTTGAAGCGCGCCGGCTTCGTGCCGCGCATCGTCAGCGGCGGCTCGACACCCACGCTTTACCACTCACACCTGGTGGAAGGTTTGAACGAAATCCGTCCGGGCACTTACGTGTTCAACGACAGGAACACGTGGACGGCCAACGCGTGCGCGCTGGAAGACTGCGCGGCCGCGGTGCTGTGCACGGTGGTGTCGTCGGCGCGCGAGGGGCAGGTGCTGGTGGACGGCGGCTCGAAGACCTTTTCGTCAGACCGCTCGATCGGTACGCCGGAAGCGAGCTTCGGCTACGTGGTGGAGGACCCCGCCGTGGTGTTCACAAAAATGAACGAAGAGCACGGCTACCTGGATGTGCGCCGAGCCGCGCGCCAATTCGAGGTGGGCGACCGCCTGCGCATCATTCCCAATCACGTGTGCACGGCCATGAACCTCCACGAGAAGGTGTACGGCGTGCGAAGCGAACAGGTCGAGGTGGTCTGGGAAGTGGCCGGCCGCGGGAAACTGCAGTAGCCGGCTACAGTTCGAGAATCACCGGGATGATAAGGGGACGGCGATTGGTCTGTTTGGTGACGTAGCGCCTCAGATCCACGCGGATCTTTTCCTTTATCATTCCCCAATCGGCGCACTCTTCGGCGGAGGAGCTTTCCAATGTACGGATCACCACCTGGCGCGCCTCCTGGAGAAAGACGGCGGAATCCTCGGCGACGAATCCGCGGCTGACGATCTCGGGCAACCCTTCACTGCGGCCCGTGTGCTTATCGATGGCGATGATGGGGATCACGAAGCCGTCTTCGCTCAAGTGGCGCCGGTCGCGGATGACCACGTCCTCGACGACTTCGTCGAGCGTGCCCGAATCGATGCACACGCGTCCCACCGGAATGCGGTCGCCCTTGCGCGCGCCGCGGCTGTCGATCTCAAGCGTATCGCCCGTGTCGAGCAGGAACGTATCTTCCAGACCCACGTTGCGCAGGTGCGAAGCCAGCGCGGCGTGCCGCGACAGTTGCCGGAACTCGCCGTGGATGGGCATGAAAAAACGCGGCCGCACCAGATTCAGCACCAGTTTCAGCTCTTCGGCGCTGCCGTGCCCGGAGACGTGCACGGGCGGATTCATGTGGCCGTAGATCAACTCCGCGCCGCGCCGCGACATGTGATTGATCATCCGGTAGATGGCCTTCTCGTTGCCCGGGATGATGCGCGAGCTGAGCACCACGGTGTCTCCCGGTTTCAGCGAGAGATGCTTGTGATTGTTTACCGCCACCCTGGCCAGCGCCGACATCGGCTCGCCTTGCGTGCCGGAGACGACCACGGCCACTTCTCGCGCCGGCAAACCCATGATGTCCTGCGGCCGCAGGAGAATCGAATCCGGAATGTGCAGCAGCCCCAGGTCGTGCGCGATTTCGGTGACCGTGTTCATGCTGCGGCCCAGCAGGGCCACCTTGCGGCCGTACTCCTCGGCCATGTCGAAGATCTGCTGCAGCCGATGCACGGAACTGCTGAAACAGGAGATCACCAGGCGCTTTTCGGCGCGGCTGAAAATCTCCTCGAAGCGCGGGCGGACGGCTCTTTCGCTGCCCGTGTGGCCGGGAACGTCAACGTTGGTGGAATCCGACAGGAGCAGCAAAACGCCGCGCTTGCCGTAGTCGGCCAGCGTGTGCAGGTCGAACAGCAAGTTGTCGCTGGGCGTGGGGTCCACCTTGAAATCGCCCGTATGGATCACCACGCCCAGCGGCGTGGTGATGGCCAGCGCCACCGCGCTGACGATGGAGTGGGTGACTTGGATAAACTCGATTTGAAACGGGCCAATCTCGATTTTTTCGCCCGGCTTCGACCACGTGCCGCGTGGTGTCGGCGAGCATTTCGTGTTCTTCCAGACGCCGCTCCACCAGGGCCAGCGTGAAGGCCGTGCCGTACACCGGCACGTTGATTTCCGAGAGCAGGAAGGGCACCGCGCCGATGTGATCTTCATGGCCGTGCGTCAGGATTAGAGCGCGGACGTGTTTGCGGTTCTGCTCGAGATAGGCGAAGTCGGGCGTGACGATGTCCACACCCAGCAACTCTTCCTCGGGGAACATCATCCCAGCGTCGATGACGATGATGTCGTTGCCGTAACGCAACGCCATCGAATTCATGCCGAATTCACCTAGTCCGCCCAGCGGCATTACTTGCAGTTTTGCATCCGGCATAGAAGATTCAGGGTAACACAGCGAATCGCGCGGGCAGCAAGGGAATTCACCTGATATGATGACGCGAGAGTGGAGGCGGGACAGATGAATCTACGCACGCGCGTGTGGGCTGTTTTCGTAATCCTTGCTGATTGGCGCCGGTTTAGCGGGGGCGCAGGTGCGCACCCCGCTGGATATTCCGGACGTTGCCGGGTACCAGGTCCTGAAGTGCGATTTCCACATGCACACGGTCTTCTCCGACGGCGATGTGTGGCCGGCGGTGCGCGTGCGGGAAGCCTGGACGGAAGGTCTGGACGCCATCGCCATCACCGACCACGACCGTTATCATCCGCATCGCGACGACGTGAAGGAGGACCTGTGGCGGCCCTACCGGATCGCGCTGCCGGTGGCCCAGGACACCGGGATTCTGCTGGTGCCGGGCGTCGAGATCACGCGCGGCGACCTGCACTTCAACGCACTGTTCGTGAAGGACCCGACGGTGTTCGGCGAGCTCGAATTGCTGCCCGCGTTGCGCAAGGCTCGCGAGCAGGACGCCTTCGTGTTCTGGAATCATCCGGGTTGGAAGGAGAAGGCCCAGTGGTGGCCTCCCATCGAGGCGGCTCACGCCGAGGGGCTCTTGCAGGCCATCGAAGTGGTGAACGGCCCGGTGTTTTACGCCGAAGCCTATCCGTGGATCGGAGAGAAGAAGCTCGGCATGGTTGCCAATAGCGATGTGCACGCCCCCGTGAGCGTGGGCCAGCCCAATCGCAAACGGCCCATCACGCTGGTCTTTGCGAACCAGGCCGGCGTCGCTGGCATTCGCGAAGCGCTGTTCGCGCACCGTAGCGCGGCCTGGCTGGGCGAGGACGTCTGGGGGCCGGAAGCCCTGGTGAAAGGGCTCTGGGACGTGGCGGTGAAGGCGGCCTCCACCGATATTACGACGGCGCCCGGCCGCCGCGCGGGCCTGCAATTGCGCAACTCCAGCGCCATCCCCTTCCGATTGAAAGTCCTCAAACAGCCCGAGTGGATGAGCGTTCGCGGGGGTGAAATCGCGGCGCAACGCATTAGTGGCGTCTTTGTCAACATCTCCAAAGAAGCGCCCAAGGGGACGCATCAGGTGGCGCTGGAGCTGGAAATCACCAATCTGCACGTCGCGCCGGACCGCAACGCGGCGGTGACGCTGCCATTCACCGTCACCGTTCAATAGGAGAGAGAAGCCATGCCACTCACACGACGCGCCATGATGGGCGGCGCCGCGGCTTCGCTGGCCGCGGCCAAGCCCACGCGCCTCCGCGACGCGGGTTGGGTGTGGGAAGGGTTCACCTTCGACGCCGGCGTGGCGCCCACCATCTTTGGCGTGGGCCAGGGCGCGGAGTTCTTCGGCCTGCGGAAGGCCGTGTGGCAGTTCATGCCCAACAACGAACTGGCGCTGGACCATCTGAAGCCATTGGACGAAGTGCTGTTGCACGTGTTGCGGTACCACTACCAGCACACCCGCATCGTGAAACCGGACGGCAGGAAAGCCGACGCGCTTTACATGGACGTGATCGCGAACGCCGAGGCGATGCTGGAAGAGACGCGCGCCGTGGTGCGACTGGCCGCCCAATACCCCAACGTCACCGGCGGCTTCTTCGACGACGTGCTGCTGTCGATTCGCGACGGCAAACTGACCGCGGAACAGTTCCACCAGATGCACCAGACGCTCACGGCCAACCGGCGTCTGAAGCTGTGGAGCGTGGTCTACACGCATGAGCTGGACGCGACGCGATGGGAGCCGCATCAAGCCGTCGGTGGACGTGGTGAACCTGTGGGTCTGGGACGCCAGGAACCTGGTGAATCTCGATAAGGACCTGGACCGCTGCCGCGCGATATTCCCCGGAAAGCCGGTGAACCTGGGCTGCTATCTGCGCGACTATGTCGGACGCCGCGGCGTGCCCATGGACCTATTGAAGTTCCAGTGGGAACGAGTGGTGAAGTACCTCGACGCGGGTCTGATATCGGGCTACTCGATTCTCGGCACCACGCTCATTGACGAACATCTCGAACAGGCGCGGTGGATCCGCGACTTCATCGCGCGGCACTAAAGCGCACTGATGTTTTCCCACGCGATGCCGGTCTTCTTCAAGGCGTAGCCGACTTCGCGCAAGTAATCGCCGTAGCAGAGCACGGTGTGGAACCCGGGCATGTCCTGGAGCAGTTTGCGCCAGTCGCCCTCGATGGCCATGTCGATCTGCGAGCGGCAGGCCGGATAGTTGGGCACCTCCGCGACTTTGCCGCGATATCCCACCCACTTGGTGCAAGTGAGATTGGGAACCAGGTTGGTGAGCGTCTGCCCCTTGGTGAATTCGACCCGGGTGGCGGCGCCGTAGTCGGATTCGAAGTGCGTCATGATCTTGGTCGGTTCGTTGTCCCGGCCGTTCATGCGGCGCGGCGTGGCGCAGTGCGCCATGGTGATGGAGCCCGCGTGCGGATAGTGCGCGTTGGCGATGAAGGACGGCTTGCCCGAAATCCAGCGCAGGAGCACGCCGGGCGGAGTGTGCGTGTAGTCGGTGTGGCAGTAGGCCGTGTAGCCTTCGTCGTTGAGCAGGGAGAACACCAGGCAGGGCGGCGTATCGAGCACGCGAATGATGGATCCCATGCAATTGGCCACGCCCACGTTGGAGCAGTTGTGCTCTTTCATCAAGGTCTTGAATACGTCCAGCGCCAGGAAGGTGTTGACCACGAACTTGCGCTCGGTGGCCAGCGTCACGCCCGGTTCGGCCAGCAGTTCGGCGGCGCGGCGCTGGGCGTCGGCCATGGCGGCGGCGTTTTGGCGCGCCGAGGCCACGCGATCGGTGACCTCTTCTTCGCTCACCGTGACCAGCGTGTAGCCCCACACATCGCGCACATGCGCGGGACCGTGGGTTTGCCCCGGCTCGCTGTAGGACTTGAGCCCGCCGATGGCCAGCGAGCGCGTGCCGCGAGCGTTCTTCAGTCCGTAGAGCGCGCGCAGGCGCCAGAGCACTTCCGCGTAGTCGTCCACCACCACGTCGTCGAAGTCCATGTAGGGCTGGCGCAGCGTGTCCTCGTTCACCCGCAGAAAGCGGTAGTGCGCGTTCTCGTACCAGCAGTAGTAGGGGCCCGACTTTTGCCGCAGAAACATCACGACGGGCTTGCGCGAGTGCTCGATGGTTTCCAGCCATTGCCGGGGACCGTCGTAGGCATACAGCAGGAAGGCGTCGGTGCCGGTGTCGGCGGCGGAGGCGGCTTCGGCGGCGCTATTCACCGTGGCCAGCGGCTGAATTTCCAGCGGGTACTCCGCCGTGGCGGCGAGCTGGCGGACCTCCTCCGCGATGCGCCGCGCTTCCTGATCGATTTCGGCGCGCGTGGTCAACCCGCCGTAAGGGCGCCAACTGGCGAATTCGCGTTTGGTGGGAAGATTCCAGGTGAACACCGGTTTGACGCGCAGCGGCGCGCCTGGAAACAGAGCGCCCGGCTGCGTGGCGGCCGCGGCCGTGCTCACTCTGGTCATGGCGGCGGTTCCGCCCACGGCGTCCAAAAATCCTCTGCGAGTGATGGAAGACTCGTTCCCGCTCATGGTTCTCTCCTTACGACAGTTTCAGGAATAGTCTATCAGGGCGTGGTAAAGCGGCGAGAGAGCACCGGCGCGAGATGTTATTCTGAGCGTGTGCCGGAGAACCAGCGAGACAGCCAGCCTGGGATATGCCGCCGTCGTGGACGTCGAAACGACGGGGTTCAGCCATTCGAACGACGAGGTGGTGGAACTTGGGCTGCTTCTGTTCTCATTCGATCGCTCGACCGGAGCGCCCGTCGAAATCATCGCCGAATACAATGGCCTGCGCGATCCCGGCCGGCCCATCCCCCCCGACGCGACCAGGCAGCACGGATTGCGATGGGAGGACGTGCGCGGCTACGCGCTCGATGCCGAACAGGTGCGCGGCATTCTCACTGCGCGCCGAACTGATCATCGCGCACAATGCCAGGTTCGATCGCGGGTTCGTGGTGCGCCTGTTCCCGGAAGCCGCGCGCCTGAAGTGGGCCTGCTCGATGGACGGCGTGGGTTGGTATCGGAAGGGTTTCCCATCCAAGGGGCTGCAACAGCTCCTCGCCCGGCATCAGATCGCGGTGGACGTAGCGCACCGCGCGCTGGCCGACGCCCGCAACACGCTGGCGCTTCTGAGCGTGGCGCAGAGTTCCGGCGTGACGTACCTGGCCGAGTTGTTGCGGAACTGCTGAGGCGAACTTGCGGGTGCGAAGACGTGTTTCTCGGGGGGCGGTTGCCTGCCCTCTGCGGCAGAGGAGGGGTCCCTGGCACCCCCCTGCACGCGGGTTGAGCCGGCCATTCGAACCGGGGTACTGTAGAATCAGGGTCATGAAGCGGGGGTCTACGAGCAAGAAAGCTCCGGGCGCCAAGGCTGCCACGCGCGGGGTTACTCTACAGGGCCGCGTCCGCAGATTCTTTTCGAATCTTGGTCCCGGATTGATTACCGGCGCCGCGGATGACGACCCATCCGGCATCTCGACGTATTCGGTCACCGGCGCCGCGTTCGGCTACACGCCCTTGTGGACCGCGCTCTTCTCTTTCCCGTTGATGGCGGCCGTACAAATCATGTGTGCCCGCCTTGGTATGGTCACCGGACACGGGCTGGCAGGCGTGATTCGGCTGCACTATTCACGGTGGATCCTATGGAGCGCCTGTGCGCTGCTGGTCATCGCCAATATCGTCAACATCGCCGCGGATCTCGGTGGCATGGCTGACGTCATGGAACTTCTGACGGGTGTCAGTTCGCTCTATTGGACTCCCGCGTACGCGCTCCTGCTTGTATGCCTGCTGTTCTGGACGAGTTATCGCACCATCGCCCGGATTTTCAAGTGGCTCACTCTGGCCTTGTTCGCCTATATCGCCGCTGCCTTTCTAGCGCACCCGGACTGGAGCGCCGTTTTGCGGGCGACCCTGATTCCACGTGTGGAGTGGTCCGGCGCGTATTGGGCGACGCTGGTCGGTATCCTGGGAACTACCATCTCGCCATACCTCTTCTTTTGGCAGGCCGCGCAGGAGGTAGAGGAGGAGATCTCTTTGGGCCGGTCTACCGTTGCAAAGCGTAAAGGCGCGTCCAAACGGGAGATACGGAGTTCCCGGAACGACGTCCTCATAGGCATGTTCTTTTCGAACCTGGTGATGTACTTCATCATTCTCACGGCAGCGGCCACGCTGCACGCGCACGGCAAAACTACCATCTCCAGCGCGCGCGATGCCGCCGAGGCGTTGCGCCCTTTGGCCGGTGATGGCGCGTACTGGCTCTTCAGCCTGGGTTTGATCGGAGCCGGCATGCTGGGAGTCCCGGTATTGGCCGGATCTTGCGCTTACGCCATCGCCGAAGCGGCTCACTGGGTTGGCTCGCTGGAGGTACACCCTCCCCTCGCCCACGGCTTCTATGGTGTCATCGCCATTGCGATGGCGCTCGGCCTCGGCTTGGATTACGCAGGTCTGGACGCCGTCAAGATGCTCTTCTGGGCAGCGGTGCTCAATGGAGCGCTTGCACCACCCCTGCTCATCCTGGTGGTGCTGCTCACCAGCAGGGCCGACGTAATGGGCAAGCACCGGAACGGGGCCCTGCTTCGCTGGCTTGGGTGGATTTGTGCTAGTGGTCATGCTGATGGCGACCGTCATTATGTTCGTGACGGCATATGTAGCATGATGTATCGGCAAAGGGAGAATCCAAAAGCCGGTGGGGCGCTTTGAGGATTACTGGGAGGCGCGTTGGGCGGCCTGTGCTCCACTTCCACGTCGCACACCCATGCTTGTCAGCTTCGAGGTGATGGTCAATCTGAACGTGCCATAATGCGGGAATCTATGCCTAGCCGTCGAGAGTTCTTCACCGTGCCTCTCATGGGAACCGCCGCGGCCTCCGGCGTCTATCTGCCCACCGCGGTGGCCGCGCTGAAGGGGAAGGCGCAGTCCCTGGTGCTGCCGACGCACGAACATTTTGGCGATCTCCAGGAGCGTATCGACCTGCCCGCCGCCTGGGACGTCCAATTGGTCAAGATGGCGGGCGACGGGGCGCCGGCTCTGAGCCGGGATGAGATTCGCCGTCGCATCCAGGCGCCCATCGGAACGCTTCCCCTGCGGGAAATCGCGGCCGGCAAGAAGACCGCCATCATCACGTTCGACGATTTGAGCCGGCCCACTCCGCCCTTCGAAGTGGCTCCGCTCATCGTTGAGGAACTCAAGGCAGCGGGCCTGGCCGACGAAAACATCGTGTTCCTGGGCGCCGTGGGAGCGCACCGCACATTGGAGCAGCCTGACGTGGTCCGCAAGCTCGGCAAGCAACTCGCCGAGCGCTACGTCTGGCTCAATCACAACGCCTTCGACAGCGTCGAGGATGTCGGCCGGACAAAATTCGGCAACCGCGTTAAGATCAACCGCAACTTTCTGGCCGCGGACGTACGCGTGACCATCAGCGGCATTAAGATCCACAACATTGCCGGCTATGGCGGCGGCGCCAAGTCCGTGCTGCCCGGCGTCGCCTCCTTCGACACCATCAAGTACAACCACAAGGTCATCGCGGATCAGAACAAGACCGCCGTCTATGGCCGAATCTTCCACAACGATGTTCGCCAGGATATGGAGGAAGGCGCACGGCTGGCGCGCGTGGATTTCACCGTGCAACTGGTCATCAATGGACGCCGCAAGGTCTGCGGCGTCTTTGCCGGCGACGTCGTCGAAGCGCACCGCGCCGCCTGCCGCGTGGCCAACCGGAACTACCGGACGGCCGCGGTGAAGAACGCCGACGTGGTGATCGCCAATGCGTACCCGCAGAGCAGCCAGGGCGGCAGAGGCGTGTCCTGGATTCGAGAGTCCGTCCGCCACGGTGGCACCGGTGTGCTCGTTCTGCAATATCCGGAGGGAATTCACGCCTGGCACTATCTCCTGCAGCCCGGCTATCCGGCTGGAAAGAACTATTGGGATACCATCGCGAGACACCCTTCGAAGGCCGCCGCGCAGGATTTCCAGTTGATCGTCTACTCGCAATACCTGGCCCGGAAAAGCCGCGAGGAGTTCCCCGCGGGAACGCTGTACGCCGCGACCTGGGAGGAAGTGGCGCGGCTGCTAATGATGCGCCACAAAGGCGACGCCCGCGTGGCCGTCTACCCGGCCACGGGTGTGCAGCATCACGAAATCGACCTGGACGGCTGAGAAGACTCCGTTGTGGATCAATCTATCCGCGCCTCGTAGACATTCCCCACCTCATCCGAGGCCAGGACGATCCAGGGATGCCCCAACGGCAGGCTCGCTTTGGGCCCGGTTACGTCGTTGACGCGGGCTCCGGCGTCGATCAATGTTTGAGCCGCGGTTGCCAGGTTCAGGCGCGGGAGGTCCGTGGTCTGCCAGGCGATCACACTTTGCGGCGGTTTCGGGTGATCCATGCGATAGAGGGAATAAAGCAGCAGCAGGCGCGGCGGTTGGCCACCCAGCAGGGCGATCGGGCGGCTCGGCTGAAACTTGGCCGTCCGCACTGCATAAGGATGATTTGTCCACCTGCCTTGCGGATCACGAACGCGCAGCACCAACTGCGCGTGCCCCACCAGGTCCACGGAATTCTTAGTGGCCACATAGAGCGTGCCATCTACGGCCACCGCCGCGTTGATGTGGTCATCGGCGGTTCGGCCGCCGCGCGCCACAACCTCCGCCGGCTCCCATGACCCGCTGGGCGCTCCATCGGCGTGCCGGCGGAAGTAAACCGCATCCTGGACCTGATCCGACCAGATCACGCCCACTCCACCGGGCAGCGCGACGATGGCGCACAGGTCGTCCTTCGAAGCGGGCGTCGCATTGACGGCCTGGGGTTCGCTCCACTGCGATCCGGCGCCGTCGCGGGATGCCCGGACCCACATGCTCTGCCGCCAGCCGTAGGCAATCCACCAGCGGGAGCGGCCGTCGCGAGCGATGGTGGCGGTTTCGATGACTCCCCCTGCTTCGCCGTCTCCCGGCATGACGAACTGCACGGGAGGGCCCGCCGGAACGTAACCTTTCGAAGTGGAATCCCACTGCAAGCCGGTTACGGCCACGCGTCTCGCTTCCACCAGCACCGCGCGAACCGTATCTGCGTCGGCCCAGACATCCGCCTGGCCCGGCAAACCGCGGAGTGCCCTGTCCAGCGATGTCTGCCGCTGCCAACCCTTCTGGGTGCGCCTCCAGATGCCGCTCCCTTCGCGCACCGGCAGCCAGGCCCACCAGGAGCCGTGAGCGAACCAGATCTTCGACTGCGGCTTGTCCTTGGTCGGGTTGGCCACGTCAACCTGAAACACCGGCCGGCTGGGTCGCGCGGCGGCAGTCAGGGAGGGATCCGCGCAAAGTCCGGCCTGAAGCCACAGCGATGCGACAGGGAGAAGCCTGGTCCAGCGGAGCGGTTGCATACCGATAGTATCCACCAACGCTAACTGAGGTGCCGCGTCCCTTGGGCGCGCAACGGCGCCACGGTACGCCAAAGTGCGCCAACCCTTTGCTGGCAAGCCTTTACGTGAGGCTCCCCATGGAAAACCATCGTACTCTCAGGTAGGCGCAAGACGCCAAAAGGAGCTAAGTCATGAAAAACCTAACCTTAAAGACCAGCCTTCGCATCGCGATGGGCGTCCTTGTTCTACTCTCGGTGACCACTGCCAGCGCGGCGACCGACGGCCGGTTTAACATCCCCTTCCAGTTCCTGATGGGAGACAAGGTGCTCCCCGCAGGCGACTACAACGTGAAGATTGACACGGCTGAACAAACGGATCGAATTGATTTCCTGGAACGGCTCGGCCGCCGTCCTTCTTTCCGCCAACATGCCCTTGCGGGCCGCCTCCGAAGCGGAGATCGGGAAACTCGTTTTCCACAAGTTCGGGAACGTGACGGTTCTTCGGGAGATGTGGAGATCCGGCGCGAAGTATGGCCACGAGTTGAGGCTCTCGAAGGCTGAACGCGAAATGGCGAGGGCCGGAATGGCCTCCTCCAATATCGAAATCGCATCACTCGGGACTCGCTAGAAGGGAACATCCGGCGGATGCCCGAGGGACGCTCGCCCTTCGGCGCCGCACGGTGACCTTCCCCAAGCGGTGGATTGTTTAGTGGTCAACCATCCGAGCCACACAGGCTGAACCTCCATGACACGGCAGCCAGATCCAAGGCGCCGGGTTAAGGAGGTTCAGCCTGTGTGGCATTTTTTTGCTGCATAAGCTCGACCCGCGGGTGACGGCGCTTCGAAATCTGGATCGGCGAGGTGGTTTGACGACGTGAAAGAGGCGCCACCCGATGCTTCCGGCAAGTGATATAGTTCGGCGATGGACCCGACACGCCGCGAGTGGATCGCGATGCAGGCAGCGGCAGCGCTGCCGCCCATGGTCAACGTTCGAGACCACGGCGCGGCGGGCGACGGCAGCCGCCTGGATTCGGCGGCCATCCAGCGCGCCTTGGACGCGGCGGCGCAGCAGGGCGGCGGCACCGTCTACGTCCCGCCGGGACAATACCGGTGCGGCACGCTACGCCTCGGGAGCCACCTGACGCTGTGGATCGGGGCGGGCGCGGTGCTGCGCATGAGCGAGCGGGCCGAGGACTTCGACGCGCCGGAGACACTGCCGTATTCGCCCCATGCCGATCGGGCAACCTCGCGTTTTCACCACGCGCTGCTGTGGGGAGAAGGACTGGAACACGTCACCATCCGCGGCGAGGGCCGCATTGACGGCAACCGCACGCGCAGCGGCGGTCCCAAGCCGATTTCGCTGAAGCGGTGCCGGGACGTCTCGATTCTCGGCATTTCCATGGAGAACGCGGGCAGCTACAACATCAGCCTGCTGGGCTGCGATGGGGTGGTGATCGACGGGGTGACCATCCGCAATGGGTACTCGGACGGCATCGACCCGGACTGCTGCCGGTCGGTGCGTATCGCCAACTGCTTCGTGGAGTCCGTGGACGACGCGATTGTGCTGAAGGCCAGCCCGTCGCTGGGCGAGGTCGCGCACACCGAGCACGTGACGGTCACCAATTGCGTGCTGCGCACGGCCAGCATCCACCTGAAGTGCGGCACCGAGAGTCTGGGCGACTTCCGCAATATCACGTTCTCCAACTGCACGCTGATCGGGGGCATGGGGGGACGGCACGGCAATCCCGGGGTGGCGCTGTACACGGTGGACGGGGGCACCCTGCAGGGGGTGGCCGTTTCCAATATCACGATGCAGAACGTGGGAATTCCGCTGGCACTGCGTCTGGGGGCGCGCGGGCGGGGCCAGTCCAAGCCGGTTCCCGGGCGGCTGGAGGATATCGCGTTCTCGAACATCGTGGCGGTGGGCGCGAAACGTCCCAGTCCGTTCTGCGGCATCCCGGGAGCGGTGATCCGCAACGTGACGGCGGAGGGCATCCGCATTCAGGTGGCGCGGGCGGCGGAGGGGCCGGCGGCGCTGGAGGACGTGCCGGAGAAGGCCGGGGAATATCCCGACCCGACCATGTTCGGCGAACTGCCGGCCTTCGGTATGTACCTGCGGCATGCCGCGGGCATCACGCTGCGCGACGTCCATCTGGAGGGAGCGGCCGGCGATGTGCGTCCGGGGCTGGTGGCCGATGACGTGGACGAACTCACGCTGATGGCGCCGCGGGTGGCGGTGCTCGGTTTGCACAACGTGCGGCGGGCCGCGGTGCTCGACTTCAGCGGGAGGACGCGGCTGCGGGTTACCGGCAGGGACACGCGTGAGGTTGTACTGCGTCCGGCGGGTGCGCAGCGGCCGCAGGAGTATCTGGACCGTGGCGGCGAGGTGGATGCCGGCGCCGTCGCGTGCCTCCCCTGAACCTCCGGCGTCACTCGAAGACGGCCACCACGTGCGGCCCCACACCGCGGAACGTATAGGTTCGTTCCCCGCTGCGTGTGGCCGCCGCGAGGGGCGCCGGCCTAGGCCAGACCACCCTTGCGCTCGCGCCCACCGGTGAGCCCGCAGGCATCCGGAACTCGACCTCGGCCGGCAGGTCCGTCTGCCAGTTCACCAGGTGCAGCACGTGCCGGTGGTGTCCTGCCTGGCGGTTCAGACCCGCCCAAACGCGCGCGGACGCGGTCACTTTCCAGGGCGCACTTGGCGCCAGCCACGCCACCGCGTTGCGGATCAGGCGGTCCGGCCAGAAGATGCCCGGCTGCCGCTGGTGATAAGTCCGCGCGAACAGCGCGCCGCATACTTAGATGGCGCGCCCCTTGCCAAACGCGTTCACCGCCACCGCCGCGCGTGACGTTACCCGGTACGGCGAGTGGCGCGGCGTCCCGGCGTCGTCGATCAGCGCAGCCACCGGTTCGCCGCCGGCGGCCAGCGCGTAAACTGAATCGCCCGGCAACAACAATTCCGTCTCCGGCATTCCAGCAAAGATGGGATGCGCTGCGGGCGCGGCCGCAGGAGCACCGGAGGCTTGCGGTTTCCCGTCTGGAGAGTGTTCGAGATCGGCTCATCCAACTTCACACCCAGCACATCCGCGAGCGCGAAATCCTTCCGCGGCATTCCGTTCTCGTCAAAAAGCGACGTCTCGGCCGTCGCCAGCAGCGATCCGCCCCGCCTTACGTATTCCCGAATGGCCCTCGCCTGCGCGTCCGTCATGCACGCCACGTTGGGCAGAATCACCAGCGAGTATGCGGCCAGAATATCGGGTGTGAGTCTGGCATCGGGCAGTACATCGTGCTGGATGTGCAGCGCATCCAGAGCGAGGATGTGGTCCTGGGCGCTTAGCTTCGAATAGTCGGAGAGCGGCTTCTCGGCGGGGTCCAACTTGTCCACCCAATTGAAGTCGAAACAATAGTGCCGGTAAGTTTCGGTGAGCTTTGGCACGCGCGTCTGGCCGGAAAGCGCCACGGCGCACGCGAACAGCAGGACCAATCGCAACATGATATCCCTCCTGGTTGAGAGTGCCGGGTTCCAGCCTATCAGCTAACCACGGATCTGCTCATCTGGTGCCAGTAGATATTCGCCGAGACAAGCCGGTAAACCAGGCGGAGTTCAGTGCCCGGGAAGAGAGTTTCGGTTTGGTGATCCATCCACACAGTGGGAGACCGTGCGCGGATGCGCCTGCCTGGGACTGGATGCGATGGATTCGCCGAATCCGACCCGCAGTGTTTAAAAATCCTCCCGCGCCATCCACTACGGAGCAAGTTTCGGCGCGGCGGCGTCTCTCACCTTGATGTAAGTGACCTGCTTGTCGGCCGAGCGGCCTGCCATGTAACCCAGAGCCACGCCGCCCCCGAGAGGGACGGCACAGATGGCAGTCAGGGCCTCATTCATGCCACCCTCGTTGTTGGCGTATGCGGCGGCCCAGGCACAGGCCACGATGCCGGGCACGGCGCCGATGGCGGGACCGAGGGCCTGCCACAGGAAGCGGCGGCCGCGCATCTCGAGCGTGCCGGCCGATCGGCGCGGGACGCTGGTCCTTCCCTTCGGATGGAGGGCGCGGTCGGAAGTCTTCCTGACATCCATAACCAGAGCATCCGGTTCAACCGCCCGCACGAGGCCTGCGATGCGCACGCCATCCGGCAGCAGCACCGCCACATTTTTTCCCTGAATCGCCGACTCGAGTTCGGACCACGCCAGTTCCAGGTTGAATGTCCGGGCGAAGCTGGCCACCGGCAGCAATAGCATCAGGATCAGCAATATTCCACGTCGCACGTCAACCTCCCTTTGACTCCGGCAACTGGCAGCAAGCTCAAGCCGGAATTTCCGTTTGGGACTCCCGCATCCTGGTCAGTATACACCTGGCCGCCATCCTTGGATCCCGCGAGTAGCAGTTTCCGATATGGGAGCCATCTTTGGCTCTGCCAACCGCGGCATGCGCCGTGCCGCAAGAAGCCGAAACCCGCAAACCTTGCCTTTACAGCGCATTCCATGGACCCCTCTGGGCCATTCAACGCCCTGTGGTGAATTTCGCTACACCCACCACCTCCGCCTACCCCGTGGCCACTGGCAAGGCGGCGATCCTTTGTACCATCGTCCGGAAGAGCCGCGTGGCCGCCGGTACGCTGGCAACCGCCCCCCGCCATCCGATGGCACATTGCCGTATCCTGCGGCATGCGGATTTGCGCCTGGCACGGCATACCCACTGAGCCTGCGGCGGCGCGCCGGGAGGGGCACGCGGATCTTGCCGCTCGCGCGAGCCTGTTCCGTTTACTGGAACCGTTCGCGGTAGGCCCAAAGGCCCAGGGCTGGATTCGAGATGTAGAAAATCTCTTCGCCGCCCACCGTTTGGAAGCCGTCCGCGAGTTTGGCCGGGTCGTAGCGGCGCAGCATCTCATCCAGCGATCCGTAACGGAAGTTGACGCTCTCGATCTCCTGGCGGGTGAGATGTCCCGGGCAGTAGGTGATCTAGAAGCGACCCTCGGAGGAGCCGTGGATCAGGTGCGCGGCGGCGCTCAGGTTGCCGGCCAGGTCGGCGTTTTCCCGGACCGCCTCGAGCACCGCGCGGCGTGCCCACGTAGCCGTACTTGCGGATCAGCTTGTCGATGGCCGCGTCTTCGCCGAACTCCTTGACGCCGGGCGCGAGCACGATCAATTCGGCGTCGTCGGCCAGCGCCATGCGCGTGCGGTAGACGGCCTTGTTGCCGAGCCAGGTGCTCTTGAATTCGGCTGGGTCCAGGTACACCACGGCCTTGCGGATTTCCCGGTCGAGCATCTGACGAAGTTGACCTGAAGACTCAGCTCGGAGGCTTTCTGGAAGCACTCGACGTCGTCGCCGACGAACAGGCCGCGCATCACCAGCGCGCCCGCTCGTCCTTGCCCACCACCGTCTGCACGTAGACGATCGGCAGGTGCCTGGCGAAATGATCGGAAGCGTAGTTGAGCACCCGCCGGACCGGCGTGTCCGCGCGGCCCATGATCCGTTCCATGCCGTAGACCGCGCCCAGGTAGTGGCTCCTGTTGATGCCCTCGACGCCGCCCGTTCCCACGAAGACGTTCTTGTTGTAGTTGGCCATGCCGATCACTTCGTGCGGCACCACCTGGCCGATGGAGAGAATCAGGTCGAAGCCGCCTTCCACCAGCAGGCGATCCACCTGGGCGGGCCAGGTGAAATCCAGCTTGCCTTCGGTCTGCTCGCGCACGTAGGCGGCGGGCACTTCGCCCAGAGTGACGATGCCGTTACGCCAGTCGTGCACGCGGAACAGATCCAGCGGCATGTCGCCGAACATGCCTCCGGATCTCGCCGTCGGTCATGGGCGCGTGAGTGCCTATGGCCGGCAGAACATCGGTGAGCTTCGGTCCGTAGTACTGCCACGCGTAGCTCGTCAGCTCGCCGGCGTGCGAATGGAAGCGGGTGAAATCCGGCGGCAGGCAGAGTACCTTGCGGCGCTCGCCGAGATTGTCAAGGGCTGCGGACAACCCTGCCTTGAGATCTCCGGCCGACAGGGTGGCGGTCGGCGAACCAGCACTGAAGTAAAGGCTCATACGCTCAATCCTATGGTATCGCCCCGAGGTCATCGATGGCAGGCGCGGGTGTAAGGAGATGTGGATTCAGGTATGGATTTCCCTAATGTACTAAGTAATCTGAGCCGATAACCTTTAAGAGACTCTATGTACTTGCGATCGAGGCTCGACTTTCTGTTGGATGCCCAAAACTCCGATGGGGGTTGGGGCTACTTCCCGGGAAAGCGCTCCTGGCTGGAACCGACCGTGTACGCCATGCTGGCTCTGGATGGAGACGGCCAGGCGCAAGGTGCGCTCCAACGCGCCTGGAAGGCGGTGCGGAGCTGGCAACTGCCCGAGGGGGCATGGCGCGGTGGGCCGCAAGTGCAGGAACCGCATTGGACGACGGCGCTGGCCGTCACGCTGCATGTTGCCCGCGGGCAATTCGACCAGCCGTTTCGCGCCGGGGTCGACTGGCTGCTAAAAACCATCGGCGCGGAGGAAAACTTCTGGGCGTGGATGGCGCGCTGGCTCAAGATGCAGACCATCGAAGCGGACCCCTCGCTGCACGGGTGGCCGTGGACTTCCGGAACCTCCTCCTGGGTGGAACCGACCGTGCACACTCTGATTTGCCTCAGAAGGGCGGCGACCCACTATCCGGCGAAGGAACTGGGGTTGCGTGTGGAGATGGGGAGAAAATTTCTGCTGGATCGCCGCTGCACGGACGGAGGTTGGAACTACGGCAACGGGCGTGTATTTCGGGTGGACCTCCCGTCGTTTGAGGAAACCACAGCTTTGGGACTGCTGGCGCTGCAAGGCACCCAGGGCGCCGACCTGCGGACTACCTTAGACAAGGCGCAAGCGTTTTGGAAGGCCGGACCCTCTCCGCTGGCTCGGGCCTGGCTCTCCATCTCGCTGCGCAACTACGGCCTGCCGATCGAGAAATGCGACCAGACCCAGGCCGTACGCCCCGATGTTCTAGTAACAGCGCTGGAAGCGTTGGGCTGCGAAGACGGCCGGTACCGGTTGTTGAACCCCCAGGTGACCACATGAAGGCGCCGGGAAGACGCGATTTTCTTCGCGGCGGTGTGTCCGCGGCCGTGCTTCCGGGATTTAGCACCTGGCTGATCGAGAAGCGTCGCCAGAAGCCCGAGCGGCCGGGAAGTTCCCCGGTCGTGGTGGCCAAAGCCTCCCGTTACGAAGCGGACCTGGCCAGCGTCATTCGTCGCGGGGTTCGGGAGTGCGGGCTCCAGGTGAAGGGCCAAAGAATCCTCTTGAAGCCGAACCTCGTGGAATTCAGTCCCTTGACGCCCGTGAACACGCACGTCGCGGTGGTGGCGGCCGCAGTGGAAGTTTTCGAGGAAATGGGCGCCGCGCAGGTGCTCATTGGGGAAGGTCCCGGACATCGCCGCGACACGTACTTTCTGGCCGAGGAAGCCGGCTACAAGCAGATTTCCAACTTCGAGAAGAGATTTGTCGATCTGAACCGTGACGATGTTACGCTGGTTCCCGGCTTTACGGGGGGGCAGGAGATCTATTTGCCGAACACAGCCCTCACCGCCGATCTGATTGTTTCGATTGCCAAGATGAAGACCCATCACTGGGTGGGCGCCACCCTGACCATGAAGAACCTGTTCGGATTGGTGCCGGGATCCGTCTACGGCTGGCCCAAGAACTTCCTGCATTATCAGGGTATCCCCAGTTCGATCGTGGGACTCAACCGGATCTTCCGGCGCACCTTCGGTGTAGTGGACGGGATCGTGGGAATGGAAGGAAACGGTCCCATCCAAGGTACCGCCCACGCCGCCAACGTGCTAGTCATGGGTGCGGACCTGGTGGCGGTGGACGCCACGGCTTGCCGCGTCATGGGGCTGGATCCGGACCTGGTCGAGTATCTCGAAATGTCGGTGGATCTGGGGCACCTGAGCAAGGAAAATATTGAGCAGCGGGGTGAACATCCGTCCAGTGTGAAAACGCCATTCGCCCTAATGGAAGAGTTCCGGATGTTACGTCTTCCGGATGTGCACCCCGTGGAATCAGGTAAGACCTGAGAGGAATTAGGGGTCTATCTAAGGACTTACTCTAATTCCCGGTGAGTCCTGGTGATGCTACGTTTAGCTTAGCAATGTATTTTGCGACGCAGGGAGAGGAGAACAAGTTAATGAAACTTATCTGGAAATTGAGAATTTGGAAAGATACCCGCGGACAGGATCTCATCGAATATGCTCTGATGGCGGGTTTTGTGGCCGTTGCGGCCGGCGCAATCATGCCCGGCGTGGCCAGCAGCATCAGCACGATCTTCAGCAAGGTCGGCAGCGTGATGAAGGGCGCGGAGACCGCTGGCAGCTAGACCGCCAGGCGGCGGGTGGATGGGCAAGTTCTCTATTGCCCGTCCACTCTCTCCAGTAGGGAGATGCTTGACCCTATGTGAAGCTTGAGGTGTAGCTTCCGGCAAAGAAGCGTCTCTTGCTTAACAACTTGGAATGAGAGCCGATGTCGGCTTAGGCCGCGCGGCTCTTTCTTTTTCGTGAGCCCTTTCTCAGGCTTGGTCCCACCAGGCCGCCAGATTGCCCGCTGCATCAAACTCCAACTCGCGCGATTCCTTCACGATCTCCAGGAGCGGATTCCGTTCCACGTCTTCACGCAGGTTCGCGCTGACCACCATGGGTGTCAGGTCCAGAGTATTGCGGATCCAGACATAACTCACCGTATTCTGCTCGAACTTACCCACGGTTACCCAGATGGTCTCCAGGCATTCGCGGTCGGAAGGGAAGTGGATGGGCGTGCGGATGGAATTGGGTGTGGAGGCGGTCAGGGAGTTGACCAGCGTGACCTTCCAGTCGATCTTACTGACCAGGCGGTCTGTAACGATGTCGGACAAACCGAATCCCACGGCGTTTCCGTAAGACATTTCACTCAGGTCACGGACGAAGACACGCTCGATGTTGGGGCCGGTGCCCCAGGCATTATAATTACCGTACATGCTCCGGTTCACAACTTTCGTGTCCATGCCCGCACCGCTGATGTTCTTGCCGATCTGGTCCATGATGAGGATGTCGAACTCGGGCACCGGAATGCGCCCCATCCAGGACTTCACCAGTTCGAGCAGCTCTACCT
This sequence comes from Terriglobales bacterium, assembly GCA_963745655.1. Taxonomy (GTDB): domain Bacteria; phylum Acidobacteriota; class Terriglobia; order Bryobacterales; family Bryobacteraceae; genus JAJFUV01. The sequence continues at coordinate 132,313 of CAVUYK010000028.1, read as the reverse complement.
CTTTTTCTTCCATCACCTCGACGGGTACGGCCGCCAAGTGTGCCGTGTGATGATAGGCATCTTCGAGGATGGCCAATCCGCCGAGGATCTTCCCCGAGGCAAGCACGTTGCGCCCCACGCTGAGGATCACCCGTTCCATCCCGATCTTATGGCCGTAAGTGTGGTAACGCTGAGCGCCGTCGAGCTTGCCCAGGCCGATGGCCATCATCTTGTAGAGGCCGCTCTCGATCTTACCCGAGAAGTCCGTGTGCCATTTCACGCGGCCGATCAGCATCACACCGTCGCTTTCGAACGCCGAGCGGTCCATGGACGTAGCAATCCCGTCCGCGGACTTGCCGAGTTGTACTACGTCCAGGCTACTCACGATGGGGCAGTCCATGGTGGCCTCGGTGATTCCGAAATGGGCTAGCACGCCGGCCTGGCCCTCGGCGGTCGCACCGCCGTGGCTCCCCATGGCCGGGAAGATGAACGGCCGCATGCCCGCCGATTTCCAGTAATCCACTACGGCGCGCACAATTACCGCCAGATTCGAGATGCCGCGGCTTCCCACGCCGATGGCGATGCGGCCGCCCGGTTTGGGACGCGCGGCGAAGCCAGCTTGGTCAAGTTCGCGGCGGACGGTGCCGGCGAGGTCCGGGAGAGTCCGGTCGGGAAAGTTCTGGCGAACTAATAGGGCAGGGCAAAACGGCATGCCCGAATTATAACATTGGGCTCGCAACCGCTTGTCGCCATAGCCTCGGCGCGGGTGCGATGGTTAATGGATGCCGTCTTCTTCCCACTCGCGCTCGAGCATCCTGGAGTACTCGCCGGAGGCGTAGAGTTGAAAGTCGAAATTGGCCGCGGGCGCGGCGGTGAACGGCGTCAGACCCTGGCTGCAGGCGTAAAGATGATCGGCGAAGCGATAGTAGTGCCGGAGAAACTCCTCATTGAGATCGTGGCGGTCGGGAGCGTTGACGAAGACGGCGTTGAGGCCTAGGGCGCGGGTGAAAATGACGCGGAAGTCCACCACGCCCCACTGGCGAAGCTTTTCTTGCACTTTTGGAGGGGGACTCTCGATCAACAGAGCCGCGAAGCTCTGGCGCCGGAGGCCACAACCGCAAAGGTGAGGATCGCGGGCGGCGAAGTCGGCGCACTGCTCGATCCAGCGCGCCACGTCCCGTCCGACGTAGTACAGCATTCGGATTTCGTAATATCGCCCTTCCAGCACTCTGCGCGACAACTCTTCCTCCGTTTGCTCGGACGGAAGCAGCCGGTCCAGCATCAGGCTGGCGCGCGAACTCTCCACCAATTTGCCAGGTCCTGTCGCGTCCGCGAAGGGGTGGAGGATCAGGGGTGGCAACGTCCAGGTTCGATCCACCGGTAGCGGTGCCGTCGTAAGGTTTAACACTGGAATGGCCATTCTCGCACAAAAGAGAGGCGCAGGCCGATACAACCCACCTGTGTGTCCATCTCCTCCATCGCCCTTATCGGCAGGTTTCGCGCGGAATATTAGGTGTCGCCGCCCAGCCTGCCGGCCCGGCGGCGCCCGTAGAGCGCTCAATGGTTCAGCGGCGAAGGTATCTTCAACTCGCAGCAGGCCTGCTCGCCGGCATTTTGCGCGGTCTTCTGGTAATCGATTTCGTAATCGATGGCCTGCCGGATCACGCTCCAGCCCTGATTGCCGACCAGGCGGCGGCCGTTGATGAACAGCGTGGGAATCGAGTTGATCCGGAGGAGCTTGGCTTCGGCGATGTTCTTGTCGACTTCGGCGGCCGTCGCGCGCGTATCCAGGCACCGGCCGAATTGGAGGCCGTCGATTTGCGAAGCTTTGCTAGCGGCGTACTCGACCAGCTTGGCCTTGACGTTCTCCGGCGTGATCTCACTTTGGTGATCGAAGATCCAATCGTAGTAGTTCCAAAACGCGCCCGGGTTCTGGCGGAAGATGCAGCGGCCGGCGATGGCGGCGGTTTTGGCCCACGGGTGTATCTGCTCGAGCGGAAAGTCCTTGAAATAGAGCCGCACATCTTTTGGGTAGGCGCTGATCAGGTTTTGGCGGATGAGCTTGGCCTCTTCCTTGCAGAAGGGACACTGGAAGTCGCTGAACATCACCAGTACCACCGGGGCGCCGGCGGTGCCCAGGCTCGGCTGGAATTCCGTTTTGAGCTTATCGAGATCTTCACGGAAGGGATTGTCCTTGATGTCGTAGACCTGGCCGCGCAGCATCTTCTGTCCATCCTTGGAGACGTAGAACAACTCGTCTTGCACGGCGTCTCCCAGGGAAGCGTGCACCAGGACTTCCACGAATCCTCGAAACGGCGCGGGCTTTGGATCGCCGACTTCAATCTTCACCGGCGAACCCCACAGGAAAAGGTGGCGTACGTAGGCCTCGAGCACTTTCTTATCCAGGGCGCTCTTGGGCTTTGCCGCCGAAGTTGCCGGGGCGGCCTTCTTCTTCGCCACGCCGGCCCCCGGGCGGCTCTGCGCTACCAGGAGTAGCGCGGCGCCCACGCAAAGCACGATGGCACTTCGAGTCATAAAAGCACGCATAAGTCTTATTATCCTCACATGAACGGTCCAATGCGCCAAGGCACGAATTCGCCGTGCCCCCATCGTTCGCTGGCGGTCTGGCGACCCGAAGCCACTTCCATCAGGCGCTCGAAGATCTCGCGGCCCATCGCCTCAATGGTGATCTCGCCATCTCCGATGCGCCCGGCGTTCAAGTCCATGTTGTCGCGCATGGCGTGCCAGATACGCGTATTGCTGGAAATCTTCACCACGGGGATAGTGGGAAACCCGATGGCGCTGCCGCGGCCCGTCGTGAAGGCGATGAGGTTCACGCCGCCCGCGGCGAGTCCGGTGAGCGACACCGGATCGTAACCCGGTGTGGACATAAATACGAGCCCGGGCGTCTCGACGCGTGCAGCGTAAGGATAGACGTCCATCAGCGTGCTGGTGCCGCCCTTGGCCACCGCGCCCAGAGATTTTTCCAGGATGGTGCTCAGGCCGCCTTCCTTGTTTCCCGGAGAGGGATTGTCGTTGAAGTTACTCCCAAACTGCGCCAGGTACGTTTTGTAGGATTGGACCAGGCCGAGGAATTTTTCGGCCACTTCGCGACTGCGCGCACGCCTCGCCAGAAGGTGTTCGGCGCCAAAGACTTCCGGCGTCTCGGCCAGCACCACCGTGGCGCCCATGCGCGCCAGCGTGTCCGTACACGAGCCCAGCGCGGGGTTCGATGTCACACCCGAAAACGAATCCGATCCGCCGCAGTTCAATCCCAGGCACAGCTTCGACGCCGGCAGTTCGACTCTCCGCTCGGCCGCCGCGCGTTCCATCAAACGCGCGATTTCCTGGCGTGCCGCCTGTAAGGTGCCGGGTGTTCCTCCGCTGGCCTGCAACGAAAGGCCCACCAGCCGGGACTCCTTCGCCAGGGTGCCGTTCAAGTAATGGCCCAGTTGATTCACCTCGCAGCCCAGGCCGATGATCAGGGCGCCGGAAACGTTGGGGTGATCCAGCACGCCGTTGACGATGCGTTCGAGCATCTCCGTGTCCGGACCAATGGCGTGCCCGCAACCGTCGCCGTGCGGAAACGCGACCACGCCGTCGACGTTCTCCGGCAGGCTCGCGCCTTCGTAGCTGCGCGCCACCAGGTTCACCACGTGGGCCGAGCAGTTGCTCGCCGCCATCACCGCGATGTAGTTGCGCGTGCCGGCACGGCCGTCCGGGCGCGCGTAGCCCAGAAACGCCGGCATCGAAGCCGGGGGCGCGGGGAAGGGCAGCGGCTCCGGCGGATACTCATAGGCCGGCGAGAGTTCTTCGTACGAGACGTTTCCGGTGTGTACGTGCGCCCCGGCCAGGATGGGCACGCTGGCCAGGCCGATGGCCTCGCCGTAACGCAGCACCTTCTCGCCTCGGGCGATCGGCGCCAGCGCGATTTTGTGTCCCGCCGGAATCGTTTCGCGGGCGGTGACCTGGCTCGCGCCCAACACTAACCGCTCGCCCGCGGCCACTCTCACTCGCGCGACCGCCACGTTGTCGCACTCGTGCATGCGGACGAGTGTGTTTTCGGGTGTCGCGGCCTTACTTATGTTGTATAAATCCAAGTTGCATCACCTCAACAAAACGGTCTCGCAAGTCTGTTCGCCCAGATGAACGTGGAGTTTCCTGCCCACTGGATGAACCCAGATGCCTTCGCCGTCGGGCAACGGTATCTGCCCGGGACCGGCGACCACCACGAAGCGACGCGTCTCGACGCCTTTGAGCAACTTGCCGATATGCACGTGCGCGTGGCACTGTGTGCGCACCTTGGGCCCGTTGTAGGCGATGCCCCACTGGTTTGGCCAAAGCTCCTGGGCCTTCGCGATGGCCGCTTTCCACAACGCGGTGCGTTCAGCCCGCGTCATGCTCTGCAGGTGGTGCCCGTGCTTGCCATGCTTTCTCGGCAGGGCCAACCAACGGTTGGGCTTGTGTGGGTTATTGTCTTTCACGAAGAAGATGGCGGGTTCGGCGCTCTGGCGTTCGGCGAGCCGGCACAAGGAACACTGGCGTGCTTCCATGGTTTCCGGTTTCGCCGGGTCGCAAGCGCAGCCATCGACGTCCGCGCGCAAGGCCGCGGAAAGAATTAGGGCAATTCCCAGCCGGGATGTGGCGCTCACTATACTCAAATGGTGTCCTCCGGAATGTGGAAATGGCCGCTCGTTGCGCTAGCGTTCTATTTTCTCCTATTTTTCGGTCTGACTGGCATGGGGCTGGTGGGACCGGACGAACCGCGCTACGCCTCGATCGCTCGCGAGATGGCGAATTCGGGCGATTGGATCACGCCACGGCTTTGGGGTAGCGAGTGGTTCGAAAAGCCCGCGCTGCTCTACTGGATGGTCGGCCTGGCCTTTCGCTGCGGCCTTGGCGAAGACCTCGCACCCCGCCTTCCCGTGGCGCTCGCCAGCCTCGCGTTCCTGGTTTTCTACTATCACGTTCTGCGCCGCGAATTCGGTGCCGCCGCCGCGGCTTACTCCGCCATCATCCTGGGGACCTGTGCCGGGTGGCTCGCTTACAGCCAGATCGCAGCGACGGACTTGCCTATGTCAGCCGCCTTCGCCGCCGCCATGCTGCTGTGTTTCGGCTGGATCGACCGCGGCGAGCGGCGCGGTCTGCTCGCCGTGGGAGTGTGGATGGGGGTGGCCGTACTCGCCAAGGGATTGGTGCCGCTGCTGCTGGCCGCACCGCTCGCCTGGATGGGACGCCGCCGCTGGCGCGATCTGGTCTGGCCGGTGGTCGCCGGTCTGCTGGTCGCCACGCCCTGGTATGCGGCCGTCACCTGGCGTCACGGCTGGCTCTTTTTAAACGATTTCTTCGGCCGGCATCATTTTCAGCGTTTCACAGCCGATGCTCTGATGCATCAACAGCCGTTCTGGTTCTACCTGCCCGTTCTGCTGGCGGGGTTCTTTCCCTGGACGCCCCTGCTGGTTTCGCTTTTTGAACGACGCCTGTTCGACGACCGGCGCGCGCGGTTTCTCTCCGCCTGGCTGGTGTTCGGATTTGTGTTCTTCTCGGCTTCCACCAACAAGCTGCCCGGCTATTTGCTGCCGCTGCTGCCGGCGCTCGCGGCGCTGACCGGTCTGGCGCTGGCTCGACGCCAGAACGCGCGCTGGTATTTGGCCGCGGTAGCGGCTTTGCTCGGCGCAATACCGGTGGCCGCTCGCGTGCTGCCGGAGGCGCTGGCCGTGGGACTCACTCGCGCCGGAGGATTACAGATTTCAGTGTGGGTGCCCCTGGGGGCGTGCGTGCTCGCCGGGCTCTGCTGGTGGTTGGAGAATGGCGGCCGCCGCGACGTGGCGCTGGCCGTGATTGGATGCGTGTTGACGGCCGGCGTGGTGGTGCTGAAGACCGCTACTTATCCCGCCATCGACCGCGCCGCCTCGGCCAGACCGCTGTGGCGCGAAATCCAGCCGCACCGCGCGGAGGTCTGCGTCGAGCGGATGCACCGTAGCTGGCGCTATGGGCTCAACTATTACAGCGTCACGCCGCTCCCCGACTGCGCCATCTCGCCACAGCCTCTGCGCGTGACCCAGGAGCCGGGCCAACCGCCCCGGCTCCGCTGATCTTACCGCGCGAGATTACGAGTTTCTTCAGCGCGGCTTGGATCTTCGCCGTGAGCGCCTTGGTGTCCTTGGTCTCCGGAACTCCCTTGAGGGCGTCCAGCGCTTCGTTGGCAAACAGCTTCAATTTGTCCGGACTGTCCAGCTTGGTCCGTATGAAAAGTTGCGATTGATCGTACAGCGTGTTCGCCATCACCGTCATGAACACCGCGCGCGGCACTTTCACTTCCCCCGCCTGGAACATGGACTGCGCCTTGGCGGTGTCTTCTCCGGCGCCCGCCGACTTGGCCACGGCGATCAGAATGCTGCGTTCGAGCATGCGTTTCTGTGTGATCTCCTGTTCCGCTTCGGAAAGGAAAATGCCATTGAAGAGTTTGTTCAACCCTGGAACCTGACCCGCGCTGCCGGTGGGAAAGGGAAAACTCAGCGTAATCTCAGGTTCTTTTTGATTTTGCTCGAAGGCCCGGAACGTCTCGGCGAACTGCAGAGAAAGCCGTCCCGCCATGTCGCGGTAGTAGCTCACGCGCTTGCGGAAAGGCGTCGGGTTGGCCTTGTTGACGCGCCCGCCGATTTCGTAGTTGTCGCCGAGTTCCATGAAAGCTTTCGTCATGCCAGAAATCAGGACCAGGCGCCACGTCTGCGCCTTGCTGGTGAATTGGTTCTCGGTCCTGCCAATGGCCTCGAGATGATCGGCTGTTTTCAGATAGTCCGCCGTCGCGAAAGTCTCTTTGGCCGCCTGCCAGTAGAACTCCGGCGTACCCTTCCGGGGCGGGGTCGGACCCGTCGAACAGGCCACCAGTAACAAGCTCAAAGAGATGAGAGCGAAAACCGCCGCCCGCTTTTTCGTATCGGAACGCATACAATCCTCCTGGGGCACTTGAATACCACAATCGCTTGCGCCACGCAACCGTCCGGCGGAAAGTGTCCGACGAAAAGGTGTCGCACCGAAAGTCGTGTCGCGCCCTTCCACCCGGCACGCGAGCGAAGAGCAGCCGCGAGACCGTGTGTTATTCTGAAGTCAGTTTCCACCACGCAGGTGAGGGCCGGTAGCTCAGACGGTAGAGCATTTGCCTTTTAAGCAAAGGGTCGCGGGTTCGAGTCCCGCCCGGCTCACCAACATTCTAAATGTCCAGCAGCTCTACGCCAACAACGGGGGCAAGACCCCAATCCCATCTCAGTTAACCACATAAGACCTTCACTCTGAGCCTGTAGTTTTCGAAGTTGCGGAAACCGTAAGCCTGTCTGTTGATGAGCTCCATTTTGTTGTGGGCACCGGGGCGGGCGCTTTTTTCTGCTCCTGCGCCCGAGTCTAAAGAATTTCCATGAACAACCGATCTATTGGCCGAGGTTACCCTTGAGAGGACTGATTAATCGCATTTTTCTTCAGCCAGGGGTGACAGAGGGCGGCCGGCGCGAGGGAGTTCATTCGCGTTGCCTGACCGTGAAGGGCAAAATGAACCGCCCGGCGGCCCCACCCGCGCGGAATGCGCAAGACATGCGCCGGTAAGTCCAGCGTGTGGAATCACTGCTCGACTGGTAGCACGATCACCAAAACTCCTCACGCCCGCTCTGCCTGGGGCGCGCGTTTTTGTCTCTGCGGGCGCCCCGGTCTAAAGAATTTCCATCGGGCGCCGATCTACAAGAACATAAACCTCTGCCGCCGCTTTCCACCCTCCGTATGCAGCGGCAGCATGGAAAGGCCGATGGCCGCGTGCCACGGCGAACAATGAAGGGCGCCGCTCCGAGCCTGCGGCGCCCTTTGCGCGCCGAATGCACACAACAACTACCTACACCGGTGTGCCCAGCGCGTCGCTTCGCTGCTGGCTTGGTGGTAGGTTAATCACGTCTCATGCCTCTCGCCCGCTCTGACCTCAGGGCGGACATTTTTTCCGCATCCCGCACTTCGATTCCTGGCTTTGTTCCGATTTCAGAACGACGACCAGACGGCGGTGCAGCACCACATGGAGAAAGGAGCGCGTCTTCCGCTGAAGCTCTCCGAGTATTTGGAGTCGCCGGAAGCAGGAACGACTCGCCGCAAGCCTGCGGCGGCGGAGCGATCCGCCAGCCCTCTCACCAAAGACAGGCACTCGTTAGTTTAGTGCAGGGGGACGTCCTCTTGTGCGCGTTCTCGGTGGGCAGACACAATACCACCCGCTGTAGTACGCAAATATTCCATCCGGCCAATGGCTCGTTGATTCCACAAGCCATCGCGTCGTGCCATCCTGAGCGTTTATGCTCGTCTCGACCCGCCGTCAGGCTGCGTTATACAGAATAATTCCGCTCGTGTTGTAAACATCCACCGACCACGTCCCTCCGCGCGGAGTAGGCGGGACCGTGTACTTCTGCCCCCAAAACGCTATCAGGTTGCCCGTCGCTAACGCTGCTGTCATCAACTCCTGGTGGCGAATCTCGGCCGTCAAGACGGCTACCGTAACGCCCGGCGAGTCGCGCAGCGCCACCAGCGCGTGACACCCCGTGAACCCCGGCACCTTGTAGCTCTCGACGAGAGTCACATGCCCGAACAGCTCCACCGCGGGTCCCATCGCCGGCGAACGCGCGAGCCTTTTTGTGGCTCCTTTGGGTGCTTTCCTTGTCGCCATGTATTCCTCCTTTGCCAAGTCTGCACAATTTCACGGCGGGCGGCAAGCCTCCAATCGGAAGTGTTGCAGATCCCCGGCTGCCCACTGCCACGCCGCGCAGACTGCGCTGGGCCGCGTTCACTCGGGCGGCTCCGGGGGCTTGGGCTGTAGCGTCTGCTGGAGCGCCAGGAACGCCTCCCAGGTGATCGTGCAGGGTGCCGAGCCAGCGGGCGTATCCTCACGCGCCGCCTGCATCATCTCCACCAGACGCTTAGACGCGGCCAGCCTGGCGAAGTGGTCCTTGCCCAGCCCCACCGCCTCGCCGGCTTTGCTGCATCCAACGCGCTGCGCATCGAACGCATCCTCGATGGCGGCGAGAGATTTGCCCACCAAGCGAGTGACCTGTTGGTGGTGGGACTGGAGCAATTCCGACATCAGCAGTTTGGTGGCGGCCGCGATTTGCTTCCTTCGCCGCTCATTTGCCAATCCCTTGGCCGTCATAAACCAGGCTCATCCTCCGAAAGCGCTTCGCGCGCGCACCCACCACATTTGAGGGCTTGCCTCGCATTCCTCGGTTACCTCGTACTCCATTTAGGTCCGTGTACCCGCCGTGTACCCCAATCTGGCGAATTTAGCGAATTTAACGAAAGTACAGAATCGAAGAATGAATAACTTACGTGCCATCAGTACCGTGTTTGGGTTCGAGTCCCGCCATGCTCACCAAATACGCAAAGTGAGGCGGCGAAGTCGGCCGTCCAGGTCCAAACACATCCCAGCCCACTGCCTCTCTTCGCCCTTTCCCATGTCTAATCGGAGGATCGGTTCGCATCCATGACGGATGCGCCGCCGCAGGTGATTTTATATCCTGTAGGGGGCATCCTGGTGATGCCTGCCTGCGCAGTTACCTTACAGGATAAGAGGGGAGAGATCACTATGAGGGAGAAGAAGACGGAAACTACCTCACGCCGCGAGTTCCTGGCGAGCACAACCCGCACAGCAGCGGGGGCCTCGGCCCTGGCGGGAGTCGCACTTCCGCACGTGCATGCGGCCGGGAACGATACGATTCAGGTGGCCCTGGTCGGCTGCGGTGGCCGGGGGACCGGAGCAGCGATCAATGCGCTCTCGGTGAAGAATGGCCCAACCCGCCTTGTGGCCATGGCCGACGTGGTTCCGAAGAAGCTCAACGACAGCTATGACAAGTTGAAGTCGCAGTTCGCGGGCCAGATCGACGTGCCGCCCGAGCGGAGGTTCCTGGGTTTCGACGCCTACCGCCAGGCGATGGATTCCATGAAGGCCGGCGACGTTGTCATCCTGGGCACGCCTCCCGCGTTCCGATGGGTGCAGTTTAGCTACGCCATCGAGAAGGGGCTTCACACCTTCATGGAGAAGCCCATCACGGTAGACGGCCCCACCACCCGCAGAATGCTGAAGCTGGGTGAACTGTCGGTCAAGAAGAACCTGAAAGTGGGAGTGGGCCTGATGGTACGCCACTGCCGGGCCCGGCAGGAACTCCGGGACCGGATCAGCTCCGGCCAGATCGGCGAGATCGTCGCCATGCGAGCCTACCGCATGGGACAAGGCGGGGGCACGGCCGGGCCGAAGCCGGACGGTGTCAGTGAATTGGTCTACCAGATCCAGAGGTTCCACGCCTTTCTGTGGGCCAGTGGCGGGGTGTTCAGCGACTACTACATTCACCAGATCGATGAATGCAGTTGGATGAAGGGCGCCTGGCCGGTGGAGGCCCACGCCGTGGGCGGGCGCCACTACCGCCGCGATTCCCTGGACCAGAACTTCGACGTCTACTCGGTTCAGTATGTCTATCCCGACGGGACGAGGCTCTTTTTCGACGGCCGCAACATGGCCGGCTGCCGCGACGAATTCGCCAGCTATGCACATGGGTCGAAGGGCTCAGCGGTCATCTCCACCCTGTCGCACACACCGGGCATGACGCGGATTTACAAGGGCCAGAAGATGCCCTGCGTCACTTCACGCAAGCAACTGCCGCTGCCGGACGATCCGAACCTGGTCTGGGCGTTCCCACAACCCGAGCGAAGCCCCTACCAATTCGAGTGGGACGACCTGATGGAGGCCATCCGCCAGGACAAGCCGTACAACGAAGTGCAGCGTGGCGCCGAGGCCAGCCTGGTGGCGTCCATGGGGCGCATGGCCGCCCACACCGGCCAGATCATTACCTACGACCAGATCCTCAACTGCGACCACGAGTTCGCACCCGACGTGGACAAGCTGACCATGGACGGTCCCGCCCCGTTGCTGGCCGGAACTGACGGCAAGTACCGGGTGCCGCAGCCGGGTGTCTTGAAGGATCGCGAATACTGACGGTGATGTGCGTCCGGCCCCGCCGGCTCAGTTCCCGGAGGGACGCCCCAGGGGCCGAACCCACACGTTGCGGAAACGGACCGGACCGGGATGATCCTGTAACATCAACGGCCCTTCAACCGTGTTCGGGCCCTTGGCGTCGCCGTGGTCCCCGCCGGACAGTGGAACGTGGTTCTGCACGAGAACACCATTGTGTAGAACCGTAACGTAGGGCGGCGTGACCAGCTTGTCACCCTCGTAGTGGGCGCGTCGAAGATGATGTCGTATACCTGCCATTCACCGGGCTTTCGGCTGGCGTTTACCAGTGGCGGCTTCTGGTCGTAGATGGCTGCCGCTTCCCCTTTCGCGTACGTGGGGTTCTCCCAGGAGTCGAGGACCTGAATCTCCCACCGCCGCATCAGAAAGACGCCGCTGTTGCCGCGATTCTGACTGGAACCTCTGACCTGGGCCGGGGTCGCCCACTCGACATGGATCTGCGCGGAACCGAATTTTTCCTTGCTTACCAGCGACCCGCTTCCGTGCACTACCTCCATGTAGCCGTTTTCCACCTTCCATTTCGGTTCGCCCATCTGGCCGTCCTTCGACTTTGACACCCAATGCGACAGGTCGGTGCCGTTGAACAGGACGATCGCATCCGAGGGTGGGCGGCCCGGCTTTTCCGGAGAGCTTTCGGTTCCGGGAATTACCACGCGCGGGGCAGGGGCCGTCTGCGATGCGAGCAGGCCGCAGATAAGGAAGAGAAGCAGGCTAGGTCGGAGGTCGGCCATATTCCTAAAGTGAATGGTAGCAGACGCGGTGGGCGGTGCAGGCTAAGGTGCCCGGCTTCGAATGCGCGAACAGCCTCGGCAGATGGGCCGGAATCCATGTCCGATGCGCGGCTGCAGTGGAGATTTCGGCATGCGTGATACGCTTGATTGTGCCGGTGGATGAGCTGTCATGAATCAGGTCCGAAAGACGGAGGACGCGTGTTTTTCGCGGATTTTGGTTCGGGCAACCAACTGGGTGGGAGACGCGGTGATGTGCCTGCCGGCGCTGCGGGCCATCCGCGAACGCTTTCCGAACGCGCATATCGCGATTCTGGCCCGTCCGTGGGTGGCCGCTATCTATGAGCGAGAGTCGTTCGCCGACTCGGTGATCTTGCTTCACGCCGGCCGGGGAGCCGGGGATTGGTGTGGGAAGTGGCGAGCCGCCCGGCAGCTTCGCGCGCAGAAGTTCGATTGCGCCATCCTGCTGCAGAACTCTTTCGAAGCGGCTTTGCTCGCCTGGCTGGCGGGAATTCCCAGGCGCATCGGGTACAACCGTGACGGACGGGGCTGGCTGCTGACGGACCCGATCCGGGTGCCGGCGGCCGGTGAGATTCCCCGCCACGAGCGCTTCTACTACCTGGAACTGCTGCGCCGCGCGCACTTGAGCGAAAGCCTGGGCGCGAGCGACACCATTCACCTGGATGCTCAGGCTGAGGCCCGCCGAAGCGGCGCCCGCAAGCTGGCCAAATTGGGTCTGCCTGCCAAGATCGTGGGAGTAAGTCCCGGCGCGGCGTTTGGAAACGCCAAGCGATGGCTTCCCGAGCGTTTCGGCGAGGCGGCCTGGCGTCTCGCGGCTGAGTTAGGCGGCGGCGTGGCCGTCTTCGGCTCGGAAAGCGAGCGGCCATTGTGTGAACTTGTGGCCGGCCTGGTTGCCGGCCAGGGAATCCCCGTGCGTAACTTTGCCGGCGCGACGAAGCTGGGCGAATTCATCGAATACGCCGCCGCTTGCGATCTCTATCTGACCAACGATTCCGGCGCCATGCACATCAGCTCCGCGCTGGGCGTTCCCACCGTTGCAATATTCGGCGCCACCGACGATGCCGGTACCGGACCGGTGGGTGAACATTCGCGAGTCGTGCGGGAGCCGGTGGAATGCAGTCCCTGCCTGTTGCGCGAATGCCCTATTGACCATCGCTGCATGACGCGGGTTACGGTGGACCGCGTGGTCCAGGCCGGCCTCGGCCTGATCAACCGGGCGGAGCGACGATCCAGGAAGAAATCTGACTATTGGGACAGTGCTGCCTGTCCCGGTTTGCCGGCGATGACGGCACATGTACGCGGCGCCAACCGTACCGTCACCGGCAGCCTGGCCGTCGCGTCCTTGCGGAACGGCTGCAACACCTCCACCTCCTGACCGTCCCCTCCCGGCCAGCGCACCTTCGCCTCCGCGTCCTCGTTCCCGTAGTTCACCACCACGCAGGCCTTTCCGGGCTTGTCCATCCCTTCGAACACCGAGTAGCGCACGTTCTGGCCCCCCGTCACGTCCGCGCCTTCGGTGTCCCGGAACCGCCCGTGGAACAACACGTCCTTGTGTTTACCGCGTATGCGTATCAGCTCCCGCACGTACTGCGAGAGCGGCCGCGTCAACAGCTCATCCATCGAGTCGTTATAGTGGCGCGGCGCCATGGCCCACACCAGCCCGTAACGCATGCCGTTGTTCATGATGTTGAAGTCGCCGGGAGTCTCCGCGAAGATCGTCGAGGTCCACTCCGGAAACGTGTAGCGCAGCACCGGCGAGTTCATATCCATCTCGTTCATGCGCATGTAGGAGACATCCACCATCGGGAACGTCCTGTCCCACCACGTCTCCGACGCCAGCGCGAACTCAGGATTCACCGCCCGGCATTTCGCGACGATCTCCCGGAACGTCGCCAGCAGCTCCGCGGTCATCGAGCGGTCCGGCCCCACCGGCAGGCTCGGATTGAAGTCCATCACCCCGCCGTTGGTCTTGTCCAGTTGGAGTCCCTCCGCGCCGTCCCTCACCAGGTCCGTGAACTGGTCCACCAGCAGCTTGCGCACTTCCGCGTGCGCCGGGCTGATCAGCGTCATGTTCGATCGCGTGAAGCCCATCCGCGCGCTGATGGTTCCCTCGCCCCAGCCCGCCAGGTGCAGGTCCTCGGCCCAGCGGCCCTGAACCGCGTACCGCCGCAGCTTTTCCCGGAACAGCAGCCTAAACGGGGACGGAGCTGCCCGATTCCTGCCAACTGTTGCATACTGGCGAATGATGCCCGGTGTCCTCTACATCGTCGCCACACCCATCGGTAATCTTGAGGACATCACCTATCGCGCGGTGCGCGTGCTGGGCGAAGCCGGCGTGATTGCCTGCGAAGACACGCGGCAGACGCGCAAGCTGCTGGATCGCTACCGGATACAGACGAGCGTAGTGAGCTATCACGAACACAACGAACAGGCGCGCGCGGCGGAGTTGGTCGAACGGATGCTCGGAGGGCGCCAGCGTAGCGCTGGTGTCGGATGCGGGCACGCCGCTGGTTTCGGACCCGGGCTACCGCATCGTGGCGGCGGCCATCGCCGCCGGCATTCGCGTCGAGCCTGTTCCCGGCGCGTCGGCCCTGTTGAGCGCGCTTTCGGCTTCGGGACTCCCCACCGATGCGTTTCAGTTCGTGGGCTTCCTGCCGCCGAAGCCAACGGCGCGGCGCAAAACGCTCGAATCGCTCAAAACATTCTCCGCCACGCTGGTGTTTTACGAATCCCCGCACCGGATCCTGGAAACGCTCGATGATATCGAGGAAATAATGGGCGCGCGCCCCGTGGTGGTAGCGCGCGAACTGACCAAGCTGCACGAAGAGTTTCTACGCGGAACCGCGCGCGAGATTCGCGCGGCGCTCGGCGCGCGCACCGCGGTGAAGGGTGAGATTACGCTGCTCATCGGCCGCGGGGAAGAGACCGCCGCGTCCGACGGCGAACCCGCCGAGCAAGTTGCCCGGCTGGTGGCGGACGGCCTGACGCGCATGGAAGCCATCAAGACCGTGGCGCACCGGCGCGGGCTGGGCAAGCGCGAAGTCTATCGATTGGTGGAAGGCGCAGGCTCTTCCCGCTGACGGTCCCACTTGCGCGCGGCGCGCAAGCGCGTCACTTCCCGCCGGGCCATTTCCGACAAGAGCACGTAGTCGGTTTTCGCCACGCGGTTGAGTGGGAATTGACCCGGTTCCAGCAGCACGTAATGCAGCGGGCGCATGTAGGATGGCAACTCCCGCGCGTGGCGCCGCAGTTCGCGCACTTCGAGCGAGGCTCCGGCCTTCTTCTCGATGAAGGCGACAATCGCCTCCGTAAAGACAGCATGTTCGGCGCCTACTACGCCGCAGGACGCTACCTTGTCCTCCAGCGCCGAGAAGTGGTTCTCCACCTGTCCCGGGAAGACCTGATAGCCGGCCGGCTTGATGATCCACCGGGCGCGCCCCGAAAGGTGCAGGCCCCGCTCGCTCAGGAAGCCGAGATCGCCTGTGTAGAGAAAGCCGTCCGAAGAAATCGCGCGTGCGGTGGCTTCCGGATCGTTAATATAGCCGAGAAAAGTCTGCGGTCCCCGGAAACAGACGTGACCGATTTCTCCCTGCGGCAACTCGCGCCCGGCGGCGCCGGTTTCGGTGATGGGCTCGCGGATGGAAACCGGGTAGATCGGCATGGCAAAGCCCAGCGTGCCGTCGATCTCGTCCAGGCTCTCGCTCATGCGCGTGTACGTGCAGAAGCCCGCCGCTTCCGTGAGGCCTAGCCCGGTTCCGAAGCGCGGCGCCATCGCAGCGAGTTTTTCGAGAAACGCGCGCGAGACTTGCTGGCCGCCGTAAACGGCGATATCGACGCTCGATAAATCGAAGTCGTGGTAGCCGGCCAGCCGCCATTCCAGGTTGAACATGGCCGGGATCTGCCCGATCTTGTTCACCTGGTAGTCCTGGATGGCCTGGAGCGACTTGGCTGGATCGAAGACGTGCAGGATCACCGCCGTCCCGCCCCAGAACAGCGTCGTCATCAAAATCTCGGACTGGCCGGCGACGTGCGATGGCGGCAGATTATTCAACATGCGCGTGGTCTCGGTGAATTCGCCGCCGGCGCCCAGGCTCATGTTTTGGCTGGTGATGTTGCGATGGCTCAGAAGCGCGGCTTTGGGCAAGCCCGTGGAGCCGGTGGTGAAGATAACCTGCGCACCGTCGTCTTCCGTAACGGCCGCCTCGGCCGCGCGATAGGCGGCGAGCAGTGGCTCGCTGGGCCGCATCTGGCGGGCCTGGGCCGCCAGGACATAGTAGGAAACGGCGCCCTCGACGAGATCCTCCGGAGAGAGAACTGGATGAAATGCTCGATGAAGGGGCAGTGCGCTTTGGCGGCGCGGGCCAGTTCGCGGAAGTCGGCCGCCGGCGTGCTTCCCAGAAAGGCGAAGGCGCGCGGCCGAAACAGCGACAGCGACCGCAGCACTTCGGCCGGCGTCAACCGCAAATCGAGCGGCGCGTGAATCACGCCGATTTTGAAGCAAGCGTAAGAGAGCAGGATGTGCTCGGTGAGCAGGGGCAAGCTGGCGGCCAGGTAGTCTCCCTTGCCGAGGCCCATATCGAGGAGCTGCATGGCCAGCGCCGTGGTGGCCGCGTCGAACTCGCGCCAACTCAGTTCGGCGCGTGTGCCGGCGTTCACGATGGCCGTCGCTTCCGGCTTCCGGCCCGCCCAAAAGGAGATGACGTCGTGCACGCGGTGGCGCCCGCGGAAGCGCTCTTCGTAGTCCGCGAGCGTGCACTGGGGCACGCCCCTGTGGGTGGGGAAATCCATCTGGCCTGTGGCCCTCCGAAGGATTCATTACACCATCCGAAGTTGCGCCGTCACAAGCCGTGGCCGTCGAACGGCCGCTATCATGGAAGGGTGGAGCGCAGCTTCTACATACAGAACTTCGGGTGCCGGGCCACTCAGGCCGACGGGGCGGCCATCCAGCGCGCCCTGGGCGAGGAAGGTTTGGAAACCGCTGCGGATATCGAATCGGCCAACATCGTCATCCTGAACAGTTGCACCGTGACGGCGGCGGCTGACGAGGATCTTCGCCAGGCACTGCGCCGCGTGCACCGGCGCAACCCGGCGGCGTCCATCCTGGTGACGGGGTGTTACGCGCAGCGCCGGCCGGAGGATTTGGCCGGCTTTCCGGGTGTGAAGTGGGTGGTGGGGAACACGCACAAGCACAGAATTGCGGAGATGATTCTGAAGGAAGATGGCGTGCCTTACCACGGGCTCATCCAGGTAGGCGAAATCGCCGCGGAGCAGGAGTTCCTGGCCGCACCGGTGGACGATGCCACGGGCGACCGCACGCGTCCGAATCTGAAGATACAGGACGGCTGCGGCAACCGTTGCACATTCTGCGTCATTCCTTCGGTGCGCGGCCGCAGCCGCAGCGCGCCGGCCGATTGGGTGGTCGAGCGAGGTGCGCAAGCTCTCGCTTAATTACGCGGAGGTGGTGCTGAGCGGCATCAACTTGGGGCGCTGGGGCAGGGAAGGCGGCGGCCGGGCGCGGCTAGCCGATCTTCTGCGCCGCCTGCTGGAAGAAACCAGCGTGCGGAGGTTGCGGCTCAGTTCCGTGGAGCCCATGGATTGGTCCGACGACCTGCTGAACTTCGTAGCTTCTTCGCCGCGCATGGCCCAGCATGTGCACATTCCGCTGCAGTCGGGTTCTGACAGCGTACTGCGCCGCATGCGCCGCCGGTACCGGCCGCGCCATTACGAGGAACGGGTCAGGATGGCGCGAGCGCTCATGCCGGACGCCGCCATCGGCGCCGACGTGATGGTAGGATTTCCGGGAGAAACGGATGCGGAATTCGAAGAGAGCCGCGGCTTCATCGAAGGCCTGCCGTTCACCTACCTGCATGTGTTCACCTATTCCGAGCGTCCCGGCACCCCGGCCGCCGAAATGCCGCAACCGGTTCCGGTGGTGGTGCGCAAGCGCCGCAATCGTGTCCTACGTGAACTGGCCGAAGCGAAGAACGTCGAGTTCCGGCGCGCCATGGCCGGGCGAACGCTCTCCGCTGTGACTTTGCACGAGGCCGGCACGGCGCTGACGGGTAACTATCTTAAAGTGCGGTTGGCCACGCCGCGCGAACCCAACGAAATCGTGGATCTTACGATCGGCGATATCATTTCGGATGGGTTGCGGGAAGCCGGGGAGGCTGCGCATGAATGACGGCAGAGGATTGCTGGAGTTCCACGCGGGCGCCGGGACGGACGATCGCGGCCGCTATCTGCGTGAAATTCTGGAGTGGCCCGACGAGGAGTTGGAGTCCGTCCACGACTACATACAGTGGCTGTTCCCTTTGACCGAGCCGAGCGCCTTCCAACCGCGCGCGCCGCTGCTCGATGACGCGGCCATCCGCGAGTTCCGCCGCTCGGCCGAGCTACGCAGCAACTTGCTGGCCTCCTTCGAGCGCATGCTGCGGTTCTACGGATTCGAGATGGCGGAGGCGGAGGAGGATTGCGTGATCCGCCGCGCGGCGAACTTCTCCGATCGCGCCCGTGTGTGGCTTACACCGATGAACCACAACCATCTGCGCATCACGCGCATCATCAAATGCCTGCGCTTGGTAGGACTCGATGACCATGCACGGACGTGGTTCGACGCCCTGGCTGCCATCTACAAAAGCGATCGGCGCAAGCCCCGGCCCGCAGTCACCGTAGAGACGTTTCATTATTGGCGGGATGCGGCTTCGGCCCGCTAGGCGCGACGCCGGGCACACCCAGAAACGCAAGTGAGCCCAGACTGCTGAAAAAGCCGATGGGCGGGCGCCTTCGCGTGCTTGAGGTCTCGATCCACCGGCCGTCAGGCGGGTCGCGCCACCGGCAGTGCTCCCGCGAGAGTGTGTTCCACCTTGCAGGCGACTGGAAGGCTCGGGCACCGTTTTGCGGACATGATGTCACGCTTCCAAGATCCGGAGCAACGCCACCCAGGTGGCCGGTGACTCATGATCCTGCCTTCTCGCGGCCACTGATATACTCGGTTCAGGTGACCGGTTACGCCTCATGCCGACGATAGCTCGAAGAGGCCCGTATCGCGTGCTGTTCTACAGCAATAACGGCGTCGAGCCTCCACATGTTCATATTCAGCGTGAGCGGTTGCTGGCGAAGTTTTGGCTGGATCCAGTCGCGCTGTCGTCGAATTCCGGTTTTCGCGCCCATGAATTGCGCGATTTGGAGGCGCTGGTGATACAGAACCGGAGCAGTTGGTTGGAGGCTTGGGATGAGTTCTTTGGTCGTTGAGGCGCGTCCCCGCGCGGTGGAAGTCTCGGTCACCGACGACGAGTTGCGCGTCGTTCTGGCTGACGGTCGCGCACTGTCTGTTCCGCTGGCATGGTTCCCTCGGCTGCTGCACGCAAATTCGGCGCAGCGCCAGCGATTCGAATTACTAGGGGACGGCGAGGGGATTCACTGGCCGGACGTTGACGAGGATCTGAGTGTAGCGGGCTTGCTGCGCGGTACGCCGGCGCCTGCCAGGCGTCCGTGATCAGGCGGCGGCTGGAGCCGCGTCACGACTCGGGCCAAATCGTCGTTTGCCCCTTGAGGACGCCACCCGATGCACCGGAGCGACTGCCGCTCAGACTCAGCTACCGCCTCAAAGCCGTCCCCACCGTCGCAGAACGCAGCTACGCGGCTGCGTGGCGAGACCACTAGCCATCTCAAGAGTCGGAAAGGCCAGTGTGAGCGTGTCTGTGAAACACGCAGACCAGAACTGGAGACTGCGTAGTCGTTCGCGCCTTCGATCACTCCGGCATCACCAGGTAGCGAGGTCGCCCACGTTGGCGACTCGGCTGCCATTGTGTGCGCTGCGGCGTTCCTCGGGCCCATGGGGATTCTCTCCACACAGCACTGAGCTACACGTGGACGGAGCTTCCCTTTCGTGGCGACGTAGGTGTTCACGACCATCGCGAAACCCCGCGCCTGGATCAGAACGAGGCTCCAGTAACGCCCAATACGTGCCCCGATATTGGTCTCGGAGCCTATGAACCGGCAGGGAACCACTGTGCGGCGACTGCAGCGATGGCTCTCGGTGTTCGGGGTCAGCAGCATGCCGTGCCATCCATTTGATCCCTTCCGAGAAATGACGGGTAAAGTTTCGCTAACGTAGTTACGACAGCCAGCCCAGAGGTCGGCGGCAACGAATCTTGAGGAGGCGATGACATCTTCCGTTTGCCTGTTTGCTCGCCCTCGCTGGTTGAACATCTTCCAGTAAACCACTTCATACCAGACTTCCAAATGTCGATGTCCGTGCTCTCGGAAATGGTCTTCGAAGTCCATCGTGGCGTTGCGGAACCCGTCGCCCTTTTCACAAAACCATCCTGGAAACAAGTCTCGGTCGGCGAACTCTCTGAGGTTAAACGGGTAGCAATACGACTCCAAGGCGCTCTGCCAGAGGCGGCCGGCTTCGTCTTGCACCATGGGTTGCTCGGGTGCTACAGCTTCTCGACATCGCTCACACATGTCGCCTCCTCCAAGCTCCGGTCCAGCGCTTCGGCGAAGATGTCGACATCGGCGCGTGAGATGTTGAGTGGCGGAGAGAGGCGTATCACGTTTCCGTAGAGTCCGGCTTTGCCCACCAGCAGACCGTTGCGGCGGGTGGCTTCCAGGATGGCGAGCGTCTCTTCCGCGGCCGGCTCCTTGGTGGCGTGGTCGCGCACCAGTTCGATGGCCTGCATCAGGCCCATCCCGCGCACCTCGCCGATGATAGGATGCTTGGCCTGCAGCTTGACGAGGTTCTCGCCGAGGTACGCGCCCAGCATCGCGGCGTTGTCCATCAGGCCTTCCTCTTCGATGAGGTCGATTACGGCCTTGGCCGCCGTGGTCGAAACCGGATTGCCTCCGAAGGTGGAAATCGATAAACCTTTTACAGTTTCCGCTATTTCGGGCGTGGCCACAGTCAAGCCAATGGGCATGCCGTTGCCGAGTCCCTTGGCGCTGGTAATGATGTCCGGAGTAACGCCCCAGTGCTGGATGCCGAACCACTTGCCGCCCGTGCGTCCCCGGGCGGTCTGCACCTTGTCGGAAATGAAGACACCCCCGTGGCGCCGCACGATGTCCACCACCACGCCGAAGTACTCCTTGGGTGGCGTGATGAATCCGGCGACGCCTTGCAGGGGTTCGGCGATGAAGCCGGCGATGCGGCGCGAGGCAGCCGTAGCAGTAAGCATTATGCGCGTGCACAATGCCAGCCTCCGCGACGCCACCCAGCCGCCAGGCGGATTGGCCGGTGAGCGCCATGCCCATCGCCGAGCGCCCATGTTAAGCGTGACGCAGCGCGACAATCTCGCTCGACCCCGTGGCACAGCGCGCGGCGAGAATGGCCGCCTCGTTGGCTTCCGTTCCGCTATTTGTGAAGAACGATTTGGTCAGCCGTCCGCCGGGCGTGATGGCTACGATTTTCTTGGCGAGCGCCGCCATGGGTTCGGTGGCAAAGACGGTGGAAACGTGCTGCAGTCGATCCAGTTGCTGGTGCACGCGCCGGTTGACGCGCTCGTTGGCATGGCCCACGCTGATGGTCACGATCCCGCCGAAGAAATCCAGGTACTGGCGATCGTGGGTGTCCCAACGTACTGACCCTTAGCGCGCGCGACCACCAACGGTTCCCGGTAGTAGTGAAACACGCAGGGGAACAGGTATTCCTGGCAAGCCAGGACGATCTCTGGCTTGGTCACGAGACCGCAGAATTATACCGCCGCACGGCGGCCGCGGCCGGACGGATAGAATATAAGTAGTGACTGCCGACGTTCAACTTCAAAACGCCGTATCGCGGCTGGACCTGATCCGCGCCGAAATCGCCAAGATTATTGTCGGCCAGCAGGATGTCGTCGATGGCGTGCTGACGTGTCTGCTGGCCGGCGGGCACGTGTTGCTGGAGGGCGTCCCAGGACTTGGCAAGACCACGCTGCTGCGCACGTTGGGCCGCGTGCTGCATCTGAAATACTCGCGCATACAGTTCACGCCCGACCTCATGCCGGCCGACATTGTAGGCAGCATGATGATCGAAACCGGAGAAGGCGGCGCGAAGTCCCTGCGCTTCCAGGCCGGCCCGATTTTCGCGAACCTGGTGCTGGCCGACGAAATCAATCGGGCGACGCCGAAGACGCAGTCGGCGCTGCTGGAAGCCATGCAGGAGCGCACGGTTACCAGCGGCACGACGACGCACGAACTGGAAGCGCCGTTCCTGGTCATGGCCACGCAGAACCCCATCGAGATGGAAGGCACTTACCCCCTGCCGGAAGCGCAACTGGATCGGTTCCTGATGAAGATTGTGGTGAACTACCCGTCGCGGGTCGAGCTGAACCGTATCGTTGAACGCACCATTCAGCGCGAGGATATCCACGTCGAAGGCGTCGCCGGGCGCGACGACATTCTCGAAGTACGGAGGGTGTGCCGCGAGATCCTGGTGGCCCCTCACGTGCAAGAATTCGCCGTCGATCTGGTCATGGCCACTCAGCCGGATAGTGCGCAGGCGCACGAGAGTGCGCGCAAGTACATCCGTTACGGCTCCTCGCCGCGCGGCGCGCAGGCGCTGGTGGAATGCGGCCGCGTGTCCGCGTTACTCGACAGCCGTTTCCATTTGAGTGTGGACGACATTCTGCGCGTGGCGCCCTCGGTCCTGCGCCATCGCCTCATCCTGAATTTTGACGCGCACGCCGAAGGGCAAAACACCGAGACGGTGCTGGATGGCATTATCCGCGCGGTGGCGGCGCGGGCAAGTTGAGTCGTGCTTTCATGGCGCACGAGCCTCTGGTCGATCGCAAATTTCTCGAAAAGCTCGAGCGGCTGGCCATCCACTGGCAAAAGAGTTTTCCAGGTTTGGTGGGCGGCCGCAACGCTTCGCGCTTTTCCGGTTCGGGACAGGAATTTCTGGACCACCGGCATTTTCATCATGGCGACGATTTGCGAGCCGTCAACTGGCGTGCCTATCTGCGGCTGGAGAAGCTCTTCCTGAAGCTGTTCCAGGTGGAGCCGCGCGTTCCGGTTCGGCTGCTGTTGGACACCAGTCTCTCGATGGCGACGGGCGCGCGGGGCAAGTTCGACTACGCGCGGCGCTTGGGGGCGGCGCTCGCCTATGTGGGCCTGGTGCGGCTGGATACGATTCTGATACAGCCATTCGGCGCGACTCTCGGCGAACCGTTTCGCGCCGGAGGGGGGCGGCACCGTTTCGCGCCGACCGTCGACTATCTCACCTCGCTCGCGCCGGCGGGCTCAAGCGACTTCCTGTCCTCGGCGCGCGAGTTCATTTCCGCGCACGTGCCGGCCGGATTGCTCGTGGTTATCTCGGACTTTCTCGACGACGCGGGTTGCGAGAAGCCGCTGCAGTACCTGGCCGACTTCGGCCACGAGCTTCTTCTCTTACAGCTATGGGACGAGGACGACCGCACGCCGCCGTGGGATGGCGAGATAGAACTGGAGGACGCCGAGAACGCCAAAACCCTGCTGCTGCGCTTCGACCGGGATGCCGCGGCGCGCTACACGGAGGCCTTTGACGCTCATGCCTCGGCGCTGCAGCGCCTGGCGTTGCGCAACGGCGGGCGTTACGTGGGCCTGGCCACCAGCCTGCCGGTCGAAGAGGCCGTTTTCGGCCCGTTGATGCGTATTTCGGGAGTGGCCTGACGGAAGGCGGCACGCGCGCATGTATCTGGTCAACCTCACGCTCCTCGAATTGCTCTCGCTGTTCGGGGTGGCTTCGGCTGTAGTGGTCGCGCTGTATTTGCTGGACCGTTCGCGCCGGAAGTTGCTGGTTCCCACGTTGCGTTTCTGGCAGGCCGCGGAAAAACCGGCCCAAGCGCGGCGGAGGAAACGGATCCAGCAGCCGCTTTCGCTTCTTCTGCAGCTCGCCGGCATCGCGCTATTAGCCGCCGCCATGGGGCAACTGCGTTGGGGCGCTTCACCCTCTCTGGGGCGCGATCACGTGTTAATTCTGGACACCTCGGCGTGGATGGCGGCGCGTTCGGGTGCCCGCGCGGCCCTGGACGAGGCGCGCACCGCGCTCGGCGGTTACCTGCGCACGCTGCCGTCCAACGACCGCGTGATGCTGATCCGCGCCGATGCGCTGGCCACGCCGGCCACCGGATTTGAGTCCAACCGCGACGCTGTGACCGCGGCCTTGCGCGCGAGCGTGGCCGGCGCCACGGCGCTGAACCTCGATCGCGCGCTGGCCTTCGCGCGGCAGGCGCTGGAGGCGCAGGGCCGCGGCAAAGGCGAAATCGTTTATGCCGGCGCGGGCCGCGTGAGCCCGCGGGAAGCGGGTGCGCCGAGCGGCCTTGCAAACCTGCGCGTGTTGCCGGTGGGAGAGAAGATTTCCAACTGCGGTTTCGAGAAGTTCGGTTTGCGCCGTTCCCATACCGATCCGGGCGTGTGGGAGATACACCTCTCCATACGCAACTACAACGCGGCGCCGCGCACGGTGACGGCGGTTCTGCAGTTCGCCGGCGCTCCGGCGGGCACGCGGCGGTTGGATCTCCCTGCCGGCGGGGAAGGCGGAGCCACCTTCGAATACCGCACGCGGGCCGCGGGATGGCTGGAAGCGCGGCTTTTTCCCGAGGACGATCTTGCCTCGGACAACCGCGCGGTGATCGAGATTCCCGCGCAGACATCCTTGAAAGTCGCGGTGTACTCGGCTCGCCCCGAATACCTGCGTCCCGTACTCACCGCGACTGCCGGCGTGGAAGCCGTCTGGCGAGATCCGCGCGAGTATCAATCCAAGCCCAGTGCGGGTGTGATGGTGATCGACGGGTTCCTGCCGCCGGCACCGCCCGCGATTGACGCGATTTGGATCGACCCACCCGCGGGCGCCTCGCCTGTTCCCGTGCGCCGCGTGGTGCGCGACACGAAAATTGTGCTTTGGGCCACCAGCCACGCGCTCGGCGCCGGCCTGCACGCGCAGGGATCCAAAATCGCTTTGACGCAGGTGTTCGAGCCCGCGCCATCGGATATTCAGGTTGCGGAAACTGAATTCGGGCCGGCCATTCTGGCCCGCCCGGGACCGCCGCGCACCATCGTGTTCGGCTTTCACCCTCTCACCGGCGTGCAACGCTACGAACTGACCACGCCGCTGCTGTTCGCCAACATCCTGCGTTGGATGTCGCCGGAGACGTTTCGCCGTTGGGAAGTCTCCGGCGCGAGCGCGGGCGCCGTGGAGACGACGCTGGATCCGGAAGCCGCCGCCGGAACGGTTCGCGTGGTTTCCGACACGTTGGGCGATCTGCCCTTCAGCATGGACGGGAACCGTCTGCGCTTTTTCGCGGGCGCGCCGGGCAACGTGCGGGTGCTGGCCGGAGGGCGTGAACTGGACTATTCGCTCACCCTGCCCGAATTGGGTGTAGCGCGTTGGGAAGCGCCGCCCGGAACCGCTCACGGTTTGCCCCGGCGCGGATCGAGCGTGCCGCTCTCTGGCGAGCTGTGGCGCTGGCTCGCGGTGGCGGGTGCGGCTGTGCTGGTTTATGAGTGGTGGCGTTACGGCGCTGGCCGATCCGCGTGGCGGCGCTGGCCCGCGACTACGCGGGAACGCGCGGCTCTCATTTTGAAAGCGGCCATGGTGGCGGCCGTTTTGGTGGCGCTGTTCGAGCCCGCCATGACGGTGTTTGAAACCAAGGTAGCGGTGGCGGCGCTGGTGGATACTTCCGCCAGCGTTTCCCGTGAAGATCTCCAGCGCGCTTCCGATCTGGTGAACCGCATGGAGCAGGCGCGCGGGCGCAATTGGCTGCGAGTGGTGCCATTTGCCCGCGCGACGCGCCTCAGCGAGGCCGCGGAACGTGCGCCGCGATGGAACCTGCGCGTTTCGCCCGGCGAGTCGGGGCGCGCCACCGACATCGAGACCGCCGTGCGCGAAGCCACCGCGCTGTTGCCCCCGGGCTTTGTGCCGCATCTGGTGTTGATATCGGATGGCCTTGAAAACCGCGGCAGCGCGGCGCGCGCCTCTTGGCAAGCCGGGCAGCTCGGCATTCCCATCGATACGTTCGCCCTTGCGGGACGGCCGAAACCAGATCTACTTCTCGAATCGGCGAGCATCCCATCGACGGTTTTCAGCGGCGAGCGGTTTCCGGTCGATCTCAGGGTGATCTCTCCGCGGTCCGCTTCGGCCATCGTCGAAATCACGGCCGACGGCAAAGTGCTCGGGTCGGTGGCGGCGAAACTCAATGCCGGCATGAATGAAATTCGCGCGAACTCGATGGTCTCGACCGGCGGCGCGGTCGATCTGTCGGGCGCCGTGCGCGCGGAAGGTCTGGGGGAGGTGCGCTTCGAGCAAGCCGTCAACCTGCGCCGTCCGCGCGTCCTGTGGATTTCAGAGGACCCCGCTGGCAGCGAGGTTCACTTGTTGAAGACGTTCCAAGCCGGCCGCTTCGAAGTGAAGCGGTCGAGCGATTGGAAACGGGAAAGATGGGATGGTTTCGAACTGCTGGTCTTCAATAACTGGGATCTCGAATCTCTCACACCAGCCGAGAAGAAGCGTCTGGAGAACTACGTCCAACAAGGGGGCGGCGTTCTGGTCATCGGCGGCGAGCGTAATCTCTACGTCGAGAAGAAGGGCCCGGAAGATCCGCTGGATCGGCTGCTGCCGGCCAAGGTCGCTCCGCCGCGTTCGCCCGAAGGAACCTGCGTGGTACTGATTGTCGACAAATCCTCCTCGATGGAAGGCAAGAAGATAGAGTTGGCGCGGATGGCCGCCATCGGCGTCGTGCAAAACCTGCGGCCCATTGACTCGGTGGGCGTGCTCATTTTCGACAACTCGTTCCAATGGGTTGTGCCCATCCGCCGCGCCGAGGACCGGTCGCTCATCGAGCGGCTGATCTCGGGCATCACGCCCGACGGCGGCACACAGATCGCGCCGGCTCTAGCGGAAGCCTATCGCAAGGTACTGCCGGTGAAGGCGACTTTCAAGCACGTGGTGCTGCTCACCGACGGTATTTCCGAGGAGGGCGACAGTATGACGTTGGCCCGGGACGCCGAGGCGCATCACGTCACCATCTCCACCGTCGGA
Source organism: Terriglobales bacterium (assembly GCA_963745655.1). Classification (GTDB taxonomy): domain Bacteria; phylum Acidobacteriota; class Terriglobia; order Bryobacterales; family Bryobacteraceae; genus JAJFUV01. Next base: position 105,549 of record CAVUYK010000028.1, on the reverse strand, counting down.
CTGGGGCAGGACGTGAACCGCGCGTACCTCGAGAAAGTTGCGATTGCCGCCCAGGGGAAGGCATATTTCCTGACCGACCCGGCCGGCCTGGAACAGATTCTGCTTCGCGACGTGATGGAGCACACCGGCTCCACGGTGGTTGAGAAGCCGTTCCGTCCGATCGTTGCAGGCAAGGCCGAAATCCTCGACGGCGTGAACATGGAGCGAGCGCCCGAACTCAAAGGCTACGTGCGTTACGTTGCCAAGCCTACCGCCGAAACCATACTGAGCGCGGACCGCAAGGACCCGTTGCTGGTTCGGTGGCAGTACGGCCTGGGACGCGTGGCTGTTTTCACTTCCGACGCCAAGAGCCGTTGGGCGGCGGATTGGATGGGCTGGCCCGGCTTCGACAAATTTTGGACGAACCTGGGACGCGACCTGCTGCCGCATGCGCAAGCGGGAGAGTCGGTGGCGACTTTCGACAGGGCCAACGATGAGTTAGTGGTGGACTACCGCTTGAGCCGGTATGTCGATGAGCCGGCCAAGATCCCCGACATTTTCGTGTCCGGGCCGGATGGGTTCATGCAGCCGGTGCCGGTCGCTAAACTCGCGCAAGGCGCTTATCGCGGGCGCGTGCCCATTGGGAAACGCCAGGGATTGTTCCGCGTGCGCCCGCTCGAGGAATCACGCGCGTTTCCCGAAACCGGCGTGTTGCGACAAGAGAAAGAGATCGGCGAATACGGTTCGAACCCCGGGCTGCTCGAAAACGTGGCGCGCTTCACGGGCGGGCGCGTGAATCCGGATCCGCGAGAGGTGTTCGAGGCGGGCGGACGCGCGCTGGCGTCATCGCTGCGGCTGTGGCCCGCGCTGCTGGCCCTGGCCGTTTTGTGCAACCTCGGTGAACTCGCCTTGCGGAAGTTGCGAGGTTCGGTTACTTCTCCTGCAGCCGGTTGAACCGCACGGCCGTTTGGCCGGAGGCGCTCACAAGGATGGTCGTGCTCCGCCGCCCGCTCTCCCTTTGCCCACCTTGCCTCGCGGCGTGGCGGCCTTTGTGTAGCCGGCGGGAACCTCGAAGAGGCTCTCGGGCGGCGCGCCCATCTGGATGTTTTTCCGGTTCTCCACGATGCGGTGGCCGCGGAAATCCGTTTCGGTGCGCACCGCCATGCCGATCTTGTCCGCCATCCAGACCATGGCGCTGATGGATCCAAGCTTGGGATCGTTCCTAACGACGCGCATCTTGGTGCACAGGTAGCCGTTCATGGTTTCCTTGCCCAGAACCTGCTTGGAAGCTCCCGCCAGAGGGTCTCGCGTGGGGTCCACCGCGGGATTGCCGACGGGCATTTCCACGTAGGTTTTGGGTTGCTTGTACAGCACCCAGGCGACACCGCGGTCCTTGCGCAGAATGGTGATGGTGCGTGCGGATTCTATGCGCACCTTGGGGCCCGAAACATAAAGCTTGCTGACGGTGGTGTGTCCGGCGATGGCGCCTTCTACCACCATGTCGCAAGAGAACGCGGTGGGCATGGCGACGGCAAGCGCGGGCAGAATCAGTGCCGCAGTCAGAGCGGGAGCGAACAGTTTCATCTCATCCTCCGTCCAAATTGCCGGGCGATCGGTGCGGTCATGGTGCATGGCGCCGGCGTGCCTCGTCGAGAATCCCGGCGAAAATCTCCGGGATCTCGAAGACGGCCCGGTTCTCCATACGGGCCGCGTTCGCGCGATACCGCTCGAACCGCGCGGGCGAGAGGAACTCGCGTACTACTTGATCGATGCGGCAAAAGTTCCGCACCACCTCGCCCACGCCGTTCTCCCGGATCCATTCCGGGTTGTAGCGTTCCTGAGGAAGTGTCCAGGCGTTGCTTACCACAATCACAGGCAGCTTCATCGCCAGAGCTTCGCTGATGCTGCCGGGACCCGGTTTGCCGATCAGGAAATCCGCCAGGTTGCATTAAATGAGGTACCTCGGCCGTGAACCCCTCGATGCGGACGGGGATGCGCCAGTTCATCGCACGCAGGCGCGCGGCCAACTTCTGGTTGTGCCCGCAGACCAGGATCAGTTGCATCGCCAGGCCGCTGGCGTCCAGCTTCTTCGCGATCTTCGCGATGGCGCCCGATCCCTGGCCACCGAACAACACGAGCGCGGTGGGAAGATCGGGCTGGAGACCCAGGCGGTGCCGCTCGGCGGCGCGGTCCATGGTGGCCGGCTCGTAGAAACGCGGGTGAAGAATCATGCCCGAAGTGCGGAATATCTTCTCCGGGCGGAGCCCCATGGAACTGGCCTGCTCGACGGCCTTCGCGCTTCCGCAGATCACATACTGATCCTGTGGCTCCAGCCAGAAATGCGGTGTGAAATCGGCCAGGTCGGTGAGCACGGTCACCATGGGCGTTTCGGGCGACACATTCCGCAGACTATCGAAGATGGCCCGGTTGAAATTCGGAATCAGCGAGACCACCAAGTCGGGCCGGTCACGTCTCCAATGCTCCTCGATCAGCCGGACTTGCCCGCGGTGATAGAGGCGAATCAACAGGTGCATGCCGCGCGTGAGCTGCGGCGAGCCCAGCGTCCACCCCTTCTTGAGCATCAGGTTGTAGACGTCTTCCAGGCGCAGACCAGTGATCTTGCGGAACAGGTCGAGCGGCTCGAGCATCTCCTGCAAGTTCACCAGCCGGATTTCCCACGGACGCCCTTCGCGTTCGATCACTTCGCGCAATGCGTTGGCCGCGCTGCGATGGCCGCCGCCGGCGTCGAAGTAAAAGAAGTCGATCTTTCGTGATGGAGTCGGTTGGCTCATCCCGGGGACTTCTTCTATTCTCTCGCAGGCTTCCTCAATTCGAAATCCATCCATTGCACGGCGACGGCCGTGGTCTTCCGGCCCGAGCGGTGGCGCGCGACGATGCGGAGCACGTAGACGCCCTCGCGCGTGCCAGCGTGCGCCGCGTGGCTTCCCGCACCAGAGGCACCGGTGGCGCCATCGCGCGCTGCCTGGGCGCTAAGTGGCGCTCTCCGGCGGGGGCAGGCCGCGCCGCCGGCTTCGCTTCGCTCCCGGCGGCTTCGACGTAGGAAAAATGCGTGATGATTTGCTCTTTGCCATCCTGAAACAACCTGAAATCGTCACGCGTCAAGTTCGGCACGTTGTGGCCATGCCTGTCGGTCACCACGGCGTCTATTTGGACCAACCGGACGGTGACTCGCAAGACGGGCTCTTCCAATTGTTGAGCGGAGAGAATCGCACCAACTGCGATTAATGCGATACAGAGGCCCTTCATGGAACGATAATAGGATATTCGCGCCATGAATAGATTAGCGATCTCGCTCCTTCTGACGGCCGCCTTCGCCGCCGCCTCCAACCGCTTGCCATCGCATTTGCCGCCCGAAATCTACGCCTGGTTCTGGCTGGGGCCGGAGTTCGAGGGCGACGGATATCGCGCGTTCGTGGATCTCATCGCGGACCATTCGAATTTCGGGCTTCTCACCACCAGCCTGCGCGTTCCGTCGCGCGAGATCGCCGCGCCTGAAACGCACGGCCAGGTCAAGCGCGCCGTGCTCTACGCGCATTCGCGCGGCCTGCGGGTGGCCTTCGACCTGGATGTGCGGTTGGCCCGCGGCACGTTCCGGAAACTGCATCCGGATCAGCAGCAGTGGATGCTGCGAACGGTCGAAGTGCCGGCCCAGGAGACCACGGCCGTCCTCCGCCCCCTGCCGCTCTCCGATCATATGACCGGGCGCGGAGGATCTTACGAAGTGCTCGGCGGGAAGCTGCTGGGAGTCTTTCGCCGCGGCGCGAACAACCAGCTCGCCGCGGTGGAGTCGGCGCGCGCCGCGGTGGAATCCGCGACGGAGGTGAGAGTGAGCCTGCCGGCGGGCACGGGCTACATAGTAACCGCGGCGTTTGAGTATCGGACGCCGGACGTCTTCGCTCCGGCGCTCATCGAATTCCAGCGCTCCATTTACGAACAGTACCGCGACGTTCCGCTGGACGGCGCGATGAAGGACGAGTGGGGCTTTCCGCCGGTCTACGGCGCGGGCCCGCGCGGTGGAGATTTCTGGTATTCGGAGGGTTTCGCCTCCGCCTGGCGTAAAGCGGGCGGCGCCGACATGGTGCGAGACTGCGTGTTGATGTACACGGGCGTGGGTGGCTCTCAAGCAGCACGCATCGCCGCCGCGAACCGCTATGCTCGTTTCCTGCTCGAACGCAACGCGGAGATCGAACGCGCCTTCTACGCGGACGTGAAGCGCCTGTTCGGCTCCGAGGCCTTCGTTGGCACGCACGCCACCTGGGGCGTCATGCCTTCCGGCGACGCGTTCAAGAACGGCTACGACTGGTGGTGGGCGCAGCGCGACTATGGACAGACCGATGAGGATTTTCCGGTGCCCCTGCGCACGTCGCTGGCCAAGAAGATGGGCGGCGCCGTCTGGTTCAACCAGTACTACAACCAGGACATCGAGCCGTACGCCAAGGAAGTATGGCGCGATGCGCGGGCCGGGGGACGGGTGAATTTCCATCCGCTGTGGCCGTCGCCGGTGGATCCCGCCGCACACTTGCGCTTGCTCGGTAGTCCCGCCGTGCGCGCGGAGAATCGCATACGCCTGCTCAACTACGTGAGCCAGGCGCCGCGCGATTGTCCCGTGGCCGTGGTGTTCGGCCACGCGGCGGCGGCCAATTGGCTGGGACCGCGCTTCGGCGATCTGGGCATCGACTTCGCCGACGCGCTTTGGCGCGAGGGTTTCGCCGCCGATATCATCCCCTCCACGGAAATCGAATCAGGTGCGCTGCGCCTGAGCGAAGACGGCCGGGTGCGTTACGGCGCGCAGCGCTACCGCGCGGTGGTATTTCTGAACACCGAATACGAGCCGCCGGCGACCTTCGAGTTTCTGCGTCGCGCGGCTCGCTCGAACACCGTCACGTTTCTTCGCGACACGGCCGCGGCAGCGGGCGGGATCGCCGGCGTGGGGCTAGATCCGACTCCCGAGCGCGTGGCCACGTTCCTTCGCGGCTCGTATACACCGCACGACAATCCGCCGGATCTCGCGCGCCTCACCGATGGTACCTGCATTCTGGCGCGTGGAGAACGCAACCCCGCGGGCGACGCGATCGACGAAACATTCTACTGCGGCTCGACCAAAGTGCGTGCCCGCGCCACCGGTGTGTTCGCCATTCGCGTCTCCGGAGGCGGTGAGTGGAAGGCATTGGCCGGCTCCGATGTGCGTTTGGTGGATGCCGGTTCGTTGCATCTTGAGTTTGAGCACGCGATCGATTTCGCGCTCTGGCGCGACGGGAAGGGCGTGGCGCACGGGGTGATACAAGGCGAAGCGCCCGTTCCGGGCCCGCTTCTCCAGTTGACAAAGGACTGGACGCGCCTGGATAACAAAGAAGGATCGCGATGACTCTCGCCTGGTTTCTTGCCGGAGTAGCGTTGGGCGCGCTGGCGGCGGCGCTCTTTCTCTACCGGCGTCTGGCGCGGGCCGAGGCCTCCTGCCAGATGGCCGAAGCACGCGCGGCTTCGTCCGAGGCCGCCGCCGCCAAGATCGTCGAAACCATTCAAGCGCTCTCCGACACGGCGTTACGTTCCAATCAAACCGCGTTTCTGGAGACCGCCCGCGGGACGCTCGATACCGTCCGCGCGCAAATCACCGGCGATCTGGCACAGCAGCAGACCGCCGTCACCGGCGTGGTCCGCGCCATGAGCGAGACGATCCAACGCCTGGAGACGCAGGGCCGGGAAATCGAGTCGACTCGCCAGCACGTCTTCGGCGGTCTGCAGGAACAAATCCAAGGCCTGGCGCGGGAAACCTCGACGCTCTCCAACGCGTTGCGCGCGCCGCAAGTGCGTGGGCGCTGGGGCGAGACCACACTACGCCGCGTAGTCGAGTTGGCCGGCATGGTCAAGCACTGCGATTTTGAAGAGCAGGAGTCCTTCTCTACCGACACCGGCCGCTTGCGCCCGGACATGATCGTGAACCTGCCGGGCGGGCGCTCCATCGCGGTGGATGCCAAGGCGCCGCTGGCGGCGTATCTTGAGGCCGCCGGCGCCTCCGACGAAACCAAGCGGCGCGAAGCGCTCAAGAGGCACAGCCAGCAGGTGGCCGACCACGTAGGTAAACTCGCCGCCAAGGCCTATTGGAGCCAACTGCAGCCGTCGCCGGAGTTGGTGGTTTTGTTCCTGCCCGGCGATCATTTCCTGAGCGCCGCGCTGGAATTCAATCCCACACTCTCCGACGACGCCATCGCGCGCCAGGTGCTCCTGGCCACGCCCGCAACGCTCATCAGCGTGCTGAAAGGCGTCTCTTACGATTGGCGCCAGCACCAACTCGCGGAAAACGCGGAGGAGATTCGGCGCCTGGCCGCCGAGCTCTATGAACGTGTGCTCGCCGTGCAGGACCACTACGCCGATACCGGCCGTCATCTGGAACGCGCCGTCCAGGCATACAACCGCAGCGTGGGAAGTTGGGAGAACCGCTTGTTGCCGTCGTTGAGGCGCATTCGCGAACTGGGCGCCGCGCCGGGCGACGAGCCCGCGGCGCCCGATCCGATCGATGTGGTTTCCCGCGATCCCAAAATGCTCGAATCGCCCTGAGGATCAACATGCTCATGCGAAGCGTGCTGCTGTTTCTCGCGCGCCGCCGCAGTCTGCGCCGCTGGATGGAGAACTCCCGCGTGGCCGCCCGGCTCACGGACCGATTCGTCGCCGGAGGGTCGCTCGATCACGCGCTCACGGTGTGCCGCGCCCTCCACGGCGAGGGGATTCTCTCGACCCTCGACCGGCTTGGCGAAAATGTCACTTCGCTCGAGGAAGCCACGGCCTCCAGGGACGCCTACATCGACGTTTTGGAGCGGTTGGCGGCCGCTTCCATCCAGGCCACCGTCTCCATTAAGGCGACGCAATTCGGCATGGATCTTTCCGAGGGAGCCTGCCGCGCAAACGTCGCCGCGCTGGGCGAGAAGGCGCGCCACTTGGGCAATCGCGTGGAAATGGACATGGAATCTCACGAGTACGTCGATCGCACCCTGCGTCTCGCCGTCGATCTACAACATCGCTACAATTGCGCGCGCGCGGCAGTCCAGGCGTATCTTTACCGGAGTGAAAAAGACATTGAGGCGTTGTGCGACGCGCGCGTTCCCGTGCGCTTGTGCAAGGGCGCATACCTGGAACCCCACACCGTCGCATTCCCGCGCAAGCGGGACGTGGATGCCAACTACATCCGGTTGATGCGCGTCCTGCTCGACCGGGGCGTCGACCCGGCCTTCGCCACGCACGATGTGAGAATGGTCCGAGCCGTCGCCGATTACGCGCGAGAGCGCGGCATCGCGCCATCCAGCTTCGAATTTCAGATGCTCTACGGCATTCGCCGCGACTTGCAGCGCGAACTCGCGCGCGAAGGCTACCGCGTGCGCCTCTACGTTCCTTACGGCAACGCCTGGTATCCGTACTTCATGCGCCGCCTCGCCGAGCGGCCCGCCAACATTCTCTTCCTCGCGCGTCATATTCTTCGCCGTTGAAGCAACTTTCACGGTCCAAGCGGCGTCATATTCAACATGAAGTACTGGGGCTTCTTCGTGCTGAAGCTGCTGGCGACGGCGGTGGTGGGCTTGGTTCTCTGGGAAGCCATCCGCGCGTTCTGGCCGTCGGCGCGGCTGGACTACTACGGTGTCCCGACCTCGCGGTTCGGACACGATCTGGTCTACACGCTGGTTCTGCTGATCTACAACCTCGTCCTGCAGGGCTTGATTTATCTCAACATCCGGGATCAGCGCTACCGTTGCCGAACCTGTCTGCGCCGTTTGCGCATGCCGGTCGAGACAGGCTCCTGGAGCCACATGTTGTTGTTCGGGCCGCCGCGCACGGAGTATATTTGCACATACGGACACGGAACCCTGGACGTGCCCGAGATGCCCGTCTCAGGGCGCCCGGTTTGGAAGCGTAACGAAGACATGTGGAAGGAACTGTTCAAGCCCCAAGGGCACTCCCGATGAGATTTGCCGTCGCGGTCTTGCTGTTGGCGGTTTTCATCGTCGCGGCCGTCCGCCTGACGCCTCCGTTTTTTGAGCACCGCGACTTGCAGGCTTACGTCGAACAGGTCGCCGCGAGCCAGGAGAGTGCCACCCTGCCATTGGAAGTGCTGCGCATACGGCTCATCGACAAAGCACGGCGAATGGGCCTGCCGGTTCACGCGGATCAGATCCGCGTCACGCGGGGCGGAACTGGCACCAGCATCGATATCCGCTACGTGGTGCCGGTGGATTTATATATCTCGACCACCGATCTGCATTTTCATGCGCGCGCCGGCGCGCGCTGACGCACCACACAATTCCACCCGCATTCGGCTAGACTGGCGAAGATGGGACAACTTCTCGCCGGCGTTGGCCGAACCGACATCACGCCCGCGCCCGGAACGCCGCAAGGCGGGTGGGGCGCGCAGACGCACCAGCGTGGATGGGGCGCCGATATGCCCATGTATGCCACGGCGCTGGCGCTTTCCGACGGAACCGAGACGCTGGTCATCGCCGATGTGGACGCCATCGGATTCGACGCGCCGTGGACCGCGCGCATCCTCGACGCCATCTCGTCGGTCACCGGCCTGCCCCAGGATCGCATCCGTTTTTCCTGCACGCACACGCATTCCGGACCTAACACGTTCCGTCTGGGCAATATCAGCGAAGGGTTGGACATGGTGCTGAGTTACCTGGATAGCCTGCCGTTGCGGATCGCGGGCGCGGCCTATCAAGCCCTCGGCGGGATGCGGCCGGTGCGCTGCGGCGCGGGCCTGGGGCGCTCCCAGATCAACGTCAACCGTCGTTTTCAGGTACCCGGTGGCGGCATGGCCGTGGGCCGCAATTGGGACGGCGTGACCGACCCGGCGGTGCGCGTGGTGCGCTTCGACGCGCTGGACGAGACACCGCTGGCAACCATCGTGCACTATTCGTGCCACCCCACTACCATGGCGTGGCAGAACAAGTTGTTCACGCCCGATTATCCAGGCGTCTGCCGCCAGGTGGTTGAGCGCGAAGTCGGCGGAACCTGTCTGTTCCTGCAAGGCTCGGCCGGTAACATAACGCCGCGCCGCGGTTTCACGGGCGATGCGCGCATCTACCGATGGTTGGGGCAGCGGCTGGGACTCTCGGCTTCGGAGACGGCGCTCGCCATCGAGACCTTGCCGAAGCGCGAACGCTATCTGGGCGTGCTGCAATCCGGTGCCGCCATCGCACTCTACGAAGACCAGCCGGTGGAACCGCCCGTGCCGGTGCTCCGCATGGTGACGCGCATGATCGAGATGCCGTTGAAGAAATTTGACGTGCCGGAGAAACTGGAAGCCGAGGCCGAAACCCTGCGCCTGGCGATGGAGCACGCGCGCGGCGAAGGCGCCGAAGAAGAACTCCGCGCCGCGACGGCCCGCTACACGCAGGCCAACTGGCGCGCCGTCGCCGCCCGCGACTATTTCGGCAAAGAAACTACCGCTCGTCAGATGCAAGCCATTCGAATTGGCGACATCGCGCTGTTGTCGGTGGAAGGCGAACCGTTTACGGAAATCGGCCTGCGCATCGCGGAGGCCTCGCCCTTCGCGCACACGCTGTTTTCGGGCTACTCCAACGGTGGGTTCGGCTACATCCCCACGCGCGAAGCCATCCAGCAAGGCGGCTACGAGGCGATCCAGGGGAGCCCGTTTTCGGGCGGCGCGGCCGATGTAGTTGTCGACCAAGGATTGAAGTTGCTCGGGGAACTCAAGGAGGAAACGGTATGAAGTTGCAGGGAAAGGTCGCCATTGTGACGGGCGCCTCGCGCGGAATTGGCCGCGCCGTGGCTGTGGAACTGGCCGCACAGGGCGCCGACGTTACCGTGAACTACGCGCGCCACGCTGACGAAGCCGAAGAAGTGGCCGGCGAGATTCGCCGCCTGGGCCGCCGGGCGCTGGTCTGCCAGGCCGACGTCGGAGACCGGCGCCAGGACGAGCGCATGCTCGAAGACACGCTGAAGGAGTTTGGACACGTAGACATCCTGGTCAGTAACGCGGCCTACAGTATTCGTAAACCGTTCCTCGATCTGGAGCCCGAAGATGTCGAAAAGACCTGGTCGGTTTCGCTCTGGGGCGTCTTCCACACTTGCCAGCTCGTCGCGCGAGAGATGGTGAAACAAGGCAGCGGCGGCAACATAGTGATTGTCAGTTCGGTGCACGCGGGGCGGCCCTATCTGCGTTCCACCGCCTACAACGCCGCCAAGGCGGCCGTGAACCAGATGGGTTTCACCTGGGCCGCCGAGCTGATCCAATACGGCATCCGCGTGAACGTGGTCGAGCCGGGATGGACGGATACGCCCGGGGAGCGCAACTACAACACCGAGGAGCAACTTCGCGAGGGCGGCAAATTGGTGCCCATCGGACGGTTGGCGCGTGCCGGGGAAATTGCCAAAGGTGTGGCGTTTCTGGTTTCCGACGCCGACGCTTCCTACATCGTGGGAAGCTGCCTGCGCATCGACGGAGGCTTCGTCCTGGCCCACTGACATGAAGCCGCGCGAGCGTTCCTTTTACTTTCTGCTGCTGGTGGTAGCCTGCCTGATGTTCGCCGGGCAGGGCACCGCCATCAAGTATCTGGGCCGGCACCTCGGACCGCTCCAGATTACCTTTCTGCCTTTCACTCTGGCCACGCTGCTGCTCGCGCCGCTGGCCGTGCGGGCGCGGCGCGCGAGCGGAGTCCCGCTGGGATGGGGGGATTGGCGCCGCTTCATCCTTGCCGGCGTCGCCGGACAGGTGGTCACGCAGTTGGGCATCGTGTCCGGGATCACGCTTTCGCTCGCTTCGAACGGCGCCATCCTGTCGCTGCTGCTGCCGGTTATCAGCACGCTACTTGCCGCGGTGATGTTAGGCGAACAACTCACCCGGCTACGGATCGCGGCGCTGGGCATCGGCCTGGCGGGCGCGCTGCTGCTGTCCGCCGGCAACCTGCGCGAAAGCTCGTTCCTGAACGGGCACTACCTGGTAGGCAATTTGCTGATCGTCGTGGGAATTACCGGCTCGGCGTTCTATAACGTCTACGCCAAATCGCTGTTTGAAAAGTTCCAGCAGATTGAGGTGCTGGTGTTCACCTACATCGCGGCCGCGGCCGTCGGACTGCTGGTTACGGCCATTGCCGATCCGGTGCGCTGGAGCGTCTTCCAAGCGTTCACTTGGGAGACCTGGGTGGCGTTCGCCTACCAGACGCTCATCACCTACAGCGCCGCCATGCTCTTGTTCTTCGCGGCGCTCAAGCGCCTGGATGTGGCCACCGCGTCGCTATCGCTCTACCTGTTGCCGGTGTTCGGAGTAATTCTCGCCGCCCTGCTGCTGGGCGAGCGCCTGAGCGCGGCGGCGTTGGCCGGAGCTGGGATCGTGCTGGCCGCCACGCTGCTGGTGGTACGCTACGACGCAAAAAGCCGAGTGACCGCGCGTTACTGCTGCTTCAGGATCTCGACCCCGGCGCGCTTCTTGCTCTTATAGAGCGAATAGATGGTACCGTCGGTGTCCACCGTGCACCAGCTCTCGGTATGTTCGGGAACCGACATGCTCATGTTACAGACGAAATCGCCGTTGTTGTTGTACTTGGCGATGCTCACCTTGCGCCCCAGGTTGCTCTCCATCGCGCCCCCGTAGCCGGCCTTGGTGCGCACCGTCAGGTACGCGTTGCCCCGCCGGTCGCCCGTCATGCTGTGGAAGAAGGTTGAGCCTTCCGGCGGATCGCCGTACCCGAAGGAGAGCAGGTAATGCCCTTCGGAATCGAACTTCTTCGTGGGACCGTAGTAGCTGTTCACGAAGACGTCATCGTTCGCATCCAGATACAGACCATGCGGCGCGTTGAAATCGCCAACTTCGGGGCCGTCCTTGCCGAACGAGAACACGAACTTACCACTCGGCTCGTAAATATTAACGCGCATGTTGTCGACGTCGGTGGCGTACAGACGCCCCTTCGAATCGAACCACAGGCCGTGGCCGCGCAGGATCATGCCCGGCAAGGTGCCTTTCTCGGCGAAAATGCGCAGGAACTTTCCGTCGGGGGAGAAGACCTGCAGGCGTGGGCGGTCGCCCTTCACGTCGGTGGTGTAAATGTTGCCGGCGGCATCCACCTGCGCGTAGCGAGGCTCGGCTGAACTGGCCTTCTTCGCTTCCATGGCCCTTTCCGATCTCGCCCACGTACTTGCCGTCCTTGGTGTAGCGGTAAACGCGGCCGGCGCGCTGGTCGACGATGAGCAGGTGCCCCTGCTTGTCGATGCTGATGCCATGTGGCTCGCGCAGGCGCGTGTCCTTCGCATTCAGGTCCTCGCCCCAGCCTCCCACAACTTTGTAGACCGGGATCGGACGTTTCCCACGATCACGGTGCCCCAGACATACCGGTTGGCCGAGCCTTCCACGTCGCCGCGAATACTGACTTCGTTCGGTACCGGCGTTTTCGACGGGGCACGGTACAAGCCGTTGGCGTCGATGGTGCCAACTTCGGCGTTGCCGCCCGGAACCTCGTTGACCGACCACTTGACGCTCTTGGGCGCCTGCGCCCCCATGAGGCGTGTCGCAACCATCACGACCTTGAAGCGCTGTTCTCCACCGGCGGCGAGCCTCACGAGAGAAGGCTTGATGGTGGCTCGATGATACGGCGTGGGCGCTTGCGCGAACAGACTCGCGGCCGCCGCGGCCAATGTGAGTGCGATGCTGATGAATCGATGCATGAACGGTTCCCCTTGGTTTGGTGCTATTGCACCGTTCGATTGTAACAGCCTCGCGCGCGCCGCCGTTCAGCCCCTCCGTCCAATCTTGACAGAAGCGGTGGTTTCTGCCAGATTCGATTGAGCCGCTCCACGACCGCTCATTAGGATATGACTCGCACTCTGATTGCTCTACTCATCGCCTGCGGCACCTGGCTTTGCGCCGGCGCCGAGATTTCCGTCCATGATGGCGTGGCCGCGCTGCGCTCGGGCGCGCTCGTACGAATAATTCGTTTGGGCGACGGCAACGTGACCACTACCAGCCTTTCCGTGGCCGGCCGCGAGGTTCTGGCCGAGCCGGCACGCGAGTTCTCCATGGTCATCAGCCGGGAGAAATCCAACCGCGCGCCGCGTGGATTGACTCCGGCCGAAGCCGGCGAAAAGAACTACTTCGGTGGTGGCACCAGCGCACGCTGGCGCTCGGAAAGCTTCGATCCGTCGCGGTATGACGATCCGCGGCCGGATGCGCCGAAGTGGGTGGAAGCGCGCGCCATCGAAGGCAAATCCTGGACGCTCTCCGGGGCCGCACCGTCAACCGAAGTTACCAGGCCCGCGCCCGGCGTGACGCGCCTCACCGTACGGATGGCGGCCGATAAAGATCCCGCGCTCGCCGGTGTCCATGTCGAGTTGTACTACGAGCTTTACGATGGCCATGCGGCTGTGCGCAAGTGGATCGTGATCCGCAACCGCACCAACCTTTGGCTGAAACTGGAACGCCTGGTGGTGGACGATCTGCGCCTCGCGCCCTTGACCAGCAAGCCGCTCGCCGCCGCCATGCACGGTGTCCAGCCGAGCGTGGTGGCCTTCGAAGCGCCGGGTGCTCGTTACGGTGTGATCGCGGCCAGCGAGATTCCTTCCGCGCTGCGATCCATCGCCGAGCAGGGCGCCATGGGTTACACCCAAAGTCTGTTCGAATGGGTGCTCGGCCCCGGCGAAGAGTTTTCCAGCGAGCCGGTTTTCTACTACGCGTTTCACGGTCCGGTGCGCGCAACGGTCTCGGCGGCTTCCACGCCGCTGGATCGCACCGTCGAAGGCCCCTACATGGAGTTTGTGAAGCGGCACATCGGCATCGCCGCCGAGAGTGCACCGATCCACGGCCCGCAGTGGATGACCTGGGCCTATTTCTACGACCGCATCGACGATAAACTGGTGCGTCAACTCGCCGATATCGCCTCGCGCGCCGGCTTCACCGAGATGCTGTTCGACGATGGCTGGCAGAAGGGCCGCCTGGGTACCGAGGTGGACACGCAGAAATTTCCCGACTTCGCCGCCACCTCCGAATACATCCGGTCGAAGGGCATGGCCTTGGGCTTGTGGGTGTCGTGTTTTCGGGATCTCGATTCGCGCGACATGATGGAGATGCCGGAGGCGCGCGTGCTGCCAGTCCTGCTCCGCTCGGCCTCTTTGCCCGGTCTGGCCATGAGCTTCGCTTCGTCGTGGCGAGAATACTATGTCAAAGACCTGGTCGCGCTGGCGCGGCGCTACCACATTTCCTATTTCAAACAAGACTTCACCAACATCATGTACGGCGACCTCGCCGCGGGCCATGAGAGCCGCACGCGCAAGGAGTCCCTGCTGCGCGGGTTGCGCGGGTTGCTGGCCGCGCAGGCCATGCTGCGCCGGTCGGCGCCGGATGTGGTGAACGAAATCACGCACGAAATCTACTGGGGCACGCCGGGAGTGCCCGCCGATCTCGCCGCTCTCAAGCACACCGCGCGGTTCCACATTCCGCCCAATGAGAGCATCGGCTCCAACATCGCCTGGGAATTCAAGGGGCGTTCGATCTCGGCCCAGGAACATGGCGCCGCGCTGCGGCGGGGTTGCTGGCTGGCGCGCCAGCGCTTTTACTCGCATCGCGCTCTGCCGCTCTACGCGCTGGAATTCTACGCCGCCACCTCCGCCAGCCACTTGGGCAGCCTGACGAGCGAGATTCAGGACCGCCAGGTGGCCAGTTGGCTGATGGGCATGCCGGTGTGTTTCTCGGGCGATGCGCGCACCATGACGGATGCCAACATCGCGCAGTACCGCCGGCGGTTCGATGCCGTGAAGCGGTTGCAGAGTGCCTACGGCATATACAGGAATTTTCAGTTCAGCGGCGTTCCGGAGCCCACCGATGTGGACTGGCACTGGTGGGGCAAGCTGAACGCGAAGGGCCACGGCGCGGTAGTGGTGGTGCGCGGCAGCGGAGGCGCGGCCCGCCGCATGGTCAACATTCCCTGGGTGTCGCGCGAGGCGTCCTATCGTGTCGCGGGCCTGTTTTCGGGCAAGGCTTACGGAGTCTTTAGAGGGCAAGTGCTGCAGGATGTCGGCGTCGCGATGGAACTGCCGTTGTATGGACAGGAACTGCTCGAGATTGCTCCGGTCTCCGCGAAGATTACGTCCACTCATCGCCGGCCGAGCTTCAAGACGGCGCAGACCGGAAAGTGGTCCGATGGATAACGGCCTTGTTCATGGTTAGTTACAGTCGTTACTTCAAGTGATTGCCAAGGCCCACGATACAGGATCCAATCGATGCGCCCGCCCTCGCGTGGCGTCCCCCGAAAGCCGTGGAAGGTGCTTTCGGGACCCGACCTGCGACGGGCGGCGGTCCAGGCATCGGTGAGCGTTGCGGTCAGCACGGCCTGGACTTCGCCGCCGGCTGGGGCATTGAAGTCGCCCGTGAGCAGGAACGGTTCGTCCTGGACCAGCGCCGCGACGCGTGAGGCGATCAGGCGGGCACACTGTAGACGAGCCTGGTGGTCCTGGGGGCGGTGCGGGAAGTGCGTGTTGTAGTAAAGGAAGCGGCCGCCCTGGGACGTTTTGAAGCGAGCCCAGGTCACCATGCGGGGGAGCGACATACCCCAGGACGAACTGCCGGGAATCTCGGGCGTCTCCGATAGCCAGAAGTCGCCCGACTCGATGGGCGTGAGACGGCTCTTGCGGTAGATGACGCCCATGTGTTCGTCTTCGTGGTTACCGCGACGGCTGCGGCCGAACCAGGCGTACTCGGGGGCCTGTTCGGTGATGTAGCGGCCCTGCTCCTCAAACAGTTCCTGCGTGCCGACAAGATCGGGATTTTCCAGACGGATGGTTTTCACCAGTAAGTCGCGCCGGGCCTCCCAACTATTGGCCCCATCGCCCTTGGACGGGTAGCGGACGTTGAAGGTCATCACGCGAAGAGTTTCGCCCGGACAGATGGCCGCGGTGAGAGCCAGGAGGACGGCAAGGATGCGCACGTCCGCATTTTACAGGATGCGGCTTCCCAACAGAAGCGCGGACGAGAGCGCCTGGGTCCCCGGGTCCTTACCGCTTCCCCAAGTACCCGAACTGCCGGGCGGCGGCGAGTAGCTCTTCGCGGAAACTGGGGTGCGCAATTTGGATGAGAGCTTCGGCTCTTTGGCGCAGGTTCTTGCCGTGCAGGTAGGCGGCTCCGAATTCGGTCACCACGTAATGCACGTCGCCGCGCGAGGTCACCACGCCCGCGCCGGGTTTGAGCGTGGGCGTGATACGGGAGATGGTGTCGTTCTTGGCCGTGGCCGGCAGCGTGATGATGGGGATGCCGCCCTTGGATCGCGCGGCGCCGCGTATGAAATCCACCTGGCCTCCGATGCCGGAGTAGGGGATAGTGCCCATCGAATCCGAACACACCTGTCCGGTGAGATCCACTTCGATGGCCGCGTTGATGGCCACCATGCGATGGTTCTGGGCAATGATGAACGGATCGTTGGTGTAAGAGTTGGGGTGGAATTCGAAAACCGAATTGTTGTGGATGAAATCGAACAGGCGCTTAGAGCCGAGCACAAACCCGCTGATCACTTTGTGCGGATGAATGGTCTTCTTCTCGTTGTTGACGATGCCCTTTTCGATCAGGTCGATAACGCCGTCGGAGAACATCTCGGTGTGAATGCCCAGGTCCTTGTGATCGGAGAGGTAATCGAGCACCGCATCGGGCGTGCCGCCGACGCCCAACTGTAAGGTGGCTTCGTCGGGGATGAGGTTGGCGACGTGGCGCGCGATGGTGCGATGCACTTCGGTAACTTCGGGCTTTTGAAATTCCGGCAACGGGCGCGAGGCTTCCACGATGGAGTCGGCCTTGCTCACGTGCAGGAACGCATCGCCGAGCGTGCGCGGCGACTGGTCGTTCACCTGCACAATCAAGTGGTGCGCGCACTTGGCGGCGGTGAGAGAGACGTCGATGCCGGTGCCCAGGCTCATAAAGCCGTAGTCGTCCGGCGGCGTGCACTGGATCAGGGCCACGTCGATGGGCATGGCACCGCTGAGGAAGAGGTCCTCGATTTCAAACAAGAAGATGGGGATGACGTCGGCGCGCCCCTGCTGCACGGCTTCGCGGACGTTGCCGCCGATGAAGAACGCGTTGTGGCGAAAGTGCCCCTCGAACTCCGGGTTCGCGTAGTCGGCGTTGCCGGTGGTCATCAGGTGCACGATCTCGACGTCGCGCAACTCGGGGCCGCGGGCGATGAGCGCGCGCACCAACTCCTCGGGCTCGTTGGATCCCTGGTGAATGTAGACGCGGTCGCGCGACTTCACGGCCGTGAGCGCTTCGTCGGCGGTCTGTATTTTCGATCGGTAAGCTTCAGTCCAGTGCATGGCGGAAATGGCTCCGGCGTCATCAGGCGCTCGCGTCGGTTGCACCCTCCAACAGTTCGTGCAACTCGCGCCGCGGCACGTGCCAGGTGTCGGAAAGCGATCCAAGCACGCATGCGCCCGAGTGCGTGTAAACGCCGCGCGCAAGTTCCGGGCACGCGCGCAAGGCACGCGCGACGCCTTCCTTCGCGATGCACTGCAGGTAGGGGAGCAGGGCCTGCGCCACGGCGATGCTGGTGCTGCGGCCCATGTCGGCGGTGAGATTGGGCACCGCGTAGTGCAGCACGCGGTTGTAGACGAAGGTGGGGTCGGTGATGGTGGTGGGGCGGCTGGTCTCGAAGCAGCCGCCCTGGTCGATGGCCACGTCGATGACCACGGCGCCGGGCTGCATGGCGTCCACCATCTTGCGCGTGACCACGTGGGGCGTCTTGGCGCCCACCACCAGCACGGCGCCGATGGCCACGTCGGCCGACATCACCGCGCGCGCCACCATTTCCGGATCGGCGTAGGCCGTGGCCAGGCCGGGCGTGTGCCGGAGCAGGCGGCGCAGCTTTTCGGTATCGACGTCCAGGACCGAAACGCGCGCGCCGGCCGCCACGGCCACACGGGCCGCGGCCGAGCCCACCACGCCCGCGCCCAGAATGACGACGTGAGCCGGGGGCACGGCGGGGCTTCCGCCGAGCAGGATGCCGCGCCCGCCGGAGCTGGACCGCAGCAGATGGGCGGCCAACTGCACGGTCATCTGACCCGCGATTTCGCTCACCGCGGCCAGCACCGGACGGCGCCCTCGATCGTCCTGCACAATTTCGAGACCGATGGCGGTGATCTTCCGGTCGAGCAGTTTTTGGAACACGGCGCGGTCCGCCACGGCCATGTGGTAGAAGGCCAGGATGACGGCGCCTTCCGGGCAGAGGTCCAACTCTTCGACGGTCGGCACGGCGATCTTCACCAGCAACCGCGCGCGGCGGATCACCTCGGCCGGCGAGTAGGCGATTTGCGCGCCGGCGCGCAGGTAGTCGTCGTCGGAGAAGCGCGCACCAACTCCGGCGTCCTTCTCCACCCAGATGCTGTGGCCGCTTTCGACCAGGTGGCGTACCACGGGTGGCGTCAGTGCCACGCGACAGTCGGAAGTGCGTGTTTCGCGGGTGACCCCAATGATCATATGCGCCTCTATTCGGTCAGACTCAACAAACGTACCGGGCCCAGCAGCCCCGATGGCAGTGGCTCCTTCACCAGATTCTTTTCGCTGGGCTTGGGGAAGCGCAGCGGCTCCAGGCCCTTATAGTCGGGCGTGGGCTCACCCAGGATTCGATTGATGAGTAGATTCGCCACGCCGACTTCAATGCGGTTCGCTCCCGGCTTCACATATCGCGTGATGTCGAGTTTGTAGGGCGTCATCCAGGCCACGCCCGCCACCTGGCCGTTCACGCGGACATCCGCCGCTTCGCGTACTTGACCCAGATCGAGCCAAACACTTTTGCCCGCACCGAGCCAGGTGGAGGGAACTTCCGCTGAGACGCTGTAGGCACCGCGTCCGGAGAAGTACTTGCACTCGGCGAATTCGGTCCAGGAGCGCAACGAATCCAGTGTAAACCGGCGGCCCGCGGCTTCCAAGTCGCCATGCGCCGGCGATGGGGCGCTCGGCGGCCACGCGGAGAGCGGGCGCGGAGGGCACGGGTTTGGCGGCTGGGTCGAAGTAGACGATGGTGCTCGCGTGCGGCTCGAGATCGATGGTCTGCTCGGGACCCGGCGAGGCGCCGCGAACCGTGCCGTCCATGGCGTTCCAGATCTGCGCCGCGCCCCGCGCGTCGCGGAAGGTGGCTTTCACGCGCTTCGGTGTGGCGGCCGTGTTGGCCAGGAAATAAAGGTGACGCGCGCCTTCGGCGCGGTGCAGGTAGACCAGATCGGCGTCCGGCGTTTCGAAGCGGATCTCCGGATGGAGGGTCGCGAGGGCGGCGGCAAACTGATCGGTTTCATCGGGGACGTAGATGGCCGTGCCTTTTCCGTAAGCGCGGCGGCGCGGTTGATCGGCCGGACCCGAACCGAAGATCTCCTCCATCAGCTTGCGCACGCGCGCGTAACGGGCATCCCGATCCTGAACTCCGTAGGCGGCTTCCGGCAGCCGCCGCGTGGCGATGAGCGTGCCACCGGCGCGGCAGAAATCCCGGAGACGTTCAAGCGATTTCGATAGATATGCCTTTCAGGCTCGGCAAAATGGCGATGCGGTAGGCCACGTCGCCCACTTCCAGCCGCCCGCGATTAGTGCGCAGGGTCGGCTGCAAGAGGCTGCGGTCGAAGCCGTCGAAGGTAAAGCCGCTGGCGAGCAGCGTCTTCAGGAGCGGAGTTTCGGCGGCAAAAGCGGCGGGCAGGCTGAATTCGGGCACGCGCGTGCGTCCCAGCCAGCCCTTGGTGGCCATGTAGAGATTCAAGCCACGGCCCGGCGCCTGCGCGGCCATCACGTCGTCTTCCGGCAGCAAAATGCCCACGTCCACGGCCGGCTTGCCGAGGGTGAGCGCGTAGCTGGTGCGGCGCACGTAGTCGGAAAGATGACGGAAGTAGGGCCACCAGGTGTTGTTGCCGTTCATCATGATGGAGGCGTAGTAGCCCCATCCGGGGATGCCGGCGGCGGGCGGCGAATAAGCGTAGCCGTGCGCGACGATCTTGTTCACGCCGCAGGCAAAGTGCAGGTCGCTTCCCAGCTTGATGTCTTCCAGCGTCGAGACATAGCGCGGAAATCGCAACCAGGTGTAAGCTTCGGCGGAGGTCACGCTTTTGGAGTATTGGTGCGCGGCCGAGGAAGCCCAGCGCGAGGCCACGAACATTTTCCAGTCGTAGCTTTCGCCCATCGCCGAATCGACGGCGGCGAAGCTGGACATGTCCACCGGCGGCGAACCGTAACTTTCCGCCTGCAGACCCACGCCGCGCGCGTGGCACCAGGCCTGCAGCGGGCGCACGTAGTTGTCCATGGCGAGTTCGCTCAGCGTACGCCAGAAATCGAAGCGAACGTCTGCGGTGGTGGGGCCCGCGTCCGCGACGAGCGCCGGCAGATACGGACGCAAATCATAACCGCGCCGGCGGCGGAATTCGTCGAGGAACGAGGGCGTCCACTCGGTGTTGAAGACCTCCATGCTGTCCGAGTGCAGTGTTCGTATGGCGCCGCGCGGAGCGGCCGAGAGAAGCTTTTCACCCACCGCGGAGAGGTAGGTCTTCAGGGCGATGGGGTCCAGGTGATCCATCACCAGGCCCTCGGCGCCGAGTGCGGGACGCTTCACCTGCATTTTCGTCGGTGACATCAGGAAGGACATCAACACGTGTCCCGCGGGGACGCTGACGCTTGTCCCGGCGCGTACCTCGGCGGTCACGTCCACCGCGCCCGCGAGTTCCACCTTCTTCCCATCGCCTTTCACGATCCAGGCGGCTTCGATCCTTTCGCCGGAGGCGGCGGTGGCCGCGCCCAACTCGACGCGGAGTTTCTTGGCGCCCAGTTCGGGCGTGATGGAAGGCCCGCCAAACGGCCAGCCCGTACCCATGAGCACGTCGACGGTGATGCCCAACCGCTGGGCCTCGCGCGCGGCGTGGCCGAGCACGTCGAGGAATTCGGGCGAGAGGTATTTGAGGTTCCGAATACCCTTAGATGGGTCGTCCAGGCTGATCGGATAGATGGGGAAGATGAGGACGCTGCCAATGCGCGCCGCGCGCATCACTTCCAGCTCGCGTGTGACTTCGGTCTTAGTGACAGCGGGGCCGAACCACCACCAGTAGACACCCATGTCGTAAGCTTGCGGTGGATCTGCGAAGCTCGCGCGCCAATCGGCCCCCGAAGCGACGGCCGCGAGCAGGATAGCGGCGAGTAGCAACCTGAGTTTCGGGGACAGGCTACTATGTCCCCACAAGCGAGTGGAGTGCGGCGCGGATATTGAGGAGTAAGATGCCCGGTGCGCAAAATCGGCGACAGAAGGCACGAAGCTTCGCAAAAATGGTGAAATTGCTGACTGTCCCCATTTCCATCTCATGGTCAAATTGTGCCACGAGAGGGGCGGTGGGCGTGCTGCTAGCCGAGGCCGTACGCCTTCAGCCGGTATTGCAGTGTCCGCAGACTGATCCCCAACTCCCGCGCCGCGTGCGTCCGATTCCCATCGTGCCGCTTCAGCGCATCTTCGATCGCCCGCCGCTCCAGTTCCCGCATGTTTAGTGGCCCCGCGGCCGCCGCTGGCGCGGCTCCACTCTGTCCGCCAAACGGAAGGTGCTCCGGCAGGACCGCGTCGTCCGCCAGAATGGCCGCCCGCTCTATGGCATTCTCCAGTTCGCGAACATTGCCCGGCCACGCATGCGCGCGCAACGCATAGCGCGCCTCATCGCTTAGCCGCAGATGCGGCTTTTCAAACCGTTGCGCCACCCGGCCCAGGAACAACTCCGCCAGCGCGTCAATGTCCGCCGGCCTCTCCCGCAATGGCGGGATTTCAATCGGGAAGGTGCTCAGGCGGAAATACAGATCCGAGCGAAACCGCCCCTCCTGGACCGCCCGCGAGAGCTCCTGATTGGTCGCCGCAATCACTCGCACGTCCACCTTGACAGCTTTACCGCCCCCCACACGCTCAAACGTCTGTTCCTGCAATACTCGCAAGAGCTTCGACTGCAACGACGCGTCCAACTCTCCGATCTCGTCCAGAAACAGCGTGCCGCCATCGGCTCTCTCGAACACGCCGGCGTGCCGGTCCACGGCCCCCGTGAAGGCTCCCCGCTCATGCCCGAAGAGGGCGCTTTCGATGAGAGTGGGAGCCAACGCCGCGCAGTTTACGGCTACAAACGGTTTCGAAGCCCGCCGGCTGTGCGCATGCAAGCAACGCGCAATGACCTCCTTGCCCACGCCGCTCTCTCCCAGCAGCAGCACCGTCGCCGGTGTGGGCGCCACCCTTTGCAGCAATCCCAAAATGTGCAGCATGCGCTGATCGCGCGCCACCATATGGCCGCACATCCCGGGAGCCGGCGAGGGGATTCCGGCCGGCGCCTGCGGCAGTTCCTGGCTCTGACTGTTCAGCACCAGCGCCCGCCGCACCAACCTTCGCAACTCATCGGGACTCCGCAGCGGTTTCTCCAGGTAATCCAGAGCTCCGCGCTTCATCGCATCCACCGCCGTTGACACCGTTCCAAAACCCGTGATCAGGACGAAAGGCGTGTTTGGCGCGTTCTCGCTGAACCACTTCTGAACGTCCAATCCGTCGCCATCCGGCAACTTCAAGTCGGAGATCACCAGAGAATAGGCCTTGGTTCCGCATAGCCGCCGGGCCTCGCCAGCTTTTCCCGCCGTCTCCACCTGGAAGCCTTCGCCTACCAGAATGGTTTCCAGCAGCTTGCGAAAGCCGGGGTCGTCATCCACCACCAGAATGGGTCTTATCTCTTCGTGTTCCATCGAATCTCCGCACATGTGCCCAACGGCCGGGCATCACTCAACACCACCTCTGCGCCGAGCGCCCGCGCCAGATTGCGAACAATCGCCAAACCCAGCCCCGTGCCTTGCGCTTTGGTTGTCAGGAAGGGTTGAAAAAGCTTCCGCCGTACTTCCGCGGGCAACCCCGGACCATTGTCGGTCACTCGAATGCGCCCCGGCCCGGCTTCCACGCGGACTTCGGTGCCCGCCTCCATGGCATTGCGCAGCAGATTCACCACGGCCTGCTCCAGCATGTCCGGGTCGGTCCTCATCTGGAAATCTCCACCGCTAAAGAGCACACCCGGCGCATGCGGCCGCAAGCGGGCCTCCATTTCCCGCCAGCCGATTTCGCGGTACTTGGGCTGAGGCGTGCCCGCATACGAGAGTAAATCCCTTACCAGTTGCTCCAACCTGCCGGTCTGCTCCAGCGAAGTGTCCAGCCACTTCCGTGTGTCGCCCATGGCGCGCTCCTGGGCCAATTGCAGGAAGCCCTTCAACGCCCCCAACGGATTGCGAATTTCGTGCGCCAGCACGGCGGACATCTGCCCCAATTCCGCCAGCCGCGCCAACCGCGCCTGCTTCTCCCGGGCCCACAGCGCGTATGCCATCAACAGGCTCATTACGACCGCCATGGCGATCGACAGGTACAAATTCCGTCGTGGCCTGGATGTGAGGAAGTCGGCCGCCGCCGGATTCAGATCCAGGCGCGCCACGCGCGTGCCACCGCTGGCATGAAAGGGAACCCAGGCGCGAAACCGCTGCCGGCCATCCTCGTCGAGCCGGAATAGCTCCTGCCCGTCCAGCAACGGCCGGATGGAAGGTTCCGCCGCCTGGTCGTCTACACTGAACGTCCGCAACTCCTGCAGTGCGGGCTCTTCCTCCAACACCTGCTGGGCCGGCATCTGTTCCAGCCGTGACGCGATCTCCGCCGCCTTGTTCCGCAAGAAAGCCCCGCGCGCCTGCTCCAGTTCTCGCAGCATCAACAGAGCGTTGAAGAGCAGAATGACAGGCAGGGCCAGCAGCAGGCCAGCCACACTACGCCAGATCATTCTGGAGGAAATCGGAAACATTTTCTGCGGCGCGACTTTCATCCGGGCCGCGGCAACCTTTTCATTTTGCCATCGGACCCATACGCTGGCCGCGCCGGCGCCCGCCCATCCACAGCGGCCAGCCGTTCTCGTCTCTCAGTTTTAATACTGTTTTCGTAGCCGGCAGCTCCACCCGGATCGCCACGACATCATCGCCTAATTTGTAGCCCTTGGCTTCCAGCGCCTCACCAGCCTTGGGTGAAAAATTCTCTTGCATCAGATAGCGCATCGACCCCAGGTAGAGCTTCACCGGCCCCCGCTCCGTGCTGACTTCCAGGTACGGCATCCCCTGCCCCCTGGCGACCTGCACCTTGGCGATGGTGCCTCGCACCTCCACCACGGGATTGCCCGCGATAGGCGCCTTCGCGATAGGCGCCTTGTTGTCGTCGCCAGCCCATAGCGGCGACGAGATCAGCAGAACAGCCAGGAGCAAGTTCTTCATGGCACGTCCCTCCAGCAACAGCTTACTTCTTCTCCGGCGCCTGTGGTTGGGCCGGAGTCTGCGGCGCTGCCCTGCGGCAATTCATTCCCTGCTTACATGCGCACTGCCGGCAGCCTTGCTGACACCTATCCATGCGGCAGTTGCGGCCCTGACCGCGACAGGGACCATTACCACGACACCCGCCCTGTGCAGCCGCCAGCGGCGCAGCCAGCGCGATGCAAAACAACATTGCAGTCATCCACGATTTCATAAACTCACCTCCGCCTTCTTCCATTACATTTTCATCGCCATAACCGCACACGCCCAATTCCCTTTGATTCCGGCGCCTGCTGCGATGTCACCGCGCAGCCTGTGCATGGTCGCCACGCAGGCTTTGCGCACCGTCGGCGGCTGTACGCAAGGCCTGCGGCCCATTCCCGGCCACCGCGCAAGTTCTGCGGACATTTCGCAGTTACATGCGCTCCACCACACGCGTTGTCAATAACTTACGACTTGGCGAGCTACCTGCACCAGGGTATGGCGACCGCAAATCTGATTTCCAGGAGATCTTACATGAAACTAAAACTCTTTTCGACTGTTCTCAGTTCTGCCCTTCTGGCAGCCACAGCCATGGCGCTAGGGCCGCAGGGGCCCGGCGGACCAGGGACCGCCCGCCGCATCAACACGGGTCTCGACATGACGCGCCAGACCACCGTGGCGGGCACCATCTCCAGCGTCCAACTCGCCTACGGTGCTCAGTACCCGTCCATCGTGGTGGGCCAAACCCAGATCAAGATCGCCCCCGTATGGTTTCTGCTCGACAACGACTTTGAACTCGCCGTCGGCGACACCGTCTCGGTCCAGGCCGCACCCGCCAACAATGCCAATGATTCGTACCTCTACGCCATCCAGATCACCGAGACAGCCTCTGGTACAAGCATCCTTCTCCGCAGTGAACTCGGAGTGCCGCTCTGGAGCAGTCCCGCCGACGGCCGCGGCGTGAACTCCACAGCGCCTCGCAGTGGCGCTGTCTGCATCGATCTCGCTTCGATCAAGACCGTTACTGGTATCATTGATCGCGTAAATGCCGGCGCCGGTATCCAACTGCCCACGCTCGTTCTGAAGCTCGCCGACTCCACCCTGCTCACCGTCAAGATCGGCCCTGAGCGCTTGCTCCTCGCCAACGACTTCGAGCTGAACCCCGGCGCCACACTCACCGTAAAATACGCCCTATGCACCTGCACGGACGAGTTCGTCGCCCTGCAGTTGACCGATTCCAGCGGGACCACTCTTACGCTGCGTGAAGACGACGGCACTCCGGTCCGCAAGTAACCCAGTGCTCAGTTCCTTGCCTGCAGGGATGGGAGTCCGTCAGGACTCCCATCCCTGCAGTCATTTGCGATTGTCGTTCGGGCACCAGAGCGTCACAACGCCTGCTGTGAGCCACCCTGGCTGAGGTTGCCGACAATGACGGCGCAGGGTGACGCGGTGAAGCGTCGACGGGTGGCCGAATCGCACGCGCCAGTCACCTCGACGGGCGAAATGCATCCTATACTTCGTAGGAGGCACCGATGAATCCGAATTGGCCCAGCAGTGTCCTGTGTCCGGTGGATTTCAGCCAACCGTCCGCGGTGGCCTTGCGTTTTGCGGCGAGCTTTGCCGCCAGCACGCAAGCCGGTCTCACGCTCATGCACGCGCATTCCTGGGAGGCGCCTCCATACTTCACGGAGTCGCAGCTTGCCGGCCTGAGTCAACAGTTCAAGGACTCCATGCAGGACGCGGACCGGGCACTGGGCGAATTTGCCGCCAGGGAATGTCCTGGTTGTATCGCCGCGCGAGTGATTGTAGACTCGACACCGGTCGAGGCAATCCTAAAGACAGCACGCGAAACCGGAGCTGACCTTCTGGTGATGGGTACGCATGGGCGCAGCGGCTTCAATCGCTTCTTGCTGGGCTCCGTGGCAGAGCGAATTCTGCGCGAATCCTCAATTCCGATCGCGACAGTGAGGTCGCCACTCGGCACATTGGCGGAGCCCCGGCCCATTAAGCGAATCCTCTGCCCCGTAAACGACTCACCCACGGCACAGCACTCACTTCAATTCGCGGCGCGCCTGGCCTCTACTATCCACGCGGAATTGACCGTACTCCACGTGGTCGAAGAACACGGATCAGGGCAACGGCCCGAGATATGCGCCTCGCTTTCGGAAAGTGACCGGCAGAGCTGTAAAGTTCAGGAAGTGGTTGAGTCAGGAGATGCAGCGGAGAGAATACTGAACGCCGCGTTGACGTCGTCCGCCGACCTCCTCGTCATCGGCGCGCAGCACCGCCGGTTTGCCGATGCAACCGTGATGGGCACGACCACCGTTCGCGTGGTCCGGCATTCTCCGATACCGGTCCTGACCATTGTGAATCCGCCTGGTCCAGCGGCCTGATAGGCTCCTACTCCCTCCGGCAAGAGCTGATGATAGTTTCCATCCCGGTCGATCCCTCGTCAACGGACTTGCCTGCACCGCAGCATTTGCGCGATCCAGCCGCTGCGACCGCGCACGCTTTGCGGATGGGCCCGCCGATTCTGCTCTAAGTCATTGTTTCCCGGTATGGAAGCCCTCTGGCACGCGGGTTGCACCTCTGTCCGGCGGAAGCTGAAATTCTCAAGGAGACAAGTAATGAAACGGACCATTTCAATCATTCTCGCGGCGGCCTTCACGTTGGCCATCGCATCCGCTCAGTTCACATCCACGGGCAACCGGGGCTACGGGCCGAAGGATGGCACCGGCTACGGCGGCAACGGCCCGAAGGACGGCACCGGGTACGGCGCCAAGTCGGGTAGGGGCAATCGTTCCGGCACCTGCGATCAGACCGGGCCCAAGGGCAACCAGGGCAGCGGCCAACGGGGCGGCCAGGGCCGCGGAGGCCGCCGCTAGCCTGCGCGGAAGCAACGCCGGTAGAAGAGGATCAGGACCCGTGACGCTCACTCAACTCGACACCCGGCCCGTCAAACGCGCCTGGTATCGCTCACCGCGTGCCATCCGCCACGGCGCGATGATCTTCTTCTTCCTTTTCCTGCTGCACGTCGCCTACGACCACCAGGTGCGCGGCGGCGGCCCCAACGGCTCACCCTCCATCGAAGCCTACTGCCCCTTCGGCGGTATCGAAAGCCTTTATCAATTCATCACCACCGGCGCTCTGGTGCGCCACATCGAGCCTTCGGCCATGATCCTGATGGGTGCCGTGCTGCTCCTCACTTTGATTTTCAGCCGCGGTTTCTGTGGCTGGATATGCCCTTTCGGCAGCGTGCAAGAGTGGCTCGGCCTGCTGGGGCGAAAGATTTTCAAACGAACGTACAACCCCACCGGTGCCTGGGAAAAGAGATTACGTAACCTGAAATACGTGATCCTGGGATTCATTGTGGTCTTTTCCTGGCATCTCGGCACGCTGGTCTTCCGGCCCTATGACCCCTTCCTGGCCTTTTTCCACCTCGGCCAGGGCTTCCGGGAGATGCCGTACGCCTATGCCGGACTGGGCGTGGTCCTGCTCGGGTCGCTCAAGTACGAGCGTTTCTTCTGCAAGTACGCCTGCCCGCTGGGGGCCGTCATCGGCATTGCCGGCAAGCTTGGACTGACGAAGGTCGTCCGCAACGAGGACGGCTGCAAAGGCTGCAACATTTGCCAGAAGAAGTGTTTTGCGCACATCGATTTCCTCTCCACTCGCACCATCCGCGACGCCGAATGCAATCACTGCCTGGAGTGCGTCACACACTGCCCCAAGCCTAATGTCCTCTCGCTCAAGGGTGCCGGCTGGAACCTCTCCCACGCGGTTTACGCCGGCCTGCTCATCGCCGGCTTGTTCAGCATGATCGGCGTGAGCCAGGTGTGGGGTAAGTGGCGCACGAAACCGGAAATGGTTGCCTACACGAACGTCTCGGGACAACTTGACGCTGGCCAGATCCGCGGCTGGATGACCCTCGCCGACATCAGCGGGGGCTACCATATCCCCCTGCCGCGGCTCTATGCCGCCAGCCATCTCAGCGCCAAGGTCGATCCGGCCACACGCCTCAACCGAATCGCCAGGGATT
This sequence comes from Terriglobales bacterium, assembly GCA_963745655.1. Classification (GTDB taxonomy): domain Bacteria; phylum Acidobacteriota; class Terriglobia; order Bryobacterales; family Bryobacteraceae; genus JAJFUV01. Next base: position 77,251 of record CAVUYK010000028.1, on the reverse strand, counting down.
ACCAAATCGAGTTCGAGCCCGACGCGATGCGCACAGTGGTAGCGGGCTTTCTCCGCCAGCCTGTAAAGCAGCCGCAACCCAAAGCCCAGGCTAAGGACCACGCCCATGGAGACAGCGAAGTGAAGGGCTTCATGACGCTGAACGAGATCGCCGGCAAGACCGGCGTCCCCGCGGACTTCCTGCTGCGGTGGCTGAAGATTACCGGCCCCATCGATCCCCATCTGCCCGTTCGCGAATGGATGCACTCGAGAGACAAAAGCATTCAGGACATCCGGGACGCCGTCACCCAATACCGCGAGCAGAACCAGGCCACGCCCCGCTGATAGATGCGGGCGACGAACACTGGATCGGCTGGATGCTGAAGGGGCGCGAAATGCGGGCTACGCATACGGCCGATGACGCAGTTCGTCCCAACGGTCGCCGGTGCGGCGCATGAAGGTCCCAATCTCATGATCGAATTGTGTCACCAGGTGGGCGCTCGACGATCTGTCCACCAGGTTGTCCAGCTCGTAAGGATCCTTCTCGAGATCGTAGAGCACCCAGGGTTTGTCCTGGAAGCGCGCGTACTTGTAGCGGGGCGTACGCAGGCCGCGCCAGGGCGCGAATTCGTTGTTCTCGGTGCGCGTGTGTATGGCCAGATGCGCGTACTCAGGCCTTTTCGCGCGCGCTCCGCGCAAATACGGCGCGTAGTCGTGCCCGTCCATCTTCGCCGGCGGCTTTACACCGCACAAGCCGAGCAGTGTGGGGACCACATCCACGTGCGAGAACACAGCGTCGGAGGGGAAGGCGCGGCGCACTCCCGCGGGCCAGCGCAATAGTCCGGGAACGATCACGGATTCTTCCCACGGCTTCTGTTTATGCATGGTGCCCTGCGAGCCAAGCATGTCGCCGTGATCGGAAGTGAACAACACGATGGTGTTGTCGCGGAATCCGGATTCGTCCACGCGCTTGAGCAGCCGTCCAACCTCCGCGTCCAGGCAGGTGATGGCGGCGTAGTAGGCGGCAATGTCCGACGGCGCGCCGGAATGCTTCACGCCCGGCCGCCAATTCTTGCGCATGGTGAGGCGTTCGGGCGCGTACATCCCTTCGAAGCCGGGCGGCACAAGGTACGGATCGTGCGGCGAAGGGTACTGCAAATAGAGGCAGAACGGTTTGCGGCGCTCGCGCGCGCGATCGAGAAATTCGAGAGCCAGGTCCGTCCAGGTGAAGGCGTCATAGCCCGGCATGGAGATGGGCGTGGGAGCGTCGCGGAAATAGTGCTGCTTGAAATAGTCGTGCGAGCACTCGTTGGCGGCCCAGAACTGGAAGCCCTGGCGGCGCGGCCCAGGTGGAATGAAGCCCGGCAGACGCTTGCCGCCTTCCAGGTGCCACTTGCCGACGAAGCCCGTGTAGTAGCCGGCCGAGCCCAGGATTTCGGCGATGGTGGTCGCCTCATTCGGCATGGGGATGTCGTTCACCGGCGTGCCCACGCGATGCGCGTAACGGCCCGTGAGAAGGATGCCGCGCGCGGGAGTGCACACGGGCGTGTTGGCGGTCATATTGCGAAAGTGCACGCTCTCGCCCGCCAGACGATCCAGGTTCGGCGTGCGCACCTCGCGGTTGCCCGCGACGCCCATGTCGCAGCCGCGCCACTGGTCCGGCATGATGAACAAGATGTTGGGCGGAGTGCGCGGAGCGGCCCGCACGGTGCCGGCCGCTCCCATCAGGAACTCTCTTCGCTGCATGGCGGTCTCGCTTGCGCTACGGTTTCCAGCCGTAGGCGGACAACATGATGCGGAACAGTTCGGTGTTCTCCATTACGCCTTTGACACGCTGGGAGCCCGGACCTTCCGCGGCGACCAGCACCTCTTCGGCGGTGTGCCCATCTTGAACTTTCACGAGCGGCACGATGTCCTGGCCTTTCCGGCCGCCGGCCAGGCGCAGCCCGTAGGAATGATCCGCGGTGAACAGGAGCAGTGTGTTCTTGCGCCAGGCGTCCGCGGTGCGTTGGATGATCTGGTCGAATTTCGCCAGGTTGTCGAGCGACTTCCGCGCGCTGTCAAAGTGGTTGTTGGATTCGACCATCAGAAAGAAGCCCTTGCGGTTTTGGGAGAGAATTCGAATGGCGTGGTCAACGGCTTTGCCGAGGTCGAAGTCGTCACCGTTCCACAAAGCCACCACGCGGCGCGCCTTGGCATCGGCGGTGTCGAGCGCGGCCAGACTGGCGAGAAACAAAAAGCCCTGGGCCGGCAACGCGGTGTTCAAGTCGACGCCTACCTTTTTGCTCGCGGCGAGAATACTTTGCCGCCCGGGACCGATCACTACGTCCACGCCGTCGCCGAAGCGCGGCTTGAGGATCTGGGCGAAGATGCCGGGATTGTTGCGGCTGTTCGAGTGTGCGTAGCAGGCCGCGGGCGTGGCGTCCGACATGGCGCTGTTGGAAACCACCCCGGTCGAGAGGCCGCGTTCCTCGGCGTATTCGAGAATGGTTTTGAGGGGCGCACCGTCTTTCACGCGCGGCTCGGCGTCGGCGGATTGCGACAGCACGGTGTTCTTGGTCTTCTGTCCGGTCACAATGGCGGTCATGCCGGCGGCGGAGTCGCTGACCCAGGCAATGGTGGTGGAAGTTTCCGACAGGCCGATGTGCGGCATGTTCTGCACGTACAGCGCGCGGCCTTTACCGTGTGCGTAAATGCTGGCGGCGTTGATGGTGGGAATGCCGGTGCCATCGGCCAGAAACAGAATCACGTTCTTGGCGCGGCCGCCGGCGGCCAGCGGCGCTGCCGCCAATAGCAGGAGGGCGGCGGTGAGTCGTGCGGACCGGCTAGTAACCATTTTCATCGAGCTTCACTTTCCCCGCGAAGTGGCGGTAGACGAAGATTGTATATCCACACGCCAGCAACATGCCGGGGATGAACCACGCCAGACCGACCTTGAGGCCATAGGGCGCGGCGGCGGCGTTGTAGATGGTGAGCGAAAGCTTCGGATCGGTGTTCGAGGGCAGCACGTACGGGTAGACGCCGAACACCGCGCTGGTCAGCATGCCGACGATGAACAGGCACGAGGCAAGAAACGCGCGGCCTTCCGCCGGCCATCCGTGCAGGCCGCGTCGCATGCCGAGGAGGCCGATGATGGCGAGCGCCGGGAAGACATAGCCCCACGGGTGCGTGGCGAAGCGGAGCGGAACCTGCGGTTGAATGCGGAAGGTGAAGAAGGTGGCCGCGATGGTGCACAGCGCCACCAGGTACCAACCGCCACGTGCGATGCGCAGCGCGCGGAGGTTGATCTCGCCGTCGTTCTTATAGGCCAGCCAGTGGGCCCCATGCACCATCAACGTGACCAGGCTGAACACGCCGATCAGAACGGTGTACCAATCCAGGATGCCCACCTGGCCCGAGACCCCGAAGTGCGTCCATAACGGCAGGAAGAACACGCCCTTCTCGTCGAGCGGCACGCCGCGGATCACGTTGCCGAGCGCCGCGCCGAAGAAGATGGCCAGCAAAATGCCGGAGACGGAGAACGCCGTGTCCCAGATGGGCGTCCAGGTTGGGGTGGAGAGATGGTTGCGGAGCTCCACCGCCAGGCCTCGCGCGATCAGCAGCCACAGCACCATCATCAGCGGCAGATAGAAGCCACTGAAGCTCGACGCATACAGGGCCGGGAAGGCGAAGTAGAGTGTTCCGCCGCCGGCGAGCAGCCACACTTCGTTGCCGTCCCACACCGGGCCGATGGAGCGCAGCACTTTGCGCCGCTCCTGGTCGGTGCGCGCCACGAAAATGTGCACGATGCCGGCGCCCAGATCGAAGCCGTCCAGCACGACATACATTGCGATCATCACCGCTACAATACAGAACCAGACTGTTTCCATTGACGGCCTCCTCCTATTGAATCGTGGCTTCCGCGCCCGGCTTTGCGGACGGCTCCGGTCCATGGTCGATTTCGCGATGCACCAGGAACAGGAAGAGCACGCTCAGCACGGAGTAGATGCCCATGAATCCGAGCAGCGTAAAGAGCCCGTTGCCGGCGGAAACATTCTGCGACGCGCCATGCTCGGTTCGCATGAGGCCGTAGATCACCCACGGCTGCCGTCCCATTTCCGCCGTCATCCACCCGAAGGTGTTGGCGATGTACGGAAATGGCAGCAACAGCAGCAACGCCCAAAGCATTCCCTGGGAGTCGAACAGCGTGCCGCGCCAAAGTTTGTAGACGGCCAGTCCGAGCAGCGCGATGAGGATGGTGCCCAGGCCGATCATGATGTGGAAGGAGTAAAACAGCAGCGGCACGTTGTCGGGCCACTCGCCGCGAGGAAAGGCGTCCAGTCCCTTCACCTCCGCCGACCAGCGCTGATAGGTTATGAAGCTCAGCATGCGCGGGATGGTGAGCGGATTGTCCAGGCGCCGCTTCTCGGTGTCGGGTTGCCCGACCAGGGCGATAGGCGCGCCTTGCTGCGTATCGAACAGTCCTTCCATGGCCGCGAGCGTGGGCTTCTGGTTGGCCGCGATCATCTTGCCCTGGCCGTCGCCGGTGGGGAACAGGAGCAGCGCGGCGGCGACGAAGCCGGTGGTCACGCCCAGGCGCACGAAGGTGCGGCCATACTCCCGATAGCGGCCGTTGAGAAGGTAGAAGGCTCCCACCGAGGCCATCACCACGCTGGCCGTTACGACCGATCCCAACATGGTGTGTGTGTATTGCCACAACACCCAGGGATTCAGAATCAAGCCCCAGAAACTGCTCAACACGATCTCGCCGTGCGGGCCCAGCGCGTAGCCGGTGGGGTGCTGCATCCAGGAGTCGGTAGCCACAATGAAGTAGCCCGACAGCCAGGATCCCAAACACACCAGAAACGCCGCCCACCAGTGTGCCTTGGGGCTCAGCCGTTTTTCGCCGTACAGAAACAGGCCCAGAAACGAGGATTCGAGGAAGAATGAATACACGCCTTCCAGCGCCAGCGTTTGTCCGATGACGCCTCCGGCCGCTTTCGAGAAAGCGGACCAGTTGGTCCCGAATTGGAATTCCATGGGGATGCCGGTTACCACGCCCATGGCGAAATTGACGGCAAAAATCTTGGCCCAGAATCGCGCGGCGCGATTGAAATGGTCGTCCCCGGTAGTGAGCGCGCGCGTCTTCAGGATTACGATGAGCAGCGCCAGTCCCATGGTCAACTGGGGAAATAAATAGTGATACGTTACGGTGAACGCGAAGTGGAGTCTGTGAATGGCGAGTGCAGAGTCCATAGTAGGATAGTGTCCATGTTTCCGCTGCCGAACTCAAGTGTGCCGGCAGAGAATCTTTGGTGAAGGTACGAGTTCATTCGATGCGCTTCGCTCTCATTGTGCTTCTGGTGTTTCGAATCGCTTTTGCCGGCAATCCTCGATTGGACGTCGGTTGGAGCGAGGAATTCGAGCGGCCCCCGGTTTGGAATGCGCCCATCGCGGTGCAAGAGGGCGTGGCGAGGTTCCAGGCGGCCAGTGGCGCCGCGAACTGGTATCACACGATGGAGCCGATCTGGTTGGGCGAGTATCCGCGGCTTCGGATGCGTTACCGGGCCGTGGGCGTGGGCCGCTCGGGCATGATCGTGAGCTTGCGTCCAGGCAGCGTGGGACCGGTGACGCCGGGCGCCGCGAATCCCGAAAACCCTTTCGCCAAGGGCATGCCCATCGACGCCGTAAGCGCCGCGGAACTGGTGGCCGACGGTGCCTGGCACGTTCTGGAAAAGGACTTAAGCGGGTTGCTCCTCAATCCGCGCTGCGATCAACTTGCCATCGCGCTGGCCGCCGGAGCCACGCTGGATCTGGATTACATCCGTTTTCTGGCGCGGCCCGCGGCGGCGCCGGCGCGTGTGGGGACGGAAGCTCTTGCGCAGGCTCCGCGCGGGCCTTCCAGCGCGTTCCGCCCGGTGGACTTTCATGCGTTGGCGAACACCACGGCGCGGGCGGCGCTGAAGGAACTGGGAATCGACACCAGGTCCTGGCTGAGAGCGCGCACGGTTTATGCGGGATTGCCTTTCGAAACCGGTCCGGCATGGGCGAGCACGTTGCGGGGCAGGGAAGTTCTCAGCGTGCCGGTGGGCGCGGCCGCAAGCGAAGTGTACCTGCTCGCGGCCATGCGCGTGGCGGGCGCGGAGTTCGATCCGAAACGCGGCGCGGGCGACGTCGAGCGATTCCTGGCCGAGCTTGAATACGACGACGGCGTGGTGGATCAGGTCTTTCCCTACGACATCGCGGTGGGAGCGCATCGGATTGCGGACCGCACGGTGGCGGCGTTCCTGCTGCCGGCGCGCGGCGGAGCCATCCTCCGCACCGTGCGGGTACGCGACCGGGCGGCGAACGTTCTGGTGGCGTTGCTGGGCGTCACGCTGAACACCGGCGCCCCTCTGTTTGCAGACGTCGCCTGGGGCCCCGTGCGCGCGCTGCACACGCCGGTGATGGGCGTAGAGCCGGCCGCGGCGGCGGCTACCGCGAGCCTACGCGACGGCGTCGTGGTGCTGGACAACCGCTACTACCACTGCGAGTTCAACGCTCGCGATGGCATGAAGCCCGTCCGGCTGGATCACAAGATTGCCGGTGGGCTGCTGCGCGGCGGCGCGCCGCGACTGTTCGATCTCGGCCTGGAGTTCGCGCTCGCCGGCATCGCGGCCGGGAAGAATACCGTGGTGGCGACTTACACGTCGCGCGATGCGGCGCTGCCACTCGGCGTGGAAGTGCGCCTGGTGGTGGACGATTCGCCGGAGTTGGGCGTGTCGCTTGTCGTGAAGAACACCGGCGCGGGCACGCTGGAAGTGCCGCTGCGTTTTCCGAATCTGGGCGCCGTCGCGGTGGGCGGTCCGGCCGGGACGCATTATCTGTTTCCGCGCTCGGCGGCGGTCTTTGGCAGCGAGGAGGGTGTGCTCGAAGAATATTACAGCGGCGCGTTTCCCATGCAGTTTGTGGACCTCTACAATCCGCGCGTGGGTGCGGGTCTCTATGTGTTGTTGAAGGATCTGGACCTCACGCCGAAGCGCTACCGGCTGGCAAAGAACGGCGAAGGCGCCGCGATCAGCGTTTCGTATTCTTACGCCGTGCGCGGCTCGGACCGGCCCCAGCATGTACGCCTCGATCCGGGCGCCACCTTCCGCGCCGCGCCAGTCGCGCTCGGGTTTCATGGCGGCGATTGGCGGGCGGCGTTCCACGCTTACCGCGCCTGGGTTCGCACCTGGTACAAGCCGGTTTCGCCGCGCAAGGCGTGGTTCGAGGCGGTCTACAATTGCCGGCGCGATTATCCACTGGGCGGATCGGGCATGCTCTTCGACGTGCGCCGCAATCGTTACACCTTCGACAAGCTGATCGACGAGGGAGCGCGCGAATTTGGCGGGATCGATCTGGTGGACATTTCGAGCTGGGCGTATTCCGAGAAATTTGGGCGCGTGGGCGAGTACACGCGCTACGAGTTGGGCGGGCTGGAGAATTTCCGCGGCGGCATCGCGGCCGCGCGCGCACGCGGCGTGCCGACGGGGTTGTATCTGGAAGGTTATCTGATTGACGTGCGCTCCCAGGTCGGCCGCACGCGCGCCCGCGACTGGCAGATTCGCGCGCGCAACCAGGAGCCGCTGGCCTGGAATGGCGCGCCCACCGAGATCCTCATGTGCCCGCGCGTTCCCGATTGGCAGGACTGGATGGCGCGGACCTATGCTCAGGTGGCTGCGCAGACGCGCGCGCGCGCTTTCTACATCGACGAATTCGGATTCTCGCAGCCGGACCGCGCCTGCTACAACCCGGCGCACGCGCACCCGAGGGGCGCTACCGTGGCCCTGGGCGAACGCCAGTTCATGCGCAAGGTGCGCGCTTCGCTGGACGGGGTGGACCGGGACGCGGCTATCTACATCGAGGAAATGCCCCCGGATGCGAACGTGCCTTACGCCGACGGTGCCTTCTGCTACGCCATCAATCGCGCCGACCAGCGGCGCTCGCCCGGCGCCATCAACCTGTACCGCTTCGCGTTTCCCGACTTCAAGCTGTTCGACATGGTGAGTGAAGGCATCGACGCGCGCGCCCTCACGGCGGCCGATATGAAGACGTCCTTCTTCCTCGCCAACGGTTTGTGGCTGAAGGGCCACGCCGAAAGCTGGTACCCGGCTGAGGTGCGCGAGTTCATTCGCCGGACACACGCCGTACTGCGCGCGCACAGCGGCACATTCCATTCGCGCGACGCCGAGCCGCTGATAGAAACCTTGAACACAGCCGTGCTGGCCAACCGGTTCCGGACTCCCGGCGAGACCATCTACACGCTCTACAACGAAAGCTATCGCACGGTGCGCGGCGCGTTGCTGCGCTTGCCGGATGAGTTGCATGGGCGGCCGCTTGTGAACCTGCTCACCGGCCGGCCCATGGCAACTTGCGACGGCGGTGCGTCGTTGTGCCTGGAGATGGGGCCGCGCGAGGTAGCGGCAGTGGGCGCGCGAATTGCCGATCACAGCCCGCGGTAAAGAATTTCCCACGCCATCTCAAGCACTTGCGGCGGCTGGAGGATCGCACCGCGAGCGCGCACATTGATACTCGGGGCAGAGAGCGGGTCGCCGCTATCTGGCTCATGAAAATCCCTGTATCGATGGTTCTACTGGCGCTGGTTCCTACTCAGACCGGTTGCAAAGCGGACCCAACCACCACGTTGAACGCACCGCGCGGCGCGAGCACGCGCCCGCGGGGACGAAGGGCTATTGGAAGAAGATTCTGAGATGAACACCAGTATCGATTCAGGGTCACTTTGAAAAGGAGAGTACCAAATGAACATCGTATGGATACCGTTTGATTTCACCAGGCTTACGACGGAGCAGCAGGACAACGCATTCGTGGCTTGGTGTGCGCTAGTGATGGCTAATCTCGGAAACTATAACGCCAAGGGCGTTCTGCAGTTCGAGGATAAGGGCGAAGTTGGCATGGCTACTGAAAAGGTGATCCAGAAGGCCGACGTCTGGATCGAAGTGGGCGGTGTGAAGTTGAAGTACAACGTCATGATCGCATTCAACGACATGTTGGAGAACGATCATCCTCGCCAGGGTTCGGACATTCGCCGCAACGACCCGAATTGGTTTGCCGGGTCGTTGGTTGAGAGAGCCAAAGATTGGGAAGCCAATCCTCCGTCCGAGGGCTACGGGATTCTGGCGCGGCCGACTGCGCCGGACATCACCGTGTAAGGAAGGAGAAACATGAACGCCGCTCCATCGCAAAGGCGCAAGCAGCTTGCCGTTCTCTGCGCCTTGCTGTTGCTGGTGGGATCAACACCGGCCTGCATCAAGAACTCGAAACTGACGGCCCCGCAACTCGCCACCTATCAGATCAACCGCACAATCGCTACGCTCGCCGAGGTGAACAAAGGCCTAGCCTCGGGTGCGATCAAACTGGATGAGCTGAAACTTATCCAGCCGGATCTGACGAATGAGATCCTGAACTACAATCGCGACATTGCCAGCGCGGTAAAGTCTTCGTCGGTAGTTTTGCAGTCGGGGAAAACGTGGGCCGTGGCTGCTCCCGAAGTGCTGTCCTTGCTTCAGGGAATTCCATTTCCGAAGAAGGTGTCCGCGTTTCTGCGGGATCCTTCCTCGGACCAGGGAATCCTGGCGCTGGTGTCCTTAATCAACGTCACGCAGATTCTCATCACACAGGGCATCGTGGAGGTGAAAAAGTAACATGGGGTCCGTACAGATCATCGCGTTAATTCTCCAGGGTTCGCAGGTCGTCAGCACCCTGGCCCCAATTACGCTGGAAGTCGCACTGAAGTTGAAGGAGATATTCTCCCAGGGCGGCGAAGAGTTTGAAATCGAGATCAAGGGTTACCAGGACGGCGCGGTCCTTGCCGCGAATGAGACGATCGCCTTGATCGACGATTGGAAAAAGGCGCACGGCTACGAGTAGGCCGCCATTGACGTGCGGGTGGGGACGTTGCAACTCTGGCGCCCGCCCGCGCTGCAAGTGGCGTTAGTGGCGCGCAAAGTTCATTTGCAAACCGCGGTGAAGGATGCGCAGTCGAGTAATGCGGCGGTGAATCCAACCCGCGAACAATCTTCCGAGATCCGTCGCATCGCTCGCCCGGCCCGGGATGCGACGCACGTGGCCGGATGCTGACTACAGGCGCACCCGGCGATGCTGGCGGTCCGCGAAACGCCACAGCGTGGCGATCACGCACCATTCAGATAAATTTCGCGCCTGTCTTGAACCACTTGAGCCGATAAGGAAGATGTAGCGCGGAAGGCGCGACCTATACTCGGCCTAGCGGGGCACCCCACTTGGTTGATCTTCACCCACCAACCCCTCACGATTCCTCTCAGAAAGAGATGTACAGATGATCTTATCCCTGTTCGGCGGGTTGGTTCTGCTTGCGGCCGGCGGTGCCGGTCCCTGGCGCGTGTTACTGGTCCAAGGGGCTCGGCTCCATGCGCAGGGCCGCTACGTGGAAGCGGAGAAACCGTTGAGCGAGGCCCTGTTCCTGGCCCGCGAATCGGGGTTCGCGGGCACGCGTTTGGCGCTGACCATGAACAACCTCGCCGCTTCGTATCAGGAGCAAGGGCGTTACAGCGACGCGGAGCGATACTACCTCAGTGCGATCGCGGTTTGGGAACGTTCCGGACAGGCGAAGAGCGCGTGTCTGGCCGAAGCGCTGCAGAACCTGGCTTGCCTGTACACTTCCACGCACCGCTATTCGCGAGCCGAGCAAACCTACCGGCGTTCGCTCGAGATGAAGCGGCAACTGCCGGAGTTGAACCCCCTGTCGCTGGTGGCGACACTGCACGGACTCGGCAACATCTGCCGCCTGCGAGGCAAGAACGTCGAGGCGCGTCAACTCTATGAAGAGGCACTGTCCATCGGCGCCCGGTACAAGATATCCGCGAAGCCAGGAATTGCCAACGCGATCAACGGTTTGGCCGTGCTCAATTTCGAGGAAGGCCGCATCGAGGAAGCCATCCTGCAATTCGAACGCGTTGCGCGAATTTGGGAGGCCACCCTGGGCCCGGCTCATCCGGCGCTGGCGTCCATCTGGAACAACCTGGGAACCGCTTACGCTGCCGTGGGCCGCCGCACGGCCGCCGAGAGCTACTATGAGCGTGCCGCCCAGCTCATCGAGCAGACGCTCGGCGGCGCTCACCCGCAGCTTGCCAGCATCCTATCGAACCAGGCGGATTTGCTGCGCGCGATGGGACGCAAGAAAGACGCCAAGCGATGCGCAGCGCGCTCGCGCGCCATTCGGGAAACGCATGAGCGCGAAAACTACCTCGACAAAACCATCGACGCGAGCGCGTTTGCCAGATACGGCCGCGACGCCAAGCGTTAGCGAGCGATCTCGTGCGAGCAACTCTTCACGCCGAACTTTTTGAGAATCGTGATCATCGGGCACCAGTTGGTAAACGCCGACTGGAACAGGTTCAGCCCGACAAACGCCGTGAAGTAAAACCAGTTGGGATTCACCCACGTGCCTAGCGCCAGCGACAACAACACAAAGAACCCCGCGATCATGCGCAGGTAACGATCAATGGTCATGCTTGCTTCCTCTTTCTATTCAACATGAAATAGACTACCGGTACGGTCATGCGCGACAGCGCGAGCGACGCAATTTCGCCGGCCATCAGCGCGATGGCCAGCCCCTGGAAAATCGGGTCGAACAGAATCACCGCCGAGCCGACCACCACGGCGGCCGCGGTGAGCATCATGGGGCGGAAACGCACGGCGCCGGCGTCGATCACGGCCTGGTCGAGCGGCATGCCTTCCTTCAGGCGCAGTTCGACGAAGTCCACCAGGATGATCGAATTCCGCACCACGATGCCGGCGCCGGCGATGAAGCCGATCATCGAGGTGGCGGTGAAGAACGCGTGCAGCAGGCCGTGCGCCGGCAGAATCCCGACCAGCGAGAACGGGATCGCCGCCATGATGACCAGCGGCGTCAGGAACGATCTGGAACCAGCCCACCACCAGCACGTAGATCAGGATCAGCACGGCGGCGAAGGCGATGCCGAGGTCGCGAAACACTTCGTAGGTGATGTGCCACTCGCCGTCCCACTTCATGGCGTACTTGGCTTCGTCGAACGGCTGATGCGCGGTGTACTGCTCGATCTGGTAGCCTTCGGCCGGATCTTGATCTTGTCGATCTCCGGGCCGAGCTTCAAGATGGCGTAGACCGGGCTTTCGATGGCGCCGGCGACGTCGGCGGTCACGTAAGTCACCGGCATCAGATTCTTGTGATAGATGCTCTTGTCCTCGATGGTGGTCTCCACTGTTCACCAGTTCCCGCAACGCCACCATGCGGCCCGTGCGGCCCATGAGCTTGCAGGCTTTGCAGGCGCTCGAGATCCGAGCGCGTGGCGCGGTCCAGCCGCAGCGTGATCGGCACGTCTTCCTTTTCGGCGTCGGACGTGCAGCAGGCCGGCGGATTCGCCCGCCGAAGCCATGCGCATGGTGCGTGCGATGTCGTCTTCCGAGATGCCGTTCAGCGCGGCTTTCTCGCTGGTCGACGATCAGTGTTGTACTTCGGCTGGTCGTCCTCGACGTACCAGTCGACGTCGACGACGCCGTCGGTCCTGTCGAAGATGTCGCGTATCTGGCGGGCCAGGTTGATGCGGCCCGCTTCGGCCGGCCCATAGATCTCGGCGACCAGCGTCTGCAGCACCGGCGGTCCGGGCGGCACCTCGGCCACCTTGACTCGCGCGTCGTAGCGCTTAGCGATGGGGGCAAGATCCGACCGGACGCGCTTGGCGATCTCGTGGCTCTGCAGTTGCGCGTTCGTGCTTGCCGAGCAGGTTCACCTGAATGTCGGCGACGTTCGAGCCGCGGCGCAGGTAGTAGTGCCGCACCAGGCCGTTGAAATTGTAGGGCGACGCCGTGCCCACGTAGGTCTGCACGTCGGTCACTTCCTTGTGCTGTCATCACGCTGCCGGCCAGTTCGCGGGTCACGCGTGGCGGTCTGTTCGAGCGTGGTTCCTTCGGGCATGTCGACGATGACCTGGAACTCGCTCTTGTTGTCGAACGGCAGCATCTTCACCTTGACGAACTCGATATAGACCAGCGCCATGGATCCGAGCAGCAGCACGACCACGCCGACCAGGAAGCTCCAGCCGCACGGCGGTGTTGTGCAGCAGCGGCCCCATGATGCGGCGATAGAAGCGCGTGAGGCGGTCCTCGCGTTCGCCGTGTCGCCATGCGCTGTGTCGGGTTTGAGCAGGCGGATGGCGGCCCACGGCGTCACCACGAAGGCGACATCAGCGAGAAGACCATGGCCGCGGAGGCGCCGATCGGGATGGGCCGCATGTACGGTCCCATCAGCCCGCCCACGAAGGCCATGGGCAGAATGGCGGCGATGACGGTCAGCGTCGCGAGAATGGTGGGGTTGCCGACTTCGTCCACCGCCTCGACGGCGATCTCGACCATGGATCTGCCCGGAGTTGCGCGTGCAACCGCGCAGTGGCGCACGATGTTCTCGACCACGACGATGGCGTCGTCCACCAGGATGCCGATGGAGAAGATCAGCGCGAACAGCGTGATGCGGTTCAGCGTGTAGCCGTACAGGTAGAAGACGGTGAGCGTCAAGGCCAGCGTGACCGGGATCGCCGTGAACACGATGCAGCGACTCGCGCAGACCGAGCATCAGCCAGATCAGGATGCTCACCGAAACGACGGCGATGCCCATGTGGAACAGCAGTTCGTTCGATTTCTCGGCCGCCGTTTCGCCGTAGTTGCGCGTGATGGTGACGTTGCACGTCGCGCAGGAATCAGATTGCCTTTGAGCCCTTCAACGCGCGTGAGCACATGCTCGGCCACGCTGATGGCGTTGGTGCCTTTGCGCTTCGAGACCGCGAGCGTGACCGCCGGATAGAACGTCGCCGCCGGTGGCGATACTGCACGTACTGTGACGGCTCTTCGCCGCCGTCGGTGACGGTCGGCGACATCGCGCACGAAGATCGGCTTGCCGTTCGGCGACGCCCACCACCACGCCTGCGACATCGTCGGCCGTGCGCAGGAACTCACCGGTTTCGAGTACGAACTCGCGGTTCCCGCTGGCGAATTGTCCGGAGGGCAAGCGGCGGTTGGAAGCGCCCAGCGCGCCGTAAACCTGCATGGGCGAAAGAGAGTAAGCGGCCAGGCGCGCTGTCGTCGAGCGTGACGCGAACCTCGCGCCGCTGCCCGCCGATGAGCGTGACGGCGGAGACATCGTCCACCTGCTTGACGGCGTCGTGCACCTGCGCGGCCACGCGGCGCAGTTCGATAGTCGCCGTAGCGCTTGCTCCAGAAGGTCAGCGCCAGAATCGGCACGTCGTCGATGGACCGCGGCTTGATCAGCGGCGGCGTGGCGCCGGGCGGAATCAGGTCGAAGTTGGCGAACATCTTCTGGTTCAGCCGGACGATGCTCTTCTCTTCGTCCTCGCCCACCTTGAAGCGCACGATGGCCATGGCCTGCCTGGGCTGCGAGGTCGAGTAGATGTACTCGACGCCGGGGATCTCCCAGAGCAGCTTCTCCATGGGCTTGGTGACGCGCTCTTCCACTTCGCGCGCCGAAGCGCCCGGCATGCCGACGAAGATGTCGATCATCGGGACGATGATCTGCGGCTCCTCCTCGCGAGGCAGCGTCACGACCGCGAACGCGCCGAGCATCAAGGAGGCCACGATCACCAGCGGCGTGAGCTTGGAGTTGATCCAGGCGTGCGCGAGGCGGCCGGCCACTCCCAACTTCCCGGTTCCGTCACGGACGCACCTCCACGCGGGCGCCGTCGGTCATGGTGAGTGGCACCGGATTCACGACCATTTCGGAGGCGCTCAAACCCGAGAGCACTTCCACCTGGTTCTCATGACGCGCTCCGGTGGTGATCAGGCGATTGCGGGCGCGGCCACCTTCCACCACGTACACCGACTGCACCTGGCCGCGGTCGACCAGCGCCGCGGTCGGAATCTCCAGCACCTGGCGGGCGCCCAGCGGGAAGCGAGCGCGGCCGAACAGTCCCGAGCGCAGTGCGGGGATGCCGGGAATGTCGATCTTGACCAGGAAAGCGCGCGAGGCGGCGTCCACCGCCGGTACGATTTCGGAAACGCGCGCCGCGACGGTTTTGTCGAGGCTGTCGAACGCGACCGATACCGGCTGGCCCACTCGCATGCTCGCAATGCGCGACTCCTCCACCTGCGTTTCCAGGCGATAGACGCCCGTTTCCTCGATGGTTGCAAGGGGCATGCCCGGAGTGGCGAGCACGCCGGTTTCGACGCGCTTGTCGGTCACTGTTCCGGCAAAAGGAGCCTTAATCTCGGCATAACTTAACATGACGCTGGCGGCGCGCTGAGCTTCCTCGGCCTGGCGAATCTTGGACTGGAGTTGCTCGCGTCTGGCGACGGCCATCTCGTGGCCGGCGCGCACCACTTTAAGCCGCGCCGAAGCTTCATCGAACTCCTGATTGGAGACGGACTTCTTTTCAAAGAGGTCCTTCATGCGGTCAAAGGTTTTCGAAGCCAGGTCGAGATTGGCCTGCGCGGCGTGGACGGCGCTGGCAACCTCGGGCAGCGCGCCTCGCGCCTCGTGGACGGCGGCCTGGGCCTGCGCGCGCTGGGCATCCAAATCCTTGGCTTCGATCACCACCAGAAGCTGCCCGGCCCGCACGTGATCGCCGGTCTGGAAGCGGACGTCGCGCACGTAGCCCATCACCTTGCTGGCCAGCGTCGTTGCGGTGCGTGCGCGCACCGTGCCGGTGGCTTCATACACGGCAGGCCATTCCACCATTGCGGCGGTAACGGTTTGGACGGCCATGGGCGCCGCGGTGGCCTCCGGCGTGGCGGCGTGTTTTTCGCCGCCGCAGGACAATGTCAACCCCACAGAGAGAATCAGAACGGGAATCAGGTAGCGTCGAATGGTCATTTGGGTCCTTTATTTCAAAACGTCGCTGGCGGCGTTGAGTGTGCCGGCGGCCAATTCGAGCATGGCGGCGGCCACGCGTTGATCATGCACGGCGGCCAGGCGCCGCGTGCGGGTTTCGAGCAATGCGGTTTCGGTGCGCAGCAGATCGGTTACCGTGGCCAGGCCGTTGGCGTAACGATTCTGCGTGATGCGCAGGCTCTCCTCGGCGGCGGATACGGTGGCGCTGGCCAGTTCGATGCGTTCCTGGGCGGCCTTCCATTCGAGATAAGCGCTTTCGACCTGCAGCCGGACGGCAGATTCGCCACGCCGCGCCAAGGCGCGCGCCTGGCGCGTCTGCTGGCGCGCTTCCTCGATGCGGGCCTTGTCCTCGCCGCCGTTAAAGAGGTTCCAGCGCATGCCTACGGTGCTGATCCAATTAGCCCCGCCGCGATCCACGAAGCGCTGGCGGTCGGCCTCGAAGGCGGCCTGGAAGAAGACCGTGGGGAGCAGGGAAGAACGAGCCAGGGCGGTCTGCGTTTCGCCGATCTGGGTGGCCAGGCGCGCCTGGCGCAACTCGGGCCGGTCGAGAAGACCACGCTTGGAGTACTCTTCCAGTGGCAAGGCCGAAAGCGGAATCGCTTGGAGCGGGGTGGTGAGGTCGTAGCGGCTGGCCAGGGGAGCGCCGAGCGAGTCGTTCAGCGCGGCGCGGGCCAGTTGGACGTCGTTCGAGCGGCGGATCAACTGCTCACGTACGGCGGCCAGATGCACTCGGATGGAGAGTACGTCGGCGTCGGTGGACATGCCGGCGGCGCGAATGGTCTCGCCGCGGGCGAGGTCGGCCTCGGCGGACTTGCGCGCCTCTTCCGCGACCTTGAGGGCCTCGCTGGCCAGCACGGCCCCATAATAAGCTCGCGCCACGCCGGCGATCACCTCCATCGAAGTACGCCGCGATTGCTCGGTGGCCACGGAGCGGCCCAGTTCGGCGGCGCGCGTGGCTTTGCGTGTGACCCCCGCGTCGTAAAGGGGCTGCTCGACGGCTATCCGCGACTGGAAGTTGTTCATGGCATCCGGGCGGTTCAGCGCTCCGATCTGGAAGTTGTTCTCTGAGAACTGATGCTGGGTGAGCAACGAACTGAACACGAAGACCGGGTTGTTGCCGCGCTGCCAGGATTCGCTGTAGTTGAGCTTGGGCAGGTACCCGGCTCGCGCCTGCTCGATTTTGGTCGCGGCGGCCTTGACTCCAGCGTCGCTGGCTTCGATGGCGGGGTTCTGTTTCAAAGCTAGCCGCACCGCGTCTTCGAGCGTCAGCGCGGTCTGACCCCAGCCAGGGGCGGCTACAACGGCGAGTGCCAGAGCGAATTGCCTCATGAAGTCTCCATTTCCTTTATATGGGTTGAGGATGCAGGCGAGCGGCGGAAGTTACCGCAATTGGGCCGCGCTGCGCACTTGTCACCATTTTTGGGTGCCCGCATCCATAATAAATGAGAATCGCAGTCGAATTTGCAGTTGGCTTTCGCGCCGGCCGGGCTTCCAGCTACAATCAGCCATAGTGGCAAACACAACGGAAGCCCAACTGGCTCGCGACCTGTTATCGGGGGACTTGGAGGCCTTCGACCGTTTTGTCGAGACGTACCGGTCGAAGATCTTTCAATACAGTTACATGATGTGCGGGCAGCGCGAGGATGCCGAGGAGGTGGCGCAGGAGACGCTTCTGAAAGTCTTCCAGAGCCTGGACCAGCTTCGTGATCCGGAGCGTTTGAAACCCTGGGTATTCACCATTGCGCGCAACGCCTGCTTCATGAAGCGGCGCAAGAGCGTGTTCGCGCCGGCGCGAGAACTCTCCCTGGAGGAGTTGATGCCGGCGTCGAGTGAAGGCGGTGGGCAAGGGCGGATTCAGATTGCCGACTGGAACGCTCTGCCGGACACCGAACTCCTGCGCAAGGAACTACGCGGCGCGCTGGACGGCGCCATCCAGGAATTGCCGGATATCTACCGTTCGGTGGTGGTGCTGCGTGACATCGAGGAACTGACCACCGAGGAGGCGGCCGAAGTGTTGGGCGTTTCCATTGAAGTGATCAAGACGCGTCTCCACCGGGGACGCCTGGCGTTGCGGAAGAAGTTGGACGCGTATGTCGAAAGCGCCGCGAGGAATTGAGAGGGGCCATGGGACACGCCACGCACAAACACGGTCTGGAATGCAAAGAAATCTTTGCTTTGCTCAGCGACTACATCGACGCTGAGGTGAGCGAGGCCACCTGCGAAGAGATCCAAGCGCATATCGCCGAGTGCGCTCCCTGCGTTAAGTTCGTCCAGAGCTTGAGGCGCACGGTCGAATTGTGTCACGGCCACTCGACCGGCGAGCAACCCGCGCCGCTCTCCGATGAAGCGCGCGAGCGGCTGCTGGCCGCCTACCGTGAAATGGTCTTGGCGCGCGGCGGGGAGTGGAAACCGTGCCCACCGCGAAGCTAGATGCCATTGTCGGGACCGCGCTGTTTGCCAGCTTGTCGGCGGCGGAAGCCAAGGCGTTAGCCGAACGGGCTATCGAGAAACGCTATGCGCCGGGCGAGATGCTGGCATACGAGGGCGAGCCCTCGCGCGGATTAATCGTGATCGGCCGGGGCAGCGTGAAAATCTTCAAGGTCGCCTCCAGCGGCCGCGAGGTGATGCTGAGCATGGAGACGGCGCCGTCGAGCGTGGCCGAAGTGCCGCTGTTCGATGGCGGACCGCTGCCCGCTTCGGTGGTGGCAGTGGACGAGGTGGTCGCCTATCTGATCGCCACCCGGGATTTCCAGCAAGTCTCGCGGCAGAATCCCGACGTGGCGCTGAAGATGCTCGCGGTGGTGGGGCGCCGTCTGCGCAGCCTGGTTTCAGTGGTCGAAAGCATCACTTTCGGCAGCGTGCGGCAGCGGTTGGCGCGCACCCTGCTGGAGTTTGGCCAGCAGGCCGGCGCCGACGAATTCACGCTGCCGGTGACGCATCAGGAACTGGCCCTGCGCCTGGGCACGGCGCGCGAAGTGGTGTCGCGAAACCTGAGCCGGTTCCAGGCCGAAAAACTCCTACGCATCGAGAAGCGCACCGTTGCGCTGATGGACCGGGAGGGCCTGGAGCGCGAGGCCGAAACCGAGTTTTGATCGTGACGGTTGTCACAGCAATGCGGGCCTTCTTGCTCTAGTCTGGAAAGCAGGATGGCCTGCGTAGAGACCGGGACTGCCGCAAAAGGCCGCAAGCGCATCGGACAGCGCCGCGGGAGGGATTCCTCACAAAGTCTGCGGCGCGCCGCGCAGGCCGCGTTTTTCGCGCTCAACGCTTGGATCGGCGTCGAATTCTATCTCTGGGTGCGCTACTACGAGACCGGCGGCGCCAGCGTGTACGCGCCAAGGCCGCCCGGTGTGGAAGGCTGGCTGCCCATCGCATCGCTCATGAACCTGAAGTACTGGACGCTCACGGGCGACGTTCCACGCATGCACCCGGCCGGGATGTTTTTGTTGCTGGCCTTTGTGGGCATTTCGTTTCTTCTGAGAAAGTCGTTCTGCTCCTGGCTGTGTCCTGTGGGGACGGTCTCGGAATGGTTGTGGCGGGCGGGGCGGAGCATATTTCACCGCAACTTCCAGTTTCCCAAGTGGGCCGACGTGGGACTTCGGAGCCTGAAGTACATTCTGCTCGCGCTGTTCATCTATGCGGTGGCGAGCCTGCCGGCCGCGGCGATTCGCGCATTCCTGGACGGCCCCTACGGCGTGATTTCCGATGTCAAGATGCTGAACTTCTTCCGCCACATGAGCTTCGCGGCGGCGGCCGTAGTGGGCGCGCTGGCACTGCTCTCAGTCTTCTATCAGAACTTCTGGTGCCGTTTCCTGTGTCCGTACGGGGCGCTGCTGGGGCTGGCGGCGCGCTTCAGCCCCGCGCGTATCCGGCGTGTGCCGGACCTCTGTATCGACTGCGCCAGGTGTGCCAAGGCCTGCCCGTCGTTTCTGCCGGTGGACGTACTGCGAACGGTACGCTCGCCGGAGTGTACCGGCTGCTATGAGTGTGTGGCATCGTGCCCGGCCGCGGGGGCGCTGGAAATGAGCGTGACGCGGCGGCGCATGCTGCCGGCGTGGGCGATGGCGGCGGGAATCGCCCTCGTGTTCTGCGCGCTGGTGGGCTATGCGCGCTGGGCTGGGTATTGGCACACGAATATTCCCAGTGAAACGTACTTCGACCTGGTACCGCGCGCGGCCGAGTTTCAGCATCCTTGAGGCGGCGGGGTCAAGGCGCGCGGAAGTCAACCGTTTCCGACACGGTGCTGCCGCCTGGCAGGAACACTTCCAGGCGAAACCGCACCGTGTGCGTGACGCGGCGGTATACTACGTTGCCGCTATGCAGTGTAGTGGCGTCCAGATCCGTAGACTGTCGCGCGTCGCCATCCGAGATGACCAGCACTCCGTGTTGCGCCACCTGAACCACGGTTGCGTTGCGATTCCAGTTCAACTGAATATTGTTGCCATGCTCGGTTACGCGCAGTCCCAGCCGAACGCTGTCTTCGACCGAAACCACCGGGGAAGCCGGTCTCATCTGGAGCGCGGCCTGAAAGCCCAACAACACGCCGAGGGTGAGGAAGACGAAGGCCAGGGGGAGTGGCGTGCGGCGCCTGGCGCGGCGCGGCGTTAGAGTCTCCAGGGGCGGGAGCGCCGGAGATCGGTGGGGCGCCGTCTGAGCGGGGCGTTCTTCAATGTCGGAAGGCCCGGGCGAGGCGACGGCGAAGCGGCCGAGCGCGCGGATGGGTGCGGCGGCGGGCGGAGCTTCCTCGGGATTCGCAACCGGGAAAAGTCGCTGCCCGAGCCCCAAACCGTTCCCGACGCTGTTTTCGCCGTCGGACGTCTCGCCTTCGGATTCCCCGGTGGGCAGGGGAGCGACCAGCGGGTCCGTACGCTTCGGCGGCATGCCGCCGCCGAGGTCCTGGCGGCGGAACGGGAATATTCCGTAAGGTGTCTCGATGCGGATCCGGCCGTCTTCCCAGAAGAAGAACCCGGCTTGGCAAGCCTTGGAGGCGAAGGGCTGGATGAGGAGAATCACGCTCGAAAGGTCGGGAAAAAATTTCTCGCAGAGGGCGAGATCGTCGTCGCTCAGGCTGAACTCGGGCCGCGTGTTGCTGCGATAGTAACCGACCACGTAACGTGCCACATCGCTCTTGCGGCGCCAGTTTTCGACGGTGGCCGCGAACTGCTCGCGGTCGGTCTTCGACAGAAGAAAGGAGGGGCCGTGGCGATGCTCGCAGTGGACGGTTGCGTAATCGTCGATGACCACATCGAGCGGATCGGCCCCCGTGACCCTGCCGAGCAGCAATCCACCGACCTCGGCGCCCCGCTTCGGCACCGCGCCGAAGCCCCGCATCACCTCGAGGTTCAGGCGATCCACCACGTCGTAAGCCAATCGGATCGAGATGGGCTTGCCGGGGACCGTCCAAAGATAGTGCTCGGGCGGTGATGTGGAGCGAAGCGTTCTCGTTGGCGTATTGTTGCATGCGGAAGGGGCCGGGCCAAAGGCCGTGCCAAGACTCATCGTAGACCCTGTCCGATTCCAACTCAAGCGCAAGAGTGAACGCATTCCGTGGCAAGATGAACATTGGCCATGTTTTCGGATGCACACGACCGGATCTGGCAGGCGCTTCCCGAGGCGGCGGTGCTGCCGCCGGGGGCCATTACCTCCATTCTCGAATCGGCCGCGTCTTTCGAGGTGCGGCTGGAGCGCGCCGCGGTGGCGGCATTGGAATAGGCGGCAAAGAGAGGAGCCAAGGATCGCCAGCGAATCGCCCGTTCTGCAACCCGCCCCCGCTTCCCTGCGAGCCAATTTCGCGGCCACGCTTGCCGGCAACGTAGTGTTCGCGGCCAGCCAATGGGCCATCCTGAGCCTCCTGGCTAAGCTGGGCGACAGCGTAATGCTGGGCCACTACGCGCTAGCCGCGGCGGTGGCTACGCCCATCGCCATGTTTTCGCATCTGAACCTGCGCTCGGTGTTGGTGGGCGACGTCGAGCGGCGCCACCCTTTCGGCGATTACCTCGCGGTGAGGCTGGCCACTACATTGCTGGGACTAATGGCGGTCGCGCTGGTGGCATTGGTTTCCGGATACGCCCGCCCCGTGCCGCTGGCGATTGTGCTGCTGAGCGTGGCCCTGAGCGCGGATCAACTGAGTGACATTTATTACGGTTTGCTGCAGCGGCGCGAGCGGATGGGACCGATCGCACGTTCCATGGCCGCTCGTGGAGTGTTGTCCGTGGTCTGTTTTGGGGTCGTGCTGTGGCTCACGCGGAGCCTGGTGGGGGCCGTGGCGGCTCTGGCCGCCGCGCGTATTGCCGTGTTGCTGGTGTACGACCGCCCGGTATCCAAAGCAGGGAGCCAGCGGGTGTTGACGGGCCTGCATGGGCCCGTGGAAATCCTTCGCAAGGCCGTGCCTCTCGGCGTGGTGCTCATGCTGGCTTCGCTCAGCGTCAACCTGCCACGCTACGCCATCGAGCATCGTTTCGGCGCGGCGGAATTGGGCGCCTTCGCGGCCGTGGCTTCGTTCCTGACCATTGGTTCGACGGCGGCCAACGCCCTGGGCCAGTCCGCCATGCCGCGCCTGGCGCGCTACTATGGCGCTAAGGATTCCCGGCGCTTCCGCGCTCTGGTTTGGAAGCTATTGGCGATGGCGGGCTCGCTCGGTGTGAGCGGAGTGGTGGTCGCGCTGTTGGTGGGAAGGCTGGTGCTGGGCGTGGTGTATCGCCCTAGCTACGCCGCATACGCCGAGCTGCTCGCGTGGGTGATGTGCGCGGGAATTTTCTGCTACGTGGCCATCATGCTGGGTTATGTGATCACGGGTGCCCGAGTGTACGCGGCGCAGGCGCCGCTGCTTGTTTTTGTGGCGGCGAGTTCGGCGGCGGGGAGTTGGCTACTGGTGCCGCGTTTGGGCTTGCCTGGCGCGGCTCTGGCGCTGGCCCTGGCCTGGTCCGTGCAAATTGCCGGAGAAGCATTCCTGCTGCGGCGCGCGCTGGAACGGATAGAGGCGATCCGGTGAAAGCGCGGACGGCGGTCTTGGTGGAACGCCTCGCCTGGGTGCTCTTGTGCGCGCTGGTCTTCTCGCTGCCGCTGGAGAAGGCCGTCATGCTGCCGGGCGTGGGAACGTTCGCCCGCGCCATCGGAGCGCTTTGCCTGATGGCGGGAGTTGCCGCCGTGGTCGCGCGCCGCTCCCTGCGTATTCCCAACGCGGGGCTGCTGCTGGCCGGCGGCTTCGTGCTCTGGAGCGGCGCAACTTATTTCTGGAGCGTTGCGCCGCTGGCCACCGCCGCGCGCTTTTCGACGCTCGCGCAATTGTTCCTCATGTTGTGGTTGATCTGGGAACTCTGCCGATCGGAAACCCGGCAATGGTGGTTGATGCGCTGCTATGTGTACGGCGCGGCGGTGTCGTCCATCCTCACCTTTGTCCGTTACTCGAGCCATCAGCAGACTTACTACCGCCGTTACGCCACGGCCGGATTCGATCCGAACGATCTGGGACTCACGCTGGCCCTGGCCATTCCCATGGCGTTGTACCTGGCTTCGCGTGTGAGCAAGGGCTGGAAGTGGCTGGTCTGGCTCTCCGGCATGCTGATCGTCGCGGCGGTGCTGCTGACCGCTTCGCGCATGGCGCTGATAGCTTCCTCCGCGGGCTTTCTGTATGCGGCGATCACCTGGCGCGACGCGGCGCCCGCGCAACGCCTCTTCAGTGTCGCGATGCTCGGGGCGCTCGTAACCGGGGCGCTGTGGCTGGCTCCATCGGCTTCCCGCGAGCGCCTGGCAACGCTGGGCACGGAACTTTCGCGCGGCACGCTGCATAACCGCACGCACATCTGGAAAGCCGGATTGAAAGTGCTGAAACGTCACCCGTTGTTAGGCGCCGGCGCGGGCGCGTATCCCGACGCGGTCTACCCATGGCTGGGCCGTCCGGGTATCCCGGGGCACGAATACACGGCGCACAACACGTTCCTTTCGGTTCTGGTTGAAACCGGATTCGCCGGCGCCGCGAGCTTC
This sequence comes from Terriglobales bacterium, assembly GCA_963745655.1. GTDB lineage: Bacteria > Acidobacteriota > Terriglobia > Bryobacterales > Bryobacteraceae > JAJFUV01. The sequence continues at coordinate 53,416 of CAVUYK010000028.1, read as the reverse complement.
GGGCTGCTGTTGGCCGCGCTCGGGTTGTTCATCTGGATGTTGCCGGCAAACGAGCGCGCGCTCTGGCTCACCACCATGCTGGTGTGGGCCATCGGCGTATTCACGCTAACCTGGGAAAACCGCAAACCAACCTGGCTGCTGATGGCCCTGATTCTCACGGCGTGGGCTCGGGCGTTCGAGCCGCGCGAAGGAGATCGGCCATGATACGCGTGCTGGAAGTTCTGGCGTCGTTGCGGCGCGCGGGCGCCGAGCGCGTGGCGGTGTCGGTGGCCTGCGGGTTGGACCGCACCCGCTTCGAACCGGCGGTGGTGTCGCTCTACGACGCGTTTCCCGGCGGCTTCGAACCCGACCTGGACGCGTGCCGCGTGAAAGTGTGGCACCTGGGCAAGCGGAGCGGTTTCGATCCGGGCATGTGGTACAGACTTTCCCGAGTCATTCGCTCATTCCGCCCCAACATTATTCACACGCACTCCTACGTGTTGCGTTACGTGCTGCCGGCGCGCGCCACAAATCCTCACGGCATCGTCGTGCACAGCGTTCACAATTCGGCCGAACGCGAGGTGGATCGAGCCGGCCGCCTGATGCACCGCGTCGCGTTTCGCCTGGGTGTCCGGCCGGTGGCGATTTCCGGCGAGGTGGCGCGCTCGTTCCGCGAACTCTATGGCAGGGAACCCGCGGCTATCATTTACAACGGTGCCGGCGTCAAGAACGGATTCCATGCGGGGGCGCGAGAATCGTGGAGGCGCGCGCACGGTTTCAGTGCCGGCGACCTGCTGATCGTTTCGACCGCCCGATTCGAGCCGCAGAAGAATCCACTCGGTCTCATCACGGCATTTGCACGCGCGCTGCCGCGCATGCCGGCAAGTCATCTCATCATGGCGGGCGAGGGCAGCCTGCTGGGGGAGTGCCGGGAGTTGACCGCGCGGCTGGGCGTCTCCGATCGGGTATATTTCGCGGGGCTGTGCCGCGACGTCGCGGAATTGCTGTCGGCGTGCGACATCTTCGCTCTGGCTTCCGACTGGGAAGGCGTTCCGGTAGCTGTCATCGAAGCCATGGCGGCGCGGTTGCCCGTGGTGGCCACGGCGGTGGGTAGTGTTGCGGAGTTAGTCGAAACGGGTGTGACCGGAGTCCTGGTGCCTGCGGGCGACGCGCCAGCGTTGGCGGGGGCGATGGCGGATCTGGCTGGCGATGCGGAACGCAGGCGCGGTATGGGGGAACGCGCCCGGCAGCGCGCGCAGCGGTTCGATGCCAGCGTGATGGTGGCCTCCTACGCCGCCCTGTTTGAGCGGCTGTGCGGAGGCGCCGCATGAAGCCGCGCGTGGCTCTGCTTACCACCTGCCTGGATCGGGGCGGCGCGGAAACACAGGTTGCGTTGCTGGCTGTGGAACTGGCGCGGCGCGGCTACACGGTGGCGGTGATTTCGCTGATGGCTCCTGCCGCGTTCACCGTCGCGCTGATGGACGCGGGCGTCGAGGTCTTCTCGCTGGACATGCGCCCAGGCGTGGCGGCCGCACGCGGGCTGGCGCGGTTGGTCCGGTTCCTGGTCCGGTTTCGCCCGCGCATCCTGCACAGTCATTTGTTTCACGCCAATGTGCTGGCGCGTGTGGCGCGGCTGGTGGTTCCGGTGCCGATCGTCATTTCAACGCTGCACAGCGCGTCGGAAAGCGGGCACCGCCGCTCGGACACGCGCGTGCGCGACCTGGTCTACCGCGCGAGCGATCGGCTCGCGGATCGCGTAGTGGCCGTGTGCGAAGCCGTGGCGCGGCGGCACGCCGCCGCCCGGGCCGTCGGTCCGGACCACCTTCAGGTGATTCCGAACGGCGTCGATACGGAGGTATTTCGTCCGGACTTGGCGCGGCGCGCGCAAATGCGCCGGGAACTTGGGGTGGACGGAGCCTTCGTCTGGCTCGCCGCCGGGCGCCTGATGTGGAAGAAGGATTACCCCACCATGCTGCGCGCTTTCGCCGCGCAACATGGCGCCGTGTTGATGGTTGCGGGTGTGGGGCCGCAGGACGGCGAGTTGCGGAACATGGCCGGGGAGATGCACGCCAACGTTCGTTGGCTGGGCGCTCGCGACGACATGGCAGCGCTGATGAATGCGGCCGACGCACTGGTGCTCTCGTCGGTCATCGAAGGCTTGCCCATGGTTCTCCTGGAGGCCGCCGCGAGCGGTCTGGTAGCGGTCTCCACCGATGCCGGCGGCGCGCGGGAAGCGATTGCCGAGGGCCAGACGGGCTACGTGGTGCCGGTGGGCGACGTCGAAGCCCTCTCGGACGCCATGGCGCTGGTGGGATCTCTCGACGCGGCCAAGCGAGAGCGCATGTCGCGATGCGCTCGTGAGCGCGCCGTCGCGCGTTTCGATCTTAAGGCTGTCGCCACCGCATGGGAGAGCTGTTACCGCGAGCTGCTCGAACGCGGTGGCCGCGAACAGAACTAGCCGCCATGGACGTGACCAACCGCTACGTGCTCGACTTCGCGCGGCGCTTCCCGGGCGCGGCGATGCTCGATTTTGGCTGTGGGGGCGGGGAATTGGTGGCGACGGCTCGCGCGATGGGTCTGGACATGCGCGGTTCGGACGTCTACTACGCCGGCTCGGCAACGCGCGCCGAAGCGGAGGCCAAGGGCCTGTTGGGCCTACACGTGATCGAAAGTCGCGAAGAGTCGATCCCATTTGCGGACGCGAGTTTCGACCTCGTGGTGAACAACCAGGTGATGGAACACGTCGCGGATCTGGACCGGACACTCGCCGAAATACATCGCGTGCTGCGGCCGGGTGGAACGCTGCTTAGCATCTTCCCTTCGCGCGAGGTCTGGCGCGAAGGTCACATCGGTATTCCGTTTTCGCACTGGTTCCCGAAGGGCTCGCGCGCGCGCTTCTACTACACCTGGACGTTGCGCTCGCTGGGGGCGGGTACCTGGAAAGAGCAGGCGCCCACCTGCCGCCAGTGGGCCGTGGATAAGCTTGCCTGGATCGATAACTACACGCACTATCGATCCCGCGAGGAAATCTTTCGAAGTTTCGGCCGGTACTTCACCAGCGAATTCCGCGAGGCCGACTACATTCGCTTCCGCCTGCGCGACCGTCCGGCGCGCGCGCCGCTGGCGCGCTTGCTGGATCTGCCGCTAGGGAGCCCTGTGGCCAGCGCGGTGTTCCGCAAGCTGGCATTCCTGGTGATTGTGAGCCAGCGGAGGGAACTGTGAAGATCGCCTACGTGATCACGCGCGCGGATGCGGTGGGCGGCGCCAGCATACACGTGCGGGATCTCGCGCGGGAGATGCTGGCGCGAGGCCACCAGACGATGGTGTTTCTGGGCGGCGCGGGTCCGGTGGTGGAGCAACTCCGGGCGGCGGGCGTGCCGTACCGCTCGCTCGAGTTTTTGGCGCGATCCATCCGTCCCGTGCGCGATCTCAAGGCGTATCTGGAACTGACCCGGGCCCTGGCGGATTTCGCCCCGGACCTGGTTTCCACGCACACGGCCAAGGCCGGATGGATCGGTCGCGCCGCCTGCGCGCGCCTGCGCCTGCCGGCCATCTACACACCGCACGGCTGGCCGGCTGGTGATCGTTTTCCGCCGCTCAAAGCGCGTGTGTTCGCGATGGCGGAACGCGCCGCCGCGCGATGGACCCGCGTCATCGTCTGCGTGTGCGAGTACGAGCGCCAACTGGCCCTGGCCAAGCGCCTGGCCCGCGCCGAGCAACTCTGCGTCGTCCACAACGGCGTACGCGACGTGGCTCTGGAAATGCGTGCCACGCCCGAAGCCGCTCCAGTGCGCATCATTTCGGTGGCGCGTTTGGAAGCGCCCAAAGACCACGCCACGCTCGTCGATGCGCTGGCGCGGCTCGGCGGTCTCGACTGGCGGCTCGATCTGGTCGGTGACGGGCCGCTGGAGGCTTCCATACGCGCGCGATGCCAGGCGGCGGGGATAGCGGACCGGGTAAATTTCCTGGGCTATTGCGAAGAGCCGGCGGCGCTGCTCGCTCGTGCGCAGGTGTTCGTGCTTAGCTCGCGCTCGGAGGCTTTTCCGCGCAGCGTGCTAGAAGCCATGCGCGCGGGTCTTGCCGTGGTGGCATCTGATGTTGGCGGCATCGGCGAGGCGATGGATAATGGAAGGAACGGGATCCTGGTTCCTCGCGGCGACGCGCAAGCGCTCTCCGAGGCGCTGGGTGGACTGATCAAGGATGCGGACCGGAGGAGACGGCTGGGAACGGCAGCTCGTCTCGATTTTGAAGCCCGGTTCCGGCTGGACGCGATGGTGGAACGGACGGCCGGGATTTACGAAGCCGTTTTGCGCCATGTCGCCAGGTGAACAACGGCCTGATTCCGATTTGAACCGGACCGAGACGATCCCCTTCGCCTCGACTGAGACCGAGCTGTTTCCGGAACTCACCGCGGTCACGGGACTGCTGCTGCCCGATCCTCAGCGGGTGAAGCGTGTTTTCGATGTGCTCTTCACGCTCTGTCTGGCGCTGGCCGCGCTGCCGCTGGGCGTTGCCATCGCCCTGGCCATCGCGCTCGACAGCCGTGGGGGCGTGTTCTTCGCACACGCGCGCGTGGGCCGGGGCGGCAAGCCGTTTCGCATCTGGAAATTCCGCACCATGATCGCCGCGAACGAGGGGCTTCTGGCGCGCTACCTCGAACAGAACCCTTCGTTCGTCGAGGAATGGAAGCTCACGCGCAAGTTGAAGGACGATCCGCGCGTAACACGGATCGGACGCCTGTTGCGCAAGACCAGCCTGGACGAGTTGCCGCAAGTCTGGAACGTGTTGCGCGGAGATATGAGCATGGTGGGGCCGCGGCCCATCGTCAGCGAGGAGAGCGCCAAGTATGGCCCCGCCTTTGCTCTATACAAGCAGGTGCGGCCCGGTTTGACAGGCCTCTGGCAGGTCTCCGGGCGCAACGATACCAACTACAAACGCCGCGTGTGGCTCGACTGCCAGTACATCCGCGAGTGGTCGCTGTGGCTGGACGCGAAAATACTTTGGAAGACCGTGCGAGTGGTTCTGGGCGGCCGCGGCGCCTATTGATTCCGCGCCTCGATGGGGTCCGCGATGCCGTTGTTGTTGGCGTCGGGGAACTCCGTCAAGAAGATTTGCAGAAAATCGCGGCCGCTGAAATCCTGCGCCACCATGCCTTGCGCGTTCTTGGTTGGCATGCGCCGGTTGAAAGCCAGCCGTTTGCCGCTGGTCGACCACACCGGGGCGTCCACCTGAGGAAGCGCCGGGCCGTGCGGCGTAAGAAAGTAAACTTTGCCGAACAGCGATCCGGGCTTCACGCAAACCGCGGCGACGCCGTTGTCGCTCGCCACCGAAATGGATTGGTCGGAGGGGTGCCAGCGCAAGCCGCTTCTCACGCCATTCTTGAAGAACGTCGCCTGCACCGGGCGCAACGCGGCGTTGGGGCTCTTGTCGGATCCGTGCGAATCGATGAGGAACACCTGGCTCACGCCGCTGGAGTCCTGGGCGAAATAGGCGATGCGCCGGCCGTCGCGTGAGCCGCGCGCGATGCCGCTGGCTTGCGCGTGCGTGAGCCTGCGCACAGTGACGCCTTTGGGCGGTGCCAGAAAGCGCGTGCGCGTGCCGGAAAACGACGTGGTGATGTCCACGTTCTCCGGGACGTCCACCACGAATAGCGAATTCGTGTAACTGCCGCCGGTCTCCTTCACCTTGCCGATGAAAGCGCGCATCAGGCCCTTTTCGCCCACCCACGAATCGAAGGCCGCGGACTCCAACTCGCCCGGCTTGGCCTGGCCCCTGGGCGCGATGGGAACCAGAATGGCCGCCCAATAGGTGACGCCGGCGGGAGCCTTCGCGCTGGCCATCATCATGCCGACGGTGCGGCCGTAGCCGGTGAGGATGTGGTCGTCGTAAGTGAAGCCGATGCGCTGGCCGTCGAGCGAGTACTCGTGGCGATGCGTCCCGCCGCGATGCGCGCCCGCAATGGTGGGTTCGTTGAACACGTCGCGGTAATCCAGGAAGTGCGCTGGGCCGCCGGAGGCCGCAACCACCGCGGCGCGCCGATTGGTTGTGCCGTAGAAGCCGATTTTGGGTGTCTCGCTCACCAGTGGGCCGTGAATGAAAATGATCTCGTCGGCCACCGGATTGTAAGAAGCCGCGATCACACCCGGTGCCGCGTCGACGGGGCCGAGAATGATAGGCTTGGGCTCGTACACCACGCTTTCAACGCCGCTTGAGACTTCCACTTTCATGATGCTGGTGGAGCAGCCGTTGCCGGCGCCGCGCGTCATGCGCGTGTCGTAGCAAAGAAAACGGTCGTCGCGCGAAAAGTTGTCGTTGTTATCGAGGGTGTGGTTGCGCGGTGAAAAGGTGATCTGCCGCTCGGCCGAAACGCCGGCGGTGGCCAGACAAAGCAAGGTAAGAAAGAGCATTGCGGTGCGCATGGTAAGAGACTACTGTAACACCGGCTGGCGCCAGCGCAGTGTGGCGCGGATGCTGAAGAGTCAGATGTCCCTTGTGCAAAACCGGGCACAGGTACAATCCCGTTCACTTACCGCAATGGCTTCCACTGGCACGGATTTGTAGGGCGGTCCCCCTGGACCGCGCCGGACCCCTTGGTCCGGCCGCCGCCAGCGACCTGGGAGAGCCGACGAGGGCGTCGACGAGCGGACCAGGGTTCCGCCCACGGAGATTAAGTGAATAGTATTCGCGGGACAGCAGTTGAGCCCGTCCTCATTCCGCAGGCGGGTGGCGCTAGAAAATGAAGTTGAAGCCGCCGCGGAAAGTGCGAGGCGTTTGTATCAGCAGCAGGCGCCGCCCGCTCGGCGTGGTCACCGGCAGGTAGCCTTGCGCCAGCATATTGCGGAAGTCCGCCGTGGCTTCCCATTTGCCGGGCAGGCCCGGGAAGTTGGGGATGGGCTGCCGCACCAGAATGTTTAATCCGATGTCGGGATAGGTGTTCTGTGTGATCCAGAGGTGGCCGGGCGTCAGAGCGCGATAGTCGGTGAGGCGGTAGCTAGCCGAAAAATACGTATGTGAGCTGGGAAGCTCGCCGGCGAGCCGGGCCGCGATCCAGTGGCGGCGGCTGGAACGGATCATCGCGCGCAGGTCGTCGGGACCGTCCCTGAGCATGTTGGAAGAATCCGCGGTCAGAACACCGCCGTTGCCGTAACTCAGCATGGTGTTGAGATGCGGAGAAATCACCTGCGTCACGGAAGCTGTGTAGCCGATGCTCGAATAGCGGCCGATGTTGAAGATGGAGCTGTGCGAGCCCAAGTCGGGCATGAGATCCCAACCCACAAGTTCCTCCGGCGCGCTCATCATCAACGCGCCGTTCGAAATCGCCTCGCGATAGGCGCCCGCGCTATAGCGCCGGGAGCCGGACACGCGGTGATAGGCCAGTTCGAAATTCTCGGCCCGCTGCACCTGGGCACGCCCGCCACGCAAGGAAACACGCGGGAAGAAAGCCACCGCGGCCAAGTCCTGCTGCATTTCGGCATGCGACCCGGTGGCGCGGGCGAATAGTTCGGCCGGAGGCACGCCGGAGTGATAGGCGGCTTCGATGCTATCGTTCTCTCCCAGGCTATAGCTGAGACGGGCGAACGGGCTGGCGTAATTGAGCCGGTCCAGGTACGAGACCGAGTCGAACGAGAAGCCGTACTCCAGGCGCATCACTTCGCTAAGTTCGGCGCGGTCCATGAAAGTAACCGAGGCGGTGCGCAAGGCGGGCGCCGCTTCCTGCTGGCCGCCGAATAGGGCGCCCATGGCGCGCGCGGGCAGGAAGACCTGACGCATGGTCAAGGTGACTTCCGGTGCCGTACCGCCCATATCGCGGCTGAAGCTGGTGCGGAAACCTGTCGCGGGAGTGCCCGAATTCGAAGCGTACCCCAGGTTGCCGCTGAAGGTGAGCTGTGTTGAGCCGAGCAGGGAGGTGGCCACGGCGAACGCCGTCCCCAGGTCGGCCTGGTTACCGTAAACCGCCGCTGGGCCGTGGTCGCCGGCCGAAATCGCAAACACGCCGCGCGTATCGGAGAACAGCGCGGCGGAATGGTGCCGTTGCGCCGGCGTCTTCTCGCTCCACGTGCCGGGCAGCACGCGCAGCACGGGCCGCGTGGCGGAGGAACTGCGCAGCACCCACTTCCAGTCCTCGCTGATGAGGGGAGATTCGGTCGTGGCCGGGTAAAACAGCTCAATGGAGCTGAAGACGCTAGCCAGGTTGATGGCCAGGAAACTGCGCATGCCGGGCTGCACCGAGATGCCCCGGCGCAGCGCCGGAAGGAAGCTCGCCAGCGTCACGCGCACCGTGTAAAGATCCGGCGAAAGAGCTTGAAAGCGGAAATTACCCTTGTCGTCGGTGAGAACTTTTTGGATCAGGCGGTCGTAGTGGTCCAGCAAAAGCACCGTGGCGCCCATTTGTGGAACGCCGGTAGTGCCCGAGACGCGCCCCTCGATCTGGCCGTGGGAGCGGGGCCCGGATGCGGCTTCGCTCGCCGGGGCGCACCACAACAGCCCCGTCAACACTACTATCCAGATAGGCGACCTGCCGTTCATCGCGAACCGTAGCCTTCTGTGACCCAGCCTTTCGAGGCCGGACAGCTTTCCTATTTTACCGTGAAAGTGGCTGTGGGCGTGAGCGTTTGATTGCGGTTCTTGTCCACCACCTTCATCTTTAGAGTATACTGCCCCGGCTCCAGATTCTGAAGTGGGAGAAGTTTTTCAATTGTAACCTGCTGCGCCGAAGCGCCCTCGATGGAAGAGACCTCCTCGGAAAACGAGAAGATCTTCTGGTTGGAACCATTCCGGACAACTTCGTAATCGACGGTTCCCACGGGCTTCTGGGATCTTTCGTCGGGCTCGAAGTTATAGAGCTGAAGATAGATGCCCATTTTCTCTTTGCGGTCGAAAATTTCGTTGACGCGTGGCCGGACTTTGGAGGTCGCAATGACGAACTGCCCGGTTCCGATGCTGCGCGTAGGCACCTTCTCGATCAGATCGGCCAGAATGAGACTGCTCATGCCCAGCTTCTCGTCCTCGAACCGCGGCACGTGCAGCGCCATCTCGTAGTTGTTCATGTTGCCGCCCACCACATCCTTGGCCACGATGTTCAAACGGTACATGCCGGGGGCGAGCGGAATGGATTTACCGTAGAGCGATACACCCTGGATGGCCTGCTGGAGCAGGCCGGCGGCCGTCTCGGATTCGACCACGTCTTCAAACACGTTCACCGGGCGGCGCGACATGGACGTGATGCGCCCGTAGATGTTCACAATGGCCTTGGCGACCGTGTCCTTCTGCTGGAACTGTAAATCCTTACGATCGAACTGCACGGCGATGTTGGTCAGGATGGTGGAGTTGGTCATGCGCACAAAATCCACCCGCACACGCATGGGCAGCAAATTGAAAGTGATCTTGGAACTGACCAGGGCTTCCAGGTCCTTGAACTTCACCTGGGGCGGCTTCTGCAGCTTGGCGAACTGCTCCAGGCGCTCGAACTGGTTCATTTTCTGCGACAGCGGCTGCGTGCCCGTCCCCAGGCGCGTACCGTCGGTGCGGCTGAAGCGGTCGGCCTTATCGGCCAGGCCCATTTGCTCCATCATGGTCAAACCGGCGTTGGGCACCATCATCAACGCGTCCTTTTCGGACGGGTCCATAGTCATGCGATACTCGCCGGTCATGGTGGGATCGACGAACTCGATGATGATGTCGGTGCCGATGCCCTCTATCCAGCGATAGCGCCACTGCTCGAACGGATAGGTCGACGTGGTGCCGCCGCCTTCCTCGTAGGGGCGCTCGTAGCTGCCGCCGGAGGGGTGCGACTCATTCTCGTCCGGCGGACCGTAGGTGATGTAGATGCGGCCGCGGTCGGTCTTCCAGCCTGGAATACCCGAAGCGAACCGCTCGTTGGCGTAAGCGATGCGGCGATAGTGCTCTTCCTTGAACTCGTTCTCGGCGCTGTCGGGCGAGGGGTCCCGGCGCAGCCAGAACTGCTCGATGAACTGCTCGCGCTCCTCGTCGGTGGACAGACGCTTGAAAGCGGCCCGCTCTTCGTCCGTGATGATGTAGGTGACGTCCTCGTTGAGCCACTTGCGGTAAGGCGTTTCGAGTTCCTTGCGGAGCTTCTCCTCACGCTTGCGCCGCTGCCTTTCCGTAAGCGGCTTAGCCACAGTTTCACGCGTCGCTTGCGAATCGGCCTTCTGAGTCTTTTCTGCCGCCCAGCTCGCCGGGCTCAAAAACCAGCAGGCCGGAAAGCGAACAACAGGCGAACACAAACTTAGTCTTCATACGCCTCGAATGATGCGGCAAAGCTTTTCACCTGCAACCTCAATTCTAGGTCCCGGCGGCAAGGAGCGTCAAGGCGGCCACGGTGCCGGGCGCGAAGTAATCGGGACCTGGTCCCTGACGTTAGACGCGAGGACGGCGTGGTTGGGTTACACTGTAACGTAGACTCCGCAACTCGGTAGGACATTTCTCCCAAAATGTGAAGGAAATCGCGGTGGGCGATTTATCATTACCCGTAAGATGGTGTAACCTCTCGCCTTTGTATGCGTGTCTCAATCTGGCATTGGACGTGCAAGCGGGGGAGGCGAGGCAGTGTAGAAAGTTGACCCCGCGCGCCGGGGTGGAGACATGAAGGATATAAAGGTCCAGATTTCCAGCGCCCTTCTGGTCATCCTGACCGCGGCTGCCATTGTCTCCGCCGGTATTAACCTCCAGCAACAAAGCCGCTTCCGGCTACCTGAGGATGGAATTACCTGGGTGGACCGCCAGGCGGGGGTGGAGGCGTTCTACGTGGCGCCGGGCAGTCCGGGCGAGAAAGCCGGCCTGCGAACCGGAGATACGCTGCTGCGGATTGGCGGGCTTTCGATCCAGAACGCGCTGGTTGTCACCCGGATCCTGGTGGGAGTGGGGTCCTGGAATTCCACCGAGTACGTAATCCGCCGGGCGGGGGTTGAAGTCAAGGCCAAGCTGATTGTTGGCGAGCGCCCGGAAGAGCCGACGCTATACTATCAGTACCTGATCGGTTTCGCCTACCTGGCGATCGGGCTGTTCGTCTATTTCCGCCGCGATACGGCGGAAAAGGCGCAGCATTTCTACACACTCTGCCTTACCTCGTTCGTCCTGTTCACCTTCCACTACACCGGCAAGCTCAACGACTTTGACCGGGTGATCTATTGGGGGAACGTGGCGGCGGGGTTGCTGGCCCCCACCATTTTCCTGCACTTCAGCCTGGTTTTCCCCGAGCCCGTGCGCCTGTTGCGGCGGCGCGGCCTTTCAGGGCTGCTCTACATCCCCGCTCTGGGCGTATTGGCTTTATACGGCGCGGTGGCCTCGGGGACCATGCGCATCGGCATCTCGCCCATCGAGCTGAACTGGCTGCTGGACCGAATCTGGGTGCCGTTCCTCACCGCCGGCTATCTGCTGGGCGCGTTGGTGCTGACGCTGCGCTACAGAAGTACCGACGAGCCCATTGTGCGTCACCAGTTGAAATGGCTGCGCAATGGCGCGGTAGCGGGCGTGGTGCCTTATACGGCGCTCTACGTGATTCCTTACATGCTGGGCGCGGTGCCGGGCACCGCCATGAAGCTGGCGGTGCTGTCGCTGGTGTTCATCCCCCTGGCCTGGGCCTATGCCATTCTGCGCTACCGGCTGATGGACGTGGACATCATCTTCCAACAAGGCTATGTCTACACCATGGCCACCCTGTGCGTGCTGGGAGTGTTCTACGGCCTGATCTTTTCGTTGGGCAAGTCCGATGAGGTCAGCCCGTCGGCTTTCGTCACGCTGGTGTTGATCGCCACCTTCGTTTTCCAACCCATTCGCAATTGGATTCAGGAACTGCTCGACCGGCACTACTTCTATAAGGATCGCTACGACTATCGCCAGACCCTGACCGAATTCGCACGCGAGTTGGGTTCGGAAACCGATCTGGACGCCACGCTGGCCGCGGTGGCGGACCGGTTGGCGCGCACGCTGTCGATTCCGGCGGTGGCGTTCTTCCTCTTCGACGAGGCCGCCGGAGGGTTCCGGTTGCAGAAGGCCGTGGGCGTGCGGGACCGCGCGGGGCGGCTGCTTACCAGCGGCGAATCGCTGGATTTGGGCTTCCTGCTGGAAAAGCCCGAAGGGCCGTACCTGTTCATGGAGCGGACGCGGCACCTGTTGGACGTGAAGTCGCGCAAGTGGCCGGCGTCGGTGCGGCAGACCATCGCGGATCTGGACCTGACCTACTACGTGCCCTGCATGGTGCACGGGCGCACCATCGCCTACATCGGCGCCAGCCGCACCGATAAGGGCGACTTCCTGTCGAGCGACGACGTGGAGTTGCTGGTGGCGCTGGCCGGGTCGGTGAGCATCGCCATCGAGAACTCGCGGCTCTACCATTCGCTTGAGCGCAAAGCTAGCGAATACGAGCGGCTGAAGGAATTCTCCGAAAACATCGTAGAGTCGATCAACGTGGGCATCCTGGCCGCGGATCTCGAGAACCGCGTGGAGAGCTGGAACAGCCAGATCGAGCGCTTGACGGGGATTCCGCGCGAGGCCGCCGTGGGGCGCCGTCTGGACGAACTGTTCCCGGCCGCGCTGGCCGAACAGTTCGAGCGGATAAAGGACGAAACCGGCATCCACAACGTTTATAAGTTCGCCATAGATGCGGCCAGCATGCCGGCGGGCGCCGGCGGTGGGGAGGCGGCGGGCGAACTGGTGCTGAACATCGCCATTGCGCCGCTGGTGTCGAAGGACAACGAGCGCATCGGCCGGCTGATTATTCTCGACGACGTGACCGAGCGCGACGAACTGGAACGCCGCCTGATGCAGGCCGACAAGATGAGTTCCATCGGGCTGCTGGCGGCCGGCGTGGCGCACGAGGTGAACACGCCGCTGGCGGTGATCTCGACTTACGCGCAAATGCTGGCCAAGCAGATTTCCGGCGACGAACAGAAGTCGCGGCTGCTGGACAAGATCGCCAAGCAGACTTTCCGCGCCAGCGAAATCGTGAACTCGCTGCTGAACTTTTCGCGCACCTCGACCAAGGAGCTGGGCGAGGTGTGCCTGAACCGCGCCATTCGCGAAACTCTGACGCTGGTCGAGCATCAACTCGAACGCGCCCGGGTCACGGTGCGCGTCGATGCGGCCGAACCGCTGCCCGGCATTCGCGGCGATTTCGGCAAGCTCCAGCAGGTCTTCCTGAACCTGTTTTTGAATGCGCGCGACGCCATGGAAGGCGGAGGAGAACTCTCCATCCGCACCTGGAGCGACAACGGCAGCGTGCGCGTGGAAGTGGCCGACAGCGGGTACGGCATCGAGCCCGAAAATCTCTCGCGGATCTACGATCCGTTCTTCACGACCAAGGCGTCGAAAAAAGGCACGGGTTTGGGCCTTGCGGTGACTTATGGCATCGTAAAGGAACACGGCGGTTCGATCGCAGTCGATAGCCGGCCTGGCGCCGGCACGCGTTTCGTTCTGGATTTCCCCGCCGCGAGGAAACCCGTGAATGCCTGAGCCAATTTCCGAAGAGCGCATCGCCATCTCCAAAGGCCGCATCCTGGTGGTGGACGACGAAGCCGATATCCGCGAGAGCCTCGAGGACCTGCTGGTCACCGAGGGCTACCAGATCGAGACGGCGTCGAACGCCGCCGAAGGTCTGCGCAAGATCGAGCGCCGCAACTACGACCTGGTGCTCCTGGACCTGATGATGCCGGACCGCTCCGGCATGGAAGTGTTGGCCGAGGTTCGCCAGCGGGATCCCGAGACGCCCATCTTCCTCATCACGGCCTACGGCTCGGTCGAAGTGGCCGTCAACGCGCTCAAGGCCGGCGCCAACGATTATTTCTCGAAGCCCTGGGACAACGAGAAACTGCTGATCGAAATCGACCGCATGATCGGCAAGCGGCGGCTGGAGGAAGAAAACGTCCAGCTCAAGCGCGCCCTAAAGCAGCGCTACAGCTTTCCGAACATCATCGGCAAGAGCGACCGCATGCTGCGGGTGCTGGACCTGGTGACGCAGGTGGCCCCCAGCCGCGCCAATATCCTGATCACCGGCGAGACCGGCACAGGCAAGGAGTTGATCGCCAAGGCCATCCACGCCAACTCGCCGCGCGCCGATCAGCCGTTCGTGGCGGTGAACAGCGGTTCTCTGCCGCTCGAGCTGCTCGAAAGCACGCTGTTCGGCCACGAGAAAGGCTCGTTCACGGGCGCCGTGGCGCGGCAGCGCGGCTACTTCGAGATTGCCAACAGCGGCACCATTTTCTTCGATGAGATTGGCACCGTGAGCCTGGACATTCAGGCCAAGCTGCTGCGCGTGATGCAGGAGCGGGAATTCATGCCGCTGGGCTCGGGCGAGACCGTCAAGGTAGACGTGCGCATTCTGGCGGCCACCAATTCGGAGCTGCGGCGGCTGGTGGAGGAAGGCAAATTTCGCGAGGACCTGTTCTACCGCATCAACGTCATCAACCTGTCGCTGCCGCCGCTGCGCGACCGCAAGGAAGATATTCCGGCGCTGGTCGAGCACTTCTTCACGAAATATTGCCTGGAGAACGAAAAGTTCCTGGATTCGAATCGCCGCTCGGCGCTCAAATTCGAGCCCGATGCCATCTCCATCCTGATGGAGCACAACTGGCCGGGCAACGTGCGCGAGTTGGAAAACGTGGTGGAGCGCGCCGTGGTGCTCACCACCGAATCGATCGTGCCGGTCGGGGTGCTGCCGGAATTTCTGCTGCAGGCCAGCGGCATGCGCATCCGCCGCGACGCGAGCGGCTACCTGCCGGCCGACGCGTCGCTGTTTGAGATCGTGGCCGATTTCGAGCGGCGCAAGATCGTCGAAATGCTCGAATCGACCAGTTGGAGCCAGACCGACGCGGCCGAATCGCTGCACATTCCGCTCTCCACGCTCAATCAGAAGATCAAACGGTTGAACATCGAGATCCGCAAGAAAGGCGAAGCCAAGGCCGAGCGCGGGGCGTGAATTGCGCGGGTTGCTGCAAGCGGCCAGAGAACGCGCCAGCCTCGCGCTTCTGTTAAACTCGTATCTTGCGTTCGTACGTATCTGTACTGATCGCCGCGTTGATCGCGATGGGGCCGGCCACCACCCTATCGGGCGGCGTCCCCACGCACTCCACCAGAAAGAAAGCTCGCGTCCCGCGGCACGACTAAGAAGAAACGCGCTACGTCCAAGAAACACAGGCCTTCCGCCCGGCGGACCAATCCAGGCTGGCGCGCCTCGCAACAGGCTCCCACGACGGACCGTTACAAAGAGATCCAGCAGGCCCTCATGCAACGCGGCTATCTCTCGGGCACGGCGAGCGGAGTCTGGAGCACGGAGTCCGTGGAAGCCATGAAGCGTTTTCAGATGGATCAGAATCTGACGCCGACCGGCAAGCCGAGTTCGCTAGCGCTGATCGCGCTGGGGTTGGGGCCTAAACGGGAAGTCAAAACCGAAAACGGGCAAAGTCGCCCAGGGCCGCCACCGTAGGCGGCATCGAAGGTACCAAGATGATCGTGGGCGTACCGAAAGAAGTGAAGGACCACGAAACCAGAGTGGCTCTGGTTCCCAGTGGCGTCCTGGCGCTGTGCGAGGGCGGGCACGAAGTGCTGGTCCAGGCCGGGGCGGGGGAAGGGAGTTCCCTGGCCGATCTGGACTACGTCGCGGCCGGGGCGCGCATCGTGCCCACGGCGGCCGAAACCTGGGCGGGCGCGGATCTGGTGGTAAAGGTGAAAGAGCCGCAGCCTTCCGAGTACGGCTTCCTGCGGCCGGGCCTTGCCCTCTTCACGTACCTGCACCTGGCGCCGTTGCCGGAACTGACCGAACGCCTCCTGAAAAGCCAAGTGAACGGCGTGGCCTACGAAACCATTCGCGAAGCCGACGGCTCGCTTCCGCTGCTCACTCCCATGAGCGAAGTGGCGGGCCGCATGTCCATTCAAGTGGGCGCGCAGTATTTAATGGCGACCAACGGAGGGCGCGGACTCTTGGTCGGGGGCGTGCCGGGCGTGGCGCCGGCGAACGTGGTCATCGTGGGCGGCGGCGTGGCGGGCCATAACGCCGCGAAGGTTGCCTGCGGCATGGGCGCGCACGTCACCATCATCGACAGCAGCCTGAACCGCTTGCGCGAGCTCGACGACATCTTCAGCAGCCAGGTGGTCACCTTGGCCTCCAACGCCTGGACCATTCGTGAATCCGTGCGCCAGGCGGACCTGGTGGTGGGCGCGGTGCTCATCCCGGGCGCTTCGGCTCCCCGGTTGATCAGGCGCAAGCTAATTTCTGAAATGAAGCGCGGCGCGGTGATCGTGGACATCTCCATTGACCAGGGCGGGTGCCTGGAGACGTCCCACGCCACCACCCACAGCGACCCCGTCTACCTGGTGGACGGCGTGCTCCACTACTGCGTCTCGAACATGCCGGCGGCGGTGCCGCACACCTCGACATTCGCGCTGACCAACGCCACCTTCCCCTATCTGCTGCAGCTCGCCAACGTGGGCCTGGAACGCGCGGCCAGCGAAAGCGCCGCGATCGCCGGGGGTGTGAACACCTACCGCGGACACATCACCTGCGCGGCGGTGGCCGAGTCGCAGGCCAAGCATTGGCGCGAGATCAAGTCGCTCCTGTGACGCCAGCCCAACGGGGGCCTCAGCCGCCGGCGCTTCGGGAAAACGAACGAAGGGCCGCGAAGTCCTGCTCCGAGAGCGCGTCGAACCGGAAAATCGCGATCCCCGCCGCGCCCAGGGAAAGCGCGTCCCCGGCTTGGCGAATCATCTCCGCGGTGGTGAGTTCGCCGGCGCTCCATCGGCGGCCCACGCCCGAGTAAACCGGGCAGGCGCCACCCACCAGGCTGAGTTGGGTGGTGAGTTGCCGCCGGTGATCCTCGCGGCTGGTCGTATAGTTCATGGGGCAGATGAAATCCAGCCAGCCACGGCGAGCCCAGTCGGCCCAGTCCTGGCCCTCGACCAATGCGGCGCCGAAATAGTCGGCGCGTGCGGCCAGCGACAATTTCACACCGCGCTGCCGCGTTATGGCTTGGATTTGGGCGACCTCTCCGGCGATGTTGGCGTTGCGAAACTGCAAATACTTGTAGATGGCGCCGGGCGTTGTGAGGTCCGCCGCCGTGATCTCCTGTTGGCCGAAGATAACGCGGTAGCGCTCGCGGCAGGCCGCGCACCGGCAAGGCCATTTGAGCCCATTGCCGGTATCCAAATACCGCATGTAATCGAGATGCAGGCCTGGGACATCATGGTGATCCAGGATGTCGATGGCGATTCGCGGCGGACCCGTGCGCGTAGCGGCGTCGGAGGCGCAGAAACGCCCATCCTGGCGGCTGCCGCCGGGTTTTCCGCTCTGGTAAGAGTGGCGCCGGCGAGCCGCACCGCTCTGCCCCACGTCGGTGGTCCCGCCCAAGATGGGATGAACCTCGATGCCTGCCTCGCGGCCCAACTCCATCAGTCTTGAAAGCAGGTCCTTGACCACGAAGCCGCGCAACGCGGAGTTGTACCAGGCCTGGTCCTCTTGCGGAGTGGAATGCACGAACGGCAGGAGCACTTGGATACCGGCCTCCCGGGCCTGTTGGAGGCGGTGGCGCATCTGGTCGCGGGGTCCCGCGAAGTCCGCGTGCGCGTGCGCCCACGCCAGGATGCGCTTGCCCACGACACGGCTGGAGGCCTGTGGACGGTCTTGCGCGGCGGCCGCGGCCGCCAGGGTGAGATGCGAGAAAAAGGTGCGCCGTTGCATGGTATGTTAGGCCGGAATGGCACTCTTAAGATTAGTGGCTGCGTGTAAGATGGTATCTTGGGCACGTAATTCGTGTCGAGCCGGCTATGCCGAATCTGACGCCGCTTACCTCCGCGTTTGAGAAGCTTACGCTCACGGCCGCGATTGACATTCTGGTCGTGGCCGTCCTGCTCTATCAGTTCGTCATGATCATCCGCGGCCGCCGCGCCGCGCACATTCTGTCGGGGCTGGGCGTGTTGGTGCTGGCCTATCTGGTTTCGGTGTGGGCGCGCCTCGAACTGCTGCGCTGCGATCCTGAGCAACCTGGCCACTTACGCGGGCTTTGCGCTGATCGTGGTGTTCCAGTCCGAAATCCGCCGCATGCTGGCGCGCATTGGGCGCAGAGGCTCGTTCGGGTTGCGGACGCGTTTGCAGAGCAGGGAATCGACCGACGAAATTCTGCTGGCGTTGGGGCGGCTGTCGGAGCGGCATATCGGCGGGTTGATCGTGCTGGAGCGCGATATCGGCCTGCGGACGTTCATCGAGAGCGGAGTACTGATCGACGCCGCGCAATCGCGTGATCTGCTGCTGACGATTTTCGAGCCAGGCACGGCGCTGCACGATGGCGCGGTGATCGTGCAGCGGGACCGCATCGTCGCGGCGGCGTGTTTCCTGCCGCTCAGCATGAACCCCACGCTGTCGCGTAAGCTCGGTACACGACATCGCGCGGCCATCGGCGTCACCGAGGAAACCGACTGCCTCTCGCTGGTGGTGAGCGAAGAGACCGGCCGCATTTCGGTGGCGGCCTTCGGCGAAATCGAGATGGACGTCAGCCTGAAGCGCGCGGGCGAACGAATCATACAGCATTTTGGCCGGCGCTGGTCCGCGTGGTCGCATGGCGCGGGTGGCGCGGGTGGCGCGAAATCAGCGCCCGCCGAACGCAGCGCGCAGGCCGAAGAGGACTGGCGGGAGGCGCAGGAATGATACTGCGCGGCGTTTTCAGTAACATCGGCTGGAAGCTTCTCTCGCTCTTGCTGGCCGCCGGATTGTGGCTTGCTATCGTGGGTGAGCCGGAGATGGCGTCGTCGGTTTCGGCTCCCATCCAATACATACACATCCCGGCGGATTACGAGATCACCTCGGACATTCCCGAGCGCGTTCATTTGGAAGTGCAAGGCCCCACCATCCGCGTGCAGCGAATGAACGTGAGCGGTACGGCCGTGATTCTGGACCTGAGCGGCGTGAGCCGATCGGGCGAGCGCACCTTCACCATCGACCAGCGGACCCTACGGCTGCCCTCCGGCGTGCGATTAGTGCGCGCGGTGCCATCGCAACTGCGCATTCGCTTCGACCGCCGGGCCTCGCGCGAAGTGCCCGTGCAGGTGCGCTTCTCCGGGGCGCCTCCGGACGGCTATCGCCTGGCGCGGAGCGAGCCGCACCCGGACACTTTGACAGTGGTGGGGCCGGAGGGCCGCGTGCGCCGCATCGACTTTGCCGAAACCGACGCCATCGACCTGGGCTCCGTTCTGGGCACTTCCGAATTCCACGTGCATGCTTTCGTCGACGATGCGCGCGTGCGCTTCGACTCCTCGCCGCTCGTCACCGTGAAAGTGGTTGTCGAGAAAATTCCCCAAGTAAAGGAACTGCCTCCGCGTGGCAAGAAAACTGTTCGGAACTGACGGCATTCGCGGCGTGGCGGGCCAGCGCCCGCTGGACGCGGCGACCGTGCATGCCGTGGGTGCCGCGCTGGGCGAATGGGCGAACGAGCACGAGTCACCCGCGCAGGTTCTCATCGGCATGGATACGCGCGAGTCCGGACCCGCGCTGGCGGCCGAGGTGGCCGGCGGGCTGGCGAGTCGTGGCGTTACCACGTGCTCGGCCGGTGTAACCACCACGCCCGGAGTCGCCTGGCTGACGCGCACTGGGCCGTTTGTCGCGGGCGTGATGATCTCCGCATCACACAATCCGTACCGCGACAACGGCATCAAGGTCTTCAATCACTCCGGATACAAGTTGCCGGACGAAACCGAACTGCATCTGGAGCACCGCATCTTCCAGATCCTGGCCGAGGAACCCCTGCCGCGCCCGGTCGAGCCGGCTTTGGATCAATCGTTGGACGAAGCCTATCTGGAGTTTCTCGCGTCGGTCTGCGAGACGCGTTTCGACGGGCTGGACTTGGTGGTGGACGCGGCCAACGGGGGTGCGTCGCGCCTGGCGCCGCGACTGTTTGAAGGCCTTGGAGCGCGCGTGCACGCCATGGGCTGTTCGCCCAACGGGCGCAATATCAACCTGAATTGCGGCTCGTTGCACCTGGAGGCGCTGCGGGCGGCCGTCCTGGAACGCGGCGCTCACTTGGGCGTGGCTTTCGACGGCGATGCCGATCGCGCGCTGTTTGTGGCGGGCTCGGGCCGCATCGTCGACGGCGACGGCGTGCTGTTGCTGGCGGCCCGCAAGCTGCAGGCCGCCGGCAAACTCGTGCCGCCCGGCGCCGATCCGGCGGTGGTCGCTACCGTGATGTCGAACATCGGCCTGGAAGTGGCGCTCCGTGCCAACGGCATCGGCCTCCTGCGCACGGCCGTCGGCGATCGCTACGTGCTCGAACAAATGCTCGATTCGGATATCTTCCTCGGTGGCGAGCAATCCGGACACATCATTTTTCGCGAACACGGTACCACCGGCGACGGTCTTCTCACGGCGCTGCGCGTGCTCGAAATCGCGGCCACGGACGCATGGGACATCGCGGATCTGCTGTCGGATTTCAAGATTTACCCGCAGGTGCTCCTGAACGTGCGCGTTAAGGAAAAGCGGCCATTCGACGAACTGCCGCTTGTGGTGAGCGCCATGCAGCGCGCCGAACGCACGCTGGGCGCGAATGGCCGTGTGCTGGTGCGCTACTCCGGCACCGAACTTCTGGCCCGCGTCATGATTGAAGGTCCCGAGCAACCGCTGGTCGATTCGCTCGCCGAGCGCATTGCGGAGACTATCCGAACCGAGTTAACTTGAAATCTTTCCAGGGAGGAACACGAACATGTTTCTGAGAACCGTTCTTGTATTGTCGCTGGCCGGCCTGGCGTGGGCGCAGGCCGAAAAGCCCAAGCTGCCCGGTGAAGACTGGATGCGGCTCTTCAATGGGCAGGATCTGAACGGCTGGACCAAGATCGGCAACGAGGAATGGTCTGTCCAAGACGGGATCATACACGGGAAGGCGGTCACGCGCGAGTACGGCTATCTGCAGACCGAAAAGGCCTACAAGGATTTCCATCTTTCGCTGAAGTTCAAGTGCGTGGGCGACGGCAATAGCGGCGTTTTCTTCCACGTAGCCTTCAAGCCGGGCACCGCCGACGTGGCCAGTGGCATGCAGTTCGAAATCGACTGCGCCATCAATCGCCACACGGGTGGCGTCTATGACAACACGCGCGCCTGGATCGTGTGGCCCTCGCCGGAGAACGAAACCGTGGTGCGGCAGGACGAGTGGAACGAGTATCTACTGAAAGTGGAAGGGAACCGCTACGTGGCGCGCCTGAACGGCGTGCCAGTGCTCGACTTCACGGATCCGAAACCGAATGCTTTGGATGGCCCCATCGCGCTGCAACTTCACGCCGGCGGCCGCGGCAACATGATGTTCAGGGACATCTGGATCCGCGATCTGAGCAAACGCTAACCGTAAGCAGGGGACGTTTTCCAGCAGGCTGGAGAATAGCCTGCCGGCCCCCTTTGGTTCCTTTGTCACTCGTAACGCAGGGCGTCGACCGGGTCCAGGCGCGAGGCTTTCACAGCCGGCCAGGTGCCGAAGAATAGACCCACCAGCACGGAGGTCGAGAAGCCGGCGATGACCGCCCAGGCCGGGACTTCCGAAGGCAGGGAAGGCACCAGCGCGCTCACCACTAACGTCACCAGGACGGAGAACAGGAGTCCCAGAGCGCCGCCCGCGCCGGTGAGCGTGATGGCTTCAATGAGAAACTGCGCCACGATGTCGCCGCGGCGCGCACCGATGGCTTTGCGCACGCCGATTTCCCTGGTCCGTTCGGTAACGCTCACCAGCATGATATTCATGACGCCGATGCCGCCCACCAGCAGACCCAGCGCCGAAATCGCGATCGACACCATCACCACCATGCCGGTGACCGAATCGAACTGCTTGATGATCTGATCCGCGGTCGAGACGTTGAAGTCGTTCTCCTCGCCGGCGGGCGTGTGCCGCACGCGCCGGAGAATGTTCTCAATTTCCTCCAAGGCCTGCTGGCGCAATCCCGGCCGCGCCTTGGCGGTAATCATGTAACGATCCAATTGCGGGTAGCGCACGCGCGCGGTGGCGAATGGAATATTAACCTGCCGATCCAGGCCGTTTTCTCCGAAAAAGCCGCCCTTGGCTTTTTCGAACACGCCGATGACGGTGTACTCGGCGCCATCCACCAAGATGGCGCGGTTGAGCGCGCGGCCGTCGGGAAACAGCGCTTCGGCGATGTTCGCGCCGATGACGGCGACCCGCGCCGAGCGGCGTTCTTCTTCGGCCGTAAACACGCGCCCCATGCGCATGTCCCGCGGAGAGATAACCGCCATGTTGGCCGTGGAGCCGGCGAAGAAGAAATTGTCGGTTTCATAACCCGCTATGCGCACCACCATCGAGCGCTGCTCGACGATGGTCGGAATGTAGAGCGTGACGCCGACGTCTTCGACCGACGGGCACAGGCGCTGGACGATCCCGGCGTACTCGGGTTGGATGGGCCTGCGGCGCTGTTCCTTCGGCGCCACGCGCGGCGCGTTGGGGTCACCGCTGGTTTTGGAGATAAATACGTTATCCGGACCCAGTTCTTCGAAAAAGGTGACGATGCCCTTGCGCAGTCCCGTCAGCAGGCTCGATACCGTGACCACCGTAGTGATGCCGATGACGATGCCCAGCACGGTGAGCAGGGAGCGGAAACGGTGCGTCCACACCGCCGTGGTCGCCATGCGCACGTTTTCGCCGAAGCTCAGCCGCATCGCTCACTCCGCCCGCAACGCCGCCACGGGGTCGAGCTTCGACGCCCGCGAGGCCGGATACCAGCCGCTGGCGATGCCCACGGCGCTCGAAACGAACACCGCCAGCAAAACATAGAACGCCGTGATGCGCATGCTGATCTCGAAGGCGCGCGAGAGCAGTTCGGTCGCCGCCGCCCCCAGGGCCAGTCCCAAGATGCCGCCCACCACCGACATGAGCACGCTCTCCAGCAGAAACTGCAGCATCACGTCGAAACGGCGGGCGCCCAGCGCCTTGCGTACGCCGATTTCGTGCGTGCGCTCGGTGACGCTTACCAGCATGATGTTCATGATCACGATCCCGCCCACCACCAGGGAGATGCCCGTCACCGGCACCACCACCGCCGAGATCATCCCCAGAATCTGGTCAATCATCGACCGCACAGCATCGGGCGTTACCGTATCGAAGGTGTCGGGTTTGTTGGGCGGCGTCTTGAAGCGCGAGCGCAAGGCCACCCGGGTAATATCGAGGGCCTCATCGAGCTTCAGTTTGAGTTCAGGCCGCGGGCGGGCGAATATAGCAATGGACTGGCCAGTGCCGAACATGCGCGTGAAGACGGTATAGGGAATGTAGACCTGATTATCCTGACTGCGCCCGAATGCCGAACCCAAGCGCTCCTGCTCGCCCACCACCAGAAAGTCGATGCCGCGGATCTTGACCGTGCGGCCCACGGCCGTCGAACCCGGGAACAGCGCCGTCCGCGCATCGTAGCCGATCACACATACCAATTGCCGCGAACGCTCCTCCCCGGCCGTGAAGAAGCGCCCGTCCACCAACGTGACATCCCGGATTTCGGGCAGGTTGGCGCCGGCGCCCAGCACCACGCCGTCTTCATACTTCAGGTCCGCGTGGCGGATTTCTTCGGACCTTTGGCGGTAGGGACTGTAGAGAATTTTGTCTCCAGTGGCAGCCTGCAGGTACTGGTAATCCTCGGGACGCAGCCGCTTATTTCGGCGAAGTTTCTCGAGATACTGGCGCATGTTGCCGGCCGTTCCTACCTGCGCCACCAGATAACTTTCGCTGCCGAATATCTTCGACGTGCTTTGTTCGGCGTAAAGTCCCAGCCCCTCGATGGCCGCACCCACCAGCACTACGCTGCCCACGCCGATGATCACGCCCAGGAGGGTGAGGAAGCTGCGCAACTTACGGGCGCGGATCGAGTCTACAGCGAGTTGAAAGGCGTTTCCCAGCGTGCAAACCGATCGATCGAACCCAGAGCGAAAATTTCCCATGGCCTGCTTCTATCATCTAACAGCGATGACCGAAAAGGGGACAGACGCATTTTCCGCCAAGACAGCCTCCATCCATCTCCGCAGTTGAGCGACGGCGGAAAATGCGTCTGTCCCCTTTTCAAAGATGCTTCCAGGGCGATCCTTCGGCTAGCATGTTAGATGCGCACCTGAGGCGATGCCTGACGCTACCCCATCGAGATACGGCCGCTGGAGCGCGGGCGAGGGCTCGCGCGCAATCGACTACTCCTGCGCCTTGCTCGGCGATATCCGAGTGCTGGTGGTGGAAGGAATGCACCGCCTCTCACGAGGCGGCATGGAAGTCGGCGGCGTCCTGTATGGAAGGCGCGCCGGAGAAAGCCTGTCAATTCAAACCCAGCGCCCCATCGAGTGCGAGCACGCCCGGGGCCCTTCCTTCACGCTCTCGGAGAAAGACCTGGCCGGTTTAGAGAGGATGCTTGGCTCGGCGCAAGGCGCCGCGGCGGGCCTTGAGCCGTTGGGTTGGTACCACTCGCATACCCGCAACGGCATCTGTTTATCCGAAGAGGATCTGAAACTATACAACCGGTTCTTTCCGCACCCCTGGCAAATCGCGCTGGTGCTGCACCCGGAGAAATTCGGGCCCGTTACCGCCGGCTTCTTTTTCCGTGCCGCCGACGGTTCGATTCGCGCCGAATCAAGTTACCGGGAGTTTGAGGTCCTGCCCGTGAAGGAACGTGCCGAGGTTGCGGCCGCGACGCCTCACGCCGCGACCAGGGTGATGGCCGCCGCCGCGGTTGCGGAAGCCGGTCCGCCTCCACCCCCGGCAACGCCGGTCCCGCGCGAGGCCGAGCCCCCCGCGAAGCTTCGCATGCCGGGCAGGACCCCTGGCCTCGCGCCCGTGCGAAAGCCACCTCAACTCCAACCGCCGCGCATCATGGCGGCGGAGGGAAGACACGCGCCGGAGGATCCGGAGAAGCTGGGTGCGTTTCTCAAGCGGCTGGAACCGCGTCGCAACTGGAGGACACGTTGGATCGTCGGCGCGCTGCTCTGCCTGGCGGCTTTCTTTCTGGGATTGGCCAGCCGCTCGTGGTGGCTCGCCACGAACGTTCAACAAGCGCTGTCTCTCCGGGCGTTCGACCAGGGTGGACAGTTGAGAGTGGAATGGGACCGCGCCGCGGCGCCGATTGTAGAGGCGCAAAGCGGCGTGCTCGAAATCGTCGACGGAGGCCAGCAGACTCTCATTCCGCTCGATCGCGAGCATCTCAATTCCGGCGGTATCAGCTACGGGCGGCGTACCACGGACGTCGACGTGAGATTGAAGGTGATGGGCCCCGGCGGCGCCACCGCGCGGGAAGTCACCCGGTTTGTAGGGCCGCTGGCGCAACCGCAAAGGGACGGAGCCCGTTGATTATGGACCAGCACGACGCTCGGCAGGAAGGTTTCGCTAAGTGGACCTCCGACTTCGAATATCTGCGCGGGCTCTTTTGCGAGACCCTGCGCGGCGACGGGGACGGCGAGTTGGCCGACTTTCTGGACGCCTGCTTCAACGGCGACGCGCTGGGCGCGAGAGCGCTTTCGGCCCGTCACTGCCAGGCCCTCTCCATCGCCTTCCAACTGCTGAACATCGTGGAGGAGAACACGGCCAACCAGTTCCGGCGGCGCGCCGAAGATCCGCGGCGCGGGGAAGGCGAGCGCGGACTCTGGCTCTACAATCTCGGGGACCTCATCCAGCGCGGCTTCGACGAAGCGGCTGTGCGCGGCGTTCTGGAACGGATTTCCGTGGAGCCGGTGCTGACCGCGCACCCCACCGAGGCCAAGCGTGCCACCGTGCTGGAACATCATCGGGCCATCTATGTGATGCTGGTCGAGCGCGATTCCCGGCACTTCACCGACGTTGAGATCTCCATCTTCGAGCGCCGCCTGAAGGCCGCGCTGGAACGCTTATGGCGCACCGGCGAGATAATTCTGGAGCGGCCCGACGTCGAGAGCGAGTTCCGCAACACGCTCTACTACATGGAGCAGGTTCTTCCAAACGTGGTCGAATTGCTGGATCAGCGTTTCCAACATATCTGGCGGACCACGTTCCACAGCGCGCCACCGCGGCTGCCCCAGTTACGTTTTGGAAGCTGGGTGGGCGGTGATCGCGACGGCCATCCCTTCGTCACCTCCGAGGTCACCAGTCGCGGTCTGGAGCGTTTGCGACAAGGCGCGCTAACGGTCATCAAAGATCGCTTGAAGCGACTGGGTGCGCGGCTGAGCCTGGCCGAGCCGACCAGTTCCACCGCCCGCAATCTGCAACTGCGCATCCACGACATGGCGAACACGGTGGGGGAAGCCTCGCGCGCCGCGCTGGCACGCAATCCCGGCGAGCCATGGCGGCAGTTCATCAACCTGATGTTGCTGCGCTTGGAGCGTGTGAACGGCGGAACGGATCTCGCCGGCGGATACAACTCGCCGCGCGAATTGCTCGACGATTTGCAGGTGCTGGAAGATTCGCTCAGCGAGGCCGGCGCCCACGAAATCGCCGACATGGACGTGCGCCCGCTCTCCGCGCAGGTGCGTGTGTTTGGGTTCCATCTGGTGACGCTGGATATCCGCCAAAACAGCGCCTACCACGACCGCGCGGTGGAAGGATTGCTGCGCGCGGCGGCTTTGCCGCGCTGGAACTACTCCGAGTGGGGCGAAGACGAGCGCATCGCCTTCCTCAACCGCGAACTGGAAACGCCGCGCCCCTTCACCGGTCCGCACATGAACCTGACCGGCGAGGCCGGGCACGCCGTGGGACTGTTCCGCACTCTGCGCGCCCACTTGACGCGATACTCGCCGGACGGCCTCGGGCCGTTGATCGTAAGCCAGACGCGCAGCGTAGCCGATTTGCTGGCCGTCTACCTGCTGATGCGCGAAGCCGGGTTGCTCAGCGAGGCGCCGGGCGGCCTGGTGGCGGAGATTCCCGTCACGCCGTTGTTCGAGACCATCCACGATCTGGAGCGCAGCGAGACCATCGTCGGCGCGTTCCTGGATCACGGCGTGACGCGGCGCACCTTCGATTACCACGAGCGGCGCGATGGGCGCGGCGCGCGCGAACTGGTGGTGATGCTCGGCTACAGCGACAGCAACAAGGATGGCGGCATCCTGGCCAGCCACTGGAGCATCCATCGCGCCGAGCGCAACCTGGCGCGCCTGGCGCGCGAGCGCGGTGTGAGGCTAGCTTTCTTCCATGGCCGCGGTGGCACCCTCGGCCGCGGCGCTGGTCCCACGCATGCGTTTCTGGAAGCGCTGCCGGACGGTTCGCTCAGCGGGCGCATGCGCGTCACCGAGCAAGGCGAAGTGATCGCGCAGAAGTACGCCAATCGCGTCACGGCTACGTATCATCTGGAACGCTTGCTGGCCGGCGTCGCACGCACAACGCTGTTGCACCAAGCCTGGGACGCGCCCGCGCATCCGCTCGAGCGCGTCTGGCCCGCAGTGGTCGAGCACGGCTTCCAGGCCTACCGGCGCTTGGTGGAGCGCGAGGGCTTCGTCGCCTTCTTCCGGCAGGCCACGCCCATCGACGCCATCGAGCGCACGCAGATCGGTTCTCGACCCGCGCACCGCACCGGTAAACAAACTATCGAGGATCTGCGCGCCATCCCGTGGGTCTTCAGTTGGAGCCAGGCGCGCTTTCATCTGCCCGGTTGGTACGGCGTGGGCACGGCGCTCGAGTGGCTACGCGTGGAGCATCCCCAAGATTGGAGCGAGTTGCGCGGCGAGGTCCGCGGCTGGCCCTTCCTGGCCTACCTTCTTCCGAACGTCGGCGCCGGTCTCTTGATGGCCAATACGGATATCATGCGGCTTTACGCCACGCTGGTGGAAGACGCTTCGGTTCGCGACACGTTCCTCCAAGCGATTCTCGCCGAGTACCAGCTCACCAGCGACCGTCTCGACGAGCTCTTTGGCGCGCCTGTCGAGTCTCGCCGGCCGCGCCTGATGCTGGCCGTCGACTTGCGCCGCCGCGCGCTCGGGCGCCTGCACGAAGAGCAGGTGCGCTTGCTGCGGGCCTGGCGCGCCGACCCGCGCGAAGACACCCTGCGCGAACTTCTGCTGACCGTCAACGCCATCGCCATGGGCCAGAAGATGACCGGATAACGCGCACGGCTCGAGGTCAGCACGCGGCCGTGCGGCGTCGAATGCCAGGCGTATCGCAAAGTGGGAAACTGAAAAGGCATGCAGATCCCGATCTATCAGGTAGACGCGTTCACGCGGGAAGTATTCGCGGGCAATCCGGCGGCCGTGTGCCCGCTCGAAGAATGGCTGGACGACGAGACCCTGGCGGCCATCGCCGCCGAGAACAACTTGTCCGAGACCGCCTTCTTTGTGCGGCGCGGCGAGCGCTACGATTTGCGATGGTTCACGCCCGAGACGGAGGTGGATCTGTGCGGCCATGCCACCCTCGCCAGTGCGCGCGTGATCCTCGACTACCTGGAACCCGGCCGCGCCGAGGCGCGCTTCGACACGAAGAGCGGGGAGCTCGTGGTGCGGCGCGAAGGCGAGAGGCTGGCCATGGATTTTCCGTCGCGGCCGCCGACCCGATGCGAGCCTCACGATAATTTGATCCCCGCGCTGGGCGTCCATCCCGAGGCGGTTCTGGCCTCGCGCGACTACCTGGTGGTCTATCGCAACGAGGGCGACGTGAAGAAGCTGCGTCCCGATATGGCGCTGCTCGCCACCGTGGACAAGTTCGCCGTGATCGTGACCGCGCCGGGCCGCGACGCGGATTTCGTCTCGCGCTTCTTCGCGCCCGGCGCCGGAATCGCCGAAGACCCCGTCACCGGCTCTGCCCACTGCACGCTGGTGCCATATTGGTCGCGGCGCCTGGCCAAGAAGAGCCTGTTCGCGCGGCAGGTTTCCGCGCGCGGCGGCGAGCTGTGGTGCGAGGACATGGGCGAGCGCGTGAAGATCGCCGGCCACGCCGTGATGTACATGAAGGGGGAGATCTCGCTGTGACCCGGCGAATCGCGCTGTCACTGGCGCTGCTGGCTTGTGCGGCGCTCGCCCAGGACAAGCCGCTCACCCGCTTCGCCGTCCTGGCCGACGTCCAATACGCGGACAAGGACACCGCCGGCGCGCGAGACTATCGCGCCTCTCCGGGGAAAGTGGAGCGCGCGGCCGCGGAGATCAATCCGATCGAGCCCGCGTTCGCCATTCAGCTTGGCGACCTGATCGACGAGGGCGCCGCCAACCTGGACCGCATCCTGGCCGCGTATGATCGCATCGGCGCGAAGAAGTATCACGTCGTGGGCAATCATGACGCCGCTGGCGTCGATCGCCGGGAATTGCTCAAGCGCTGGGGGCTGTCCAACAGCTACTACGAGTTCTCGGAAGCCGGCTGGCGGTTTATCGTGCTGGACGGAACCGACCTGAGCGTGATGGGCGGCTGGCCCCGGGCCAGCGAACATTTCACGTTCGGCGCGAAGATGCTCGACGCAGTTGAAGGCCGCCCAGGCGCCGAACGCGCAGGATTGGAACGGCGGCGTGGGCGAACGGCAGATGAAGTGGCTCACGGCGGCGCTCGGGCGAGCCAAGCAAAAGAAGGAGCGCGTAATCGTATTCGGGCATCAGCCCATGCTGCGGGCGGCCTCCACCCCCGCGCACCTTCTGTGGAATCACCTCGCGGTGCGTCAGACCCTGGAAGCTTCCGGCGTGGTCGCGGCTTACTTCTGCGGGCACGACCACAACGGCGGCTACGCCGTGGCGCGCGGCATACATCACGTGACTATGCCCGGAATGGTGGAAGCTCCGGAGCCAACCTACGCGGTGGTCGAGATCTACCGGGATCGCCTGGAAGTGCGCGGCGCGGGACGCGCTCCGAACCGGACCCTCACGCTCGCGCGCTGAGGCGCTCACCATTCGCAACCCGGGACAGTACCCCATAAGCGCTAAGATAAAGAGGCCACCATTCCGCTGATCTGGATCTTCCGCGCCCGGCGCGCTTCTCCCAGGCCAGCCGCAATGGAAGGCCATTGCTCGATGAGTTGACTGAGGGGCAGGATGGGGCTGATCGCTTGCTGAACCGCGTGCAGCGCAAAATGGAATTCACGCCATGGGCTGCGCGTGTATTTCTCCCCGGAGTGGGTAGCCCCAGGGGGAAAACGTGGCTCCCAGTCGCCTCAGTTTTTGGCTCAGCAGCGCGACCAGCAACTTTCCGTAAAGCCAGGCGTGGGAACTCTGCTCGTCGTGTGTAGGGATGTGGCCCAGCTCCACCATCGTCTTCAAGCGTTTGAATACCAGCTCGATCTGCCAGCGCAGCCGATAGCATTCCAGCACCTGTTCCGCGGGGGCCTCTGCCGCTGGCAACGTCGTGAATACGATGATGTAAGCCGCGCTGGCAAGAGTCGCCCGTCTGGTCTTGTGCTGCTGCAACTGCCCGCGCCGCCGCAACTTACGTTGGCTGCGCTGGATCGCTTCTTCGCTTTTGCGGATGGCGCATAAGCGGCCTTCTACTCGCCCCTTGCCTCCCTCGTCCTCGATCCATACCGGCCATTCGCGGATCTCATCGGCCTGGGTGATCTGCTTCAATTCCGCCAGCCAGTCGAAGCGTTCGCCATCGCGCCGGTAAAGCACCATGCTGATGCTTCCGAACCGAACCAGAACATCGGCGCCCTGGCGGCAGACAGCCGCAATGTCCTGGGCGCGGCAAAAGCCGCGGTCGGCCAACAGGAGTTCTCCTCGATGCGCCGGGAAACGGTCCAACTTCTCGTGGTTGCCTTTGCCCTTGACGGCGGTGATGGCAAAGTGATCACAGCTCAAGCTGGGCAACTGCAAACTGTAGTGGACTCTCCACTGGGTCCCCGTCTTGCCCGGTTCTTTCACATGGGTCCCGTCCAAGACCCGCAGCACCCGCCCTGCCAACCCCTGTTCCAGACTGATACCGCCTTCGCGCAAGAGTGCCACGCACATTTGCTGCAGCCAGCCTTCGGCTTGCCGCAAGCGGTTCAGCAGGGTCACATCCGAGACTTGAGCCAAACCGGTCACTCCCGCGCGAACGGCGGTTTCCCTCAGCGAATAGCCGCATCCGACATGTAACAGCAAGCAGCGCAGTAACGATTCGACCGTGGCGAAGCCGCGCAGACGCGCGACAGCGCCGGAACTCTTCGCCTGCTGGCGCCAATCTTCGGGCAGCAAGCCCACGAGAATTTCCCAATTGCGGGCAATGTCATCCATCTTGTGAATAGATTACACCAAGAGTGTCGGCGAAGCAATGGCTATCTTAGCGCTTATGGGACAGTACCCTCAATTCCGGATTCAGCCGCCGCGCGAACAACCAGGAACAGCTTTTCCGGGAAGGCAGCGTCGATCCATCCTCGCCGTTGCCCCGTGGTGGAAGCGGCTGTCTGTTCGGGTTTCCCGGAAGGACGTAAGATCTTCGGTGGACATCTTAAGTTGCGGCGAACGGGCGAAGGCCAGCCCAGCAAATGCCGCCTGAGGCTTGTAGGATACGAAGAGCTATGAACATCATGCGCGCACTGCTCGTTCTCGTCTTAACCTCCGCGTCACTCCTGCTCGCCCAACCGCCCCGCGACCCGCGTCACATTGAAAACGGGTTTGAAATCCCAGATGAGAACTACGCGGACCAGCCCTACGTCGTCATCACCAACGACGGCAAGTGGCTCTGTGTGATGACCACCGGCGCCGGCAAAGAAGGCGCGCCCGGCCAGCACATCGTCTCAACCATTTCGGCCGACCACGGGCGCACCTGGACGCCGCCCATCGATATTGAGCCCGCGAGCGGTCCGGAGGCGTCCTGGGTCATGCCCTTGAAGGTGCCGTACGGCCGCATCTACGCGTTCTATAACTACAACCGGGACAATGTCCGTCTGCTGGTCAACACCAAGAGCGAGAGGCTGCGCAAGCGCGTGGACACCATAGGCGTCTACGCGTTCAAATACAGCGACGATAACGGCCGCACTTGGTCGAAGGAGCGCTACGAGATTCTCATGCGGAAGATGCGCATCGACCGGGAAAACCTGGACAGCGGCGCCATCCTGTACTTCTGGGGAGTCGGCAAGCCGATCGTGACGCCCCGGTACGCCATCTTCGGCTTCGCCAAGGTGGGCAAGTGGGACGACCCGGGCGGCATGGTCGAGTCGCAGGGGTGCTTCCTGCGCAGCGGCAATATCCTCACCGAACGCGATCCGCGCAAGCTGGTCTGGCAACTGCTGCCGGATGGCGACGAAGGATTGCGCGCGCCCAAGGGCGCCGTTTCGGATGAAGCCAACCTGGTGGCACTCAGCGATGGTTCGCTTTACGCCACCTATCGGACCATCGATGGTTACAGTTGCCAAGCCTACAGCCGGGACGGCGGACACACCTGGACGCCGCCCGCTTACGCCACCTACGGTCCCGGCGGACGCCCCATCAAACACAACCGCGCCGCCACCTTCGTGCGCAAGTTCTCGAACGGAAAGTACCTGCTTTGGTTCCACAATCACGGCGGCGAGCAGTTCCACGTGAAAGCTCTCAACCACTACCTGGGCCGCAATCCGAGCTGGCTGGCCGGGGGCATCGAAAGGAACGGATTCATTCACTGGTCCGAACCGGAGATCGTGCTGTACAATGACGATCCGGCGGTCGGATCGAGCTATCCGGATTTCATCGAAGAGGGCGAGCGATACTTCATCACCGAGACGCAGAAGACCGTCGCGCGCGTCCACGAAGTTGACCC
Source organism: Terriglobales bacterium (assembly GCA_963745655.1). Classification (GTDB taxonomy): domain Bacteria; phylum Acidobacteriota; class Terriglobia; order Bryobacterales; family Bryobacteraceae; genus JAJFUV01. The sequence continues at coordinate 20,843 of CAVUYK010000028.1, read as the reverse complement.
AGCGTTGCTCGATGGGCTGTGGAGTCAGCACCAGAATCGCAGCGTGGCGCAACGCGGGTTGGTGCTCGACGTGGCCGGCGACCGTGTGAAAACGGGCGCGGCGATGGCGATGCCGAAGCTCGCAAGTCTGGCCGATCGCGGGGGCTTCGCCGTGGATTTCTGGATCAAGTTGAAGGAACTCACCGCCGGCCAGTCGATCCTGGATACGCGTGATGCGAGCGGGAAGGGCATCGCGCTGGTGACCTCGGACCGGTCCACCATCAAGCTGGTTCTCAACGACGCGCGCACCGTGTTCGAGTGGGACAGCGATTCCGGCACGCATCCCGGCACGTTGAAGGTAACGTGTGGCAGCACGTGGCCGTGACTGTCGACGCCGGGCCACGCATCGTGAGCTTCGTGGTGAACGGCGTCTTCAACGACGGCGGAGCGCTCCGCGACTACGGATGGGGCCGTTTCCCCAAGGAAATGGGCGACGTGAACGGAGCGGAGGCGAGGGTTGCGGGCAAGCTGTTCGGCCAACTGTCCCGCCTACGCGTCTACAATCGCTACCTGCGGACCTCGGAGGCTGTAGGCAACTGGCGCGCGGAACGGTGACGGGGGGCAGTATGAGCAGATCTGTCCTGCTATGCCTGGCGCGCCGTCCACGGCTCATTTCGTGGCCAGTAGGATCACCTCGATACGCGTAACCTGGACATTGCCTTTTCCCGCGACCCGGTTCGGGCTCACCATAGCCGTCCGGCTGCCTTTCGTCACGGTAATGGTATTCGGGTTGGCGACGTAGCTATTCTTCGTGATCGCCCATCCGTTCGCAGGCAGTTGCTGCTTGTAAAACGACTGCACGGCATCAAGCGCATCGGCCGTGTCGAAGCGGTATGACTTGCCGAGTGTCGGATCGCCCATCCAGGGCCCCGAAGCACTCAGTTTCGCGTTCTTGTAGATTGGAATATCCTTCGGAAAGTCGGCGAGAACCTTCGCGGCATCGCCTGCGGGCATGTTTTGGGCGGCGACGGTAGCAGCGACGAACAGCGAGAGAATTGCCAAGGTCAAGAATTTCAAGGATCGAGATAGCATTTCAAGATCGTAACATCAGTAGCGTCTTGAAAGAAATCTGCGGCGGGAGCCACCGATGGCAGCCCGTGGGTATTCTGGTTTCGGGGACAGTGGCGTACCTTGAGCTAGACGGCCAAGCCCTTCCGCAACGGACGCGGTTAGGCCGTCCGGCTACCGTCGGCTTATCGGTTCAATACCCAAGAAGTATTCATCCGCCGCGACCCAGCGACGGGCGATGTGATTCTGTCGCGCAAACCGGACACTTGGGGCAGCTTCTTTGCGGCGCTGAAGGGTGCCGCCGCCCCGGCCGATTTTTTGGGCACTTGAGGCAGACCTGTCCGAGCCTCCTCGAACGCAGCATCCGGCGCCACAAATTCAATTCGCTCGCCGTACTTGGCCAGCAATGCCCGCGCACGCTTTCCGAGCACCGCACGCATGAGAATATTTGTGTCGAGGACCAGCATCTTCAGGCCCTTTGTTTGCGGCTCTCCCGACGCAGCCTCTTGAAGTCCTCCAGCAGCTCCTCTTCGCTCGTACCAGCCGCCGCTATCATTGCGTCCAACTTTTCGCCAGCGACGCGCAGCGCTTCCAGATCCGCCTGGCTCGGCTTAGGCCGAGTCGGCAGGTAGATGCCGATGGTCGCACCATGCCGCGTGATGGCGACCGGCGTCTTCGACTCCAGGTAGCTGGACAGATTCTCCCGAAATTTCCGTATTCCGACTTTGGCAGTATGCACGGCCTCACCTCAATGTGTACACAAAGATACCACAACCCAATCGTTTCCCCGCTACCCTGCGCTGCTGGAAGGTCTGTGGAACCATCACCAGAACCATACCGTTGCACACGGTGGGCTCGTCCTCGATCAGGCCGGCGAGCATACGAAAGCGGGTTCGACGGTGGCGATGCCGAAGCTCCCCAGCCTGGCCGGACGCGAGGGATTCGCAGTGGACTTCTTTCTGGTTACTCGCGACGCGAAGGGGAAGGGCATTGCGCTGGTGACCTCGGACCGATCCACCATCAAGCTGATTCTCCATGACGGGCGCACGGAGTATGAGTGGGACAGCGATTTCGGTGCGCACTCCGGCACGCTGAAAGTGAACGCATGGCAGCACGTCGCCGTGATTGTAAATGGTGGGCCGCTTCCCGAAGGAAATGGGCGACGTGAACGGAATCGGCGCGTGGTTTGCGCGCTGGACGGCGAGCGCGGCAGGCGTGGCCTGCCTGGAAGACGACTTGCGGAATTACTGCTCCCCCGAAGCATATGCCTTGATATATCCTCCCATCTGAGATATTCTTTGATATATATCAAGGCGGTGCTATGAGTAAAGTAGCCAAACTGTTCATCAACGGACGCAGCCAGGCCGTGCGGCTTCCGGTTGCCTATCGATTCAATGCCAAGGAAGTATTCATTCGCCAGGACCCCGCAACTGGCGATGTGATTCTGTCGAGTAAGCCGGATACTTGGGATGACTTCTTCGCCGCGCTTCAGGGCGCCGCGGCGCCCGCCGGTTTTCTGGGCAAAAAGGAGCGCCAACAGGGCGGGCAAGAGCGTGATCCCTTCGCGGGGTGGCGTGAATGAAGCGGTACATGCTCGACACCAACACGGTGAGCCAACTGATCAAGGCGCATCCATCTGTCGCGCGGCGGGTGGTGTCCGCGCCGGTGGCATCGTTGTGCATATCGAGCATCACCGAGGGCGAATTGCTTTTGGGGCTAGACAAACGGCCGGACGCCAAACGGCTCCATGCCGCCGTGCGGGAGTTGCTGCGGCGTGTCGACGTGCTGCCTTGGGACAGCACTACCGCGGAGCGTTACGGAACCATCCGGGCCGATCTGGAGCGCCGTGGCAAAACGCTCGCTCCTCTTGATCTGCTGATAGCCGCGCACGCGCTCGGCGCGGACGCGACACTCGTGACCAACGACCGGGCCTTCAGGCAAGTCGTTGGCCTGCATCTTGAAGACTGGACCGTCTGACCAGAGACGGCGGGCCTCCGGATCCCCCATCGATTCAGCAACGATTAAGATTCACGGAAAACTGCTTTGGACAGCACTGCTCCAGACTACATTTCAGAGCCAACTGGCCCTGCTGCGCGTCTACAATTGCTACCTGCGGACCTCGGGTGCTGTGGGCAACTGGCGCGCCGGACGGTGAGGCGGGCTTAGCATGTGGTAGGCTGTTTTGGTGCCCGTCGCCTATCTGCATCGCTTCTTGGGGCTGCTTGTAAGCAAGATTTGGCGTTTCCTTCTGAGCCAGCAGGTGATTGTGCCAGCCCTGTTGTTTGTGGTCGCGGCACTCACACAGTTTTTTAGCGGCGAATGGTCTCAAAAGTTCTGGAGGGTTGCATTTCCCTACGCCATAGTGATCGGGATTGTGTGGATATTCCTTGTGGTAACAACGGCGATTGAGCTGAAGAAGCAGGTCACGGCAGAGGTGAGCCAATTCAAGCCCCTAGTTATCTCGCCGAGCGGGGAATACATTCGGAAGCAGCCATCTGTTACTCCGATTGTGCTTGTGGCGTTCGTGCTCATTTGGGGGATGCTGCTCCCCCTTCTGCTAGCATTGCGAGCAGCATTCCCAAAGCATCAAGCGACCGCTACCTCCGGGCAAGCCCCAACTATTTCAAACACTGCCAATAGAGGACTCAAGCCCAAATCCGATTCTCCAAGACAGCGTGCGGCAATCAAGACACCAAACAGGTTGAAGTTGATTTTCAAATCGTCCCCGCTGTTGACTGATGCCAGGAGGAGCAGGATCACTTCAGACATGTGCAGGTTTAGAAGTTATCTTGAGGGTCTGGACATACCAGTTCCTCTTGAGACTCCCCCAATTGGAGTCAACACTAAGGGAACATGGGTTTCCTCACGTCAAGGGAACGCCCCAGACTATCTCAACGCGCTAGCAATAACCGCCAACGAAGTTGACAACCCATCCGCCGCGACATTCGCCTACTGTTCGTACGTGCTGAGCGTGTGTTTACACAGGAATCAACCAGCGTCGGATGACGAACTCTTTGTCAGGATGGTCGCCGCCGGATACTTTACTGAATACCTCAACTGGAGTTTCTGGGGCAAACCACTTCCGGGATTTGAGTTTGCTGCCACCAAAGCACTCTGGGACGCACGGTGCAGGCTTGGTAAGAAATTTGCAGACGGTAAGCAATTTGCTGATCAAGTGGTGGCCTACGCGATACGCGCATTCAATGACGCTCCAAACAGGAATTTCAAGCAAAATAGAGAATTGTTTTTCTATCTCAGATTGAAAGATGGGGATTCGGTGATCGATAATGAGGCGGCGAGGATGCGGATTATTACCGAGACATGGGTTTCCCATGGTCTTCCTGTTCAATAACGGACAGTTAGCCTGTACCCCATGCTGCAACAACGGAGGGACAGGTGCAACGTTCACTTTGCTTTTGGATCAGCAGTTGTGCATACCTCAAGCCGATGGTGCCGTCGCGCTGGGAGCGCGTGTCCGCACTTGCCAGTTGTGATTTCCCACCGCTCATTAGAACCAGACCACGGATCAGTCGGAAGCAGAACTCCCGGAGCTTACCTTTTCGTTCTTTGCGGTGACGACGGCTTGACTCTGAAAGTGGCTAGCCGGTTCTCGCTTCAGTGCCGCTCGCCGCGATTGGTCATGAGTTCTTCGATGTTGACCAGCTCGGTGGGATAGTTGCCGGTGTAGCAGGCGTAGCAGTAATTGCAGTCGTGGTCGGCGACGGCTTCGCGCAGGCTGGCGAGCGAGAGATAGCCGAGCGTGTCGGCTTCCACGAAGCGCCGGATTTCTTCCACCGTGTTGTTGGCGCCGATGAGCTCGCGCTTGGTGGGGGTGTCGACGCCGTAGAAGCAGGGCGACGCGGTGGGCGGGCAGGAGATGCGCAGATGCACTTCGCGGGCGCCGGCGTGCCGCACCATGCGCACGATCTTGCGCGAGGTGGTGCCGCGCACGATGGAATCGTCCACCAGCACCACGCGCCGGCCTTCCAGCAAATGGCGCACGGGGTTGAGCTTCAGCTTCACCCCGAAATCGCGGATGGCCTGCGAGGGCTCGATGAAGGTGCGGCCCACGTAATGATTGCGGATGAGCGCCTGGCGGAACGGGATGCCGCTTTCGGCGGAATAACCGATGGCCGCGGTGACGCCGGAGTCCGGCACGGGCACTACGATATCGGCCTCCACGGGGTGCTCGCGCGCCAGCAGGCGGCCCAGCAGCTCGCGCGATTCCTGCACGGCGCGGCCGAACACGATGGAATCCGGACGAGAAAAATAGACGTGCTCGAAAACGCAATGCGCGTGCGGCGCTTCCGGCGCGTAGCGCTCGCGCGTCAACCCTTCCGGGCCGATGGAGACCATCTCGCCCGGCTGCACATCGCCCATATACGTGGCGCCGATCAAATCGAAGGCGCAGGTTTCCGAAGCGAAGGCGTAGCAGACGCGTCCGCCGGAGAGTTCCATCTGGCCCATGGCCAGAGGGCGAAAGCCCTGCGGATCGCGCGCCACGATCATGCGATTTTCGGTGAGCAGCACCAGCGAGAACGCGCCCTCCAACTCCAGCAACGCCTCGCGCAACGCAGCGGCCAGCGTACGCTCGCGCGAACGCGCCATCAGGTGCAGAATCACTTCGGTGTCGCTGGTGGCCTGGAAGATGGACCCTTCGCGTTCGAGTTTGCCGCGCACTTCGGCGGCGTTGGTGATGTTGCCGTTGTGCGCCACCGCGATCTGTCCCTTATTGCAGTTGACCGAGAACGGCTGCGCGTTGAGCAGCGCCGTTTCGCCCGCCGTGGAGTAACGCGTGTGGCCGATGGCGAAGCGCCCGGGCAGGGAAGCGATGACTTGCGGCGTGAAGATGTCGGCCACGTGACCCATGCCGCGAAAGCATTCCACGCGCGTGCCGTCGCTGGAGGCGATGCCGGCGCTCTCCTGGCCGCGGTGCTGCAGTGCGTAAAGGCTCAGGTAAGCCAGGTTGGCGGCTTCCGGATGTCCGTAGATGGCAACAACACCACACTCCTCGTGAAAACCGTCCAGCATGTTGTTCGACCCTAGTGTGTAACGCTTGACGCGCTCAGTAAGGTTTCGAGCGCTTCTCCCCATCCCTTGCGAAGCTCCCGCGTGCCCACGTCCACCAGCACCTTGCCTCGATTGCGGATCACCAGTCTCTCTTTCATGCTAACACCGGCGCGAACCACCGCGACGGCGTGACGCGCGGCGATGGCCGCGACGGCTTCGGGTTGTTCGGTCGCGAGAATGGCCCGCGAGGGGCCTTCGTGGAACAGCAGAAACTCGGTCCGCAAATCGGAATCCAGGTCGATAGCGGCGCCCGTAGCGGTCGGCCCGAAGGTGCATTCGGCGAGCGCCACGGCTAGCCCGCCGTCGGAAATGTCGTGAGCCGCATCCGCGAGATTCGCGCACACTATTTCGCGCACCGCCGCCTGCATGCGTTTTTCGTAGTCCATGTCGAGCGCGGGAGGCAGTCCCCACAGGCCGTTCAGGATGACCTTGGCGTATTCGGTTCCGCCGAAGCGAGTAAGATCGCACTCGCCCAGCCCGCCCACAATCATGATGGTGCGCCCGGGGCCCTTGAAGTCCACGGTCACCGGCGTGGCCGTCTTCATCAGGCCCACGATGCCCAGCACCGGGGTGGGGAAGATGGGCTCGCCGAGGGTTTCGTTGTACAGGCTGACGTTTCCGCCGGTGATGGGCGTCTCGAAGAAGCGGCACGCTTCGCCCATCCCTTCGATGGCTTCAACGAGTTGCGCCATGATCTCGGGCCGCTCGGGGTTGCCGAAGTTCAGGCAATTGGTGGCTGCCACAGGCAGCGCTCCGGCCACCGAGAGGTTGCGGCAACACTCGGCCACGGCCAGCTTCGCACCCTCGCGCGGCGAAAGGCTCGCGTAACGCGAGTTGCCGTCGAGCGCCATGGCGATCGACGTGCCGGTTTCCTTGATGCGCACCACGGCGGCGTCCGCGCCCGGGCCGGCGGTGGTGTTGGTGCGGACCATGTAATCGTACTGCTCGTAGATCCAGCGCTTCGAGCACACGTCCCCGCTGGAGAGCAGTTGCAGAAGGTCGCGCGTGGGGTCGGCGCTGGCGAACGAGGGGCCTTCCATGGGCGCCACGCGCAGGGGCGCGGTGTGCGGGCGGTCGTAAAGCGGAGCTTCGTCGGCCAGCTCGCGGTTGGGAATCTCGGTTACCACTTCGCCGTGATGGCGCACGCGCAGAATACCATCGCCCGTAACTTCACCAATAGTGACCGCGTCCAGACCCCACTTGCGGAACACGCGGAAGACTTCTTCTTCCCGGCCCTTCTGAGCCACCAGCAGCATGCGCTCCTGGGATTCGGAAAGCATGATCTCGTAGGGCGTCATGCCGGTGGCGCGCTGTGGAACCAGGTCCAGTTCGATCTCGATGCCGGTGCCGCTGCGGCTGCCCATCTCGCAGGTCGAGCAAGTGAGCCCGGCGGCGCCCATGTCCTGAATGCCCACGATGGCGCCCGTCTTCATGGCCTCCAGGCAGGCTTCCATCAGGAGCTTCTCCATGAACGGATCGCCCACCTGCACGTTGGGACGCTTCTGCTTGGACTCTTCAGTGAACTCGGCGGAGGCCATGGACGCGCCGTGTATGCCGTCGCGGCCGGTCTTGGCGCCCACGTAGATTACCGGGTTGCCCACGCCGGAGGCGCAAGCGTAGAAGATCTCGTCGCGTTTGAAGACGCCCAAGGCGAACACGTTCACCAGCGGGTTGCCGTTGTAGCACGGCTCGAAAATGCACTCGCCGCCCACCGTGGGTACGCCGAAACAGTTGCCGTAGTGGGCGATGCCGGCCACCACGCCGTCGACGATGCGCGCGTTGCGCGCGCCCCAGGCCGCATCCGTAGGGCGGGCCGAAGCGCAGCGAATCCATGACGGCGATGGGGCGCGCGCCCATGGTGAAGATGTCTCTCAGAATCCCGCCGACGCCCGTGGCGGCGCCCTGAAACGGTTCGATGAAGCTGGGGTGGTTGTGGGACTCGATTTTGAAGGCGATGGCGTAGCCGTCGCCGATGTCGATGATCCCGGCGTTCTCGCCAGGGCCTTGCAGCACCAGCTTGCTGCGCGTGGGCAGCTTCTTCAGGTGCAGGCGCGAGCTCTTATAGGAGCAATGCTCGCTCCACATGACGCTGAAGATGCCCAGTTCCGTGTAGCTGGGCTCGCGGCCTAGCAGCGAGACAATCTTCGCGTACTCCGCCGCCGACAACTGATGGGCGGCGACCATTTCGGGGGTGATAGTGCTCATCGGGATTGGGCCGCGTAGGCGGCAACCATGGATTGAAATACGCCCAGCCCGTCGGTGGATCCCATCAGCGGATCGCTGGCGCGTTCCGGGTGCGGCATCATGCCCAGCACGTTGCGGCCGGCGCTAAGCACGCCGGCGATGTCCCGCAGCGAGCCGTTCGGATTTTCGACGTAACGGAAGGCCACGCGGTCTTCGGCTTCCAACTCGTCCAGCGTGCGCTCGTCGGCGATGTAGCAGCCTTCGCCGTGCGCGATCGGAACGCGCAGCGGGGCGGCTTTGTCGAGCTGGCAAGTGAAGGGCGAATTTGTGGTGGCCGCGCGCAGCCCGACTTCGCGGCAAATAAACTTCAAGCCGCGATTGCGGATCAATGCGCCCGGCAGCAGGCCGCATTCGACCAGAATTTGAAAGCCGTTGCAGATGCCCATCACCAGGCCGCCGTCCTGGGCGAACTTACGGACGGCCGACATCACGGGCGAGAACTTGGCGATGGCTCCGCAGCGCAGATAATCGCCGTAGGAAAATCCGCCGGGCAGGATAACGGCGTCCGATCCGCCTAGATCGCTCGAATCGTGCCAAATGAATTCGGATTCATGGCCCAAATTGCGCGAAGTGGCGTACCAGGCATCGTGATCGCAATTGCTGCCGGGAAAGACGACGACACCGAACTTCATCGGCGCCTCGCCTCAGGCAACCGCCGGCACGACCTTGGGCTTGCGGCGCGTGGCGCGCTTCTCAGCCGGGGGCTGGCGATCGCTCTTGCGAAGGTTCGGCAATACGATGGGGGCAACGAATTTCTTCTCGCCCGAATCGTCAAACTTGATGACGATATGTTCGTCGTTGCATGAGAGCACACTCCCAAGACCGAACTTGGTATGCTCTATCTGTGCGCCTTGAGCGAAGGCTGGTTTCCCTGCCATATTTTTGTTGGGCCTCTGCTACTAAAATAACAAATCCAGGTGAAAATGTCGAATCGTAGGTCCTTGATGATAATGGCCTTGCTAGCGGCGTGCGGCGCCGGGGGCAGGGCACAAGAAAGCTTCGATCTGGTGGTCTACGGCGGTACGGCCGGCGGCGTCATGACCGCCGTGAGCGGTGCGCGCGAAGGCTTGCGCGTGGCGCTACTCGAGCCTGGCAGCCACCTGGGCGGCATGGTCACCGGCGGGTTGTCGGCACCGACGTCGGCCAGCGCGAGGTGATCGGCGGTTTGGCCCTCGAACTCTACTGGCGCGCCGGCAAGCACTACCAGATGCAGCGCCACCGTCCAGGAAATCGCCTGGCATGCCGGAACCCAAAGTGGCCGAAGCGATCCTGCTGGAGATGCTCGACAGGCCGGCGTGAAGGTGTTCTACCGCAGTCGTCTGCGCGAGAAGAGCGGCGTCGTGAAGCGTGGCTCGCGCCTCGACGAAATCGTCATGGAGAATGGCGCGCGTTTCTCAGCCAAGGTTTTCGCCGACTGCACCTACGAAGGCGACCTCATGGCCCAGGCGGGCGTCTCCTACACTTGGGGCCGCGAGGGCGTGGCCGAGTACGGCGAATCGCTCGCCGGCGTGCGCGACAAGACGCCGTATCATCAGTTCGTCGTGGACATCTCGCCCTACGACGCCGCGGGGCAAGCTGCTCCCGGAGGTTTCGCCCGAATCGCCCGGGAAGGTGGGATCGGCGGATCGCAAGGTGCAGGCCTACAACTTCCGCATGATCCTCACCGCACGACCCCGCCAACCGGTTGCCCTTTCCCAAGCCGCCCGGCTACGATCCGCGAGCCGTTACGAATTGCTCGCGCGCCTGCTCGACGCCATGACCGCGAAGAAGCGGCCGGGCGCCGTACCTGCGGCGAGGTGACGCTGCATCGTGCCGATTCCCAACCGCAAAGCCGACTTCAACAACAACGGCGCGTTCTCCACCGACTACATCGGCAAAAACTACGACTACCCCAACGCAAGCTACCAGCGGCGCGAGGAGATCTGGCAGCGACCACGTCAACTACACCAAGGGCTTACTTCTACTTCCTGGCCAATGATCCGAGGGTGCCTGCGCCGCTGCAAAAGGAAGTCCGCGAGTGGGGGCTCTCCAAAGACGAGTTCGTCGATACCGATCACTGGCCCCGGCAACTCTACATCCGCGAGGCCCGCCGCATGGTGGGCGAGTTCGTGATGACGCAGAAGGACCTGCAGACCGACCTCACCAAGCCGGATCCAATCGGCATGGGCTCCTACAACAGCGACTCGCACAACATTCAGAGAATCGTCGCCCCAGACGGCTTCGTGCGCAACGAGGGCGACATGCAGGTGGCTGTGACGCCGTATCAGATCCCCTACCGCGTGATGCTGCCCAAACGTGCCGAAGCCGGCAATCTCCTGGTGCCGGTGTGCTTCTCCGCCAGTCATGTGGCCTACTCTTCGCTGCGCATGGAGCCGCAGTACATGATCATGGGCCACGCAGCCGGGGTAGCCGCAAGAATGGCCGTGGATAAGGGTGTCCCGGTGCAGGATATCAGCACCGCCGTGCTGACCGCCCGTCTGAAGGATCAGGGAGCCGTTTTCGAGTACGTCCCGTCACCACAACGGCGGCAGGTGGACGCACTCCGCAAGGCTGCGACGAAGCGTCCGGAGTAGCTGCCGTCACAACTCGCTACGAGCCTGCCGGGGCGCTTCTACACAGTGGCGCCACACCGGCCAAGAGGCCGCGCCCGACTGATCCACGAGCCTGTGAAACTGGAGCCGTCCTTGGAGGGCGAACACATTCGGGCCTTCCGCGCGCCACTGCCGGTAACCATGTCGACACGAATAACCTTCACCTGGTTGAACGCGCCGATTGCGCCTGCCTCTTCGCTCAGGATGGCGTTAGCCCAAGTTCGTCACGGAACGGTCGGAAGACCGCCTAACGCCTTCAGAATCAGTTCAGGCGGTCGCCGAGTCTGCACTACATTTTGGAGAATGGTGGAGACGGTCCGGCAGGCTGATGCCGAGTTGGTGAAGCAGAGACTTCTGTTCCAGCGAAGGTTCCGTGATCCGGCGGAGGCGGATCTCGCGCCCATCCGTGGTGGGGAGCACGATGTCCGCACTTTGCACGGTGGAGAGCAGGGCCAACGCCTTCCTCGGCGACATCGGCTGTGCGTTGTTCACTCCGCTGGCCGATGGCTGGGGGACGATCGCCGGTCGGCGCTTCAGCAGATGCTTGAGCGTCACCCAGAGGGCGTAACCCAGAAAAGCCACCATCACATGGGCTTTGACCCGCGGCTCTTTCTGATGGAACAAAGGCCGGATTGACAACTCGCTTTTTAGCGCGCGAAACGACGCCTCAGCCTCGGTCAGTTGCATGTACTTCAACCACAGTTGCTCGGCCGACTCCGCCTGAAGATTGGTGCGCAACATATACGCGCCTTCCCGCAGATCACGCCAGGTCTTGCGTTCTTTTTTGATCTCCCAGACCAGACGTACGCCCTCGGGCGTGTCCCGCAGAGCGACTTCGAACAGATCATTTGCTTGGGAGTGGCGAGCCTGGATCTTTCCCAGCCTCCGCTCCATTTTGTTGCGGTCCTTCAGCCGGCCCGCGGCGATGGTTTTCTGCAGGCGCTGCAAGGCGAGTTCCATGCGCGTGGAAAACCGTTTTCGGATGGCCTTCTCTTTTTCCTTACGGCCAGCGGTGCGGCACAGAATGTACGTTTCTTCTCCCTGTGGAACGGCCACCTGCTTCACCTCGACTTCGGGCCGCACGCGGGTCCAGTCGTCCTTGAGCAACTCAGCTTCAAACTGCTTCATCTGGTTGCGTGGCGTGCCCACCAGATACTGCCCACCACGGCTGCGAATGGCCTTCAAATTCTCCTCGCTCACAACCCCGCGATCCATCACCCAGATGCGCCGCGCCTTGCCGTACTTGCGCTCCACCATGCGCAGAATCGTTTCCATCGTCGAGACGTCGGCACGGTTGCCGTCGAACGTCTCGTAGCTGAACGGAAAGCCTTCGCTGTTGACGATGAGCGCGATCACCATCTGTTCGCAGTCGGGACGATGATCGCGTGAATACCCGCGGCGCATCATCGGATTCTTTTCCGCCGCTCCTTCCACGTAGCTGCTGGTCAGGTCATAGAGCAACACGTCGAACTCGGCTCCGAACAACTCGCCGTAACGCTCTTTGAGATGCCGCTCCAGTTGGGTCTTGTGCGGCAGTATCCGGTCCAGACAGCGGTAAAGGCGCGTGTGGTTGATCTTACCTTCCTCGATCTCCAGCAGATCATCCAGCGCCGTCGATGGATACCAGCGCTCCTCCACCGCCAGTTCGCTGCCCGGCGCGCACAGCCGGTGGATGGCCAGCAGGGCCGCCACACGCGACCAGGGCACATCCGCCGGATCGCCATCCAAGGCCTCCTCGAAGAAGCGATCCAGCGCCAGTCGCCTCCACATTTCCCATCCCAGGAAGCAGGCCCCGAACTGGCGCGTTCTCTCCAGCCGAACTCGATTCACCAGCACGCGCGCCACCTGCGGATCATCCGCCGGCGACTCGACATGCGAAGGGAACAGTTTTAGTTGTTCGGCTTCGCCTTGCTGGTTGAACACCTCGACCGTTCTGAGCCACCGCGCCTGGGCTGAACTGTTCAGCTCACCGAGATAACAAAGCGTCCTCTGACGGGGGCCGCTGGCGGTCCGGATCGTCTCCACCAGCGACCAGTACGTGTGGTCCTTACCATCCTTACTCCGCTGATGCGGCCGCAAAAACATCCTGGCCCGATTTTGTCATTAGCAGCCAGAGGCTTCAAGAGGGTAGGTCTGCACTACATCGGCTTTTGGAAAACCCGGATTGCAAATACGAGCCTTGCTTCTCTTCCGAGGCCAAAGATCCCGGAATTCGACACTCCCGTGACGAACTTGGGTTAGACGTGCCGGTTCCCTGGTTCTGTGACATCGAACATTGGCTACGCGTACGTAAAGCTCGCCGCCGGCTCGTGCGGAGACCCTTGGGGACGCGGCATCACTGGTTCGACTTCTTGTCGTTTTTGTTTGAAGGATTCTGCTTCTTTCCTCGGTCCGTGGGCTGAGGCTTTTCCGCCTGAGACCGCGGCACATTACTTTGCTGCCGCTGGGCGTCCTGCTGCTGTTTCTGTTGCTGCTGCCGTTGGACGTCCTGTTGCTGCTTCTGTTGCTGCTGCCGTTGGGCGTCCTGCTGCTGCTTCTGTTGCTGCTGCCGCTGGGCGTCCTGCTGCTGCTTCTGTTGCTGCTGCCGTTGGACGTCCTGCTGCTGTTTCTGTTGCTGCTGCCGTTGGGCGTCCTGCTGCTGTTTCTGTTGCTGCTGCCGTTGGGCGTCCTGCTGCTGTTTCTGTTGCTGCTGCCGCTGGGCGTCCTGCTGCTGCTTCTGTTGCTGCTGCCGTTGGACGTCCTGCTGCTGCTTCTGTTGCTGCTGCCGCTGGGCGTCCTGCTGCTGTTTCTGTTGCTGCTGCCGCTGGGCGTCCTGCTGCTGTTTCTGTTGCTGCTGCCGCTGGACGTCCTGCTGCTGCTTCTGTTGCTGCTGCCGCTGGGCGTCCTGCTGCTGTTTCTGTTGCTGCTGCCGCTGGGCGTCCTGCTGCTGTTTCTGTTGCTGCTGCCGTTGGACGTCCTGCTGCTGCTTCTGTTGCTGCTGCCGCTGGACGTCCTGCTGCTGTTTCTGTTGCTGCTGCCGTTGGGCGTCCTGCTGCTGCTTCTGTTGCTGCTGCCGTTGGGCGTCCTGCTGCTGCTTCTGTTGCTGCTGCCGTTGGGCGTCCTGCTGCTGCTTCTGTTGCTGCTGCCGTTGGGCGTCCTGCTGCTGTTTCTGTTGCTGCTGCCGTTGGGCGTCCTGCTGCTGCTTCTGTTGCTGCTGCCGTTGGGCGTCCTGCTGCTGCTTCTGTTGCTGCTGCCGCTGGGCGTCCTGCTGCTGCTTCTGTTGCTGCTGCCGTTGGGCGTCCTGCTGCTGCTTCTGTTGCTGCTGCCGTTGGGCGTCCTGCTGCTGTTTCTGTTGCTGCTGCCGCTGGACGTCCTGCTGCTGTTTCTGTTGCTGCTGCCGTTGGACGTCCTGCTGCTGCCCACGCTGTGGTCCAGCACCCACCGTCGGTTGAACACGCTTTACCCGGCCCATATCCACGACGCGAACCGGTGCACTCGGAGCCGGCGCACTCTGGCGTATCTGCCGGACCTCGGTTGGCGGAAGAGGGCGACCGGGATTTCTAGCGAGCGCCGCCTGCTGCCGGTCGAACGGAACCGGAGCCGGAGGAGGAGGGGTTCGCGCCACCACGCGGCCGGCTCAGCACGTTGGCCGGGGGACGCGCAGCACGGGAGGCGGTGTCCGCCCGCGGGCCGAGAACGCTCGCCCTTTGGGGCGCAATGGCCGGAGCGGCGACCACCTGGACCGAAGCCAGTTGAGCAGCCGGTACCGCGCGCGCGTACTGATTCACCCGGCGCCCGCTGGCGAAAGTGTTTTGCGGAACCGCCGTAACGCCGTTCTGGACCCTCCGGTTCACGTAGGTAATCGCCGTATTATTGGAATTCCGCCTGCTGTAATAGTTGTTGATGGTGGTGTTATTGATCACCGTGTTGGTGTTGTTCACCCGCGCTAAAGTAACCCTGGCTCACCTGGTAAGACGGAAAATACGGCTCACGAGGACCCAGGGGGAACCATCCTACTGCCGCAGCAGTGCCGATAGAAAAGCTCAGGCTGAAACCAGAGCCCCCTCTCCCTCCGCCAATCCACGCCACCAGCGCGGGCGCATAGATGGGAGTCACGCCATAGGGTCCGGGTATCCAGCCCCAACGGCCGCCAAAGGAAGCCCAACGGCCATAGTGATAGGGAGCGAATCCCCACGGTGCGTCGTCCACCCAGGTCCAACCCCAGGGGGCGATCCAGGCCCAATGCCCGTCATGATAGGGCGCCCAGCCTGCTGCGACTGTAGTCGGCATCCAGACCTGGCCATAGCCGGGCTGATTCCCCCAGCGGCCGTATTGGTCGAAGTCTTCGTAGCCGGGGACTTCGCGCGAAACGTAACGTGCGGACTGGGATTGGTCTTCGCGGCGGTCACGCGAGGAGCACCACTGGTCGAATTCATCGGCTCCACCGGCGGACGCGAGATTGTAGCTAATTTGATCGTCGCCTCTCACCACTACCCGTTGCCGCGTGTAAATCGGGAACGACTGACCGCCGCCGGTCACCTCGCCCTCTCCATCGCGCACCGTGATAATGGTGGTCTGCGAATCAGGATTCGCGTCGATGCGGTACTCGCCGGGCCGCTGCTAGGGTGAAAGCCAGGTTGGGTGTGTCGACCTCAAAAATCTGGTTCTGCGCGAGATTGCGCAGGCGGACCGTGAGCGTCCCTTCCGACAGACGGATCTGGACGGTCTGATCGTCCAGATTCAGGAACTGGAAGTCCGAGTTCGCGCTCAGGCGTAAAGCCGTCGATCCGATGTGAAACTCGGCTCGCCCGCGGTCACCGACCCAGATGTTATCGCCGGTGGTAAGCGGCCGGTTGATGTCGGCATCCACCCATTCATTTATGCCGGTCGGTTGGAAAGACACCGGACCGTCCCGGTAATTGAGGCGGCCCACCCGGCTCGGGGGATCCTGCGCAGCCAGGAACGCGGCTGAGGCCGCCATCAGTACCACACCCATCCTTATGTGCCACATAGATTTCTCCTTCTTGGTGATCATTTCGACACTTCGCGTTCCAGCATTCCCTCTTGCACGAGCACTGCCAACTCTTTCCCGGGTCTGCGAGGGGCATAACCAGGCGTTCGCCTACTTTGAGGGAGTGCCGCGGTCCATCCTGTACGACAACGCGAAGATCGCCATAAAAGAGATCACGGACGATAGAAAGCGAAAGCTGACCGAGCAGTTCAGCAAGCCGCAGTCACACGATTTGTCGTTCGAGGCGAAGTTCGGCCGACCGGGTGAGGGCAACCACAAGGAGATGGTGGAGGGCCTGGTGGGCTATGCACTGCGGAACTTCATGGTGCCGGTGCAGCGAGCGGCGAGTTGAGAAGAACTGAACGCGTACCTGAGAGTTGAGCAACCGTCCGGTTGTCGCCATTTGAACCGCGACCGGCTTCGAAAGGCGACTCCGGCCTGGGCCACAAGGGTGCGCGAATCAAATCTGTACGGTCTTTTCCCAATTGATAAGCCGCCTCCGGGAGTGATTTGCACAGGCCTGACCTACAGCACTTCTTGCCTTCTGGACGGCAAAAATTGCACCTGAGTGCGCACGCCTCAATTCTCTATCTTGTGCTCATATAAATTCAGCTTTGGCACCCAATCTGGTGGATTCCGGCATGGAGTCAGGGATATCTAACATGGGCTCTGAGCAAGAATTGGAAGTGCCCGATTGGCGGGCACTTGGGCGTTTGACCCCATCGGGCGTCTTCTCAATCTGATCCTCCGCGGATGGCTGGTAGCCGGAAGGGGCCGGACTCCAGCGAACGGCCCGACATGGTACGGCTTCCGGCGAGGGCCCCGATACAGTGCGTGAGATCGGTCCCCGCGGAACAACCGCCGGCGCCATCGCTAATCCGCCGGATCTCTTGTTGCCACTTCCGGATCACACGCGGGCAGCCGGCCGCCCCCCTTACACGCGGTCCAGTTCAAGAAACTCGCGGATGTGCGGATTGGGATAACAATCTCATCCGATGAAGATGTAGAGATTCTGCGCGTTCGGAACACCGTCCACGATCAGCTCAATGGTCTGGTCCCCGGGTGCCACAGTCGGGATCACTACGTTGAATTGAAATAGCCCGATGCTCCCGGCGACCATGCCGGCAAAATTCACGGTGGCCGGGACTCCGCCGATCTTGATCTGGTACGGCAACGCCAGCAGCGAATTCTGCGCGGCCACCACTCCCGCCTGCGTCGGTGGGTTGGTGGGACCGCATCCCAGCGCGTAGATCAGGACCGTATCTCCGGGCTTGGCGGCGACGAAGGATACGCCCTGAATCATGCCGGACATTCCAATGAAAGACTTGAAGTCCGGCGTCTCTGCGACCACGTACGATTTGCCGCCGATGTTGAATTGGGGCACGCTTTGCAAAGTTGGCGAAAGCCGTGCGCGATTCGCGGACCCGGTGTTACTGAGTCCGAGGGCATTCTTAACCTGGATCAGCACTGGGCCTGTAGTGGTGTCGTCCGGGGTGTTGATGTTGATCTGGCCCGGACTGATGTAATACATAAACGCCGGTTTGTTGTTCACCGTGACGCTCACCCCATCCAGCGAGGTGGGGGCGTTGGAACCGTTGAAATCGCCGCCCGCCCATATGCGAGTGGTGGTGGACAGATTCGATCCGTAAAGCTCCACGTACATGTTCGATCCGAAGTCCGCCTTCCCGATAAAAGACGGCAGCACCGCGTCATTGAATCGGATGGTAGGAACCGGCGGCGAAGAGATTTTGCGAACTCGCTGGAAAGCGCCGTCTACCACGTAGAGGTTGCCCCCGGAGTCCAGCGCCAGGCCGTAGGGAACGCCGAGCTGCGCGCTTAAGGCAGGCCCCCCGTCTCCCGAGTTGCCCACCACTCCCGTCCCGGCAAAGGTCTTGATGATTCCGTCGACCCCTACCTTACGTATCCGGTCGTTGTCGGAAATGTAAACATCTCCGGCCAGATCCACCGCGACCCCGCTCGCTAACCCGAGTTCCGCGGAAACCGCCGGGCCGCCGTCACCGTTGAAGCCCCTGACGCCGGTGCCGGCGACGGTGGAAACGATCCCGTTCGGCGCGATCTTGCGAACCCGCGCGTAATTCGGATCGGAGCCGCCATATCCGCTATCGGTGTAGTATATGGTCCCGTCTGACGCCACTTTGAGCCAGCCCGGTGACATATCGGTGGCCGTAGCCTGTTTTCCGTCCGCCGACAAGGAAGTCTTACCCGTGCCTCCTACCGTGGTGATGACGCCAGAAGCACTGATCTTGCGAATACGATAGTAATCCACGAAATAGAGATTGCCCTGCGTGTCCAGGGCCATCATCTTTGGCTCGTAGATCGGCGCGCTTATCGCGGGACCGCCGTCGCCAGTGGAAGCAGCGGAGCCGGTTCCCGCGTAAGTGCTGATGATGCCGTTCGGGGCGATTTTGCGAATGCGGTTGTTGAGGGTATCGGCGATGTAGATGGTGCCGTCGGGGGCCACCACAACGCTCAGCGGCGAGTTGAACTTGGCGTCCGTGGCGGGACCGCCGTCGCCCGAAAAGCCCGAGGAGAGCCTGCCGTGGCGCCGGCGATGGTGGTCTGGACTCCCTGAGGGTCTATCTTGTAGATTGCACCGGCGCTGTCCGCCACGTACATATTTCCGGCGGTATCGACGAAGACGTCTCGCACCAAACTCCAGGTGGAGTTGCCGGCGACGGTAGTAATGGTTTGCGATCGCGCCGGCCCCGCCAACACGAGAGCGAACCAGAGAGCTGAAATACAATGTAAGGTCTTCATGATAGATTCCTCACCCGATGACAATGTATAAGCTCTGCGCGTTCGGAACACTGTCCACGATCAGCTCAATGGTCTGGTCCCCCGATGCCACATTCGGGATCACCACGTTGAACTGAAATAGCCCGATGCTGCCGGCCACCATGCCGGCAAAATTCACGGTGGCCGGGACTCCGCCGATCTTGATCTGGTACGGCAACGCCAGCGGCGAATTCTGCGCGGCCACCACTCCCGCCTGCGTCGCCGGATTGGTGGGACCGCATCCCAGAGCGTAAATCAAGACCGTATCTC
This sequence comes from Terriglobales bacterium, assembly GCA_963745655.1. Classification (GTDB taxonomy): domain Bacteria; phylum Acidobacteriota; class Terriglobia; order Bryobacterales; family Bryobacteraceae; genus JAJFUV01. The sequence goes on along the minus strand of CAVUYK010000028.1, from coordinate 1,835 downwards.
CGGGCTTGGCGGCGACGAAGGGCACGCCCTGGATCATCCCGGGTCTCCCGATAAACGAACTGAAATCCGGCGTCTGCGCCACCACATAGGACTTGCCGCCGAGGTTGAATTGGGGGACGCTTTGCAAGGTGGGTGAAAGACGCACGCGGTTCGCCGAACCGCTATTGCTGAACCCCAGGGCGTTGTGCACTTGAATGAGCACCGGACCCGTGGCTATGTCCTCCGGTGTGTTGATGTTGATTTGGCCCGGGCTGATGTAATACATAAACGCCGGTTTGTTGTTCACCGTGACGCTCACCCCATCCAGCGAGGTGGGGGCGTTCGAACCGTTGAAATCGCTGCCGGCCCAGAGCCGCGTGGTGCTGGAGAGATTCGATCCATAAAGCTCCAGGTACATGTTCGATCCGAAGTCCGCCTTACCGATGAAAGCGGGCACCGCGGTGTTGGTGGAACTGAGCATAGGAACCGGCGGCACGGAGACCTTGCGGATCTTCTTGTCGAAAGGATCGGCGATATAGAGGTTCCCGTCGGAATCCAGCGCCATTCCCTCCGGGTCCTGGAACGTGGCGCTCAGGGCCGGTCCTCCGTCGCCCGACGATCCTTCCACTCCCGTCCCGGCGAAGGTGTTGATGATGCCGTTGACGTCCACCTTGCGGATCCGCGCGCCCAGCCAGTCGGAAACGTAAAAGGCGCCCACCGGATCCACAGCCACGCCGTGAGCGTACGTCAGTTGCGCAGCGGTTGCCGGGCCGCCGTCTCCCGAGAAACCCTTGACGCCGGTGCCGGCAATGGTGGTCACGATGCCGTTCGGCGCAATCTTTCGAACCCGCGCGTGACCGGTTCTGGCGGTGGTTCCGCCTCCATCGTCGGTGTAGTAGATGGTACCGTCCGTGCTGACTTTGATCCAGCCCGGAGACATGTCGGTAACCAAAGCAAAGCCGCCGTCCGCCGACAACGTGTTCCCCCCCGTGCCGCCCACCGTCGTAATCACCCCCGCGGTGCTGATCTTGCGGATGCGGTAGTTCCCGGAATCCGCGAAGAAAAGGTTGCCGTGCGTGTCTAGAGCCAGCGTGTGCGGTCCAAAGAGGTGCGCGTTCGTGGCCGGACCGCCATCGCCGCTGAAACCCGTCGTTCCGAGGCCCGCGTACGTGGTGATGATGCCATCGGTCCCGATTTTGCGAATGCGGTTGTTGCCATAGTCGGCGATGTACACGGTGCCGTCCGGGGCAGCGATTGCGCTGGTCGGCTTGCTGAGTTTCGAAGTGGTCGCAAGCGCGCCATCACCCGAGTAGCTGTTGGACCCTTTCGTGCCAGCGATGATCGTCTGGGCTCCCAGCCGGTCAATCTTGTAAACCACGAATTGGAGGCTATCCGCGGCGTAGATGTTTCCGGCGGAATCGACGAACACATCCTCCACATTGCCCCAGGATGGGCTGCCGGCGACGGTGCTTATAGTTTGCGGCCAGACGGGGATCCCGGTAGCCAACACGAGAAAACAGCGGAGAGCCCAAGTGAAACGCATCCTGCCTCCTTCATCGGAGCCTCTCTCTGCCACCTCATTTGACTGTGCTTGTCAAATGCCCATTGGTGGGTAACGCTTTTGTCCAGACTATCATCGAATAATATCGTTGGCAATAGCTAAAAAGAGTTCGACGCGGGGTATTCGTTCGACGTCGGCAAGAACGGCCGCTTCCTGATGCCGGTACCGGTGAAGCCATCGGCGGCGCTACTCTTAACCCTCGTATCAACTGGCAAGCCGGCGTGAAAACTTAGTTCCGAAGATCGTGCTACGCCGTTATCGTGCTGGATGCCTGCCACATAGGCGAGTAACACGC
>CAVUYK010000027.1:0-12440 GCA_963745655.1 Terriglobales bacterium | reverse complement strand
CAATATCGCGCGTTGCTGCTGGACGGCATCGCGCCGTTCTGGCTGCGGCATGGCATCGACCGGGAATACGGCGGCGTGCTGAGCGTGCATGGACGAAGACGGGGCGCCGGCTCGAGCGGCGACAAGTACATCTGGTCGCAGGCGCGGTCCGGTATGGACCTTCTCGGCGCTCTTCAATCGCGTCGAACGGCGAACCGGAGTTCCTCGAGGCGGCCGAGAACTCGGTCCGGTTCCTGCTGGGAGCACGGCCGCGACGAACAGGGCCGCTGGGTGTACCACACCACCCGCGAAGGCCGGGTGGTGGATGGCCCCATCAGCATCTACGCCGATGGCTTCGTGGTCTACGGACTGAGTGAATATCTTCGCGCCGTGCGCGACGAGAAGTTGCTCGCGCTGGCGCGGGCCACTTACGACCGCGTGGTCGCGCGCGTCGAACAGCCGGACTTCCATGAAGTGGCGCCCTACCCGTGGCCGCCGCACCGCCGGTTTCAGGCCGTCTCGATGATCCTGACGGAAGTGACCAACGAGTTGATCGTAACCACCGGCGACCATTCGCTCGAAACCATTCTCGACCGTCACGTCGATCGCGTGATCGCACCGCTTCGTGCGGCCCCAACGCAAGCTGCTGTTCGAATTCCTCAGCGAAGACTGGCAGGAACTGCCACCGCCTGAAGGTACCGCCGTCATGCCGGGCCACGCCATCGAGTGCATGTGGTTCGTGACGCACGTGGCGGCGCGGCGCGGCGACCGCGAACTGGCGCGCCGCGCGGCGGAAGTGGTCCGCTGGCACCTGGAGGCCGGATGGGACCCGGAGTACGGTGGTATCTTCCTGGGCATCGACGCCGAAGGGCATGCGCCGTACCTCGGAACGCGGACAAGAAGCTGTGGTGGCCGCACACCGAGGCGCCTCTACGCGCTGCTGCTCGCCGATCGTCTGACGGGCGAGCCGTGGTGCATGGAGTGGTATGAGAAAGTGCACCAGTGGTCCTGGGCGCACTTCCCCATGCCGGAATCCGGCGAGTGGTGGCAGCGGCTGGACCACCAGGGAAACCCGCATGACGGAGCTGATCGCGCTTCCGGTGAAGGATCCGTTCCATCTGCCGCGAGCCGCGACGATGATCGTTGAGTTGCTTGAAGGCCGCCGTGGATTCGATCGCTGAACTGGTTCGCGAGGCGGACGTGGGCCGCGCGCGGGAATGGCTGCGCTCCTTGCGCGAGGCGGTCCGGCAGCCGCTGCTCATGCGATACCTCGGCTGGAAGTACGGTCAGGAGCGCCTGCTCTCCCGTGCCGGGCGCGTCTATCCAGCCGTGTGTTATGGAGCGTTGCAGACGGACGTCGAAAGCGTTTTGGGCGCGCTCGATGCGTCGCCCGCGGTTGGCACGCAGCGAGAATGCGGTGAGCCGCCTGGCCCTGCTCGTGGATCCCCGCCTGACCAACGGCCACCTCTATGTGATGCGCCGGTTTTCGCCCCGGCCGCGGCTCACCATGGACTGCGCGGCTGGACGCTATTTCGGCATGCTCGATACGTGCTCGGCCATTGAGATTGAATTACGCGCGGCGATTGGCGATGGCGGCCGCCAGCCGGCCGCGCTCGACGCGAAGCTGCGCTTGCGCAATGCTGCGCATGCGGCCGCAGGCGGCGACCCCCTCACCAGCGGTGCGGGCCGCGACGCGGCGATAGGGCTTTCGATGCTGGTCGCATGCCGCACGGGCGACGGCTACCGGATGCGCCTGGCGCAGCGGGGCAATGGCGGCCTGGGCCTGGGATGCGGCCAGCTTCACGTGTCGTCCCTTCCGGCATGTTCGATTTCGCGGATGCGCGCCGCGACTACCATGTCCGCGCCAAACTGCGCGAGGAATACGCCGAAGAGCTGTTCGGAAAGGCTGGTCCAGCGCTGGAATATCTGGATGCGTTACTCCGCACCGGCGGCGCGCAACTGCTTCTCACCGGCGTGGCCATGGATCTGCTCAACCTGCGCCCGGAGATTTGTACGCTGCTGATCATCCACACGCCGGAATGGTTCGAACAAGCGCGCCAGGCCCGGCTCAACGACGAGTTTCTTCCGGAAACGGCCGCTGGCGGCTTCCCCGGCTGGGTGCGCCTGGCGAGCGACGAAGTCATGATCCAGGAGTCCGGCTTGCTGCCTGAGCGTATGATTCCACCGGGCGCGGCGGCATTCTGGATGGGCGTGGATGTGCTGCGAGAGCGCGCGTACTGACGCCTCACCCGCGCAGTCGGGCGCACAGCCACACGACGAAGCCGTGAAGCGCAAGTGAAGCAGCCATCACCACGAAGAACCCCCAAACGGCCTCTTTGCCGGGCCGCGGAATCTCCCAGTTCTTCCATCTCACCAGGTGCGGGAAACGTCGTCCGGTCTTCCTGGCCGATGGGCGTGTTGATGGTAAGGTAGAAGCGATCCAGCCGCTCCGCCGGTTCGGGCCGCGTGAGCAGACTCACAATTACGCCGGCGCCGAGGCCCGCCACCAGATAGAAGGTAATCAGGTAACGGAAGCCCCGGATCGCCTTTCCAGCCGAAAAAGCGGAGGCCCACAATCCAGGCGGCGCTCGCGGCAAGGAAACTCGCCCACGCCCCGTAGCGGTTGGCGCGGCGCCACCACAGTCCCAGCCAGAACGAAATGCCGATCATCGGCACCAGATTCCACGCGAAGCGGATGGCCGCCGGCACGTCGCTGAAGGATAGAGCGAGCACGATGCTGGCCGCAACGTAGACCAGCGAGAAGAGACGGCTCACACGCAGTTCGAGCCGCGTGTCGTCGTGCCGCTTGAACGTCCTGAGTAGATTGCGCGTAAACAGCGCCGAAGTGGTCAGCACGTAAATCGCGCCGTTGTCCATCACCGAGGCCATGATGGCGGCGATCATCAAGCCGGCGAATCCGGCGGGCAGCAGGTCGCGAACCAGAGAACCGAAGACCAGGTCGCCGTGCATGCGATCCGCGCCGTAGTAAGCGATGGCCAGCACGCCAACGAACGCCCATGCGATGGTGCAAACGCGCTTCAGCGTGACGCCGGCGCAGAAGCCGACGCGGTTGTCGAGTTCCGTGCGGCCGGCGGCGTTGTTGCTGAGAATGTGCGGTTGCGCGACCACGCTGAAGAACTGATTGATCGCCGCCATGGCAATCCAGTAGAAGCCGATCTCACCTGGCGCCACCAGGCTGACGAGCGCTCCGGCGTTGGGCAACTTCGCGTGCAAGCCGGCCAGGCCTCCCACGGCCGCCCAGACGAAAGGCACCACAAAGAAACGACATCGCAATGGTTAGAATCCCCTGGACGAATTCGTTCCAGCACCGTGGCGATGAGACCGCCCCATCAGGCTGTAGAAAACGAATGCGGCGGTCATGAGCATTACCGACCAAACCGCGGAGATGGCGCCGCCGGTGAGCGCTTCGATCAACTTGGCGCAACCGAGCAAAGTGGCGCCGAGGTAGGCAATGTTGATGGCTACGCCCATGAAGCCGTAAAGAATGCCGAGCGAGGGGCCGTAACGCATCGGCGGAATCCGCCGTGGTCAGGCAGCGCGCGCGGCGGAACACGGCGCTGAGCAACCAGTAGAACGGCGTATTGAAAATCTGCATCCACCGCTAACCAGATGCCCGCCATGCCGAGCTTGTAGGACCGCGACGCAACGCCCACGGCGAAGTCCGCGTGCGTGCCCGCGCCGAAGCCGTACATGATCATGAGCGCCTTGCCGAAGCGGCGGCCGCCCATGTAGTAGTCGACGACGTTCTTCACTTTGCGCGCCGAATACAATCCCACCGCGAGCATCGCCAGGAAGTACGCGACCAGCAGCGCGATGTCGAGCCCATGGATTTGCAGCATGCGAAAGTTGGAAGACCGGCCCGGCGCCGGATCTGGGTACTATATCGTGACCCGGCGAACGCGTTCAACGCGGCAGGAGCTCGAACGTGATGAAATGTGTGTCATGTTGCGTGCCTCATTTGTGTTGCTGTGGACGGTGACCCTCCCGGCGGCGGATCTGACCTCCACCACGGCCGCGTGGTTACGGTGAACCAACAGTTCGCCATTGCCGAAGCCGTTGCGGTGAAGGATGGGCGCATCGCCGCGGTGGGAACGAACGCCGAAATTCTGCGCCTGAAAAAGCCGGGCACGACGCGCGTGGACCTCGCTGGCAAGATGGTGCTGCCGGGTCTCATCGACAGCCACGTACACTCCACCGGCGCCTCGATGTACGAGTTCGACCACCCGATCCCCGACATGGAATCCATCGCCGACGTGCTCGCCTACGTCCGGGCCGGTGCCGCCGCACCGCGCCGGGCGAGTGGATCACGCTCTCGCAGGTCTTCATCACGCGGCTGCGCGAGCAGCGCTTACCCACGCGCCAAGAGCTGGACCAGGCGGCGCCGCGCAATCCCGTGTGTTTCCGCACCGGCCCCGATGCCGCGCTGAACTCGCTGGCGCTCAAGCTCAGCGGCATCGGCCGGAGCTTCCATCGCGGAAGAGGGCCACCTGGGAAAAATCGAGCGGGACCCGAAAACCGGCGAACCCACCGGCATCGTGCGCAGCGCGGCGCGGCTGGTGGCGGCGCGCGCAAGCGGACGCACGCCCACCATGGCCGACCGTCGCAGCCGTCTCAAGATGCTCCTGGCCGACTACAACTCGGTGGGGATCACCAGCATCGTTGAGCGCACCGCCGGCGACGACACGGTGGAGCTGTTCCGCTCGCCTCAAGAGGCCGGCGAGCTAAGCTGCCGCGCTTCATCACCTATAGCATCGATCCGCAGCAGCCCATCGAAAAGATCGAGGAACAGATCGGCAAGCTGGCCGCGAGCCCCCTGCGCCGCTACGACAACATGCTGTGGGTGCGGGGTTTGAAAGTGTTTCTGGACGGCGGCATGCTGACGGGCAGCGCCTACATGCTCCAGCCGTGGGGCGTCAGTTCGATTTACTCCATCGCCGATCCGAACTATCGAGGCATGCTCTACATCGAACCCGCCAAACTGTTTCGCATCGCGCGCGCGGCGCTCTCGCGCGACATGCAGCTCACCGCGCACACGGTGGGCGACGGCGCGGTGCGTGCGCTGACGACGGCGTACGAGGAAGTGTCCCACGAATTTCCCGTGCGCGACAAACGCCCCTGCATCAGTCACGCCAATTTCATGACCCTGGAAGACATCCAGAGGATGCGGCGCGTGGGCATCGTGGCCGACATGCAGCCGGCCTGGCTGCGCATGGACGGAGCCACTCTCACCAAGCAGTTCGGCGAGGAACGGTTGCGCTACTTCCAGCCCTACAAGACGCTGTTCGACCAAGGCGTGATGGTGGGCGGCGGCTCCGACCACATGCAGAAAATCGGCAGCCTGCGCTCGAACAATCCCTACAATCCATTTCTCGGCATGTGGATCACACTCGCGCGGCGCGCGCGCTGGAGCGAGAAGCCGCTGGTCGCCGGGGAGGCCATCACACGCGAGCAGGCCATTCGCTTCTACACCATCAACAACGCGTTCCTCACCTTTGAGGAGAAGGAGAAAGGTTCGATTGAAGCGGGCAAGCTGGCGGATCTTGTGGTGATCGACCGCGACATTCTGCGCTGTCCGGAGGACGAGGTAAAGGACACCGTGGTCGAGCGCACCTATCTGGGCGGCAAGCTGGTTTACCGGCGGCGGTAAATGGAGTAACTGGAGTTCCGGAAGATCATCGCGTAGCGGGACCCCAGCATTTGCCCGATATGGGTGTGTACCTCGGGATTGAGGACGGCAGACCTTGCGTACCAGTCGCGATAAAGCGAGTTCGTGACGATGAAGTCCGGCCTGCGGCCGGTGTGATACCCCAGCCGGACATCGTCCTTGAAATTCGAATTGAAGCCCCGAGCGAAGGCCAATTCGGCGGGACCAAAAACCGTCGCGGACGGCGGGGCATGGCGCTGCAAATACGCGGCGGCTGATGCATAGTCCCATCGCACCGGTTGAAAAAGGGCGCTGTGGGCGGCGGCCGTAAGTTGCAGGCCGGCCAGAGCAGCCAGAACGACGACCACGCAACGCCGGTGGATTGCGCTTCCCGTCGACGCAACTTGCAAAACGGTGAGAGCCAACAGCGCCGCGCAGAAGGGGAGTGTGTGCAGAAGGTACGAGCTGGACTTCAGTCCATCGAACAGCGCCAGAGTGCAGAACATGAATGTGCCCAGCGCCAGAAGCGTGCGGGAGCCGGCGCGCCTTCGCAGGGAAGGCATCATCACAGCCCCAAGAACTCCGAGCGTGTACGCCAACAGCACCAGCAACTGAAACCAGTTTAGCGAGAGTCCTCTTTCGTACCGGCCGAACATGACGCCATAGCGCAGAAAATACTCTCGCTTCAACGCGGTCAGCGGCGAAAGCAGGCCTGACCAACGGGTGGATGTGGTGAACTCGGCCGCGATGCCGGAAACGTTTCCCGTGAACTGCCGGTAGAAAGAAACCGGATCTTGGAAAATATAGATACCCCACAACGCCAGACCCACCAGGTACGCAGCGCCGGCCGCGAGCAGATGCCGCCACCCCATCCGCGACCGGTCGTGGAGGACCATCAGAATTACCAGCCCACCCGCGTAAAGCACGCCGCACGGATGCGTGAGACAACTGGCGGCCGCCAATGAGTGAGAAACCACGATGGCGCTGCGTAGCGAACGTTCCCGGAGGCAGACGTAAGCGGCCCAGGAGGCGAAACCCAAGCCGGCGCACATGGCGTCCATCCGTCCCAGCGACGAGAATGTGAGATAGCGGCCATCGATCGCCAGCAGCGCAGCCGCGAGCCACACCACATCGGTCCTGGCACACAACTTCCAGAGAAACGCGCAGAGTGACGCGCAGTAGCACCAGCCCCCAAAAGATGGAGAGGGCCCGGAGCGTGAGGATGCTGAAGCCGAACAGCCCGTACCAACACGTTTGCAGCAGGAGATGCGCCGGTGGGACCCAATAGGTGTGCCGTTCGATGCCCGCCAGCCAAGTGCCGGCCGGTTCAAGGACGCTGGTGCCGAGGAAGCCTTTGTGAAGGAGATTCACAGCGGGGCTGGCAAACCACGCTTCGTTGGTCCAGATGTTGTTCGTCGTGGCCGCTGAGAAGGCGAGAATAAGGTAGGAAACCGGAATGAGTACCCAGATGCTCCACCTCACCCAGCGAGTCGTTAGTTCGGACACAATTCCACTTCTGTCTCACGCCCGGCAAGGCGCGAGGCTTCATCTCCAGATTGAGAACGAGCCCGCTATTTACGATTGCGCCGCCAGGCAAAAAAGCCCATGCCGGCCAAAGCCGAACCGAGAAGAATCACGGTGGCGGGTTCAGGCACCACGACCGAGTCAGAAGCAGGTAACCCGAAAGCACAAGGAACCACGCCTAGTAGCGCGCACACGAACGCAGTAAAGATTTTCATTTCCTGGCCTCCGCTATCTCAAGCAGAACTGGTGGAAATCATATCACGAAAGCGGCCGCAGGCAACTCGCTCGAATTGGGTCAGCTAAAATGTCACCGAAATGGAACCGGTTGGGTCATCTGAAAAAGTAACCGAAGCGCGTGAGGCTTACAGGCTTCGGCGAAGTGCCGAAGGCTGGGGAAGGATGGACATGCACTCACGCGAACAATACCTGGAGACGCTGCGGGAGGAGTACCGGCGCGCCAGCAAGAAGCAGAAGACGCGGCTGTTGAACGAGGCGCGGAAGCGGACGCGGCTGAACCGCAAGGTGCTGATCCGGCAAGCTGGCGCATCCGGCACCCCTGAAGACAGCGGCCACGGAAGCGGCAGCCGGAGCAAGACCTATGGAGCGGAGGTGAAGGCGCCGCTGGCGCGGTCTGGGAGTTGTTCGACTATCCCTGCGGGCAGCGGCTGGCGCCGATCCTGCGGGAGCAGGTGGACCGGTTGCGGGCGCTGCGGCGAGCTGCGGTGCAGCGACGATGTGGCCGAGTTGCTGAAGCGGATGTCGGCCGAAGACGCTGGACCGGTTGCTGGCGCACGAGCGCCAGGTGCGGCAACTGAAGCGGCAGCGGCGCTCGCCGATTCATCCGTTGCTGTACCAACGGGTGCCGGTGAAGTTGCCGAACGAATGGGACCGGGACGAGGTGGGAAATCTGCAGATTGGACTTTGTGGTGCACTGCGGGCGCTCGATGGCGGGCGAGTATGTGCACACGCTTCTCGGCGGCGGACATCGCCAGCGGCTGGTGGGAAGGGCGAGCCGCAGATGGGGCGCTCGCAGAAAGCCACCGAGGAGAGCTTCGACGCGGTGCGGCAACGGCTTTCCGTTCCGGGTGCGGGAACTGCATCCGGACAACGACTCGGCGTTGCTCAACGACCTGCTGTGGAACTACTGCCGCAAGACGACGGATCGCGATGTCGCGCAGCCGGCCCTACGAGAAGAACGACAACGCCTGGGTGGAGCAGAAGAACTGGACGCACGTGCGCAAGGTGGTGGGCTACCGGCGCTTCGACCGGCAGGCCGAGCAGGAGGTGCTGCGGCAACTGTACCGGGCGCTGGCGGATTTCCAGAACTTCTTTCAGCCGGTGATGAAGCTGAAGGAGAAGGTGCGGGAGGGCGGGAAGGTGCAGCGGGTCTACGACGAGCCGAAGACGCCGTACCAGCGGGTGCTCGGATTGGCCACGCTGACGCTCGAGCAGACGCAAGAGCTTGGAGGCACGTCTACCAGGCGTTGAACCCGGCCGCATTGAGCCGCCGGATTCAGGCCTTGCGCGGACCAGCTTGTTCGACCTGGTGGAGAGCAAGGATCAGGGCGAGCTTGCGCCCCGGCGCGGCGGCGCGGGCCCGGCATCGAACTGACGCGCGCCCGCAACCAGCGCCTGCGGGCGCTGACGGGAGATTGAAGAAATCCATTCGGAGGCCGGGCAAAACAACGCCCGGCGATCTTCGCGTTTCTTTATCCAAGGCCTCCGCTCGGGAGCTTCACCAAAGAATGCAACCAAGCAAAAAGGCCCTCCGGGCGGCATGCAGCCACTCCGCAGGGCCTGCCGATTCTTCGGAGCCAGTCCGTCGCATCGGCCTTGGATCTCCGCTCGGGCGCGACCCCTCGCGGATCGATTTCAGACTACAGACGAGGAGAAAAAGACTCACGCGTCTGGTTACTTTCTTACGTGACCCAACAACCCCCATTTCGGTTACCTGGTTAAATGACTTGACAGGGGACGAAGGTGCAAGTTTAGAACTATCACGGCCATGGGGAGTTCTATAATCAGCGACTTCGTGTCACTATCAGAAGTTTTTATTGACCCAATGACGTCCTTGACTTACAATTGCCTCGTGCGTCCTCTCATCCCGGCGCGGTCCAAGCCGGAACACGACAAGGCGGTCATCCTGGCCGCTTTGCGTCGCTTCGGGCCTCTTTCGCGGGTGGAGATCGGTAAACTGACCCGCTTGCGGCCGAACACCGTCTCGACGCTCACGCGCGAACTTCTGTGCCAGGGGGAAGTCCTGGAAGCCGGGCCGAACGACAACCCGAAGGGCCGAAAGCAGGTGTTACTGCGGCTCAACGAGCGGCGCGGTTTTCTGGCCGGCGTCGAGTTCGACTCCGAGGGGGTCATCGCCGTGGCCATGGATCTGCGGCCCAAGGTGCTGAGCGTGGTGCGGGAGGTCCCAGTCTTGGAGGACGGCATCCAAGGGCTGACGAATCAGTTGTTCGCTTGCGTGAAGAGCGCCATCGCGGCGGGCCATGTCGAAGGCCTTCCTTTATTGGGGATTGCCGTGGCCGATCCCGGGCTGGTGGATTCGCGCCGCGGGGTTTCCACAATGTCTTCGCTGATCAGTTTCTGGAAGGACGTACCGCTCGCGAAGATGTTCCGCGAGGAGTTCGGCGTGGAAACCCTGGTGGAAAGCGCCTCGCGAGCCAAGGCGGTTGCGGAACGGGTGCTGGGTGCCGGCGAGATGGCTGACGAAATGGTCTTTGTAGAGTACGGCGCGGGCATCGGCGGCGCGGTCATCACGCAAGGGCGGCCCCTGCTTGGCCAGCATGGAGGCGCCGCGGAGTTCGGTCACACGCACGTGGTGGAGGGTGGGCCAGCTTGCCAGTGCGGGAGCTTCGGCTGTCTGGAGGCGCTGGCCGGTTCATCCGCGTTGGCGGCCAGGTTCCGCAAAATCATGCAAGACGGCGGGAACTCCATGGCGGCGCGGAATGCCGACATAGGGCTTGAGCGAGTGACTGGCTGGATGGTGCTTGAAGCGGCCAGCGCTGGAAACAAGACTTGCACGGCGATCGTGGAGGAGATGGGGCGATATCTGGGGTTGGGCTTGGCGAACCTGGTAAACCTGGTCAACCCGAGCCTCATTGTTCTCGATCCACGGCTGAAACTCGCCGGACCGTTGTTGCTGGATCAGTTGACTCGGATTGTGCGGATGCAGGCGCTGAGCCACGCCACAGAGGGTTTGAGTATCCGGTTCGGAAAACTGGGCGACGAAGCCGGTGTTCTGGGCGCGGGACTGCTGGTTCTCGACAGGCTGTACGAGATTCCCGCCTTGAAGCCCCCCGGTTTCCTGACGGACCCTTCCGCGGTGGAGAACTTCCGCGCACGGCGGGCGCGGCGGACTCCTAGCTGCAACTGAACGGTATCCGACGTTATCATTTAATCCTTATGTCAATACGCGCGGTTGTAGCCGCTCTTTTCCTGGTCGTCTCCGGTCTTTGCGCCGGGGAGGTCGTATTTAAGACGCGGTGTCTGGACGACTTGATCGGACAAGTGCCCAGTGTTCTGGCCTCGCAGGACGTTCGGACGGGACGCTTCGGCTCCGGTATCTGGATCTCAACCGACCAAAACATCATGTTGGCGTTGGCCGCCGCCTGGTCCACCGAGTCGGCGAGTAACCGCTACTATCATGATCCCAAGGTCCTGCAGGCCATCATGGCCGGCGGCGACGCGTTGATTGATGATGCGGATGCCGAAGGCAAGTGGATGTTCCGAAAGAAAGATGGCTCGACCTGGGGCAAGATCTACATGCCTTGGACTTACTCGCGCTGGATCCGCGCTTACGGCATTGTGCGCGACGCGATGCCCCCAGCGCGCCGCGCCAGATGGGAGAAGGCTCTTCGGCTGGGCTACGCAGGCATCTCACGCGAACTGCGCAAAGCGCGGCTGGTGAACATCCCCGCGCACCACGCCATGGGCCTGTATTTCGCCGGGCGGTTGTTGAACGAGCCGGCATGGAGCAAGCAGGCGGCGGAGTTCCTGCATCGTGTGGTGGCCCAGCAACACGCCGATGGCTACTGGTCTGAGCACGTTGGTCCGGTGGTGCTGTACAACACGGTGTATTGCGATGCGTTGGGAGTGTATCTGGCCGCCTCGGGCGACGAAACGGTGCTCGCCGCGCTGCGAAAGGCCGCCACGTTCCATGCGCACTTCACCTATCCGGACGGTACCCTGGTCGAGACTATCGACGAGCGCAACCCGTATCACGATGAGATCTGGCTTCCCAATGCCGGCTTCACGATGAGCCCGGAAGGGCGCACGTACACCGCGCGGCTGCTCAGACTCTACAAGAAACCTCTGCCCGCCGATGCCGCTGCGTTGCTGCTGCTCTACGGTAAAGAGGGCCCCGGGTTAGCGCGGGACCCAATGGAATCGGGTTTCGATTTCGTCTTGGGCAAAGGCGACGCCGCCGTGCGTCGTCGAGGGCCGTGGTTCCTGGCGGCATCGGCGCTGACCGCTCCACTGTCCACAGTGCGCTGGATTCAAGACCGGCAGAACTTTTTCAGCGTGTATCACGACCGCACCGGCTTGATCTTTGGAGGCGGTAATACCAAGCTGCAGCCCCGCTGGAGCACCTTCACCATCGGCGACTTGAATCTACTACGGCACCGCGCCGGCGACGAGAACCCGAACTTCGTGCCCGGGGCCGGTTTGGTGCACATTCCGAAATCCGCACGATTGCTGGATGGTAAGAGCTTCGGTGTGGAACTCGATTACGGCGGCAAGCGCGGCAGCGTTCGGTTGAAAACGTCCGTAAGGATCGCCTGGAGATCACCTATTCGGGCGACCCGGTGATGATGGCAGCACTTGCAGCTTCTGCCGCGCATGGGCAAGGAACTCATGTCGGCCTCGGGTAAACGTAAGGTGCTGGATGAACGCCTCTAAGCTGGACGGCGGCCGAGGCGGGCGCGTGGATCGAGCTGGCCGGCGTGCGCGTGCGAATTCCGAAAGATGCCACCATCGTGTGGCCTGTGCTGCCGCACGATCCTTATAAGAAGGACGGCCACGCCGAAGCTAGCCAAGGGCGCATTGTCATCGATATGCCGCTTGCGACGGGCCAGGCACGAGTGGCGGTCGAGATCCGCTGAGGATTGTTGCGATGACAAAACCATCTGGTTTCGCAGCCGTCGGGTCTTCGATTCTGGCTCTTCTGGCGCTGGTTTGCGATCCCGCCCGGCAGGCGGTGCCGAACTTACACTGGTTCGGGAAGGCGTATCGGGCTATTCCATCTGTTTGTCCGCTTCCG
>CAVUYK010000026.1:0-569021 GCA_963745655.1 Terriglobales bacterium | reverse complement strand
CGACCATACCGCTGGCACCCGATGTCGTGCCGCGCTTCGCAAGGGGCTTCGCACTCCGCCTGGCATATCCTGCAACAGCCTCCTGAGGGGAGATGAGATGTGAATAACGTCCCGTGGTGGAGCAGCGCCAACCAGAGACGTGAATGGGGGAATATATGCGAACTGAATGGGTAGAGCAGCGGTCTAAGGACCCCATCCCTACGCAGATCCATTACGGCCGGCAGGGCGTGGTCACCGAAGAGATGGAGTATGTTGCCCGGCGCGAACGCCTGTCCGCCGAAACCATTCGGGATGAGGTGGCGCGCGGGCGGATGATTATTCCCGCAAACATTCACCACACAAATCTGGAGCCGATGTGCATCGGGGTAGCCTCTTCCTGCAAAGTGAATGCGAATATCGGCAACTCCGCGACGACGTCGAACATCGACGGCGAATTGGAGAAGCTCCGCTATTCGATTCGATATGGCGCCGACACAGTGATGGATCTATCCACCGGCGGCGACATTCCCCGCATCCGGGAAGAAATTATCCGTAACTCCCCGGTGCCGATCGGCACCGTACCGATTTACGAAGCGCTGTCGCGGGTCCGTCGCGTCGAGGATCTGAACATCCACGTGATGCTAGAAGTCATCGAAGAACAAGCCCGGCAGGGTGTGGACTACATGACCATTCACGCCGGCGTCCTGGTGCAGTACATCCCTATGACGGCACGCCGCATAACCGGCATCGTGAGCCGCGGCGGCGCGATCCTGGCGGAGTGGATGGTGAAGAATCATCGCCAGAACCTGCTCTACGAGCACTTCGAAGATATCTGCAAGATCCTTAAGAAGCACGACGTGAGCTTTTCTTTGGGCGATGGGCTAAGACCTGGCTCGCTGGCCGACGCAAGCGACCAGGCGCAGTTCGCGGAACTCGAGACGCTGGGGGAATTGACCAAAGTTGCCTGGAAGCACCATGTGCAGGTAATGATCGAAGGTCCGGGCCATATTCCCATGGATCAGATCCAGATGCAGGTGGATAAGGAAGTCAAGATGTGCCACGAGGCGCCCTTTTACACCTTGGGTCCCTTGGTGACCGACTTCGCGCCGGGATACGATCACATTACATCCGCCATCGGCGCCGCGATGATCGGCTGGTATGGCTCCTCCATGCTCTGCTACGTGACTCCGAAGGAACACTTGGGACTGCCCAACCTCGAGGATGTCAAACAAGGGCTGATCGCCTACAAGATTGCCGCTCACGCGGCCGACATCGCGCGCCACCGCCCGGGCGCGAGGGATCGCGACGACGAGCTGTCGCGCGCCCGCTTCGCCTTTGACTGGAACCGGCAGTTCGAGCTGTCACTGGATCCGGAAACGGCGCGCGCCTATCACGACGAAACCTTACCTGAGGAAGGTTTTAAAGACGCGGCCTTCTGCTCGATGTGTGGCCCGAAGTTCTGCTCGATGAATCACTCGGCGAAGAACACAGGAGTTTACCGAGGCGGATGCCCAGGCGGTACTGGCGCAAATCGCCGTAACAGGAGCGGGAGCCTAGCGCGGGCGTCGCCCGGAGCGCTTCGGCCGCAGCACCGTCATCCGAAGTGGTTGAAATGCCTACGCGTGATGGACGATGTCACGCCGCCCGCCATCCGCGCGTCGAACGGGTGCAGTTACGGCTGAAGGCCTCCTCGCAGCCACACGGCGCGAGACAATCTCCGCGTTCAAAACACTGGTCTTAGGCTTGTTGCCGAGTCGTCATGAACCGTTTGGGCGTTTCGAGCGTCTTATAAGGTGTTGGACATTTGGGAGGGACGAGACATTGCAGTACGAACGACTAAGAGCCGAATATGATGCCGCATTTGCCAGTCTGCGCGCAGCAGTCGGTGAGTTGCGGTCGATCACGCAACAACTCTCTCCGGACAAGACCGCCGAGCAGGCGGCGCGGCGGCGCGTCGATCAGGCCATGGGTGTCTATCATGAGTGCCGTGACAAGCTTGCAGGTTTTCTTGTCTCTCGCCCGCCAGCCGGAAGGTCCGCGGCCTCCGTGGATTCTAAACCTGCCGGAGTGTGGATGATGGGGACTAATCAACGGGCGGCAGGCTCAGACGCCGGTGCCTTCGGTCGCGGAGACCAGGTTCAAGTTCTCGCTTATCGCCTGTGGGAGAGGGCCGGACGCGCCATTGGCCGCCCAGACGAGCACTGGTATAGGGCGGAGGAATTGCTGCGGAGCGGGAAGTGCCGGGCGAGTGGCAACGCGTCTCGATGAGGCATCCACTTGTGGTTTTCGTGAATTGCAATCCGGCTGCTCCAAGGGGAGCTGCGCAGCCGTGCGGCACTCCAGCTTGAGATCCTGTTTCTCTGTCACCAACTCGGCATCCTGTATGGCCCGGCCAAGCGGCCGAAACAGACTGTCGTTGATCGACTCTTGTGGGGCTGGCGGGTCGAGGTCAGGAGCGTTTGGCGTCCCAAGGACTGCCGCGATTCGATGCGCAAGATGAGCCGGGAAAACCCGCTGTGGGGCGCTCCGGAAATCGACGTAAACTACTCAAACCCGGCATCGAAACCGGCGAGACCAGCGTCGGCAAGCACATAGCGCACCACCGCAAGCCGCCGGCGCGGGATTCTCCACTTCGGTGTCACCGCGCATCCTACGGCGGAGTGGACCGTCACTCGTTGGCAACGTCGCCATGGCAGTAATAGGAGAATAAATTAGGAGGATGGGTGCATGAACCAATATCGCATTGCAGTCGTGATCGGCAGTCTTCGCCGCGAATCCTACAATCGCCAGTTGGCCAACGCGATTCGAAAATTGGGACCCCAGGATTTCTCGTTTCAGGATTTGAGAATTGACGACTTGCCGCTTTACAACCAGGACGATGACGTGAGCCAAGCGGAGCCGGTCAGGCGCTTGAAGAGCGAAATCACATCCGCCCAAGGTCTCTTATTCGTCACACCCGAATATAACCGCTCGATTCCCGGCGTACTGAAGAACGCGATTGATCAGGCTTCGCGACCGTACGGGCAGAGTGCCTGGAAAGGAAAGCCAGCGGGCGTATTGGGTGCCTCAATCGGCGCCCTTGGAACGGGGATGGCCCAGCAGCATTTGCGCAACATTCTGGCGTACCTGGATGTGCCAACGCTCGGCCAGCCCGAAGCGTTTATCCATGTCAAGGACGGTTTTTTTGACGGAAACGGGAATATCGCGAACACGGACACCAAACAGTTCCTGCAAAGTTGGATGGACCGGTACGCGGCGTGGGTGAAAACGTTCGCCACGCGCTAGAATTGGCGCTTTACTCTCGGATGAGGCTCCGTATTGCCGGATGCTTCCTGCAATCTTCTTCGGCCACGGTAATCCGATGAACGCGCTGTCGGAGAACATTTACACCGCAGCGTGGCGGCGCATTGGAATGCAGACGCCGACGCCGAAAGCGATTCTCGCCATTTCGGCTCACTGGTTCGTTCCCGGAACGGGTGTTACGGTCAGCACCTCGCCGCGGACGATCCACGATTTCGGAGGCTTTCCCCGGCAGTTGTATCAAGTGCAGTACCCGTACCGGGCAATCCGGAGCTGGCGCGGCGTGTGCGGAAGCTGTTGCAGCCCTTGCCGGTACAGCTCGACACTTCTTGGGGATTGGATCACGGCACATGGTCTGTGTTGTGCCACGCCTATCCCCACGCCGACGTGCCGGTGGTTCAGCTCAGCATCGATGAAACCAAACCCGCTGCGTTCCATTTCGAAGTGGGCCAAAAGCTCGCGCCGTTGCGTGAGGAAGGTATTCTAATCGTGGGAAGCGGAAACCTGGTTCACAATTTACACGCTTATGCCTGGGGGCGCCACGTGCCCAATCCGTACGATTGGGCCATTCGCTTTGAGCAACGAGCCAAGGAAATGATGCTGGCCGGGGAGAGCCGGTCGTTGATCGCTTATGAAAATCTCGGGAGCGAAGCGCTGCTCGCGATTCCCACGCCGGACCACTACCTGCCGCTGCTCTATGTGCTCGGTGCACGGCAGCAGGGCGATGCCATTACGTTTCCAGTGGAAGGAGTCGATGGCGGATCAATTTCCATGTTGACTGTGCAGCTCGCAGACACAGCCAGGTGAGCCCTACCGCCGAAGCTCGCGCGCACGCTCTCGGCGTGGCGCCAGCCTGCGATGCCTTGTCGATCCCACATGCCTCGTTCCGCGGCTGCCGTATGCGAGAATGGATCAAAGAATTAACGGATTCTCAGAAGGGATCACACATGGGGAAAGACCTGTCGGAAGTTCATAGCATGATTGGCGATTTGTTCCATTCGCCCCGAAACGCCGAAGACTGGGAGCAGTACCGGCTAACCGAAACCCAGATCGAGTTTTATCGGACGCACGGCTACCTGGCCGGAATCCGGTTGTTGACGGACAAGCAACTGGACGCTCTGCGAGAGCCGCTCGACGCATTGATGGGGGATGCTGATCGCGGTTCGGATCTCTTCTACGAATATCATTCCAACGAGTCCCAGGACCAGAATACCGTCCTGTTCCACGCGCTGGGCGCCTGGAGAATCGAGCCGGCCTTCCACGATTTGCTGTGGAACCCGGCCTTTCTGATGCCCGCGTCGCAATTGCTGGGGGGCGCGGTACGGTTCTGGCACGATCAACTCTTTTGCAAGCCGGCGAGGCATGGCGGGGTGGTCGCCTGGCATCAGGACTATTCGTATTGGACGCGCACGGAACCGATGGAGCATTTGACCTGCTGGATCGGGTTGGACGACAGCACCCCCGAGAACGGCTGCCTCTATTATGTGCCGCGCAGTCACCGGTGGAAGCTGTTGCCGATTACGGGACTCACGGGCGACATGAACGAGATCATGACGGTACTATCGCCGGAGCAGCGCGAGGAGTTTCAGCCGGTGCCCATCACGCTGAAACGGGGCGAATGCAGTTTTCATCATCCGCTCCTGGTCCATGGGTCGTACGAGAACCGAAGCGACCGGCCGCGGCGGGCAACGCTCGTCAATGCCTTTCGTGACGGCGTGCGCTCGGCATCCGATGAGGAGTTGCTGGCCGGCGTCCCGCGAATTCGCAAAGGCAGTCCGATGGCCGGACAGTTCTTCCCATTGTTATTCAATCCGCAAGCGCTGTGACATTTCGCTCCACACCCGCCGGTGAGCGCGAACAGTTCAGATTCCGTCGAAAAAGAGCAGGCTTTCCGCCACATGCGCTTGCCAGTATTCCCAGTTGTGGCCGCCCTCATGAGCGTGAAACTGGTGGGCGATGCCCGCGCCTTCCAGCGCGTCGTGTAACCGGCAGTTGGCCTCGAATAAGGCGTCGGCCCGGCCGCAGTCAAAGCGCAGCGGCGGCAGTTCGCTCCGGTTGGCCTGCATCCAATGCAAGATGTCGAGTTCTTCCGGGGGGAGCCCATGCGGGTCGAACGGCTCGAAGACGAAGTCGTTCATCTGTTCCACACGCGTGATCGCCGAATGCGCTGAGATGCCCTGGAACCGCCCCGGATATTTGGCGCCGAGGCGCAACGCCCCGTAGCCGCCCATGGAGAGGCCGGTCAGAAACGTCGCCGAATTCGCGGCGCAGGGGAACAGTTCCCGCACGCACTCAGTCAGATCGTCGACAATCCATCGCTCGTAGTCCGCCCTCTCCCCGCCGCCTGGGAGATAACCTGTCCCATCCCCCGACAAGCCGTCCGAGGGGCACACCAGAATCATCGGCCGCATCCGTCCCGCTCGCATTAATTGGAGTGCGGTGTGGTGCGCGGCGCCCTTTCGGAACCACGCCCAATGGCTGCCGTAGACGCCGTGCAGCAGCACCACCACCGGCACCTGGCGCTCTACCGCGCATCCCGGCGGGAGGACCAGGCTGGCGTCTCCGCGCCCCCGCAACGCAGGGCTGTGGAACGTCAACTCCCTCACCCCACCGTCTTCATACGCCGGATCCGAGAGTTCCACCGTCCGAAATCGCGATCTCACGTCATTGCGCGGCATTATGGAATCAGCACTCCCTTGGCTTTCAGGCCTCGCTTCCTGGGATCGAACGCTTCGGCTGGTAGAGCGTAAGTAGCACCGGAATATCGATCGACGGGCGACACTGCCCATACAGCGGATTGATGTAGCGCTTGTCCCATCGCCCGTCACGGCCGGACCGATTTCTCCACCGTCAAGCCCGGGCAGACCGCCTCGCGGAAGGTAGCCCCACCAGTGCGGGCAACCCCGCAAAGGTATTCGTCATGCACCCCTCCAGTATGTCAGGAGAGAATCCATCCGAGTTTCACTCGGCGGCCTTTTTCATGATGTAGACCACCGGGAACGGCCCTGCCTCGGACCAAGGCTCGCCAGCGGAGCAACATCTGCAAGCGCGGACGGAATTTTGCGGGCGGCAGCCGCGGTATAATTTTGACCACGGGGTTCGACTGGATCGGACTGAAGCGGTAATGCGGGAGGGATGGGATGCAACTTCTCAAAGCGGGCCTGGCGGCTGTCATGATCTTGGCAGCTTCGACGCATTCTTCCGAGGGGTCCCCTAAGAAGGCGAGGAAGGGGCTTCTACTCGTCGCCAATAAGGGTGACCGTACTCTCGGCATCATCGACCTGGACTCGGGCCGGCAACTGGCCGCCATTCCAGAGGGCGGTGTCACGGGACATGAGGTGATCGCCTCGCCGGACGGACGGTTCGCTTACGTCCCGATCTACGGCGACTCAGGCGTGGGCAAAGCCGGTTCGGACGGCAGCAGCCTGGTGGTGGTGGATCTCGCTGCGCGCAAGGTTATCGGCCATCTTGCATTCGGTCACGGTGTGAGACCGCACTGTCCGATGTTCGGTCCGAAGAACGGGCTGCTGTATGTCACCACCGAGCTCGATAATACCGTCTCGGTGATCGACCCGCGCGTCCTCAAAGTGGTGGGCTCCGTCCCCACCGGGCAGGCGGAATCTCACATGCTGGCGATCTCGCGCGACGGCCGCCGCGGCTACACGGCCAACGTAGGGCCCGGCACGGTTTCAGCGCTCGATCTGGAGAACCGCAAGACCATCGCCGTGATCCCAATTTCGGGGCAGACGCAGCGCATCTCGCTCTCCGCCGACGACAAGTTGGCCTTCACCGCCGACCAGACCAAGCCACGGCTAGCGGTCATCGACACCGCCACCAACAAGCTCCGGCAGTGGATCGCATTGCCAGGGCCGGGCTACGGCACGGCTCCCACTCCCGACGGCCGCTTTCTTATCGTGGCGATACCATCACGGAGTCTCGTAGCCGTGGTCGAGCTTCACTCCATGGAAGTGGTGCGGTCTATTGACGTGCCCCGGGCGCCGCAGGAAGTGCTTATTTCCCCGGACGGGCGCGGGGCGTACGTTTCCTGCGACGCTAGCCACCAGATAGCCGAGATCGCCATACAGGATTGGACGGTGAAGCGTCTGATCGAAGCAGGCAGGGGCGCGGATGGCCTGGCGTGGGCGCGGGCGGAATAACGATAGCGGTTCTCGCAAGTTCGAATCTGACTGCTCCCATGGGGGTTGCGCAACCGTCATCGTCAAGCCGCATTGGATCGCATGGGAGGTCATCCGTGGTGTATTATCACGAATCCAGAACGCACCTGGCGTTGGACAAGGCCAAGCCGGAACTGCGGCCTGCGCAGCCGCCGTGCGCTCAGCAGCGGTAGACGATGAGCGCCAGAAGCGGAGCAAAACAGGCCTCCGCAGCCTCGCCATCCACTGGCCGCGCGCCTTCGAGCTGCGATCCGTTTCTGCCTGTGCAGATTCTGACGCGAACGGAATTTGCGAGAGGCTCGGGGGGATGCCCGTTTTCCGATAGCCAGCGACGCGGGCCTGGCGGCGCAATCTGCTATGCGTTTTGGTATTGCCGCGCCATTTCGTCGAGTGGGATTGGCGCGTAGTCCGCGGCGTGGCCGGCCTGACCGAAAGCGATCATGCGCGCCTTGACGACTGCCTTCATGGCCTCGCGGGCGGGTTTAAGGTAGGCCCGCGGGTCAAAATCTTCGGGGTGCCTGGCAAGGTGCTCCCGGACGGCGGCGGTCATGGCCATGCGGTTGTCGGTATCAACGTTTATTTTGCGCACCCCATTGCGGATGCCGAACTGGATCTCCTCGATGGGAACGCCGTAGGTCTGCTGGATGCGGCCGCCGTGCGCATTGATGGCGTCCTGCAGTTCTTGAGGAACGCTCGAGGAGCCGTGCATCACCAGGTGCGTTTCAGGCAGACGCTGATGGATGGCCTGGACGCGCTCCATGACCAGCGTGTGCCCGGTGGGCTTCTTCGAGAACTTGTAGGCGCCATGACTGGTGCCGATGGCCACGGCCAGGGCGTCTACGCCGGTGAGGCGCACGAACTCCACGGCCTGGTCCGGGTCGGTAAGGTGCGCAGGCGGGGTCGATACCGGCGCCGTGGCCGTCCTCGATGCCGCCGAGGCAGCCCAGTTCCGCCTCCACCGTCACGCCGCGTGCGTGCGCGAATTCGACGACTTCGCGCGTCACTCGCACGTTGTAGTCGAACGACGACGGGGTCCTGCCGTCTTCGAGCAGCGAACCGTCGATCATCACGCTGGTGAACCCCATTCCGATAGCGGCCTGGCAGGAAGCGGGACTCACCCCGTGATCCAGATTCAGCGCCACGGGCACGTCCGGAAAGATCTCCAGGGAAGCCTGAACCAGGTGCACCAGGTAGGCATCGTAGGTGTAGCCGCGCGCGCCGCGATTGATCTGCACAATTACGGGGCTGCGTGTCTCGAGGGCGGCCTCGAAGATAGCCTGCGCCTGCTCCATGTTGCAGATATTGAAAGCGGCGACGCCGTAGCCGCCGCGGGCGGCCTGGTCCAGGATCTGGCGCATGGAAATGAGCGGCATGGAGAGCTCCAACCGGCGGCACGGAGCCGCGCGGAGTCCCCATCCTAGCACGGGCCCGGGCCTTGGGACGGCCTGAAGGACGATGCTTCGTCAGTCCCAGAGCATAATCAGGTCGCCACGATCCAGTGGTGAATGGCCGCAGCGTGGACACGGCCCGGGATGGTTCCACCGTTTCAGTGTCGAACCGCCGCATCGGGGACAGGAGATCTTGCCCAGAGGCTTCTTACTACGCTGATCCCACGGTGCGTCCGACACCGTCACGTCGACCAGTTGGCTGCAAGACCCGCATCGGGCTGTTTGCGTAAGACATGCCATGCCAACGTCAGGGCCGCCGGAAACCTGCTCTTCGTAACCGCAAACGCTGCATCGGAATGCGAATAAACTACCCATGCCACCCCTGCCTCTGGGCTAAGCCAACGTCGACTCCACCAACTTCCCCGCGGCCTCGGAAACAGCTCCGGATTCTGCAACCTGCGCCGTCACACCTCTGCTGAGCCCTCTCCCTGGTCCAGCGGCGTGACCGGATCCAGGAACGCCCAGCACAACGCACCCGCGAAATAGACAGCGGCGGAAATGTAGATGGCCAGGTTCCAGTCGTTATGTGTCCACTTCAATAGAAAGCCGACCACCAGCGGAGAAATGGCTCCGCCGGCATTGCCGAACCCGCCCATCGCTCCGGAGAGCGTTCCCGCGTATCGGCCGCCCACATCCATGCAGGCGCCCCACGCGCCGGGCATTACCAGGTCGTTGGCAAAGCTGGCCAAACCCATTGCCAGCATCGCCTGCAGCGGGTCGGTCAGCTTCGCTGCCACCACCAACATCACCGCCGCGCCGGTATAACCAACGTAAGCCATCAGCCGCCGCGTTGCGCCAATGCTGCCGGTAATCTGTGTCAGGGGGCCGGAAATAAATCCGCAGAAGACCGAACCGAGGCCGCCAAGCAGGAGCGGAAGGCCGGCTAGCACGGCGCTCTGATCGAGAGCCAGATGGCGCGATTCCCGCAAATAGGTCGGCAGCCAGGTAATGTAAAACCACCACCCGTAAGAAGAGGTGAAATACGGAATGAGCAGCAGCCACACCTGCCGGGACCTCAGCAGTCTGCGCCACGGTACCCGCACGTGATGCGCCGCAAGCCATCCCGCATGGCCGAGCAATGCCAGCTCGCCCTCATTGATGTCTCTTCTCGTGCGAGGGTCGTCCCGGAACCAGGCATAGAAACAGGCGGCCCACACCACTCCGAGCGTGGCAAAGAGCGCGAACGCATGGCGCCAGTCCATGAACTTGAGCACGAGGACGACCAGGTACGGAGTAAAAGCTCCTCCCCATCGCGCGCTAAGCCACAACAGCCCCTGTGCCCGCATGCGTTCGTTCCGCGGCAGCCAGATGGTGAAGGCCTTGGTTAAGTTTGGGAACGCTCCAGCCTCGCCGATCCCGAAGAGGGCGCGAATCACCACCATCGATGCGAAGTTCCACGCCCAGCCGGTTGCCGCGGTGAAGAAGGACCACCATAGTACGATGCGGGTCAGCACCTTGCGGCAGCCGATCAGGTCGCCGAGAAATCCGCTGGGAATCTCGAAGAGAGCGTACGCCCAGCCGAAGGCCGCGAAGACCATGCCCATTTGCACTTTGTCGAGGCCCAGGTCGCGTGAGATGAATGGCTGCGCTTGCGCGATGCTGACACGGTCGATATAGGTGATCACCGCCAGCGTCATGGCGAAAACGATCACCCAGTGCCGCTTCCGTGTGGCGCGCAAACGTGGAACTGCGGAATCCGGGGACTGCGCCTGGTTCAGAGATCCGTCTTGACCCGCGCCAAATTCCTGTCCGCTCTTTTCCATCACGCCCGATCTCCCGCCTTCCTTTTTTCGAAGACCTCACTCCTGCGGCAGGATCTGTATTTTCGCGGCGGCCGTGCCGGCGGCCTGGGCCTGGAAGGCTTCACGGAAGCGGGCCAGCGGGAATGCCGCCACCGAAAGCCGGTCCAAAGCCAGTTTCGGAAGTAGATTGACGGCGCGCTCGTGAGTGTATGGGTTGATGACGCTTCCGATGAGCGTGAGTTCCCGGGCGAAGATGTCGTACGGTCTGAGCTGCGCCTCCACGCCCATGGGGGCGACGCCGAAAACCAGGATACGGCCCCGCCGCGCGGCCAGGTCCACGGCGAGTTGGAGCGTGGCGGGGGAGCCCACCGCTTCGATGATGGCGTCGAAGCCGTGCCCGGCCGTGAGCGCACGGAGCCGCTCGCGCCAATCCTCCGCGGCGGGATCGACGGCGTAGTCGGCGCCGGATGCGAGGGCCGCGGCGCGCCGCTCCGCGTTGGGCTCGCTGACCACCAGAGGCGCGGCGCCGGCGAACCGGGCGAGGCGGGTTAGAATCAGGCCCGCCGCACCCGCGCCGATGATCAGCAGCGGGCACCCGGAGCGCGGCGCCAGACGGTCCATGCCATGGATGCAACAGGCCACCGGTTCGGCCATCGAGCCCGTGCGGGCGTCGATACCCGGCGGCAGCTTGTAGATGGTCCGCGCGGGAACCACCACCGCTTCGGCCAGTCCGCCGTTCAGATGAACTCCGAAGGCGCGCTTCTCGTAGCACAGATGTTCCTGGCCTCCGCGGCAGTACCGGCAGGTGGTACAGAAGACGTGCGGTTCCACCGTAACGAGGTCGCCTTCCCGGATATCCTTTACCCCCGTGCCCACGCCGTCCACCAACCCGGCAATCTCGTGACCCAGAACCACGGGGCGCGCGGAAGGAAACTCGCCGTGGAGAATGTGCGTATCGGTCCCGCAGATGCCGGCCGCCAGCGGACGCACGCGGACTTCTCCCGGGCCGGGTTGCGGCATGGGAAGCTCATCGAGCCGCAAATCGTGCGGCCCGTGGAAGACTACGGCCTTCATGACGCGTTCCTCCAAAGATCGATTC
The DNA here is from genome assembly GCA_963745655.1 of Terriglobales bacterium. Taxonomy (GTDB): domain Bacteria; phylum Acidobacteriota; class Terriglobia; order Bryobacterales; family Bryobacteraceae; genus JAJFUV01. The sequence continues at coordinate 557,278 of CAVUYK010000026.1, read as the reverse complement.
GGAATAACATGGAACTTTGCGAGACTCACACATCATATGACACGCACTCCGGCCCGCTCAATGGTGGTTTGCATCGGGGTCGCCACGCACGACGTCATCGCGTTGACAAAAGTCTGGGCCGGTCCGGACGGACGCGTTCTGGCCGAGGACATGATCGAGGGGGGAGGCGGGCCCGCCGCGACTGCCGCAGTTGCTCTGAGGCGTCTGGGTATTCCGGCGGCGTTCGTGGGCCGTATCGGCGATGACGAGGTCGGCGCGCGCATAGTTCGTCTGCTGGATGGCGAGGGCGTCAACACCTCGGGCTTGCGTCGCATGCCTGGAGCGAAATCGCCATCGAGTGTCATTGTGGTCAATCGCGCGACGGCGGAGCGGTCCATCGTGGCGTTTCCCGGCTCCTGCTGGACCATCGAGTTGGGCGACAACGAACTGGCCTGCTGCGCGGCCGCGGACTGGATCCACGTGGATCAGGCGGGCTTCGGAGCGGTCGCGCAGATACGCCGGGCGGGGATCCGGACGCCGATATCGCTGGATGCCGGCAATCCCGTGCCGGACCTGGATCTCAGTTTCGTCCACCTGTACGCGCCGACGGAAGCGGCGCTCTGCCGCACCACGGGCGCGGAAGATCTGGAAGAAGCGCTGCGGCGGGCGCTCGCCTCCGGGCCGCGCATGGTAGTGGTGACACGCGGCGAGCGAGGCAGTCTGGCAGCCATACAGGATGCCGGCGCGCCGGGCGGCCTGCGTATCATGGAAGAACCGGCGTTTCCCTGGCACGATGTCGTCAGCACTCTGGGCGCGGGAGACGTGTTCCACGGAGCGCTGCTGGCCGCTCTCGTCGAGGGGCGCGACATCCGGCTGTCACTGCGTTATGCCAATGCCGCCGCGGCTATTTCCTGCCGCGCCGTGGACGGCCGTTCGGGTATACCCGGGCGCCCGGAGTTGCTGGCGGCGCTGGGGGGATGAGCGCATGGAACCGTGAAGAGCCGTACTCGCTCTTGCCATGGTCACCCCGGCGTTCGCAGCCGGTGCGCCCGTGCATGTCTGGGAAAGTCAAGGAATCACTCCGTTTTCACTCCATTAACACGGGTGGCCGGGGGTGACGGAGTTCGTGCGGACGACACGCTTGGCCGATGGATCAAGCACTCCCGCTTCTCTGATGCTGGCGGAGAGTCATCTGCTGACGAGCCGTTTGTTGGGAAGCATAGGGAGGCGGCATCAAGCCAACCGGTCGAAGGCGGGAAGGCGGAAGGAGAGGTGTCTGAGATAGCGCTTCAAAATGAGGCAGTCCCTGGATTTCGTGTACCCGGAAGGGGCAAGGCTGGTCCCCTCGTGAACCGCCGCGTCGCTCAGAATGGAAGAAATGCAAGAAACGGGTCCAACAGAAGCGGTTAGATGTACAATTAATAGCGGCCAGGATGCCAAAACAGAAATCCCGGTTACCGTCTGTATTGCTAGAAAGGTGCGGGCAACTGGACCAACCTCGGCGTGTAGCAGACCGAGGTTCCGGTTACGCCGGCGAAGCCTCTCGCCGGCCGCCTCACCTACCACTCCATGAACGCGTTTCAGAGCTTTCCGCTGAGCGACACCCGCATTTTTCGGCTAATTCGTTAAGGGATTTCGGCTGACAGCGGAGGATCACTATGAAACGATTGTTTTTGGCTGCGGGCTTTGGCGCGCTTAGCTTCAGCGTGGCGTTCGGAGCGGAACCGATACTCGGTGACGCGCAACGAGGCGCGGAACTGCTGCGTACGGAGAAGTGTGTGTCCTGCCACAGCATACGTGGCGAGGGAGGAACTACCGCCCCAGACCTCGGAAGAACGATAGGACGGGATTACACACCGTCCTGGATGGCCAGCGTCATGTGGAATCATGCCCCGAGCATGTGGGCCTTCATGGAGAAGGAAAGGATCCCGAAGCCACATTTGACCGAGGCGCAGGCGGCCGATCTGTTCGCGTATTTTCAATCGGTCCGCTTTTTTGAGCGGCCCGGTGATGCCGGGCGCGGCAAACAGGTCTTTGCTTCAAAGCATTGTGCCGACTGCCACGGGATCTCTTCCCAGGTTCCCGGGGGTGGGCCGAGCGTGGCATCCTGGCAATCGGTGGGCGCACCCATCCTGTTCGCGCAGCAGATGTGGAACCACGCTTCTCAGATGGAGGCAGCCATGCGCGCGCGGCACATCCGATGGCCGGCACTCACGGGGCAGGAACTCACCGACCTGGTCGTGTACGTGCAGAACCTGCCGCAGACCAGAGGCCGTGTGGCGAAGTTTTCACTCGGTCCCGCCGGGAATGGAGAGGCCCTTTTCAAGGAGAAGGGTTGCACGACGTGCCACACCGGCCGCCTCGCGATCGAGAAACATCCCACCAACGGCACTCTGACCGATTTCGCCGCGTCCATGTGGCAGCACGCCCCACAGATGTGGGAATACCAACGAAAGACGGGAAGCTCCCCTCCAAAGCTGGAGCGGGACGAGATGCGTCAGATTGTGGCGTATCTGTGGTACAAGCAGGTTTTTGCCGAGCCCGGCAACCCGGCGCACGGGCGACAGGTGTTCGCAAAGAAGAGCTGCGGTGTTTGTCACAACGATCCTTCGAGCGGCGCTCCCAACCTGAAGCAGGCCCTAGCCGCGCGCCACGCCCCTCTGCGGCCCTACTCGATGGCTTCCGTGTTGTGGCTGCATGGTCCGGCCATGCTGGAGAAGATGAAGAAGATGAATCGGCCGTGGCCGCGATTCGCCAAGTCAGAGATGGTGGACCTGGTCGCGTATCTGAACAGTCCCGATTTTCTCGGCTCGAAGTAAACGGGGCAGGGTCCGATGAGATTTCGCTTTACGTCAGAAATACCGTGAAGAGCCTGCGCGGGCAGTGATTGGAAACATCGCCGTGAGTTCTCTTCCCGGCAGGCGCCGCGCTTGCCGGGTGAAATCGCGTGATGCGATCTTGCTCGGTTTGAATTCGGCTGTGCGCCGGTTCCGCCCTCCGCGGGGCCGGCTACGCGCTCACTGCCATCTGCGCGCGGGCGAAGAGCGCGTCTTCGAATGCATAATCGGGGTGCCTGCGGTCGTGGTTGCGTAGGTATCCGCGGTAGGTTTCTTTCAAGCCGCTGGCGAAATCCGTGGGCTTGAAGCAGAGCACGCGCTGCGCCTTGGTGACCACTTGCGTGATGGGCGGGACGTCTAAGTATTCGCCGAAATAAAACAGCGGCCCCATGGGATGGCCGCCGGCGCGCAGGATGCGCTCGCGCGGGACGCGGATGATGTTTACCTTCTTGGCGGCCGCTTCGGCGAACGCCAGCACGGCGTCGGTTTGTGTCAACGGACGCGGGTTGGCGATGTTGAAAGCGTGGCTCACCACCGACGGGTGATCCATCACTCTCAGGCACGCCCACACCAGATCCTTCACATAGACAAACTGCATCAGGCGGCGCCCGTCGCCGGGCAGGATGATGGGCCGCCCTTCCCGCAGCCGGTCCCAGAAAAAGGCTTCGCGGTAATACGGATTTCCGCAGCCGTAAATAAACGGGGGCCGCAGGCTCACCACCGGAAAACCGCACCGTTGGTGCATGCGGAACAAGCAGGCGCTCGCTGGTGGCCTTGTTGCGAACGTAGAGGTCGTGATGATTGTCGGGCGCCAGCGCGTCGCCTTCGTGGTGGTTCAACCCGTCGCCGTACGCCGCCACGCTGGACATGAAGACGTAGCGCTGCAGGCGATCGCCCGCGGAGCGCGCGGCGGCTTCAACGTCGGCCGCCGTGGTGCCGCGCTCCCAATCGTAGGCGTTATCGAAGACCACCTCGAACCTGCCATCGCCGAGGGCACGGCGCAGCGCCGCGTGGTCCTTACGGTCGCACTGAATGTTTGAAACCTTGCGTGCCGAGATCGTGCTCCGCCTTGCGGTGCAGGACGCTTACTTCGTGTCCCGATTTCACCAGTTCCGACACCAGGAGGCGTCCGATAAATGTCGTGCCGCCGATGATGACAACTTTCATGAATCTTTCTTGCGCCCTGTTGGAATTTAACCGTCTATTCGTCCACTAGTCGTAATATTCGAGACCGAGGTGCGTGATCAAATCCTCACCCCGCATCCAGCGCAACGTGTTCTTCAGCTTCATGAGCTGGATGAAAATGTCATGCTCCGGGTAGAGACCCGGAGCCGTCATGGGGGCCTTGAAGTAGAACGACAGCCACTCCTGAATGCCCTTCATGCCGGCGCGCTGCGCCAGATCGAGCAGCAGCACCAGGTCCAGCACGATGGGAGCCGCCAGAATGGAATCCCGGCACAGGAAGTTGACCTTGATCTGCATCGGATAGCCCAGCCATCCAAAGATGTCAATATTGTCCCAACCTTCCTTGGCGTCGCCGCGCGGCGGATAGTAGTTGATCCGCACCACGTGGGAGAAGTCCTTGTAAAGGTCCGGGTAAAGCTCCGGTTGCAGAATCTGGTTCAGCACCGAGAGCTTGGTTTCTTCCTTGGACTTAAAGCTGCCCGGATCGTCCAAAACTTCGCCGTCGCGGTTGCCCAGGATGTTGGTGGAATACCAACCCTGCAGGCCCAGCATGCGCGCCTTCAGGCCCGGTGCGATCAGGGTCTTCATGAAGGTTTGGCCGGTCTTAAAATCCTTGCCGCAAAGCGGAAGCTGGCGCTCCCGCGCCAGGTCCAGAAGGGCCGGGATGTCGACGGTCAGGTTCGGAGCACCGTTGGCAAACGGCACGCCGCACTTCAATGCGGCGTAAGCGTAGATCTGGCTGGGAGCGATCTCGGGATCGTTCTTGCGCAGGCCTTCCTCGAACGAGGCCATGCTCTGGTGAACTGCCGCCGGCTTGTGGAATACTTCGGTGGACCCGCACCAGATCATGATCAAACGCGAGACACCCGTGTGACGGCGGAAGCCTTCGATGTCCGCCATCAGCGACTCGGCCTTCTCCATGAGCGTGGCGTCCTGCTTCACGTTCGGACCATTGATGCGCTTCACGTATTCCTGGTCGAAAACTGCCTTCATCGGCTTCACCGCCGAAAGCGAATCCTTCACTTTTCCGAGCAGACCGGCATCCAGGACGCCGGCTTTCAGAGCCGCCTCGTAGGCGCTGTCCTCGAAAATGTCCCAGCCGCCAAAAACCAAGTCCTCGGGTTTCGCCAGAGGCACAAAATCCTTGATGTAGGGGCTGCGGCCTTCGGTACGTTTTCCGAGGCGAATGCTGGCCATTTGGGTAAGAGAGCCGATGGGCTTGCCAAGTCCCTTCTTGACGGCTTCGACTCCCGCCATGAAGGTAGTGGATACCGCCCCGATGCCGGGTATCAGAACTCCCAGCTTGCCTTCCGCGGGGGCGATGCGGACGTTATCTTTTGTGGGCAACTTCTATCTCCTTATCTTGCCAAGAAAGCCAATGTTTCCCTGATGTTATACTAACACTTCATGACGCATCGCGCGACGTCCACGATTACCACCGTGCTGGTGGATGACGAGCGCCTGGCGCTCGACGAGTTGGCGTACCTGATCAAGGAATTTCCGGATCTGGAAGTCGTCGGTACGGCTGCCAATGGGGTCGAAGCCCTGGAGCTCATCGAAGAGCTCGATCCCGACCTGGTATTCCTGGATGTCCAGATGCCCGGGCTCGACGGTTTAGGCGTGATTCGCAAGCTGCGCGAGACACGAGAGCGGCTCCCTTACTTCATCCTGGCTACGGCTTACGACCAATACGCCGTGGAGGCCTTCCGCGTCGAGGCCATGGACTACCTGCTCAAGCCGATTGAGAAGGAGCGCCTGGCACTTTCGCTCAATCGAGCGCGGCACGCCATCGAGGAAAAGATTCGCGCATCGGCCGGCGAACTGAGCCTGGATCTGCCCAGCCCGGCCGCGCGCGCCGGGCAGATCCGCAGCAAACTGCTGGTCCGCAACGCCAACCGCAACTTCGTGGTCGACGCCCAGGACGTGGTTTACGCCACCATCGAGGACGGTTTGATCACCATTGTTACGACGGCGGTGGAGGGCTTCTCCAACTACCGCACCATCGAGGAACTGCAGTCCAACCTGGACCCCGACACGTTCTGGCGCGTGCACCGCTCCTACCTGGTCAATCTGCACCGGATCAAAGAGATCATTCCTTGGTTCAAGTCCACCTACCAGCTCCGTATGGACGATAAGAAGCAGACCGAAATCCCCGTCAGCCGCGTGCAAACCAAGCGGTTGCGGGAGCTTCTGAAGCTGTGACGCCGGCGCGCGGATGGTCCCGTGAATCAACCATGCCTTATCGCGGCGCGACGCTGTACTATCTGACCGGCACAGGCAACTCGCGTCGCGTGGCCACGTGGTTCGCCGACGCGGCCGTCGAGCGCGGCATCGAGGTTCAAATCGGGCCGATCGAGAGTGCCAGGCCGGAGGAAGAACTCGAACGCTCGCCCGGCCATCTTCTGGGCCTCTTGCTGCCCGCACACGGATTCACCGCCCCCTGGAGCATGCTCCGCTTTGCCGCCCGGCTGCCGTGGGGACGCGGCATGCATGCCTTCGTCGTAGCCACGCGCGGAGGAACCCAAATCGGACCGTGCCGGTTCCCCGGCATGGAAGGCACCACGGTGTACCTGATCGGGCTGCTTCTCATTCTGCGCGGCTACCATTTCCGTGGTGGGCGCGGGATCGACATGCCGTCCAACTGGACGTCGCTGCACAGCGGCATGGGACCGGCCGCCTGCGACTCGATCATGGGCCACAGCCGGCCGATCGCGGCCAGGTTCATCGAACGGATTCTCTCCGGCGGGCGTTACTACGGCAGCCTGATTTGCCTGGCGCAAGGGATCGCACTGGCGCCCGTATCGGCCATTTACCTGGCGGTGGGGAGATTCGGACTGGCGAAGCTGTTTTTCTCGAACCTGCGCTGCGACGGATGCGGGGTCTGCGCCACGCATTGCCCGCGCCAGGCGATTCGCATGGTGGGCCGGGAGGCGAAGCGGCCCTACTGGACCTACGACTGCGAGAGCTGCATGCGCTGCATGGCCTACTGCCCTCGTCAGGCCGTCGAGGCCAGCCAGGGTTTCGGCGTCCTGCTGTTCAAGCTGCCCGGGTTCGTAATGGCGGCCCTCATGCCGCCTGTCGCCGCCTTCGCCGCGCAGTGGTCCTGGGGTACGTACGTGACCGGCAGCCTCGCCATGAAACTGCTCAGCATCCCGGTGGCGTTGCTCACCATGTGGGCGGCCTACCGCCTATGCCACCAGTTGACGGCTTGGCGCGTGGTGCGCGCCGTGGTCGCCAACGCCACGTTCACGCGTTTCTACCGCCGCTATCACGAGCCCTCGACGCGCCTGGTGCAACTAAAAGAGATGGGCACCGTGCGCTACCAAGCGGCCGCCGCGGCGACCGAATAGGAAGACCGCCTGTCGGTCCGCGGTGGGTGCCATCTTGCGCCAGAGGCAATCGTTAGCTTACTGTGGACTTGAGACAATCTGGAGCCAGAGCGCATGGACTACGCAGGACGCATCACAATCGAAGCGGGAAAGCGTAGCGGCAAGCCGTGCATCCGCGGGATGCGGATCACCGTTTCCGATGTGCTTGGCTATCTGGCCGCGGGAATGTCCCACGCCGAAATTCTCGCTGACTTCCCTTCGCTCACCGAGGAAGACATCCTGGCCTGCCTGGCGTTCGCCGCCGACAGAGAGCGAAAAACCGAATTCCTGGTGGCATGAAACTGCTCCTGGATGAGAACCTTTCGCCGAAACTGGTGAAGGTCTTGTCGGACATCTTCCCCGACGCGCAGCACGTCGAAGGCTGTGGCATGAGGGCTTCCGGCGACAGCGAAATCTGGGAGTTCGCTAAGGCGAACGAGTATGCGATCCTTTCGAAGGATTGGGATTTCGTCGAGCGTGCCTCCTTGTTGGGCTGGCCGCCAAAGGTGATCTGGCTTCATGTAGGCAACTGCACGACTGCTGAGATCGAACGTGTGATCCGGAACTCCATAAAGCCAATCCGCGACTTTCTTGATCACGCCCAGGACACCTGTCTGGAAATCACGAGGCGTTCCACGCTCCGCCCGCCAGAGTAACATCGTGGCCGATTGGCGCTACCATCCGAATCCATTGCATCGTAAGGTCGAGATCGATAGTAAAGTTGCGGTGCGTCGGCGCGCATCGGCTTGCTCGGATTCGATCAACAGCCCCGCCGCATCGAGTCTCGCGGCAAGAGGCGAAGCTTCGAGTCAAAGATGTATCTATCCGAAAGGAGCCTCATCGACCCAGGAATCGATCGAGTTCTTCGGCCGTCATCGGCTCATCCCAGCCGGGGAGAAACTTGACGGCTCCCACCGCCGAGCCGAGTTTGCAACCTTCGGATTGGCCCCGCACGCGCGTAAGCTTCGCCGCCGGCAAGCCTCTGTTGGCGATTCCTACTTGCTCACCGGCGACGTCACTTCTTCGCCGCGCGGCGTCAGATATTGATTCCCACTTCCCACAGGAGGCTTCCCACCGCCTGACGGAAGTACAGCCACCACATGCCACGCGCCAGGCGGGGGTCGGCGGGACGCGGCGAGCCGTAGACGGTCACGCCGCGCGCCGCGAGCATGCGTTTTACCCGGTAGATGTGGTAGCCGTCGCTCACCACCACGCAAGAGTTGAGCCGCATGCGCCGCATGATTTCGGTCACCGCCGAAAGGCTGTGCGCCGTACTCTCGCCTTCCTGTTCCACGATGATGGCTTCCGAGGGCACGCCGCGCTGGATCAGCCACGCGCGGCCCACGTCGCTTTCGGTGAAGATGGGGTCGCCGCCGGAGCCGCCGGTTGTCAGGATGCGCGGCGCGATTCCCCGGCGGTACAAATCGAGCGAGTGCTCCAGGCGGGCGCGCAGCACCGGCGAAGGCTTGCCGCGGTATTCGGCGGCGCCCAGCACCACGATGACGTCCGAAGGCCGCGCCTCGTCGGCCAACGCCTGCTCCCGGATCAGCACCGTCGTGTAGCCCAAGTACACCCCCAGCGCCAGCACGACGACCGCCGCCGCGAGGAGCATCCATCGTCTCATGTTGCGCGAGGGCACGAAACGTCCAATAATCCTATTACAGCCTACATCATGGCAAAGATCGAAGTTCTCTCCAGTCCGCGCAACCCCCTGCTCAAAGACGTCCGGCGCGCCATCGTCCGCGGCACGCTCACCGAGGAAGGCTTCGCCGTGGCCGAATCGTTCCACCTGCTCGAGGAAGCGCTGCGCAGCGACTGCCAGGTGAAGGCTGTGCTGGCGGCCGCCTCCGTGCGCACCGCCGTCGAAGGACACGTCAAGGGGCTCCGCTCGTTGCGCGTGTTCGTGTTGCCGGACGCGCTGTTCGGCGCGCTCTCGTCCACCGAAACCAGCCAGGGCGTCATGGCGCTGGTGCGCCCCCCCGACTGGACGCTCGATCAATTGTTCCGCGCCCAGTCGCTGGTGGTAGTGCTGGATGGCGTGCAGGACCCGGGCAACGCCGGAACCATCGTGCGCACGGCGGAAGCGTTCGGCGCCACCGGCGTCATCTTTCTGAAGGGCGCGGTGAGTCCCTACAATCCGAAAACGTTGCGTGCTTCGGCGGGATCCGTCTTCCGCATGCCGCTGGTGGCGGGTCTGGACGCCGCGCTGGCGCGCGCCGCCATCGAACAGAAGCGCCTGGACGTTTACGCCACGCAGCCCAACGGCAAGAAGATGCTCGGCGACGTGGACTTCACGCGCCGCGCCGCCATTATCATCGGCAGCGAGGGTCACGGCATCAGCGAGACGCTGCGTTCGGCCGCCATCGATTTACGCATTCCCACCTCCGGCGTCGAGTCGCTGAATGCCGCCGTCGCCGCCGCCGTCATCCTCTACGAAGCCAGCCGGCAAAGGACCGTGCGCTCGTGAGCCTGTTCGACACGACGCCGCCGGGCAGCCCGGGCAAGAGCCCGCTGGCTGAACGCATGCGGCCGGAAACGCTCGAAGAGTTTGTCGGGCAAGAGCACATCCTGGGTCCCGGCAAACCGCTGCGCGTGCTCATTGAACGCGACCAGATGAGTTCGCTCATACTCTGGGGACCGCCGGGCGTGGGCAAGACCACCCTGGCCCGCATTGTCGCCCGGCTCACCAAGTGCGATTTCGTGCCGTTCAGCGCCGTGCTCAGCGGCATCAAGGAAATTAAGGAAGTGATGGCCGGCGCCGAGCGCAACCGCCGCATGGGCCGCCGCACGCTCCTGTTCGTCGACGAAATACACCGTTTCAATAAAGCCCAACAGGACGCTTTTCTGCCTTACGTCGAGCGCGGCGACATCACGCTGATCGGCGCCACCACCGAGAATCCCTCGTTTGAGGTAATCTCGGCGCTGCTGTCGCGCGCCAAGGTCTACTCGCTGCGCGCGCTGGCGCCGCCGGAAATCGCCATCCTGCTCCGGCGGGCGTTGACAGACGTCGAGCGCGGACTGGGCGCGCTATCGCTCGAAGCCTCCGACGCGATGCTGGAGCAGATCGCCATCTACGCCAATGGAGACGCGCGGGCCGCCTACAACATTCTGGATCTGGCCGCGGCGGCCTCCACCACGGGCGAGCTTTCGCGCCAGGCCATCGAAGACGCCCTGGAGCGCAAAGTGCTGCTCTACGACAAAAGCGGCGAGGAGCACTACAACCTGATCAGCGCGCTGCACAAGAGCGTGCGGTCCAGCGACGTGGATGCCGCGCTCTACTGGCTCGCGCGCATGCTGGAAGCCGGCGAGGACCGTCTGTACCTGGCGCGCCGCCTGATCCGCATGTCCATCGAGGACATCGGCCTGGCGGAGCCGCGCGCCCTCGAACAAGCCATCGCCGCCATGCAGGCCGTGCACTTCATGGGCGCGCCGGAAGGCGACCAGGCGCTGGCGCAGGTGGCCATCTATCTGTCGCTCGCGCCCAAATCCGACGCCGCTTACCAGGCCCTCAACCGCGTCAAGCAGGATGTGCGCGACACCATGGCCGAACCGGTTCCGCTGCACCTGCGCAATCCCGTCACCAGGTCCATGAAGGAGTGGGGCTACGGCGAAGGCTACCAGCACGCCCACAAGTTCGAAGACGCCGTGACGGACATGGAGTGCCTGCCCGCCTCGCTCGCCGGGCACCGCTACTACTTTCCGACCAACCGCGGCAGCGAAAAACGCATCGCCGAGCGGATGGAGCAACTGCGCAAGCGGACCGAACCCCCATCCGAAGCCGGGTAACCGCCGGTCGCGGGTGTGATACGCTCTCTCAAAACAAATGTTGCGCGACTCCTTTCTCGTTCTCGCCTTGACGCTCTCCCTCGCAGCCGTGGCCGCCGCCGGTGAAGTGTCGGTGCGGTTCCGGCCGGGATCGGCCGTGTACCGCTCGGGCACTATGATTTACCGCGAGCAGTTGCGGGACGGACGCCTGGTGGCGCTTCCGCTCGACTCCGCCAAGGCGGCCGACACTGCTGGTGCCGCGTTCGAGTTGCGCATCCGCACCGCACCTTCGGAGCCGGAACTCGATCTTGCCGCGGGCTGGCGCTGGGTTCGAGCGCAATCGCTCTCCGAGCACCACCACGCGGTGGATCTGGCGCACCAAACGGCGCCGGTCGCGTTGCGAGTTCACACGCTTCTCGATGGCACCTCCGTCATCAAGCGGTGGCTGGAGATTCGCAACACGGGCCGCGCGCCGCTGGCTATCACCGCTCTGGCGCCCTGGTGCGGCCAGTTGTGGCGCGCCGCGGACAGGATTAGCGTCGGCCACACCACGCGCGAGCACTACCCCTGGGAAGGATGGTTCGAGTGGCGTCCGCTGGGCGCGCCGCGCGACCAGATCCGGCAGGAGATCGGCCTGGCGTACCGGCATCCGATCTTCGTGCTGCGCAACGACTCAACCGGCGAGTTTCTGTTCGCACAGTTGGGATGGCCCGCCAACCGGCGATTCGATTTCGATCGCGTGGCCCGCGTGAGTTTCCGCGCATCCATAACCAGCCAGAACGCGCTGCGCGTCGTCCGGGCAGGCGAGACGGTCGAGACGCCCGCGCTGCACCTCGGCTTCACGCGCGGCGATTTCAACCTCGCGGTGCAGAACATGCACGAGCACGTGCGCCGCTCCGTGCTGCCCGCCTATCCACCCGGGCGGGCGTACCGCATACAGTGTCTGCTGCCGGAAGATCAGTCGACCACCATTTTCCGCGGCAAGGAGTACAACGAGCGCAATCTGCTGAAGTATCTGGATGTGCTGCCGGCGGCCGGCGTCGAACTGTTTCTGCTGGATGGCCCGTTCTGGCTCGCCAACTACGGCGAGTGGCTCCAGCCGCATCCGGAGTTGTTCCCGCGCGGTTTGGCGCCGCTGGTCAAGCGCGCGCATGAACTCAATCTGCTGTTCGGTTTGTACGCGGAGCCGGAAGGCGGGCGCGACGGATTCCGTAGCCCGGGCAGTACGGCCACCATCGGAGGATGGAGCCGCACGCGGGTCTATCAAGAGCATCCCGACTGGTTCGTCCCCGGCAAGTCCGCCTATCCAGCACCCGTGTTGAATCTCGCAAACGCCGGCGCGGCCGCCTATTTCGCGAACGAACTCGAGCGCATGGTGAGCCATTACGGCCTGGATCTTTACCGTCACGATTTCTGCATGCCCGAACAAGGCGAGGGAAGCGCCACCCCGCGCGACGGGTTTCTGGAAAGCGACTACTGGCGCCATTACGACGCGCTCTACTCGGGCTTCGACCGGCTCCGCGCGCGTCACCCGAACCTCTTGCTGCAACAGGCTTCCGGCGGCGGCACGCGCATGGATCTGGCGTCGCTCGCGCACTGGCACGAGCACTTCACCAGTGACCGCACCTCCACACCGCACGTCTACCGCATGCTCAGCGGCCTCACGGTCTACCTGCCGCCGGAGGTGTTGGTCACGCCCATGGGCATGGCGGACGCGAAGCATCGCCCGGGCTTGCGCACGCTGCTGCGCTCCACCTACGCGCTGGCCAACACGCCGATGCCGTTCAACTCCCTGTTCCCGCGCACGCTGGGCGAGTTCCAGGGCGAAACGCGCGAGATGTTCGCGCACTACGCCACGCTCTATAAGCAGTTCATGCGCCCCGCGCTCCACCACGTGAGGACGTATCACCACGCACCCGTGAACGCGACCGGTGGCGTCACCACGGGCGATTGGTTCGCCATGGAGTTCTCTTCCGAAGACCGCACGCGGGCCTGGGCGCTCATCGTCCGTCTGGCTGCCCGCCCGGCGGAGCCGTTCGTTTTCAGGGCGAAATCGCTCGACCCGCGCCGCACCTATCGCCTGACGCGCGACAACACAGGCAAGACGGAAACGGTGAAGAGCGGCGCGATCATCCCGGTCGGCGTCGACCAGGAGTCCGAGTTGCTCTTGTTCGAGCGGCGCTAGTGAGTGCGGCGGAAACAATGACACTCTCCCTGACGGTCGTAAGGCTCGAACCGGATCTGAGCCGCGACCGCGAGGGAGCGTTTACCTGCGGCGCCAATTCGCCGCACTCGCGCTGCGCGGATCGGTGACACGAGAGACTCCTGGCGCCCTGGCCGTCGATCAAAGCGCTCGAAGATTCTGTACGCCGAGGTCCCACGGTGTATGCCACGAGAAGGCCGCCAAATGGCTCTCGAAGCTGGGGTAAGCCCGCCGAGGGGACAGTCACCACGATGGTCCCGGCGGCCTACCGAGTCCGCGGGCGGTTCGCGATTATCGCCGTATTCCAGGACGGAGTGGCCGGAGCAGTTCTAGCGGCGATCCCACTGAACCTCGCAATAGTCGCGCCAGGCCTGGTCGATGTCAAATGTCGAAGGATGGATCACGATGCGGTAGCGGAAGCGCATCTGCTCGCCCTTTTCCAAGGTGATGCCGGCGTCGCGGGCGGTCTTGGGCGCCGGACCTTTCCGAGGCGCTTGGTTGTAGTAGTCCAACTCCGCGAACGGCGTCGCAAAGATGGAGGCGGACGTGAGCACCTTCCAGCGCGTGGGAAAGTTGTGGTTGTCCGGGTGATCCATGATCAGCACGCCGACGCGCTCGCCTTGCATGATGGTCATGTAGTCGAGCCATGGAGAACGCTTGCCGGTGACGCCCGCCGCGCCGGCATCGCCGGTGAAGATGCGTGGGCGGCCGCCGTTGATTTCTTCGAAGGGAGCACTCGAAACGCAGGCCCAGGATGCCGCCGGTGTGATCCGCAATTGCGATGCGCTGGCGCGGATCGATGCGAAAGTCGATGTCGATCATGCGAGAGTCCTCGGGCGCGGTGGAGAACGTCATGGCGCGGCGCTCGGTCGCGATCGCCACTCCCTCCGGATCCACCCAGTCCGCCACCAACGAGAGTGATCCGCGATCGACGGCTTGTTCGATACTGTTAATCTCCCGGAACACTATGGCGCCGACGTTCGCTTTCGAAGGCCGGCTGGGATCCACTTCCCCGTAGTCCACGCCGTTGATCCGCCCGTGCCCGAGCCACACGCCCGGGTCGCGTGTCACGATTTTTCCGCTGGCCGTGCGCAGCGGATGCAGATAGGGCCTGCGGGCATCTTTGCCGAAATGGAGTGTGGCGAACTGTTCGCCGTTTATTTCGACGGTGGCGCTTTCCTTCTGCTCTTTGATGCGGACATCCGGCGAGGCGGGCCGCACCGCCACCATGGCGAGCAGCGCAAGAAAAGCAACTCTGACCGGACTAGTCCAAATAGCGGCCATACGCATTCAGTTCATGCTCTTCCGGTGTTACTTCTTCGGCGCGGTTTTGCGCGCGGCGCCGTGGGTGGGAGCGAGCAGAGGCTCGATGATGGCGCGCATCGTCTTTTCTTCGTCCTTGAAAAACTCGTCGTCGTTTCCACCGCCGCGGTCGGCGCGGATCATGCCCGCCCGGTCGATGAAAACAACCCGCGGCACCATGAAAGTCTTGTTGGCGGGATGCTGCAGAAAATTGAGAGCCGGATCGCGGTCGCTGAAGCCCACCACAAAGTTGGCACCGGTCTCCTGCACGTAGGCGGGAATCCTGAACGCCGCGCCCTCGTTGACCGCCACGCCGATCGAGACGAGTCCGCGCGGACCGTACTCGGCTTGCAGTCTGCTCATGATGCGGCTGGTGTTCTTGCAGTGCGAGCAAGTGGTCAGCAGGAATTCCATCACCACCACTTTTCCGCGGTATCGGCTAAGCAGCTTCTGTCCGCCGTTGGGCAACTTAATGACGAACTCGGGTGCCTTGCGCGGCAAGGCGGCGACGGTCGTGAAGGGCGCCAACACACACAGGGAGGCGGCTGCGGCAAGGAGACGGCGAGTCATATATTTCGTATTTTCGCACGGCCGCGCAGTGGTCAGCCACCAGGCTTCATGGCGTGCTCCGCGATGCGGCGGACGTACTCGTTGCTGTCGCGCCCGGCATTGCGCAGCCCCGCGGAGGCGACGCCCAATTCGTCGAGCGCGATGGCGGCGCGCAGACGCACCCATTCGTTCGAATTCGCGAGTTCAGTTTCGAGCAAAGCCACGGCGGCGGCGCCGCCCACCTCCCGCGCCGCCGCGACGCGCACCACCGCCGACGAGTCCCGCATGGCCGCGCGCAGCCGGCCAAGCGGCTTCTCGCGGCCGCGCGCCATGCCGGCAACGGCCCAGTAGCGGATGGCCTCGTCCGGATCGCGCAGTTCCGCTTCGAACTCCGCCGGCGTCGCGCCGCGGTTGGCTCTTTCCGCCGCCGCGCGCAACCGCTTCCAATAAGCCTCCGCGCCCGGCTGATGGAGGATCGCGTAGCGGGAGCCCAAGCGCGCGCCACGCTCGGCCACCACCGGCTCCGGAATCAGACCCAGGTCGCGAGTTTCAAACATCCAGTCGTCGAGCACCTTGCGCAGACGCGCTTCGGATTCGCGATGCGCCTTCCCGCCGGCCAGGTTGCGGATGCACCAGGGATCCTCGCGCACATCGTACAACTCGTCCACCGGCTTGCCATCCGCCATGAAGGCAAGCGCCGGCCCGGTGAGCGTCCCGGCCTTGCGCAGGCGCCGCATTTCCTTGAGGATGTTCCCCTGCTCGGCGTAGCTCAGCGGCTGCGTCCAGGGCGTTTGCGGTTCGAAGTTACGGATGTAGCGATAGTGCCCATCGGATACGGCCCGAATGGTGTCGTAGCGATCGTCCATGCGATCCCGCGCGCCGAAAACGTAGCGCCGCGGCGCGGGAGTGTGGGGGCCCAGGAAGGCGCGGCCCTGCATGTGATGCGGCACTTCGACGCCCGCGAGATTCAACATCGACGGCGCCAGATCGATGAAGCTCACCAGACGCGGATCGGCCGCGCCCGGCACGCCCTGCCCGGCGGCGCGGAACTTTTCCGGAATGCGCACAATCAGCGGCACGTGCGTGCTCGCTTCGTACAACCAGCGCTTGGCGCGTGGCAGCCCCACGCCGTGGTCGCCCCAGAAGAACACGATGGTGTCTTCGAGCAGACCGTCTTGCTCCAACTCCCGCAAACGGTCGCCGGCCTGGTAATCCATGGCCGTGACCAGTTCGTAGTAATTGGCCCAATCGCGCCGGCACTCGGGCGTGTCGGGATAATACGGCGGCAACGGCAACCGCGCCGCGTCCCGCCGTTCGCCGGGTTTGAGCCGCGCGGTGGCCGCGGCATACGCCGGCCCGCGCAAACGCACCTGGGCTTCGTGCGTGCGGACAAGGTTGAAGACGGAGAAAAACGGCTGGTTCGGCGCGCGCTTGCGCCAATGCGCCTTGACGCTCGACTCATCCCAGGCGGCGGCCGGCGGTGAAAAATTGTAATCGGTTTTCGAATTATTGGAACAGTAGTAGCCCGCCTGTCTCAGATACTCGGGAAAGCAGCGCACGAACTCGGGTAGTTCGATCCGGCAGCGCATGTAGTGCGAACCGAGCGTCGACGGATACATCCCGGTGATGATCCCGGACCGGCTCGGCGCACACACGCCGGCAACCGTATGGGCGCGGGTGTAGCGAACGCCTTGGGAGGCCAACCGGTCCAGCGTGGGCGTCACCGCGTGCGGATCGCCGTAACAGCCCAGTTGTGGGCCGGTATCCTCGCAGGAGATCCACAGGATATTGGGGCGCGCGCGCGTCGCGGCCCGCGCCGCAATCAGCGGCCCAGCGCCCTGGGCGAGAAAGTTTCGCCGGGATTGCATGCTGCGCCCTCCCCTGCCGCGCTACTTCTGGTGGCCCACTTCCGTGCCCTTCGTCGATACGTAATACTTCGCCAGCATGAAGGGCTTCTCCCAGGCCGGCAGCGTCTTGGGATCTTTCAGGTAACCGAAGTACTGCTGGGCCACCTGTCCGAAGTGCGCTTCGTGCCCCACGCGGTAGCTGTCCGGGATGGAGAGTTTGAACTCCTTGCCCGCATCCTCGAAGCTTACGCCGGGCCACCGCGCTTGCAGCGCTTCCACCTTCGCCTTCAACGCCGCCGCCAGTGCGGTCTTCGCCGCCGGCGATACCGGAATCACGAAAAGTTCGGGACGGAAGTTTTCGGTCTTGCCCTGCCGGATTTCGATGCGAGACTTGGTGCCGCGATACACGGCAAAATGCGTGTCACCCGTTCCCGCCGGCGCTTCGTAGCGCCACAGCACGTCGAGCTTCACCGCCACGCCGCGCAGCGTGTAGCACACCATGTTGTTGCAGAAGTAGTCGAGCTTATCGTCTTTGACGTGCTCTGCGAGATACGGCGGAAACTCCGGCGCGCCGGTCACGCGCTGGAAGTCGGCCTTTGTCAGCACCGTGGGCCAGCGTTTGCCGTCCAGGATGTGGATGTCCTTCTGGTAGTCGAGCATCTGCTCGGGAAAGAGCGTCCACTGCACCAGGTCGATCAGGTGCGTGCCAACGTCCGACAGTCCCTCGCCTTGTTCTTTGATATCGAAGAACCATGCCGGGCGCAGACTCGCCACGCCGGCCACGGTCTTCATCAGGTGGTGCACGCTTTCCATGTAGACGCCAGGTTCGGCGGCGGTGCCCGGCACGATGTCGCCAAACACGGTTTTGTCGCCCACCAGCGCGCGCTGCAGAAGGCTGGTGACCTCGAAGCGCTCGGTCATGATGTCGTAGGCGATCAAACCCTTCTTGTCGGCCGCGTCCAGCGCCGCCTGCACCTTGGGTAGATCGCCGGATTTCAAGATCCAAGGTTTGTCGGCCAGCACGTTCAGTCCCCCTTCGACGGAGGCCTGGATGCGGTCCATCTTCAGACGATTGCGCCCGCTGAGCACCACGATGTTGCCGGGTTTTTCCCGGAGCATCCGTTCCATGAAATCCGGACCTGTGCGGATATCCAGTTCCCAGGACGTGGGATGGTCCTTGCGATGGTTGAAGAGCGCGATCCGGTTCAAGTGCGCGATCAGATCCTCTCCCAGCGGCGCGTACACGAACGCCTTCTTCGACACGCCGGGGTACATTTCCTTCTGAACCAGACCGGCGTGGAAGTGCGCCGGATCAAGGGTGATCAGTGTGTACATGGAACCATCTCCTTTGGGCGCGGCAGCCTCCCGCGACGGGCCACATCCCGCCAGGCATGCCGTCAGAACGCATAGGGAATAGGTGCGGAGCCTGCTCATCTCTATTGTCTCCACCGCTTGGCCAGCTTTTCGTGCAGCTTCTTCATTTTCTCTTGTCCGAGGAAGGGCGCGTAGGCCAAGCGCATTTCGAATCCGTACGGTGTGTCCACTTTGTAGTCTTCAATGTAGTACTGAAAATCCCAGGCGGGATTGCCCTTGCCGCCGCCCGAGGGTGACTGCGTAAACCATATCCGGTCCTGGCGGCGGAACTCCATGAGCAATCCCAGACCGCGGCTGAAGCCGAAATAAAACGGTTGCGTGTACTCGTAGTTGGAGAAGCTGAAGGCCATCCAGTGCGACGGAAAGTCCGGGGCGCGTTGGAACACTCGCGCGTCGCCCGCCGGGACGTGCGTGGCTTGCACTCCGTGGGACGGCGAGGCGGCTTCCACCCATCGCTCCCCGCGCGAACCGCGCTCGCGGCCGGGAAAGTGGATGGTCCCGGCGCCGGGCTTGTCGATGTAGCTCGCCCAGAACAGTCCGATCCAATTGTTCTTGAACACGCGGGCGCGCGGGATACACTCGAAGGTCATGTGGATGGCGCCGTCGCGCTCGAGCTCGAACCGCGTGGCGCTTTCCAGCTTCCAGGTGGGCGTGGGCGCCTGGTACAGTTCGACGGTGCGCTCACCCACCACGCGCAATTCCATGGGAGCCCGTCTCGGCTCGAACATGACGTCGCGCGGTGCGTTGGTTCCATCGAAGATCAGCTCGAAGTTCAACCCCGCGTACGACGGCACGAACACGTTGCCGCCGCGCCGCTTGTGCGTGAGCGAGGCGACGCCGTTGTAGCCTTTCTTGTGGTCGGCGCCGAAGGCCTGGTTGTCGGCGATAATGGCTTCCACATCGCCGCGCCGCAAGGTTGCCGTGTGGCTCTGGCCCACCTTATACTTCACGCGCTTATTGGTGAGCGAGGTCACGCCCGGAGGGCCGGCCGCCGCCAACGCCATGCCGAATACCAGCAACACCCCAGCGGTCTTCATCAACGAATCACTTTACCGCATTCCGCGCCTTCTCTCGCCGGAAGGGCAGCCACAAGAGCGTGAACACCGCCAGCGCCATCAACTCCCCCGCCGCCAGATACCACGGCCATGGCCCCAACCAGTCCAGCAGCGATGCACCCCCGGGCTTACGGCACAGATACATGTAGTTGGTCCCGAACACGGAGTTGAACAGACCCACCGCCAGCCCCCAGGCGTTCGCCGCCGCCAGGCCCCGCCACAAAGAATCCGGCCGCGGCCGCGCCTGCCCGCTCCAGACCAGCGCCAGTATCACGACCATCAGGCCCGCGTGCGCCAGAAAGAAATAGACCGTCGGATAGGACGGGAACGGCTCCCACAGGTCCGGCGTCAGCACGGCTTGAGCGGAACCTCCCAACCCGGTGTAGTAGGCCACTTCGAATACCCACGGCTTCAGCGTGAAGCATGCCGCGATGGTCATCCACAGCGCCAGATCGCAGAGTTGCAGAGGTAGCCCTTCGGGAAGCGGGATGTGGTAGCGGTGGTACTTGAACACTTGCCAGACAAGCTCATTGACGAGCAGAAACGCCCCGGCGGCAAACCGCGCCGTCCGAGCGCGGCGCCTTCCCCACCACCCCAGCAACGCCGCCGCGGCGGGTATCGAGGAGAGAATCGCCAGATGGGCCGCCCCGAACAGGACGAAGTCCGTTCTCGCCATGAGAACATAGTACCGTCGCTAAGGAGCCGGTATCTAATCTAGAATGTAGAATTGCCGACCCGGCTTCAATCCGAGAGTTCCTCCTGGTACCTCGACCCGCTGGTGGCGTTGCAGAAACGCGAGAGCCATCTCGAATTGGTGCGGTGCTGGGCGAACGGCGCGGCGCCCGCGCGCCTGCTCAAGACCGATCTGTTCGAGGAAGCTAACGGCGGCGACCACATTCTCTTCGACCTCTGGCCCGCACCGGCGCACCGTTTTGGCTTCGACTTGAAGTACGCCACCGCGCGGCGCGCGGCCCGGCGGTTCGCGGCATTCGACTCCGGCCTGTTCTGTTGCGACGTACGAAGCCTGGCGATCGCTTCGGATTCGTTGGACCTCATCGTGTCCACTTCCACGCTCGACCATCTCGACTCGATCGACGAGTTGCGCGCCGCCATCGGCGAACTCTCGCGCACACTGAAGCCCGGTGGACGGCTGATTCTCACGCTCGACAATCCGCGCAACCCGCTTTATTGGGCACTTCGGCTGCTAAGCCGCCTGGGATGGCTGCCCTTCCATTTAGGCAGCACCGTCTCTCGCGCGCGCATGATTGGCCTGCTCGAACAAGCGGGCTTGGAAGTGCTCGTTTCGCGCATGCTGATTCATAATCCGCGCCTGCTCTCCACCTTCCTGTTCCTCGCGTTACGGCGTCTGCTCGGGCGCCGCGCGCACGGCCCCATCGCTTGCCTCCTGCGCCTTTTCGGAGCCTTGGACCGGCTTCCAACTCGGGAGTTCACAGCTTGTTTTTCGGCCGCTTGCGCGCAAAAACCAATTTTCACCGAAAGAGCGAAATCATGAGGACTGCCCGGCGAGTCCTGTTGCTCGACAGCGCGGCGCTGGTTGCATTCTTCGCGGCCGCGATCCTGCTGCAGTTTCTAAGCGGCGCTTACGAAAGCGAATTCGGCGCGCACCCGGACGAACCCGCCCACGTCGTCACCAGCCTGCTGGTACGCGACTACCTCGCCTCCGGATTCACCCAGAGTCCCATGCGCTACGCCGAGAGCTACTATGCTCATTATCCCAAGGCCGCGCTGGGCCACTGGCCGCCCGTCTACTACACGCTGCAGGCCGTCTGGAATCTGATTTTCCCCGCGACGCGCGCTTCCATCCTGATGTGCCACGCGCTGATCACGGCGCTGCTGGCCGCGCTGCTGTTTCACTGGGCCCGGGAGCGCTTCCCGCCGCTGGTCGCGCTGGCCGCCGGCTTCTGGCTGCTTTCCCAACCGCTGATTCAATGGCTGAATAGCACGGTGATGCTGGATATCGCGGTCGCCTTGTTCGCGCTCGCGGCCGTCCTGGCTTTTGCCGAATATTTGCACGCGCCTGGTTGGCGCGCCGCGGCGTGGTTCGGCTGGTGGTCGATCCTGGCCATTCTGACCAAGGGCACGGGGATGGCCCTGGCGCTTCTGCCGCTGGCTGGCCTGCTGCTGGCCAGGCGCGTCGGCCTCATCGCGCGCGCTTCGTTCTGGCTGCCGGCCCTGCTGGTTCTGGTGGTTTGCGGGCCTTGGTATTGGTTCGCGCCGCAGGCTCTACAGCAAGGTGCCGGCGCGTTCGGCGCGCCCGGTTTCGACGTCGCGCACTATCTCATACTGCTCCCGCTATGGATGGATCGGCTCGGCGCGCCATTGCTGCTGTTCGCAGCCATCGGGATCGCCGCCAACAGACGCGCGTTCCGGCTGCAATCGCGCGACGACGCGCGTTGGGTTGCCGCAGTCGCGTTTTTGAGCTCAGCGCTGATATTCTTGCTCGTCATGCGCTCGGCGTTCGAGTTGCGCAACCTCGCCATGGTGATGGCGCCCCTTGTCCTGTTCGCAACCGCGGGAATTGTTCGCCTGGTCGAGTGGCTCCCGATTCGACACAACGCTTCGCGCTGGCGCGCGGCACTGGTCCTCGCGATACTCGCGGGTTTATCCGGCATCAACGCGGCACACATGCCGCGCAAGACTCCCGCCGGCTACGCGCGGGCCGCCGCGGATTTGACCTCGGCGCCGCAGTTTCGGGACTCCGTGTTTCTGGTTTCGGGCGATCCCACAGAGGAAGGAATGTTTATTTCCGAGGTGGCCCTTGCCGAGCAGCGTCCGGGACACATCGTGCTGCGCGCGAGCAAGCTATTGAGCCGCAGCACCTGGTCTGGGAGTCAGTACTCGTCCGTCTACCATTCGGTGGAGGACATCGAGGCACGGCTGAAAGAAATCCCCGTCGGCGTCCTGGTGCTGCAGCGCCAGCCGGCTCGCGCGCGCCTGCATCACGATTTGCTGTTGCGAATGGTTGCGTCCCACCCCGGCACCTGGCGGCTGCTGCAGACGTATCCGCGTTCGGCAGCGGGAAGCGGTGCGGCCTCTGGATTCCTGGTCTATGAGTTGGTGGGGCACCAAACCATGCCACGCGTTGGAGTCCGCGTCCGCCTGTGGGACAAGCTTGGAAAGGATGTCGAACCTTGAAGCGCGCCGTCGAAAATGGATTCAACCAAGTCGAACTGCGCACCTTGACCGGCTTGAAAACCCCGGAACGGATTCAACGCTTCCTGGACCAGGACATCGGTTACAACAAGGAGCCCGGCGGCGTCACTTGCCGCTCGCCGCGCCGGGTGCTGCGCGACGGCGTCGCGCACTGCATGGAAGGCGCGCTGCTGGGGGCCGCCGCGCTGCGCGTACTCGGCCACCCGCCGCTGCTCGTGGACCTGGAGGCCGTGCGCGACGACGACCACGTGCTGGCCGTGTTTCGCGTTCGCTCTCATTGGGGCGCCATCGCCAAGTCCAACTACGCGGGCCTGCGCTACCGTGAGCCCGTCTATCGTACGCTGCGCGAACTGGCCATGTCCTATTTCGAGCACTACTACAACTTGAAGGGCGAGAAGACCCTGCGCACCTACTCGCGCCCGGTCCATCTCACGCGCTTCGATTCCATCGGTTGGATGACCGCCGAAGAGGATGTCTGGGCCATTCCCGAACATCTCGTCGGCATTCCGCACATCCCGCTGCTCGCGCCCGGCATGGATCGCAAGCTCGCGCGCATGGATGCGCGCCTGTTCGCCGCCGGCCGCGTGGGCGCCTCCCTGTAGCCGCCCGCCTCAGAACGACCAGCGCAACGCCAGCTGCACCTGCCGCGCCGTGGTGCTGGTTTCGGCGATGCGCCCCGCCGAACCCACTCGCTGCAGGGAGCCGGTGAACAACGCGAGCGCCAGGGGGACCTGGAAATTCGGCCGGTTCAAGGCGTTGAATCCTTCCACCCGGAGCCGGACCTGGTGCCGGTCCGTGCTCCACAGCGTCTTGTGCACGGCGGCGTCGACCACCACCAGTCCCGGACCAGTGAGTGTGTTGCGCCCGAGGTTGCCGTAAGTCCCCACCGCGGGCAGCGTGAAAGCCATGGGATCGAAATACTGCGCCGGATCGCCGAAAATCAAGTTCTGGCCCGGAACGCCCGCGTAGTCCGGCCGCTGGCCGAGTTCGGCCGAGCTGCCGGTGGTTCGCGCGCGATCGAATCCCACGATCGGCGTAAACGGGTGGCCGGTCTGCGCCTGCACCACGGCGTGGAACTCCCAACCGCCCAGAACCGCGCCGGCCACGCCTCGCCTAACGGCCGGCAACGCCCAGCTCAAGTTGCCGGTCAGCATATTGCGGATGTTATAGTCCGATAGGCCCCGGTTCTGCCGGTAGTCGAACATCGTCGGCATGCGATCGCGATTCAAGTAGTCGGCCTGCACCACCGCGGAGGTCTCGTCGATACTCTTGGCCAGCGAATAGCGCGCCTGCAAACGCAGCCCCCCCTTCCATCGCCGCCGCACACCCGCGTGGAAGCTCTGGTAAAACGAATTGAACGCGGTCCTCCGCATGGAGATGGTCGAAAACGCCGGGTTCACCCGCGAACCCGTGGCGGGAAAGTACAACTGTCCGCTGGCGAGCCGCTCCGGCCGCGTCGGATTCACTTCGCCTAGGTAACCAATCAGGTGCACGCCGCGCGAACCCGCGTAGTTCAACTCCGCAACCGTATCGGCGCCGAGTTGCCGCTGGACGGCAAACTGGAACTGCATCACGTAGGGCTGCGCGGGGCGATACTCCATGATGTCGAGACTCGAGTCGGTGGACGCGGCGGCCGCCGCTTGCAGCAACCCTGGGAACGACGGACTCGTGACCACCAGTCGTTGGTAGTACGGCCAAGTGCGCGCGCCGGTGGTGATCAACTCCGTGGTTCCGAGCGTATCGAAGAACACTCCGGCGCCCGCGCGCAACACGGTCTTGCCGTCTCCCGCCGGATCCCACCCGAGCGCCGCCCGGGGTGCGAAATTGTCGCGGGAAGGATTCTTGAAGAACGCGCCGCCCACCTGTAAAGCCGTATCGTGCACCACATCGACCAGCGTCGAAACCCGATCGTGCACTTCGGCGGGCACCGAATAGGTCTCGTAGCGAACGCCGAACGTCAGACTCATCCCGCGCGCCGGCCGCCACTCCTGCTGGAAGAAGCCCTGCAACAAATGTTGCCGCCAGCCTCGCGTGGTATCCGAACCGGGAGCCATCAACTCCGCCGTCTTCGGTTTGCCCAACAGAAAGTTGACCAGCGAATCGAACCGGTAGAAGCCGGCCGCATTCAGATCCGAAACTTGGTTGAACTGCACCCGGTCGTACGACAGGCCGGCTTGGAACGAATGTCTGCCGCGCACTGCGACCGTCTGGAAGCTGAGTTGATAGTCGTTGGTCACGAAACGCCGCGGTCGCGTGCGCGCCGTGGTTCCCCCGAAATCTCCCAAGCCGGTCACTTCGATGGAACCGATGGGCTGCCCCTGGATGAAAACGAGCGAGGCCGGAACGCGCGAATCGACGGTGTGGCTCTCGATGTTGCGCACCCGGCTGAAGCCCGCGCGCAGCGTGTGGATGATGGTAGGAGACTCGACGTACTGCGTCTCGGTGTGCAGAAACTGATGGCGCGAGTTCGAATTGAATTCCCAAATGCGGTACGGATCCGGGTAGGAATACCGCGTCGCGTCCATGGTATATCGCGACGCCAGGCGCCACCGCTCGGAGAAGATCTCGTCCAGTTTGCCGGTCACGAAGTCCTCGCGAGTCCGTGTCAGAGTGCTCGCGATGGCCTCGCCGGTGCCGTCTCCGAAATCGCGTCCGTTCGGCAACGGATACAGCGCAAGGTAGGGCTTCACCTCCGCGGCCACCGCCACCGTTCTCGTGGGCAGGATGCCTTGGCGTGCCTCGGCGGTGGGCGTTGCCGACCGCACGGTGCGCCCCAACCGGTCGCGAATCCCTTCGTAGTTCACCAGGTAAAAGCGGCGGTTGCGTGCGCAGCGGCCCACTCAGCAGTCCTCCGAACTGGTTCTTGCGCCGCGGCGGAATCGGCTCCCCGCCCGCGTCGAAGAAATTCCTGGCATCCAGCGCGCTGTTGCGGAAGTATTCGTACAGGCTGCCGTGCACGTCGTTGGTGCCGGACTTACTCACGGCGGTGAACACTCCGCCAGTGGCGCGCCCATACTCGGCGCTGAACGGACTGGTCACCAAATGCAATTCCTGAATCGCCTCGACGCCGGGCAGTGTGCCCGCGCCGCTGGCCGGCGCCGTGCCGCTGGCATCATTCAGATAGATGCCGTCCAGCCGGAAGCTGTTTTGATTGGGACGTGCGCCGTTCACCGAAGCGCGCAGACCCAACCCGGTGATCTGCGTGCGGGAGGCGGTTCGCGCCAGGGTCACGCCGCGTTCCTGCGTGGCCAGGTCGAACAGGTCGCGTCCATTCAGAGGCAGTTCGTCGAGCTTGCGCTTCTCGATCGAACCGCCCCAGTCGTTCGCCGCCACGCTCACCAGCGGAGTCTCCGCGGTCACCACCACCGTCTCGCGCGCCTGGCCCAAGCCGAGCGTGAAGTCCACTCTCAACGTGCGGCCTGCGGCCAGCTCCAGGTTCCGGCGCAATTGCGTTTGGAAGCCCGCCTTGGAACTCGCCACCTGATAGATGCCCGGCGCGAGTCCCACCGCGCGATACTCTCCGCGGGCGTCCGTTTCCAATTTCCGCATGGCTCCCGTCCCGGTCTCGGTAACGCAGACCAGCGCGCCGCTGACCACGCCTTGCGACGGGTCCCGAACGGCGCCTTCCATGTTCCCGAGCGGCTGCGCGGCGATGCAACCGGCGCATACAAGACCGGCGGCGAAGGCCGCCGCGCTTCGAAAAATACCGCTCACAAACGTTGTCCTTCGCTTTCCTGGGCCAACCGTTGCGCCGGCGCGAGGAAACGCGTATCCACCAGATCCCCGGCCTTGAGCGGAGCCGCGAGATATCCCTTCTTGCCGGACCAAGATATAAAACGGTCTAAATCGCCCGTTTGAATGCTTCCATCCGGCGTGAAGAATTCGCGGCACACCGCGCGGGTGCGCTCCGGATCCAGTTGGTTCGCGCGCGCGAATTCGTCCATGAACTTCGGCGTTCTGCCACGCAGAAACTCCCGGCTGCCTCGCAGGTATCCGGCCAGCAGCCCCACGCCCTGACGCAAGTCTTCGCCGAGCACTCTGGCTCCGAACAAAACGTGAGCGTACTGAAATTTGGGGAGCAACTCGGCCACGCGCGGTCCACGGACTACTTGACGCGCGACTTCCTGGACATCCCGCTCGAACTGGTGATCCATCACCGCGTCGATCCGGCCGCTGATCAGCGCCGCCACCGCCTCGGGGCGCGCCAGCGTGGAAACATGCACGTCGCTTTGGCTCATCCCAGCGCTCGCAAGTATCGTATCCAGGAAGAACTCGGCGGCCGTGGCCCTGCGGATGATGGCGATCCGCTTGCCGCGGAGCCGTCCCACGTCTTTCAGGCCGTCCGGAAAGGCGCTGCGCCTCACGTAGAGGCGATCACCCGTCTCGCAGGCCGTCGATAGCACTGTGCGGCCCGCCACAATCCGCACCTTTGAGCCTCGCGCCACGGCGTTGAGGAAAGACGAGGTCAGGCTCCCCAACGAAGCGTCCACCTCACCACCGGCCAACAGCAGCAGGATCTGGGATGGATTCGCCACCTCCAACAGCGACACATCCACACCCGCTTGCGCGAAGTAGCCCATTTCCACTGCCAGATGAAGCGGCGCCGTGGTGAGCTGCGGAACCACCGCCACCTTCAAGTTCCGTCGCGGGCCCGCGCCGCGGCGCTGGCAACTCAAAACGGCCGCTACCGAACCGCCCGCCGCCCAGCCCAAAAAGTCTCTACGATGCAACGTTACCTCCTCCCAGCACGCGCAGCGGCAGCACCTTGCCGGTCGCCCCCGAAACCGGTTCCGCGATTTCGACGCGCATCCCATGCGTGTGGCGCCAATCGCGGCTGGCCAGCGCGCCGCCGTAAAACTTGCGCATCCGATCAAGCAGATACTCGCGCACCTCGGTGGTGGATCGCACTCCCACCCTGGGGCTGACGCGCAATAGCATCTCCGTCTGCCCTGGCCCTTCCCGCTCGACGAGTTGATAGTCTCCGGGACCACCGCCGAAGCGCGCCGGCAAATCATGCTCGAGTATCTCGACCAGATCCGTGCCCACCAACGTCATCCCCTGTCCTGTCAGCTTGGCGTAACTCCAGATGTCGCGCACTCGCGTCGTGAATCCGATCTGCGCGAACGTGCAATCGCAATCGGCTGGCTCCAGCACGCCGCAGTCGCCCATGTCGGCGTTGATTAACACGTGCGACGCGAAAGGCAGCAGCGTGGTGAACAACAGCGCGTCCACATCCGTATCTGTCAGCGGCGCGCGCACGCGATGGCGGATCACCGCGGTCGAATCCGCGAAGTGATGCACCGAGTTGCCGTGCCGCATCCGGCAGCAGCCCGCTCCTATCGCACCCAGTTCGCTGATGAAGTAACTGGGCGTAACGTCGGCGCCCACGCTTTCCACCACCGCGCGCTTGGCGTCGGTAAGCGCTTCACCGGCCGCGCGGAAGAACGTGCCTCGAATGTCGAGCCCGGCCTCCCGCGCCTGCATGGCGACGCGGACCACGGCGCTCACCATGCCGTGCATCACGCAAGGCTCGCCCGCCGCGCGGCGTTGGGCCAGATACTCGGCGACAGGGGCGAAATCGTCCGGCGGCAGATACTCGGGCGAGGGCATGGGCGTACCCGCCAACCGAGCCAACTGCACCAGGGCACGTGTCACCGCGCGATAGTGCCATGCCTCGCGTAACCTTCCGCCGTAGGTAAACCAGCGCTCCACGCCGTGGCGCTCCCGGCCGGCCCGCAAACAAGCCATCAATCCCCATTGCGAAGGCAGCAGCGGAGCCAGAATGACCTCAGGCCGGCCCACCAACGAGAATTCCCGCCGGATGAGCACGTGCAGCGCCTCCCGGTAGAGGCGCGCCTCCATCCCCAACGGAGTCCGCGTTCGCGGCCCCCCGCTGCCGCTGCTGGTGGTTTCGAACACCGGAGTGACCAGCGGGTTCGCAAAGCTCCCCCTGTTCATGGGGATGTGCTGGCCCGACCGCACGATGGGCTTCCTCCCTTTGAACTCGTCGTGGGTCAGGTATATGCCGGCGCGAGCGAGCGATTCCAGTGCGCCCTCCAACCCATGGCCACGCACCTCCTCCGCCAGGTCCTCACAGCCGCACCCGGCCATGCGAAACATGGCATGGTACGGATTGGCCGGGTTGGAGAAAACCACCCGCCGCGCCAGATCCAGGAAATGCGCCTCGCGGCGTTCCAGATTCTCGCGCACCGCGCTACGCACATCCGCCACGCGCGGCGCGCGCGCGTACCGCCATACCCCCTTGGCCATGCGGCTGTAATGGCCGATTTCGTAAAACATCCGCGCTCAGCTCTCCCGGGGCTGAACTCTCCAGGTTATAGGTCCCATGGCTCACGAGCAAGCCCGAACCTTCCTGAAAGGGAAAGGGGCGCGGCGGCATGAACGACATGAAGGAGGTGTACATTCGACACATGAGCCAACTCAGCGACTCCGCAACCACGCTGCTCGCGTTCATTGAAGCGGCCAAGTCCCAGGGCGCTTCGGATGAGTTCATTCTGCGGCTACTCGGCGACCGAGGCTGGCCGGAAAAACGAATCTACGAGGCCTTTGCCTCATACTACGAGCGCTCCACGGGCCTCCCCGTGCCGGCGCGCGCATCGCGGACCGGCGAAGCGGCCCGGGACGCGTTCTTCTACCTGCTCTCGTTTTCGATGCTCGGTGTGTGGACCATCGCGCTGGGCACGCTGGTGTTCGACTACCTGGAGAAATGGTTCCCGGACGCATTGGCCGGTCCAGGCCTCGCCGACGCGTCCTTCACGTTCTCGGCGAATCTGGCCATGGTCATAGTGGGCTTTCCGTTGTACATGATCACCATGCGGTTCATCGTCCGGGAATTGAGCGCACACACGGAGAAGTACGACTCCGGCGTCCGCAAATGGCTCACCTATATCGCCCTGTTTATCGCGGCGGGAATCGTGGCGGGCGACCTCATCACGTTCCTGGCGTATTTTCTGCGCGGAGAACTCACGGTGCTCTTTGTGCTGAAAGTCGCCACCGCCGGTGTCATCGCGGGCGGAGTCTTCTGGTACTACCTGGGATTCCTGAAACCGCCGCAGGAGAGGCCCGCGGCTTTCCGCACGAATATGCTATTCGCGCTCGCGGCAACCGCGGCCGTCGTGGCCGTGGTCGGAATCGGCTTCACGCTGCTGGGCTCGCCCAAGACGCAGCGGTTGGTGAGCGCGGACCGGCAGCGTGTGGAGGATCTGCAGGCCATTGCGCGCGAAATGCAATTGCGACGGGGCCGGCCCGGCGGCGCCGCTTTGCCGGAGCAACTCGACCAAATCACATTCGGCCAACCCGGCGCGCGCCTGCGCCTGAAGGATCCCCAGACGCAGACCGCCTACGAATACCATCCGCGCGGCCAGACGGCCTACGAACTCTGCGCTGCTTTCGCGACCGCCAGCGACGCGCCCCCGGACGGGAGACCGCGCTTTTGGAGCCATCCGCAAGGGCGGCACTGTTACGCGCTCGATTCGACGGTCGCGCCCTGGAGCTTGCGTTAGTGCACCGCGCGCAAAACGGGTCGTTAGCGCACCACGTAGAGCCAGCGGCCGCTCACGCCGGGCGTGATCTCAACCACCAGCGCACCGCTTTGGATCCGCGCCGGAACCCGCTGGCCGCGACTACCCGGCGTGGCGCCTTCCGCATACACGGTGGCGCTGGCCGCCCCGTCGCGCACCGGAATCCGCAGCGTGCCCGAGCCGCGCGCCAGGACTTGCAACACGGCGCCGCCCGCCACCCGCCTCGCCTCGGCGACCGGAGCCCAGGCCACCACCTCGAACGCGTGGTCGGCAAATACCGTAGTCCGGCCGTCCACCGTAATCTGGCTGGCCTGGTGCCCGGCGAAAGCCTCCAACTCGCCGGAAGCGCCGGCGCGAAACGCCAAGGCATGTTCGCCTTCATAGGTCACCGAGCGCCCCTGCACTTTGAAATCCTTCAGTCGCAGTGCTTCGCTGGGCGGCGGATTGAGTCGCAAATATGCAAGGTCGTCTTTCTCATCCCGCGAGAAACCGCCCGGCCAGCCCTCCTCGTATTCGCGCAGGTGCGGCGCGATGGCGATGGCGCCGTTCGGAAAACGCGCCGCCATGTACGCACCCGTGCGCGAGACGCGATCGGGATTGTCGTTCACGCCCGCGAAACGGCCCGTGGCGGGATAAGCGCCCAACGCGTCCAGCACTTCGAACCAATTGCGCGCGTCGTAGCCCAGGCTGCGGGATTGATCGTCGCGGGGACGATAACCGAGAAATGTTGCGGTCCCGCGCCGCGTCCCCACCACCCAGTGCTTCACCCGCGCCGCTACCTCGGTTCCCGCGCGCGGCGCCACCGGGTAGATGCGATCCACCAGCATGTCCGTCAGGATAGTCTGAGGCGCCACACTCTTCAGCCGTCCTTCGAAACGCACCATCTTGCCCGGTGCCATTAAGCCCTCGTCAACCTCCGGCGCGTAATCCACGCCGAAGATCTGCTGCCACGCGGCCAGCGCCGGGGCGCCTTCTTGGGTGAGCACGGGCGGCGGCCCGGACCAAACCAGGCGCCCGCCTTGCGAAACGAATTCCCGCATCATGTCGAGCAGGCGCTGGGAAGGAAACGGTTCGAACAGCGCGACCAAGCGTCGTGAAGCGCCGCCCCGCCATCTCGATCGCACCGCCCGACACTTTGCCGCGCTCGAGCAGCTTCGCCGCCGTCACGTAGTTCGCGTAGCCGTACTGCGTCATCCAACTGCCGAAGCGCTCCTCCACCGCCACCAGGTCGAGCGGATACAGCATCAACACTTCCGTGTCGCGATGCTGCATGTCCTCGACCAGGTCGAATGGCGGCTCGCCGGAAGCGCCGTACGCGTCCACCACCGCCATGCGCCGTCCGGCTGATGTCAGCCGGCATGCCCCAGTGCGCGGCGTAGGAGTACGGCACGTCGTTGAGAATGCCGGTCGAGCAGGCCAGCGCCAGCGCGAAATAGTCGCGATCGAGGTAGCCGCCCTCGGCGTGGTCGTTGCCGTTGCCGGTGAGGAAGTCGCCCCACTTGAAGTAGTCGTAACAGGCCGAAGCCGCCTGGTGCACGGTGTCCGACCACACGAAGTTCGAAGTGTAGTCGTACTGATTGCGAGCCTGCGGCTGGCGCCCCACGCGCCAATGGTCGATGGTGGGGCTCTCGGCCCAGGTGGCGTGTGCACGCGATTCGAGCGCGTGACCCATCTTCTGCTCCGCGTGACGCTTGGCGGCGGCGAACAGATCCACCACGCCGTCCTGCAGCAGTTTGTAGTAGCGCGCACGGAAGAGCGCCGTACGCCGCACCTCGGCCGGCGTCCCACCCATCACGTGCATGGTGCCCTGCTTGGCCGTGAGATCGCTCGCGAAATCCTCCTGCCCGTACGCGAAATAGACCAGGTACTTGGCGAAGTCCTGATACTCGGCTCCGTAGCGCCGCGCGTACTCCCCAGCCAGGCCCGGGCTCACGTATCGCAGCGCAAACTCGCCGTCGTCGTGGTGGTTGAAATAGGCCCAGTCCTGCTGAATGTGCATCTCGTCGGCATACAGTCCGTTGAGCTTCACGCCCGCGGCGGCGTAGCGGTCCACCACGTCCTTGAGGAACGGCAGCGCCTGCGGACTGAAATAATCCATCTCCGGCGTGCGGTACTGCTGCACCACCAGCACGCGGTCGAGTCCCGGCTCCGTGGTGGGCACGCGGGCATGCACGCGGATACGCTGGGCGCGGAAATCTCCCGAGCGCGCTTCGATGCCCGGGAAGCGTTCCACGCGTATGTCGCCTTTCAACTCGACGATCGATGACGGCTCCACCACACGGTAGAGCGTCCCGCGAACCGGCGATTCACGGAACGCGAACACCCGCACGCCCGCGTCTTCAATATCGATGGGACCCTTATTGTTGACCCACTTGGTATGCCGCCAAAGTTGCACGCTGAAGGCGCCCGTCACCGGATCCCGCAGGCCTTCGCGGTAATGCATCCACACGCCCGCCTCCTGCGTGCGCGCGCGATAGCCCTTCCCGATTTCGAGCGGGCTCAGCAGGCTCAGTTCCAGACCCAACCCGTAGCCCCCGGCGAACCGGCTTATGGCGGCGATACGTTGAATGTAAGCGTCCGTGTCCGGCATCAACCGCCGCGGCTTGCCCTCTTGCCCGGGGCGGTACTGGCTGAAGAAATGGTCGAAAGCAAGGATAAGCGTGCGCGCACCGCGCGCCTTGGCGCGTTCGCAGATCTGGCGCAAACTCGCCGGCTGCTGCTTGCGCGTCACCGCCAGTTCGATCACGCGGTCCGGATCGCTCAACGCCTCCAGTTCTTCGTCGGTGACCAGAATGATGTGGTCGCGCGGAAGCTGGAACGCCCACTGCGCCGGAAACGACACCAGGTCCGTACGATACACGGAATCGGGGGCGGCCACCAGCGGCGCGGCCAGCAGCAGCAACGGCAGCAGAGGGATCTTGCTCACACCGTTATGGTATAGGAATTATATGCTTCGTAGAACCCAACTGCTCTTGCTTGGACTGGTCGCCGCGCTACCCCTGGCGGCCCAAGACTACACCATCGCCCTGGTGGGTTTGCGCCATTCGCACACCTGGGGCCACCTGGAGAGCCTGCTCAAGTCGCCCGCCGCCAAGTTCGTCGCGATCGCCGAGACCGATCCGGACCTGGTCGCCGAAGCGCGCAGGATGGGCGCCACGCAAGTTGCCTATTTCACCGACTACAAGGAGATGCTCGACAAGGTCAAGCCCACCATGGTCTGGGCGTTCCTCGAAAATAACCGGCATCAGGAAGTGGTGGAAGCCTGCGGACCGCGCAAGATCCACGTCATCTTTGAAAAACCGCTGGCCGCCACCTACAAGCAGGCGCTGGCCATCGAACGGCTGGCGTCGAAGTACGGCATCCAAGTGATGACCAACTTCGGTCCGGCCTGGAGCCCTTTCTATTACGCGGCCAAGGCGACGCTCGATTCGGGCGTGCTCGGCGCGCCCTGGCGGATGCACGTCGTCACCGGTCATGGTGGCGTTTTCCCGAAGTCCGGCCGCAGCAAGATTTTCCACGAGTGGCTCATCGATCCGGAAAAGAACGGCGCCGGCGCGCTGATGGATTTCGGATGCTATAACGCGCTCTACGCGCTATACTACCTGGGCCGCCCCGAAACCGTTTACGCCTACGCCCTGCATCTGCGTCCCGACGATTTTCCGAAAGTGGAAGACGACGCCACCATGATCCTGACGTACCCGAAGGCCGTCGCCATTTTGGAACAAAGCTGGGATATGCCGCCGGGTATGGGCGCCTTCGATATCGTGAGTTACAAGGGCTACATCCGGCAGGCCGGGGGCAAGCCCGAGATGCGCATCGGACGGCAACCCGCCACCCCGCTGGAAATGAAACCACTCGATCCGCAACGCTCCGGACCGATCACCTACATGGTGGATTGCCTTCGCAACAACCGGCCGGTCGAAGGCCTGGTGTCGTTGAAGTACACCGTGGGCGTGAACGAAATTCTGGACGCGGCCGTACGCTCCATCCAGACCGGCAAGCCCGTGAGACTGAATTAATCGGGCAAGATGCAGTTGTCCCCAGCGGCGCTTTCCTGTTACAAGGAAAGGTCGGGGAGGGGAGAGCATTTTCAAAATCTGCGTACTGGCCTCGTCGAGCGCCGGCAACTCCACGTTTGTGGGAACCGGACGTACTCGTCTATTGGTGGACGCTGGGCTTAGCCGCCGGGAGACCATGGCCCGGCTGGCGGCCATTGGCGAAACTATCGACGATCTCGACGCCGTCCTCATCAGCCACGAGCACACCGATCACGTCTCCAGCGTCTGGACTGTGTCCAAGCGCCGCGAAAAGCGTCCCCCCGTCCCCGTCTACGTGACGGAGGCGACTTTCAGCACGCTGGCCAAGCCGGCCTACCAGCCGGCCGTCGAAACGTTTTGCGCCGGCACCAAGCTGGTGATCGGCGACATCGAAGTGGAGACTTACACCACACCGCACGACGCCATCGACCCCATCGGGTTCTGCTTTTACACGCAAGGCCTCAAGGCCGGCCTGGTCACGGACCTCGGGTACATGCCCGACTCCATCCGCTTCCACCTGCGCGATACCGACCTTTTGATCCTTGAATCGAACCACGACCTTGAAATGCTGAAAGTCGGCCCGTATCCCTGGCAGGTGAAGCAGCGCGTGATGGGGCGCAAGGGGCACCTGTCCAACGACGTGGCCTCGGATTTCATCCGCCAGGATCTGGCGGCTTGCACACGGACATTGATTCTGGGGCATCTCAGCGAACAGAACAACCATCCGGAACTGGCGCGCCTGGCCGCGGCGCAGGCCATCGAAGGCCGCGGCATCCAGACCCATCTGGTCGTGGCGCTCCCGAAGAAGCAAACCGAAGTGTTTCATCTGTGAAGGAGCGAGGCCGAACATCATGATTGCGCGATACACGCGGCCCGAAATGGGCCGCATCTGGAGCGATGAGAACAAGTACCGGCAATGGCTCGAAGTCGAACTGGCCGCGAGCGTTGCGCTGGCCGAAGCCGGCGAGGTGCCCATGGAGGCGGCGCGCCTGCTGCGGGCGCACGCCGGCTTCCAGGTCCCGCGCATTCTGGAGATCGAAAAGACCGTCAAGCACGACGTCATCGCCTTCACCACTGCCGTCGCCGAAAGCATGGCCGCCGCCGGGCAGGCCGACGCCTCGCGCTGGCTGCACTACGGGCTGACCTCGAACGACGTGGTGGATACCGCACAGGCGCTGCTTATCAAGCAGAGCTCGGCCATCGTGCTGGCCGGAATCGACCGGCTCGCCGTTGTGCTCAAGCAACGCGCCTTCGAATTCCGCGACACGCCGCAGGCCGGCCGCTCGCATGGCGTACACGCCGAACCCATCACCTTCGGCCTGAAGCTGGCACTCTGGTACGACGAAATCCGGCGCAACCGCAAGCGCTTCGAGGCGGCCGCCGAGGACATTCGCGTGGGCAAGATCTCGGGCGCGGTGGGCAACAACGCGCACGTCGCTCCGGAGACCGAAGAAAGCATCTGTGCCCGGCTGGGGCTGCGCGCGGCGCCCGTCACCAGCCAGGTGATCTCGCGCGACCTGCACGCGGCCTATATTTCGGCGCTGGCCCTGGTGGCCGCCGCGCTCGAAAAGATCGCCCTCGAAATCCGCCACTTGCAGCGCACCGAAGTCCGCGAAGCCGAAGAGCCGTTCAGTAAGGGCCAGAAAGGCTCCTCAGCCATGCCGCACAAACGCAACCCCATCACCTGCGAGCAGATTTGCGGCCTGGCGCGGGTCATCCGTTCCAACGCGCAGGCGGCCTTCGAAAACATCGCCCTGTGGCACGAGCGCGACATCTCGCACTCCTCAGTTGAACGCGTCATCCTGCCGGATTCGCTCATCCTCACCGACTACCTGCTCGCCAAGACCGCCTGGCTGGTCGAAAACATGCCCGTCTACCCCCAACGAATGTTGCGCAACCTCAACCAGACCCGTGGGTTAGTGTTCAGCGGCCAGCTTCTGATCGACCTGGCAGCCGCCGGCATGCTCCGCGAGGACGCCTACCGCGTGGTGCAGGCCCACGCCATGCGCGCCTGGGAGGAGGAGGGCGACTTCCGCTCCAGCATCGAAGCCGATCCGGAGATCCGCGCCATCCTCAGCGCGGAGCAAATCGCCCAAAGCTTTTCGCTCGACCGCCAGTTGCGCAATGTGGGGTTGATCTTCGCGCGCGTATTCGGCACGGAAGGGGCGCAGGCCCCGGGCGTATAATACTACTAGAATAGTATATAACTATCTACATACGTAGAAATAAAAAGCGCGTATTTCAAGGTCAATTTGAGGACCTTTTCGCTTACACTATAGATGAGGAAACGTTACGGCACATCGGAAAGGAAAACTGCTTCATGCTTAAGGGCGTACGCCCTGCGCGCAGCCGCACCATGGTCATGGCTCGTGTTCTGCTGGTGGACGACGACCCCACCTCCCGTTTGACGCTGCAAACCATTCTGGAAGCAGGTGGTTACGAGGTTGACTCGGCCGCCTCGGCCGCCGAAGCCGTAGGTAAACTTGACGAGCAGGTATACCAACTGGTGCTGAGCGATCTGCAGATGGAATCCCCCGAGGCAGGCCTTAAGGTATTAGCCCACGCCCGCATCATGGAGTATAGGCCGGCCACGGCCATTATCACGGCGTACCGCGATTCCCAGAACCCCGTGCCGGCCCAGATGCCAAGCACCGTACTTATCGAGCCGGAAGATCTCCCTGAACTGCTCGGCCAGGTAGCTTCGCTGATCAGCGAGCGCGCCACCCGCCAACTGGAACGGGAACTTAAGCAAGCCAGCTACTGAAGCACGACCAGCCTCCCGTAAATCGAACCCTAGTGCCAGGACTGCGTGATTTCTTCCCCGGCTGCGGGGAGCATGCGGCGCGAGGGGCGAGGCATGCCTCGCCCCCACAAAGGCGCGGCGCAGGGGCCGGGCATGCCCAGCCCGCGGCGCTGAGGGACAAATCACGCGGTCAGCACCCTAGTATTACTATGTTATAAACGGATCAGGCTCAGGCACTTGGCGCGGGTGGCGCTCTCCCGAGATAGGAAATGGGTGCTGCGTCCGCCACTGGGCAATCTCCAGATGAAATCCGTCGGCCGGTGCTTGCGGCGGTAGTTCAGCGCCGACCGATTATGCCGTTGTATGACGGCACGCGAAGGCCCTTGTGTCCTCATGCGCTGAGCTATGACCGGCCGGGCGGGCGCGAAAGCAAGAGCGGACCGCAGCCGGATGGCGGGGAGAGAATCTGGCGCTGTCTATCGTTGAAGGAACTCTCCAACGTGGAGGACATTGAGATAGACGCGGAGGACTATCCCGGCGACGATCCGCAGAACGGGCAGCGAGGAAGCTGCTGAAGCAGGTGGCGCGCGATCACGATGTGGAGCGTGGCGATCGAGTGGGGATTATGCCGTTCGGGGCGGATGCGGCGACCCGCGTGGGCGGAAGTCCGTCGGCGGCTCCGGGGCTGATAGTCCAGCATGGCCGGCGCGGACTGAGGGGGAAAAACGGTTCCGCTCGCTGATCAGGAACCCATAAGCGGCGATGCACAAGGTGGCGTGATGGTGAAAACCGCGCCAACTCCGTCCTTCATAATGGCCTAATCCAAGTTCCTGCTTGAGCTCCTCATAGTCGCGTTCAATAATCCAGCGGTGTTTGGCAATCTTCACCAGAGACTTCCGTGAAGTCCTGACCGGCAACGTGGACAGCCAATATTTCGTGGGTTCCGATTCTTCCTTGGGCCATTCGATCAAGAGCCATTCTTCCGGGTGCGGGACAGTCCGCTTTTCATCGCGGTGGGCAGGACGTACTCGGACAGCGGCGAAACGAGAACGCAAAGATCCCTGACTGCCTGGGCGCCAAGCGATATCCTTCCAAACCGAAGACGGCAAACTGAGGGCCAACTGCTTCACCGCAATAGGCTGATGGTCGGCGTTGCGTTGTAGGCGCTTCGGTGCTGCTCCACGGCCGGGCTTTCGCGGCGGGGCGGGCAAGGGTTGTTGTCCAGGCTCCCAGACGGTGGTCGAAGACTCGATGCCTACTATGTAGGAAAGTCCGAGTTGGGTGAGGGCGCTGCGAAATGGCGTGCCGTTTCCATAGCCGGCGTCTGCCAGTACCACTCCCACGGCAACCTTCTGCTCCACCGCCTTCCGAATCTGTTGTAGAGCAATCTCCGGCTTGGTTTGAAACGCAATCTCTTCCGGGACCCCGGCCTGCTGGCGGCGCGCGGAATCCTGGCACCACACCTCCGGCAGATACAGCCGCCAAGCGATGGGCAAACTCGCACCCCACGTGCTCACCGACAGACTCACCGCCGCCTGGCAGTTGTCCTGTTTGCCGATTTGACCGCAGTATTGACGGGCGACGCCGACGGAGTGCTTGCCCTGCTTGGGAAACCCCGTATCATCCACAATCCAGGCCACCACCGGACCGTGTTTTTGCATGGTCGGCAGCACCGTCCGCCGCACCTGCGCCAGCATCTCTTCGTCGTTCCAGGGCGCGTCGGCGACCAAGTGATGCAGCGACTGATGCGTGCGGCTCACGTCGTGCGGCGCTAGGCGTGCAGCCATCGGCTCAACACTCTTACGCTCTCCTGGCAACAATAATCCCGTGCAGTAGTTCTTCAGGGGAGTGTGCCGGTCGGCGTGCCCCGCGGCGTTGGCCAGGCCCTCGATATATGCCGCGAAGCGCCTCTGTTGTGGGCCTGGCGAAGAGAGGCGTGATCCCACAAAACAATTCTACACCAGAATGTTGTTTTTAACACAGTAATACTAGTGCCCTAACGCGATCAACACACGATCGGTGATCTCGTCGATCATGGCCGGCAGCGCCGCTTCGAGCGCCAACGTGACGGCGGCGCGTACGCGTTCGGCGTCGAGTTCCAGCGCCGGTTGCGACAAAGCAGGCGGAGGTGCCGCCCGCGCGGGCTCGCAAGGCGCGGCCGTCAGGCTTTGCGCCGGGTTTTCGCCGAACAAGCCGCGGGCGAATTCCGCCGCTTCGATAAGCGTGCGGATGGTTTCGACCACGGAGCTGGCTTCGAAGGGCTTCTTCAGGACGGCGTCGGCTTGCACGCGCCTGGCCTCATCTTCGTCGATGGGTTCGAGCGCGCCGGCGGTTAGCACCACGCGGGTGAAGCGGAATCGCGGATCGGTCTTCACCGCGCGGCAGATCTCGTAGCCGGACTTGCCCGGCAGATACACGTCGGCCACGACCAGATCTGGATTTACGTCGCCCAGACGCATCATGGCGGTGTCTCCATCGGTGACGGTGACCACCTCGAAACCTTCCTCGCGAAGAATCCTTTCGCCCATCCTCTGGGCGTGCGGGCTGTCGTCGGCGAGCAGAATCCGGCTCATTGCTGGGGCTGGTTGTTGGCCTGCTTCGCCTTCTTGACCTTCTTCGCCTTCTTGGCCTTCTTCCCGGGATTCTGCTGGCCGGCTTGAGGATCGCCGGACTGCGCCGAAGCCGGCTGCGCCGTGGAAGTGGTGGCTTCGCTTCCGCCCGCCGGCTTGGGAGGATTCTGGCGGGCGTCCGGCTTGGAATCGAGCGCGGAAGTATCCGTCACGGTGGACACGGTCACATCGGCGCTGGCGGTGCCGGCGGCGGCCGCCGCAATGTCGGCGGGGGCCGGCACGCTGACCGGAATGGTGGGCTTCAGGCCGGTCATGGCGGGGGCACCCGACTTGGCTGCCGCACGCACATCCGGGCTCTTGCTGAAGATGCCCCAGAAGTGGCTCATCATGCTGCCCTTATCGTGG
Organism: Terriglobales bacterium; assembly: GCA_963745655.1. GTDB lineage: Bacteria > Acidobacteriota > Terriglobia > Bryobacterales > Bryobacteraceae > JAJFUV01. Next base: position 517,344 of record CAVUYK010000026.1, on the reverse strand, counting down.
TTCTCGGCCTCGTACTTCATGCGCGCCAGGGCCACTGGATCGGGTTCCGGAATGGGTTTTTCGAGTGAAGTGAGTTTGGCCTTGGCATCCTCGGCCCGGGCGCTCAGCGGGTAGTCCTTCACAATGCGCGACAGCGCCAGCACGCTCCTATCCTGGAAACGCGGACCCAGTCTCGAATAGGAATCGGCCGTCAGCCACAGAGCCTCGTCGGCTTTGCTGAAGAGCGGGTACTGGTTCACCAGCGTCTCCAGGCGGTTGGCGGCCGGTACGAAGCTGCCTTTGTGGTGGTAGAAGCCGCCCACGCGGAATTCGTGGTCGGCGATGGCTTCCTGGATCTCGCGCAGGCGCTGCTGCGTCCCCGGAGCGAACTTGCTGTTGGGGAACTGGACCAGTAACTGGCGGCACTCGTCTTCGGCGCGCAGGGCATGCTGCGGGTCGCGGTCGGCCTTTTCCATCTGCCGGAAATGAATATTGCAGACTTTGTCCTGCGCCTCGGCGGCTTCCTCGAGCGTGGGATAAAAGAGGATGAAGTCCTTATACTCGGCCTCGGCCTGCGCCAGACCGTGGGAGCCGCCTTCACGGAACCACGTGTCCGCGATGGCCAGCTTGGCCTTGGCCAGGAACTCGCTGGTATCGTAGGTGTTGATCAGCGTGTTCAGGGTCAGCCGCGCGATTTCGTAACGCCCTTTCTCAATGTCCTTGACGGCCTTGTCGAACAGGACTTTGTCGGGCTGCAAGGTGTCCTTCGTGATGGGATTTTCGTATTTGCGCCGCCGGCATCCGAACGTGAGAGCCAGCCCCATCACCACCACCAACGCGATCGCCCGTTTAGTCCAGGGTCGATTGAAAATCATGCCCATAACCTCACTCACCGTCCGGTCTTCAGACGCGAACGGTGTTAACCTCCTCGGCAATGCGCCGCATCTCGGCCACCCTGGCGGCGGGGTCGGCGCAGTGGAACACAGTGGAGCCCGCCACCAGCCAATCGCATCCCGCGCGGATGATGGAAGCCATGTTGTCGAGGGTCACGCCGCCGTCGATCTCGATTTTGAATCCGAGGCCGCGCTCGCGGCGGATGCGAGTCGAGCGCGCGCACCTTATCCAGCGCGCGCGGAATGAACTGCTGGCCACCGAAACCTGGGTTCACGCTCATAACCAGCACGAAGTCCGCCACATCCAGCACGTCCTCCAGCGTGGCGACCGGCGTCGCCGGATTGATGACCACACCCGCACGCGCGCCCTCGCCGCGGATCATGCGCAGCGTTCTGTCCAGGTGCGGGCAGGTTTCCTGGTGCACGCTCACCTGGTCCGCGCCGCTTTCGATGAAACTGCCGGCGAAGCGATCCGGGTCCGAGATCATCAGGTGAACGTCGAACTGCATCTTGGTGATTTTGCGTAGCGACTTCACCACCGGAGGCCCCAGCGTGATGTTCGGGACGAAGTGCCCATCCATGACATCGACGTGCAGCATGCGCGCTCCGCCGCGCTCCACTTTGGCGATATCCTCGCCCAGACACGCAAAGTCAGCCGACAGGATGGATGGTGCGATTTCAATCATTGGGAGGCTCTTTCGATGTTATCACAGCGGCGTAGAATCCTTCCCCGGCGTCGCGCCCCGGCAGGCGCTCCACGACGCGAGCGAACTGGAACTGGTCGCCGCACTGGTCAAGCGCCTCATAGACCACGTCGCAGTTCTCCTCGCGCTCCAGCGAGCAGGTCGAATACACCAGTGTCCCACCGCCGCGGAGGCGGGCCAGCGCATTGACGAGGAGACGCACTTGGCGGGCATGTTGGGACGCGAACTCCGTGGGTTGGACGCGCCACTTGATCTCCGGGTTGCGCCCAATGGTGCCCGTACCGCTGCAAGGCGCGTCCAGCAGGATGCGGTCGAAGCGAGCGCGGAACGGCAGCGCGACCGCGCCGTCGGCCTGCACCAGCGGACAGCCCAGGCGCTTGAGCTCTATCAATCGCTTCCAGGAAACATCGCACGCCACCGCGCGCACGCCGGCTTCCAGCGCTTGGGCGGTCTTATTGCCGGGCGCCGCGCATACGTCCAGAAACGACATTCCGGGCTTCAATTCGAGCAGACCCACGATGGATTGCGAGCCGATGTCCTGCATGCGGAGAGGCTCCGGACGCCCTTCCAGAACCAGGTAGCAGCCGGCCACGCCGGTGGGTTCGAGCACCAGCCCATCCATTTTGCCTTCCGGCGCGCGGACGTAGGTTTCCGGAGGGACCAGAAACGCGGCGGCGATTCCCGCCGCGATGACTGGGCCGTGGCGTTGATCCCAGCGCGTGAGCATCCAAGGCGGCAGGGAGAATTCCGTGGCGCGATTCGGCCACTTCACCGGAGCGCGGTCCACTTTGCGCAGTACCGCGTTCACCAGGCCCGCGGCGGCGCCTTTCCCGCAATGCCGTACCAGCTCGACACTCTCGTTCACGGCGGCGTGCGGCGGAACGCGGTCCAGATGCCGGAGTTGATAGATGCCCATGCGCAGCGCGGCCAGGACCTCCGGGTCCATGCGTTGGGGAGGGCGGCCGGTGATGCGCACGATGAGCCAGTCGAGCTGCGCGCGCAGGCGCAGCACGCCGAAGACGATCTCGGAGGCCAGACCGGCGTCGCGCGCGTCGCAACGGGAGGCGCGCAGCAGGTCCGAAGCGTAGCCCCCACGTTCGACGCCCAGCAGAATGTCGAAGGCGGCCAGGCGCGCCGGCGATATGGAAAAGCGGTCGGACATCATGAGGTACCAGAAACCTATAATAGAACTTGGATCTGGAAAAGGCTCTCCTGGGTAAAGTCGGCGAAGCCATCGGGCGCTACCGCATGATCCGCGACGGCGACCGCGTGGCGGTGGCGCTGTCGGGCGGCAAGGATTCCCTCACGCTGCTGGAAGCGTTGATGCTGTTGGCGCGGCGCGCACCGGTGGAGTTCTCCGTTTGCGCCTTCACCGTCGAGCAGGGCAAGTTTCTACGGCCCCTCGAGCCGCTGGGCCAATACCTGAAAGAAAAGGGCGTCGCCTGGACGTATTATCGCGACCCGCCGTCGCTGCGGCTGGCCGTCGAGCAGCCCGGCCACGGCTGCGATCTGTGCAGCCGCTACCGGCGCCGCGCGGTGTACGAAGTCGCGCGCGGGCTGGGTGCCAACGTGATCGCTTTCGGACACACGGCGGACGATTTCTGCGAAGCCCTCCTGCGCAACGCGCTGTTTACGGGCCGGATGAGCGCGCTGCCGCCCGTCACGCGGTCGCGCGATGGCGAATTCCGCCTCATTCGTCCGCTGGTGTTCGTCACCGAGCGCGTCACGCGGCGCTACGCCGAGTACTTGGGCGCGCCCCTGGTGCCGTGCGGTTGCTCGCAGCGAACCGGCACGGTGCGCGAGACTATCCGGGCGTTGCTCGGGGAAGTGGAAAAACAGAATCCCTTCGCCCAGCAAAGCCTGCTCTCGGCCATGGCCAACCTCGACACCAAGCGCTTGCTGGATAAGCGGTTCCTCGATCTGGCGGACGGGACCAGCGGACCTGCAGATGCCATACTCCCAATCGTCACCTAACTATGCCCGGATTGCCCTTGACCGTCCCCCTTACCGATGCGCGATAATAGTTATCCCTTCCTTTACAAGTATGGACCGGTCTTCTGATCAATCGAGCACTATATGAATTTCTTACCCCGCGAGGAGAAGTTTTTCTTTCTATTCCTGAACCAGGTCAAAATCATCTCGCAGGCCGCCCGCCTCTTGATGGACGGCACGCGAGCGGGCAATTCCGAGTTGCAGAGAGCCACCACGAAAATATGCCAGTTGGAGGGTGAGGGAGACGAGATCATCCACGATGTTTTCCGGCGGCTGAACCAGACCTTCATCACGCCCATCGATCCGGAAGACATCCATTCGATCGCCAGCCGCCTGGACGACGTTCTGGATGGAATCGAGGACGCCGCGCACCGCATCACGGCCTATCAACTGGAACCCATCCCGCCCACCGTGCTCAAGTTGTGCGAGATCGTCTACGATTGCGCGGTGTCGTTTCAGACCGCCTTCGAGGCGTTGAGCCGGAACAAACCCTTCCTGGAATCCTGCATCGAGATTAACCGCCTGGAGGACAGCGCGGACCAACTCATGCGGAAGGCGGTGGCGGACCTGTTCCGGACCGAGAAGGATCCCATCGCACTGATCAAGCTGCGCGAGGTTTACGACGTACTCGAAGAGACCATCGACCGTTGCGAGGACGTCGCCGACGTGTTGCAGAACGTGCAGGTAAAGAACAGCTAACCGGCCATGCCCCTCCTGGCTCTGGTTATTCTCATCATCGCGGTCGCGCTGGTGTTCGACTACATCAACGGATTTCACGACGCGGCCAATTCGGTGGCCACGGTGGTGGCCACCCGCGTTCTGACGCCCGCTCCAAGCCGTGGTTTGGGCGGCATTTTTCAATTTCGTGTCGGCGTTCAGCTTTGGGACCGGCGTCGCCAAGACGGTGGGAGCGGGCATGGTGGACCTGAAGTCGGTAACCATGCTGGTGATCCTGTGCGGCCTGATCGGCGCCATCGTGTGGAACCTCATCACGTGGTGGTTGGGATTGCCCACCAGCAGTTCGCACGCATTGTTCGGCGGTTACGCCGGCGCCGCCATGGCCAGCGCGTCGTTGAATCACGGCCTGGATCACGCCTTCGACGTGATTGTCTGGAGCGGGTGGATCAAGACGCTGGTGTTCATGGTGGTGGCCCCACTGCTCGGACTGGTGGTGGCCTACGCCCTGATGATCGCGGTCTACTGGATCTTCCGCCACAAGAGCCCGCGCAAGATGGACATCTACTTTCGCAAGCTGCAATTGCTCTCGGCGGCCATCTACAGTTACGCGCACGGCACCAACGACGCCCAGAAGACCATGGGCATCATTACCGGCTTGCTGGTGACGACGGGGTATCTGAAGACATTCGATGTCCCCATCTGGGTGATTCTGTCGGCACACGCGGCCATCGCTCTCGGCACTCTCACCGGCGGATGGCGCATTATACACACCATGGGCGCGCGCATCACCCGTCTGAAACCGCGGGGCGGCTTCTGCGCCGAGGCGGCGGGCGCCATCTCGATTCTGCTGGCGACGGAACTGAAGGTGGGCGTCTCGACCACGCACGTGATCACGGGCGCCATCGCGGGCGTCGGCTCGATACAGCGCTTGAAGGCCGTGCGCTGGGGCGTGGCAACCAACATCCTGTGGGCCTGGGTGCTGACGATCCCGGCCGCCGCAACAGTGGCCGCGCTCACGCTCTTACTGGTTCGCCTGATTCTCCCCTCCGCGCGCTGAAGGCAAGTAGCTACTTTACCGCCATGGTGACGCCGCTCTGGCTGGCAATGCCGCCCACGGTGAGCGTCACGGGCAGCACGCCCGGGCCCGCGTAACCCGAGGGCACACGGGCGTTGATCTGCATCAATCCGACGTAGCCCGGCGCGGCGCCGGCGTAGAGGATTTCGGCCGGGTAGCCGCCGATACGCAACGAGACCCCCGCCAGCGGTTTCGGGTACGGCGAGGCGGCGGGCAGGCCGTTCACGCCGCCGGGGTTGGTCTGGCCCTCGCCGGTCGCGTAAAGGACCACCACGGAACCGCGCGCGGCCGGGTTGAGCGTCGAATTGAGCGTCGCGTCCTCGTTCACCACAATGGCCTGCCCCGTACCGCCGGCGAGCGTGAACACTCCGGGCGCCGTATCGGCCACCGCGAGCGTGGTTCTGGCCACCACCGATCCCAGATAGTGGACCTCGATTTGCGTGGTGGGTTGTCGCGAGACATAGAAGGGCACCTGCACGTTGATCTGCTTGCCGGAAACGTAGAACAGGGCCCCCGGCCAACCGTCGAACAGCACTTCGACGCCGCCGAGCGACTTGGGCAGCAGGCCGTTCACATCGAGCGCCGCCGTCACGGCTGTCTCCGGACCAATTCCCGCGCCGAAAATCGAAACGATCCCGCCCGCGGCCAGCGGACCCGCCTGCATGCTGGCGCCGTTCAGCACACCGACGGAGGCGCTGGGGCCCACGATGACGACGCTGCCGGAAGTGGGCCTCAGCAGGCGTACCTGGTTGTTCTCGTTATCGGCGAAGTAGACGTTGCCATCGCCGTCCAGCGCCAGTCCCGTGGGGGTGTGTAATTCGGCCGCGGTGGCAGCGGAGCCGTTGCCGGAAAAGCCGGCCGTGCCGGTGCCGGCGATGGTCCGGATGATGCCGTCGGAGGAGACCAGCCGGATGCGATGGTTGTAGGAATCCGCGATGAAGATGTCTCCACCCGTGCTCACGGCGACGCCGGTGGGAGCGTTCAACCGGGCACGCACGGCCGCATCGCCGTCGCCGGAATAACCCGCCACGCCGGTGCCCGCCACGGTGTGTATGAGGGGAGGCGTCGAGTTGGTCACCTGGCGGATGCAGTGGTTGCCCTGGTCGGCAATGTAGAGGTTGCCCGCCGCATCCAGCGCCAGGAAGCGGGGGGTGTCCAGTTGCGCTTGCGACGCCAGCCCCGCGTCGCCCGCGTAACCGCGCACCCCCTTGCCGGCCACCGTCGACAGATTGCCGAGGGTGTCCAGTTTTCGCACGCGATGATTGTAAGTGTCCGAAAAATAGACATTGCCGAGCGAGTCCGCGACGATTCCGGTGGGCCCGTTCATCTGCGTTCCCGCGTCACCCTGGAAGCCCGCCACACCCGTGCCGGCGGCGGTCGAGATGATGCCGTCGCGGCCGACGCGGCGGATGCGGTGGGCCAGGTACTCGGCAATCCAAATATTTCCGTATCCGTCCGGAGCAACGCCCGCGGGCTCGAAGATCGACGCTGCAATCGCCAAGCCACCATCGCCGCATGTTGCGCCCGTCGCCGGGACCGGCGATGGTGGTCATGAGTCCGGAGGCGGCCACCTTGCGGATCCGGTGATTGCCCTGGTCGGCGATGTAGAGATTGCCCGCGGCGTCCACGGCCACCCCGTAGGGGCCATAGAGCCGGTTCATGGTGGCCATGGTTCCACTGGCGCGAAATTCGTAAGTCCCGTCGCCCGCGATGGTCTGGATAGATGCATGGAAATCGTACTTGGCCACGCGCTGGCCGTCGGCGATGTAGAGCGATCCAGCCGGGTCCAAGGCGACGTCCCGCCAACTGGACACGGCCACGCTGCCGGTGGCCACGGGGGTGTCCTTGCTCGCCACGGTCACCGGCACAGTGCCGCCCGCCGCAACGCGCCGGATGCGGGCGTTGCCATTGTCGGCGAAATAGACGTTGCCAGCCGGGTCCACCGCCACCCCGGTCGGGTCGTTGAGTATGCTGGCGGCGGAGCCTTCCCTGCCCCCGCGCACCAGGGTGCTCATGACTCCCTGGGCCACTTTGCGGATGGCGTGGTTGCCGCTGTCGGCAATGTAGAGCGTGCCGTAGGAATCCACCGCCAGCCCTTTCGGGTAGTTCAACTGCGCCAGCGCCGCCGGAACGTCTTCTTTCGAATCGCCGGCGACACCCGTGCCCGCCACCACCGAAATCACGCCATCAACCGCGATCTTGTACACCCGATGCCCCAAGAACTCCGACACGTAGACGTTTCCGCCGGCATCGACGGCCACGTTGCGCGGTCCGGCCAGTTTGGCCGCCGTGGCGTCGCCGGCCACGTCGGCGAGCAGCAGGCCGCCGCCGGCGATGGTCCGGATAATGCCGTCCGTTGACACCTTGCGCACGCGCCCTTTCAAAGCCAGGCTGTCGTAGCCCATCTCGGCGATGAAGAGATTGCCAAAACGGTCCAGGGCGACGCCGTAGGGCTGGGCCAGCAGGGCGGCCGAGGCCGGGCCGCCATCACCGGCGAAGCCCGGGTGCCCGTTGCCGGCCACGGTGGTGATGAGGCCGGCTGGGGAGATCTTGCGAACGCGATGGTCCGCCGCGTCCGCCACGTAGAGGTTCCCGGCCGAGTCCACAGCCACGCTCTCGGCGCTGCCGAGTTGCGCGGCGGTGGCCGGGCCGCGGTCTCCCACGAAGTCGGTTCCGGCAACCGTTTCAATGTTGTAGGCGGCGTCTTCGGCTATGGCGGCGCAAGGGGTAAGCAGGATTTGGATGAGGGCTATGCAGGCCAGGGATACGCGCATCACATGAAAAAGTGCCCCTGGCAAGTCGAATTTCTCAGCGCGCGCGGCGAGTTTCGCTAAAGCCGCGATTTTGGCCAACGATAAGAACAGCATGGGCCAACTAAGCCTGCGATTCCGGTGGGTTTGGTTGCTCGCGGCAACCTTGGCGGTCGCGGAAACGCCACTTTATCTAAAAGCAAGAAAAGAAGTCTCTTCCTTCGATACCCTGACTGCTGAACCGGTATTATCCAAGCGGCGCGCAGCCAGCCATCGTCATCTCATCCTGCAATTTCGGGAGGCGCCTCAGGCCAGCCAGAAGGCAGAGCTTTTGAGACGCGGTGTGATCATATTGGGCACGGTGCCGGAATCGGGACTGATGGTGTCGATTCCGGACCAGGTGACGGTGGATGACCTGAACCTGCAGTGGGCCGGTGCGTTGCCCCCGGAAGACAAGATTAGCCCGCTCCTTCCCATCGCCGCCTTGCTCACAGAAGCTCCCAACGCATTTCCTGGTGGAGTTTCACCCCGACGTGGATGCGGGCGATGCCAGCGCCATGGTGCTGGAGCAGGGCCTGGAATTGGGGGAGCATCCCGACCTGCTCGAGAATGAGCGGCTGGTGAAGGGCCCGCTGTACCGGGTGATGCGTCTGGCGGAATGGGACGAAGTCGCCTACATTTTTCCGGCGTCGGAGGATCTGATCGAAGGGCGGCGCGTGATGGCCTGCGCGGGAGCCCAAACCGAAGACGGGCTTATCGGCCAGTACATCGCCAAGGTGGGAGATGGTTGGGACGGTCCCGGGCAGAATGCGACCGAATTGAACTACTATTTCCGCAGCCTGACCAGCAAGCTCACGCCGGAAGTGAGCCGCGCGGAATTCGCCCGGGCGTTGGCCGAGTGGGCGCGCTACGTCAAGTTGACCTTCACTCCGGCGTTAGGACCCGGCCTCCCACGCACCATCGACATTCTGTTTGCCTCGGGATCGCACGGGGATGCCTATCCGTTTGACGGGCCCGGCAAGGTGATCGCGCATACCTTTTATCCTTCGCCGCCGAATCCGGAACCGATCGCCGGCGACATGCATATGGACGCCGACGAGGCTTGGCGTTCGGGCGCCGATACGGACCTGTTCAGCGTGGCGTTGCACGAATTGGGGCACGCCCTCGGCCTGGCACATTCCGATAGGCCGGGCTCGGTGATGTATCCATATTACCGCCGGGTCACCAATTTGACCGGCGAAGACATCGGAGCCATACGCGAACTCTACGCCGAGCAAACCACGTCGACCAGTGGAGACACCCCACAGGCGGCGCCGCTGGGTCTGCGCATTCAAATTCCACCCGGCTCGCCCGTTTCCACAACCGCATCCAGCCTTTTCCTTTCCGGAGTTACGACGGGCGGTACCGGCGAACCGGTGGTTACCTGGACCAGCGACCGGGGGGGTTCGGGTGCGGCGCTTGGTACGCGCGAGTGGATGATCGCGGCGGCGGCGTTGAGCGTGGGCAACAACGTCATCTCGATCAGGGCCGTGGACGAGGCGCAAGCAGCGGTGACGGTTTCGGTGTTCGTGATCCGGCAGGTGGAAGTCACGGCGCCCACCATCGCGATTACCTCGCCGTCGGCTTCGGGGACGTACACGTCCGCCTCGCCGTCGGTGGTGCTCACCGGGACCGCCGCGCATGCCTCGGGCATCTCGCGCGTGGCCTGGAGCAATTCGCTCGGCGGCAGCGGGGCGGCCAGCGGCACAACCAACTGGTCGACGCCGCCGATCGCGCTCGAAATCGGATCCAACACCATCTCCGTCACGGCCTACGAGCCGGGTGGGCAGTCCGCGTCGCGGCAACTCGCGGTGAACTACGCGGGCACGGTGAGAGACACCGTGGGACCCACGCTTATCATCATTTCACCGGGGTCGACCAGTGTCTTGACCACGGCTGGCTCCATCACGCTGCGTGGCTCCGCCACCGACAACATGGGCGTCACCGATGTGCGCTGGCTTACCTCCAGCGGCAAGTCGGGCACTGCTTCGGGCACTGCTGTGTGGACCATCGAAAATGTCCCGCTCTACTTGGGCGCCAACACCATCATCGTGCAGGCGCGCGATGCGGCCGGCAACATGAGATGGCGCTCGGTCAGCGTTACGCGCCGCTGACGCGAAAGCCGCGAAGCCCCTCGTTTCGGCGATAATGGAAGCGAGGGGCTTCGTTTATGTGCCTGGCCGTACCGGGAAAGATTCTCGAGACCGAACAAGTAGGGGAAAGCCGCATGGGGCGGGTGCAATTCGGCGGCATCACGCGCGAAGCCTATCTGGACCTGGTTCCCGAAGCGCAAGTGGGCGACTACGTGGTGGTCCATGTGGGCTTTGCCATCAGCCGGCTGGACGAAGAAGAAGCCCAGCGGACGCTCGAACTGCTCGAAGAGATGGGCGCCCTCGAGGAAGCAACTGCCTCGCCGAAGATTCCCCGCCACCCGCCGCCAACTGACACACACCCGCGCGCGCGCCGCGCGCCATTCCGATAAACTGCTTGTGGAGGGTGCTCATGAAGCGGCGAGAATTCCTATCGGCAACCGCGGCCGCCGCTCTGGCGGCACCCACTTTGGATGCAGCCTCCCAGCCGCGCGACGTCTTCACATCCTTGGAGCTGGGCGAGGCGCGCCCGGCGGGACTCATCGGGCAACGCATCGAACTGACCGCGCGGGGCAATCTGCTCCAGCTCGACATCGACAAGGACTTCCTGGCGCCTTTCCGCGAAAAGCAAGGCCAGGGCGACTACGTGGGCGCGGGCAAACTGTTGGACTCGGCCGTGCGCATGGCGCGTTACACGAATGACGCGGCGCTGATCGCGCGCAAGGATCGCCTGGCCGAAGGGTTGATGGCCCATCAACTTGCCGACGGTTACATCGGTTGGTACCGGCCCGCCTCGCGGATCGTGAAGGCGTGGGACATCCACGAGATGTGCTACATCCAGTACGGGCTGGTTTCGGACTACAAGCTGTTCGGCAAACGCGCCTCGCTGGATGCCGCGCGGCGCGTGGGCGACCACCTGATCGGGAAGCTCAGCGGCAAACTCCCCGGCGTGCTCCAGGAACCCGACATCCATCCGGCCATGCTGATGACGGGCCTGGACCGCGCCATGCTGGCGCTGCACGGCGCCACCGGCGACCCACGCTACCTGGAGTTCGTGGTGAAGGACCTGGACGTGCCGCACTGGAAGCTGGAAATCGTCGAAGGGCGGCGCCCGCCCTACTACGGCCACGCTTACGCATTCACCACGCGCACACTCGCGCAGGTGGAACTGTATCATCTGACGGGCGAGGAGAGCCTGCTCAGCCAATCGCGCCGCGAGATCGATTATTTGCGCCGGGGCGGCGGGTGGTTGATTACGGGATCGGCCAGCAAATCGGAATGTTGGTATAGCGATCAAACGGGCGATGGAGAACTCACCGAAACGTGCGCGACGGCGTATCTGATCCGGCTCTTCGACGCGCTGCTGCGGATGGAGGGCGAGAGCCGTTATGGCGACATGATGGAGCGCGCCATCTACAACGCGCTGTTCGGCGCGCAATCGCCGGACGGGCGCCGGCTGCGCTACTGGACGCCCTATGAAGGCCCGCGCGTCTATTGGCCGCGCGACACCTACTGCTGTCCGTGCAACTTCCGCCGCATCATCGCCGAGCTTCCCCAACTGGTGGCCTACCGATGGGGCGATGGCCTGATGCTGAATCTCTACGGCGCTTCGACGGTGAAGACCACGCTCGCGGGCGGCGTCGAATGCGAGCTCCGCCAGGAGACGGATTATCCGAACTCGGGCGCGGTGATAGTGCGAGTCGATCCGAAGCGCCCAGCGACGTTTCCGCTGCGGTTGCGCGTACCGCGCTGGTCGGAGAGTTACCAGGCGAGCGTGAACCAGGAACCGCAGCCCGCGGGCAAAGACGGCTGGCTCGAAATCAAACGGCGCTGGAAGGCCGGCGACCGCGTCGAGATTAACATGGGCATGAGCTGGCGGCTGGTGGCGGGCACCCGATCGCAGCGACACCGCGTGGCGGTGATGCGCGGTCCGCAACTGTTCACACTGAATCCGAAACGCAATCCGGAAATCGCGGGCGCGGATCTGAAACTGCTGACGATTTCGCCGCTTTCCTTCCTGCGGGCGAGGCCGGATGCGAGCCTGCGGCCCGATGGCATGGCGTGTCAGGTGAGGGCGACGGCCATCGGCGCCAACCGCCGCGGCATCGACACCACGCTCACGCTGACGGAATTTCCCGATCCCGGCGGCGAGGCCACCTTCCTGCTGTCGCCGGCAACCTCGAAGGCGCGCATGGACGAACTGACGGAGGTTTGAAGTGGATCGACGGGCATTTCTCAATTTACCGCTGGCGGCTGGGGGTTTGGCCGCTGAAAAGCGCCCGAACGTCGTCATCCTATTGGCGGACGATCTGGGTTGGGCGGACCTGGGCTGTTACGGCGGCGAAATCGAGACGCCGAATCTGGACAAGCTCGCGCGGCAGGGCGTGCGCTTCGAACAGTTCTGCTCGTTTCCGGTGTGCTCGCCGACGCGCTCGGCGCTGCTTACGGGCCGCTCGCCCATGCGATTGGGCATCGCTTACACGGTGATCCGCCCGTGGTCGAGCTACGGGTTGCCGCTCCATGAGCACGTGCTGCCCGAATCCTTCCAGGCGGCGGGCTATCAAACGGCCATTACCGGCAAGTGGCATCTGGGACATTCGCTGGCGAAATATTTGCCGCACAACCGCGGCTTCGATCATGCCTATGGCCACTTGAACGGGGCCATCGACTACTACACGCACATGCGCGAGGGCGGACTGGATTGGCAACGCAACGGTAAGAGCGTGCGCGAGGAAGGCTACTCGACCGATCTCATCGCCGGGGAAGCCACGCGGTGGCTGCGCGCGCGCGACAAGAGTAAGCCGTTTCTGCTTTACGTGCCGTTCAACGCGCCGCACGCGCCGCTGGAAGCGCCGGAGGCGCTGGTCGCCAAATACGCGCGCATCGCCGACCAGAAGCGTCGGGTGTTCGCCGCCATGGTGGATGGGATGGACTCGGCGGCGGGACGGATCCTAAGGACGCTGGACGAAGAACGCGTTTCGGACAACACCATCGTGCTCTTTTTCAGCGACAACGGCGGCCCCATCGAACAAGGGGCGCGCAACACGCCGCTACGCGGCGCCAAGGGTTCGGTCTTCGAAGGAGGGTTGCGCGTTCCAGCCTTCTTGCGCTGGCCCCGGCACATCCAGCCGGCCACACGTAGTGGCCAACTCATGACCGCCATGGACGTGTTTCCAACGCTCGCAGCCGCCGCCGGAGTCACACCGCGCAACCGGCTGCCCTTCGACGGCCACAATCTTTGGGGCGCGATTTCGACCCGCAAGGACATTCCCCGTGACGATCTGTTCTTTGCCATCGAACGCTCCGGACGCACGCAATACGCTATGCGTCGTGAAAGCTGGAAGCTCGTGCGCGAGATCGACGGGCACGGCAACACAAGCGACGCGCTATACAAGCTGGATACGGACCCGAACGAGACTACCAACGTCGCCGCCAGGAACCCCACCCTGGTGAAGGATCTGGCCGCGCGCATCGACGCGTGGCGCGCGCTTTACCCAAAAGACGGCGTGCATCTGACCACCGCGCCACCCGCGGGCTGGACGGCGCCGGAGTTGTGGGCGGAGGCGGCGCGCTGAGGCGCGGCGTCAAGTGGCTCTTGACACGCCCAACGGCTTGATTACAATAGGGGTAATCTCACCCTCATGCCAATTACCTGCAAACACGAGCGAAGGGAGCTAATTGCGCGTCGCGACGGCGTGGACTACGAGCGTTGCCTCGACTGCGACCAGGTGCTCGAAGCCGACGACCTGGACGGCGACACGCCCGTTGAGGGTGAGGATGAAGATGAACTTAAGTGAGGGCCTTGCAAACATTCTGGCGATTTGATACAAGGACTACTGCCGAATGAAGAGGACCCCACAGCGCAAGGAACGGGCGCCTGCCCCGAAGAAGGCTCCGGCCGGCAGATCATCCGCGTCCCCGCGCAATGGTCCCAACAAAGCCGCCAAGGGGGAGGAGACTCCCACCCGAAGGTCGCCGGTGGCGCCCGATCCGGGCCAACAGGTCAAAGCCTTCGAGCAAGCCATGCACTTGTTCCATGCAGGCGATTACGCAGGCGCGATCGAGGCTTTTGAGAAGGCCGCCGCCGGGCCCGTGCCGGCGATGAGCCACACGGCAAGATTGCACGCCAAGATGTGCGTGCAACGATTGAGCCAGGCGCAGCCCAAGCTCGAAACGGCCGAGGATCGATACAACTACGCCGTGGGTCTCATCAACCTGCGTCGCCTGGCCGACGCCGAGGAACATTTGTACAAGGCGCTCGAGACGCAGCCCCAAGCCGACCACTTGCACTACGCGCTGGCGTTGACGCGCGGCCTGCAGGGCGACTTCGAAGGTGCGCGCCGGCACATGAAACGCGCCATCGAATTGCAGCCCCGCAACCGCACCCTGGCGCGGAACGATCCGGATTTCGCCGAGATGATCCAACGCGGATGGTTGCGCGAACTGCTCCACCCATAGCCATCCGTGGCTCACGGCGCGGAGATGCGAAGCGGGCGCGGTAGACTGGTGTAGTGCGGCGCGGATTCTGAGGAGTAAGATGCCCGGTGGGCAAAATCGGGTACAGGCACGAAGTTTCGCAAAAGCAGCGAAATTCGAGCCAGTCCCCATTTTGCGCGCAGTGCCCATACCGGACGGCAATTCCAGCGCACCACACTGATTTGAGAACTGCAATCCGGAGACGAGTTGAGCAAGCAGCCCACGCGAGCACCGGTCGGACCGCTACGTATTGTCGCCATGGGCGGCGGCACGGGCCTCTCAGCCCTGCTGCACGGCTTGAAGAAATATACGCGGCCACCCCGGCTGCTCGAAAGCGGAGCCGGATTTCTTTCTCCGGTCGACATCACCGCGGTGGTGACAGTGACCGACGACGGAGGCAGTTCGGGCCGCTTGCGCCGCGAGTTTGACGTGCTCCCTCCCGGCGACATACGCAATTGCATGGTGGCGCTGTCGGAAGACGAAGCGCTGCTGAGCAAGCTGTTCCAATATCGGTTCGCGGCCGGCGGTGGACTAAAGGGCCATAGTTTCGGCAACCTGTTCCTTACGGCGCTCACCGGCGTGACCGGCGATTTCGCCCAGGCGGTCAAATTATCGAGCGAAGTGCTGTCGATCGCCGGCCGCATCTATCCATCGACCTCGGCTAACGTGAGCCTGGAGGCCACGCTCGCCGACGGCTCGCGTGGTGGCCGGCGAAACGCTCATCAGCAGCAGCCGCGTGCGGATCGAGCAGGTCAGGCTGAAACCCGGCCAGATCAAGCCGCTTCGGGAAACGCTCCAGGCCATCGCGGACGCGGACCTGATCACGTTGGGACCCGGATCGCTCTACACCAGCGTGGTTCCGAATCTGCTGGTGGAAGGCGTACCGGAGGCCATCCGCGCGTCGCGCGCCATCAAGGCGTACTTCGTCAACCTGATGTGGCAGCCGGGCGAAACCATGGGCTACACGGCCTCCCAGCACTTGGAGGCGATCAGCCGGCACGCCGGCGGCGACTTACTCGATTGCGCGGTGGTCAACACGCGCCCCATGCGGAAGAAACTGTTAGATTATTACGCGCGCACCGAGGTATATCCGGTGGTAAACGATTGGAACCTCCTGGCGCACATGGGATTGAACATCGTGGCGCGGGACCTGCTCGAGCAGACCGCCGTCATTCGCCATGACCCGGAGTTGACCGCCGCCGCGGCCATCTCATTGGCCGAGGAAGGCCGCGGAAAGCGGCTCGCCGGGGCGGCCAGGCGCGGCGGAACGCGAGGGATCTAGATCATGCAAACACCTGTGAACGTTGTCCTGCTGGCCGCCGGCCTGGGCACCAGAATGAAATCGAAGATGGCCAAGGTGCTGCACCGCGCCGGGGGCATGGCGCTGGTGGAGCACGCGGTGAGGACGGCTCTGGAAGTGGCCCCCGCCGAGCGGATTGTGGTGGTCGTCGGCCATCAGGCGGACCAGGTGCGCGCGGCCCTGGCGCGCTACGGCGTGAACTTCGTCGAACAGAGCGAACAGAAAGGCACGGGACATGCCCTGCTGTGCGCGCGCGAAGCGTTGGCCGGGCGCGACGGATTGCTTGTGACGCTTTACGGCGACTGTCCGCTGCTGGAAGCCGCCACGGTGCGCGGGCTGATCGAAGCGCAGCAAAGCGCCGCCAGGGCGGCGACCCTCATCACCACGTGCCTGGACGATCCCACCGGGTACGGCCGCATCCTGCACGATGCGGACGGCAACATCGCGGCCATCGTCGAGCAGAAGTCGGCCACCCCGGAACAACTCGCCATCCGCGAAATCAACTCCGGCATTTATTGTTTCCGGGCCGATCTGGTTTGGAAACACATCGGCGAAATCCGCCCGGACAATGCGGCCCAGGAATACTATCTGACGGATCTGGTCGGAATATTTCGCCGCGCGGGACTCGGCGTGGGCACGCTGCGGGTGGAGGATTCCGGCGAACTGCTGGGCATCAACACGCGCGTGGAACTGGCGCAGGTGGACGCCATTTTCCGCGCGCGCAAAGCGCGCGAGTTGATGCTGGCCGGCGTGACCATCGAAAAGCCGGAGACGGTGGCGATCGATTGCGGAGTGCGGATCGGACGCGACACGATTGTGGAGCCGTGCGCGCGCATCCTGGGCGAGACCGTCATCGGCGAGGATTGCCGCATCGGCGCCGGCTCGATCGTCGAAGACTCGACGTTGGGAGACCGCGTTGAGGTGGGCCCGTTCAGCATCGTGGCGACTTCCCGAGTGGAAGCGGACGCGCACATCGGCCCGTACGCGCGCTTGCGTATGGAGAATTACATCGAGGCGGGCGCGCGCGTCGGCAACTTCGTCGAGTTGAAGAAGACGCGCCTGGGCGCCGGCGCCAAGGCCATGCACCTGGCCTACCTGGGCGATTCCTCGATCGGCGCGAAGGCGAATATCGGCGCGGGTACCATCACGTGCAACTACGACGGCAGCCAGAAGCACCGCACGATCATTCACGAAGGCGCCTTCGTGGGGAGCAATTCGACGCTGGTGGCGCCGGTCGAAATCGGCGCGGGAAGTTACGTGGCCGCCGGATCGGTAATTACGAAACCGGTGAGCGCGGATTCGCTGGCGGTGGCGCGCAGCCACCAGGTTGTGAAAGAGGATTGGGCCAGGAGACGGCGCGAGAAGATGAAGTGCGGCCAATAATGCGAGGCCGGAACGAACTCTACTTCTTCGCCGGAGGCCGCACGATGACGCGGACGGCCGTATCGCTCTCCTCACTCGATGTGTAACCCACGGTCACGCGGGCCTGCGTCTTCAAGCTCCCTTCAATGCGGGTTTCCGGCGTAAGACGAAATTTTCGGATTTCCGGCGGCTTACGGAACCGGCCGCGCCGCACGACCAGGCTGTCAGCGTTGACATCCATGACCGTGCCGGAAAGAAACTTGTACGTGGGAGCGGGCTTGGACACCAGGTCGGACGCCGCTGTGGGCGGCGCGGACACCAGGAGGGCCAAACTTAGGATGGAGGCCAGACAACAGTACCACGCCTAAGCCTAGCCGCGCGGGATGAAAGCCTTCTGAAGGGGAGATTAAATTTCCTTCATGCGCGGCAGCTCAGAGCACCAGAATGGGATGGTAGAGGTTCGGTAACCGGGCTTCGCCCACGGCGATGAGACTCCCGTCTTCATCGAGAGCTTTGACGTATCGCGAGCCTTTGCGGACGCGGAACGGCGACACCCGGAAATCGCGGCCATTGCGGATCTGCGACGCCGTAATCTGATCGACCACTTCAGAGGGAAACTCGGGCAGCAACTCTGCTGCGGGTATGAGGACTTCGACGAGTTTCTGCTCTGTGGCCAATTGCTGAAGCGCGTCGAGCGTGCGCGCCTGCTCAATGGAAAAGCCGCTGGCCGCGGTGCGGCGGAGTCCCTCGATATAGGCCCCGCATCCGGCGGCCTGCCCCATTTCGTGGGCGATGCCGCGCAAGTATGTTCCGGCCGAGCAGTGCACTTCGATTCGCAGCCGGCTGCCTTCGCCCTCGATAACGTCCAGGCGATGCACGGTAACTTCGACGGGCGCGAGTTCCACCGGAATGTTCTTGCGCGCCAGTTCGTAGGCGGGCCGGCCGCCGACCTTCTTGGCCGAAATGGGCGGCGGCGTCTGCAGAAACGTCCCGCGAAACGGCGCGAGAAGCGTTTCAATCTCATGGCCATCGAGCGTGTAGTCGCAATGTTCGGTGGTGGGCGCGCCGTCGCGGTCGTACGTGTCGGTCGCGTGGCCGAAGCGGATGACGGCGTCGTATACCTTATCGCCGCGAATATAGAACTGCGCCAGGCGTGTGGCGCGGCCAATGATCAAGGGAAGAACGCCGGTGGCCATGGGATCGAGCGTGCCCAGGTGCCCCACGCGCCGCGTGCCGGCCAGGCGCCGCATCTTATTTACGGCATCGTGCGAGGTCCAGCCGGCGGGTTTGTCGACAACAATTACTCCATCCATGCATTAGAATTCCAGCGGGAACTTCTCCTTTAGTAAAGCGCACAATGCGCCCGCGGGGTCCTCGCCCGCGGCACCGGCATCCTTCAGCGCGCCGCGCGTGCGATCGCCCATCACGCCGTCGATGCGGCCGGGGTTATGGCCGAGACGGATCAGCGAGGATTGCAGAAAGGCGACGTCCTGATCGTGCACCGCGTCGAGTTGGATGCCGATCGAGGTGATGGCGCTCGCGGCCATCTGCGTGTACGGCGGCATGACCGCGCCGGCCTTCCCACTTCGAACGTATTCGTAGACGGCGGCGTGGCTGCCGCGGCAATCGAAATGCCAGGCCTCGCTGCGGGAGGATTCCGGCTTGTCGATGATGGGCAGGAAGCCGTGCGCCATGGCGATCTCCCAGAACCTGCCAAGCGGCACGCCCATCGAGGAAAGATCGATGTCCATAGCCCGGCCGCCTTCATGCATGCTGCCGCCCGGAGGCGGGCTGTAGGCCTTCTTCTTCCGGGTCGCGTAATCCTGATGGGCCTGCCACTGCATCTCGTAGCTGCGGAACATGTCGCTCAGCCGCAGATCGTGACCGAGTGCCCGCAAATCCCGCACCACCCTCTCCAGCGCCGCCGCCATGTCGGGCGTGGCGCGAGCCATGCGCTCCGGCAGCGGGGCGCTCTGGTAGATGGAAGCCACCTTCACGGCTACCAGCGGCGTGAGAAGTTTGGGCATGATGCTTTAAACTTAACAAAGTGGAAGAAGAGATTGCAGGCAAAGCATACGATGGCCGTTTGATGCGGCGGTTGCTCGCCTACATGTGGCCCTATCGCGGCCCGGTGGCGCTGTCGCTGGTCTGTCTGCTGGTGAATGCGGGGCTGCAGATTGTGGGGCCGCTGCTCACCAAAATTGCGGTGGACAAGTATCTGGCGCCGCGGGCGACGCCCACGCCCACGCTTCTGGACGGATTTCTTTCGACGGCTGCCTGGACCGGCATCACCCAGATTTCCGCGATGTATCTGGCGGTGCTGGCGGCGACGCTGGTGATCGAGTTCGCGCAAAGCTACCTGATGCAATGGACCGGGCAGCACGCCATGTTCGACCTGCGCCGGCAGATCATGGAACATCTGCAAAAGCTGGATGTGGCCTTCTACGACCGCCATCCGGTGGGGCGCCTGGTGACGCGCGTAACAACGGATGTAGATGTCCTGAATGAATTGTTCTCTTCCGGCATCGTAAGCATCCTGGCCGACCTGGCCATGCTCAGTTTCGTACTGGTGGCGATGCTCCAACTCAGCCCGGCCCTCACCGGCATTCTGCTGGCGGTGACGCCGCTGGTGATCTTAGCGACCATGTTGTTCCGTCGCAGTGTGGCCGATAGCTACCGGCGCATCCGCGTGGCGGTGGCCAGGATCAACGCCTTCTTGCAGGAACACGTGAGCGGCATCGCCGTGCTGCAGTTATTCAATCGCGAAAAACGCAGCGCCGATCGATTCGAATCCATCAACCGCGATCACATGCTGGCCTTCAAGAGCGCCATCTTCGCCTACGGTTGGTTCTATCCGGTGGTGGAGTTTCTGGGCATGCTGGCCGTGGGCGGACTGCTGGCCTACGGCGGCCTTTCGATCCGCCGCGGCGAATTGACGCTGGGCGTCCTGATCGCGTTTTTCCAATACGGCATGCGTTTCTTCAGGCCCATTCAGGATCTGAGCGAGAAGTACAACATTCTGCAATCGGCCATGGCGGCTTCCGAGCGCGTCTTCGCGTTGCTCGATACCGAGGCGCGCATTGTGGCGCCGGCGTCTCCCCAGCCGTTCCCCGCGGAAAGCGCGGCCATCGAATTCGAAGACGTCTGGTTCGCCTACAAGGAAGAAGACTGGGTGCTGCGCGACATCCGCTTCGCCATACAGCCGGGCGAAACGGTGGCGGTGGTGGGCCACACCGGCGCGGGCAAGACCACCCTGATCAGCCTGCTGCTGCGCTACTACGATGTGCAACGCGGCGCCATCCGCATCGCCGGTACCGACATCCGCGAGTTCGATCCCACGGACCTGCGCCGCCATTTCGGCGTGGTGCTGCAGGACCCGTATCTGTTCACCGGAACCATCGAGGAGAATATCCGCCTGGGCACCGCGCGCATCACCGGCGAGGAGTTGGAAGCGGCCGCCGAACAGGTGAACCTGATGGACTTCATACGCTCGCTGCCCGGCGGCTTCTCCGAGAGCGTGCGCGAGCGTGGCAACGGCTTGTCCACCGGACAGAAGCAGCTCATCAACTTCGCGCGCGCGCTGGCGCACAACCCGCGCATTCTGATTCTGGACGAGGCCACCTCAAGCGTGGACACGGCCACCGAGATGCGCGTGCGCGAGGCGCTGGACCGGCTGGTGGAAGGCCGCACATCCATCGTCATCGCACACCGGCTTGTCCACCATTCAGCGCGCCAATCGCATCCTGGTGATGCACAAGGGACGCCTGAGAGAGACGGGCACGCACCAGGAACTGCTGGAGATGCGCGGCATCTACTGGAAGCTTTACCAACTGCAATACAAGGACCAGGAAGCGCGCACGCGCGGATGAAGGAGAACCACAACCATGAACCAGAGCGCCGGCTTCGCGATCGACGGGGTGGTACCGGTCATTCCCACGCCGTTCCGCGAAAACGAAGAGATCGCCTGGGAAAGCCTGGCGCCCATGATCGCGTTCGCGCGCGCCGCCGGGGCCGCGGCCGTGTGCCTGCCGGCCTACGCGAGCGAGTTTTACAAACTGAGCGACGCGGAGCGGCTGCGGTTGATTGAAGAAGCCGTACGCGCCGCCGCGGGCTCCCTCCCGGTGGTGGCGCAAGTGAACGCGCCCTCGCTACGGCAAGCCGTACCCATGGCCAAGGCGGCCGCGGATCTGGGCGCCAGCGCCATCGCCACCGCGGTGCCGCGCTTGTTCCCGATTCCGGAAGACGATCTGTACGACTATTTCGACCGCTTTCTCAGTGAGGTGAAGCTGAGCGTCATCATCCAGGACTTTCATCCCGGCGGCGCCACCGTGAGCGTGCCTTTCGTCGAACGGCTGCACCGCGCGCATCCGCATTTTCAGTATTTGAAGCTGGAAGAGCCCATGATGGCGGGTAAGGCCTTGGCCGTGCGCGAAGCCACCGCGGGCGGCGTGAAAGTTCTGGAGGGATGGGGCGGCATGTATCTGCTCGAGCTCGCGCCCACCGGCATCGCGGGCGTGGTGCCCGGGCTGGGTCCGGTGGATTTGCTCGATCGCGTCTACCGCCTGGCGAAAGCGGGACGGCGCGAGGAGGCTGCGCCGGTGTTCGAGGCCGTGCTGCCGCAGATCGTTTACAGTCTGCAGAACCTGGAACTCTATCATCACGCCGAGAAGCGGCTGCTCCAAGCGCGCGGCGTGCTGGACACGGTGGTAGTGCGGCGCCCGCGCATGACGCTGTCGGCTCACGAAGCCGCGCACATCGACTTCATCAACCGCCGCATCCTCGCGCTGCTCGACGAGTTCGGCATGCCGCGCAATCCGGCGGCGTAAGGGACCTGTCATGAAACAAGCCATTCAACCGCTCCCTCACGGTCACGGCCCAGAAACCGTTGCTGAGCCGCGTGCGTCAGCAAGCGGTCCCCAACCTCTGGCGGAAGGAGCTATCGATCCATGAAGCTGAAGAACATGAGCTGGCCCGCAGTGCGCGAGGCGGCGCCGTCGAGGGTCGCATTGTTGCCGCTCGGTGCCATCGAGCAACATGGGCCGCACCTGGCGGTGTCCACCGATTCGGGCATCGTTTCGAAAATCGCCGACGCGGTCGAGGAGCGCTTGGGCGACCCGGTGGTGCTTTGCCCCACGCTGGTTTTCGGATCGAGCCATCATCACCTGCACTTTCCGGGCACCCTGAGCCTGCGGGCGGACCTCTATACGCAGGTTCTCCTGGACCTGCTGCGATCGCTGCTCGCGGGCGGGTTCCGCCGCATCGTGCTACTTAACGGCCACGGCGGAAACGTCACGCCGGCGCGGCAGGCGCTGGCGCTGGCGAGTCACGAATTCGATCCGTCGGAAAATCCGAACATCGCGCTGGCGACTTATTGGGAGCTGGCCGGCAAGGTCTTCGCCGGCGCGCCGCCCATGGAATCGCCCGCGCTGTCGCACGGGTGCGAATACGAAACCAGCCTGATGCTCCACCTGTTTCCGGAGCGCGTGCGGATGGAGGCGGCGGGGCGGGCCGCGCGTCCCGCGTCGAACGGCTATATTCCGTGGGAAGAGGACGAACCGTCGCGCGGCGTCACCATGGTCAGGAAAACCCAGTTCATCTCGAGCACCGGCTCGAGTGGCGAGCCGCACAAGGGCACGGCCGCCAAAGGCGTGCATCTGTTCGAGGCGGCCGTCGAAGCCGCCGTCGCATTTGTCGCCAGCTTCAAGGATTGGCCCTTCATGGAGGATCTGCGAAGTGAGTAAAACCGCAGTCCGGCGGATCACCGCCACCCCGGTGCGCGTGCCGGCGCGCCCCGACAGTTTGAATTCCCCCGGCGTCGAAGACAGCGACCGGAAGTTCGCCGAGAAGTTTCATACCGGCGCGCGCTGGATGGACTTTCCGCTGGAGATCAAATGGATCGTCGAAATGGAAACCGCGGACGGCGCGTGCGGCATCGGCGAGACCTACCGCGGTCCCACGCGGGCGGAAATGGAAGCCGATCTCGGCGCCTTCCTCGGCCAAGACGCGCTCACGCTCAACTGGCGGCACTTGCCGGTGCGCGATCCGCGCATCTACGATGCCGTCGAGAGCGCCGTGCTGGATCTGGCCGGCCAGAGCTTGGGCGTGCCGGTGTATCAGTTGCTTGGCGGCGCCTGCCGCGACCGCGTGGAGTGCAGCGGCTGGACCGGCCGGCGCACGCCGGAAGACGCCGCGCGCAAGGCATTCGAGGCCATGCAGGCCGGCCACCGCGTGTTCAAGTTCA
The DNA here is from genome assembly GCA_963745655.1 of Terriglobales bacterium. GTDB lineage: Bacteria > Acidobacteriota > Terriglobia > Bryobacterales > Bryobacteraceae > JAJFUV01. The sequence continues at coordinate 493,765 of CAVUYK010000026.1, read as the reverse complement.
AGTGCTCGGACAAAGATTCGGTGCGCGACTGGAGCACCAAGATCCGCGAGCGCTGCGGAAGCGGCATCAAACTGCTGCTCGATCCCAATCAGCGCTGGCACGATGCCGCCACCACGCTGCGCCTGATGGAAGGCGTCGATCCGGACATCATGTACGCGCTCGAAGATCCCGTCGAACGTACCGATTTCGCGGGCTTCCGCGAGGTGCGCAAGGCGCTGGGCATTCCCATCTACATTCACATCTCGAATCCGTATTCGCAGAACATGGGCGACATGATCACGGCGCTGCGCGAGGACGCCATTGACGGATTCAACTTTAACGGTCCCATGATCCAGTTTGTCGAACTGGCCTCCACGGCGGCCCTGGCCGGCATGAATTGCTGGCACGGCAGCGAAGTGGATCTGGGCATCCTGGAAGTGTCGGCACTGCATGCCGCGGCGGCAACCCCCAACTGCACGGTGCCGTCGGACATCTTCGGCGAACTGGTGCGCGAAAACGACCTGATTGTCGAACCGATTCGCTTCGAACGCGCTCACGCGCTGGTACCGCGGGGCGTGGGTTTGGGGGTCGAGTTGGATCGCGCGGCCGTCGAGCGGTATCGCGCGGGCGGCCCCATCGTCATCGAGAATTCGTAATCTGGATAAAGGAACACGATCATGGCAAAAACTGAGATTAAACATCCCGACAAGCAAGTCTCGACCGGCGCTTACTCGGCCGGCGTGCTCATGGACGGCTGGCTGTATGTGAGCGGCCAGGGGCCGTTAAATCTGAAGACCGGCGAACTGGTGCGCGGCACCATCGAGGAGGAAACGCGGCTCACACTCGAGCACGTGGGCAAGGTGCTCCAGGCCGCCGGTTGCTCGTTCGAAGACGTGGTGAAGTGCACTTGCCACCTCTCCGACATCCAAAACTTCGACCGTTTCAACGCCGTTTACGCCGAATTCTTCAAGGGCGTGAAGCCTGCGCGCACCACCGTGCAGAGCGGGCTCGGGCTCGGCATGAAGGTGGAGATCGACGCCATCGCCAAGGTGCCAAGCAAGTAATGCAGCCTGCAAAACGGGGACTGGCTCGAATTTCGCGTCTTTTGCGAAACTTCGTGCCTGTCCCCCTTTCGCCTCACCGGCGAGGAAAGGCCGTCTCGTAAATCGAATCGATTTGGAAGTCGGTGACGCCCAGGCTCAGCAGCCGTTGTATATCGGCGAGGGCGCGCTCCATGGGGCGCTCGCCCTCGTAACGGAAGGAATTGATGGCGGGCACCACTGGAATGCCGCGCGCTTGCGCCCAACGCACGTCTTCTTCCTGCATGTCGCCCCGCTCGAAGAGGAAGTACAGCCGCTCGACGGGTTCTCCCCGCGCGGCCATTTCCCTCAGGCGGCGCGCGTTGCTCGATAAACGCGCCTTGCCCCGGAAGCGCTCCGGAATGCCCGGCGGGCAGAGAAAGTACGCCGATTCGAGCAAGCCGTTGTCGCGCAGTGCGCTTTCCAGTTCGCGGTAGTACGCTTCGGAGTGCTGGTTCCCCTTCGCCTCCACCATCAACCGGATGCGTCCGCGCGCCCGTTGGCATAACTCGCGAAACGTCATGGGACGCGTGCCGCCGGGGGTGGCTATCAGGCGCGCGATTTCGTCCCAATTCATGTCGTCGATCCGGCGGTCGACGCCGTAGTAGCGCTGGAAATCCTGATCGTGGTTGACCACCAGGCGGCCGTCCTTGGATTCGTGCACATCTACTTCCACCATCCAGTAGCCGTGCCGGATGGCTTCCTCGATGGCCGCCGGGCTGTTTTCAGCCGAGTTCGCGGAGACCACGCCGCCGCGATGCGCGATCAACCGGAGCGGCGCCGCATCCAGGCGGAAGGCGAACAGACGGCTGGGCGCGTCTTCCGGCAGAAGCAGCAACTCGCCTCCCACCAGCGCCATGCCTTCGTTGGTGTAAGGCACGCCGCGATCGGTGCGCCCGGCCTTGAGACGGCGCACCAGGCGTAGCGAGGGGAACTCCATCCAGTCGATGGCACCCGCGTGGCCCGGCAGTAGGCCACCACCCACCAGTTTGCCGAAGACAAATTTTAAATCCTGATAAGCGTTCCCGTTTGGATTCGCCATGCGGCCGCGCGGTTTGCCCGCATGGTCCCAGAGGTAGATCTCGCGGCTGTCCCAGTTGCCCCCGGCGAGCACGCCCGCGTTCACGGCCAGGCAGCCAATGCTGTCTTCGACGACGAACTGGGATTCGAGCGCCAGCGTCTTCCGGTTGCGTCGCTGGATCACCGTGGAGCTCTTGGGCCGATATTCGGAGACCGGAATCCAGATGGAATCGCCGTGGACGCTCAGGCCGCCAGGGTGGTAACGGTCGCCTTCCTGCACCTCGATGCTCCGCAGCAGTTCGCCACCGGGGTAGGAGAACTCGAACAGGTGACCCTTGCGCGCGGCGCGCTCGACCGAGGTCACATAGACGCGGTCGCCCACCCGATCGACGCCCTGCACATGATGCGTCTTGCCCTGAAGCGTCACCACGCGAACCAGCGCCAGCGATTCGAGCGCGGTGCCCGCATCCGCCGCGCGCAAACGTTCCCCGACGGCCGCCAGCGCGGCCATCCACACTCCCCGTAAACGAAACCTCGCCGTGAGCACGGGATGCGATCCTCCCACGGCTATGATGCCAGAATTGGCTACCTTCGGCGTGCAGGCGCCGCGCCGCCGGCGGGTGGCCGGAGGTTCGCGGGGCGCGGATCATCGCGCGTGTCCGCATCGACGAAGCACAGCATGAGGAATACGGCCAGGAACACGAGACCGGTCACGAAAATGATGCCGTAGAGCGGCTTGTCGTGGCGCAGGTGCATGAAGTAGAGCGCCACGAGCGTCCCTTTGGTCGAGGCGATGGCGAGTGCGATCACCACGTTCACCGAATGCGAACCGAAGTTGATACCAGCGGCGAGAACGGTGATCACCGTCAACGTCAGCAAAGCGCCGAGGACCGTCGCGTAGGTTTTCGTCGTGATGGCATGCGCGCTCATTTACACTCCTTAGAACGGTGACAGGCTGCACTGTCCACGCGCTTCGCTTGGGACAGTGGAGCCAGTCACCTTTTCTTCGCTTGGGACAGTGGAGCCTGTCACCTCTACCCCAGTCACCTTCAACCCACCAGATACAACAACGGAAACAGGTAGATCCAGATCAGATCCACCAGGTGCCAATACAAGCCCGCCAGGTCCACCGGGGTGTAGTAACTTTGCGAAAAATCGCCGCGCACGGCGCGCCGCAGCACCCATCCGAGCACACACATGCCCACCACGATGTGAACCCCGTGCAGTCCCGTCATCATGAAATAGAAGCTGAAGAACAGAAACTCGCGAGGATTGGCGGCGCCCTGGTAATGAAAGAGTCTGCCCGGCAGCAACCCCTCGTGAATCTTGTGCATGTACTCGAAGTACTTGATGCCGAGGAACACCCCGGCCAGCGCGATGGTCAGCGACAGAAACAGAATCAGCCGTTCACGTTTGGATTGGCGGGCCGAGTCCACGGCCATCACCATGGTGAAGCTGGACACCAGCAGCACCACGGTATTGATGAAACCCATGGTCCGGTTCAGGTGGTGATGCGCCGAAGCGAAGGCCGCGGGGAAGCGCGCCCACAGGATGCCGTAGCCCACAAACAGGCCGCCGAACAGCAGAATCTCGGTGACCAGAAACAGCCACATGCCGATCTTGGCGGCGTCGAATTGCTGTTCGGCATTCGAGAAATGGTGCTGCAGAAACGGCGATTGCGCGTGCGCGCCGTCGAGCGCCGCGGCGTGATCGCTCATGCGTGCACCTCCTCGGGGTCGAAGTCGTACGGGCCGTGGTCGGCGACAGGCGCTTGTTCGAAGTTGTGTGTGATGGGCGGAGACGCAGCCTGCCATTCCAGCGTCATGCCGCCCCAAGGATTGGCGGGCGCGTCGTAGGGCTTGCGCAGCGAAGCCAGCAGATAGGCCAGCACCAGAAACAGCCCGGAGCCCAGCACCCAGCTACCGAAGGTGGAGAACGCATGCAGCGGCTGGAACTGATCCAGGTAGTTGTAATAGCGGCGCGGCATGCCGCGGCTACCCAGGATGAACTGGCGTCAGGAAGGTCATGTTGAAGCCGACGAAGATGAGCGCCGCGGCCAGGCGCGCGGGCCCTTCGGCGTACATGCGCCCGAACATCTTGGGCCACCAATAGTGGAGTCCCGCCGAGAAAGGCCATCACCGTCCCGCCCATCATCACGTAAGTGAAAATGCGCGACCACGAAGTACGTGTCGTGCAGGTGGACATCCACCGAAAGCGTGCCCAGGAACAGTCCCGTCAGTCCGCCGATGGCGAAGAGCAAAAGGAACATGATGGCGTAGAGCATGGGCGCTTCCAGCGAGATGGAGCCTTTGTACATGGTGGCCACCCAGTTGAACACCTTGACAGCCGAAGGAATGGCCACGAAGAAGGTGAGGAACGAGAAGATCATGTTGGCGAGCTGCGACTGCCCGCTCACGAACATGTGATGGCCCCACACCAGGAAGCTCACCAGGGCGATGGCCACGCTCGAATAGGCGATGGCCTTGTAGCCGAAGATGGTCTTGTGCGAGAACACCGGCATCACTTCGCTGATGATGGCCATGCCCGGCAGAATCATGATGTAAACCGCCGGGTGCGAGTAGAACCAGAAGAAGTGCTGGAACAAGACCGGGTCGCCGCCCAGGCGCGGATCGAAGATGCCGATGCTGAAGACGCGTTCCATGAGCAGCAGCAGCAGGGTGATGCCCAGCACCGGCGTGGCCAGAATCTGAATAATGCTGGTGGCGTAGATGCCCCAGACAAACAGCGGCATCTTGAACCAGGTCATGCCCGGCGCGCGCAGCTTGTGTATGGTGGCGATGAAGTTGATGCCGGTGAAGATCGACGAGAAGCCCAGGATGAACACGCCCAGCGTCACCATGCTGACGCTGCCGTTCGATGTGGTGCTGTAAGGCGTGTAGAAGGTCCAGCCGGTGTCGACCGCGCCGGTGACCATGGACGTCAGCCAGAAACGCGGCACCGAGCACGTACACCCAGTAAGCTGGCGAGATTCAACTTCGGGAAAGCCACGTCTTTGGCGCCCAGCATCAGCGGCAGCACGAAGTTGCCCAGCGAGGCGGGAATCGACGGGATGATGAACAGGAAGATCATCACCGCGCCGTGCAGCGTGAAGATCTTGTTGTAGGTCTCGGCGCTCATGATGGTCCGCTTGGGCGTGAGCAATTCCAAGCGGATCAGCATGGCGAACACGCCGCCGATGAGGAACGCCGACAGGATCGACCACAGGTACATGACCCCGATGCGCTTGTGGTCGAGAGTCAGGAGCCAGGAGCGCGCGCCGTGTGTCTCGTTCAGATAGTTGACTGGTTGTGTTTGAGTCGCCATGCTGGTCCTCACTTTTGCGCCTTGATGAATTCGACCAGCGCATTCAACTCCCTTGGGCGCAGCAAGCCCTGGAAGGTCGGCATGATCGGTTCGAAGCCTTTGACGACTTTGGCCTGCGGGTCGAGAATCGATTCGCGGAGGTAGTTTTCATCCGCTGGGACGCTCTTGCCCGCGGCGAGTTCCACCGGGTGGCCAAAGACGCCCTTGAAGCTGGGGCCCTGGCCGCGCATCCCGTCGAGCGAATGGCAGGTCGCGCACCCGCGGCTTTGGTACAGCAGCGCGCCGAACTCCTTCAGCGGCATGGACTTGCCTTCGTCCCCGCCGGTTTCAAGCCAATTCTGGTATTTGGCGTCGTCTTCAACTACAATTCGGGCCAGCATATCCGAATGTCCTTTGCCGCAGTATTCGGTGCAGAAGACCTGGTGCACGCCGGCTTCGGTGGGCTGGAACCAGAGCTCGCGTGTAGCGGTTGGGCAGCACGTCCTGCTTGACGCGGAAGCTGGGCACGAAGAAGCTGTGGATCACGTCTTCGCTCGACATGATGAGCTTCACGGGCCGTCCCAGAGGCACGTGCAATTCGTTGAGTGTGCGGATGCCGCCCGGATACTCGAACTGCCAGATCCACTTCTTCGCGGTCACCTGTATCTCGAGCGCGTCGGACGGGGCGATGGACGCCTGCATGTAGTCGTGGAATCCCCAGAAGAACAGGCCCATGGCGATGGCCAGCGGAATCAGGGTCCAGACCAGTTCCAGACCGAGATGCTGCGTGATGTGGGGCGTGCGCTCGCCCGGGCCGCGCCGCCGATACTTCCAGACGAACCACGCGATGAGCCCTGCAATCAAAAGGAAGAAGAACGCGCTCAGCAGCACCAGGAACATAAAGGCCGCGTCGTGATCGGCCGCGTAGGGCGAGCCGGCCGAAGGCAGCAGAACCGAGTGGAGCCAATTCATGCCGAAGCCTTTTCCTTCCGCCAAAAGCTCATCAGCACGCCGCCTAATAACAGCACCACGGCCACTCCGCCGGCGCGCATGAAGTTGGTGGCGAACAAGACGTAGCTGCGCGCCTGCGGATCGTAGTGGAAACAGAACAGCAGCAGGCGATCGACGGCGCCGCCGGTCTTGCCGGCGGAGGCTTCCGTCAAAGCCAGCCGAAGGTCCCGCGGCTTGAACTGCACGCCGTAGAGGTAGCGCGAGATCTTGCCCTCCGGTGTGAGAATCATGATGGCGGCGGCGTGTGCGTACTGCTGCTGGCGCTCGTCGTAGCGATAGTGGAACCCGACTTGTTCGGCGAGTTTCTTGGCGTTGCCGTCGCGGTCCACCAGAAAGTGCCAGCCCGGCGCGGTCCGGCCGTAACTCCCGAGATAGCTGCGCTTCTTCTGCCCGGCGAGTTTGGGCGTCTCGGTTGGATCGATGCTGATGGTGACGATCTCGAATTCGTTGCCCGGCGTCCAGGGAATCTCGCGCAAGCGTCTGGGTCTGTCCGTTGAGCAGCAAATTGCAGAGCATCGGACAGGTGTAATAGACCAGGTTCAGCAGCACCGGGCGGCCCTGGTGAAAGAACGAGCCGAGTTCCACGCGATAGCCGTCTTCATTGGTGAAGCTGAGGCTCTTATCGACACCGCGCCCGATCTGTTCGACGATGCCCACACCTTCGAGTTCCGCGGGCAGGCTCGCTTCGGCGAGCAGGGGAGCGGCGGCGAGAAGCGCCCACGCGGCCACGCTAATTCGTTTTCGCATTCACGCCTCCTGGCGGCTCGATCGGTTTCACCGGCGCGGGCTGGGTGGGATAGGCGAACTTGCCGGCGGCCGCCTCCCTGGCGAACAACTCCATGGCGCGCTCGATGGGCAGGCGCACGCTGCCGCGGCCGCGATCGATGAAGCGATACGAGTGCAATTCGGATTCCTCGCGCGCGCGCAGGTTGCGCAGATCCTGGGCCACGGGCGCGAGTTGCTTGATGTACACCTGCTGCTCTTTCACGCGGTCGTAGTAAGCCTGCAGACCAAGCAGCATGAGCACCAGCGCGAGTACCGACCCCGCCATAAACACGCCCACAAATCGAGACTTCGGCTCTTCCGCGTCGTAGCCCGTGTTGCGCTTCGCTTGGTCCATCTCACGCTCCTAGATGTTCTCGAACTGCAGGGCCCGGTCGAGGCGCACATCGCCCACCGGTACCAGCGCGTGCCGTTTCAACTTGTTCCAGAAAGCCCATGCCACGGTGCCGCAAACGCCCACCAGCGCGGCCGCGTCCATCCAATTCGGCGCGACGCCGCCCGGTTGGAACACCGGCATCACCAGCCAGTAAATGTCCAGGTAGTGCATCGCCACAATCCAGGCGGCCATGGCGCCCAGCCACGTGAGATTACGCTTGGATGCGCGCGAAAGCAGCGCGTTGAAGGGGATCAGAAATCTTCCAGCGAGCAACGCCACGCTCACCCACAGCCACGTGCCGGCGAAGCGATGCTTGTACCATATGGTCTCTTCCGGAAGATTGGCGTACCACATGAGCATGTACTGCGAAAACGCGATGTAGCCCCAGAAAATGGTGAGCGCGAAAAGCCACTTGCCGAGATCGTGGTAATGCTCTTCATGAATGGCCTCGCGCAATTCGTTGGCCCGGCGCAAGCACAAGGCGATGACGGTGAGCAGCGCGTAGAAGGCCAACACGCCTCCGCTCAAAACATAGACGCCGAATATGGTCGAGTACCAGTCCGGAGCGAGCGACATAATCCAGTCGAACGACATGAGCGTGCCCGAAACCATCCACAGCACCACGCCGGGCGCGCTCCAGCGCCGCCCCGCGTGCACCGCGGCCGTCCCGCCGCTGGCATCCTGCGCAATGGAAATGTGGTGGAGACGCCAGGCAATCAGCGTCCAGAGGCCCAGGTAGAGCGCCGCGCGAAGCAGAAAGAACGGCTCGTTCAGATAGCCGGCCTTGCCGCGCAGAATCGCGTCCGAGGCAACCGCCTCCGCATGGGTCCACTCGTAAAGCGAGTGCAAACCAGCAGCCACGGGGACGAACAGCAACGCCAGCACCGGCATCGAGGCCATGACGTTTTCCGCCAGACGGCGCAAGGTGACGCTCCACACCGCGCCGGTGAGATGCTGCATCATCACGAAGAACATGGCACCCAGAGTCACGGTGAGCGCGAACAGGAACGCCGTCAGATAGGCGGCCAGGAACCGTTTCGGATCCGCGGCATATCCGGCGGCGCATGCCGCCCAGCCCGCGATGGCTACCAGGGCAATGGCGTTGCGGCCGCGCCGGTACGCCGAGTCGCGCAAGAGGTAGGTTTCGTTCTGATTCATCGCAACTCCGAACGCAGTTCCGGCGGAACGTCGTCGAGCGTACCCGCCGTGGCACGCTGGAGCGCGCGTACGTACGCCACAATGGCCCAACGGTCGCGCTCCAATACTTGGTAACGGTAGGGCGGCATGGACCTCCGTCCGTTCGAGATCACTTGGAATATCTCGCCATTGGTCATGCCGCGCGCGCGAGCTTCGAGCAGATTCGTGGGCAGCCAATTGGAACGCAGCGCCACCACGCCGCGACCCGAGCCGGTCTGATCGTGGCAGGGCGCGCAGTAGATATTGAAGCGTTCCTGGCCGCGCGCCAACAACTCCGCGGTCACCGGCAGCGGCAATTTGCCTGTATACATGCCGTTTTCCAGACCGGTCGAGAACACTATGTCCGCCTTCTGTTGACCTTGGGCAACGGTGCCGGGTAGCGGACGTTGCCAGGCGGCGGTCTGCGGTTTGTATTTCGGCTGATGATCCATGTCGTTGATGATTTCAATCTGCGGAGACCGCGAGTAGGTACCGCAGCCGAACAGCACGAGTGTGCTCGCCAGAAGAAGGCCGCGCTTCATAATTCGACCACCTCCGTCGCCACGGCACCCGTCGCGCGCAGAAAGTCTTTCACGCGCGGCGCGTCGAACAGTGGGTCGCGGGCTTCGATCGCCAGGAAGAAGCGGTCGTCGGAGACTTGCTTGAAGCGCTCCCAGTTGAATGCGGGATGATAGAACTGCGGCAGGCCATTCAGCGCAATCATGCCCAGCACGGCGCCGAAAGACGCCAGCAGCACGGAGATTTCGAAGATGATGGGTATCGAAGGCTCCCAAGCGAACAGCGGCTTGCCTCCCACATGCAGTGGGTAGGCCTTCACGGCAGTCCACCATTGCAGCGCCAGCGCGGCGGCGCCGCCGGCGACGCCCGCCGCGGCCACGATCAATCCAAGTTTGGAACGTGCGATACCCAGCGCGTCATCGAGGCCATGCACGGGAAACGGGCTGAAGGCGTCGAGCTTTGTGTAGCCGTCCTCGCGCGCGGCGCGCGCGGCGTGAACCAGCACGTGCGGGTCCGTGAATTCCCCCACTACGCCGTAGATCCCTGTGTTGTCGCTCATTCGGAAGCCACCACTCCCTTCACTTCGCTCATGGCGATCATGGGCAGGAATCGCACGAACAGCAGGAACAGCGTGAGAAACAATCCGAAGCTGCCGGCCAGCGTGAGCAGGTCAACGAAGGTGGGCCGGAAGTAGCCCCACGCAGACGGTAGATAGTCACGGTGCAGCGAGGTGACGATGATGTTGAAGCGCTCGAACCACATGCCGATATTGACCAGAATCGAAACTACAAACATCACCACAAGGTTTCGACGCAGGCGCTTGAACCAGAACACCTGCGGGGCGAGCACATTGCAGCTCACCATGATCCAATAGGCCCAGGCGTAGGGTCCGAAGGCGCGATTCAGAAAAACGAAACGCTCGTAAGGGTTGCCGCTGTACCAGGCTATGAAGAACTCGGTGGCGTAGGCGTAGCCCACGATCATGCCCGTGGCCAGCATGATGATGTTCATGTTCTCGAGGTGCTTCAACGTCACCAGGAATTCCAACTGGAAGGCCCAGCGCGCCAGCACGATCAAGGTGATTACCATCGCGAAGCCCGAAAAGATGGCGCCGGCGACGAAATACGGCGGAAAGATGGTGGTGTGCCAGCCGGGAATGACCGACACCGCGAAATCGAAACTGACAATGGAGTGGACCGACAGCACCAGCGGCGTGGAGAGTCCCGCAAGCAGCAGATACGCCATTTCGTACTGCGTCCAATGCCGCGCCGAACCGCGCCATCCGAGACTCAACAGGCCGTAGGCCCACTGCCGCGCCTTGGTGGTGGCGCGATCGCGCAGCGTAGCCAGATCCGGAATCATGCCGACGTACCAGAACATCACCGACACGGTCGCGTAGGTGCTCACGGCGAAAACGTCCCACAACAGCGGACTGCGGAAGTTCTGCCATAAATCGATATACGGGTTCGGAACGGGAAATAGCCAGTAGGCGCGCCACGGACGGCCCACGTGAAGCGCCGGAAAGACGCCCGCACAGACCACCGCGAACAGCGTCATGGCTTCGGCGAAGCGATTTATGGAGGTCCTCCAGCGCTGCCGGAGGAGAAACAGAACGGCCGAAATCAGCGTACCGGCGTGTCCAATGCCAATCCAGAAAACGAAATTCGTGATATCGAACGCCCATCCGACCGGGCTATTGTTGCCCCACACGCCGATGCCGGTGGACACCAGATAGCCCAGCATGCCCGCTAGAATCAGCGTTATTGAGCCGGTGACTGAGATGGCCACGTACCAGGACCGCGGCATCTTGTGCTCCACGATGCCGCAGACGGTCTCGGTGATACGATGCAGGCTGCGCTCGCCTTCCACCAGCGGCGGGTTGAGTTCCATTCTCGCTTCGATCGCCAGGTCCGCCATGGTTTACACAAGCTCCGGATTGGGATTGCGCAGCTTCGCCAGGTACGTGGTGCGCGGCTTGGTGTTGAGTTCCTTCAACACGGCATAGTTCCGCTCTTCGCGCTTCAGCTTCGAAACGCGGCTGGATGGATCGTTGATGTTGCCGAAGACGATGGCGCCCGCCGGGCAGGTCTGCTGGCACGCCGTGACAATTTCTCCGTCGGCGATGCCGCGCCGGCCTTCGGTCTTGGCCTGAATCTTCTTCTCCTGTATGCGCTGCACGCAGTAGGTGCACTTCTCCATCACGCCGCGCATGCGCACGGTTACGTCGGGGTTGTAAGCCGCCTTGAGCGTCTCGCCCTCGGCTTTGTGATAGTCGAAGAAATTGAAGCGCCGCACTTTGTAAGGGCAGTTGTTGGCGCAATAGCGTGTGCCGATGCAGCGGTTGTACACCATATCGTTCAAACCTTCACTGCTGTGGTTGGTGGCCGCCACCGGGCAGACGTTTTCGCAAGGCGCGGATTCGCACTGCTGACAAGCCATGGGCTGATACAGCACCTGCGGATCGTCGGCCGCGCCCGCGAAGTAGCGATCCATGCGAATCCAGTGCATCTCACGGCCGTGTATCACTTGCCGCTTGCCCACGATCGGAATGTTGTTTTCGGCCTGGCAGGCCACCAGGCACGCGTTGCATCCGATGCAGGAGTTCAGATCGATGGCCATGCCCCACTGGTAATGACCCTCGGATTTGGTTTCCTTGTAGAGCGAGAACAATTCGGTGTGGCTATCGGACGCCGAGGCGAAATGCGGTTCCTGGCGATATTCGTCGACGCTCGCTTCGCGCACCTGCGGGCGGCCTTCCATGCTGCTGTGTTCTTGCGTGACGGCGAACGCGTGTTTGCGCCCCAGCTTGCGTATCGCCACGTCCGCGGCAAACCACACCGCGTCGGAAGTGCGGATACGATATGCGTTTGTACCCACGCCGCGGCCCACCCTGCCGGCTTTGTCGCGGCCGTAGCCGAGCGCGATGGAGATGGAGCCGTCGGCCTGGCCCGGCTGCACGTAGACGGGCGCCGCGACTTCCCTGCCCTGGCGCGCCAGTGCGACGACGTCGCCGTGCTCCACGCCGAGTTGCCGGGCGGTGGCGGGACTCACCAGCGCGGCGTTGTCCCAGGTGAGCTTGGTCATGGGGTCCGGCGCTTCCTGCATCCAGCCGTTGTTGGCAAAGCGGCCGTCGTAAACGCTGGAGCTGGGAACGAAGACCACTTCGAGCGCGTCGCGCCTGGAAGGGACGGAGGCTATCGCGGCGGTAATCCTCTTCGCATCGAGCTTTGGCGCGGCCACCTCGGCGCGCGCGCCGGATTCGACGCGGCCATCATGCAGGGCTTGCCGCCAGCGACGCTCACGTTCGGCGGCGGGCCACTGGCCGGTCCAATGTTCGCGAACGATGTCGTAAGCGCGCGCGTTCTGGCGGCCTCCAAGCAGCGCGAGCACTTCTAGCGCGGACCTGCCACCGTGAAGCGGCTGTATCATGGGCTGCGCGATGGTGAGCGTTCCATCGGAAGCGCGCGCGTCACCCCACGTCTCCAGGTAGTGCGCCTCGGGCAAATGCCACTTGGCGGCCGCGGCCGTTTCGTTGGCCTGCTCGCCCAGATGAATCGAAACGGGCACGCGTGCGATGCCGGCGGCGAGATCCAAATCCGCGGGCGCCGTGTAGGCGGGATTGCCGCCCAGCACCACCAGCGTATTCACGCGTCCGGCGGATAGTTCGGCGGCGAGTTCGCCGAGGGACGCGGCGCGGTCGCGATCGGGCCGCGTGAAGGTGACGCCGCGGCCTGCATTGCCCAGCGCGTGATTGATCCACAGCGCCAGGGCGTGCACCAGGGCGGGCTGCCGCGGACCGGCCACCACCAGCGAGCCACCGCGATGGCGATCCAGATCTCGTGCCACGGCTCGGATCCACTTGGCGCGGTTGTCCGTTGGCGGTCCAAGAACCTTGAGCGGATTGCCGATGAGCTTCAGTTCCTCGGCCAGCGCCACGGCCACTTCGCGCACATCACTCGAACGCGCGCGCAGGCGGTGATCCGCCGCGGCGCCGGTGAGCGAATATTGGCTCTCAACCACGTAGAGCCGGTTCATCTGATCCTTGGTGGTATCAACGCGGCGGCGAGAGGTGAATTCGCGGATCGGCAGAATCGAAGGCGCGTCGAGGCCGAGAAAATCGTGATCGAGCGAAACGATGACGTCGGCCTCGCCGTAGTGCGCGTGCGCGTCAAGCGCCTCGCCGAACGCCAATTCCGCCCCGGCATGCGCGGCGCCGGAGGCCAGCGGCTCGTACTCGATCCACTTAGCCTGGGGGAACGCAGCCAGCGTTTGGCGGCGCAAGGCATCGAGCGAAGGCGAAGCGACCATCTCGCTCAGGAAGCGCAGCCCCTGGCCGCCTTGCGCGCGCAGCGCGTCAAAGTGCGGCGCGGCGAACGCGGTGAACTCATCCCAACTCGAGGCGCGTCCTCCACGCAGCACGGTGCGGGAACGGTCCGGATCGTAGAGGTTCAACACGGAGGCCTGCGCGAACGCCGAGCACGCGCCCAGGCTTTCCGGATGGCGCGGATTGCCTTCGATCTTGGTAGGCCGGCCGTCGTGGCATTCCACCACCAGGCCGGTCGCAACGCCACCCAGCGTCATGGCCGTCGCGTAGTAAAGCGGCGCGCCCGGGATGTAGTCTTCCACCGCGCGGCTCACCGGGAGAATGTTCTCCACCGGGCGCCGGCATGCGGTCAACCCGGCCAAACCGAACGAGGCCGCCATCAGCTTCAGCAGGTTGCGCCGGGAGGCTTTGCCGCGAAGCTCTGAGGCGCCTTGCGGAAACTCGCGATGCAGCCATTCGTCAAACTCCGGCTTCGCGGCTAACTCGTCCAGACTGCGCCAGTATGTTTTTCCCGTGTCTTTCATCGATGGCACCCCGAGCAATTCACCGGAGGAGCGATGTGCTTGGCGGCGACAATCTCACGCCCGATCTCGGCCGGGTCGCGCTCCGGTTGCCAGTCGAGCTTGGTCACGAACTCGACGGGCCGCACTTGCGGCGCGGGATTGCGGTGGCAGTCCAGGCACCACGCCATGGTCAACGGCTTAACTTGCCGGACTTCCACCATCTGGTCCACGCGTCCGTGGCAGCTCACGCAGCTCACGCCCGCGCCGACGTGCGCCCGGTGGCTGAAGTAAACGTAGTCGGCCAGCTGGTGGACTCGAACCCACGGGATCGGTTGGCCCGAAGCGTAGCTTTCCCGAACCACGGTGAGCAACGGGCTCTGGCTCTTCACCCGCTGGTGGCAGTTCATGCAGGTTTCGGTCGGCGGCACGGCGGCAAAATTCGCACGCTCCACGGTGAAGTGGCAGTAGCGGCAATCCATGCCTAGATTGCCCGCATGCAGTTTGTGGCTGTAAGCAACCGGCTGCACCGGCTGATAGCCGGTCTTGACCTGGGTGGGGTAGGCCAAATACGCCAACAATCCCACGGACCCTGCAACCATCGCCGCGAAAGCGGCTACAGCTCCGCGCACAGTCCTGTCAAAAGACTTTGGAAAGATGCTCCCCATTCTGGTTGTGACGGAAAGCGGTGGCCAGCCCCTCTGCTGAATCGACCTGCTGCCATCTGGTCAACGCAAGAGTCCAGAGCCCGCAATGATCGGAATATTTACATCCCCGTCGAATTATTTGGATGCGCACGCCCAATCGGAGATGCAAAAAACGTAAAGGCGGGTCTTCTGGCATGGATCGCTCGATCATCCAACAAGTGAAGGATTCCTTGGTTGTGCAAAGACTCCTCACAGCCCCGCTTCTACCCCCCCTTGCGGGCTGCGAATGAGGCAGGGCGATTTGTCCGTGCCGCTGAAGGCGGCGATCGCGCACAACCTGTTGTTCGACGTGCTTTCGGCCTGTGACGTGGCCCGCTGGATGGCGTGGCGCCATGGAGCGAGGTGCCCCTCTGCCGAGCGTCGATCGAGTTCCGAGCGCGCTTGCGAGTCGCCGCGCCGATCTGCGAGACTCGAAGTTGGTGTCCCTCCCCTTGATCTCCAGGCGGGCAGCTCAGTTTCTCTCGATCCTACTGATCTCGCTCTCATCGCCGTGCGCCGACACGAAAACGGCAGGGCGCGCGCTTTCGCTTCCGTCGAAGGAGAAACTCGCCTACATGGTCGAGTGGCGCTTCATCCATGCCGGAAACGCGCGCCTCACGCTGGAACGGCTCGCCGAGGGCAACGAGGCGTCCTTCAACGCGGGCCTCGATGTGGAATCCGCGGGCTTGGTTTCGCGGCTCTTCAAGGTGGACAACCATTACAAAGTGGCGCTCTCCGACCAGCTTTGCGCGATTCAGTCTTTGCTCGCGACAAACGAGGGCAGCCGCCAACGCGAGACCAAGGTGGTGTACGACAAAGTCCGCCGTAAGGCCTCCCATCTCGAACGCGACCTCAGAAGCAATGCCGTTGTCTCCAAGCGCGAGGTCGACATCCCGGCCTGCACTCACGACGTGGTGGGCGGCCTCTATTATCTGCGGACGCTGCCGACTGCGCCGGGCCAGGTGCTGCAGGTCCCCGTCAGCGACGGCAAGAAGAGCGTGCTCGCTCGCGTGGAGGCTCAGGAACGCGAGGTAGTGGAGACGCCCGCCGGCAAGTTCCATACCATTCGTCACGAGATTTTCCTGTTCGACAACGTTCTCTACAATCGCAAGGGCCGCTTGTTCGTTTGGCTCAGCGACGACTCGCGGCGGCTGCCCGTGCAAATCCGCATCCGCCTGCCGCTTTACATTGGAACCATCACGCTGCAATTGAACAAGGAAGAATAACCATGAAGAAGTTCGCACATCCGTTCGCGATCTTGGCGCTGGCCGCCATTCTGGGGGCGCAACCCGGCCCACTCCTGCCCGCGCGCGAGGCGTTGCCCATGCTCGAGCACGCCGTGCAGTTGATGGAATCGACCACCCTCGCCACGCCCGAACTCGGCCGCGCCGGAGCGCCCGTCATCGAGAACTGCCGCACGGCCCTGGCCGCGTTGCGGGAGGCTCCGGGCCAGAATAGCGCCGGCCTGACCTACTCTTTTCTGGCGAATTTGCGCGCCTACTTATCGCTGAGCGACGCCGTGCCGAAACCGTTCCCGTATCCGGAAGAAGCCCGCAAGCAATTCGCCGCGTTGCGCGATGTATCCACGCGCATGGAATCGCACTTTCGCGCGCTGCTCGACCAGAAGGAGCGCAGCTTGCGCACCCCGGACCGCGACAACCTAAGCCGCTACGCCGAGGCCAACTCCAAAATCTCCGCGCCGCAGCCCGCCAAGCCGCGCATCGTTTTCCTGGGCGATTCCATCACCGACGGCTGGCACCTCAACGAGTATTTTCCCGAGCGCGACTTCATCAACCGCGGCATCAGCGGCCAGATTACCGGCGAAATGCTCGGCCGCTTCAAGGCCGACGTCATCGACCTGAAGCCCGCCGCCGTCGTTATTCTCGCCGGCACCAACGACATCGGCCGCGGCATTCCGCTCACCACCATCGAGAACAACCTGAGTATGATCGCCGACCTTGCCGTGGCGCACAAGATTAAACCCATCTTCGCGTCCGTGCTACCCGTGAGCGACTACCACAAGAACACCAACCCCTCCTTCGCGCAGACGCGCCGGCGCCCGCCCGAGCGGATTCGCTCGTTGAATCTGTGGCTGGCCGGCTTCACCCGCCAGCACGGCTTTACCTACCTCGACTACTTTTCGAAGACGGTCGATTCGGCGGGCATGCTCCGCACCGACCTGGCCGACGATGGCCTGCATCCCAACAGCGCCGGCTATCGCATCATGGCGCCGCTCGCCATTGAGGCCATCGAGAAAGCCGCGCCCGGAGCGAGCCCCACGCCGGGAGCGCACTCCGCGCCGTCGCAAGATGGCCGCAAGAAGCGCTTCGGCGTGTTCTGAAGCATAATCGAGATATGAAACCCCGCGTGGCGCTGGTGGCGCTTGGCGCGGCCATATCTTTACTCGCCCAGCAGCGACTTCCGAAAACGCGCCCATCGAACCAGGAGCAGGAACGCATCCTAAACGAGGTGCGCACCTACGCGGCGGACTACACCAAGCGCCTGCCGGATTTCATCTGCACACAGGTCACGCGACGCTACATGGGCAGCTCATTACTGGGAATCCGGAGCCAGCCGGAGGTCATTACGATGCGCCTGAGCTTCTTCGGCCAGCGGGAAGAGTACAAGGTCCTATCGGTCAACGGTCGGTCCAGCACCCTCACCCTGGACCAACTCGGCGGTGCCACGTCACGCGGTGAATTCGGCACCCAGTTGAAGATGCTCTTCGCGCCGGTCTCCCGGGCACGTTTGCGTGGAAGCGCTGGGCCACACTCCGCAACCACCGCATGCATGTCTACTCCTATCGCATTCCGCGAGCACATTCCCAGTGGCACGTGAAGTATGAAAACAGAAATAGCGCCGTAATTGGCTACCGTGGCTTGGTCTACGTCGACAACGGCACGGAAATGGTCGCGAAGATCACGGCCGAAGCTGAGGATATTCCGGCAACGGTTCCCATTCTGCAGGCCTGGACCGAACTCGACTACGATTTCGTCACGATCAATGCGAAGGAACTATCTGCTGCCGTTGCGCTCGGCAACGCACTTGCGCACCGCAAGATACCAATCGAGAATCGAAGTCGAATTCCGCGAGTACCGCAAGTTCGGCTCCGAATCGAGCATCTCCTTCGATACGCCCGAACCGCTTCCCAGAGAGAAAACCGAAGAACCGGCCATCAAGTAGCGCACGCGCCCAGGAAGCGCTTCCGGCGCTTTTTGAGACACAATGAAGGTATGAAGTCCCGGCTAGCGCTTTTGGCGCTGGGTTTATCGATCGCCCTCTTCGCGCAACAGAAACTCACGATTGACCAGCTCATCGCGTTCATTCAATCCTCGATTCAGCTCAAGCAGGACGACCGCCAGGTAGCCGCCTCCCTGCGCAAGGTGACGCTTACACAGAAGTTGACGGACAGTGCGGTGGAGGACCTGCAAGGCCAGGGCGCCGGCGTAAAGACCGTCGAAGCGCTGAAAGTACTTCGCGACGCCTCCAAATCCTTGCCCGCGCCGCCGCCGCCGAAACCGAAGCCCGAACCCGTCGTGATTCCGGGGCCGTCGGAAGAAGAGCGCAAGAAGGTCCTCGACGAGGTGCGCGAGTACGCGTCGAACTATACGAAACGTCTGCCGGACTTCATCTGCACACAGGTTACTCGCCGGTACGATGACCCTTCGGGACTCGAGTTCTGGCGCCGCGAACGACGTCGTCACGGCGCGCCTGAGTTACTTCGAGCAGAAGGAAGATTACAAGATCATGACGGTGAACAACGCGCCCACCGAACGCACCATGCATCAACTCGGCGGCACCACGTCGACCGGTGAATTCGGCAGCATGTTGCGGGAGATCTTCGAGCCGGCCAGCCATGCGCGCTTCCAATGGGAACGCTGGGCCACCTTGCGCGGGCGGCGCATGCACGTGTTCTCCTACCACGTCCCGCGGATCTACTCGAAGTGGCACGTCACCTATATGGACAAGGAAGACATTGTGCCTGCCTATGGCGGTCTTCTCTACATAGACCGCGATACTTCCATGGTCATGCGCATCACGTTCGAAGCCGAGGACATTCCGCCGTCGTTCCCCGTTCAACAAGCGGGCACCGTACTCGACTACGACCTCATCCCCATCAACGAGCGCGAGTACGTGTTGCCGCTGCGCGCGGTGGTCCGCATGCGCTCCGGCAAGTACCTGTCAAAGAACGAAGTTGAGTTCCGCATGTATCGAAAGTTCTCCGCCGAGGCCACCATCACCTTCGATACGCCTCCACCGCTCTCCGAAGACAAGACCAAGGAGCAGCCACCGAAGTAGAGAGCCCGGGCGCAGCGGGCTACGGGCCCCGGCGTGCGCGGATTGCCTCGACCAGGTAGCCCGCCGAGGTGGCCGCTTGGGACGCCGCTTGCAGGCACGCGACAGCCACACCGCGCCGGAGCGGCCGCATCGAGAGCGGTTTCAAGATCAAGTCGAAGTAGAGTCTGGGTTCTTCCGGTGGAAATTGGCGCGCCTCTTCGTGGAAGCTCCAAAAGCGCCATGCGCCGCGGCCGTAGTGGAAATGTTGCCGGAAGAAGGCGCCCCAGGTCAGCCGATGAGCATGGCGCACCACGGCCTCCGGCGCCCAACAAAGGCGCCCCCCTTGCCGCACCCAGCGGCGGCAGAATTCCCGATCTTCCCCGCCTGCCTGGCGGAATCTGGTATCGAACCCGCCGGAGGCGAGAAAGGTCTCGCGCGGCAAGGCGAAGTTGTTTGTGGTGAAGAATGCCTGCCGGCCGGGAGCCGCGCCGAAGTAGGAGATCAGGTAGTCGGATTGCCACTGGCTGGCGATCGAACAGATATTGGGGAGCGTGTTGACCACGCGCCCGCCCACCGCGGACCCTTCCGCGGAGCCGAGCACGGCGGCCAATCGGTCCAGCCAATCTTCGGCGGGCATGCAATCGGAATCCGTGAAAGCCAGCCACGTGCCGCGGGCATGGCCCGCGCCGAGGTTCCGCGCCGCGGCGGGCCCGGCGTGCTCTTGCCGCAGCAGGCGGACGCATAAACGCTCCCGATACCGCGCCACCAGATCGTCGGCCCGTTCTTCTCCACCGTCATCCACCAGGATGACCTCGAAATTGTCTGCAGCGTAGCTCAGCCTCGCCAGCGAGGCGAGACACCCGGCCAGCGCATCCATTCGATTGAAGAAGGGGACGATGACGGAGAAATCCATGCGTGCCGCCCTCAGCCGCTTCCTAGATATCCGCGCATCTCGCCCAGCGACCATGCTACCAGCCCCAAGACGAGCAGCGGCGTCGAGAGCGCGAACTCGCCGGCGTAGCGGCGGTTGCGCAGCACGCGGCGGGCGATGCGCATCCAAAGCACGGCGGGCAGAAACACAGCGCCACCCGCATACATCCAGCGCCGCCACGGCGAGAATTTCCGCTCGCGCACGCGCAGCCGCGCGTAACTCTTCCCGTGAAAACACTCGTGCCCGAAGAATTCGCCCCACCGCTCCAGGCCGTGATGCGCAACTTGGATGGTGGGAACGAAACGTGCGCGCCGCCCGGCGCGCGCCAGCGCCCAGTGCAGCGCGGTGTCCGAGCAGTAGACCCCTTCGAGAAACGGCCCGAACTCGTCGAACAACTCTCGATGCAACGACAAGTTGCAGGTCGGAATGTCGTCCATCCACGAGAGTCTGCCCGGCGGCATCCACTGGCTGAACTCGCAGAAGTAGCCGGCCCAATCGAGCCAGCGTTCGCGCGCGCCGTTATCCACCACGCCTCCCACCGTCGTATGGGAATCACGCTGCGCCACTGCCATCTGTTCTAACCAATCCGGAGCCGCAACGCAATCGGAATCGACAAAGGCGAGCAACTCCCCACGCGCTTCCCGAATACCGGCGTTGCGCGCATCGCCCGGGAACTTGCGTGTTTCAAAGTGCAGCAACCGCACCCAGGCGTACTCCGCGCGAACGATTTCGTCGGTACCATCGGTGGAACTGTCGACGACGATGGTTTCGAACTTGCTCGTGGTACGCTGCGCGGCAAGCGAATCCAAGCAGGCGCGAATCGTACGCCGCGCGTTGCGGCAGGCGATGATGACGCTAATGTCGACGGCCGTCATCGCGCGTTGGGTTCCCCAGACTCTGCGCAAAAACGCCGTGCGATCCTCGACCCCATGGCCCATTCGTGTCTTCCCATACCAGCCGTCTCTCGAATTCCATTCGCGCACTGCGTTGCGAGGCGCCTCGCACGCGCACGTCACAGCCTTACGCCGCCAATTTCCTAGCATCGGACCTCATCACCTTTGAATAGACTATTATGTACGGTTTCGGCCATATTTCGCACCTGTCATGCTCCGCCACCACGCCGCGACGCGGCAACGCGGCCATCTGGCTGGAAACCGTGGGCTTGGTGAGCCCGCTTCGCAACGGCCGGGTCCGCGCGTGAAACCGGCCCCTCGCGCCGGATCAGGTCGAGCCGCAAAGCACCGTTGCGGCGCCTCATCTTTTCATCCTCAGTCTTCCCCCTGTCAAGAAAAAACTGAAGCCCCGACGCTATAATGAAGGATCTTTCTCAGAGGAGCCATCTGGATCCATGATCGATAACCCTGTCTACCCCCCACCGGAAGACTTTGCTCGCCGGGCGCATGTCTCCGGCTTGGAGGCCTACAAAGCCCTCTATGAGCATGCCCGGACCCAGCCCGAGGAGTTTTGGCGGCAACTGGCTGAGAAGGAGATCTTCTGGTTTGAAAAGTGGGATCACGTCTTCGAGTGGGATCCTCCGCTCGTGAAGTGGTTTTCCGGCGCGAAGACCAACGTCTGCTACAACTGCGTGGACCGGCACCTCGACGGGCCGCGTAAGGACAAGGTCGCCATCCAATGGATCGGCGAGCCGGGCGACGAACGCGCCATCACCTATCAGGAACTGCACCGGATGGTGTCCCGCTTCGCCAATGTCCTGAAGTCCCGAGGCCTGAAGGCCGGCGACCGCGCCATCATTTACATGCCCATGGTCCCCGAGGCCGCCGTGGCCATGCTGGCCTGCGCCCGCCTGGGCATCGTGCACAGCGTCGTGTTCGGCGGCTTTTCGGCCGAAGCGCTCAAGGCGCGCATCCAGGACCTGGGTGCCGCCGTGGTCATCACCGCCGATGGCGGTTGGCGGCGCGGCAAGGAAGTCCGGCTCAAGACGGCCGTCGACGAAGCGCTGGCCGATTGCCCCACGGTGCTTGACGTGATCGTCCTGCGCCGCACCGGCTCCGAAACGCAAATGCAGGATGGCCGCGACCATTGGTGGCACGCGCTCGATGCGGCGGCGAGTGACGATTGCCCCGCCACGCCGCTCGATGCCGAGCATCCCCTCTACGTCCTTTACACCTCCGGCACCACGGGCAAGCCCAAGGGCATCCTGCACACCACCGGCGGCTACATTCTCGGTGCCACCCTGACCATGAAGTGGGTCTTCGACATCCGCGACGAAGACGTCTTCTGGTGCACCGCCGACGTCGGCTGGGTCACCGGCCACACCTACGTGGTTTACGGTCCGCTCTCGGCCGGCGCGACCACCGTCATGTACGAGGGCGCTCCCGATTATCCGGCCCACGACCGCTGGTGGCGCATTGTGGAAAAGCACCAGGTCAGCATCTTCTATACCTCACCCACCGCCATCCGCGCGCTCATCCGGCAAGGCGAGCAATGGCCTGACGGCTGCGATCTCCGCAGCCTGCGCCTGCTGGGCAGCGTCGGCGAGCCCATCAATCCGGCCGCCTGGGAGTGGTACCACCGCGTCGTCGGCAAGGGGCGCTGCCCCATCGTGGATACCTGGTGGCAGACGGAAACCGGCTCCATTCTCATCGCGCCCATGCCGGGCGCCGTCCCGCTCAAACCCGGCTCGGGTACCCTGCCTTTGCCCGGCATTCTACCCGAAGTAGTGGATTTCTCCGGCCATCCGGTGGAACCGGGCGAAGAGGGCTTCCTCATCATCGAGCGCCCCTGGCCCAGCATGGCGCGCACCTTGTGGGGCGACCCGCAACGCTACGAGGATCAGTACTGGCGCCGCGTGCGCGGCAAATACTTTACCGGCGACGCCGCGCGCCGCGACTCCGACGGCTACTACTGGATTCTGGGCCGCGTCGACGACGTCATGAACGTGAGCGGCCACCGCCTGAGCACCATGGAGGTCGAGTCCGCCCTGGTCCGCCACCCGGCCGTGGCCGAAGCCGCCGTCGTGGGCAAGCCGCACGAGATCACCGGCCAGGCCATCTGCGCGTTCGTCACGCTGAAAGAAGGCCACCGGGTTCACGAAAAGCTGGGCGGGGAACTGCGGCAGTGGATCGCCAAAGAGATCGGCGCTTTCGCGCGCCCCGAGGAAATCCGCTTCGCCGAAGCGCTGCCTAAGACTCGCAGCGGCAAAATCATGCGCCGCCTCCTGCGCGAAATCGTAACTTCGCACACCGTCGCCGGCGACGTCACCACGCTCGAAGACCTGAGCGTAGTCACACGTTTGTCCGCACAGCCGGCCGACGAAGATTAGTTTCGGGGACAGGCTACGCAATCCCGAAACTCTGAACTACAATGGGCAACCATGGGAGTCTCGGTCAATCAAGCTCACGCGCGCGACAATTCGCGCCGCGGATTCCTGCTTGGGTTTGGCGCCGTGGCGGCCGCCGGAGAGCCGCTCCATGCGGATGTGTTGATCGTCGGCGGCGGCACTGCGGGAATGGTCGCCGCCATTCAGGCGGGCCGATTGGGAGCGAGAACGGTTCTGGTGGAAGCCGGCAGCCAACTCGGTGGAACCATGACCACCGCCGGCGTCGATTTTCCGGGTCTGTTTCACGCCTGGGGTAAGCAGATCATCGCCGGCATCGGCTGGGATCTGGTCCGCGCCACCGTGGAACTCAACAGCGACCGCCTGCCCGATTTCTCCGTTCCATACGGCAGGTGGCACTGGAAACACCAAGTACGGCTGAACGGCGCAATGCTTGCCGCCATCGCCGAAGAGGCCTGCGTGAAAGCCGGTGTGCAACTCCGCTACTATGAAACACCGTTGTCGATCCGGCGTGAAGCGAAAGGATGGCGCGTTGAATTGGCAGGCAAAGGCACGCGTGTCGAACTGCTGACGCGGCAACTGGTGGATTGCACAGGCAACGCGGCGGCCGTCGGCTTGATCGGCTTGCCGCTTCGGCGCGAATCCACCACCCAACCTGGCAGCCTCATCTATCGCCTGACTGGTTACAGCATGAACCGCGCCAACCTGGATGACATGAACGCGAAGGCGCGCGCGGCCGTGAAGGCGGGGCGTCTGGAATCCGTCGATTTCCGGCACGACCTGCGGGGATTCCTGTCAGCCGGCGGCGAAAACGCCATGCATATTCCGGGCGCGGACTCCACCACATCCGTACTGCACACTCAAACGAACATTCGCGGCCGCCAGTCGCTGTTGCGTATGATGCGGTTTCTGAAACCGTTCCCCGGGTTCGAGAATTTGCGCCTGGAACGGTTGCAGCCGGAGGCCGGAATCCGCGAAACATTCCGCATCGTGGGCGAGACCACCGTGACGGTGGACGATTACACGCAGTGGCCGCAGGTTTGACGACGCCGTGGCGTACTCGTTCTACCCGATCGATCTGCACGACGAGCGCGGTATTCGGCCCAAACCGTTGCCAGCCGGCACGGTGCCCACCATACCGCTCGGGGCGCTCATTCCCCAATCGAGCCGCGATGTAATGGTGGCCGGACGCTGTATCAGCAGTGATCGACTCGCCAACTCGGCGCTGCGAGTTCAGGCTTCCTGCATGGCCATGGGACAGGTGGCGGGCGTGACCTCCGCGCTGGCGGCCAAAATGCATCTCACACCTGCCAAAGTGCCGCTGGCCGACATTCTCACCGCCTTGCGGAAGCACGGCGCCATCACGCCACGTACTTGAGCAGCTTTTCCCGCACGGCTTCGGCCGTGGCGTGATTCGCCGTCACCACCAGGATGGTGTCGTCGCCGGCCACGGTGCCGACGATCTCCGGCCAGGCCGCCTGATCCAACGCGCGGGCCAGTGAACTGGCGTGCGCCGGCTGCGTGCGCAGCACCAGCAGATTCTCGGCCACCCGCGCGTCGGTGAGAAACTCCACCGCCACGGCCTGCAAGCTGGGCCCCGCCGCATCCTGCCGCATCTGGCGATACCCTTCGGGGGTCTTCACCAGACCCAGCTCGCGGATGTCGCGCGACAAAGTGACCTGCGTGGCGTTGAGGCCGGTGTGCGCCAACTCGCGCGCCAACTCGTCTTGCGTGTGAATGCGCCGCGCCTCGATCACCTTCAGTATCTGGCCGTGGCGGTAGCTTTTGTTCATGGGGACATGCGCGTGAGGCGTATTTCGGCCTCGGCCAGGGCGCGGGCCACCGTTTCAGGACCCGTACCTCCGAATATTTCGCGCGTCCGCATCCCTGCCCTCGGATCCAGCAGTCGCGCGAGTTTCGGGTCCAGGTCCTGGGGCCTCTCGCCGGTAGTAACGCTTTCCAGCACCAGCTTGCCGACTATCTGGTGCGCCTGGTGGAACGGCGTGCCGCTCCGCGCCAGCGCTTCCGCCATGTCGGTGGCCACCACCCAACTGCGTTCGCAGGCGGCGAACGCCACTTCCGGCTTAAGCGTCGCGGAATCGGCCACCACGCGCGCCATCTCCAGCGACGCGCGCGTCTGGTCCGCCGCTTCAAACAGCGGTTCTTTGTCCTCCTGCATGTCGCGGTTGTAAGTGAGCGGCAGCCCCTTCATGGTGAGGAACAGCGCGCTCTGGCAGCCGAACACGCGCCCGCACTTGCCACGAATCAATTCGAGCGAATCCGGATTCTTCTTCTGCGGCATCAGGCTCGATCCGCTGGTGACTTCGTCGCCCAATTCCATCCAACCGTATTCTTCGCTCGAATAGAGAATCCAGTCTTCGGCCAAGCGGCTCAGATGCAGCATGATGGTCGAAGCGGCGTTCAAGAAGTCCAGCATGAAGTCGCGGTCGGCCGAAACATCCATGCTGTTGCGCGTGATGCCGTCGAAACCCAACTCGTGCGCCAGCGCTTCGCGGTCGAACGGAAAACCGCTTCCCGCCAGCGCGCCCGAGCCGAGCGGCATCAGGTTGGTTCGCCGGTAGGCTTCCACCAGCCGCTCGTTATCGCGCGTGAACATCTCGAAGTACGCCAGGATGTAGTGCGGCCACAACACGGCCTGCGCGCGCCGCGTGTGCGTGTAGCCGGGAATGACGGCGTCCGGATACCGGCGCGCGAGTTCCAGCATGCGCCTTGAGGAACGCGCACAGGCCGGCGCGCATGGCCACAATCTCGTCGCGCAGCCACAAACGCACATCGAGCGATACTTGCTCGTTGCGGCTGCGCCCGGTGTGGATCTTATCCGCCAGGCCGCCCACTGCTTCTTTCAGCTTGCGGATGACCAGCGTGTGGACGTCCTCGTCCGTCGCGCCGGCGTAGAAATCCGGGCGGCGCGAATCTTCGAGAATGCGCGCGAAAGCATCCGAGAGTTGCGCGCGCTCCAACGCGGTGAGTATCCCCACGCGTTCGAGCGCGCCGGCAAAGGCGATGGAGCCGCGAATATCCGCGTCGATCAGGCGCCGGTCGAAGTGGAGCGAGTTCGAGAAACGCTCGAAGACCTCCGACGGGCCCTTTTGAAAACGGCCGCCCCAGAGTTTCATGTTGTCACTTCTTCATGATGGAGGCCCGTATCTTGATGGGCAATCCCGTCAGGTTGATGAAGCCGAAGGCGTCTTTCTGGTCGTAGCTGGCGCCCATGGTGAAGCTGGCGATATCCAGCGAATAGAGCGAATACGGCGACTTGCGCGACACCGGTTCAAGGTTGCCCTTGTACAGGCGCAGCGTGACTTCGCCCGTGGTGGTTTCAGCCGTCTTGGCGAAGAACGCGTCCAGCGCTTCCCGCAGCGGCGTGAACCACAGCCCGTTGTAGACCATCTCGGCGTAATCCAGCGCCAGCTTCTGCTTGTAGTGCAGGGTCGCGCGATCCAGTGTAAGCGCTTCCAATTCGCGGTGGGCCGCCATGATAATAGTGCCGCCCGGCGTCTCGTAGCAGCCGCGCGACTTCATCCCCACGAAGCGGTTTTCCACCAGGTCGATGCGCCCGATGGCGTGCTCGCCGCCGATGGCGTTCAGCGTGGCGACGATCTGGGCTCCGCTCATCGCCTGGCCGTTCACCGCCACCGGCACGCCCTTCTCGAAGCTCACCGTCACCGTCACGGGCTTGTCCGGGCGCTTCCGCCGGGCTCTTGGTGAGCATCCAGATGCTGTCCGGCGCGGCGTTGGCCGGATCTTCCAGCTCCCCGCCTTCGTGCGAGATGTGCCACAGGTTGCGGTCGCGGCTGTAAATTTTCGTGGTCGAAGCGCTGATGGGCACCTGGTGCTGGGCCGCGTACTCGATAGCGTCCTCGCGCGAAACGATGTCCCACTCGCGCCACGGCGCGATCACCGGAAGATGCGGCGCCAGCGCCTTGTAGGTCAGCTCGAAACGCACCTGGTCGTTGCCCTTGCCGGTGCAGCCGTGCGCCAGCGCGTCGCAACCGCTGGCCAGTGCCACCTCCACCTGAAGTTTCGCGAGCAGCGGCCGAGCGATGGAGGTGCCCAGCAGATATTTGTGCTCGTAAACGCCGCCCGAGCGTACCATGGGCCACAGATACTCGCTCACAAACTCTTCCCGCAGATCGCGGACGTACACTTCTGAGGCGCCCGTCTTGCGCGCCTTTTCCTCCAGGCCGCTCAACTCGCCGCCGCCTTGGCCGATGTCGCCGCATACCGCGACCACTTCGCAGCCGTAGTGCTCCTTCAGCCACGGAATAATGATGGACGTATCCAGTCCGCCGGAGTAAGCCAGCGCAACTTTTTTCGGTTTTGTCATAAGCTCTCGTAAATGGCTATGCACCTCACTGGCCGGCCAGTAGGCGGACGGGGGCGTCCGCCGCGGTCCAGGGGGACCGCCCCACCAAGCCGACGCCAGAGTGCATACCCAATCTCTCGTGTTTCGTCACAGCAGCATCAACAACAGCGCCTTCTGCGTATGCAGGCGGTTCTCCGCCTGATCGAACACCGCCGACTGCCTGGACTCGATCACCGCGTCGGTCACCTCCTCGCCGCGCTTGGCCGGCAGGCAGTGCATGAAGATGGCGTCGGGCCGCGCCAGCGCCATCAATGGTTCGCTGACCTGGAAGGGCTGGAAGTCCAGGCGGCGCTGCGCGGCCTCCTCTTCCTGTCCCATGCTGGCCCACACGTCCGTATAAACCGCGTCGGCGCCGCTCGCCGCCGGGACCGCATCATGGCCGGCCGTAAGGTTCGCGCCC
Source organism: Terriglobales bacterium (assembly GCA_963745655.1). Lineage (GTDB taxonomy): Bacteria > Acidobacteriota > Terriglobia > Bryobacterales > Bryobacteraceae > JAJFUV01. The sequence goes on along the minus strand of CAVUYK010000026.1, from coordinate 465,715 downwards.
GTCTCGGCCGCCAGTTCCAGGGCTTCCGAGACAATGCGCGTTTGGGGTTCGTAGCCGCGCGGCGTGGCGATGGCGAAGTTCACCCCCAGCCGCGCGCAAGTGAGCATCAGCGAATGGGCCACGTTGTTGCCGTCGCCGACGAAGGCCACCTTCAATCCGGCCAGCGTGCCGCGCCGCTCCTTCAACGTGAAGATGTCGGCGAGCGCCTGGCAGGGGTGATAGAGATCGCTCAGCGCGTTGATCACCGGCACCGCGGACCAGCGCGCCAACTCGTCGATGGTGCGCTGAAAAAACGTGCGCGCCACAATCACCTGCGTCCAGCGGTCCAGATTGCGCGCCACGTCCTTGATGGGTTCACGGCCGCCGATGGGCCCGGTCGAGGCGATGCAGTCGCCGCCCAGTTGCTTGATGGCTAACTCGAACGTGAGCCGCGTGCGCAGCGAGGGCTTTTCAAACAGCAGGCTCGCGTACCGGCCGGAGAGTGCGCGCGCATACGCTTCGGGACGGCGCTTCACATCGGCGGTGAGATCCAGCAAGGCGTTCAGCTCGGCCAAGGTGAGGTCCAGGTCGCGTGTAAAGTCCGGCGCGGCCATTTTGGGGAAGGCTCGGCTCGGCACGGGGGTGGTCACGGCAAGACTCCTGTGAACAGGATGGCGTAGTGAATATTTAATCGCCTTTATGAATAATTACACATTCGGGGCGGCGGGGTCAACGTGGGGAGGGCACAAAGAAAAAGGGGTGGCCGACTGCTGGCCACCCCTCGAAAGGCTGCTTACAACTGGAAGCTAGAACATGTACTTCAGGCCGAGTTGGATCAGGCGCGGGTCGCGCGCGCCGGTGATGCGGCCGAAAGCGCTCGAGCCGATGTTGCCGCTCGGGTTGTTGAACTGGACGTGGTTCCACAGATTGAAGATCTGGGTAGTGAACTCCAGACTGTGACTCTCCGTGATCCTGAACCGCTTGAACACGGAGAAATCAAAGTTGTTGAGGCCCGGGCCGTGGAACACGTTGCGTCCGGCGTTGCCCCAGGTGCCGCCACCCAGAGCCCAACTCGTCCCGGATCCCACGCGCCGGTAATATGGGTTGGTGGCCGCCGTGGCCGTGCCGCCGCCGGTGCCGTCGAAGTAGGCGTTCAGCTTGCCCGGCACATTGGCCACGCCGCGCGGATCGAAGAACGGCATCGTTCCGCCAATGTAGTTCGGCCGGTCGTCGCCGATGCCAGTCAAGCTGCGGTCGGTGCTCTCATAAATGTCGAACGGCTGACCGCTCTGGAACGTGGTGATACCGGAGATGCTCCAGCCGCCCAGAACCTTTCCAGCCACGCCCTTCTGATCCTTCATGACGGGTAGTTCGTAGATGTACTGCATCACGTAGCGGTGCCGGACATCCGTGTCGGCATTGCCGCGGTCGGCCCGCGTGTTGTCCGGGCGGGTATATCCGCGCAACCCGGAAGCCGTGTCGATGGCGTGGCTCCAGGTGTAGGCGTGGGTCATCATCAAGCCCTTGGACAGCCGCTTGGTCAACATCACCTGGAGGCTGTTGTAGTTGGAGTTGAGGTCGGTCATCTGCTGCCTGAGGTTGCCCCACACCGCTCCGCCGTACTGAGCGTTCAGCGGGTTGCCGATGTTCAGGAGGCGCCGCGAATTGATGTTGGCCGCGGAGGCGCCGGGACCCGGGACAGCGTAGTTAAATTGCTTCCGGTCGAGAAGATGCACACCGTTCGACCAGACGTAACCCGTGTCCAGCAGCCAGTCCCTGCCGAGCTGGTACTGCACGCTCAGGTTGGCCTGCTGCCCGTAAGGAGTCTGGAAGTCGGGTGCCATGAACATCTGGCCGATGGGCGCAAGCTGCGTGTAGTCGTACTTGGCGCCGCGGGCCACGGGCACGAACGGGAAAGGATTGGTCAGGGGAGCCGGCGCGCCGCTGTCGTTCATGTTCAACGCGTAAGGCGCACGGTAGAAGGAGTTGGAGACGTATGTCTGCGCTCCAAACGGTGGCACGCCCAGGAACTGCAAGCGTGAGCTCGGTAATCGGGGCGTCGTAGAATAGTCCGTAGCCGCCCCGCACGGCCAGCTTTCCGGTGCCGAACACATCCCAAGCAAAGCCGACCCGGGGAGCAAAGTCCTTCTTGTCGGCAGGGTACGTCGAGCGGCTGATGCCGGCGTCGCCAGGATACAGGAGTCCCGTGGGCGCGGTCGGGAAGACGGTGGACTGCTGGCCTTTGCGGAAGGCCACAATCTGGTCGTGGACTTCCATAATGGGCTGATAGAACTCCCACCGGACGCCGAGATTCAAAGTGAACCGGGGCGCCACTTTCCAGTCGTCCTGGAAGAAGAGACCGCCGTACTTCGTGCGGTAGCCCTGCCGATTCGTAGAGGCCTGCTCAAAGTCGTTGGTGTAGCCGCGGGCGAAGTCCGTGAGCGCGTCGCTCAGGCCCGGGATGGGCTCCACAAAGCCACTCTGGACGCCGGTGCCGTCACTCCAGATGTAGCCGCTGTTGATGAACGTGAAGAGCTGGTTCTGATCGTACGCCCGGATCTCGCCGCCGATCTTGATGTAGTGGCTGCCCTTGGTCCAACTCAGGTTGTCCAGGAACTGCCAGGTGCTGTCCCAGCGCGATTGCGGTCCCTGGTAGGTGTTGCCCCAGCCGCTGTATCCGTCGGCGCCCAGGTCCACGTAAGGGGGGCCTTCAGCACCCGGGTTATCGACGTTGACACCGGTGAGCCCCAAGCTCTTCAAAGACGTGGTGTTTTGAGGAACCACGCCCTGAGCGGCGCGACGGTGGAAGGAGGCGCGGAACTCGTTGAACATGTTCGCGCTGAAAGTATGGGTGTCGCGCAGCACCATGTTCGTGTACCGCGTGATTCCCGTCGAGCCGAACCCCGGTATGAGGCTCCCGCCGAAAGCGAACGGATCCATGGTCGTCTGGTCTTCGACGAAGTACATGAAGGAGAAGCGGTTAGCAGCACCAAAGTAGTGGTCGTACTTAGCCAGGCCCTGGTCGCGTTGGTACGCATTAGCAGGGGCGCTCAAAAGGCTATTGGTTCCGTAATTGGCTTTGGGGACCAGCGCCAGCAGGTTCTTGGCTTCGGCCGTGCCGTACTGGTTGATGAGGGCGCGGTCGGCGTCCGGGATCACGGTAGCCGAGGCGCTCACGCCCTGGCGGCGGCGGAAACCGAGGTAAGAGACGAAGAAGAACGCCTTGTCCTTCACGATTGCCCCGCCAAAGTTGGCGTCAAAGTCGTTGGTGTTCCACTGATTCCGGCGCGGGAATCCGCTTCCGGGGAGCGTTGTGGCGGTCCCGCCGGCAACGGCGTTCTGGAAGAACGGCGTCGAGTTCAGCTTGGTGTTGCGGAAGATCTCGTTAGCGCCGCCGTGCCATTGGTTGGCGCCGGACCGCGTGGTCACCATGATCTGCGCGCCGGAGTTGCGGCCGTACTCGGCCTTCATCGACCCGGTCACCACCCGGAACTCCGAAATGGCGTTGGGAGAAATGTTCGTCACGGCGTCCGGAACGTTGATAGCCAGGTCGTTCGAGTCGCCGCCGTCCAGCATGAAGTTGTTGGACTGCGAGCGCTGCCCATTGACCGAGAAGCTCCCGATCGCGACGCCCGCGTTGGTGATCGGCTGCATGACGCCAGGCTGCGTAACCGCCAGCGAGAGCGGGTTGCGCCCGCCGGCGCCGGAGATAATCGGCATCTGGTAGACGTCGCGCAGCACCTGACCCGTCTGGGAATCTTCCGTGTTGACCTTCGTCGCGGTCTCTTCCACCGTCACCGTCTCGGTAACCTGGCCAAGTTCCAGCGTCAAATCCAGACGCAGAACGTCGCCGGTCGAGAGGCGCTGCGGAATCGTCGTTGTCTTTCTGAAACCTTTGGCTTCCACCTCCAGAATGTAGGAACCGGAAACCAGGTTAATAATCTTGTAGGCGCCGGCCGCATCGGTGGTGACAGCGGTGGTCGCGTTGGTTCCGGCGTTCCGCGCGATCACTTTCGCACCCGGAATGACGGCGCCGTTGGGGTCCTTGATCACCCCGTTGATGGAACCCGTAATCGCTTGCGCGAACGTGGCGGGGACAATCAAAACCAGGGCCACTGCCAGAGCAATGACCAATTTAAGAACAGTACAGGACTTCATGAGTCTCCTTATCTCCTTTCCCTTGTAGCTATTGCTTGGGCATTAAGCAATTCGCCTGCCAGAAACCAACATGTTTAGAATGAACACATTAAGTCTTGGATCTTCCCGAAATCCATATCACTGGCACGAGTCCATATTGGATATCGGACAGGTTGGGTGTCACGGCACGCTTCCGCGACGGTGCGCGAAAAGCCCCAAACCTGGACGATTTCCTTTCCTCACAGTATACTCCACAACGTCGTATCAGCAAGTATTTAAAGCATATATGCGGGATGCGGCATTTCGACGAAGGGCTCCGCCCGCCAGCGGCTTGCTCCAGTCCCAAATGGCGGTAGGAAATGGCGCCAAACAAGACCTGATCCATAAATCCCCTTGCGCATGCATCACATTGAGATATACTGAACGGCGAGGGAGCGCCCAGGATTGGGACCTCTCGCGCGCCCCACAATCTCAGAATCGTCAGGCGCGGAGTGTTCCAGATCCGGTAGAAGCAAATGCCAGTGATATGGATTTCGGGAAGATCCATGGATTAAGCCATTTATTTACAAGGTGATACCTTCTGGCCTATGAATTGCTTCTTACCCCGGAATGCTTTCCTAGGGAAAGGAGATAAGGAGACTAATGAATTTCTCTACTGTTTTCAAGCTGGCTATTGTTTTGACAGCGATACTGGCTCTGGTTGTTCCTGCAACGGTGGCTCAAGAGACCACCGGAAACATCGCGGGGGTAGTGAAGGATACGAGCGGCGCATTGCTGCCGGGAGTCAACGTCACCATAACCAACAAATCCACGAACCGCACCATCGAGGTCAAGACTTCGTCTGAGGGCGCTTATCAGGCGCTGGATCTTGCGCCAGGCCGCTATTCGGTCATGTTCGAGAAAGTTGGATTTGCAAAGACCGAACTCCCCAACGTGCTGCTTCTGCTGGGAAGAACCGTAAAAGCGGACATGGAGATGGCGGTGGGAACCGTCGCCACCACGGTCGAGATTTCCGCGACCGCGCTACTGATTGATACCAGCAGCACGATGGTCGCCCATAACGTGACGTCGGAAGAATTCAACAACCTGCCCAAGGGAAGAACCTTCCAAGGTGTCGCCATCCTGTCTCCTTCGGTGAACACCGGGCAACTCGAAGGTGGTTATCAGATCAACGGCGCTACGGCCGCCGAGAACAACTATTACATCGACGGCGTTTCCACCGTCAGCCAGATCGACGGAAGCGCCCGCCAGAACGCGACATTCGAGTACCTTCAGGAAGTGCAAGTGAAAACCGCCGGCCTTGAAGCGGAATATGGCGGCGCCCTCGGAGGCGTGGTCACGGCTGTGACGCGCTCAGGTGGGAATGCCTTCCACGGCGAAGCCCATTACTACTATTATGGCAATAAGCTCAGCTCCACCTCGGTACAGCGACTCCAGATAGATCCGTTGACCAGTGCCAGCGCCTCGCTCGTTCAGGATGACAAACAGAAGTCCGACAGCCAGGAATTCGGCGGATCCATAGGTGGACCGATCGTGAAGAACAGGTTGTGGTTCTTCAGTTCCATTTCTCCCCGCTATTTGCGCCAGACGAATAATTACCTGTTCGACAACGGCGTGACGCCGGGCAGCATGAGCCGGAAAGCTTACTTCCAGAATTGGTTCAACAAAGTCTCGTTCGACCCTTCCGACCGGATCCGTACGAATTTCACCTGGCTCTATACGCCGCAGCGCCTCACCGGTTCTCTGTACGCCTACGACGGCATGGGCTCGACCTTCAGCACATCGAGCGTCGCCAATGCCCTGGGATCCAGCACTCGCGGGTACCATCAACCCGAACAGAGCTACACGGCCTCGGCGGACTTCACCCTGACAACCTCGTCGCTGTTGAGCGTGAAGGGCGGCCGCTACTACCTCGACTATAAGGAAATCGGTATCCCCTATACGTCTTACGCCTGGTGGCAAGCATCTTCCATCGGTATCCCGGGTGTCCCCGCGGACTTACAGAAAGCGTATAACTATTCCACACCGAGTGCAGCTCAAACTCAGTGGGACATCACCACCCGCACTTATGCACAGGCCGACTTCAGCCAGGTGGTCAAGTTCGCCGGGTGGCACAACCTCAAGGTCGGCGTGGGCACCACGAAGAATGTGAACAACGTCAACATCTCCAAGAACGGTAAGGACGGCCGCGTCCTGCTCTATTGGGGCATGACCTGCCCGTCCTGCGTGGCGCCGAAGACCGGGACCTACGGCTATTACGTCGTGCAAGACTACTCGGTAAAGGGAACCACGGGCGCCAGCATCGATCACTTCTATATTCAGGATTCCTGGAGAATCCTTCCACGGCTGACTATCAACGTCGGACTCCGCAGTGAAAAGGAAACCATCCCCTCGTTCCAGCGCAACATTAAGGAGTATGCGTTCCAGTTTGGATGGGGCGACAAGTTGGCCCCGCGCATCGGTGCCAGTTTGGACGTTCTTGGCACCGGCCGGCTCAAGGTTTCGGGAGCCTGGGGCCGGTTCTACGACTGGACCAAGTTTGAGCTGGCTCGTGGCACCTTTGGCGGCGAAGTCTGGGTGGACTACTACCGTACCTTAGATACGCCCAATGTCCTCAGCCTGAATCTCAACAACATGCCCGGGCAGAACATTTGGCCCGGGGTGTACCGCAATCGGCGCGTACCTGGTTTCGATCTTCTGGACCCGGACGTGAAGCCGATGGCCGCGGACAACATGAACGTCGGTGTAGAGTATGAACTGCACCCGGGAACCTTGTTCTCCGCCCGTTGGAGCCGCAATAACCTCATACGAACCATCGAGGACATGGGCTTCCTGGACTCCACGGGTAGCGAGCAATACGGTTATGGTAATCCGGGTTTCGGCTTGTATCAGTACGGCCCGGTCTCCGGCGAAACTTGCACCACGAAGATCAACAACGGCACGACCTGCGTCACGGAGATGCCGAAAGCCGAACGAACCTACAACGCGCTCGAACTTTCCTTGACGCGCCGGTTCTCCAGCGGCTGGTTCGCAAGTGGCAGCTACGTTTACAGCAAACTCTACGGCAACTACCCGGGGCTCCAGAACACCGATGAAATCCGGCCGCCGAGTTACGGCGCCTTTGGCGCAAACCAGGGCTTCATCAATACTGGTTACCGTCCCGGCGGCAACGCCAGCCGCGCTTGGGATCTTGACGAGGTCTACTATGACGCGCACGGCAACGCCGGCGTTTACGGACGGCTGCCGACTGATCGGCCACACGTTTTCAAATTCTACGGTTCCAAGACGTTCAAGTGGGGAACGGAAATTGGAGCCCTCTACCGCGCGATGAGTGGAACACCGATCACCACTCTGGTGGCCACCACAAATGATATCCCGATCATGGTGGAAGGCCGCGCCGATGCGGGCAGAAATCCGATCTTCTCGCAGACCGATCTGCTGGTTGCCCAGGAGTTCAAATTCGGCGAGGTCAGAAAACTCCGTTTTGAATTTAACGCCAGCAACCTCTTCAACCAGAAGACCAACATGTACACGTTCCAGAATTACAACAAGGAAATGCTGTACAGCACTTACGGCATCGACCTCTCCGGTACCGACTTGAACCAGGGGTTCGACTGGAAGTCCATGGTGAACGCCCTCGGCACGGGGGCCCGTGATCCCCGTTTCGGTATGCCCGCATGGTTCAACCCGGGGTTCGCCGGCCGTGTTATGGTGAAATTCGTCTTTTAGTCAACCAGACAGCAGAGACGGCATGAGGGGAGGCCTTCGAGGGCCTCCCCTTTTTTATCCCCTGACGGCGGTCCGTTTCTTGGTTCGGAATCACTTCTCTTTCCCGGCCGCCGGTTGGCAGGAAAAATCCCAAACCTGCACGTTTCCTTTCCCCTCGGTATACTCCACAACCGCGTATTCGCCAGCGTTCAAAGGCTTTATGGGCCAGATTTTGTAGAGGCCCTCACCCAGTTGCCTCTTGAACGTGCCGACCTCGTCCTGCTCTTCGACAATCTCCTTTGTCACCGGGATGATGCTCCACTTCTGAACGATGCGGGCGTTCTTCTTGGGAGTCAGCCGCACCAAGGAGAACCGCTCCTGGTTGGCCATGCGGAAGTAGAACTCCGGCTGGGAGGTCGAAACCGGGTTGGGCGACGAAACCCCGTCCAGTTCCACGGTGGCCTTTCCTGCCACTATGGGCACCGGACTCAGAACTTTCAATACGGAACGGCCCTTGTTGGTGACCACCTTGGTCTCGGCGGCTTTCAGGGTACGGAGGTTCGCGCCTTCGATCAGGTAGACGCCCGCCTGCTCGGGCACGCGGGCGATTTCGGCGCGTTCGGCACGCTCGGCCTTATCTTCGGCCTCCAGGGCTTGCGTATCGGCCTTGAGGGCGGCCTCGCGGTCCTTAACTTCGCCCTCGGTGCGCTTGAGGTCCACCATGTCAAGCGGGATCTCCTCCCACTCGCCGCGCTCGGTGCTGTAGTAACGCACGCGGTCGTTCTCCACCTTGTACTCGCGCACAATCTGATAGGTGCCGTCCTTGAGGTAGAGGCGGGCGGTGGCGGCGAAGGCGGACAGGGCCAGGAGAAGGGAAAGCAGAATGGTCCACGGCTTCATGAAGAGCACCTCCGCACTTTCCTATGATAGAAGTATCATGCGATATCGGAAACTCGGCAGGACCGGTTTTGAGGTGAGCGAGGTGGGCTTTGGCGCCTGGGGCATCGGCGGCAAGCAGTGGCTGGGCACGGGCGACCAAGACGGACTGACTTCTTTGCGGCGCGCCATCGAGCTGGGGTTGAACTTCATCGACACGGCGCTGGCTTACGGCGACGGGCACAGCGAAGAACTGGTGGGCCGCGTGGTGCGCGAGACGCGCCATAAGATTTATGTCGCCACCAAGGTTCCACCCAAGAACCTGTTGTGGCCCGCGCGCCCGGGCATCGCCATCGACCAGGTGTATCCCTACGACTACATCGTCCGCGCCACCGAGACCAGTCTGCAGAACCTGGGACTCGACACAATCGACCTGCAGCAGCTTCACGTGTGGAATCCCGAATGGATCGCGCGTGAGGAATGGCGGCGCGCTTTCGAGGACCTCAAGAAGTCCGGCAAGGTGCGCGCCGTGGGCATTTCGATCAACGACCACCAGCCGGATTCCGCGCTCGAAATCATCCAGACCGGGCTCATCGACACGGTGCAGGTCATCTACAATATCTTCGACCAAACGCCCCAGCGGAACCTGTTCCCGCTGTGCCGCGCGCGCAACATCGGCGTGCTGGCGCGCGTTCCCCTGGACGAGGGCGCGCTCACCGGCGCCATCACCGAAGACACGCAATTCGTCGAGGGTGAGTTCCGCTCGTTCTATTTCCGCGGGGACCGCAAGCGCCAAGTGGCCCAGCGCGTGGCGGCGCTACGCCAGGACCTGGAAGGCGTGCCGGGAACGCTGGCCGAAATTGCCCTGCGATTCTGCTTGTCGCACGGCGCCGTATCGACCGTCATCCCCGGCATGCGGCACGTGCACAACGCGGAGAGCAGTTGTAGCATATCCGACAGAGGGCCTCTGGCGGATGAGGTTCTGAAAGTGCTGGAACGCCATGTTTGGGACAAGAATTTCTACGATTAGCCTGTTGGTGTTGTCGCTGGCGGCAGTCGCTTTCGCCGGCGCCGACCCCGACTACTTCCCTCTGCAGGTGGGCAACACCTGGGTCTATCGAACCCACGGCGTCACGACATCGACTGAGTCGCTGGAGGTCGTGCGTTGGGATTGGTTCAACAACCAGGTCTACTACCTGCTGCGCGGTTCGGCGGGCGGCGAGCGTTGGGTGCGTATGGCCGACAGCGGAACGTTGTGGATGTGGGACGCGAACGACCGGACCGAGAAGATCCTGGCGGCCTTTAACGGCAGGGTGGGCGACGTATTCGAGACGGCCATGAATCCATGCAATAAAACCGCCGTGGTGGCGTCGCGCAACGAAAAACACCAGGGACCCATCGGCGAGTTCGATTGGGCGCTCTCGATACGCTACGCGACGCCGGTGTGCGCCGACGCCGGCCTCGAGCGCGAGTTGTATTTGCCCTGGATCGGAATGATCTACCGGCTGGAGACCACCATCGCGGGCCCGCGCCGCTGGGACTTGATCTACGCGCGGCTGGGCGGCATCACGGTCATCAGCGAAAAGGAGGTGGCCTTCGGCCTCTCGCTCGACAGCACCGTCTACAGCGCGAACCTCATGCCGCCGGTGAGCAGCGTCCCTCCGGTCCCCATCATGACGGCGCGCCTCCACCTCCGCGTGGTCCAGGACCAGCCGCTCACGCTCACTTTCGGCTCGGGGCAAACCTACGACCTGATCATTAAGGATGAGAAGGGGCAGGTGGTATACCGCTGGTCGGACGGCCGCGCGTTCACTCTGGCCATGCGCCAGGAGAGCTTCGGCCCGGGCGAAAAAGTCTACGCGGTGGCCGTGCGGCTGGCGGACAAAGACGGGCAACCACTCCCGCAAGGCAACTACACGGCCGAAGCCTGGCTCACCACCATCGGCGACAAGACCTACGCGGCCTCGGTGGGCTTCGCCATCCGGTACTTGTACTGAGAATCCGCTCAGCCTGATCTGCGCGGTTTTTTTCGTTCTTCTGGGGGAGAACTGCGGACGCATACCGCCACTATTTTGTTTATGCCGAGACGAAACAGGTGCATCCTGGCTGGCACCCCTTGTCACATTACACAGCGCGGCGTGGATGGACGAGAGACTTTCTCCGACGACGCGGACCGCGAGACCTACCTCAGATTATTGCGACGAAACCTCGTCGACGCGGGCGTCAGTGTACTCGGCTGGTGCCTGATGACGAATCACGTGCACTTGGTTGCCATCCCGGAGCGAGAAGATTCAATGGCCGTACTGTTGCGGCGGGTCCATGGACGTTACGCGCAGTACTACAACGTGCGGTACGAGAGGATTGGACACCTTTGGCAGAACCGCTTCTTCGCATGTCTTTTGGGCCCAGGACACCTTTGGGCGGCGCTTGCTTATGTGGAACAGAATCCGCTGCGCGCCGGGATGGTGGCTGCGCCTGGCGATTACCGTTGGTCGAGCGCAGTGGCGCACCTGGGAGGGCACGATGTGACGGGGATGGTCGATTTGGATTGGTGGCGGAAACAGTACGACGGTACACAAGCGGATTGGGCCGGCACGTTGGGCGGATTAGACCGCGAATCGGCCACCGTGCTGAGGCAATGCACGCATGCGGGGCGGCCTTACGGCGAGGTGGAGTTCGTGAGCAGGATGGCGGAGCGCTTCGACCGCTATTGGACGCGCGGACGCCCAAAGAAGCGGAGGGAACCCTCCCCCCTGCAACCCAGCTTGCCCACCCAACTCGCGCTATCGGCGGACTCGGGTTAGATCGGAAAATCGCGCAGTTCAGGCTGAGCGATTTTTCGCGCTAAAGTTGGGTTATGCACGGCCCCAAGTGGATACTGGTCGTTTCGCTTGCGCTCGGCTCGTGGTCGGCACACGCCGGCGTGAACGCTTTGTTCGATCCGTCGCGACCCGAGGTGGGACCGTTCCCCACCGACGCGCTCACGGTTGCCGATCCAGATCAGAAAACGGGACGGCGAGTGAACCTGCCGCTCCCCGATTGCGCGGTACTCGAAGGCGAGTGCAACCAGACGCGCCTCCTCAATCAGCTTGACGGCTTCAATCCGTCGCCGCGCGTGAACGTGCGTTTCTCCGCGCCCATCAATCCGTACACTCTGGGCGCGGGGGTGTTTCTGGTGTCGCTGGAGAATCTGACATCAGAAGAGGCGGGGCTGAGCAAACCCGGCAACGTCGCCACCGTGAACCAGGTGATCTACGATCCGGCCACTTACATGGGCTACGCCAAGCCGGACAGCGTGCTGGATCAACACCGCCGCTATCTGCTGGTGGTGACCGACGCGGTGCGGGATCTCTCGGGCGCGCCGGTCGAAGCCGATCCCGCGTTCACCTCCTGCATCACCGCGCCGAAGAGCGACTATTGCACGACGCTGGCCGCGCAGCTCGGCGCCATCGAGGACCGCTGGAGCGGGCATCGCGTGGTAAGCGCCTCCCTGTTCACCACGCTGAGCGCCACCACCTGGCTGGAGCAGGCGCGCGCGCGCCTGGAAGAAACCCAAATCGGGTTCCAGCGCACGGGCCCCAAGAGCGTGTTCGACATCTCGCGCATCGCGCTGCTCACCTGGCGCCGGCAAGTGGGCACGGCCGCCAACGGGTTCAGCGATCTCTCCTTCCCGCTGCCGGCCGCGTTGGTGCAGGGCGTGGGCAAACTCTCGTTCGGCAGCTTTCGCTCACCGCGCTTCCTGGACGGCTCGCAAGTCATCGCCGCGCCGCCCACGAACCAGCGCGTAGAACTGCCCGCGGAATCGAGCGAAGTCTTTTTCCACGTTTTCCTGCCCGATTCAAAAATGCCGGCCGCCGGATATCCGGTGGTGATCTTTGGCCACAGCTTCAACGACAGCAAACTGGGCGGCCCCAGCGCCGTCGCCGGCACCATGGCGCGCGCCGGCTTCGCCGTCGTCGCCATCAACGCGGTGGGACACGGCTACGGCCCCGATGGCACGCTGCGCATCACCGAAGCCGGTGGCAACGTGACGGAACTGGCCGCCGGCGGGCGCGGCCTGGACCTCAACGGAGATGGAAAGATCGAAGCGAGTGAAGGGTGCCTGGTGTTCGATCCGGCGCCCACCGCTTTCCGCGATTGCTTCCGCCAGACCGTAGTGGATCTGATGCAGCTTGTCCGCACCATCCGCGTGGGTCTGGACATGGACGGCGACGGCGTGGTGGATCTGGACGGTAACCGTATTTACTACGCGGGCCAGTCGCTGGGCGCCATCTATGGAACCATTCTGAACGCGGTGGAGCCGAACCTACGCGCGGCGGCGTTGAACGTGGGCGGCGGCTCCATCGTGGACGTGGCGCGTTGGAGCGAAGATTACCGCCCCTACGTGCGCTCCTTCCTGGCCACGCATCATCCGTATCTGCTCAACAAAGGCGACGACTTCGACGATAACTACGTGTTGCGCTACCAGCCGGCCGAAGTGAACCAGGTCTGGATGGGCTGCGAATTGCAGAATTTCTTCGAGCGCATGGAGTGGTTGCAAGCCGCCGCTGATCCGCTCAGCTACGCGCCGCATCTTTGGTCTTCCACACTCGCGGGCGTGCCCATCAAGAAGGTGCTATGGCAGTTCGCCAAAGGCGACCGCAGCGTGCCGAACCCGACCTCGACGGCGCTCATCCACGCCGCCAACATGCGCGAATCCACGCAGTATTACCGACACGATTTGGCGCGCGAGGTATTCAAGGATTTGCCCGACAATCCCCATCCGTTCCTGGCCGGTTTCCTCGACCTCAACGCGGGCGGGTTGCAGATCTCGCTGGCGGGCTTGACCATCGCCAACGCCGCGCAGTCGCAGATCGCGGGTTTCTTCGACTCCGACGGCGCCCAGATTCCCAATGCGAATGCGCTGGTGAAATTGTTGTTCGGCAAGAATCTGTTCGAGGCTCCCGACTCGCTCACCGAGGATTTCAACTGGGAGTAGAGGCGGGTAAGGGCCCCGCTGCGCCCGAATCGCGCTATATTCGGAAGTTCAGCCCCATATTCATAGGAGTCCTGCGTGCCTCTATCGCGCCGTCATTTCTTCTTGAGCAGTCTAGCCCCCGCGCTCGGCGCGAAGAAAACGCCTCCCGCACCGCGGCCCAACATCGTCCTGGTGGTGGCCGACGATCTGGCTGCCTGGATGCTCGGCTGTTACGGAAACCAGGAGATCAAGACACCGAACATCGATCTGCTCGCGCGCGGCGGCGTGCGCTTCCTCAACAACTTCGTGGTCACCCCGGTTTGCTCCGCCAGCCGCGCCACGCTGTTCACTGGACGCACACCGCGCCAGCACGGCATTCATGACTTCCTGACGCCGAATCCCATCCCGCGGCCGCCGCAAGGACAGGTGGCGCCGCCAGCCTCGTTCGCGAACGAAATCATGATCTCGGACGCGCTGGCCGGCGCCGGCTACCGCTGCGGCTACACCGGCAAGTGGCACATGGGCGGGGACGAAAAGCCCGGCCACCGCTATGAGTTCACCTACACCATGGGCGGCGGATCGAGCCGCTATCAGGACCCGGCCATGTATCTGGACGGCCAGCGCGTCCAGGAACGCGGGTATCTTCCCGAACTGATCACCGGCAAGGCTTGCGAGTTCATTGACCGCCAGAAAGCGGACCAGCCGTTTTTCCTCACTGTCAGCCACTTCAACCCGCACGTGCCCTACAGTGGGCATCCGGCGAAGTACTACGAGATGTACGCCAAGACCGGCTTCACAACCACGGGCTGGGAGCCGGCGGCGCCCAACGCCCTGCGCGAGAAAGACATGCTCAAGGACACGGTGGGCAACATCCGGAAATGCGCGGCGTCGGTTACCGCGCTGGACGACCAACTCCCGCCGCTGATCGCCAAACTCAAGCAGCGCGGCTTGTGGGAGAACACCGTCATCGTCTTCACCGGCGACAACGGATTCCTGCTGGGGCGTCACGGACTCTGGAGCAAGGGCCTGGCATCGGACCCCATCAACATGTACGAGGAAGTGATGGCAACGCCCATGATCTGGAATTGGCCGGGCAAGTTCCCGGTGGAAGCGATGCGGCCCGAACTGGTCAGCTTCGTCGACGTTTTCCCCACGCTTTGCGAGTTCTCGGGCGCCCCGGTGCCGGCGCGCAACCTTCCGGGACGCGGTTACGCGAACCTGCTCATGGGCCGTCCATGGCCCAAGAAGCATCCCTGGAAGAACCTGGTCTTCGGACAATTCCGCAACACGGAGATGGCTCGAGATGCGCGCTTCAAAGTCGTGGTGCGCAACCAGGGCAAAGGGCCGAACGAATTCTACAATCTCAAGACCGACCCGCACGAAAAGGTAAACGGCTTCGATAATCCGCAATACGTCACGGTGCGTGACCAGTTGATGAAGGAACTGGCCGCCTGGCGCAAGAATTACGCCTGAAACCGGGACAGTCAGCAATTTCCCCTTTTCCGCGTCAGACGGAAAAGGGGAAATTGCTGACTGTCCCGGTTTTGCGGTACTTGCGGAGCAATTCGTAGAGCACCACGCCGCCGGCGGTGGCCACGTTCAGGGAATGCTTCACGCCAAGCATGGGGATGCGCACGTGTACGTCGGCCATCTCAGCCAGGTGCGGGCGCAGCCCTTCCACTTCGTGCCCGAACATGACGCAGACGGGGAAGCGCGGAGTCCAGTCGAACAGATCGACGGCGTGCAGAGAGGTTTCCACCGCGGCGAGTTCGAAGCCTCGCTCGCGCAGCCGCGCGGCCATCTCGACCACGTCCCAGGCGTGTTCCCAGCGCACACGCTCTTCGGCGCCGAGCGCGGTCTTCGAGATGGCGCGCTGGGGCGGATAGGCGGTAATGCCGCCCAGGCAGAGCGTCTCGGCGGCGACGGCGTCCGCGGTGCGGAAGAACGCGCCGACGTTGTACATGCTGCGTACGTTGTCCAGCAAGACGGCGACGGGGAGGCGTTGATAGGGAAGTCGCTCCATGGGGTCGAATCAAACAGTGTAGCGGGTCCGCACGCCGCTCAGCGAGATTGATAGACGGCGACGCTGGTGGTCTGGCGGTAGCCCATCTTGCGATAGAGCGCCAGGCCCGCGCGCGTCGATTGCAGCACGCTGCGCTGGATGCCGGTGGAGCGCCGCGCTTGTTCGAGAGCGTATCGCGTGACCGCTTCGGCGTAGCCGCGCCGCCGCCACGCGGGCAATGTCGCGACGGCGTAAACGCCCAGAACATCGCCGCTGGGAAGGACGGCCGCCGTGGTCACCGCATCGCCGTTCGCATAGCCCACCCAGCCTTGGAACCCCGTGCGCCAGATATCCTCGGCGCCGTAGATGGCGCGCGCGGTCTCGAAGGGGAGCATGAAGGCGGCGCCCATCACGTGGCAGAATGCCGTGCGCACGTCCGGGTCGGAGACCGGCCGGAACTCCAGGACGGGCACGGAAGCGCCGGGAGGCGCGATCCGGTCGGCGATCATGCCCGGGCAGACGGTGAGAGTTACCAGGCCACAACGCGTGAGGATACGCTCGGCCTCGCGGCGCACCTCCCGATGCAACAGGTCCTCGCACAGCCAGAACGACCACGGCAAACCGCGCGCTTGATAATGTACGGCGGCCGAAAGCAGCCTGCGCTCGAATTCATGGGCGGCGACGGCGGCCGGCGGCATGAGCAGCGCCGCATTGAAGACGGCGCAGTCGATGCCGGCGGAGGCGATCAACAACCCGGGCATCTCGCGGCATTCGCCCACGCCGGTGGCGCCCGCGAAAGCGCGCATCGCGCATCGCAGATTCTGTTCCACCGGCTCCACGAGCGACATCGCGCCGATTACATCAGACTCTGCGGATCGACGTCAACGACCAGCGCCGTGGGGCCCCAGCCGCGGTCGCGCGCGTAGCGCCGCAGGTTGTGCAGGATCTCGCTGAGCTTGGCGCGCGAAGCGGCTTTGATCAGCAACTGGTAGCGGTACTCGCTTTTGAGTTTCGGCACGGGCGCTTCGGCCGGTCCCAGCACTTTCACGTTTTCGGGCGCGGGCGTGAGAAAGTTGCCCACCTCCTGGCTCATGGCGATGGCGTCCTCGATCTTGGGGGCGCGCACCAGGACGTTGGCCAGCGCGCTGAACGGTGGATAGCGCATCAAGCGCCGGAACTGGAGTTCCTTGTCGTAAAACGCCGGGTAATCCTGCGCGGAGGCGAAGCGGATGGCGTAGTGCTCCGGGTTCACCGTCTGAATGAACACCATGCCGGGAATATCGCCGCGGCCGGCGCGGCCGGCCACTTGCGTGAGCAACTGGAAGGTGCGCTCGGCGGCGCGGAAATCCTGCACGCCCAGCCCGATGTCGGCCGACACCACGCCCACCAGCGTGACGTTGGGAATGTCGTGCCCCTTGGCGATCATCTGCGTGCCCACCAGGATGTCGAATTCGTGTTCGCGGAAGGAATGCAGGATGGTTTCGTAATGGCGGCGCCCGGTGACCGTGTCGCGATCCATGCGCGCGACGCGCGCTTCCGGAAACGCCTGGTGGAGTTCATCCTCGACGCGCTCGGAGCCGGTGCCCACGAACTGGATGTGTTCGCTCGAGCACTTCGGACACACCTTGGGCACGCGTTCGGCGTAGCCGCAAACGTGGCACAGCAGGCGCCGGTCGCGCCGGTGATAGGTGAGCGTGAGCGAGCAGTTGACGCACGGCACGCGCTCGCCGCAGGCGCGGCAGGTGACGAAACTCGAGAAGCCGCGGCGATTCAGCAGCAGCATCACTTGCTCGCGCGCCTCCAGACGTCCGCGGATGGCTTCCAGCAGGCGCCGGGAGAACGTGGCCTGGCGGCGCGTCTCCAGAAATTCGACGCGCATGTCGATCAGTTCGACCTCGGGCATGGGCCGGCACTCGATGCGCTCGGGCAGTTCGATGAGCTTATACTTCGAGCGCGCGGCGTTGTATCGCGATTCGAGGCTGGGCGTGGCCGACCCCAGCACCACGGTGGCGCCGGCGGCGCGCGCGCGCACAATGGCCAGGTCGCGGCCGTGGTAGCGCGGCGTCTCTTCCTGCTTGTAACTGCCGTCGTGCTCTTCGTCGATGACAATCAGGCCCAGGTCGCGCACCGGCGCAAACACGCCGCTGCGCGTGCCCACCACCACGCCGGCTTCCCCATTGCGGATGCGGCGCCATTCGGTGGCGCGCTCGGAATCGCTGAACGCGGAATGCAGAATGGCCACGCGGTCGCCGAAGTGGTCCATGAACTGCGCCGCCACGGCGGGGGTGAGCGCAATCTCCGGAACCAGCAGCAGGGCGCCGCGCCCCTGCGCCAGCGCCGCGTCGATCGCGCGCATGTAGACTTCGGTCTTGCCCGAGCCGGTCACGCCATGAAGCAGGAAGGTCTCGAACTTGCGCGCCTCCAGGCTCGCGCGAATCTGCTCATAGGCGGTGAGCTGGTGCGGATTGAGGGTGCGCGACGGCCAATAGCGCTCGGCGGTGATGGCGATCGATGCGGGCTTGAGCGAGAGCAGATCGCGTCGCGCGAGACTCCGCGCGGCGGTGGATGAGTTCGGTACGATGGCCTCCACCTCGGCCAGATTGTGCGCGCCTGGGTGCAGTTCGAGATACGCCATCAGTTCGCGCTCGGATTTGCGCAGCTTCACGCCTTCGACGCGGCTGGTGAATTCGACGCGGAGCTTGGCAGAGGGCGCGCGCAGCGGGTCGCGATCCTCGTGACGGTTTTCCACCGCCACCATGCCTTTCTTTTCGAGCGCGCGCAGCAGGCGCGGCGCGTTGGCCATGTTTTTGGCCAGATACGTCGCCGGGCGCGGGCGCGGTTCGAGCAGGCGCAGGATCTTGACCGAAGGATCTTCTTCCGCCTCAGCCAACACAAGCTGGCGCACGGTGTCGCGGCCCGCGTCGGTGAGCGTGTAAACGTGGCTGCGGCGGATTTCACCGGTAAGCGGCGTCATGATGCGCAACGCTTCTCCCAGCGGCGCGCAGTAGTAATCCGCCATCCAGCGGCCCAGCGCGATCAGTTCGGCGTCCAGCACCGGCTCCTCGTCCAGCAAGCGCAGCACGTCGCGCGGCGGCGCCGCCGGAGGCTCGCCGTGGCAGCGCAGCACCACGCCCACCAGCTTGCGCGAAGTGAAGGGCACCAGCACGCGGCAGCCCGGCTTCACGCGATGGCGCAAGGTTTCCGGGAGCGCGTAAGTGAACGGCTGGTCCATGGGGACCGGCAGACTTACGTCGCAGTAGAGAGGATCGGTTTCCATCCAGGAGAGAGGCCGTCCGCGAGACCGCCTCTAAGGCGATGATCTCAGATCTTCCAGCCCTTGCGGTAACGCGGCTTGACCAGGCGGTTGGCCCCGGCCACGTTGGTCACCTTCATGCGCCGGCTATCCCACTCCAGCTTGCCCTCGAAGCGGACGGCCAGCGTGCCCAGCAGCACCCACTCGGTGAACGGACCGGCGTAATCGAAATTCGAGCAGGCCTTTTCGCCGCCCTTGGCCGCGCGAATCCAGTCGCGATAGTGCCCCGGCGAGCGCGTCAGGAACGGATCCGGAAATTTGTAGCCCTGCATCTTCTCGTCCGGCAGAAGGCGCGTCTTCCCGCCATAGGTGCCGGTGGTGAGGAGGCCCTTTTCGCCGATAAACAGCGAGCCGTTCGAGCCGTCGCCCAGCTTCACCTCAGGCCCGATGCCGGCGGGGCGCGGCGGCAGCAGTCCGCCGTCGTACCAATAGAGCGTGAGCGGCGGCATGTTCGCGCGCGCCGGAAATTCGAAGCGGAGGACGCTCTTGGTGGGAAACGTCTGCGGGTTCTTCTTTTCGAGCTTCACGCACTCGACGCTGGTGGGAGCGCCCAACTGCAGCGCCCAATTGACCGGATCGAGAATGTGGCAGGCCATGTCGCCCAGCGCGCCGCAGCCGTAGTCGAACCAGCCGCGCCATTTGAACGGCGCGTAGCCTTTGTTGTAAGGGCGCTTTTCGGCGGGGCCGAGCCACACATCCCAATCGAGCGTCGGCGGAACGGGCTCTTCGCGCAGCGGCGCCGCGATACCCTGCGGCCAGATGGGGCGGTCGGTCCAGGCGTGCACTTCGCGCACGGCGCCGATTTCGCCGGCCCAGATGATCTCGCAAACCTGGCGCGTGCCTTCGTTCGAGTGGCCCTGGTTGCCCATTTGCGTGGCCACCTTGTGTTTACGGGCCAACTCGGTGAGCTTGCGCGCTTCCCCAATGGTGTGCGTCATGGGTTTCTGCACGTAGACGTGCAGGCCGCGCTGTATGGCCCAGGCAGCCGCCATGCCGTGCACGTGATCGGGCGTCGCGACGACCACGGCGTCGAGGCTCTTTTCCCGGTCGAGCATCTGGCGGAAATCTTTGTAGCGCGTGGCCTTCGGGTAGCGCTCGAAGGTCTTGGCGGCGCGGACTTCGTCCACGTCGCACAGCGCCACGATATTCTCGGTGGCGCACGAGTTGATGTCGCCGTAGCCTTTTCCGCCGACGCCGATGCCGGCGATGTTCAGCTTTTCGTTCGGCGACTTATAGCCCGAGCGCTTGAGCGACACCGTGCGCGCCGGAAGGCCGCTGGTGGCCGCGAGCCCCGCGCCGCCGAGGAAGAAGGATCTGCGTGTGAAGCGATGGTTCATCCAGAGTTCCCTTCCCTATGCGAGGTTCTGAATCAGCCGGCAAATGGGCTTCAGCGTCGGATAAAGTTGTCTGTAAACTTCGTGGCCGCGCGCGTAAAGCTGCGACTCGTGCGAACGCGGCGTCACCGAATCCACTTCCTGGATTACCGCGTGGCAGACCTCTGGCACCGTCGCGTACGCACCCGTTCCCACCGCGGCCAGCAATGCCGCGCCGTAGGCGGAGCCTTCCTGCGTATTGAGCGTGACCACCTTCTTGCCGAGGATGTCCGAGAGCAGGCGCCGCCAGAACGCGCTGCGCGCGCCACCGCCGGAAGCGCGCACCGAACTGACCGGCGCGCCGAGGCTTTCGATCACATCCAGGCCATCTTTCTGGCTGTAGCAGACGCCTTCGAGCAAGGCGCGAAGCAGGTCGGCGCGGGTGTGCCTGGCGGTGAGCCCGATCCAGCCTCCGCGCGCGGTGGCATCCAGATGCGGCGTTCGCTCCCCCATCAGGTAGGGCAGCCAGAAGAGCCCTTGCGCGCCGGCCGGAGCCGTGGCGGCTTCGGCGGTAAGCGCATCGTAGTCCGTGCCGGGCGCGAGTTGATTGCGGAACCACTGCAGGCTCAGGCCCGCGCCCTGCGTGACGCCCATGACATGCCAGGCGTCCTTCACCGCGTGGCAGAACGTGTGCACGCGGCCCGCTGGATCGTAGTTGGCGCGGTCCATGTGCGCGAACACTACGCCGGAGGTTCCCAGCGTGCAGGAGACCACACCCGGCTCGACGATGCCGTTGCCCACCGCACTGGCGGCCTGGTCTCCGCCGCCGCCCACCACCGGGGTGCCGGCTTCCAGACCGGTCCGTTCGGCGACCTCGGCGGTGATCTCTCCGGTGATCTCGCTCGACTCGTAAACCTTCGGCAGAATGGCGTTGTCGATACCCAGCCGATCCGCCATCTTCTTCGACCAGCGGCGCAGCACGACGTCAAACAGCGCCGTGCCGCTCGCATCGGACACATCGCTGGCATACTCGCCGGTGAGCTTGAAGCGGATGTAGTCTTTGGGAAGCAGCATCTTCCGCAGCCGCGCGTATTGCTTCGGCTCGTTGTCGCGCACCCACAGGAGTTTCGGCAACGTGAACCCGGTGAGTACCGGGTTGGCGATGAAGGCCAGCACGTTGGCCTTGCCCACCACGCTGTTGATGTGATCCACTTGCGGCTGGCTGCGCTGATCGCACCAGATGAGCGCGGGCCGGATCACGTCGTTGTTTTCGTCCAGCATCACCAGGCCGTGCATCTGGCCGGAGAGGCCGATGCCCTTGACCTGCTTGCCGGTGACCTTGGCTTGCTTGAGCACGCCCTGGATGGCCGCCTGCGCCGCCTCCCACCAGTTCTCCGGACGCTGCTCGGCCCACAGCGGGCGCTCCATGCGCATGTCCTCGTGCGGCGCGGTGAACCCGGCCTTGACCGCACCCTTCTCATCCACCAGCAGGGCGCGGGTTCCACCCGTGCCGATATCGATGCCCATCCAATACATAACCAGATGCCCTCACTTCTCAAACGGCAAGTAAGCGGCGCCGTAAAGGCCCGCCTCGTTGCCGAGCATTGCTTGTTCGATGCGTGTCTTCGCGTTGCGGTAAGTGAACGAGCGGCGCTGGACCTCTTCCACCAGGAAAGGCATGAAGAATTCCCAGGCCGGCAGCATGCCGCCGCTCATCAGGTACAGCGGGAAATTGAAGATATTGACCAGATTGCCAATGGCCAGGCCGAGCGCGCGGCCCATATGTTCGAAGACCATTTTCGCCTTCGCATCGCCGGCCTTCGCCAACTGGCAAACGAATTCCGAAGTGACCTCCGCGCGGTCCTCGCCCAAGTGGAGTAGCTTGGCCATGGCCACCACGGCGGTGGCCGATGCGTGTTTCTCCAGACAGCCGAAATTGCCGCAGCCGCAGGGATTCCCCACCGGGTCCACCGTCATGTGTCCGATCTCGCCGGCCATGCCGACGTGACCGTGCAAGACGCGGCCGCCGGAGATGATGCCGCCGCCGATGCCGGTGCCGAGCGTGAGCAGAACCAGGTCGTCGACGTCGCGCCCGGCACCCATCCACTTTTCGCCAAGCGCGGCGGCGTTGGCGTCGTTTTCGAGAATGACTCGTGCGCCCAAACGGCGGCTGATGTCGTCGCGGATGGGATAGTCCTCCAGAGCGGCCAGATTGTTCGAGCCGACGATGACACCCGGCTCCATCAGAATGAAACCCGGCACGGCCACTCCAATGCCGGCCAGCGGACCGCTGCCATACTTGTCGCGCAACTTCGCGATGGCGCCCACGATGCTCGCCACCACGGCTTCGCGCCCTTCCGGCATGTTGGTGGAAGCGGAGATCTTCTCGAGGATGGTCCCGGATCGGTCGATGACCGCCGCGCGCAGATTCGTTCCGCCCAAGTCGACGCCAATGGAATACTCAACCATGAGATTCGGATGATAACATGTCCGCGCGCTCCGGCCGCGAAGCTCCTCCGGAGCGCGCCAACGGCGGCCTCTAGCGGCCCGTCAATTCAAACGCGTAGTGTCCCGAGCCGGCTTCGATGGTCACGGTCTTTTCGGCTTCCTTCACGCTCGCGATGCCCCGCGACACCCGGTTGGAGCTGGCCGTCCTTGAACAGGAGCTTGCCGCCCTCGCGGATTTCGACCAGCGCGAAATTGAACTTCGGCAACACGATGTCGGCGTCGGAGCCGACCGGAATGGTGACCTCGTAACGGATCGCGTCCGGGGTGCGGGACCAGGAGCTGACCACCATGCCGCGCAACGTTTCGATGGTTCCGGTGGTCCAGTTCAAATCCCGCACCATCTGCGGGGCGAAGTGAATGCGCTGGTAGCCACCCGCCTTCGGGTCCGTGTTGATGCCGGCCAGCGCCTCATACATCCAGCCGCCCACGCTGCCGAACATGGGGTGGTTGTGCGAATTCATGGACGGACCGGTCTTGTTCTGCCACAGCTCCCACAGCGTGGTGGCGCCGTTTTCGATCATGTAGCCCCAACTCGGATAGGTGGTCTGGGTGGCTAACTCATAGGCGAGGTCCGAGCTGCCCAACCGCGTGAGCACCGGGAGCAGATATTTCGTGCCCACAATGCCGGTGGTGAGGTGCGTGTCGTGCGAGTAAACGATGTCGTTGCGAAGCCAGCCGCCCACCGGGCCGCGCGCCTCCTTGGGAGCCATTTCCATGAACAGCGCCAACGCCTGCGCGGTTTGCGTGCCGTCGCCGTAATACTTGCGCTCGGCGTTGTAAAAGCGGCGATGGAAGCCTTCGCGAATACCCGTCTGCAACGCGCGGTAGGCTGCGGCGTCGGCCGTCTTGCCCGAGGATCTCGGCGGCGCGCGCCACGATGTCCGCGCTGTAGTAGTAATAGAACGTCGAAACCAGAAACCCGTCGGTTTTGACAATGGGCACCCAGTCGCCATACTTCACGAACTCGACCACGCCGTCCTTCGCGCGCGTGCGCAGGAAATCGGTCCAGGCCTTGATGCCGGCGTAGTGTTGTTCGAGGATGCGGCGGTCGCCGTAGTGTTCGTACATGTACCAGGCAAACAGCGGATAGGCGCTGCCCCAGGCCGGATCGGCCGGGTAGCTGCCTCCGCGCGCGGGCACCGTGTCGGGCACGCTGCCGTCTTCTTTCTGGGCGTCGTGAATGTTGCGCAGGAAGTTGGTGTAGAAGGCGGCCATGTCGAAATTGAGCATGGCGGTCTCACCGTACAGGTGCGCGTCGGCCATCCAGCCCATGCGCTCGTCGCGCTGGTTGCAGTCGGTGGGAATACTATGGAGATTCGACGTGGTGCCCCAAACAATAATGCGCTGCAACTGATTCAGAATGGGCTTGGAGAAGGCCAGGCCGCCCATGGGCTTCACGCTGCTATGCACCACGCGGCCGCGCACCGTATCCAGACGCGGCACGCCGGGAAAGCCCGTGATCTCCACGTAGCGGAAGCCGTGATAGGTGAAGCGCGGCTCGTAGATTTCCTCCGCGCCGCCGCCACGAAGCGTGTAGATGTCGGTGGCGCGCGCCTTGCGCAGGTTCTCGACGTTGAGCGTGCCATCCTCGTAGATCAACTCCGCGTGGCGCATCTTGACGGAGGTACCGCGCGGGCCCTTCACGCGTAGCCGCACCCAGCCGCTGAAATTCTGCCCCATGTCGAAAACGTACATGCCGGGCTTGGGACTGGTCATCTTGAACGGCACGATGGTGTCCACCACTTTGATGGGCGGCATCATCTCGGCCGAAAGGACGCCCTTGGGGCCGTCCACCAGCGCCGCGGATTTCCAGGCCGCATCGTTGAACCCGGCGCGATCCCATCCGGGCATCTCTTTCCGCGCGTCGTAGATTTCGCCCTGATATACGCTGTCTTCGAGGATGGGGCCTGCAGTCGCCTTCCACGTGCCGTCGCTGGCCACGCTGATTTTCGTGCCGCCTTCGAGCTCGATATTCACCTGCAGCTTCAGCGCGCGATTGTGATACCAGCCTTCGCCCAGCATGACGCCGATCGAGTTCGCGCCGGGTCGGAGAAACTTCGTGATGTCGTAGGTTGCATAGAGCACGCGTTTGTCGTACGTGGTCCAGGCGGGATCCAGCACGCGGTCGCCGATCTTGTGAGAGTTCACGCGCAACTCGTAGTAGCCCACGCCGGCGATATAAGCGCGAGCGCGAACCGGCCGGGCAGAGAGTGTAAACTCCTTACGCAGGGTGTTGCCGCCCGCGATCCACCGCCCCGTCCAGTCGGCCGGCTTGAGCAAACCCATCTCGAATCGCGCCGCATCGCTGTAAGCGCTCGGGCGGTTCTGTTTGTCCCAATAGCGGACTTTCCAGTAGTAAGTCTTGCCGCTCTCGAGCGTTTTACCGGCATAGGCCACGTGGACGCTCGCTGGGGAGGCCACCCGAGAACTGTCCCACTGATCGCCCGTCGACCCCTCGGGCGTGCTGGAAACCAGGATCTGGTAGGCGGTCTGACCTTGGCCGCGCTCGGCGTGATTCAGCACCCAGGAGAAACGCGGCTCCGCGACGTCGATGCCCATGGGATCGGACAGGTATTCGACGCGAAGCCCGTTGGGAGCGAGCACTCTCGTTGCGGTGTCGGCGGCGAGCGGCGACAACAGAACCAGGAAAGCAAGAAATAAGATCGGGCGAAAACGATTTGCAGGCATGGCTATCCCTCGATGATTCAACTGGCGGCGGAAAATACCCGTCAACGATACAGGATAGCTGAATCGGATATCAGATGGTCTTGGCGGCGAGGGCGGAGCCGGCGATGAGAGCCACCAGGTTCCAGGCGACCAGGACGGCGAACAGAAGATTAACGCGGCCGAGCAGCCGCTGCTTGCCGAAGCGCCAGCAATACAGGCCCAGGATCAAGGCCAGAATCTTCAGGCCCAGCAAACCGCCCAACGGATGGGGCGACGCGTGCAGGATCCAACGTACCAGGGGGTTGCCTTCCTGAATCCCCTGCAGTAAAAATGCCACGGTCGTCAGGAGATCGAGCAATTGCAGATAGGCGAACTGGATCAGGTAGTTCAATGGCTCTCCGTTCGTAACCTACAAGCCATTATCCCGCCAGTAGACCGTCCGCGTAAACAGTACTACGGTTATTTTCCTACGGGTTGGTACCAGTACCCCGGCCCAAGCCTACGCCAGATCGAAGGTTTCTCCGCGCGTGGGTATCACGACCTCGATCGCGTACTGCTCCTGGATCGCCTTGGCGAGGGCGGCGGTCTGGGAGGGCTCGCCGTGGACCAGGAACAACTTCTTGAGCGTCTTGGTCATGGGCTTAAGCCAGGTGAGCAACTCGCGCTGATCGGCGTGGGCGCTGAGCTCGTTCAGTTTCACCACTTCCGCGCGCACGCGCATCGGCTCGCCGAAGATGGACACTTCCGGCCACTTGTCCACCAGCTTGCGGCCCAACGTGTGCTCGGCCTGGAAGCCGGTGATCAGGATGGTATTGCGCGGGTTTTCGATGTTGTTGCGCAGGTGGTGCAGGATGCGGCCGGCCTCGCACATGCCCGAAGCGGAGATGACAAGGAACGGGCCGTGCAGATCGTTGAGCGCCTTGGATTCGCCCACGTCGCGGATGTAGCGAAGGCGGCGGAAGCCGAACGGGTCCTCTCCGTGGAGGAGAAAATCGCTCGTCTCGGCGTCCCATTGGTCCGCGTGCTTGCGGAAGATCTCGGTCACGTCGACGGTGAGCGGACTGTCGACGAAGATGGGAATGTTCGGTATCTTCTCCGCGTTGATGAGTTCGTGCAGCAACAGCACCAGTTGCTGCGCGCGGCCTACCGCGAATGCGGGCACGATAATGCGGCCGCCGCGCGCGCAAGTGCGGCTGACAACCTCGGCGAGCTTGGCTGAAACGGCTTCCACTTCCTTGTGCAGCCGGTCACCGTAGGTGCTCTCCATGATGGCGTAATCGACCGGAGGCATTTCCTCCGGATCGCGAATGATGGGCAGGTTGCGGCGGCCGACGTCGCCCGAAAACATCAGCTTCACTTCGCGGCCGTTTTCGTGATGGCGCAGCAGCACGCAAGTGGAGCCGAGGATGTGGCCCGCCTCGTAAGTTTCGAAGCTCAGCGTGGGTGCCAGTTGCGTGGCGGTATGGAGCGGCACGGCGTGAAACAGCGGCAACGTATCTTCGGCGTCCTGCATGGTATAGAGCGGCTCGACCGGTTCCGCGTCCACGGGCATCCTCAGGGAACGCCGGCGCGCGGTGCGCTTGGCGATGAACGCCACGTCCTTCTCCTGGATGTGGGCCGAATCGCGCAGCATGGCCGCGCAGAGATCCACCGTCGAAGAGGTCGCGTAGATAGGCCCGCCGAATCCGTTCTTGACGAGCGTCGGCAGGTTGCCGCTGTGATCCAGATGGGCGTGCGAGAGAACCACCCCGTCAATGGATTTGGCCGCGAAGGGAAGATTGCTGTTTCGTTCGCGAGCCTCTTTGCGGCGGCCCTGGTAGAGACCACAATCGAGCAGAAAGCGGCTGCCGTTCACGCCGACTACATGCATGCTTCCGGTGACGGTGCCGACGGCACCCCAAAACGTGAGCTTCATGGTAACTCCAGAATACCGTACGGGCCGGGCCGCATATATGCGGCCCCTACGGCCTGAACTGAAACGCATACAGCCTGGCGGCGCGCATGCGGATGTGCAGGCGGACGGGTTTACCGGCGAGCGCCGATACGTCCGCGCGGCCCTTCCAGGTGACCGGCATGCGGACGTGGTTGCCATTCAGTTCGTCGGCTTGCGCGAGCCCGTAGCCGGGGATGGGCTTGCCCGCGGCATCCAGAAGTTCCACGCGCGCCACGCCGCCCGCACCCGTGTCGAGGTTGAGTTCCAGGCGCGAGCCTTCAAAGACCAGTGGCGGCGTGATGAGCCAACCACCCTCATAGGCGGCCTCGGCGGACATGAATCCGTCCAACCGCAAAATGGCGCGCGAGATGGCCGTCAGGTGCCGCTTGGCGGCGGGATCGAGACCGCCGCTGTGATCCTGGTTGGTTCCGAGATAATAGATCCACAACTCGTCTCCCATGCGCACGGGATTCGGCAACGCCCACACCCACTTGGAATCGAACGCGCCCGGAGGCCCCACGCCGAGGAACGGCCGGCGGCCCGGCGCGCGCTGGAAGTGGCGGGCGTCGCGGCTCACGCTGAGTTGCACGTCGCCCGTGCTGGGCCAGGAATTCTTGCCCTCCGCGCGCCAGTGGTGGAACATCGACGTGAGCGCGATATAGACGCCGTCGGCTTCCGCGTAACGGAAAACGCCGGGGCCGTACATGTCCACGGGCGCGGCCGGCGAGAGCACCTGGTCGCCGCCCACTTCCGGCGGAAGCACATTCTCGCCCTGCACGCGCGCTTTGTCGAGTTCGATGCTGAGGCGTGGAGCGGCCGTGAAATCGCGCTCGTCCGGTTCGAGCGCGATCATGGTCGAGTCCCAGTGGAGCATGTCGTCGGATTCGTTATAGCTGGCCATGCGCAGGCCGTATCCATCCGGACGGCGCACCCACTCGCGGCTGTACCCCACGTAGCGATTCACGCGCGGATCCCAGAACCAGCTTGGCTGCGTGTCGGCGGCGCGCAGGCCGGTGGCGAGCGCGTCGTAGAGTTTCCAGCGCAACCCGTCGGCCGAATACCAGACGCGGTGCGGTCCCTTCAGCCCGGTACCTTTGCGTGGATAGAACTTCGACCAGGACTTGTAACGCTCCGCGGGCGGGCAGTTGGGATTGTCGTCGCGCATCACCGTGCCGCCGCCGATCGTTACCAGCGAGGGATCGGCCGGCAGCACGAAGTTGTTCTCGCGATCGCCGTCACGCTCGACCAGCTTCAGCACGGGCTTGCGGAAATGCATGCCGTCGCTCGACTCGGCGTAAGCCACCCCCATGAACGACGGATTCTCATGCGGCTTCCAGACGCCGCCCAGCACGTTGTACCAAAGCCGCACTTTGCCGTCTTCCTTCAGGACGGTCGAATAGCTGCCGATAATCAGCTCTTTTTCCCAGCTTTGGTCGGCCACCACCAGTTCTTCGCGTGTCTGGTACGGGGCGCCGGCTACCAGCGCAACGCCGTCGCTCGACTCGATGAACTTGTGGTCGATGAACAGTTGCTTGCGGCCGCCGACGCTCAGGCTGGTCTGCGCGCCCAGCGTGGACGCCAGAAGCACAATCGCGGTGGTGACGAAAAACTTCATGGATTCCCTTTCTCGCATCACGACCATATTACGATGAGCGGGGTGCGCAAAAAGGGGACAGACGCATTTTCCGCCACCGGATACGCACGGATAGGGAATGGTGACACTATGGCGGAAAATGCGTCTGTCCCCTTTTTGCGCCCGATGAGCGCCCCGCGCGACACGCTGCGGCGCCATCTGACATAATTCTCGGATGCCGCCGCCGTGGACACCGCCCGTGATCCAGACCTGGACGCAGAACTACGACCCCCTGGGCAACGCCATTTTGTCCACGCTGGTGGCGACGGTGCCGGTGGCGCTGCTGGTTTACTTGCTGGCGGTGCGCAAGACGCGGGCCCATCGCGCGGCGATCTACGCGTTCGCGGTGGCCATTGTGCTGGCCGTGGCCGTCTTCGGCATGCCGGCCCGCGCTGGCCGCGGCGGCGGTGGCGCACAGCCTGGTGTACGCCGCCATCCGCATTGCCTGGACGCTGCTTGCGGCGGTGTTCGTCTACGAGATCACGGTGGAGACCGGGCACTTCGAAATCGTCAAGCAATCCATCGGCGGCATCACCGGAGACCGCCGCCTGCAGGTGCTGCTCATCGCCTTTGCCTTCGGCGCGCTGATGGAAGGCGCGGGCGGCGGCGGCGCGCCGGTGGCCATCTGCGGCGCCATGATGGCGGGCCTCGGCTTCAACCCGTTTCAGGCGGCGGTGTTGTGCCTCATCGCCAACACCGCGCCGGTCGCCTGGGGCGGCATGGGCAATCCCATACGAACGCTGGTGGCGGTGACGGGACTTCCTGAGGCGGACTTAAGCGCCATGGTGGGACGCATCCTGCCGTGGACCGCCATGATCCTGCCCATATGGCTGGTGCGCACGCAGGTGAAGAAGTGGCGCGAAACGATGCAGGTCTGGCCGGGCTTGCTGGTGTGCGGCGGAGGATTCGCGGCCATGCAGTTTTTCTGGTCCAACTACATGGACGCGACGCTGGTGGACGTCATGGGCAGCCTGACCACGCTGGCGTTGCTGGCGGTTTTCTTCCGCGCCTGGCAGCCCAAGCGAATTTGGCGATATCCCGGCGAGCCGCCCTACCAGCCGGCGGCGAGCGGCTACCGCGCACGCACGGTGGCGCACGCCTGGTCGCCGTTCGTGCTGTTGACCGCGCTGGTGGTTCTGTGGGGCCTGCCGCCGGTGAAGCGGGTGCTGGATGTGGCCAGCTTCACGACTCCCGTGCCGGGCCTGCACCTGAGGGTGGTGCGCACGCCTCCGGTGGTGGCCGCGGCCACGGCCGAACCCGCACTGTTCGATCTGGCCCTGATCTCGAACGTCGGCAACGCCATCTTCCTCGCCGGCCTGATTTCGGGCCCCCTGTTGGGGTTGTCTTTCCTCGGTACGTTGCGAGTGTTCGGGCGAACTTGCCGCCGCATGAGGTTCAGCATGATGGCCATCGTGGGGATGATTGGACTGGGGTTCATTACCCGATACTCCGGAATGGATGCCGTCATGGGGCTGGCGTTGACGCATACCGGGGTTTTGTTCCCTCTGTTCGGAACGCTCATCGGTTGGCTCGGCGTGGCGCTCACCGGCACCGACGCCGGATCGAACGCGCTGTTCGGCAGCCTGCAGGTGATCACGGCTCACAAGCTGGGCATTTCGCCGGTGCTGATGGCCGCGGCCAATTCCGCCGGCGGCGTGATGGGCAAGATGATCGACGCGCAGTCCATTATCGTGGCCTGCGCCGCCACGGGGCAGGAAGGCCGGGAGGGTGACCTGTTCCGCGCCGTGATGAAACACAGCGTGCTGCTGGCGCTGATCGTCGGCCTGATCGTGATGCTTTACGCCTACGTGCTGACGGCGTGGATTCCCAGCGGCCACCGGTTCTGGTAGACCGTCAACGCTCGTCGTCGTCCAGATCCAGCGAGAGCGGCGCGAAGGCCGCCCGGCGCACGCCCGGATACGGCGTCGCCCACCCGCGCGCGGTGTGCCACAAAATTCGATTGAGCCTTTCGGTGGGGGCGGCGTCGGGCACGTCGAAGCGCATCTTCATGGAATCGAGCGCGGCGCGGCGCGCCGCTCCCGAAAGCGCGTTGAGCTGGGGGTTCATCTCGAACAGCGATTGCCGCGGCTCCACCGCCGCGTACGGCGAGTAGTCCGGCGTGTTGTGGAACGAGGCGCGCATGTCGCTCGCGATCAGGTCGAAGATGGACATGGTCGGCAGGCCCAGAATCAGCTCGATGGTCTTCAACATGCTCGTGTGCGCGTAGAAGGTCGAGTCCACCGACCCGCGCCGCGTATAGGGACTGATGGCCAGCGCCACCGTGCGGTGGCCGTCGACGTGATCGACGCCGTTCTGCGCGTCGTCCTCCACCACGAAGATGGCCATCTTCTTCCAGAACGCGGTGTGCGTGAGCCCTTCGACGACTTGGCCCAACGCCAGATCGTTGTCGGCCACCATGGCTTTGGCCGAGTGCGAGCCCGGCGCGGCGCCGTGCGTGTGGTTGCTCGGCAACTGCAACAGCACCAGGTTCGGCATGCGGCCAGCGGCTTCCCACTTCTTCACGTCGGCCAGAAACAAGCGCGCGCGCACGACATCTGGAACCGAGGTGGAGTAGCCCGGAAAATTGCGGGCCAGCAGCGCATCGAGCGGCGGGATGGGCGAGGTGGTATGCCAGAGGTTCGAAAAGTCCTCGCCCTTCTTCCAGCGTTCGAACAGAATCGCGCGGCTAGTCCCGCGCGGGGCTTGGGTGCGCGGCGCGAATTCGCCGTAAACGCGAACTGTCTTCTTGGCGCGCAGGGCGTAGTCCCACAAGAACCCGCGCGAAGAATACGCGATCGGATCGGTGCCGTCGAAAGGATAGCTGCGGCCGGCCCAGCCGGGCCACATGGCGTAGCCGGTTTCGTTGGCTTGCGTGAGCCACTGATGGCCGTCGCCGCTGTTGCCGCCGGAAGCGTAGAAGTTGTCGAGCAGCACGAACTCATTCGCCAGGCGGTGCTGATTGGTGGTTACGTCCTCGCCGAACATCACCAGGCTCGGATCGCCGTTGCCTTTCCGGATGTCGCCGAACACCTGGTCGTAGGTGCGGTTCTCCTTGATGATGTAGACCACGTGTTCGATCAACGACGGCTCGCCCGCGCGGCGCGGGATGGCCACGGG
Source organism: Terriglobales bacterium (assembly GCA_963745655.1). GTDB lineage: Bacteria > Acidobacteriota > Terriglobia > Bryobacterales > Bryobacteraceae > JAJFUV01. The sequence continues at coordinate 433,572 of CAVUYK010000026.1, read as the reverse complement.
CTTCACGGCGGCCGTTGCGGGGCGTGGGGCGCGGCGAAGCGCCGAGCGGCAGATGGTTGTTTTCGGCGACCGCCGTGGTGTAGCTGGCCAATTGCGCCGCGTCCGGGAGCGGTATCACGCTCACCGAGCCGCGGTAGGCATGCACGAAGCGCTTGCGCGGCTCGTCGCGCCAGCCCGAGCCCGCGCCCAGCAGCGTGGCGACCCCCAGATGCGCGCCATTTCCACTCATGGCGATGGCGTTCGGATACCACGCCGTCGGTATCAGCCCCTTCACCGCGCCCGTGGCCGTGTTCAGCACCGCGACCGCGTTGATGCCGCCGCAAGCCACGTAGAGTTCGCCGCCTCCCGGTGCGAGCGCCAGGGCGGTGGGAGCCACACCGGGCGCGCGATCGCCGAACGGCCGGATGGAATAAGTGGCCGCAACGCGGTCCGTGCGCGTATCCACCACCGAGACCGAATCGCTGTTGCCGTTGGCCACGAACAGGCGATGACGCGCTTCATCCCACACAATCGCGTTCGGCTGCAACCCCACGGCGATGGTCGCGACGGTCTGCATCTTGACCAGATCGATCTTAGTCACCGTGCCGGTCGCGGCCACGCCGCGCGCATCAATCACCACGCGGTCGGCCTCCTTCGCCAAGCCCGTGGGCGCGGTCGGCTCGCCATCCTTGGGCAGCCGCCCGCCCCAATTCGTAACGTAGGCCACCGCGCCATCGCCCGAGAGCGCCACGCCGAACGGAGCGATGCCGGTGGCCGCCGTGCCGAGCAGACGGCCTTGTTCGAGATCCACCACCACCAGCTTGTTCTTGGCGATCACGCTCACGGCCGCGATGCGCTGCCCGGAAGCGTTCTGGCGCGCGGCGATAGCCACCGCGCCCACGGCGAAGGAACCGAACCCCTCGGCGAGCGAGTGGGCCTGGCCGTCGCGCGCGCGAAGCAGCCGCGCCGTATCTTTATTGGCCGTGCTTACCAGCGCGCTTCCCCCCGCCGCGTCGAAAGCGATGCCCTGCAAGCCGGCCGAACCCGTGAACGGAATGCGGTCGAGCACGCGGTTGGCGCGCCAATCCATGCGATAGATGCGGCCCGCGTTCAGCACCCAGATCTCAGCCTCCGATGCGCCGAAAGCCAGACCATACACGCGGCCGTCGAAAACACTTTGCACGCCGGCGGGCGTAGTGGAGCTGCCGGGTGACCACCACACCGGGATCGGTGACGGCGCGCACGGGATCCGCCGGTGGTTGGGCTACGGCCAACCACACGGGCGCGAGAGCCAGACACAGCAAACGTTGCGACATGGGTGCCATTATTTCACGATTAAGCGGGTACAATGACGCAACAGGCCATGACATCCAAAGAGAGAGTCCGGAGAACTTACAATTTCGAGCGCGCCGACCGCGTTCCCATCGATTTCTGCGCCTGCCAGGAGGTCTACGACCGCTTGTGCCGGCACTACGGCGTGGAGACGGGACTCGATCTGATGGAGACGTTGCACGTCGATTTCCGATGGGCGCGTCCGAAATGGATCGGACCCGAGATGAAGGACCGCCAGGGCCGCCCCACGGACTACTTCCGGATTCCGCGCGCCGGCGCCGGGGATTTCGGCTACGCGGTCGAAAACCCTCTCTCGCACGTTTCTTCCGTGGCCGACGTCGAGGCCTACCCGTGGCCGACCGCCGACATGTGGGACTACGAAGTCTACGCCGAGCAGTGCGAGCGCTTCTCCCAATACGCGGTGCTCGGCGGCGGCTGGTGCTGGTTCTTCGATGCCGCTTGCGATCTGGTAGGCATGGAGAAGTGGATGATGATGCTCGTCGAGCAGCCCGAACTCTGCCACGCCATTCTGCGCAAGACATCTGACTTCTTCTACGAATCCACCCGCCGCATGCTCGAGCGCGCCGGCGGCAAAACCGACATCTTCTTCACCGGCGACGATTACGGCACGCAGCGCGGACCCATGCTGAGCCTGGGCATGTGGCGGCGCTTCGTGCGCCCGCACGTCGAGCGGATCTACGGTCTGGCCAGGGGGCACGGCCTCAAAGTGATGCAGCACTCCTGCGGCAGCGTCGGCGCGTTTCTGCCGGACCTGATCGAATGCGGGCTGAACATTCTCGAACCCGTGCAGGTGCGCGCACGCGGCATGGACCCGGCGGATCTGGTTCAGCAATTCGGCGGCAGGCTGGCCTTTCACGGTTCCATCGACACCCAGCAGACGCTGCCCTTCGGCACGCCTGAGGACGTGCGCCGCGAAGTCCGCGACCGTATCGAGACGTTTAGGCCCTACGGCGGATTCACCATCGCCCCGTCGCAACACCTGATGCCGGAGATCCCCACCGAAAACATCGTGGCCATGTACGAAGCGGCCTGGGAATATGGCCGGCTGGAGTAGCAGAATGCTGAAAAAGCCCATGAACAGGCGGTCTCACCTGCCCCCCCCCCTATGGATGGCTGGCCGCGCCGCGCATTTCTTCTCGGCGGTCTGGCGCCTTTCGTGATTTCCGCGCGGCCGGATTCTGCCCGGCCGAACATCGTCCTGGTGATGGCCGACGATCAAGGCTGGGGAGATACCGGCTACAACGGACATCGAATTCTGAGAACGCCCTGCCTGGACGAGATGGCGCGCGCGGGCGTTCGCTTCGATCGATTCTACTCGGGGGCGCCAGTTTGCTCGCCGACGCGCGGCAGTTGTCTCACCGGACGGCATCCCTTCCGCTACGGAATCTTTTTTGCCAATGCCGGCCGGGCCGGCCAACCTTCCCAATATGCGCTGCCGGATCGCGAGGTGACGCTGGCCGAAGTCCTGGGACCTCTCGGATACCATACCGGCCACTTCGGCAAATGGCACCTCGGCGATTTCGAGGGACCCAAAAAGGCCTCGCCTTCCGACGCGGGGTTTCAGGAATGGTTCTCGACCGTCCGCAAAGTGCCCACCGTCGATCCACCGTCTTCCGAGTACTGGGAGAATGGGCGGCCGGTGACCGGGCCGCTTTCCGGCGACGATTCGCGGATCATCATGGATCGCGCGTTGCCCTTCATCCAAAGCTCGGCCGCAAGTCAGCATCCGTTTCTGGCCGTTATCTGGTTCCACTCGCCTCACGTACCGGTTCTCGCCACTTCCGAAGACCGGGCTCCCTATTCCGGTCATGGCGAAATGCAGCGGCATTATTGGGGCGCCATTTCGGCTTTGGACAGGCAAGTCGGACGGTTGCGCGCGGAGTTGCGGCGCCTGGGCGTGGCCGGCAACACCATGCTCTGGTATGCCAGCGACAACGGTCCCGAAGGCGACCAGGAGAGCCCGGAGTGGCCCGGAACCGCCGGTCCTCTGCGTGGCCGCAAAACCAGCTTGTTCGAAGGCGGAGTCCGTGTGCCCGGCATTCTGGAATGGCCGAAGCGATTCCCGAAACCTCGCGCCCTCGACGCGGTCTGCTCGACTTCAGACTACTTCCCGACGATTCTAGACGCGCTGGGTATCCGGCCGGGCGATCGGAGGACGCTGGACGGCGTGAGTCTACTGCCGCTGCTGGAAGGTCATGTCCGGGAGCGGCCCGCTCCGTTGGCCTTCGAAACTACCCGCATTACGCGCGGATCGCCGCGTCTGGCACTAATCGAGAATCGCTACAAACTGCTGACAAACCTGGACGGGACCAAGGATTTACTGTTTGACATCGTCTCGGATCCGCGGGAGAAGGTGGACCTGGCTCCCCGGTTGCCCGCGGAAACCCAGCGCATGCGCCGCACCCTGGCCGAGTGGCGAGATTCCTGCCGCCGCAGCCTGGCCGGCGCCGAATTGGTGTTGGTCTCCGGCGTAACCTACCGGAGCGTGGCCGGAAGAGAACTTAAGCTGGACCTGGCACTCCCGGGGAATGGGCGGGACGCCGCGCCGGTGGTGGTCTGTCTGCACGGCGGTGGCTGGTCCATGGGGGACAAGAAGTCCTTCCACAAGATCATCCGCGATTTCGCCGCGGAAGGCTTTGCGGCGGCCACGGTTCAATACCGTCTGGCTCCTGGAAGCAGGTACCCGGCCCCGGTCGAAGACGTTCGGGCAGCCATCCGGTTCTTGCGCGCCAACGCGAGCCGCTGGCGGCTGGATTCATCCCGGATCGCGATCATGGGCGCTTCGGCCGGCGGACATCTGGCCCTGGTGGCCGGCTACAGTCCACACCGTAAGACAGAAGCTGTGCAGGCGGTCATCGACGTCTCCGGGCCCACCGACTTGCGAAGCTGGCGTATGCAGCCGAAGGCCGAAGAGAATCTTCGAACCAGCGTCGGCAAAACCAACGATACGCTGCTCTCGGACTTCCTGGGAACATCGGACCGTGCCGCCCCCGTCTTGTGGAAGGCTTCCCCGGCCGCCCATGTGAAGCCCGGCCTACCGCCGACGCTCATCTTCCAGTGGGAGGACGATCAAGCAGTTCCGCGCGATCAGGCCGAAGCGCTGGATGGCGCCTTGTCGAAGGCCGGCGTCCCTCACGAACTGGTTTGGCTCGAAGGCCGCGGACACGCGCTGGCTGGCCAGAGCGCCCAGAGTGCTGAGCGCATTGTGCCTGAGTCGATCCGCTTCCTGCGGCGTTGGATGCGCCGCTAACGCGCGCCTCACATCCCCAGCAGCCTGCGCAGCGCCGGAAGCGGGACGGAGCCGGGCTTGAGCGCTTTCTCGTGGAACTCGCTGAGTTTGAAGGCGGAGCCGTACTTGATTTGGTAATCTCGTCGAAGCCCTTGCCAGCCTCGCCAGCCGACGTAGTAGGTCGGCAACTGGCAACTCGATAGCTTGGCGCGCTGCAACTTGGCGGTGGCTTCCTCGGTTTCCTGGAAGCACTTCTTCACCATCAGGTCCATGGCTTGTTCGTCCGTCATCCCCGCGGTGTGCAGGCGTACGTCGAGCACGGCGTTGGCGAGCAGGCGCAGCACCTGTTTGAGAAACGTCAAACGCAGTTCGGGGCTGCCATCGAGATAGCCTTCGTCCAGCATCATCTGGGTGGCGTACACGGCCCAGCCTTCGATGTACGGCCCGTTTCCGTACACGCCGCGCAGAATGCGCCGCGCCCGGGGCTGCACGTCGTTGGCATATTCGAATTGCACGTAATGGCCCGGCATGGCCTCGTGAATGGTCAGCAGCTTCAGGCCGTAGAAATTGTACTCGCGCAGTTTGCTTTCGATGCGCGCCTTGGGCCAGGAGGGCGGAATCGGTGTGAGCCAGTAGTAGGCGCCCAGTCGCGGTTCCAGCGCGGGCGCGGGATTAAAGCCACCCACCGCGTAAATGCCGCGCATGAACTCGGGCGTCTCGATCACCTGCAGGTTATCGCGCGCCGGAAGCGGCAACAGGTTCTTGTCCTTCACGAAGCGCCGCGTCTCGTCCAGGTCGCGCCGCGCGTCGGAGAAATATGTGGCCGGCGTCGCGTGCCGGCCGGCAATCTTGGTGAGCACCTCGCCGACAATCAGGTTCAGATCCACACGATCGCGATGCGTCGGATACATCTTCTTGTGCAGCGGCAGCGCCAGGTCCCACATCTGCTTGCGCACGCGCATGATGTCGGCTTCGGCTTTGGCGAGCACGTCCTCGGCGCTCCGGTCGGTTCCCAGCGTGTAGCGGAACTTGGATGCGTACTTTTCGCCGCCCAACCGCCAGTCGGAGGTGCGTTTGGAGAGATCGTCCTTCAGCCATTGCCCAAACTCTCGCAGCGCGTCGAGAGCGGGGGCGGCGGCGCGGTCGTAGCTGGCGCGCAGTTCAGCGGGCGCGCCTTCGCGCAGGGTCTTGTCGACCAGGTCGATGTTACCCTCATTTTCCGCCTGCGCCACCTTATTCCAGACTTCGGGCGCGTCCGTCAGATTCTGTTTCGCCGAATCCAGCAGCACACGCAAACGGCCCAGCCGCGCCATGATGTGGCCGTAGCGCTCGGGCTTGGGCGCGTACTCGAGCGCGGAAAGAGTGAACAGCGCGTTGCCGGCCAACTCGACATACAGCGTGGGATTGTGACGGTAGCTCTGGATGGAATCGAGGTCCAGCAGGGCTAACTCGGTCTGGCCGCGAAGAATGTCGCAGTCGGCGCGGTCCTCCGGGGTAAGCTGTTCCGGCCGGATCGCGTCCAGGCGTTGGCGGAACCCGGAGTAAAACTTCCGCTGCGCATCCATGGCGCCAGGGCTGTAATCGTCGAGCAGATCGTCCAGCACCACCCCCTCGTGCTGGTGGTAGCCCACCTGCGTCGCCGCCACCGGCGAAAACTTCAAGCTGGTGTAGACGAACTCTTCGGTTAATTGGGGTATGCCCGCCACGGGTTTGGTCCCTCCGCAGCCGGCCAGAAGCACGGCGGTCGCCGACAAGAAAATCGCTTTGCGCATGGCATTCTGATTTTACTCCGCGCTCGTCCCCTGAGGGGGCTCTTCCTCGGTTCGGGCGCTCTCCTCGACCATTTCGAGGAACGCCCGCGCGGCATGACTCAAGGCGCGCCGCGCCGGATACACCAGCCGGATTTTGCGCTCCACGTCCAACTCCTCGACACGCACCTCGCACAGGGTCCCCTGCGCCAGCTCCTGCGCCACGCACATGTGCGGCAGGAACGCCGCGCCCTCGTTCATTTGCACCATGCGGCGGATGCTCTCCACCGTGGGCATTTCGACGTCCATGAGCAGCGGCACGCGGCGGCGCTGGAACTCGCGCACCACCACCTCGCGGTACGGCGACACCACATTGTGCGCGATGAAGGTTTCCTGCCCCAATTCGGCGATGGGAACCGTGCCCCGATCCGCCAGGCGGTGCCCCGGCGGCACTACGAAGCAAAGGTGGTCCGTGTAGATGATGCGAGACAGCAGGCGCGGGTCTTCCGGATCGTAGCTGATCACGCCCATCTCCAGATCCCCGTCAATCAACTGCACCGGAATCTTGCTCGATAGGGAGCGCCGCACCTGCACCTTCACCTTCGGGTACATCCGCCGGTAGTTTTCGATGTGATGCAACAGGTAGAGCGTGGTCGATTCGTTGGCGCCGATCACCAGCCGCCCGGCGGCGTTGTCGCGCAACTCCGATAACGCGTTGTCCATCTCCCGCTCCAGGTTCTCGAACCGCCGGGCGAAATCGTAGACGATGCGACCGGCATCGGTGAGCAGCAGTTCCTTCCCGCCACGGTCGATCAACTTTTCGCCTAGCGAGTGTTCCAGCCGCTGCAACGCCAGCGAAATCGCCGGCTGCGTTCGCAGCAATTTCTCCGCGGCCCTTGAAAAACTCTTTTCGTTGGCCACCGTGAGGAAGACTTTTAGGGGGTAGAATTCCATATCGCTGATACCATTCCGGAGTTGTATTAGCCTCAGTAATAAGATTATCACATGTTATTTAAGACGTTACAATTATAAATTTGCTAAATCTTGACTGCTCCGTGGATAATGGTCACGTACCCGCCTGAGGAGGAACAGGCCGAGGGTGGGTCACAGAACAACAGGAGAGCGCGGACGGCACTTGATGAACAACCGTGTATACATTTTCGACACTACACTCCGGGACGGTGAACAGTCGCCCGGATGCAGCATGACCGTGGAAGAGAAAGTCCGGATGGCAGGTAAGCTGGCGGAACTGGGCGTCGACATCCTCGAAGCCGGGTTTCCGATTGCCTCGGAGGGCGATTTCGAAGCGGTGCGTGCGATTGGTCACAGGTATCCCACGGTCCGGGTGGCGGCCCTCGCCAGGGCCTGCACCCTGGACGTGGAGCGTGCCGCCCGCGCTCTGGAGAACGCGGGCAAACCGCGCATCCACACGTTTATCGCAACCAGCGATATTCACCTGAAGTTCAAGCTGAAGAAGTCGCGCCAGCAGGTCCTGGACGACGCGGTGGCGGCGGTCCGGTTGAGCCGTAAGTACGTCGACGACGTGGAATTTTCGGCCGAGGACGCCACGCGCACGGACCTGGACTATCTGGAAGAAATCTCGAAAGCCGTGGTGGCGGCCGGCGCGGGTACGGTAAACCTGCCCGACACGGTGGGCTACTCGACGCCGGACGAACACGCGGCGCTGATCGGACGCATGTCGCGCGTGTTGGGCGAAAACGTCATCGTGAGCGTGCATTGCCACGACGATCTGGGCCTGGCCACGGCCAATTCGCTGGCCGCCGTGCAGGCCGGCGCGCGGCAGGTGGAGTGCACCATCAACGGCATCGGCGAGCGCGCGGGCAACTGTGCGCTGGAAGAAGTAGTCATGGCCATCAAGCTGCGCCAGGATCGCTATCCGGTCGAGGTGGGCATCGTCACCGAACACCTCTATCCAGCCAGCCAGATGCTCACCGGGATGATCACCTTCGGCCCGCAGCCCAACAAAGCCATCGTCGGCGAGAACGCCTTCGCGCACGAAGCTGGGATCCATCAGGACGGGTTTCTGAAGGAACGCACCACTTACGAGATCATGGACCCGCGCAGCGTGGGCGTGCCGGAGAGCCGCCTGGTGCTCGGCAAGCACAGTGGGCGCCACGCGCTGAACGAGCGCTGCTCGGATTTGGGTTTCCAACTCGACCGCGCGCAGTTGGACGAAGTTTATCTACGGTTTACGGCTCTGGCCGACCGCAAGAAAGGCCTGCGAAACGACGAGATCGCGGCGCTCACGCGCGAGATTCTCTCGCTCGGCCAGCAGGCACAGGCCGCCCGTTAGGGCCGCCGAACGTCCTACAATCAAACTACATGGACTTGCGCATTCTCACTCTACCCGGCGACGGCATCGGGCCTGAAGTCACCCGTGAAGCCGTGCGCGTCCTGGAGCGCGTTTCAACGCGTTTCGGACATCAGTTATACCTGACGGAAGCGTTGCTCGGCGGCATCGCCATTCACCAGACGGGCGATCCGTTCCCTGAGGAAACCCGGCGGCTGGCGCTGGAAGCCGACGCCACTCTGATGGGCGCCGTGGGGTTGCCCGAATTCGACGCGCTGCCACCGGAAAAGCGTCCCGAGAAAGGGCTCCTGGGGATTCGCAAGGCGTTGGGCGTTTACGCCAACCTGCGCCCGGTGCGTTCTTACGCGGCGCTGATCGACTCTTCGCCGCTCAAGAACCACCTGGTGGATGGCACGGACATGATCATCGTGCGCGAGTTGACCGGCGGCATTTACTACGGAACGCCGCGCGGCATCTCGGGCGAAGGCGACCAGGAGCGCGCCGTGAATACCATGACCTACACGCGCGCCGAAATCGCGCGCATCGTGCGCATGGCGTTCCAGCTGGCTCGCGGCCGGCGCAAGAAGCTGACCAGCGTGGACAAGTCCAACGTGCTCGAGAATTCGCAGTTCTGGCGCAAGGTGGTGCTGGAAGTGGCGCCCGAATTTCCCGACGTCGCGCTCGACCATCTGCTGGTGGACAACTGCGCCATGCAGTTGGTGCTGAACCCGCGGCGCTTCGACGTGGTGGTCACCGAGAACATGTTCGGAGATATTCTCAGCGACGAGGGCGCGGTGCTGGCCGGCTCCATCGGCATGCTGCCTTCGGCTTCCATCGGCGGCCGCAAGCCGTCGGGCGCGTGGGTGGGCTTGTACGAACCGGTCCACGGCTCGGCTCCCGACATCGCCGGACAGAACAAGGCCAATCCGCTGGGCGCCATCGGCTCGGTGGCGGCCATGCTGGAATACAGTTTTGGATTGAAGCAGGAAGCCGCGGCGGTGAACGCCGCCATGGAAACGGTTTTGAACAGTGGCCGCGTGACGGCCGACCTGAAGCCCAAGGGCGCACCCGCGACCACGAGCGAGGTCGGCACGGCGGTCTGCGAGGCTTTATGAATCGACCGCGCACGATTATCGAAAAGATCTGGGACGCCCATGTGGTGGCGTCGCAGCCGGGCGCTCCGGCCCTGTTGTACATCGACTTGCATCTGGTCCACGAAGTGACCTCTCCGCAGGCTTTCGACGGGTTGCGGGAGCGCGGACTCAAGGTCCGCCGCCCGAACCTGACGCAGGCCACCGCGGATCACAGCATTCCGACCACGCCGCGTTCGCTACCCATCGTCGACCCCATCGCCGCGGCGCAGTTGTCGCGTCTGGAAGCCAACTGCGCGGAGTTCGGCATTCCCTGCTTCGGGCTCCACAGCCGCGACCAGGGGGTGGTGCACGTGATCGGCCCCGAACAAGGCCTGACGCAGCCGGGCATGACGGTGGTATGCGGCGACAGCCACACGGCCACGCACGGCGCTTTCGGCGCGCTGGCCTTTGGCATCGGCACCAGCGAAGTGGAGCACGTTTTGGCCACCCAGTGCCTGCTGCAGCGGCCCTCCAAGACCTACGCCGTGCACGTCGGCGGCGCGTTGAAGGCGGGCGTCACGGCCAAGGACATCATCCTCGCGCTCATCGCGAAAATCGGCGCGGGCGGCGGTACCGGCTGCGTGTTCGAGTTCCGCGGTTCGGCCATCGAAGCGCTCAATATGGAACAGCGCATGACAGTGTGCAACATGTCCATCGAAGCCGGCGCCCGAGCCGGTTTGATGGCGCCCGATGACACCACTTATCAGTTCCTGAACGGCCGCCCGCACGCGCCCCAGGGCGCCGCATGGGACCAAGCCCTGGCGCGTTGGAAGAAGTTGCCCACCGACGCGGGCGCCACCTACGACCAGGAGATATCCATCGATGCCACGGCGCTCGAGCCGATGATCACCTTCGGCACCAGCCCCGGACAGGGCATCCCCATCACTTCGTTGATTCCGCAGCCGGCATCGGCCGCCGACGCGATGGCGCGCGGTTCGCTCGAAAAGGCGCTGGCCTACATGGACCTCACGCCGGGCCAGCCGCTGGCGGGCCATCCCATCGACGTCGTCTTTATCGGGAGCTGCACCAACGGGCGCATCACCGACCTGCGCGAGGCGGCGCGCATGCTGAAAGGCCGCAAGGTGAATCCGCGCACGCGCACGCTTATCGTGCCGGGCTCGCAAGAAGTGAAGCGGCAGGCCGAAGCCGAAGGTCTGGATCGCATCTTCACCGAATCCGGCGCCGAGTGGCGCGATGCGGGCTGCTCCATGTGCATCGCCATGAACGGCGATCAGCTCTCGCCCGGCCAGTACAGCGTTTCCACCAGCAACCGCAACTTCGAAGGACGTCAGGGCAAGGGCGGCCGCACATTCCTGGCCAGCCCGTTGACGGCCGCGGCCAGCGCCATCGCCGGCGCCGTGGCCGACCCGAGGAGGTACCTGTGAAGCCCTTTACCACCTTTCAAAGCCGCATGGTTCCGCTGAAGATCGACAACGTCGACACGGACCAGATCATCCCGGCACGCTTTCTCAAGACCATCTCGAAGGTCGGCCTGGGCGATCAGTTGTTCTGCGACTGGCGCTACGACGCCCAAGGCTACCCCAAGCCGGACTTCATCCTGAACCAGCCGCGCGCGTGTGGCGCGGAAATTCTGCTGGCCGGCGACAACTTCGGTTGCGGCAGCTCGCGCGAACACGCCCCCTGGGCGCTCACGCAGTTCGGTTTTCGCGCGGTGATCAGCACCTCCTTCGCCGACATCTTCAAGCAGAACTCGCTGAAGAACTCGCTGCTGCCGGTGGTGGTGCCGCGCGAGATCCATGCCGAACTGTTCGCCATGCTCGAAAAGGACCCGGACATCCAGGTGAGAGTGGATTTGGCCGAGCGCAAGCTGATCCTGGCGGACGGCCGCGCCGTGGAATTTCCGGTGGACGAATTTGCGCGCCACTGCTTGCTGGAAGGCGTCGACGAGTTGGGCTACATTCTGCAGCAGGAGAGCGCCATCGCGGCCTACGAGGCCCAGCACGTTGCCACCATCAATACGCTGTAGCCTTCCCGGCCCGCGAGCCGTCCAACGAGTGAAAGGGTTGCCGATGAAACGCACTCACACGCACGGCCTCGCGGGCTTTTTGTTCATGGCGGCGCTGCTCTTCGCCCCCGCCGCGCTCGCGCTCGACGACAAGATCCAGGAACCCCTCGCAACCATTCACGGCGCCGTGCAATCGAGCACGGCCAAAGTGCTGGTGGTCGAGACCGAGGAACCCAACTCGGTCCAGTTCGTGTGTAACAGGAAGACCCGCTACTTCGAAGGCAAGAAGAAGATCAAGCCTTCGGATCTCACCAAAGGCGACCTGGTGACGGTCGAATCACGGCCCACAATACTCGGAGAGGCAGAGGCCGTGAACGTCTACCGCACCCGTGAAAAGCTCTCCGAACGGAAGTAGCTTCTCTACTTTCGGGGACAGGCTACGTGAGTCCGAAACTTGTCCGGAGTTTCGGGATCACGTAGCCTGTCCCCGAAACCCGATGAAGCAAAGGTATCGCACCACCGAGGCGCGGCGCAAAAGGCGGATAGACTATTAGATATGCGGATGCCGCTGCTCGTTGCGTTGGTCGCCGCCGCCACGGGCTTGTTCGCGCAGGCGCCACCGTGCCCATCCACGCCCATCTACACGCCCTGCGAGATCGCTTTCGAGTTGAGCGCAGCCGAAGCCGCGGCGCACCCGAATCCGTATCTCAGCGTTGAAATCCGCGGCGAGTTCCGCTCTCCGCGCCATCGCACGTTCCTCATGCCCGCTTACTGGGACGGCGGCCGCCGCATGGTGATTCGCTTCACGCCCATCGATCCCGGCGATTGGGACTACCGCATCACCAGCAACATCGCGCGCCTGGACAATCAACTCGGTCGCTTCACGGCCGCGGCGGCCGAGTCGCCGGGCTTCATCCGTCCCGCCAATATGCACCACTGGGCCACCACGGAAACCAATCAGCCGCACCTGTGGATGGGCGACACATGCTACCGATTCGGTTTCATCGACCGCGCGGCGTTCGATCAAATCCTGGAAGCGCGCGCCAAACAGAAGTTCACGCACATGCGCGGTCTGGTACTCGGTTGGGATGGGGAGCTGGCCCGCGCGTTCCCATCGGCGGACCGGCCCGGCGACGCCTACTTCCGCGAGCTCGATGCGCGCGTCGCCGCCATCAACCGTCATGGCATGGTCGCCGACCTCATCCTCGGCGGCGACTCCAATCAGCTCGTGCGCCTGTTCCCCACCCCCGCCGAGCGCGAGCGTTACCTGCGCTACATCGTCGCGCGGTACTCGCCCATGAACGTGACCTGGCAGCTTGTGCAGGAATTCGAGTCATATGAAAACGCGCGCGAGCTGATGAAGGAACTGGGCCAGGCTCTGAAGAAGCTCGACCCGTACAATCATCCGCGCTCGACGCACGCGCTGGCCACGTCGGCGCCTCTTCTCAGCGACGGCTGGATGAATTACGCGGTCTACCAGTCGTCGGACGACGCGCTCGGCTCCATCGAACATCAGCTCTATGCGGTGCCCTTCGTCAACGCGGAGTTCGCCTATGAGAATTCCGGCGCCGGCCACGCGCTGTCGCACAACACCGATGCGGACACCTTCCGGCACCGGCTGTGGAACGCCACCATGAACGGCCAGTACCCCACCTACGGCAACACCGGCACCTACGGCGGCAAGACCATCCCCGTGGACGCCAAGTACGCCGATTCGCCCGGCGCGCGGGCCATGACCGCCTGGTTCGATTTCTTCGCCCGCACGCGCCACTGGGAACTGGAGCCGTACTTCGATGTGGATGGCGGCAGATGCATCGCGCTGGAAGGCGTCGAATACATCGTCTACGTCGAGAAGCCCGGCCCGGTCGAGATCGCCATCGAAAAGCACGGCTACGACATCGCCTGGTTCAATCCGCAGACGGGCGAGTCTCTCCAGCAGAAGGATTTCAAGGGCGAGCGCTTCACGGCCGAACCGCCCGATAAGACGCACGATTGGGTGCTGCACATTTCTCGCGAGGGCCGCAAAGAGGGCATGCTGAAGAGCTACAAGTTCGTCTCTCGCGACTTGCCGCTGATCCTGCAGGAAGTGGAGCAGAATTCGCAAAAGACGCCCTACGAACTGGTGGCGCCTTCCTCCGACAGCCTGGTGGTGGAGAAGAGCGTGAAGTTTGCCGTGCGTTTGAAGCGCCAGACGCGCTCGACGCGCAGCATGATGTACCTGTGGACGGGAGAAGTGGCGGCCAGCGGCCGTGGCTACCGCGTACTGGCCACGGGAGCCGAGGGCGCATTCCGGATTCCGCTGGCGCTCGCCAGCGATTATCCGGCTGTGATGAATTTGCGCGTGGCCGCCATGAATGCGCTCGGCAAGGTGTACTTCCTGGACAAGGTGTTCACGGTGACACGCTGATGCCGCGCATCGTCGCCATTGATACAACCTCGGAATACGGGAGTTTGGCGCTCATCGAAGACGGCCGCGTGCTGGACGAATCGGCTATGCACTCGACCGACGGTTTCAGTCACATTCTCTTCGACTGCCTGGCGGACTTGCTCGCGCGCCACGGCTGGAATGCGCGCCAGGTGGATTGCTACGCGGCGGCGGCCGGACCGGGTTCGTTCACCGGCGTGCGCGTGGGGCTGGCTTCGGCCAAGGGATTGGCCGAGGCGGCGGCGAAGCCGCTCATCGGAGTCTCGAATCTGAAAGCCGTAGCCTGGTTCGGAACCGCGCCGCTGCGTGCCGCGGTGATCGACGCGCGGCGCGACGAAATCTACGGCGCGGTGTTCGATTCCGCGCTCGAACCGCTGCGCCCGGAAGTGGTGGCGAAGTTCCCGGAATGGCTCGATACGTTGCCTGAGGGCGCCATCGAGTTTCTCTCGCCCGATCCGGCTCACTTCCAAGGCGCGCTCGCCGGCACGCGTTTCGCCCAGGCCTCCGTCACCGCCACTCCGCGCGCGGTCGCCGGAGCCATCGGCGCCATCGCGCACCGGATGTTTCTGGATGGATGCGCGCCGGATCCCGCCGCGGCGGACGCGCAGTATGTGCGCCGCAGCGACGCGGAGTTGTCCTGGAAAGAAGCCTGAATCGAGATATCGAACGCGACGGCTACCAGGCGAGAGTCTTCAGCCGCGGAACCGACGCGAAGTGCCCATCTCTGGTCACAAGCGGCAGGTCGTATTGTCGAGCCGTGGCGGCGATCCAAATGTCGTTTTCCGGGATTAGCTTGCCGGCTTGGGCGAGTTCAGCTTTGACTTGGCCATACCATTCGCTGGTGGTCTGGTCAGGGAGCAGAAGGACGGCGAATCCGCAAAAAATCTCGGATCAGCGCCATCTGCGCTTCCCTCCGCTGCGCCCGTAACGCGCCATAGTGGAGTTCGCCCAGCACCACCCACGGCAGATAGATCGCGGGAGCAGTTGTCAGACGCGCGGTGAGCCCAGGATCATTCCGGAAGTGCGCGACGACGACGTTCGTGTCCAGTAGAACACTACCAGCCGTGTTCATCGATCTTCTCGCAGCCTTCCTCGATAATCCGTGCCAACTCGTCAGCTTCTTCCGGCGAGAGTGCGCCCGCCGTGCGAGTGAGAATTGCTTGGCGCTCTTCCTCGCCGATCCGCTTGAGCCTGTGGACGAAGTCGGCGGCCACTTCCAGCCTGGCCGGCGGAAGCGTTTTCAGATCCTCGACGATGTTTTCGAGGGGGCTCACAACACCAAGGTACACCGCCATGGTCGTCCGGGCAAGCACCGGCTGGAATTCGAGACCCGGTAACGCAAACTCATCGAGGCGGCTATTTTCGTCGTGCGGAACGAGCGGATCCTCGCTGTGCCGGACAAATTAGCGCCTCAGGCGACTGTCATCACGGATGAGTGCCAGAGCGCGACGCCTTGGAGCGCGAGATGGATGCCCTGGCGAAGGCAGTCCACTCCGACATCCAACCTCGCCAAGGCTGTGAGCGCTGGGCAAGGTGTACTTCCTGGACAAGGTGTTCACGGTGACACGCTGATGCCGCGCATCGTCGCCATTGATACAACCTCGGAATACGGGAGTTTGGCGCTCATCGAAGCTGGCCGCGTGCTGGACGAATCGGCCATGCATTCGACCGACGGTTTCAGTCACATTCTCTTCGAACGCCTGGCGGACTTGCTTGCGCGCCACGGTTGGAATGCGCGCGAAGTGGATTGCCGCGCGACGCGCGGCGCGACGAAATCTACGGCGCGGTGTTCGACTCCGCGCTCGAACCGCTGCGCCCGGAAGTGGTCGCGAAATTCCCGGAGTGGCTCGAGACGTTCCCATCGGCGCCATCGCGCACCAGATGTTTCTGGCTGGATGCGCGCCGGATCTGAGCCGCGACTGGGAGCGGTAGAGCCTACTGCTGGTGCGCGTCTTCCAGGTACGTGTAGCCGTGCATGCCCTCTTCGTAGAAGCGCAGCAGGCGGCCGGATTCCTCGTAGCCGATCTTGCCCTCGCGCACGGCGGTCTCCACGTCGCGCCGGAACTGCTCCAGCAGCGTCTGCGGGTTGTACTGCACGTACTCGAGCACCTCGCGCACGGTGTCGCCCTTCACCACCGTGTCCAGGATCACTTCGCCGACTTCGTTCAAGCTCACGTGCACGGTGTTGGTGTCCCCGAACAGGTTGTGCAGGTCGCCCAGGATCTCCTGATAGGCGCCCAGCAGGAACACGCCCAGGTAATAAGGCTCGCCGTTGAACGAGTGCAGGGGCAGCGTGCGCTTTACGTCGCGGCGGTCGATGAACTGATCGATCTTGCCGTCGGAATCGCAGGAGATGTCCCCCAGAACCGCGTGCCGCGCGGGCGCCTGGTCGAGCCGGTGAATCGGCATCACCGGAAACAACTGCTTCACCGCCCAAGAGTCCGGCATGCTCTGGAACAGCGAGAAGTTGCAGAAATACGTATCCGAAAGCATGCTTTCCAGGCCTTCCAGCTCTTCGGGAAAGTATTCGAGATCCTGCGCCATGCGCTGGATGCGGCGGCAGATGCTCCAGTATAGGTTTTCGGCCATGCAACGCTTTTCGAGCGTCAGGTAGCCCAGACTGAACAAGTTCAACACCTGGTCTAAAGCCTGCTGCGTGTCGTGGAAGCTTTCGAGCAGGTTCTTCGCGCTCAGCCCTTTGTTGGTTTCGACCAGATCGAACAGCGGCTGTTCGGCGTCGTCGGGCAATTCCAGCGCCACCTCTTCCTCGCCCAGGCCGCTCACGCCCAAAACGTTGAACACCAGCGCGCTGTGATAGGCGGCTATCGCCCGCCCGCTCTCGCTGATGATGATGGGGTGCGGCACTTCGGCTTCGTCGCAAACGTTCTGCACGTGGTAGACGATGTCGTTGGCGTACTCTTGCAGCGTGTAGTTGACGCTCGATTCAAAATCGGTTTGCGAGCCGTCGTAGTCCACGCCCAGACCGCCGCCGACATCCAGATACTGCAGGCCGGCGCCCGTCTTCTTGAGTTCCGCGTAAACCCGCGCCGCCTCGATCACGGCCGCCTTGATCTGCCGGATGTTGGTGATCTGGCTGCCCAGGTGGAAGTGCAGCAGCTCGAAGCAATCCTCCATGCCGGCCTGTTTGAGCCGATCCAGCGCGCGCAGCGCCTCGCTCACCGTCAATCCGAATTTCGAACGGTATCCGCCCGAGGACTTCCAGCGGCCCGAGCCGCGGCTGGCCAGTTTCACCCTCAGCCCGATCACCGGCCGCACGCCCACGCGCCCGGCGTACTGCAAGATCAGGTCCAGCTCCGTGTACTTCTCCACCACCGGGATGATCTGCCGGCCGATCTTCTTCGCCAGCATGCACATCTCGATGTACTCGTCGTCCTTGAAGCCGTTGCAGATGATCGGCGTGTCGTTGTCGGCGATGGCCAGCACCGCCAGCAGTTCCGGCTTCGAGCCGGCCTCCAGACCGAAGCGGTAGGGACGGCCGAATTCAAAAACTTCTTCCACCACCTGCTTCTGCTGGTTCACCTTGATGGGATACACGCAGCAGTACTTGCCCTGGTAGCCGTGCTCGGCGATGGCGCTTTCGAAGGCCTGGTGCACCTCGCCCAGACGGTGCTTGAGGATTTCGGCGAACCGGATCAGGATGGGCAGCGAGATACCGCGCAGCACCAGCGTATCGACCAGGTCCTTGAGATCGATGGCCCGGCTCAAATCCTTGGTCGGGTGCACCAGAACGTTGCCGTTCTCGCCCACCGAGAAGTAACCCTTCCCCCAGCTTTGAACATCGTAGAGCTCGCTGGCGTCCAGGACCGTCCACCGGTCGGCGGGCTCGCGCACCACAGCGCCGTCTGCTATCTTCAGATTCAACGTTCCTCCCTGCACTTCAAGTGTCCGATGAATTGAAGCGCACGGCAAGTGGTTTTCTCGCCTCGCCCCGCCGGATCTCACCTGTCAACATCTCATTTCGCGCTCTCGTGCTATACCAAATAACAGTCATGCGCGCACCGCGATTCGCCGCCATTCTAGGGTTCCTCGCGATGATGGTTCTGTTCCTCATCGCCAATCGCGGAGCCTACCAAGGCTACTTTCAGGACGACGATCTCGACAACATTTCCTGGACGCCCTTCACGCCCCTGGCCACCTTCGCACGGGAGGTGGTTTCTCCGCGCCTGTCGCCGGTGAATTTCCGTCCCGTGGGACATTTCTACTTCCGCGTGCTGGCCTCGGTGGCGGGCTTGCGCTTCCCCTGGTACGTGGCCGGCATCCACGCGCTGCACTTTCTCAACGTCTGGCTGCTCTATCTCCTGATGCGCCGTCTGGCGGCGGACCGTTTCACCTCCGGCGCGGCGGCCTTGTTCTTCGCCTTCCACATGGCTTTGTTCGACGCCTACTGGAAACCGATGTACGTCTTCGACGTGCTCTGCGCGCTGTTTGCGTTGCTTTCCATACACGCCTGGGTGCGCCGGCGTTGGGTGCTCAGCTTCGTATGTTTCTGGCTGGCTTACAAGAGCAAGGAAGTGGCCGTGATGCTGCCGGCCGTGCTGGCCTGCTACGAATACTTGCTGGGAGAGCGGAAGTGGAAGCCGCTCATGGCTTTCTTCGCCGCCTCGCTGGGGATGGGCATTCAGGGGCTGTTCTTCAATCCCAATGTCGATAACGACTATACGCTTCGGCTCACCGCGGCCGGCCTGTGGAGGACGGCACGCTTCTACGCTTCGCAGGTTCTGCTGATCCCTTACGCCGGCTTCGCGCTCCTGGCACTTCCCCTGGCGGTGCGCCGCAAGCGCGCCTGGTTCGGCCTGGCCATGGCCCTGCTCACTCTGGCGCCCATGCTTCTGCTGCCCAACCGCCTCCACGCGGTGTATCTCTACCTGCCCATCGCGGGACTGGCGCTGGCATTTCCGCCGCTCGAGAGCCGGCGCGCGCAAGCCTTGGCAGCCGCGGCCTTTCTGGTCTGGATCCCCTTCAACTACAGCCGGCTTCGCGAGAATCGCCGCGCCGCGCTCACCATCGCCCAGGAGAACCGCGCCTATGTCGAGGCGGTGGGCAAGGTGGTCGGCGCCGACCGCGAAGTGCGCACGTTTGTTTACGATGGCGCGCCATCGGCCATGCGCCGGTGGGGCGTGGAAGGCGCCATACGATACTTCGCCGGCCCCGGAGAGTTAAATATCTACTCCGTGGCGGATCGCGACTACGCCCGGGCCTTCGAGGCGGAGCGTTTCGGATTGCTCGTGTGGGACGCGCGGCACCGGCGCCTGCAGTCCGTGCGGCGCGTACCCGGAACCAACGACGCTTCCTACATCGACTTCGACGCCCTGGTGCCCATTGCACAACTCGCGGCGGGGTGGTTTCCGCCGGAAGGCGCTTTCCGCTGGATTCAGCCCCACGCCGCCGCGCGGCTGTACCGCCCGCCGCAGGCGCGCCGTTTCGAACTCACCGTGAATGCCGGGCCCCGGCTCATCGCGGATCTTGGCAAAACCGAAGTCGAAGTTCGCATCGACGGCAGGCTGGCCGGCCGGGCAACTTTCACCAGGCCGGGTTTGCAGACGGTCGCGTGGACGCTCGCGGCTGCCCCCGCCGGAGAGGTGAACGTCGAGTTCCACGTCGCGCCGGGCTATCGCCCCCAGGGCGACCCGCGCCTGCTGGGCATCGCCATCACGGGCTTCGGGTTTCGCTAGCGTAGCGCAAAACGGGGACTGGCTCGAATTTCGCCGCCTTTGCGAAACTTCGTGCCTGTACCCGGTTTTGCATACCAGATCTTACTAGCGCCTACTTCTCTTCGATTTTGACGCTGGTCAGCACGTCGCCTTGATGAATGGCGTCCACCGTCTGCTGGCCGCTCACCACCTGGCCGAAAACCGTATGCTTGCCGTTGAGCCAATCCGTCGCAATGTGCGTGATGAAGAACTGGCTGCCGTTGGTGTTGGGCCCCGCGTTGGCCATCGACAGCGACCCCACCTGGTGCTTGCGCGGGTTGTTCTTCACTTCGTCCTCGAAACGGTAACCGGGCCCGCCGCTGCCGCTGGCCGTCGGGTCGCCACCCTGAATCATGAAATCACCGATGACGCGGTGAAACGTGGTGCCGTCGTAGAATCCTTCGCGGGCCAGGAACACGAAGTTGTTCACGGTCTTGGGCGCGTCCTGGGCGAAAAGCTCGCAGACGATGGTGCCGCGTGGCGTTTCGAAGGTGGCCGTGTAGGCCTTGCCGGCCTCGATACGCATGGGCGGCGGCGCGGTGTACTGTTTTGCCATCTCTCCAGTGTAGCGGAGCCGGTGCGCGCCCGGCTGTTATCATCCAAGTATGCGCGGTAAGTGGCTCCTGATATCCGTGGCCGTGGTGCTGGCGGCGGTGGCGGCGGGAGCGTTCAAGTTGTGGTGGAACGAGCGCCCGCGCCCGGGCGCGAGCGCAACGAAGAAGGCGCCCGTTGCGGTGGCCGTGCCCGACTCCGTCACACGCACCGGCACCATTCAGGCGCAACACGTCACCCTGGTAGCCGCGCCGGTCGAAGGCGCCGTCGAGGAGTTCTTCGCCGATGTCGGGCAGGAAGTGTTCGAAGGTCAATTGCTGGCGCGGATCGGCAACACGGGCCTGCAGACGGCGCAGCAGAAAGCCAGCGAAGCAGTCGAGTACGCCGCCGCGCGCCTGAACCGCCTGGAGGGCGATCTCTCCGCCGCGCGCCTGGAAGCTTCACGCGCCTCCGCCGACCGTACGCGCGCGCGCGATGAAATGGAGCGCACGCGCAGGATCGAAGAACGTCAGACGCTCTTGCACAGCCAAGGCGCCACGCCGCGGCTCACCTTCGAACGCGCCGAGCGCGAGTATGCCGCCGCCGCGGACGACGCGAAGAGCCGCGACCAGGTCGCCAGAGTGGCCGACGATCACGTCGCGGCGCTCGTCAAGACCATCGATGCCGCCCGGCGCGTCCTCGAAGACAAGAACCGCGAGCTGGATGACGCGCAATCGCAGGTCGAGGCCGGTCAACTGCGCTCGCCGGTGGACGGCCTGGTCGTCGGCCGCCGCGGCCAGCCCGGCGACGCCGTGAACCGCGACGTCCAGGATTTGTTTCAGATCGCCGTCAATCCGGACCTGCTCTCGGTGGTGCTCGCGCCCGAGCCGGGTCTCGCCGCCACCCTCCGCCCCGGCATGCCGGCGACCATCCAAATCGCCGAACTCGGCGGCCAGTCGCTCCCGGGCACCGTCGCCAGCGTCACCGCCGAAAAGGTGACCGTCGAGTTCACCAGCCCCACGCCCATGATCAAGCCCGGCATGAGCGCCAGCGTCCGGATTCGTCTCCGCTGAGGGGCGCCACTTCTGTGGAGGAGTTTCACTCTGCGAATACCTCTTGTAGCGTCCTCAACGTGGAGGTGAGCGTCTTTGCCGAGACCATTCCCAGTTTCTTCGCGAGCCGGGTCTTGTCCACCGCGCGAACCTGATCGAGCAGGATCAGACCCTTTCGGCCACCATGATTGATACCGATCCGAAACGGCGCCTCGCGACCCGCCGTGGTCATGGGGGCGACGAGTACCGTGCGCAGATGATCGTGCATTTCGGACGGGGACACCACGACGCACGGGCGTGTCTTCCTGATTTCGCTCCCGACGGTGGGATCAAGATTCACCAGCCAAATCTCTCCACGCGTCACCAGACCAACTCCGAATCCTCAGCATTGCCAAATTCGCCCATCACGAGTTCGTCGTCGCCAGCTTCCGCGATACTCCTGGCAGCCTCGGCCCAACCTGTGCGGGCCGGACTCGCGGGACTGCGCAGCACCAGTGCGCCATCCTCAATCGTCATTTCCACTCCCGCCTTTGCGTCCAGACCCAGTTGCGCCAGTACCGGTTTGGGGATGACGACTCCCTGGGAGTTGCCGATCTGTCGAATGCTCACGTGCACAGCCCGCATAGTAATAACAATGTTATTCCGTACCGCTTAGCAAGTCAAGCCAAACCGGTGACAGACGGAACGTTCTCCGTATGACGGAGGAAGGGAAACGTTCCGTCTGTCACCTGCCGTGTCCACTTATACAAATCTTATGATACACGCCAGACCCGATAGGAAGATTGCGGTTTCGAGTGTCCACCCGATATATAATCTTCTGCGCAGCTTGCTGTTCGGAAAGAACTGCCGGTGTAGTTTAATCACCTTCCCTCTCAACCAACTCGGTCCGACTTCGGGTATCTGTGCATCCTGGGGCAGGACTCCGTTGACTTCGTCCATCATGCTGCTAAAGAGCAGGACCAGTCTCAACTGGACTGCGAACGCGGCCGCTATCAGGACGCTACCAAGAATGAATCTCATGGTCGATCCTCCGCGCGATTAGTGAACCGCGAGGACCTCTGCCGGTGGGCCGGTACCAGACGGAACGCTGCCCGCAAGCCGAAGCGTAGTGGACCAAACGTCCCGTCGGTCCCCCTGCGCGAGCAACCATCGAGCTTGTCGACATGACGACGCGAAAACGCTTTGGATGCGCCACACACTTGCAGTCGTGGTGTGAACTGCGAACGCGGCACCAACTGCGAACAGCCGCTTGTGCAGGGTTTCAGGCCAGCGCCTGGTCCAGGTCGGCGCAGATGTCCTCGATGTCCTCGATGCCGGTGGAAAGGCGGAGCAGGTTCTCGCGGATGCCCATGCGGTCGCGCAGGGCCGGCGGGACCTCGCGGTGCGAGCTCATCATCGGATAGAGCACCATGGTGTGCACGTCGCCGAGCGAGGTGGCGCGCACTACCAGTTTCAACCGGTCGAGGAACGCGAACACGTCCGTCGCGGCGGGCGTCGCGGATTTCGAAGCTCACCATGGCGCCGTAAAGCCCCGCGGGCAGCAGGCGGCGGATGACGTCCGCGTCGGGATGCGCGGGGTCGTCGGGATAGAACACGCGCTCCACTTTCGGGTGATTGCGCAGCCAGGCGGCTAACGCTTGAGCGTTGGCGCACTGGCGCTCCATGCGCAGCGGAAAAGTCTTCACGCCGCGCATGGTGAGATACGCTTCAAACGGCCCCAGCACCGGTCCGCTGGTGCGCGAAAGCTGCCGCACGAGTTCGAAATGTTCGGCGTCGCTGACAATGGCGCCGCCCAACACGTCGCCGTGCCCGGCCAGAAATTTGGTGAGCGAATGCACCACCAAATGCGCGCCGAGTTCGAGCGGACGCACCAGCAGCGGTGTGGCGAAGGTGCTGTCGACCACCAGCGCCGCGCCCGAGCGGCGGCACAACGCGGCCAACTGCTCGATGTCGCACACGCGCAGCAGCGGATTCGACATGGTCTCCACCAGCACGCAGCCGGGGGCGTACTCGGCGATGGCCGCTTCCACCGCGCTCAGGTCGCAGGCGTCCACGTAGTGCACCGCGAAGCCGAGTGGCGCGAACACGCCGTCGAGCATGCGGATGGTGGCGCCGTAAATCGCTTCGGCGCAGAGCACGGATTTCGCGCGCGTCGAACAGGCCGCCAGGATGGCCAGTTGCAGCGCCGCCATGCCGGAGGCGCAGGAGAGCGCGCCGCAGCCGTTTTCAAGCGCGTTGAGCTGCTCTTCGAGCGCGGCGTTGGTGGGATTGTCGTAACGCTGATAGGCGTAGCCGTGTTCGGTGTGGCCGAAGACGCGGTCCAGCTGCTCGGTCGAATCGTGCACGTAGCTCGCCGCCGTGTAGATGGGCATGGTCACCGGCGTATCCGGTCGCCTGGCGCTTGCGGTCGCCCGCGTGAACAGCCTTGGTGTGAAACTTCATGCTATTTCCGTTTCCAGCGAACGCCGTCCTTGGTGTCTTCAAGGATGACGCCCTTATCGAGTAGCTCTTTGCGGATCTCGTCGGCGCGCGCGAAATTGCGCGCCTTGCGCGCGGCGTTGCGCTCGTCGACCAGGGACTGAATGGCGGCGTCCGGAATGGCGCCCGCCTCCCGGCGCGGCTCCAGAATATCGAAGACGCGATCGAACCGCGCGAGAACGTCCTGGCGCCGAAGCCACGTTGGCGGCGAGAAACTCGCCCGCGTCCATGGCGGTATTGGTTTCGCGGACGAATTCGAAAACGGCGCCCAGCGCCTCGGCGGTATTGAGATCGTCGTCGAGCGCGGCTTCGTAATCGGCCACGGCGCGCGCGGCGCGCGAGTCGAGCGCGGCGTTCGAGCCCGCGGGGAAACCTGGCGGTCTCGAGGCGCAGTTTGTAGTTGCGCAGCCGCTCGATGGCGGTCGCGGCGGCGTTCAGCGCGTCGAAGGTGAAGTTCAGTTTCTTGCGATACGGCACCGAGGCGAGCAGGTAACGAATCGCATCCGGCGTGATAACCCTTCGCCATCATTTCCCGCAGCGTGTAGAAGTTGCCGAGCGACTTCGACATCTTCTCGTCGGCCAGCAGCAGGTGCTCGGCGTGCAGCCAGAAGCGCACGAAGGGCTTGCCGGTGAGCGCTTCCGACTGCGCGATCTCGTTTTCGTGATGCGGAAACGTCAGGTCGACGCCGCCGGTGTGGATGTCGATCGTGTCGCCCAGATACTTCATGGCCATCACGGAGCACTCGATGTGCCAGCCGGGACGCCCGGCGCCGACGCCGCAATCCCAGAACGGCTCGCCTTCCTTGGGGGCTTTCCACAGGGCGAAGTCGCGCGCGTCGTCTTTTTCGTAGCGGTCCACATCCACGCGCGCGCCGGCTTGGATGCCGCTGAAATCGCTGTGCGAGAGCTTTCCGTATCCGGGAAACTTGGCGATGCTGAAATAGATCGAGCCGTCGCGCTCGTAGGTATAGCCGTTGTCGCCGAGGCTGCCGGATGGCCTGCGACCATGTCGGGAATGTGATCGGTGGCCTTGACGATGTGTTCGGGCCGCTCCAGGCGCAGCGCGGCGCAGTCGTCGAGAAACGCCTGCGAGTACGACCTCGGTGTACTCGTCGATGGTCTTGCCGGCGGCGACCGAGGCGGATGATGCGGTCGTCCACGTCGGTGAGGTTCATGACGTGGTCGAGCTGGTAGCCGCGATAACGCAGCCAGCGGCGCAGGATGTCCTGGAAGGTGAAGGTGCGCAGGTTGCCGATGTGAACGTAGTTGTAAACGGTCGGCCCGCAGGTGTACATGCGGACCGTCGAGCCATCCAGCGAGGTGAAGTCCTCGACGCGCTCGGTGAGCGTATTGTAGAAGCGCAGAGACATGGGTAGGATTTTTCTATCGTAGCAACAACGGTCCCGGCCCAGATTATGGCACGCGAGGAGCCGCCTGCAGCCGCGCCAGGAGTTGCCGCATGGCGCCATCGCCGGGCTGCAACCGCAACACTTCTCCGTAAGCCGCCATGGCTTCCGGCACGCGGCCGGCTTTCAATAAGGCGTTGCCCAGGTTTCTGTGAGCATCCGCGAAGTCCGGGGCGATGCGAGCGGCGGTTTCGTATTCCGCAATGGCATCCTCCAACCGCCCGGGCATCCGCGACAAAGCGAAGCCCAGGTTGAAGTGCGAAAGGGGAGAACCCGGCTCCAAACGCGCGGCCGCCTCGAATTCGGCCACCGCCTCGCTCAAGCGGCCCACGTTCAGCAGAGCGAAGGCCAGCTTGCCGCGCACCGAAGCCGCCTCAGGCCGGCTGCGCACGGCCTGGCGCAAGGCCGTGATGGCTTCCTCCACGCGGCCGGTCTTGAACAGAGCGAGCCCCAGATTACCCTGCGCCTCGGTGTAGTCGGGATCCAGCCGCACCGCCGCCTGGAACTGTATGATCGCCTCGGCGAAGCGGCCCAGATTAGACAAGGCGCTACCCAGGTTATTGTGGACTTGCGCGGAATCGGGATCGGTTCCGAGCGCCGTTTGAAACTCCGCCAGCGCCTCCTGGAAGCGCCCAACGTTCAGAAAAGCGTTGCCCAGATTGTTGTGCGCTTTCACCGAGTCGGGCTGGATGCGCAGCGCGGTTTGGTATTCCGCGATGGCTTCCGGCCAACGGCCCATGCGCGCGAACGCGTTCCCCAGATTGCTGCGTGCGGGTACGTAGTCCGGCTTGAGCCGCACGGCGGTTTCCAGATGAGAGAAGGCCTCCGGCACCCGGTCGGAAGATCCCAGCAGATCGGCGCCCAAATTATTGTGCGCCAGCCAGCAGTTGGGATTGCGCGCGATGGTGGTCCGGTAAAGCGTCTCACCATCCTGATACATGGCGCTCTGCGCCCAGCTCAGCGTGCCCAACGTGCACAGGAGCAGGCCGCCCGCGGCCACGGCCGGCCAGCGGCTATCCACACGCAGACGTTTCGCCGCAAGCGCCAGTCCGGCCGAAAGCGGCACAATCACGCCCAGGCTCGCCAAGTACTGAAAGTGATCGGCCACGTACGAATAGAGAAACGGATAGACGTTGAAGAATCCCAGCGCCGGAAACAGCGTGCCGGCGAAGAACAGGAATCCGGCCAAGGGCCCTCGATTGCGCCTGGCATACAGCGCCAATCCCACCACCAGCGCCAGCACCGCCGCGGGGAACAGGTACTGCCACCACTCGGACTCATTCAGCGTCCAACGCGGATAGATGAACGTGAGATTCACCGGCCAGATGAGCTTGGCCAGGTAGAAACAGAGCGCGCGGCCCGCCAGCAGGCCACGCTGGATGAACGTCAGAGCGAACTCCGCGCCCTCGGCGCCAATGAAGTTCTTTTCGACATGCGCGGTAAACAGACCGCCGCCCACGCCCACGGCAAACCACGCCAGCAACGGCAGCACGTCCCGCTTCCAATCGATTCTTCCCCGCAGCCACCACAGGATCAGCAGCAGCGCGGCGGGCAGCGTGGCGGTCACCGTCTTGCTCAGCAGCGCGGCAACAAATAACCCCAGCGCAAGAGCGTAGTGCCACCGCCGGCGCGTCTGGTCAAAATGCAGGTACGCCAGCGCCGCGCCCAGGTAAAAGACCGCCGAGAGCGTGCTCTTCTGCTCGGAGATCCACGCCACGGACTCGACGCAAACCGGGTGCAGCGCGAAGACGAACCCGGCGAGCCAGGCGCCCGGCACCGCCAACTTGCGCAGGATCGCCACCAACAGGCAGGCCGCCGCGGCGTGCAGCAGAACGTTGGTCACGTGATACCCCAGTACCGCGTCGCCCCACAGCTTATGTTCAAGCCAGAAAGCACTGTGCAGCAATGGATAGTACTGCTGCGTGGCGCCGACGTCGAACCAGATCCGCCAAAGGCCGTGCAGGGATCGCATGCCCGGGGCCGTCACGTGGGCGTTATCGTCCCACAGAAAGCCGCCGTGAATCGACGGCCAATAGGCCATCAGCGTGACGCAGAAGATCATGGCCCACCCCACCACGCTCCCAAGCCCGCCGGGGCACCGCTGGCCCACTGGCGGTGCGGCCGCCGGCGCCGGCGCCGTTCTGCGTCTTTTCGCCATAAAGAGCCATTGTAGTAAACGCGTCCGAATGAGAAGCTTCCAGCAATTTGGAAAGCCAGGGACAGACAGCCTTTTCCGCCACAGTGCCGCCATTCCCTCTCCGTGGATATATGGTGGCGGAAAAGGTGCCTGTCCCGCTTTCCAAGGCGGGACGGTCCCAGCGGCCTGTTAGACTAAGCCTTAGTGGACCTCAAGATCCTGGTGTCGGCGGGCGAATCCTCAGGCGATCTATACGCCGCCAGCCTGGTGGAGGCGTTGCGGGAGCGGCTGCCGGAAGTGGAATTTTTCGGCTGCGCGGGGCCGCGCATGCAGCAGGCTGGAGTGAGACCGGTGGTGGACGCCGCCAGCCTCTCGGTGGTCGGACTGTTCGAAGTTCTGACCCACATTCCGCGTATTTACGGCGAATTCCGCAAGCTCTGCCGCGCGGCCGAGCAGGAACGCCCTCAACTTGCCATCCTCACCGACAGCCCGGATTTCAACCTGCGCGTGGCCCGCCACCTGAAGCGGCTGGGAATTCCCGTGGTGTACCTGGTGGCCCCGCAGGTCTGGGCCTGGCGCAAGGGGCGGCTTGCGGCCATGCGCCAGCGGATCGACCGGCTGCTCTGCATTTTCCCGTTCGAGGAGGATTTTTTTCGCCGCCACGGCATACCAGCCGACTACATCGGCCACCCGCTCACCCGCATCGTCAAAGCCCGTGTCACTCGCGAAGAGTTTTTCAGGAAACACAATCTGCCCGAGGGACGTCCCCTAATTGGGGTGTTGCCGGGTAGCCGGCCGGGAGAGATCGCGCGTCATCTCGGACCATTACGCGATGCTGTGGCGCGGATCGAGGCGCGACGCCAGGCGAGTTTCGTGCTCGGAACCCCGGTGGGTTTCGAGGCGAAGTTCGGCCGGCGCGTTTTTGAGCAACGGCTCGAAGGTTCCCCCATCCATATAGTAGAGGGTGAAACCTGGGACCTGGCCGCGAGCGCCGATGTGTTGTTGGCCGCCAGCGGGACCGTCACTGTCGAGGCCGCTCTCGTGGGAACTCCGATGGTGACTTACTATCGCGTGAGCGGTTTGAGTTGGACGCTGGGAAGGCACCTGGTGGACGTGCCGCATTTCTCGATGGTGAATCTGATCGCGGAAAGTGCGGTAGTCCCCGAATTGATGCAGAATGAAATGACAGGAAAGCGGCTGGCCGAGGAGACCTTCAGACTGCTCGACGACAGCCGCCGGCGCGATCAAATGCGCCTCGACCTACAGCGGGTGGCTGCCCGGTTGTGGCGCGAGCAAGACCCCATGTCGCTGGCAGCCGGCATTGTGCTGGACACGTTGAAGAGGAACTCGTAGATGTCCCGGAATCTCACTATCACACTGGCCGCATTGCTCATGGCGGTAGGCGCCCGCGCGCAGGAACGCCGCCCGCGCCTCGATGTCGAAAGCTACCTGATTCACGCCGAAATCAACCCGCATACGCAGTCGCTCTCGGCCACCGCCGAGGTGCGCTTCGTGCCGCTGGACGACAACGTCACCGCGCCCGTCTTCGAATTGAACAACGCGCTCACCGTCGCCAAAGTCACCGACGGCAAGGGTCGTGATGTGCAGTTTTCGCGTTCCAACCAGGACTTCACCATCCGCGTGAACCTTCCGGAAACGCTTGCGAAAGGAGCGCGGACCACGCTCACCTTCACTTACGACGGCCGGTTCACGGGCCGCGAGGAGTCCCCGGTTTACGGCATCAGGTTCGCTTCCATACAGAACGACTATGCGTTTCTGCTTTACTCGGCGCGCTGGTTCCCCATCAACGGGTACACTACGGACCGCTACACGTCCGAGTATGTCGTCACCGTGCCCAGCGAGTATAAGGTTATCGGCAGCGGCACCGGGACGAAGGCCGCCGGCGAGGCGGAAAAGACCGCTTATACGTTCCGCTTCAATCAACCGTCCTTCCCTGGCAGCATCGCGCTGGTGAAGGGCGAGCCGGCGCGCGTGTCGTCGCAAGGTTCCACCAGCCTGCTCTATTTCCGCGGCCCGAACCGCGCCATGACGGCTCCGTACGGCGAGGAAGTGGGCAAGGTCATGGCTTTCCTCGCCGACCTTTACGGCCTGCCGCCGCAGCGTGATCTGGTGGTGGTTGAAACCAACAACGACGCGCCCAACGGCTACTCGGCTCCCGGTATCCTGTTCCTGTCCCCCAAAGGCATCGGCCAGCGCCCCAACGTGCGCCTCATCACCAACCAGGTGGCGCGACAGTGGTGGGGCACGCTGGTCTCGCCGGTGACGCGCAATCACATCTGGATTACCAACGGCCTGGCACGCTACTCCGAGATTCTCTACATCGAGCACACGGGCGGCGCGTCGGCGATGGAAAACGAAATCCACGATACCTACATCGAAGCGCTGACGGTGGAGAATCCGCCGGTCATACAGGCCGAGCGACTGGAGGATTATTCGCCGGAGTTCTGGGCGCTCACAGCTTCCAAGGGTGCCGCCGTCGTCAACATGCTGCGCTATGTGGTGGGCGAGGACAAGTTCCCCAAAATCCTTCGCACCCTGGCCGAGCAGTACGCCTGGAAGAGCGTGAGCACGGCGGATTTTCAGAAGGTCGCGGAAGCGATTTCCGGACAGGACCTGCGTTCGTTTTTCATACAGTGGATCGAATCGAGCGGCGCGCCCGAGTTCAAACTTGAATACACCGTCTTCCGCACGCAGAAAGGCTTCCGTGTGATGGGCAAGGTCGCGCAGGACCTGGACACCTTCCGCATGCCGGTCGAGTTGAGGATCGAAACGGAAGGCAATCCGGAAGAGAAGCGCATCGAGGTAGTGGGCACGTCCTCCGAGTTCGCCGTCGAGAGCTTCGGCAAACCCAAGAAAGTGATCCTGGACCCCAACAATCGCGTCATGCGTTTCAGCAACCAGACGCGCGTGGCCGTGGCTATTCGTCGCGGTGAGCAGTTCACCGAAATCGGCGAATTCGCCGATGCGCTCAAGGAGTATCAGAAAGCGCTCGATGTCAGCCGCAACAGCTCCATGGCGCACTACCGCATCGCGGAGGTGTTTTTCCTGCAGAGCAACTATCAGTCCGCCGCGAATGAGTTCCGGGAAGCGCTCAACGGCGATCTCGAACCCAAGTGGATTGAGGTCTGGTCGCACATCAGCCTGGGCAAGATCTTCGACGTCACCGGCCAACGCGAACGCGCCGTCAACGCGTACCAGCAAGCCGTGCGAACCAAGGACAACACCCAGGGTGCCCAGGAAGAAGCCGCCAAGTACCTCAAGAAACCCTACGAGCGGCCCAAGCCAAACTATTGAGTTTCCACAACATCGTTTGCGCGGTCGGGGAATGCCCGCGCCACTGGATGCCGGCGCCGGGCTCTCCGATTTGGGCGGGTTCTCCGGAAGCCCGCCCTACCCCAAAGCGCCATCCGCCCTTTACTTCGCAGGCATCAGCTTAGCGATGCGCGGTCCAAATATCTTGTGGTCGCCCTTGTCGGTCTGTGCGACAGGCTGGTTGTTTTCATCCGAAGAGAACCCGGTAATGGTCGCTTTACGGTTCTTGAACTTGCCCACCAGCAGGACATCGCCTACGGCCAGTCTCGGAAGTTCGTAGGCTTTCTTGCCAGTCTTGCGGTTGTCCTGCTTCAGCATGGCGCTTGACCTTCGCTATAACGCCCGCAGAAAAGCCACCAGATCCGCTTTCTCGGATTGTGTCAGCTGAAGTTCCAGCACCAGATTGAAGAATTCCACCGTGTCTTCGAGAGTCAGTAAACGCCCATCATGCAGGTACGGCGGCGAATCCTTAACCCCGCGAAGCGGAAACGTCTTGATCGGCCCATCGCCGTAAGACATCATCCCGTTGACCAGATGCGACTTGAAAAACCGCTCCGTCTGGAGATTGTGCATGAGGTTGTCGGTGTAATACGGGGCCTGATGGCACGATCCCGCACTGCCCCTTGCCAAAGAACAACAGCCTGGCCGCGCATTTCCGCCGCATCCGCCTTCTTGGGATTGAGTTTCCCATCCACACCGAGCTTAGGAGCCGGGGGAAAGTCGAGCAGTGCCTGAAACTCCGCCATGGCGTGCACCTGGCTCCCGCGATCGAGAATGTTCACGCCCTTCTTCTGGGCGATCACGGGGTCCCCGTCGAAATACGCGGCGCGCTGCTCAAACTCGGTGAAGTCTTCGACGCTCTTCAGCGCTCGCTGCGAGCCGAACAAGCGTTGAATATTCACCCCGCGCAGCGACGGCGTGTTGATCCGATGCCGGAACTCCTGCGGCCGCGAGTCGCCCACCAGGTGGGTGGCCCGATTGGTGTGACCGTTCGCGTGACAGTCGAAGCATGCCACTCCCCGGCTCGGGCGTTCCGAGCGCCGGTCTTCGGTGGCATTGAACTGTTGCTGCGGGAACGTGGTCAACAGCAGGCGCAATCCCTCTAACTGCTTGGGATTCAGAATGCCGTTGAACAACTCGTAGAAGTTGTCGATGGTGACCAACTTGCCGTGCGACACATCGCCCAGATCCACGCGGGTAGTCAGATAGATCGGCGGCGGGAATTCCGGGATCAGATGGTCCGGAAAGTCGAAGTCGAGATCAAAACGAGTCAGGTCGCGCCCTTCCTGCTTCTTGATCTCGTCGATTTCGAACTTCGGAAACAGCATGCCGCCCTCGGGATGATTCGGATGGGGCAGAGGCTCAAAACCGGCCGGATACAGGTTCCGCTCCTTGATCTGCTCCGGAGCTCAACTTCGAAAGCTGGTCCCAGCTTGTGCCGCTGGCGAGTTTGACTCGCACGCCCTGTTGCACTGCCTTGCCCCCCGACATCTTGACTCCCTGAGCCGGGCGATTGCTCAGATCGTAGCGCTGCTCCAGCAAGGCCATGTGCCGCTTCATGATCTCTGGTTTAGCCGCGGTCATGCGGCTCATGATGGTGGAGAAACTCTCGTGAATGTCGACCGGCATGTAGCTCGAAGGTTTCTTGCCGTTGTCCTGTGAGCGCCCCGCAAAAACGCTTATCAGCAGTCCAGCGGCCAGTACCGCCCATTTTGCTTTGTGGATTGTCGTTTTCATGGTTTGAACAAGGACCTCCAGAAGCTTCTCAGCACGTTCCGGGCCACGCCGGAATCAGCTCGCCGCCCGAGCCCACCCCAGGGCTGGGGCCTCAATCGTAAACGTTCGGCAAGAGTACGGATAGACACATGCACCGCCATTTGCCTGTGGAGCCCCAGTCTGCAAACCGAGGAGACAAATGGCTCGTCGCGCACGGTTGAAAAAAACGGCCCTGGTGCAACTATTTCCGCGCACGCTGCAAGTTCTGCATCTGGGCCGCGCGAATGGAGTTGCGCCCGCCTGCATCGCCCTGATAGGGATCCCGGCATCCTTCAGGCGGCCCTGGCGATGCGACGCACCGGCAAGATGGTCGGGGTGATTTCCAGAGCGGCGCTTGATGGGCCCTTCATGCATCGAGAGGCGGTTATGGGTTGGCCCTGCAAATGCTCCTTGCACTACCGTCAGGAACGGTCCTGACCGGCCTTTGGGGTGTTTTGCTGTTTAGCCCTTTGCGCGCTTTTTCCGAAGGAGGACGGCGGCAGGAGAGCGGGGTCGTGACGCTTGGCGCAAGCTGAAACCAGCGGTGCAGGGTTCTTGCCGTCTCCCCTGCTTTGCGGCACTCCGAGGGGGCGTTAAACCACCCATCAGAACAGCCTGGGGAGGCCGACGCAGCAACTCGCTCGGGAGGTGTCAACATAATCCCTCAAAGCGCGGTTAGGAATGAATGCTTAGCGCCGCCGATCTGGCCACCACCAGGGCGGCCGGCCGGGTCAGGCCCTGGTTCTGGCGTTGACCGGTTCGGATCTGCCAGCATCGCATCCACCCGCCGCTAGGCTGATAGTTCCTTACACGGTTGGCGTGAGTATGGCGGCTGCCTATAGCGGCGCCGTGGAATGACTCGCCTGGCCTATGGGAGCTGGCGTGCCATCGGGTTGTGCCATCTGGATGGGGGCGCACGCGATCGCGGGAAAGGACACAAGCAATGCAAGCGAATTGGGGACACGAAGAGCTTGCCTCGGAACGGACGCTACTGGCAGCCGAACGTACATTCTCCGCCTGGATTCGGACCGGTTTGGCGGCCGTAGGCGGTGGTTTAGCGGTCGCGCGCGCGCTCGTCTTTAAGAGCTATGCGCACCAGGTGTTGGCACATGTGATTGGCGGGCTGCTCGTGATTTGGGGAGCGAGCGTCTTTGTTTACGCGATCGCCAGCTACCGCGGCACATGCGTGAGACTGTCGCAAGAGGGCGTCTCGAGAGATTCTCTGCGCGCCATGATACTGATGACGGCCGTGCTGTTGATCATCGCTACGTTGGTGTTTTGGATTACGCTCCAATGAACGGCGGGTGCGGCTTGCCGCCAAGGCTGTGGTTCCTGCGCCTGCACGGAACGGACCAAACCCGGACGCAGTTCCGATAAGAGTCGCGATCATGAAAAACAAAACTTCACTGACCGTCGTTCAACTCAACGATAGTCATGCTTATTTTGATCTGCACCAGGAGATGTTCTGGCAGGGTGGTCAGGCAGTCTATCGGCCTGCGGGAGGGTATGCCCGCATTGGCGCAATCGTAAAGCAGATTCGGGCCGCGAACCAGGGGCGTGTGCTCTTTTGCGATTGCGGCGATACGCTCCACGGTACCCATCCTGCCCTGAAGACGCAGGGAAAGGCGTTGATCCCCATTTTGAATTCATTGGGTCTCGATGCGATGACGGCCCATTGGGAATTTGCTTACGGTCCCGCGACCTTCAAGCAGCGCGCAGCGGAACTCGGCTATCCGATGCTTGCGATCAATGTTTACGATCAAGCGACGAAGGAACGGCTCTTTCCACCGTACAGCGTGAAGGAGATCGGCGGGTTGCGGATCGGGCTCGTGGGCATCGCCTCGAATATTGTAGACAAGACCATGCCGGCTTCCTACAGCGAAGGGCTGCGCTTCACCCTTGGTCGCGAAGAACTCCCGCCGATCATCGATGTTCTGCGCACCCACGAAAAGGTAGACCTGATCGTTCTCATCTCCCACCTCGGGTTTCCCCAGGACATGAAGCTGCTCTCAGAGGTGCAGGGTATAGATCTCTGTCTGAGCGGGCACACCCATAATCGGCTGGATCGGCCGGTTCTTCAGGGGCAGACGCTGGTGATACAGTCGGGGTGTCACGGTTCTTTCCTGGGCCGTTTGGATCTGGAAATTCAGGGAGAGCGTGTTGTTGACTATCGGCACCAGTTGATCGAAGTGGAAGCCAGCATAAAGCCTGATCCCGAAGTAGACGACCTCATACGCCAAGGGCTCGCGCCTTATCAAGAGGAATTGTCAACGGTTGTTGGTGAAACGGCGACCGCGCTCAACCGGGCCACCATGCTGGAAACGACGATGGACAATTTTCTGTTGCAGGCGTTGCTGGAAAGCACCGGCGCGCAATTGGCATTCTCGAATGGTTGGCGCTTTGGCGCCCCGATAATTCCCGGGGAGGTCACCGTGAACGACCTCTACAACATGATTCCCATGAACCCGCCAATTTCAACCGTCGAGCTGACGGGTGAGGAAATGGTCGCGATGTTGGAGGAGAATCTGGAGCGAACGTTTGCGCGCGATCCGTACGACCAGATGGGTGGTTACGTCAAACGCAGTCTCGGTTTCAACGCCTATATTAAGATCGAAAATCCACCCGGACAGCGCGTTCAGCAGGTGTTTGTAGGCGGAGAACGGCTAATGCCCGGGCGCCATTACCCCACGGCCTTTGTCACCGAACAAGGGGTCGCGCACAAGTACGGTCGCAATCGTCAGCAGCACACTGAGCGAACCATAGAGACGCTGAGTGCGTATCTGGCCCGGCACCGCCCGCTGCGCGCGGAACTTCGGGGCACGTTCGTCGCGGTATAACGTACTCGCGTGATCGTACACTCGCTTGGCAAAGCGGCGCTCGCCGATGGCAAGGGACTTCCGCTGAGAACAAGTCTCTGAGGAGAAGCCTGCGCCTGCCGGGTAATGCGCGCCGGAGAGTTTCAGAAATTCGAGGAACTCCGCGCCACGATGCCGTTGGCGCATCAGGCCGAGGACCTCGCCCGGCAATAAATCAATGCCGGCCAGCGTCCTTTCGCGACAAGGAGACGCAGGCGGTCTTCGAAGGACGGTATTCCAGGCGCTTCCACCATATCGTTTACGCAGCCGAAAAGAAGCTCGCGCAACTGGACGCCGCCGTGGAGCTTGCGGACCTGAACAGGTTTCCTGGAAATCGGTTGGAAGCGCTTCAGGGCGACCGCGCCGGACCATACAGCATTCGGGTCAATGATCGCTTCCGTCTGTGTTTCCTATGGAAGGACCATGACGCCTTCAGCGTCGAAATGGTGGACTATCACCAGAAGGTCAGCCCAGCATGAGAGCCAATACCGCAAGACTACGTCCGCCGGTACACCCCGGCCGCATCCTTAAGGAGGACCTCCTGGAGCCGTTGGGAATCAGCCTCAACAAGCTGGCCACGGAACTCCGAGTACCCGCCAACCGGCTCAGCCAGATCGTCAACGCCCGACGCGCCATCACGCCCGACACGTCACTGCGGCTAGGCCGTTTTTTCGGTTTTACCCCCGAGTACTGGTACAACATGCAGCGGCGCTACGACTTCGAACTCGTGCGCCGTTCGTCGGAGGCCGAAATCGCTCGCGCCGTCCGCCCGAGGCGTGCGGCCTGAGTCTCGCGCCGTCGCGCCAACCCCTGCCATGTCCGTGGCGGGTGGCCCTTCTCTGTGGGGCACGGTTTCGCGCGTTTGGCGGTGAAGTCCAGCGGCTCCCAACTGCGCGCCGCCAGGCTTCGCCACCGCCACACCGGCCCATTCCACCATGCGCACTTGGGTGTTGGAATCCACGCGATGCCTTCGCGCAGTTCGCGAACGGCACACCTCTGCGTGATTTCGCGCAGGTGGGCGAAGTGACGCGCCTTTCAACACCCTGTGGCATATTCCCTCATTCAGCCTCTCCTTACGATGAACGGCCGCACGGTCGGTTTGAGGTGGACGTTCTGAATCCCCTCTATCCCTATCTTTAACAGCAATATACGATGACAATGCCAACCTTCCCTCCGTGCCATGGCAATTAGACGGCCCGGTTCGGGACGACTGGCCCTGCTCATGCTACCTAAATAACAAACGTGTGGAAAATTCCCCAGGACGCCGCGCATCTAGGACGCGTGGCGCTAGTCTTCGCCTTGGCGTTGATCGCCTTTTTGCTGCTTCGACACGCTTTAGTTCCGGCGGATTTTGGCCGCTACGGTCATTTTCGCCCCGGCGCGCTGGATGACAACCGCCAGCGCCCCCTGCGCTACGCAGGGCATCAGGCGTGCGCACTGTGCCACGAACCGGTGGTGACGCTAAAGAGCCAGGGCAAGCATGCCGGCGTGGCTTGCGAGGCCTGCCACGGGCCGGCCTTCCGGCACTCCGAGGCGGGCGAAGACAAACCAGCGCGGCCGGTGGTGGCCCAGCTCTGCCGCCGCTGCCATGAAGCGGATGCGGCCAAACCGAAAAAGTTCCCTCAGGTGGTACTGGCGGAGCACGGCGGGGGAGAGGCTTGCAACGCCTGCCACCAGCCGCACAAGCCGAACTTTTGAGAGGAGGATACGCTATGACACCGAGCCGGCGTGACATTTTGGCGCAAGGCGGTAAGTTCCTCCTGCTGACAGGGGCTGCTGTCGCGGGCCTGGAGAGCCTGCGGGGCGACGCGCCGCAAGCGGCCGCGGAATACAAAATGGCCGAGCACTGGTGGGGCATGATCATCGACACCGCCAAGTGCATTGGCTGCGGCAACTGCGTGCGGGCTTGCGCCGCCGAAAACGATGTGCCGAAAGGATACTACCGCACCTGGGTGGAACGCTACCAGGTTATGGATGCGGATCTGGAGCACCCGCGAGTGGACTCGCCCTCCGGGGCCATCAACGGTTTCCCGCCGGAGGCCCATCGCGAAGGCAAGAACTACTACGTCCCCAAACTCTGCAACCACTGCGCGCACTCGCCGTGCGTGCAGGTTTGCCCTGTGGGGGCCACGTTTGAAAGTCCGGACGGGGTGGTGCTGGTGGACCAGAAATACTGCCTGGGCTGCCGTTATTGCGTGCAGGCTTGCCCCTATGGCTGCCGGTTCATTCATCCCCAAACTCAAACGGTGGGGAAGTGCTCATTATGCTATCACCGCATCACCAAGGGACTCACCACGGCATGCTGCGAAGCCTGTCCGACAGGCGCGCGCACGCTGGTTGACCTGAAGAATCCTAAAGATCCTGTCCATGAATTTCTGCGCAATAACAGCGTGCAGGTATTAAAGCCGCAAATGGCCACGGGATCGAAGGTCTTCTACAAGAACCTGGATGGGGCGGTCCGGTAGGGGGGAGAAGAGATGCTGAGCGGACCACTAGGCGTGCAAGGGTTCATGTACCCGAACGAGGTGGAATTGCAGTGGGGCATTCTCGTCGTTCTTTACCCCTACATCACAGGTCTGGTGGCGGGCGCGTTCATCCTGGCATCGCTCGAAAGAGTGTTCAAGGTGGCGGCCGTAAAGCCCACTTACCGCCTCGCGCTGCTGACGGCGCTGGCGTTCCTGCTGGTGGCGCCGCTGCCGCTGCAACTGCACCTGGGACATCCGGAGCGGTCGCTGGAGATGTACCTGACGCCGCACCGTTCTTCGGCCATGGCCATGTTCGGCTTCGTCTACCTCTGGTACCTGATGGTGGTCCTGCTGCTGGAAATCTGGCTGGACTTCCGGAAAGATATTGTGTTGCTGTCACGCTCCCGGCGGGGGGTGATGGGCTGGGTATACCGCGTGCTGACGCTGGGATCCCAGAACATCAGTCCTCTCGCGCAGCGGATTGACGACCGCGTGGGATGGATGATCACGGTCCTGGGCATTCCATCGGCGTTTCTCTTGCACGGCTACGTCGGGTTCATCTTCGGATCGGTGAAGGCCAACCCGTGGTGGTCCACGCCCCTGATGCCCATCGTGTTTCTGTTCTCGGCGATGGTATCGGGCATCGCGCTGGTGATGCTGCTTTACATGGCGTTGTGGAAGCTGAAGGGGCTGAAAATCGAGATGGCGTGCGTGGACACCATCGCCAAGTACCTCTTCTACGTCTTCCTCATTGACTTCTCTCTGGAGATG
The DNA here is from genome assembly GCA_963745655.1 of Terriglobales bacterium. Taxonomy (GTDB): domain Bacteria; phylum Acidobacteriota; class Terriglobia; order Bryobacterales; family Bryobacteraceae; genus JAJFUV01. Next base: position 394,934 of record CAVUYK010000026.1, on the reverse strand, counting down.
CTGGACCTGGTACACCGCATTTATGAGGCCGACGAATCTTTCCGCGCGCTCAATTTCATGGTCCACACGCAGCTTTACTTCTCCCAGGTGGTCCTCCAGATCTTCATCGGCACCCTTCTGCCGCTGGGGCTGTTGGCGCTCACGCAATTGGTCAGCCTCCGGGCTTCGGTGCGGCGGGTTATCTATTCCGTAGCCGGCTCGCTGACGCTGGTGGGCATCTTCGCCATGCGCTGGAACGTGGTCATCGGCGGGCAACTGTTCTCCAAGAGTTTTCTGGGTTACACGACCTACAAATTGGAATTCGCAACTCGCGAGGGCCTGTTCACCGCGGTGCTGCTCATGCTCCTGCCCTTCGCAATTCTTTGGGGCTTGGTAAAGCTGCTGCCTCCGTGGCCCAACCGGGAGTCGGCATGAAGGACGCTACATGCAGGATGCATCCGGCGCCGGCGAGCCTGGACTTGAGGAGTTAATCCGCCAGGTTCGTGACCTCCAATCGCGCGTGCGCAGCCTGGAGGAAAACTCCGCCCTTCGGCCGCCACCGGTAGCGCCGGCACTCGCCGACTCCAGACCCGCGGCAGCGGAAAGGGCCGTGGTGCCCGCGCTGCACGAGACGGCGGCCCTGGTCCCCATTTTGGGAAAGGCTCTGCTGGCCATCGCGGCAGCCTATCTACTCCGGGCGCTCGCCGAGGCGCGGGTGCTCCCGCTGAGCGTGTGTATCGGCGCCGGCATCCTTTACTCCTTTTTCTGGCTATTGATGGCGGCGCGCGAGGCGCCCGGACGGCGAGCCGTGGCGATGGTGTATGGAGCCACGTCCGCCCTGGTTCTGGCCCCGCTGCTTTGGGAGAGCACGGTGCGGTTCGAGGCCTTGCCGGCCTCCATAGCCGCCGTGAGCCTCATCGGCTATACGGCCTTCGGTCTGGTGATCTCCTGGCGCAAGAACCTCGACATGGTGGCCTGGATCACCACGCTGACAGGCCTCTCCACCGCGACGGCCCTTTTATTAGCAACCCGGAACCTGCCGCCCTTCACCGCCGCCGTGCTGGCCATCGCGGCCGCCGTGGAACTTTCCGCCTGCTTCAATCACTGGCTGCGCGAGCGGTGGCTTGCGGCGGTTCTGTCGGATCTGTCCGTTCTGTTGCTGACTTACATCGCCGCCCGTCCGGACGGCATTCCGGAGGGTTACGCTCCCATCGCGCCGGCTGAGGTGCTCGCCGCGCAGCTTGCCTTGCTGGCGATCTATCTGGGAAGCACCATCGTCCGCACGCTGGTGCGGGAGTTCACCATCACAGGGTTCGAGACCGCGCAGTGCGTGGCTACTTTTCTGATTTGTCTGGATGGTGTGCTGCGGGTGCACCGGGGCGACCGTGTCGCGGCCACCGCGGCGGGCCTGTTCCTGCTGATCTGCGGGGCGGCTTGTTACACCATTGCGTACCTGGTCCTGGAACGCAAAACGTCCTCCCACCGGAATTTCCACATCTATTCTCTCTTCGCGCTGGTTCTGGTGCTCTCGGGCAGCCGTACCCTGTTGGACGGCGCGGTATTGGCGGCGGCATGGGGCGCGGCCGGTGTGGCTGGCGTATGGCTGGGGCAGAAGAGTGGAAAGGCCACCCTCGAGTGGCACGGCATTGTATACCTGCTGTTCCTGGCGGCTTCTTCCGGGATCGCGGCCTGGTGTGGCGCACGCTTTTTGGGAAAGGAGATGGGATGGGTATCGCCGGGGCTAGCCGGATGGATTGCGGCGGGGGCCCTGCTGCTCGCTTACGCGTCTGCCGGCAAGCGAGCGCCATGCTCCGGCACATTCTGGGACATACACGTAAGACCCTTGGCGCTGGCTACCGGAGCGCTCTGGTGTGCGGCCGGACTGGGTGTTGCGGCGGCCACCGCGATTTGCCTGGCGGCTGCCGGAGAGGTCCGCACGGCCACCATCTGCCCAACCTTACGCACGGCGGTGTTAACGTGTCTCGCCGTCGCCCTGGCCTGGGCTGGAAAGAGATGGCAGCGCCCGGAGCTGAGCTGGCTGGTCTATCCGTTGATGGTCTTCACGGCTTACAAACTTCTAGTTCAGGACCTTCAGGAGAGTCATAAGCTCGGGCTGTTTGCGTCCCTGCTGCTCTACGGCGGCACGCTGGTGGTCCTGCCGCGCATCCTGCAAACTACCAGGTCCGCGGTGGATGCCCCTTCTCAGTGAGGCGCAGTTTTAAGCCGGCGCGCTTGGCCGGGGGCACCAGCGGTTCCCAACTACGCACCGCCACGGTTTTCGGCACCGCCGAGCCGGCCGCGAAACGCAGCGTGACAATCTGCTGCGGCCGAATCCTGAAGGTATTCCGGGCACCGGCAGGCAGGGGGCTGGCCCCTTCGCCCAGCATGTTGGTGATGCGCGCGTCTTGGTGCGGCAGCTTCAGATCCACCCACGCCTCGCCCTCCACGCCGGCCCATTCCGCCAGGCGTACTTCGATGTCGGAATCCACACGGCGCACGGCTTCCACGATGAGGTTCGGGGAAGTCTCCAGAAAACTATCCATCTGCCCCTTTTGAACGCCGCTATGGGCCAGGACGCCCTGGTTGAATTCCCAGGCACGGCGGGGGATGGCGGCTTCGCGCCACGGCCCCGCGTGAGGAATCAGCGCGTATTGGAAGCGCTGCCGGCCGTGACCCAGCAGCAACTGGTTGGGCAACTTGCGATAGGAGGACTGCGCGTTCATCAGCCCCAGCGTGATGGTGTCGGGCGAGAACTCGTGACAGGTGAGACCGCGATCGAGCAGCGCCACTCCGGCGCCGTCGCCGAAGCGGTAGTCCGACCACCGCACCGTCGGCAGCATGGCCTCCGAATAACCGTACAGGCGGTGATCGCTCTGCAAGTAGTAATCGATGGGCGGCTTGGGATGACGCGGATCCAGCGTCGCGAATCCGTACGGAATGCCGCGCGTGCGCTCCACCACTTGCCCCGCCAGCGGAAAGTCCACCGTCACCAGCACATCGCTACCCGCCCAATCCAGCACGGTTTCGAAATCGACTCTCGCATAGTCCTTATACAGAATGATGTTGCGTTCCAGCTTCGAGCCGCCGTAAAAACTCGAACTCGCACGGATCACGGTGAACAGCGGCCCGGCCGTGATTTCGATCTTGGGCTTTTCGGTCGATGACGTCGCGACCAGCTTGCGCTGCGGCCGCGCCACCATAAAATCCGCGGGAGAACTCACTATCCCCGCCACGCTCTCCACCATGAGCACGTTGGCCGGCCCGCCCAGCATCTCCCTGCCGGTCGCCTTCAGCTTCAGACTCACCAGCGCGCCGGTGGCCGGATCGATGCGGACCGTATAGTGCGCGGTCTCGAAGAGTTCCCTGGAGGCCACTGCCGTCGAGGCGGGCACCGCGCCGCCCGAAAGCGCGAAGGATTTGACCCCGGCCGCCGGCAGATCCGGACGGCAGATGCTCTCGCCACCGCCCAGCGCCTGGCAGGGTGCGCCCTCCAAACGCTTCCCGGCTGGCAGACTCACACGCACGGGATCGTCGCGCCGCCAATTCAGCGGATTGGCCAGCGCCACGCCCGTCCCGCCCGGCCGAGTTTGGCCAGAGACCCGTTTACGGCTCCGCCCGCCTGCGCGTCGACCGACGCAAAGCGGTCGAACACGTCCCAATGCTGGGGATTCTTGAAGGCGGCGCCCGCGCCGGCGCCCCACAGCGCGTTGCGGTCCATGTTCAGCAACATCTGCACCCACGAATTGTAGAAGCCCTGCGCCGGATACGCGGCGCCGCGCTTGAGGCTGGCCGCGGTGGAGAACAACTCGGCCGCGCCCAGCAGTTGCTCGGAGTGGCGGTAGGCCTGCTTCATTTGCGGCATGTTGAGCCAGAACGCGCCGTAGCTCTGGGCCGTGTCGCCGCGGTAGTCGATCAAGGTGGTGGCGCCGGACTTCATCTCGGCCTTCAGCGCATCCACGTAATCGCTGGGAATGCTGAAGCGGATATGAATGTCCGGATAGCGCGTCTTCCAGCCGGAAAGGAACTCGCCGGGAAAGGTCGCACGCACGGGCGTCGAGCTGTAGTCTTCGGCGCCCACCAGCGTCATCACGCTGCGGCTGGAGGCCGCATACTTGCGCTTGACGGCGATCCGCTCGGCGATATCAGCGTAGTCCTTATCGGTGAAAGCATCCTTGGTCACAAAGATGGGACGCATCTCGGCGTAGCGCGTGTCGGTGATGGTAAGTTGCCGGGTGCCGTCCGGCGCCACCCACCAGAAGGCGCTCTTGTTGGTCGGGTTGCTGCGGCAGAAGAAAAGCGCGTCCATGCCCAGCCCCGCCACGATTTGCGGCAACTGCCGGTGCGCGCCCACAATGTCGATCATCCAGCAATACCGCGGCCGGAACCCGAACACCTGGCTGTACCAATCCAGGCCCAGCACGCCCATCCGCACCAGCGACTCTCCGCCCGAAAGGCTCACCGTCGGTTCGAGAAAGAAGCCGTTCGAAAACTCCACGCGCCCTTCCTTGATGCGCTGCTTCAACTCGCCCAGGCGTTCCGGCGCGAGGCGCAGCAGCGACATCACGTTCGGAACTTCCGAAAACGCGAAGCGATAAGTCGGATCCTTGGCCACGCGGTCCAGATGATCCAGATAGTTGTTCCCCGTATAGTTGAGTTCGGTGTCCATGTCCACCAGCCACCCGGCAATGGTGCCGTGCGTGTTGGGAATGGCATAGACGTTGACGGGCTGCGCCGGCAGGCCGGCGGCCAAGAGAAATAGTGCTGCAATGAGTATCGCGCATGGGCAATACCAGTGTATGGCAGGATATTAGTTCACGGAGAACTCGCAATGCACAAAATAATGGCGATAACCCTCTGCGCGCTCTCGGCCGCAATGGCCGCGGCGCCCGACCAAACGGCGATTGCGGAAGTCGCCGCCGGCAAGCGCACCACGGCCAACGCCGCCTGGTGGGGCTTCTCAAAAGACGACTCGACCGCCGCCTTGCAGGCCGCCATCGATTCCGGCGCCAAGACGGTAGTGGTGCCCTACATGGGCGAAGCGTGGATTGTGCGGCCCATCAAGCTGCGCGGCAACCTGGAGCTGTTGTTCGAGCCCGGCGTGCTGGTGCTGGCCAAGCGCGGTGAATTCCAAGGCGGCGGCGACAGCCTGTTCACCGCCGTGGACGCCGAGAACCTGACCATCCGCGGCTACGGCGCCACGCTGCGCATGTGGAAGACGCGACTATCAGAAGCCGCCCTACAAGAAAGCCGAGTGGCGCATGGGCATCGCCATTCGCGGCTGCCGCAACGTGCTCATCGAAGGCGTGCGCGTCGAATCGAGCGGCGGCGACGGCTTCTACGTCGATGGCGGTGGCGCGCGCAAATGGAGCGAGAACGTCACCATCCGCAATTCGGTCGCGCACGACAATCATCGCCAGGGGTTGAGCGTCATCAGCGTCGAAAACCTGCTGGTCGAAAACTGCGTGTTCTCGGCGACCAGCGGCACGCCGCCCGAAGCCGGCATCGATCTGGAGCCCGACGCGCCCAATCAGCGCCTGGTGAATTGCGTCATCCGCAACTCGGTGTTCGAAAACAATAGCGGCCACGCCATGTTGATCTACATGAAGCCGCTGGACCACACTTCGGCTCCCGTCTCCATCCGCTTCGAAAACTGCTACGCGCGCATGGGCTCGACCGGCATGGCCCCCGGCGATTTCAAAGACATCGACCAACGCGGCTGGGCGGGCATGGCCATCGGCACGGCCAAGGACGACGGCCCGCAAGGTTTGGTTGAATTCGTAAACTGCACCACCGAGAACACCGGCAAGGAGGGTGTGCGCATCTTCGACAAATCCTCCACCGGTGTGAAGGTGCGTTTCGTGAATTGCAGTTGGCGCAATCCGTGGGTTTCGGCGCACCGCGACGCGCCCGAACCGCGCGTGCCGATTCTGATTCAGCAGCGCCAACGCGAGGTCACCGCCCGCCCCGGCGGCCTCGAGTTCGTGAACTGCTACGTCTACGACGACGTGCCGCGACCCGCCCTGTTCTTCGACGACGATTCGGGCGAGATGCCGCTCTCCGGGATTCACGGCAAAATCACCGTCCGCAACCCTCGCGGCGCCCGCGCGCGCCTGGGCCCCAAGACCACCAACGTGGACCTGCAACTGAAGTACGAAATCGCTCAGCCTGAACTGCGTAGGTTTTCTCGCCGTCGAATTCCAGTGCCCAGAAAGCCTACGCAGATCAGGCTGAGCGATTTTGTGAACGCTCCACGCGAGTGCGAGGTCTTAGCTAATGTAAGGCGATGCGTCTGGCGGAGTATGAGAGGCCCGGTTGCGATCGGAGATAGAGGCGGCGCGCGAGGACCGTTTTCGGGACCTGCTGAACCGGCAGTCGCGCTTCGTGTTCCACATCGCCTATGCCGTCCTGCGCAACACCGCGGACGCCGAAGATGCCGTCCAGGAGACCTTCCTGAAACTTTACCGGACGGGCGCCTGGGAAGGCATGAAGGACGAGCGGGCGTTTCTGGCCCGCGCCACCTGGCGGGTGGCCGTGAGCAAGCGCCGCAAAGTGCGGCACGAAGCGCCGGAGGTGGATATGCCGTCCACGGAAGCGAGTCCGGAGCAGGCCGTGATCGAAGCGGATTTCAACGCCCGGCTGCATCGAATGGTGGACGCACTGCCCGAGGAACTGAGGCAGCCGCTGGCGCTCTCGACCGTGGAAGAAATGACGTCGCGCGAGATCTCCCAAGTGATGGGGATCGCCGAAGGGACCGTGCGCACGCGCCTGATGCGCGCGCGGGAGTTGCTGAAGAAGAAGCTGGCCGCGTTGCCGGTGAGACGTTATGAAAAGTGACGCGAGAGACGAATTCGATTCCTTACTGGACGCGGCGCTCGAGAGCTACGCCCATGTCGAACCGCCGCCCGGGATGGAGGAGCGCATCGTCGCGCGTGTCCGCGCGTCTCGCGAACGGGCCGGCTTCGGTTGGTGGCGTTGGGCCGCCGTAGCGATTCCGGCGTTGGCGGGTCTCGTGGCGGTGTTTGCCTACCGCGACAGGCCGCCGCTCGAGCCGCCTCGTGTGGCGTGGACCGTGCCGCCCGCGCCCGTGCTGGCACGCCCCGTGGTGAAGCGGGTGCAACGCGCGAGGCCCGCGCCGCTGCCCCGGCGCGAAGTGTTTCCAACGCCCACGCCGCTTACGAGCGAGGAGCGCGCGCTGCTGGCACTCGTGGCGAAGTCACCTGAGTTGGCGCGCGAGTTGTTAACACCGTCCGAACCGAAACCGATCGAACCGATCAAAATCGAACCAATCAAAATCGAACCAAATCAGTGATGGCGGATAACGCCAAGGAGAGGAACGCACATGAGAAGGATGATGTGGAAGATGTTGCTCGTGGCGACGCTGGCTACGGGCGTGCTGCTGGCACAGGGCGACAAGACGGCGGCGCCCACCGCCGAACCCGAGTACTTCCGTCTGAATTTCGTGCTCAAAGAGGTTGAGAACGGCAAGGTAGTGAACAGCCGAAGCTACTCGATGCTGATGGTCACCGGCGATAAGGACCGCGCCTCGATTCGCGCGAGCAGTAAAATGCCGATGGAGACTGGCCCTGCGGAGAGTCGTTCGTTCTTCCAGGTCGGTGTGAACATTGAGTGCGAGTCCGCGCGAAGGCTGCAGAACCGCCTCACCATACACGTGAACGCAGATCTGACCACATTACCGGCCCAGCAGGACAAGGGAGCGCCCTGGTCTCAAATCCGTCAGACCCGCTGGAACTCCTCCGTCGTCGTGAGCATCGGCAAGCCGACGGTGCTGTTCTCCTCCGACGACCTGGGCTCGACGCGCACGCTGCAGCTTGAGCTCACCGCCACGCCAGTGAAGTGACGCGGAGCCAAGAAATCGCTCAGCCTGAACCGCGCGATTTTTCTCGCCGCCGCCAAGTTCGAGTGCTCAAGAATAATCGCGCAGTTCAGGCTGAGCGATTTTTGAATCCCCTATTCCCGCACCCCGGTACCTAGCTCTAAAGTTTCAACGCGGTGCGCCGATAATTGAGTGAGTAGTGCTATGACTGGATTTCTCTGGATTGGTCTGCCGTTGATGATCGCCGCCGGCAGCGCGCTGCTGGCTTTCTACATCATGCAGGCGCGCATGGAGGTGGTTTTAGCCCAGGAGCGCGAACTCTCGGCGCAAACGCGCGCCGAGCTCGCCTGCCACGAAAAGAGTGTCGAGGACAAGGTGAAGGCCGCCCAACAGGAGGCCGAACGCCGGGCGCTGGACAACTTCCTGAGCGAGTTCCGGGTAGAGGAACGCCACTACCTGCGCGAGAGCAAGTCCCTATTCTTGAACAAGAAGTCCATGGTGCTGGAGGAACGGCTCTTCTTCCGCAACATTCCTCTGTCCAACTGGGTGGAACACGAAATGACCGTGGAAGAAGGCAGCGACATCCGCCAGTTGGGCCGCGCCTGCTCGGTCTTCACGCCCAAGGCACTGCCCGCGGGAGCCCCCACCAAGATCCGTGGAGTAGCCTGACCAGCCACCGATGGGAACAATACGTTTGCCAGACTGCCCACTACGAGAGATAATAGGAGTTGGGTCACCTCCTCTTCGACGGGCGAATAGAGGGATGGTTTGCCCGGGAGACTCTTTGTGAAGCGGCCAGGTTCCGAAGAAACTTTACGCTGTTCCTTCTGCCATAAGAGCCAGGACGTTGTCGGCAAGCTGATCTGCTCTCCCAGCGACTATCCGCGCGCCTACATTTGCGACGAATGCATTGCCGTCTGCAACTCGATCCTGGAGGACGACCGCCGGGAGCAACCCTACGGCGCGCCGCACAAGCTCTCCAAACCGCTGGAACTGAAAGAGTATCTGGATCAGTACGTCATCGGCCAGGAAGCCACCAAGAAGAAGCTGGCGGTGGCCGTCTACAACCACTACAAGCGCATCCAGATGAACAAACAGCGGATGGCGGGGGACGTGGAGCTGTCCAAGTCCAACATTCTGCTGATCGGGCCCACCGGCACGGGCAAGACGCTGCTGGCGCAGACCCTGGCGCGCATTCTGGACGTGCCCTTCGCCATCGTGGACGCCACCACGCTGACCGAAGCCGGCTACGTCGGCGAGGACGTCGAGAACATCATCCTGCGGCTGCTGCAGAACGCCGACTGGGACGTGCAGAAGCGCCCAGCAGGGCATCATCTACATCGACGAGATCGACAAGATCGGACGCAAGGACGAGAATCCGTCGATCACCCGCGACGTCTCGGGCGAGGGCGTGCAGCAGGCTCTGCTGAAGATCCTGGAAGGCACCGTGGCCAACGTACCGCCGCAGGGCGGACGCAAGCACCCCCACCAGGAATTCACGCCGGTCGACACCACCAACATCCTGTTCATCTGCGGCGGCGCGTTCGTGGGGCTGGAAAAGATGATCGGACGGCGGGTGGGCCGCAAGGCCATCGGATTTCTCAACCACGACGAGCAGCGGCCGGAGGCCATCCGGCGCGGCAGCTCCTCCGGGCGCCGCAATCTGGACCTGCTCGAGCAGATCCAGCCCATCGACCTGATCCACTATGGCTTCATCCCGGAATTCATCGGGCGGCTGCCGGTGGTGGCGGTGCTCGAGGAACTGAGCAAAGAGGCGCTGATCCAGATCCTGACCAAGCCGAAGAACGCCATCATCCGCCAGTACCAGAAGCTGTTCGAGTTCGAAAATGTTAGACTGAAGTTTAGCGACGACGCGCTCGAGGCCATTGCCGAGCTGGCCATGGAGCGCAAGATTGGGGCACGCGGCTTGCGCATGATCCTCGAAGATCTGATGCTGGATCTGATGTACTATCTTCCCTCGTTACAAGAAGGTGCGCGAGTTCCTGGTCACCAAGGAGATGGTCATGACGCAGAAGATCAACCTGGCGCTGCTCGAAAAAGCCGGCTGATCCCGAGCGGCATAATTCCGCACCGAACGGAAACCTTCGTCCGTCATTCCAAATACGCCAACCATGCTTATCGCGAAAGAAAAGTCCGACACCAAACGCTTGCCGATGATGCCCATCCGGGACGTCGTCATCTTCCCGCACATGATGACGCCGTTCGTGGTGGGCCGCGAGTCGAGCGTGCGGGCGCTCGAAGAGGCGCTGGCGCGGCGACAAGAAGATCTTTCTGGCCACGCAGCACGACGCCGGCGTGGACGAACCCCGCCCGGACGAAATCTACAGCGTCGGCACGATCGCCAACATCGTGCAGAGCCTGAAGCTGCCCGACGGCAACATCAAAGTGCTGGTCGAAGGCGTCGAACGCGGCAAAGTGGTTTCGGTCAGCGACGACGAAGGTTTCTTCCGCGCCCTGGTGCGCACGTTCCACTTCAAGGTGGAGCCGGGCCCGCAACTGGATGCGCTGACCAGCCGCGTCACCACGCTGTTCGAGCAGTACGTCAAGCTCAGCCAGAACCTGAACTACGAGACCATGATCGCCGCCATGCGCGTGGACGATGCCGGACAAGCTGGCCGACACGGTGGGCGCCAACCTGCAGCTCACCATCGAAGAAAAGCAGGAGCTGCTGGAGATCTTCGATCCGGTGGACCGGCTGACCCGCGTGGCCGAGATGCTCGACATCGAGATCGAGAAGCTCAACGTGGACCGCACCATCCAGGGCCGCGTGAAGCGCCAGATGGAGCGGGCCCAGAAAGAGTATTACCTCAACGAGAAGATCAAGGCCATCCAGAAGGAACTGGGCCGCGGCGAAAAGAGCGAGTTCGACGAGCTGAAGAAGAAAATCGAAACCGCCGGCATGACCAAGGACGCGCAGGAAAAGGCCATGGCCGAACTGCAGCCGCCTGGAAGCACATGCCGCCGATGTCGGCCGAATCCACGGTCTCGCGCAACTACCTGGACTGGCTGCTGGCGGTGCCGTGGAAGAAGAAATCCAAGGAAATCCGCGATCTCAAGCACGCCGAGCAGGTGCTGGAAGCCGACCACTACGGGCTGGAAAAGATCAAGGAGCGCATCCTCGAATTCCTGGCCGTGCGCCGCCTGGTGAAGGATCCCAAGGGCTCCATTCTGTGCTTTGTGGGACCTCCGGGCGTGGGCAAGACCTCGCTGGGCATGTCCATCGCCAAGGCCACCGGCCGCAAGTTCGTGCGCCTGTCGCTGGGCGGCGTGCGCGATGAAGCCGAAGTCCGCGGCCACCGCCGGACGTACATCGGCGCGCTGCCGGGCCAGATCATCCAGATGATGAAGAAGGCCGGCACGCGCAACCCGGTGTTCATGCTGGACGAGGTCGACAAGATGTCCACCGACTTCCGCGGCGACCCGTCGGCGGCGCTGCTCGAAGTGCTCGATCCGGAACAGAACTAGATGTTCCAGGATCACTACCTGGACGTCGAATACGATTTGAGCCAGGTGTTCTTCATCTGCACGGCCAACGTCATGCACACGATTCCGCCGGCCTTGCAGGACCGCATGGAAGTGATCCGGCTGTCGGGCTACACCGAGCTCGAGAAACTCGAGATCGCCAAGCGCTTCCTGGTTCCCAAGCAGATGAAGCGCCTGCGGGCTGACCGAAAAACAAGCTGAGTTCACCGACGCGGGGCTTCTGAGCCTGATCCAGTACTATACGCGTGAAGCGGGCGTACGCAATCTGGAGCGCGAAGTGGGCAACATCTGCCGCAAGGTGGCGCGCCGGGTGGTGACGGAGTCCAAGGACAGCTTCAAGAAACTGGTGGCGACGCCTGAGGTGGTCACCGAACTTCTTGGCCCGCAGAGGTTCCGCGATTTGAAAGCGGACCGCCACAACGAGATCGGCGCGGCCACGGGACTGGCCTGGACCGAGGTGGGCGGGCAACTCCTGGCCACCGAAGTGACCATCATGGACGGCCGCGGAAAGCTCACCACCACCGGTAAACTGGGCGACGTGATGCAGGAATCGGCGCAGGCGGCCATGAGCTACGTGCGCTCGCGAGCGGTCTCGCTGGGACTGCCCAAGGATTTTTACCGGCACCTGGATATTCACATCCACGTACCCGAAGGCGCCATTCCCAAGGACGGTCCTTCGGCCGGCATCACCATCGCCACGGCGATCTCGAGCGCACTCACCAGGATTCCGGTGCGCTGCGACGTGGCCATGACCGGAGAGATCACCTTGCGCGGAAAGGTGCTGCCCATCGGCGGCTTGAAAGAGAAGCTGCTGGCGGCCCATCGCCATGGGATTTTCGAAGCCATTCTGCCCCGGGACAACGAGAAGGATTTGCCGGACATTCCCGAGAACGTCCGCAAGGACATGAAGTTGCGCCTGGTCGAATCGATGGACGACGTGTTGAAGATCGCGCTGGAAAGAGAAGTAACGGCGCTGGTGGCCGCGCCGACGGCCGAAATTGTCGCGCAACCGGCCGATGAGAGCCGGCCGCAGTAGCGCCGCCAGGGAGTAAGGCTTGCCACAGGCACGCCCCAAAAACCTCGAAGCCGAGTTTATAATAAGTGCAGCTAGCATCGACCTGTTTCCGAAAGGCCGGTGTCCGGAAATCGCGTTCCTTGGCAGAAGCAACGTGGGCAAGTCCACGCTTCTCAATTGCCTGCTGGGGCAGAAGGGGCTGGCCAGAACCAGCGCGACGCCGGGCTGCACGCAAGGAATCAATTTCTTCCGGGTGGGTGACAAACTGGTTTTCGTCGACCTGCCGGGATACGGGTACGCGAAGGTACCTCTAAGCGAAAAGGCGCGGTGGAAGCGCCTGGTGGAGGGGTATCTGTTCGACCGGAGCCATCTGGCGTTATCCGTCTTGCTTCTGGATGCCCGCCGCGGCTGGATGGAGCCGGACCTGGAACTCAAGGAATGGCTGGAGTCCCAGGGAAAGCCCTACGTGGTAGTGGCCACCAAGATTGACAAGTTGAAGAGTCACCAGGAAAGAGAGCGCGGCCTGGCCGCCATCCGGGAGGAATACCCGGATGGCACGCTGGTGCCGTTCTCGGCCGTAACCGGCCAAGGAGTGAAAGAGCTTTGGCAAGCGATTTGGAAAACGCGGGAAACCCCGTAGAAGAAACCCCCCAGCCTGAACCGCAGGCCGTGGAGGCGCCGCCGGCTGAGGAAACCGCCGCCGCGCCGCCGCCGGCGCAGGCCCCCATCCCCCCTCCCAACAAGAAGAAACATGTCGGCGGGCGCCGCGAGCACGAAAGCGCCAAGAACGGTTCGCCCACGCTCGACCTGGTCGAGCTGAAGGACATGAGCATTGTAAAGCTCAACCAGATCGCCAAGGACCTGGGCGTGGCGGGCGGAGCCGGCATGCGCAAGCAGGAGTTGATCTTCAAGATCCTCCAGACGCAGGCTGAAAAGAGCGGCCTGATCTTCTCCGAAGGCGTGCTGGAGTGCCTGCCCGACGGTTTCGGGTTCCTGCGCGCTCCCGAGTACAACTATCTGCCCGGCCCCGACGATGTCTACGTGTCGCCCTCGCAGATCCGGCGCTTCGACCTGCGCACCGGCGACACCATCAGCGGACAGATCCGTCCGCCGAAAGAGGGCGAACGCTACTTCGCGCTCATCAAGGTGGACGCCATCAACTTCGAGCCGCCCGAGGAAGCCCGCAACAAGATCTTCTTCGATAACCTGACGCCGCTCTACCCGGACGAGCGCATCCGCCTGGAAACCACGCGCGACAATTTCTCGGGCCGCGTCATGGACCTGCTGACGCCGCTCGGCAAGGGCCAGCGCGGGCTGATCGTCTCGCCGCCGCGCACCGGCAAGACCATGCTCCTGCAGAGCATTGCCAACTCCATCACCACCAACCAGCCCGAAATCGTGCTCATCGTGCTGCTCATCGACGAGCGGCCCGAAGAGGTCACCGACATGCAGCGCTCGGTCAAGGGCGAGGTGATCAGTTCCACGTTCGACGAGCCCGCCTCGCGTCACGTGCAGGTGGCCGAAATGGTCATCGAGAAGGCCAAGCGGCTGGTGGAGCACAAGCGCGACGTGGTCATCCTGCTGGACTCCATCACGCGTCTGGCGCGCGCCTACAACACCGTGGTGCCTCCGTCGGGCAAGGTGCTTTCGGGCGGCGTCGACTCCAACGCCTTGCAGCGGCCCAAGCGCTTCTTCGGCGCCGCGCGCAACATCGAGGAAGGCGGTTCGCTCACCATTGTGGCCACCGCGCTGATCGACACTGGCAGCCGCATGGACGACGTCATTTTCGAGGAGTTCAAAGGCACCGGCAACAGCGAAATCCACCTGGATCGTAAGCTGGTGGAAAAGCGCGTCTTCCCGGCCATCGACATCAACAAGAGCGGCACCCGGAAAGAAGAGCTGCTGCAGCCGAAAGAAGAGCTCAACCGCGTGTGGGTCGTGCGTAAGGTTTTAAGCCCCCTCTCGCCCGTGGAATGCATGGAATTGCTGCTCGACAAACTGGGCAAGACCCGGAGCAACGCGGAGTTTCTGGCTGCCATGAACGGCTAGATCACCTCTTCGTCTCGATTCCCTGCCGCGGTTGCATAACCTTACGCGGCAAGAGAACGTCTTATCAATTCTGATAGGATAATTGTTCCCGGATCGTTTCGCACGATGCGTGGCAGTGGAACCCATGCAACCCCAACATAGCGGTCTTCCCGTGCCTGAAAGGCAACCTCGGCCGGTCCCACCCGGTCCGGAACCCGCGCCAGATGTCCGCGGGCCCGCCCGGAAGATCGCCTGGGGCCTGGCTGCGTTGGTGTTGGCGCTGGGCGGCTTGGGCCTGTGGTGGCTGAAGAACAGGGCCGCGCAACCCGACACCGGTGGCCCGCAAGGCCCCCTGGCCACGGTGCGAACCGTCACCGCCGCCCAAGGCGGCGTCGAGAATACCATACGCCTCACCGGAGTCACTGCCGCCGAGCGATACGTCTCGCTGAACGCGCCGCGACTGGCGGGCCGGCGGCATGGCTTGTCGGTCAGCATGAAAAGTTCCGGCGACACATCTTCCATCACGGTTTCGGTCAGCCGACTCGGCGGGGGCGGTAGTTCGAGCGGAGGCGGCACGGCGGCTAGCAGCGGGGGAGGCGGCAGCTCCAGTTCCGGCGACGCTGCCACGTCCACGGCAACGGCCTCTACCTCTTCCGCATCCACGGGAACCGGTTCCGGAAGCGGCTCCTCCAGTTCCTCTTCATCCGGTCCTTTGACCAGCCGCTTTAGCAGCACCCAGTCGGCGGGCACCGCGTCGCGGAGTTCGGCCGCCGCCAAGAGCACCGCCAGCACTTCGGACGCCTTGGGAGCCTCGGGACTGGGCTCGACCGCAAACACCGGCGGCATTGGCAGCGGTGGAGGCGGCGGAGGGGGCGATAGCGGAAACTGGATGATGGTGCTCCAGGAAATGGTCGATTCGGGCGCCCGCGTCTCGAAGGGTGACGTGGTGGCATCCTTCGATCGCCAGTACATGCTCACGCGCCTGGACGACTACCGCGACACGGTCACCCAGGCCGAGGCGAGTTTCCGCATGTTGAAGGCCAACCTGGACGTGATCCGGAAGGCCTACCTGCAATCCGTGCGGACGGTGAAGGCGGATCTCGACAGGGCCCGGCTGGATCTCAAAACCATTCCGGTGCAGTCCGCCATTACGACTGAGACCCTCAAGCTCTCCGAAGAGGAAGCCGGTGCCCGAAATAAAGAAATCCTGACCGAAGCGCGCTACGTTGACGAGATCGAGCAGTCCCAGTTGCGCACGGCCGAAATTGAGCTCAAGCAGGCCCGCAAAGAACTGCGGCGTGTCGAGGCCAACATCGACAGCATGCAGGTCAAAGCGCCCCTGGACGGCATCGCCGTGGTGCAGCCCATCATTCGCGGCACGGACTTCACTACCATACAACCCGGCGATCAGATCTATCCCGGACAACCCTTCATGAAGGTAGTGGATCCGGACTCGATGTTGGTGAACGCCTTCGTGAATCAGGCGGACGTGGAAGTCTTGCGCATCGGAGCGCGCGCCCGCGTCCGTTTCGACGCCTACCCCGACCTGGAGTTGCCGGCCCATGTGTACGCGGTGGGCGCGCTCGGCCGCGCCAGCCGTTTCCGGGCCAATTTTCTGAGTGAGATCCCCGTCACGCTGCGGCTGGACAAAGTCGACCCGCGCGTGATTCCGGATTTGTCGGTGAGCGTGGACGTGGTTCTGAGCTCCGAGTCGGGATCCGCGCGCGTGCCTCGCGAGGCCTTGTACGGGGAGCCGGGGAAGGGCAACCCATACGTGTTCGTCAAGAGCCCCGCGGGCTGGTCCAAGCGGGACGTTTCGGTCGGATTGATGAACAACACGGTGGCGGTGATCCGGTCGGGCCTACGCCCGGGCGAGGTGCTGGCCGCCGAGCGTCCACCCGAGCGGATCAAGAACCCCTAAAGCGCAAGGAAGCAAACTAAGCATGTCCAAGGACGTCAAGCCACAGCAACGAATCGGACAACGCGCCGGAGCGGGCAAGCGCAGGCTCTTGTTCTGGGCGGTCGGCGTATTGCTGGCCGGCGGCGGCGCGTACGCCTACTACCGCTATAGCAATGCCAGCACGGTGGTCGAGGTGCCGGTGGCGCGCGTGCGCCGGGGCGAATTCATCATCAGCGTGCGAACGCGCGGAGAGATCCGCAGCGTCCGCTCCCTGGTATTGTCGGCGCCCCAGGTGCCCAACCCAAGTATTGTGCGTCTGGCCGAATCCGGCAAACCGATCCATAAGGGCCAGGTGGTGGTCGAATTCGACGCGGCGCAGGAGGAACAGAATTATCTCGAGCGCTCCACCAGTGTCCGCACCGTGGACAGCGAGATCGTTCAGAGCAAGGCCTCCCACCGCATTACCAATGAAATGGACTCCATGAACCTGATGACCTCCGGCTACAACCTGCAACGCGCGGAACTGGAGGCCAGCAAGGCCGAGATCCTCTCGGAGATCGAAGGCGCCAAGAACCGCATCGAAGTGGGCATCTCGAAGGGTCAACTGGCCCAGGTGAAGGCCACCATCGGCGCACACAAGACCACGCAAGCAGCCGATGTCGAGCGCCTCCAGCAGAAAAAAGACAAAACGCTGCGCGACATGGAACGCAGCAAAGGCTACCTGGGCAAGATGGTCGTGCGCGCTCCGATCGACGGTGTACTCAACGTCCTGCCCAACGCCCGAACCCAGGGATCGTTCGGCAGTTCCGCGCCACCGTTCAAGGAAGGCGACCGCGCCTGGACCGGCGCGGCCATCGCGGAAATCCCCGACCTGTCGGAGATGCGCGTGGAGTTGAAGCTGGACGAGGTCGATCGTGGAAAGCTGAAGCTGGGCCAGCAACTGCGGGTGCGCGTGGACGCGGTGCCCGAGAAGGAATTCCTGGCGACACTGGATTGGATCAGTCCCATCGCGGCGCTGTTGTACCGGGGCTTTGGCATGACCGAGAAGACCTTCCCGGCGCGCGCCACGCTGAAGAACCTGGACCCGCGTCTGCGTCCCGGCATGAGCGCCACCGCCGAGATCGTCATCGACAGTCAACCCGGCAAGCTGCTAATTCCCTTGCGCGCCAGTTTCGTGCATGCGGACAAGCCCGCCGTGTACGTCCAAAAGGGCCAGAAGTTCCAGCTCCGCACCATCGAAGTCGGCAAGCGCAACGAAACCGACATCGTGGTGCTCAAAGGCCTGCGGGAAGGCGAGACCGTCGCGTTGGAGAACCCGGCCGAAGCGGCCAGACGGGCCAAGAAACTGTGAGCGTACGGCGAACATGAAGAAACTGATCATCCGGACCCTGATCGTGGTGGCGGTGGCCGCAGCCGCCTATCAAGGCTACCGGTTCGTCCGGCAGATGCCGCAGCGGCTGCGGGAATTGCCTACGGCCCGCGTGCGCCAGGGCGACGTGGTCATCCGCTCGTTCACGCGCGGAGAATTGCGCGCCGTGCGCTCGGTGACCTTGTCGGCGCCGAACCTCTTCGGCAACGTGCAGGTCACGCGACTGGCGCCGCTGGGCAGCTATGCGCGCGAAAAGAACCTGATCGTCGAATTTGACGACGCGGAAGTGCTCAGCCGCCTGGAAGACAAGCAGCTCGAACTCGATCAAACCGACGAGCAGATCCGTAAGTCCAAAGCCGACTTGGCCATCCGCGAAAACCAGGATCAGGTCGAACTGCTGCGCGCTCGCTATTCCGTGCGCCGCGCCGAGCTGGAGGTCAAGCGCAACGAACTGCTATCGGCCATCGATGCCAAGAGAAACCTGCTCAGCCTGGAGGAAGCCCGCCGGGCGCTGAAGCAACTGGAAAGCGACATTAAGAGCCGGCGCGAGCAAGCCCGCGCGGAACTGGCCGTTCTCGAGGAACAACGCAACAAGGCCGTGCTCGAACTCAGCCGCGAACGCGTGCGCCTGAGCCAGGTCAAGCTGCTCTCCCCGATGAGCGGGCTGGTGGCCATTAAGCAGAACCGCAGCGGCTTTTTCATGTTCGGCTCGCAGGTGCCCGACATCCGCGAAGGCGACCAGGTCCAGCCGGGCATGCCGGTGGCCGACATTCTGGATGTGTCCGAAATGGAGCTGGTAGCCAAGATCGGCGAACTGGACCGCGCCAATCTCCACGAGGGCCAGCAAGCCATTATTCAGCTCGACGCCATCGCCGACAAGAAGTTCCATGGCCAGATCAAGAGCATGAGCGCCACGGCGAGCGCCAGCGTCTTCTCGGCCGATCCGGCCAAGAAGTTCGACGTCATTTTCTCGGTCGACATGAAGGAGCTGCTCTCGGCTCTTGGCGCCAAGCCGGACCAGATCCAAAAACTCATGATCATCGCGGAGCAAAACCGCAAGAAGCCGCCCATGCAGAGCGCTTCGATAGGCGCCCAGTCGATGATGGCCGGTAACAGTGGCAGGGGCGGCGCACCAAGCGGTGGAAACGCCATGATGGCGATGGGCCCGCCCGCGGGCGGCCCGGCGGGAATCGTGCCCGGTCCTCAGGGGCCGGAAGGAGCACCCGCCGCTGCCCGGGGTGGACGGGAAGGCGGCGGGCGGCAGAACTTAATGGCGCGCATGATCAGCCAGTTGTCCGAACCCGACCAGAAGAAAGCTCGCGACGCCCTGCAGAAAGCGCTGGGCGGAAAGAACCTGGCTGACCTCTCTCAGGAAGACCGGCAGAAAGTGTTTGGCGAACTGCGCAAGCAACTGGAAAAAATGGGTATACGGCAGCCCCAGCGTGGAGGCCAACCCGGCGGCGGAGGCATGTTCGGAATGGGCGGCGGCGGCCAGCAGTTCACCGAGCAGGAGCGGGCCAGCGCCGTCCTGCCGCCTCCTCCAGAGGAAGAAAACCAGCTCAACGTGCTGCTGCGTCCGGGTTTGTTGAGCGATATCGAGATCATCGTCGAGAAGATCCCCAACGCCATACACATTCCCAGCCAGGCGTTGTTTGAGAAAGAAGGTAAGTTGGTTGTGTTCGTCAAAACGCGCAGGGGTTTCGAACAGCGCGCCATCAAGCTCTCCCGGCGCAGTGAATCGACGCTGGTGGTGGCCGAAGGCTTGAAGCCCGGCGAGATCGTGGCCATGTCCGACCCAACCGTCAGCAAGACAGCCACGAAAGACGGTAAGTCGAGGTGGTGGCACCGGCAGCCCCATGGGTGCGGTGGGCGGCGGAGAAAGCAAGGGAGGACGCTAGATCGTGTCGCTATTTTCCGCTTATCTTCCCGAGATCACCATGGGGCTTTCGAGCCTCCTGGTGCACAAGCTGCGCAGCCTGCTCACCATGCTGGGCATGATCTTCGGCGTGGGCGCGGTGGTGGCCATGCTCTCCATCACGGCCGGCGCGCAGAAGGAGATGATGAGCTACATCGATCTGCTGGGCGTCAACAACATCATCATCGAGGCCAAGGAAGCCGTCGACCGCAACGAACTGCAGGCGCGCCGGGCAGATCTCGCCGGGACTCACCTTCCGCGACTTCCGCGCCATCCGCGAGAACGTGCCGGGCATCGAGGCGATGACGCCGCGCAAGCGTTTCAAGCCGCTGAAAGTGCTGCCGAAGACCGCGCAGGAGCCGCCGCTGCTGATCGGCGTCGCAGCCCAACTACCTCAAGATCAACACCCTCAAGCTGGTGGAAGGACGCTTCTTCACCGAGGACGAAGACGCGCGCTCCGCGCCGGTGTGCGTGCTCGGCGAATCGGCCAAAGTTCAATCTGCTGGGCTACGACAATGCGGTCGGCAAGTACGTCAAGATCAACGACACCTGGCTGCAGGTGATCGGCGTGCTGGCGCAGCAGGCCACCGCCGACAGCGACGTGGAAGGCCTGGAAGTCGTGAATCGCAACAACCTGGTCATCGCGCCGCTCAACACCGTGATGCGCCGCTTCGAGGACAACAACAGCTACCTCAAGGACGAGATCGACGGCATCTATATCAAGGTGCCACCGGCACGGATTCCATCGAAACCGCCAACGTGGTGCGCGCCATTCTGACCGCGACGCACAAGGACGCCGGCGATTTCACCGTGATGGTGCCGGCCGGATCTGCTCGAGCAGCGCCGCCGCACGCAGTTCATCTTCAGCGTGGTCATGATCTGCATCGCCGGCATCTCGCTGCTGGTGGGCGGCATCGGCATCATGAACATCATGCTCGCGACGGTGCTCGAGCGCACCCGCGAAATCGGCATCCGGCGCGCCATCGGCGCGCGGCAGGCCGACATCGTGCGTCAGTTCCTCACCGAAGCGGTCCTGATCTCCATCGTCGGCGGGCTGATCGGCATCGCCTTCGGTTTCTCCCTCTCGAAGATCATCGCCGCGGCCGCCGGCTGGTCCACGGTGGTCTCCCCGGGATCCATCGCGGTGGCCTTCGGCGTTTCCGTCGGTATCGGTCTGGTGTTCGGCATTTATCCGGCGGTGCAGGCCGCCAAACTCGATCCCATTGAGGCCATGCGTTACGAATGACGAAAACAATAAGACAGTACGGTATCCTTCTGGGCCTGTCACTCACAGTGGGCGCGTTCGCGCAGGATGCGCCGCTGTTTCCTAAACCCGAGTATTTCCGGCGGCATTTTATCACGCCGTCGACCCGCGTCGAACTGCGGCCGCCCGTGCGCCTGCGCGATTATGTGGTCTCGGACAAACTCGAACTGAGCCTGCGCGGCTACCTCGAACTGGTGCTCGCCAACAATACCAGCATCGCCATCGAACGGCTGAACATTGAAACGCAAAAGAACGCCATCCTGCGCGCCTTTTCATCTTTCGATCCGTCCATCGCCGCCAACTTCCGCGACACGCGCACCAAGACGCCCACCTCGGACGTGCTCTCCGGCGCCGCCACCCTGAACCAGCTCTCGCAGCCGGCGGACTTCACCTACCGGCAGACGCTGGAGACCGGCACCTCCTACTCGGTAGGATTCAATGCGTCGAAAACGTCCACCAACAACCAGTTCGCCACCTTCAACCCGGCGCTGAACGCCGCGATGGCGTTCAGCGTCACGCAGCCGCTGCTGCGCAACCGCGGCTCGGCGATCACCCGGCTCCCCATCACGATCGCCCGCAGCCGCCTGCGCGTCAGCCAGTATGAGCTTCGCGACACCCTGATGCGGTTGCTCGCCACAGCGGAGAATGCCTATTGGGACGTCATTTCGGCGCGCGAGAACCTGGGCGTGCAGCTGCAATCCCTGGCCCTTCGCGGGGAAGCGCTCAAGCGCGCGCAGAAGGAACTGGACCTCGGCGCCCTCTCGCCGCTGGACATTTACCAACCCCAGGCCGAATATGCCAGCGCCGAAATTCAAGTTTCGCAGGCCCGTTTTCAGTTGGCCCAAACCGAGGACGCGCTGCGCAAGCAGATCGGCGTCGACCTGGATCCGGAGGTCCGCCGGCTGCCGCTGCAACTCACCGAACCGGTGCTGCCTCCCAATGACACTTCCACCATCGACCGGGAACTGGCCGTCGAATCGGCCCTGCGGCTGAGGCCGGATTTGCGCGCCGCCATTCAGAACCTGGACGTCGACGACCTCAACATCAAGTCGGCCGGAAACGCCCTGCGGCCGGATCTGTCGCTCTCCGGCAGCTACTCGACCTCGGGGCGCGGCGGCACTTTCTATGATCGTAGTAACGTCTTTGCCGGCGACGGCACATCCAGCACCATTGTCAACGTTACGCCCGGCGGCTTCGGCGACGCGCTCAATCAGATGTTCGGGTTCAACTACCCGGTCTATGGCTTCACGCTGTCCCTGCGTTTGCCGCTGCGCGACAGCGCCGCGCAGGCCAACATGGCCGACGCCTTGGTCGCCAAGCGAGCCGACGCCCTGCGCGTGCGCAACGTCGAGCAGACCGTCCGGCTGGAGGTCCTCAACGCCGTGACGCAGGTGGAATCCAGCAAGGCCAGCGTGCGGCTGGCCACCATCGCCCGGGATCTGGCCCAGAAGACCTACGAAGCCGAGTTGAAGAAATACGAGCTGGGCACCAATATCCTTTTCATCGTGCTCGACGCGCAGAACCGCCTCACGCTGGCGCAGTCGCGGTTGCTTACCGAATCGGTCGGCTACCGGCGCAACCTGCTCTCCCTGCTGCGGACCACCGGCGAACTGCTGGACCAGCGCGGTGTCGCGGTACAATAACCGGGAAGCGGCTCTTGGGAGCCGTGGCCGGCCGCGCGCGGCCGGTTCATTTCGCGATGGGCCGCATCCGTATCCTTTCCGATCAGGTCGCCAATAAGATCGCCGCCGGCGAGGTGGTGGAACGCCCCGCCTCGGTGGTGAAGGAGCTGCTTGAGAACTCGCTCGACGCCGGCGCCACCAGCATCCGCGTGGACGCTTCCAGCGGCGGGCGCCGCCTCATCCGCCTCACCGACGACGGCTGCGGCATGCTGCGCGACGACGCCATGCTGGCCTTCGAGCGCCACGCCACCAGCAAGCTGACCGACGTCAAGGACCTGCTCTCGATCGCCACGCTGGGCTTCCGCGGCGAAGCGCTTCCGGCCATCGCTTCGGTCTCTCGACTGACGCTCGAAACGCGCTCGCGGGAGGAGTCCACCGGCACGCGCATCGAGATCGCCGGCGGCAAGATGCTGGCCTGCCAGGAGGCCGCGCTCGCCTCGGGCACCATCATCACCGTGCGCGATCTGTTCTTCAACGTGCCCGCGCGCAAGAAGTTTCTGCGCAGCGACCAGACCGAACTCGCGCACATCGCCACGCTCTCCACCGAATACAGCCTGGCGCATCCGGACAAAACTTTCACGCTGGTGCACGACGACAAGGAATTGCTCGCCGTGACACCCGCGCTGGATCTACGCGAGCGCGTTTATCAGATATTCGGAGGGCAGATTCTCGAAGAGTTGATCCCGCTGGGGCCCGCTGAGCGTGCCTTGCCGCCTGCCCCCGATCCGGACGCCCCGACGCTCACCTTGCGCCTTTCCGGCTTCGTGTCGAGGCCGCAGCTCCACAAGACCAATCGCAATTCCATCCACCTGTTCGTGAACGGCCGCGTCATCCGGGACCGTTTGCTGCTGCACGCGCTGAGCTCGGCCTACTACAACCTGGTTCCTTCGGGCGTGTATCCCTTCGCGCTGTTGTTCCTCGCCTGCGACTACCAAGAGGTGGACGTGAACGTGCACCCCTCGAAGACGGAAGTGCGCTTTCATCACGGCCCCGTGGTGCACGACTTCGTGCGCGATTCGATCCGCGACGCGCTCATCGCGTCCAAACCCGCGCCGTCGCTCCCGGTCAACCTGGTGGCGCAGCCAGCCGCCCGTCTGCCGTACTCCGAATTCTCGCAGCGCATCGAAAACGCACGCTTCGAGGCCGGCCCGGGCGCCGGCACCGTGCCGGACTGCGAGTTGCCGGTGTTCCATCTGCGCGGGCCGCAACCCGCCGCGCCGCGCTTCGATTTCACCCCACCTCCCGCGGATGCCGCGCCGTCCGCGCCGCCTGCGCCCTTCTCCGCCCCCCTGGCGCCACCGTCACCGTCATCAACATTGAAATTGCGCGTCCCGGCGTCGCACGCCGCGCTACCGCCCGAAGCCGCCTATGCCTACGCTTCCGCCCCCAATCTGGTGGCGCTGGCCGACTTGCGCCCGCTCGGTCAAATCCATGCGAGTTTCATCGTCGCGGCGGGCCGCGAGGGCTTGTGGCTCATCGACCAGCATGTCGCCCATGAACGCATCTTGTTCGAAAAGATTTTGCGCGGCCGGGCGGCGGGGAAATGGGAAGTGCAGTCGCTTCTCATGCCGGTGGTGATCGAACTTACGCCGGCGCAGATGGCCGACTATAACCGCATCGCCAACGAGATGAATGCCATCGGGTTCGAGACCGAGCCATTCGGACCGCGCAGCATCGCCATCAAGGCGGCGCCGGCGGCGGTCCCTCCGGGCGAGATCGAGAAGTTGTTGTTCGAGATTCTGGAGATCGCGGATGCGGAGCTGCGGGGACTGTCGATGGAGGACGTGCGTCGAGCTGTCGCGGCCTCGGTCGCCTGCCACGCCGCCATCAAGATCAACACGCCGCTCGACGGACCCAAGATGGCCTGGTTGCTGGCCGAGTTGGCCGCCACCGAATGCCCCATGAGTTGCCCGCACGGCAGGCCCATCGCGCTGCTATATTCCACCCGCGACATCCTCAAGGGATTTCACCGGGTGTAGACGCGCTGCGACGGGCCGCCGTAACGAGCTGGAAACGCCTATTGCCCGTAATGCGCCGCGTTCGCGCCGGTGCTAGCCGCCATGTCCGCCGGAAGATCGTCCAGCGCGTAGATGGCCGATACCGGGCAAACCGGCACGCAGGCGCCGCAGTCGATGCATTCGACCGGATCGATGAAAAGCTGGGCAGCTGCCTCGAAGGCTTCCTCATCCTTCTTCGGATGAATGCAGTCGACCGGGCACGCCTCAACGCATAGTTCGTCTTTCGTGCAAGAAGGTGTAATTACGTATGCCATGGATTCTCCTCTTATTCTTCTGGCAATTTTATTACCAGAACAACCATTGCGCGGCTTCCCCCAAATCACTCATTTCGAATGATTTAGAATGGCGCGCGGAACTCCGTTTGACGTTCAAATGGGTGATAACGCCCAATTAGTGTTTGAATGCCCCATGAGGTGCCTCCCAGTGGGCGATTACTCCCATTCAATAGTGCCTGGGGGCTTGTGTGTCAGGTCGTAAAATACCGCCGCCACACCGGGTACTTCTAACAACTCAGCGGCCAAAGTCCGCAGCAGGCTCTCTTCCATGACCACGGATTGGGCCGTCATCCCGTCCACCGAGTGCACCGGCCGCAACACCACGGAATCGGGCCGCGACGCATCGCCGACCGGGATCAGAACCACTGGAAACTGCCACACCTGGCTATCGAAGCCGCTGGCGGCCGAGACGCGCCTCACAATCCGCATCGGCGCGGCGCAGGCGGTCCAAGCGATCCTGGCTGAGGGCACTCTGGTGTACACAATAACCGGGCCATGGGCACACGCGGCCTCGACCAACGCGACGGCGCGGTTCACGCCCGCCGTGCGGTTGATCATCTCGGCGGCGTGAGCCTGCAGGTCGGCTTGCCGGCTGGGAAACGCCTCCAGCGCCAGCACGGGCGGTAGCTGCGCGAGTCGCCCTGCACGCCCACCGAATGCACCGGGATCAGCCACCCATCGGGCACGGGTTCCAGCGGCAGGGTGGCCTCGCTGGCCAGGCAGCGTATGGCCAGACCCGGCCCCGGGAACGGGTGACGGGCCAGCAACTCCTCGGGCAAGACCGATCTCGCGGCCGATCTCACGCACTTCGTCCTTGTAAAACGACGCTCAGCGGCTCGATAATCCGCTGGGCCTCGATCAAGCGCTGGATACCGGCGACGCGGTTATGGTGCGTCTTGATGACGTCCGCCTTGGCCGTACCGCCGGATTCGATGGTATCGGGATAGATAGTTCCCTGTCCGAGAATCCAGTTGCCCGTCCAGGTAGTGCCCGCTTTGGAGAATGCCTTCCTGAATGCCGACGAACTGTTCGCCGATGATGTGGCGTTTGTGTTCCGGATCGCGCACCAGCGCGAGCGCGCTCAGAAACTTTGGGCGGCGCGTTCGACGGTGAAGCGTGCCCGCGGCCAGGCGCTGGAAGACTCGCTCGACGAACTCGGTCTCGCCCTCTCGCATCAGGCCCGTGTCCACATACACGCCGTGCACGCGCGAGGGTCCCAGCGCGCGCAGGCAGAGCGTGTAAGCCACGGTCGAATCGACGCCGCCGCTCACGAAGAAGAACACGTTGCGGCCGGCGGCGGCCTCGCGGATGGATTCCTCGAGTTGCTTCACGCGGCCGCGCGGCGATCCAGTCCTTCACGCAACCGGCGATGGCGAACAGGAAATTCGAGAGCAGTTCCCGGCCCTTGTGGGTATGCACCACCTCGGGGTGGAACTGGACGCCGTAGAGCTTGCGCGACTCGTCTGCCATGGCCGCCACCGCACAGGTGAGAGTGGTGGCCTGCAGCTTGAAACCGGCAGGCAGCGCGGCCACCGTGTCGCGATGGCTCATCCACACCTGCTGGGAAGCGCCGATACCGTGGAACAGCGCGCCCGGCCGCAGCACGTCCAGCATCGCCAGACCGTACTCACCCTGGGCGCCCTTGGCGACCTTGCCATCCAGCAGGTAGGCCATCAACTGCTGGCCGTAGCAAATGCCCAGCACGGCCTGGCCTTGCGCGAAAATCCCCGGATCGACCGTGGGGCTGTCCGGCTGCGTAGACGCTGTTGGGTCCGCCGGAGATGATGAGGGCGCGGTAGCCGCGCAACTCGGCGGCCGGCGTGTCGCTGGCGCGCACTTCGGCGTACACACCCTGTTCGCGAACCTTGCGCGCGATCAGATGGCAGTACTGTCCGCCGGCATCGAGCACCGCCACTTGTGGCGCCGGGCGCACCTCGCCTGCGGCCGGGACGTTCCCTGCGTCGCTATGACTCACAGTCCGTTATCGCTCCGCTTTTTGCGTGCGCTGAACGATAAGCTTCTTGGCGGTTTCAACCAATGCCCTGGCCTTGGGTATCGCCTCGATGGCCTTGGCCATCTCCGGATCGGTCTGGATCGACAGACGCCGCGCATCGTCCACGCCGAAGGCCGTGATGTAGATTTCGCGTTTCAATTGCTGCTTGAGCCAGGCATGGTTCTCGGCGTATTCGGCCTCGGAGAACTGTATACCCTCTTTTAGCAGGTATTGATGGAAATCGTTCTCGACGTTCTGATCCGGGTCCCACCCTTTGGGCAGTTTCGCATCGCGGCCGGCGAAGAAGCGCGCGGTGAAGTTGAAGAACGCCTGCTTGCGCAGCACGTCGATCTGGAAACGGTTCAGCTTCGGGACGCTGTACTTCTCGTCTGGTGTGATGCCGCCTCCGCCGTACACGGTGCGCCCGCCGTCGGTCATCTTCACGTCCGTGGGGTTCTTCAGTGCGGAGTTCTTACGGTTGTAGTAGTCCAGGAAGGACATGTTCGAGTAGTCGCGCTGGATCAGCCGGCCGCTGGGCGTGTAGTATTTCGCGGTGGTCAACGCCAGACCCGTGTTTTCGCTCAACGGATAGACGGTCTGCACCAGCCCCTTGCCGAACGTGTTTTCGCCCAGCACCCAGGCACGGTCGTGGTCCTGCAGGGCGCCGGCCACAATCTCGGCCGCCGAAGCCGAGTACCGGTTCACCAGCACGACGATGGGGTAGTCGTGGCCGCCGTTGCCGTGTCGCGCGATGTAAGGCTTCTCCGGCGAAGAACGGCCGCGGTGCGAGACGATCAACTGGTTCTTGTGCAGGAAACGGTCCGCCACCGCCACACCCTCGTTCAGCAATCCGCCGGGATTGTCGCGCAGATCGAGGATCAAACCCTTCAGGTTGTTCTCGCCCAACCGGGCGAGGTTGGCATCCACCTCGCGGCTGGTGTTTTCGTTGAAACTCTCGATGTCCAGATAGGCGATGCCCGGCTGCAGCCAGAAAGCATCCTGCACGCTCTTGCGCGGAATCTCGTCGCGCACGAGGTTGAAGGTAAGCGGCTTGTCCAGGCCTTCGCGCGCGGCCACCACCTGCACGGGCGTGCCGCGAGGCCCCTTGAGCAGATCCGCCACCTGCGCCACGGTCATGTTCTCGGTGGACTTGTCGTTGACGGAGAGAATGACGTCGCCCGGCCGCAAACCCGCCTTGTAGGCCGGCGAACCGGTGAAAGGCGCGATCACCAGCGTCTTGCCGTTGCGTTCGGCCACCATCATGCCCACGCCGTAGTAGTGGCCCTTCTGGTCTTCGCGCAGAAGCTGGAAGGCCTTGGGATCGAGGAAATTCGAGTGCGGATCGAGCGTCCGCAGCATGCCTGGGATGGCGCCATTGTAAATAGCGCGGTCCGGCGTCCACCTTTTCGGCGGCATTCTGCTCCACCACGCTGTACACTCTGGTGAAGTTCTTGAGGGTGGTCTGGATGTCGTCCTCGGAGGCAGCCGCGGCCGAGGTTTCGAGACCTCGCCCGTAAACGCCGCCAAGCAGCGAACAGACCGCCACAACAAGCACGGCGGTGATTAGGGACCTACTCCCATGTTGAGCCATTGCGGGAACCTTCCAAACTACTTCCAGTATAGCGTACCCGCCGGCGTGCCCTTCCCGCGGCACGGCGCGCGCGCTAAACGGCGCGGGCTTTACGCGCCGATAGCGGAGTCTCGGTGCGGACCGGCTTGCGCTGCGGAGAGACGCCCAACCGCCGGACCTGGTCGCTGAGCGAAATCAGGAACATGGGCTGGCGGGCGTTCTTGAGGATGTCGATCACGCGCTCGTGGCGGTCTTCCAGATAGATCGACTTGCCGTCGGTGAGCAGGTGCACGTCGGAGGTCCCGGCCAGGATGTCGCCCAACCGGCGCCCCATCTCGCGCTCCAGGAAACGCAGCACCCGGCGCACTTTCTGCAACGAGAAGCCCTTGCGGCGAAGTTCCGCGATCACCGTGATCTCCAGCACCTCTCCAGCCGAGTAGATCCGCTTGTGACCCTCGTGGCCGGGCGAGACCACGCGCTGCTCGTCCCACCATTGCAACTGGCGCAGACTGACTTTGGCCGCGCGGGCCACATCGCTGCTGGAGTAGCCGGTGAACTCTTCTTCCGGAGCAGGTTGGGACTTCTTTGTTTTGAACATGAGCAGGTGCTTCCGTTTTGAGATTATACGCCTTAAGTGGATTCTACCCCAATGGCGAGCGGTGTCAATAGCCCATTTTGGGGGCAGCGCGGGAGTACCGGTTCAGCGCCTTCGGTAGATGCGCGTTCCCTGTGTCTCGCCCACCAGTTCGTATTGGGAGAACCATGGGCGCAGGTCCTGGTAACGCTGAATGGCGAGAGCGGGGTTGTAGGGGCCCAGGCCGTCGGCGATGAAGGTGGGATGGGTCTGGATGAGCTGAGCGCGGTGGCGCCGGGCCAGCCACGGCGCGGTCGGCCGTGCATCCGTCAGGTGGCGGTCGGCAAGCACGCCCGTCAGGGGTTGGGAATCCAGAAATCGCGTGGCGCCGCGCAGACCCGCCAGGACGTTCAATTCCGGACGGTATCCCCAAACGAAGAGCGTGTCGCCCGGATGGGCGAGCGACTGGATCTTGGCGGCCGCTTGGCGGCAGTCCTCCCACAGAGCCAGATCGCGCATGGCGGATGGATCGGCGCGCAGCGTGGCGATGTCCCGTCCGCCGAAGCGCACTGCGGGAACGGCTAATGCCATCACCAGCAACACGGCGCGCCAGCGGCTTGGAACCAGGCAAACACCCCGCGCCGCGGCCACGACGAGTACCGGAAGAAGGGCCAGATAGTAGCGTGGGAAGAAACGCGCGCCGGCCGCGACCATAACCAGGCCGAGAACCAGCCAGACGGCCAGGCGCCATCGCTGCGCCTCTTTCCGAGTGAAATAGACCGCTGCGAAGATCACCAGCGCGCCGTGGAATCCGGCCCAATTGGCGGTGCGCTTCAGGCCTTCCAATACGGGGTTGGCGAGGAAGCTATCGCGGGAATAGAGAGCACCCCATTCCCAGACGGGTTCACCCCAGCCGCCGGCCGCCAGCCACACGGCCGCCGCCGCCAGAGCGTACGCCGGCAGGATCTTCTTCCAGGCGCGGGGTTGCCAGAACAAGACCAGGGGCAGCAACAGGAGCGCCTTGGCGTTCGCCAGTAAACCCGCCGCCGCGCAGGCGGCCGCCAGCCCAGGCCGGTTGGCGGCCATGGCCCAGACCGCGCCCAACGCGAAAGGAATCAACAGCAGATCGGGGGCCAGCGACAGCACCGCGACAGGATGATCGAAAGACAAAAAGAATGCCATCCCGGCGGCGGCGTACCAACCCTCGCGTGGGCCGAAGAGCGTAGCGGCGACCCGCCCGGCCAGCCAGCAGCAGAGCAGGACGAACAGCGCGCCGGCTACGCGCAACGGCCAACCCGTTTGGGCGCCCCACAGTAGATAAATCCACGCGTAGAGAGGGGGCTTGTCGAACCAGATGTCGCGGTAGAGCGCGGCGCCTTCCAGCATGCGGCGCGCGGCGGCGAGGCCGTAAGCTTCGTCCACCCACAAGACTTTTACATGGCACAGCCGCACGCCCAGGACCAGGGCGGAACAAGCGGCCCAAAAGGCCGCGCCGCGCGAAACCGCGCTAGACCCGTTCATAGGGCAGATGCCGGATGAGCGCCCATTGTTCTGCCTGCGAATGCAGGCGCGCCCGCATGAGATGAGGACAGAACAGCTCCGCGGCGCTGCGGGCGTGCAGAGTCTCCGGTCGAATCGCCTCCAGTACGAAGAATGCGTTCACGCCCGCCCGGTCCACCGCGACCAGCGCATAGCCTTTCTCTCGTCCGAGCCTCTCCAGGGCGGCCAGCGAAGCGCCGTGATAGTAACCGCTGGGATGCGCTTCGGCCGCCGAGAAATCGGCCCGGTAGGGTACGGTGATGGACTCCTCCGGCCCCATGGAGGCGTTGTATTCCACAACCACGACGCGCGGCGCCGCACTCCTCGACGGCCTTCCAGATCCAGTAATCCATGCCATCCACGTCGATGGAAAGCACGCCCAGATCCCCACCGCCGATGAGCGCATTGACATTCTCCCGTGTGACGAACGCCTGCCGGATCTCCACGCGGTTCGGCCGGCCCATCAACATCCGGCTGGAGAGTCTCTGCGCGGCCTCCGCGCCCAGCGGGTCGGCCTCCAGCATCCGTCCGTCCCAACCGAGGACGAAGGCCAGCAGCGCCGTATTACACTCCCGCGCGTTCTCGATGCCGATTTCGACAAAGGTCTTCACCGGTGCGCCGGTTTCTTGGAGAATCCACAAGAGGATGCCGTCTTCGCCGTTTTGCGAGAACACCTGAAACTCGGAGCCGGAACCGGTGGCGAACAGGTTCGCGTAGCGTTCGCGAAGAACGATTCCGGCCAGTTGCGCGCGGCGCGCCTCCAGATCGAAGAGACGGTCTTCGATGTGGGAGAGACTGTTGATCCGGTTCAACAGCGCCGGTGGCGTGAACCGTCGCAACCACCTTCGGTACAGTTTCATGAGCTTGGAATCAGATCACTACTGTATCAGTCCGGCGAGCCTTCGTCTCCCCATCTTGCGGGACGGCCACCGCGCGCCGCGCTACAGGATCGATTCCGACCAGTTTTCCAGCACCGGCTGCAGACCGGCGGTGCCGCAATCAACTCCCGCCCATGATCCAAACAAGAAGTAGAATGATGTTATGAGCACGACGCGTTACGTCCACTGGCAAGACGGTGAGATGTGGCTCGGCTACTTCGAAGAGTTCCCCGATTATTTGACCCAAGGGGAGACGCTGGAAGATCTCCAAGCGGGTCTTCGTGATCTTTACCGGGACCTCACCAGCGGCGAGATCCCCGGCATACGCAGAGTCGCCGAGTTGTCTGTCGGATGAAGCGAGCCGAATTGGTCCGCAAGTTGGAGGAGGAAGGGTGCACCTTTCCGCCACGGCGGAAGTCATGATTGGTATCGCAATCCGAAGACGGGCGTTTCTCAACCCGTGCCCCGGCATCGTGAGATCAACGAGTTTCTTACGAAGCACATCCTGAAGAAGCTTGCGCGCAGACTGCGCCACGCACCGCGCGCCGCGCTACAGGATCGATTCCGACCAGTTCTCCAGCACCGACTGCAGCTTATTGAGAAACTTGTCGCCAGTGGCGCCGTCGATCAGGCGATGATCGAAGGTCAGGCCCAGGTGGCAGATGGAGCGGATGGCGATCATGTCGTCGATGACCACGGGCATCTTCTCGACGGTGCCCACGCCCAGGATGGCCACCTGCGGTTGGTTGATGACCGGCGTACCGAAGAGGCTCCCGAAACTACCGAAGTTGGTGATGGTGAACGTGCCGCCATGGACTTCCTCGGGCTTGAGCTGCCGCGAACGCGCCCGCGCGGCCAGATCCGCGATGGTCTTCTGCAAACCCACCACGTTCAATTCGTCGGCATGGCGGATCACCGGCACGATCAGGCCGTGATCGAGCGCCACGGCGATGCCGATGTTGATGTCCTCGTGGTAAACCACGTTGGTCCCATCGACCGAGGCGTTGACGATGGGGTAGGCGCGCAGCGCCTCGGCGGTGGCGCGCGCCATGAAGGAGAGATAGGTCAGTGAAGCGCCGTAACGGGCCTGAAACTCCGCCTTATGCCGCTCGCGCACGTTGGCGATGCGCGTCATGTCCACTTTGTGCACCGTGGTCACGTGCGCCGAGGTGCGCTTGCTCATCACCATATGCTCGGCGATCTTCTGCCGCATGACGCTCATGGGCTCGACGCGCACCTTGCCGGCGGCGGCGTGGGTGGCGGCCGCCGGAGCCGCGACCGCGGCGGGTCCGGGCAGCATGGCCGGAGCGGGCGGAGCGGGGATGGCGCGACGGGGGCCGCGGCAGCCGGGACCGGCGCGGGCACCGCCAGATAGGCTTCCACGTCCTGCTTGGTGACGCGCCCTCCGGCACCGGTACCCTTCACCATACGCAGGTCGATGCTGTGCTCACGCGCCATGCGCCGCACCAAGGGCGACACCGGCCCGCTTAAGGGCTCGGGCTCAACCACGGGGGAAGCGACGGGTTCGGGCGCGGGCTCAGGCGCGGGCGCGTCCACGGCCACCGGCGCCGCGGCGGGCGCTTCCACGGCCGCCGGAGCCGCGGCCACCGCGCCAGTGCCGCTTTCGTCCACGCGCGCCACCACGGTGTTAATCGCCACCGTCTTGCCCTCTTCCACCAGCATCTCGGCCAGCACCCCAGCCACCGGCGATGGAATCTCGGTATCCACCTTGTCGGTGGAGATTTCAAACAGAGCTTCGTCTTTCTCGATGCGCTCCCCGGTCTTCTTCAGCCACTTGGTCAGCGTCCCTTCGACAATGCTTTCGCCCATCTGGGGCATTACGACGTCGGTCATGCGAGCTTCTCCTCTGCCTGTACTGGTTCCACGATGTCAAATTCGAATACGCGCGCGAAACAGCGAGCGATGGACGCCTCGACATCTCCGCGGCTTGCGAGCACGCCCAGGGCCTCCATCGAAGTGACTGGCTTGGTCAATCCGCAGGGCACGATGTATTGAAAGAAACTGAGATCGGTGGTGTGATTGAGCGCGAAGCCGTGCGAGGTGACCCAGCGGCCGATGTGCACGCCGATGGCGGCGATCTTCCGGCCGTCCACCCACACGCCCGTGCATTTCTCCATGCGTCCGGCCGAAATGCCGAACTCGGCCAGCGCGTCGATGAGCGCCTGCTCGATGGCGCGCACGAAGGCCACCACGTCGCGCTTCCATTCGCGTAGATCGAAAATCGGGTAACCCACAATCTGTCCGGGTCCGTGGTAAGTGATGTCGCCGCCGCGGTCGGTATGCTCAAATTCCACACCCGCCCGCCGCAGCACATCCTCGCCGGCCAGCAGATTGGCCATCTGCCCGTTGCGTCCGAGCGTGATCACGTGCGGGTGTTCCACCAGCAATAACTGATCCGGGATCGCGCCCGCTTTGCGCTCCTCCACCAGGCGCCGCTGCAAATCGAACGCCGCCCGGTACCGCATCCGGCCGAGTTCCCTGAGTTCGCACTTACGCATTGATGGCCTGGCCGTAGACGGCGTTGAAAGCCTCACCGATGGCTTCGTACAGCGTCGGATGCGCGTGGATGGTGTGGCGCATGGTCTCCACGGTGGCCTCGGCCTCCAGGGCCACCGTGGCCTCGCCGATCAATTCGAAGGCTTGCGGACCAATGATGTGTACGCCCAGAATCTCTCCGTAGGTTTCGTCGGTAACGACTTTGACGAAGCCGTCGTGCTGGCCCAGAATGGTGGCCTTGCTGTTGGGCATAAAGGGGAACTTGCCCACCTTTACTTTGTAGCCCCCTGCGCGCGCTTCGGCTTCGGTCAATCCGACGCTGCCGATGCCGGGATCGGTGTAGGTGGCGCCCGGAATGCGATCCTTGCGAATAGGCCGCGCGGGCTTTCCCGCGATGTGCGCCACCGCCACCATGCCTTCGGCCGTGGCCACGTGCGCAAGCTGTGGCGTTCCGGCCACGATGTCGCCGATGGCGTAGACGCCAGGTTCGGCGGTGAGCTGGTTCGGGTCCACCTTGATAAAGCCGCGGTCCAGTTCGACGCGCGTGGTCTCGAGGCCGATATTTTCCGTGTTGGGCTTGCGGCCCACCGCGATCAGGAGCCTCTCGAATTCGAAGGAGGCTTTCTTGCCGCCCGCAAGCGTGGCGTCGCAGGCCACGCCCGCGCCTTCCCGGC
This sequence comes from Terriglobales bacterium, assembly GCA_963745655.1. Classification (GTDB taxonomy): domain Bacteria; phylum Acidobacteriota; class Terriglobia; order Bryobacterales; family Bryobacteraceae; genus JAJFUV01. The sequence continues at coordinate 360,406 of CAVUYK010000026.1, read as the reverse complement.
GAATGTTCTCGACCCGCGCTCCGGTCTCGATGCGGATGCCCTTCTTGCGGAAGACGCGTTCGAGTTCCTTGGAAACCTCTTCGTCTTCGACCGGCACGGCGCGCGGCAACATTTCGAACACCACGACTTTCGTGCCGAAGCGATGGAAGATGCTGGCAAATTCGACGCCCACGGCGCCGGCGCCCACGATGCCGAGTGTCTTGGGGATGGTGGTCGAGGCCAGGATTTCGATGTTGGTCAGGATGCGCTCGGCGTCGGGTGTGAGCCCCGGCAGCATGCGCGCGCTCGACCCGGTGGCGAGAATCACGTTCTTCGCTTCGACAATCTGCGTGCCCGTTTCCGAACGCACTTCCACTTTGCCCGGACCCTGGAGCGTCGCGTAGCCTTTGAAGACGTCCACCTTGTTCTTCTTCATCAGGAACTCGATGCCTTTGGCGTGCTTCGAGACGATCTTGTCCTTGCGTTCGACCACCTTGGGATAATCGAGTTCCGGATCTTTACAGTGGATTCCCTGTTCTTCGGAGTTCTGGAAGTACTGCCAGACCTCGGCCGTGTGCAGCAACGCCTTGGTGGGCACGCACCCCACCAGCAGGCAGGTCCCTCCCAGCTTCGCGTCCTTCTCCACGATGGCCGTCCGCAAACCGTACTGGCCGGCGCGCACCGCCGCCGAGTACCCCCGGACCGCTACCGACGATTACCAGATCGTAGGGCATTAGCATTATCTTAACATCCGGAAATCGGGCCAATTATAGAATGAAGTTATGAGATGGATGGCATGGCTGTTGCTTTTCGTGGTTACTCCGGGCATCCCGGCGCAAGGCACCGCCAGGCGCAAAGCAACGGCGAAGAAACCGGCCGCCACGGCCCCCAAGGCTCCCACGGCGGCGCCCAAGAGTTGGCCCATCGAATCGCTGCACGTCGCGGGCAACCGCGTGGTGAGTGAGAAACGTATTCTTGCGGCCGCCGCGCTCAAGGTCGGGCAAATGGCCGGCAAGGAAGATTTCGACGCCGCGCGCGAGCGCATCACGGCCACCGGCGCGTTTGCCGACGTTGCCTTTCATTTCGAGCCCGCGCCCGGCGGCAAAGGCATCCGAGGCACCTTCGACGTCACCGAAGCCGCGCAGATACTGCCATACAGGTTTCGCGACTTACCCGCAACGGATGCCGAATTGCGCCCGCTGGTGGCTCATGGAAACACGCTGCTCGATAACCTGATCCCGGCCACCGACGTGGCCATCGAGCGCGCCGTCAAAGCCATCGCGGCATACGTCGCCAAGCGCGGCTTCAAGGACAAAGTAATCGGACGGGTCCGTCCGCAAGGCGACACGCTCGCGGTCGTGTTCAGCCCCACCACACCCCCGCCTTCCATCGCGGAGGTGAGTTTCACCGGCAACCAGGTGGTCCCGCTCACCACGCTGCAGAACACCGTCGCCGGCGTGGCCGTGGGCGTGACTTTCGACGAGGTTTACTTCCGGCAACTGCTCGACACCAGCATTCGCCCGCTCTACGAAGCCCGCGGCCGCATTCGCGTGGCGTTTCCGAAGATCACCACGGAACCGACCAAGGACGTGCGCGGCATTGCCGTGAATGTCGAAGTGAACGAGGGTGCGGGCTACACGCTCGGCGAAGTAAGGCTGGAAGGCATCGGCGGCGACACCACGCCACTCTATCGCGCGGCCAACTTCAAATCCGGCGAACTGGTGAATTTCGAAGACGTGAACCTGGGCATCGAGCGCATCATCAAGCGGCTGCGCCATAACGGCTACATGCGCTCGTCGTCAAAGACGGAGCGCAAGATCGACGACAAGAAGAAGGTGGTGGATCTGGTAGTGCGCTTCGAACCGGGCGCGCGCTACATGTTCGGTAAACTCCACCTCGAAGGTCTCGACCTGATCGCCGAAGCCGGCGTCAAGAAACTGTGGGCGCCCAAGCCGGGACAGCCCTTCGACGCCGACTATCCGGAGTACTTCCTTTCGCGCGTGCGTGAGGACGGCGTCTTCGACCATCTCGGCGAGACGCGCTCGGCCATCCAGGTGAACGAAAAGGACCACACCGCCGACGTCACGCTCACCTTCCACGGAGGCAAATAGATGCGGCACAGGCACCCGGGCGCGGGTACCCTTGCATAACGCCGACTTAATTCTGACGCTGGCCGCCGGCCTGGCGGTGGCGCTGGTATTGGGCCTGCTCGCGCACCGCGCGAAACTGCCGACCATTCTGGGCTACCTGGTGGCGGGTTTGCTGATCGGCCCTTACACGCCGGGCTTCGTGGCCAACCGGCAGATGGCCATGCAGCTCGCCGAAATCGGCGTGATCCTGCTCATGTTCGGCGTGGGAATGCACTTCCGCGTCAAAGACTTTCTCGCCGTGCGCGGCATCGCCATCACCGGCGCGTTGTTTCAGGGCGCCACGGCAACGGCGCTGGGAGCGCTGGCGGCCCACAGCCTGGGATGGAGTTGGCCCGCCGGCATCGTCTTCGGCCTCACGCTTTCGGTGGCCAGCACCGTCGTGTCCATGCGCACGCTCTCGGATCAACGCGATCCGCACGCACAATCGGGAAGGATCGCGATCGGTTGGCTGGTGTTCGAGGACATCTTCACGGTTTTCGTTCTGGTCGTCCTGCCGGTGGTGTTCGGGGCGACTGAAGGCGGACCAGCTCGCCTGCCGCTGGCGCTGGGACTCTCGGCGTTGAAACTCGCCGCGCTTGCATGGCTCGCGCTGGGGCCAGGCGCGCGCGTGATTCCGCGCCTGCTCACGATGGTGGCGCGCACGGGTTCGCGCGAGATCTTCACGCTGACGGTTTTGACCATCGCGCTGGGCGTGGCGGTGGGATCGAGCATGCTGTTCGGCGTCTCGATGGCGCTGGGCGCGTTTCTGGCGGGCATGGTGGTGGGCCAGTCGGAGTTCAGCTTCCGGGCCGCGTCCGAAGCGCTTCCCATGCGGGACGCCTTCGCGGTGCTCTTTTTCGTTTCGGTGGGCATGCTCTTCGACCCGCGGCGGCTGATCCACGATCCCATGCTCACGGCGTCGGCCGTGGGCATCGTGATGTTGGGAAGTCCTCTGGCCGCCGCGGCTGTTGTCATGCTGTTCGGATACGGCCTTCGCATGGGCCTGAGGGTCGCCGTAGCGCTCGCTCACATCGGCGAGTTCTCGTTCATGCTCGCGGTTCTCGGCAACCAATTGGGCGTTCTCCCGGAGGGGGCCACGAATGCAGTGGTGGCCACCGCAATTCTGTCGATTACTCTCAATCCGCTGCTCTATCGGCTGCTGCCCTCCATCGAGCGGCGCATCGCCCACAGCGGCGCGCGACGGCTACTCGAACCGCGCGCGGGCAGGGCGCTCTCGCTGGCCGCCGAGGAAGGCGCGATGACCCCCGACGTGCGGCCGCGCGCCATCGTGGTCGGGTACGGACCCGTGGGTGAAACGGTGACGCGACTGCTCTCCGGCCAGGCCATGGTTCCCACCGTGATCGAACTCAACATCGACACCGTGCGGCGCTTGAAGCAGCAGGGCATCCAGGCCGTTTACGGAGATGCGACGCAAGCGGACGTGCTCAGAGAGGCGGGCGCGGCCAGCGCCGTCGCGCTCATACTGACCACTCCGGGTACCGAAGAATCGCCGGAGATCATCAAAGCCGCGCGCGCCCTGAACCCCGACGTGCAAGTGCTCGCCAGGGCCGCCTTCGTATCGCAAGCCGCGGCGTGGAACGTGTCCGGAGCCGATCAGGTGTTCTCGGCGGAGGCGGAAGTCGCCTTGGCGATGATTGATGCGATCCTCGAACGCGCGGGAGCGACGCCGGAGCAAATGGACCAGGAGCGGGAGCGCACCCGGGCGGCGCTATACGGGCCGGGCGAAAGGAGCGGCAAGTAGATGCCTACGAGAAGAACGTTCTTGGGACTGGCGGCCGCGGCCGGTAGCCTGGAGGGCCGGGCGCCGCGCATCGCGAAGACCGTGGTGTACCGTTCGGGCCAAGGCGGCTATCACACGTACCGCATCCCCGCGCTCATTCAGACGCGCAAGGGAACCCTGCTGGCGTTCTGCGAAGGCCGCCGCCATTCGCAAAGCGACACTGGCGACATCGACATTGTGATGCGCCGCAGCCGCGATAAAGGCCGCACGTGGTCGGAGATGGCCGTGGTCGCCGATCACGGCCCCGATACGATCGGCAATCCCTGCCCGGTGGTCGACCGCGCGAGCGGGCGCATTTTCCTGCTGCTCACGGGCAACCCCGGCCACATGAAGGAGAGCCAGATCACCGCGGCCGAGAGTGGCGGCACACGCACGGTGTGGATCTCGTCGAGCGGCGACGACGGGCTCACCTGGTCGCGTCCGCGCGAGATCACCGGCGAAGCCAAGCGACCCAGGGTGGACCTGGTACGCCACCGGTCCCGGCAACGGCATACAGTTGCGCACGGGCCGCCTGGTGGTCCCTTGTGATCACATTGTACTGGCGACCGGCGGCTATCATTCGCACGTGATTTATAGCGACAATCACGGGGAAAGCTGGCGCATCGGCGGCTCGACCGGCGCCGGAACCAACGAATGCGCCGTCGCGGAGTTGGCCGACGGATCGCTGGTCTTGAACATGCGCGGCATGAACATCGGCAAGCGCCGCGCGGTCTCGCGCAGCACGGATGGCGGCTTGACGTGGTCGCCGTATATTCTCGACCAGACGCTGATCGAGCCGCAGTGCCAGGGATCGCTGGTGGCCGTCCCGAAACATCCCGATTGGCTTCTGTTTTCGAACCCGGCCGCGCTCACCCGCACCGCGCTTACCGTCCGGTTGAGCCGCGACGGCGGCCGGGCCTGGCACGCCGCGCGCGAGGTGCACGCCGGTCCGGCGGCCTATTCCTCGCTGGCCGCGCTGCGGGACGGCTCGATTGGGTTGCTCTACGAGGCCGGCGAGCAGAACCCTTACGAAACCATCGCCTTCGCGCGTTTCGGGCTCGACTGGATCGCGGACACGGCCCGGCGCTGAGCCTCGCCTCGTCCAGTCGCCATGCTATGTTGGGAAGACGTGGCGTCGCCTTTAAACGTACATCTGGAACAATACGAAGGCCCCCTGGATCTGCTGCTGGATCTCATTCGCAAGCAGGAGATCAACGTCTACGATATTCCTATCGCCCAGATCACCGCGCAGTATCTCCAATACATGCAACGTGCCCTGGAGATGGATATCGAACTGGGTGCCGAATTCGTGTACATGGCGGCGACCCTCATCCACATCAAGAGCCGGATGTTGCTGCCGCGCGACCCGGTGCTGGACGAGATCAGCCCGGAAGAAGACCCGCGCACGGAGCTGGTCGAGCGCTTGCTGGAACACGAGCGCTTCAAGAACGCCGCCGAGATGTTGCACCAGAAGCGCCAGATCGAAGAGGCCGTCTGGTCGAATCCGCAAATCGAGCAATTTTTGAGCGAAGACGAAACGCCCGGGCTGGCCGTCACGCTACACGACCTGGTCCGGACGTTCCAGGAAGTGCTCGACCGCACGCGCAACCGGCCCATTTACGAAGTCGGCAAAGACGATGTCAGCGTGCCGGACATGATCGAGTACCTGAAATCGTTTCTCGACGCCACGCCCAGAGGCGAAGTCGTGCGCGTGGTGGACCTGTTCGAACGCCAACTCAGCCGCCGCGCCATGATCTGCCTGTTTCTCGCTATCCTCGAAATGGTGAAGGTACAAGCCGTGGTGCTGGCGCAGCGGGATCTGTTCGGCGACATCGTCATCAAGCGGCACAAGAAGTTCGAAGAGGCCATGGCCTCCGGCGAAGCCGTATCGGCAATCAAGAAGGACTATAACTGACCGGATGCAACAGAGCGAAATCTCTCCGGTGCCCGTTCCCGAAGAGCCCCCCCAGGAACTGACGCCGGAACAATTGAACATCGAACTCGAGGCCTCCCGCGAGCAATCGGCCGAAGAGCGGCTGCTGGCCATGCTCGAGGCCATCGTATACATTACCGACGAGCCGCTCTCGGCCGCGCAGATTGCCGCCGCGCTGGGCGAGCCTCCGGCGCGCATCGAGACGCTGCTGGAGCGCCTGGTCGCCGAATACAGCAAGCCCTGGCACGGCGTCACCGTCCGCGAGCTTGCCGGCGGCTACAAAATGACCACGAAGGCCGAGCACCACGAGGCCATCCGTAATTTCGTCAAGAGCCTCAAGCCGCCGCTGAAACTCTCGCTCGCCGCGCTGGAGACGTTGGCCGTCATCGCCTACAAGCAGCCCATCACGGCGCCCGAGGTCATGGAAATCCGAGGCGTCCAAGGCGCCGGAGTGCTCAAGACCCTGCTCGACCGCAAGCTCATCACTTCGGCCGGCCGCAAGAGCGTGATTGGGCGCCCCATCCTCTACAAGACCACGAAAGATTTTCTGGTTCAGTTCGGACTGAACGAAGTCAGCGAACTTCCCACGCTGAAGGAATTCGAGGATTTGCGCCGGCTGGCGTTGGACGATTCCGACGGTACGAGCGCGCCGGAGCAGAAACCTGCCTCTTCGGCCGGCGAGAGCGCGCCGGTCGAAGAGTGCCGCCGGGCCTCAGGCCCGCCGGCGGAGGCGGTGGTGGTGGCCGAAGCGCCGACCGAAGCGGCGCCCGCCGAAGAGGTTGCCGCGACGTCCGGGGAGCCCTCGGAAGCATCGAATCAAGTGGACAGTGATGGCTGAAGAACGGCTACAAAAGATTCTCGCTCACGCCGGCATCTCCAGCCGCCGCAAAGGCGAGCAGTACATTCTGGACGGCCGCGTCACGGTGAATGGCACGATCGTCACAACACTCGGCACCAAGGCGGACCTGGATAGCGACTACATCAAAGTCGACGGCAAGCTTCTGCGTAAGCCCAAGCGGCTGGTCTATGTGGCCCTTAACAAGCCCAACAACTGTGTGACCACGCTGGAGGATCCCGAAGGGCGGCCCACTGTCATGGAGCATATCCGCGGCATCCGCGAGCGCATCTATCCGGTCGGACGCCTGGACTATCACAGTGAAGGCCTGCTGCTTTTCACCAACGACGGCGAATTCGCCCATCGCCTGACGTCCGCCTCGTATCACGTCCCCAAAACGTATTTGGTCAAAGTGAACGGCCACCTCAGCATGGCGCAGGAAGTGGAGTTCCGCGAGGGCATTCCCATGCACGGCCGCCGCACCGCGCCCGCGGGATTGAAGCTGATCAAGCAGGGCGTCAACCCCTGGTATGAGGTGCGTCTGATCGAAGGACGCCAGAATCAGATTCGTGTCATGTTCAAGCACTGCGGGCGTCTGGTCGAAAAGCTAAAGAGAGTGAAGATTGGTTTTTTGGAATTGGGACCGCTCAAGCTGGGTGAGCTTCGACACCTCACCACAGCCGAGGTGGCCCGCTTTCGCAAGTTATTGAAGATGGATTGAAACTCAAAAATGCCGGTAATCACCGATCTGTTGCGCACCGCCCACACCATCGCCGTGGTGGGCTTATCAAGCAAGAAGGCGCGCCCCAGCCACGGCGTCACCGACTACATGCTGCACGCCGGCTATCGCATTATCCCGGTGAACCCCAACGAAACCGAGGTGCTCGGCGAGAAAGCCTACCCGGATCTCGACTCGGTGCCCGAGAAGGTCGACATCGTCAGACGTCTTCCGCCGCTCGGAGTGCGTGCCTGAGATCGTCGATGCGGCTATCCGCATCGGCGCCCGCGCCGTCTGGATGCAGGAGGGCGTGACGCATCAGGAAGCCGCCAAGCGCGCGCGCCAGGCCGGCCTGATCGTCATCATGGACCGGTGCATTCTGAAGGAGCACCGCAAGCGCTTCCGCTAGGGGCGGAAGCAGCGCACTGCCACGGACGCGCGCCGGTTCCCGGCCCGCGCAAACCTCTCCTCTCTTCCGGCCTCTCTTCGCCTCCGGACCGAAGTTAGTCTGTAAACTCCAACTGGTCTCCCACCGAGGTGCCGGTGGACTGGATGGTTCCGGCCGGCAGTTCCAACACGGAGTACGCCCGGAGACAAATGGCGATCCGGCGCCGGCCCATATCTTGCCTTATCTTCAGCACCTTCTTCCGGCGATCCAGGAAGAGCAGATCGATGGAGAACTTCATGCCGAAAGTGTGGACGGCCTCGGTGGGCACAATCCACAAGCCCTGCCCCTGGGGTAGGCTCTGGTGCTTGAGCAGGCCGGTGCGCCGCTCTTGACTGGTACCGGCCCCGAACGCCTCACTGGCGATTATGGTTCCCTTGGTCAGGTTCCGTATGATCATGTTTCGTACCTGGGCTTTCACTTACTGTAGCCGACTCCACCCCCTGTGCCAAGGAATGCGAAAAGGGGACAGACGCATTTTCCGCCAACCAGCACCTGCGGAAATGGATCGAAGTCGCCACGCGCGGAAAATGCGTCTGTCCCCTTTTCGCACGCCGGCGGAAGCGGTGCTGTGTTACGCTTTTGGCATGAAACGCCGCGACTTTTTGAAGTACAGTTTGCTGGCTGGGACTCCGGTATGGGGTGCGCCGGAACGCCACGCGAGCGACGTCGTGTATCTGGGTCCGGACAAAATCCGGTTAACACGGCTGGCCATGGGAACGGGCACGCTGGGTGGGCGCCAAGGGCGCATTCTGGGCATCCAGGGCCTGGCCGATCTGCTGCATTTCGGCTATGACAACGGTCTCATCTTCTGGGATGCCGCCGACTCCTACGGCAGCCATCCGCATCTGAAGGAGGCGCTTAAACGCGTTCCACGCGAAAAGGTCACCATCATGACCAAATCCTTCTCCCGCACGGCCGACGGGATGCGCAAGGACATGGACCGGTTCCGCCGCGAGGTCGGAACGGACTACTTCGACATTGTGCTGATGCACTGCGTCACAAAGCCGGACTGGCCGGATGAGTGCAAGGGCGCCATGGAAGTGCTCAGCGAATTGCGCGAGAAGGGCATCGTACGCACACATGGCGTATCGTGCCATACGCTGGAAGCGCTGAAGGCGGCGGCCAAAACTCCGTGGGTGAAGGTGGATCTGGCGCGCATCAATCCGGCGGGAGCCAAGATGGACGCGGACCCCCAGACCGTGCTGGGCGTGCTGAGAGAAATGAAGGCCGCCGGCAAAGGCATCATCGGGATGAAGATCCTGGGCGAGGGCGCGCTGCGGGATCGCGTCGACCAGGCGCTGCAATTCGCGCTCGCGCAAAGCGTGATCGATTGCTTCACCATCGGCGCCGAAAACCGCGGCGAGCTTGCGGACCTGATCAAGCGCATTCCCGTAGCGGCCAACGCCGCATCCAAATTGCCCCAGGCGGCCTGACCGAACCATGCGCGCACAAATCTGGCTGCTGCTGGCAGGAGCCATTTGTGCGCAGGCGCAGTTGGTCAAGGATTGGCACGCGGTCGGAGACGCCGCACTTCGAACTGGTGTCGCGCTACGATCCGGCAAAAGTAGGGGCGCTGCTGGAAGACCTCGAGTGGGCGCGCGCGGTGTTTGAAACCAACTTCGGGTTGAAGTCGCGTCTGGACCGGCAGGCGTTGATCCTGGTGCCGGACTCTCCGTACGAGTACGAACAGTTGAGCCCGTCGAAACTGGCGGGCGGGTACTATCTCGCGGCGCCGTGGCGCGACATCATCGTGCTGAAAGAACTCCCCGACGCACCGGCATGCGCTGCTGCACGAATACACGCATCTGATCCTCCGCACATCAAGGCGGCCGTTGGCCTCTGTGGTTCCACGAAGGCACGGCGGAATACTACGCCACCATGCGGAAGAACAAGGAGGGAAGCGTGGAAGCCGGCGTGGCCGAACCGAAGCGCTTCGCCGTCCTCGAAAAAGGCGCTTGGATTCCCATCGCCTACCTGGTCGAAGGCGACGCGGCGAAGGCGCTCACCACGGCGGACGCCATCGCGCGGTATTACGCGCAGGCCTGGCTGCTGGTCGACATGCTGCATCACGCGCCGGGCTATCGCCGGCAGTTTTCGCGATTCCAGCGCCTTCTGGCGGAAGGCCTGCGAACCGAGGAAGCGCTGGAACGCGTCTACTCGAGAAAGCTCGTGGAGTTCGACAACGACGCGCGCGAGTGGTTTCGCCAGGCTCAGTTTCCCGTGGAGAAGCTGACCGCCCCACCGGCGGTGGACGCGCCCGTGCGCGCGCGCGCCATCGGCGAGGTGGAAGTGGAAATCGCACGGCGCACGGTGGCGGTTTCGGGTCCGGCTCGAAGTGAGGCGCGCACCGAGTATGTGCGGCTGGCGCGAGTTGCGGAGGGCCGCTGCGAATGGCAGGCCGCCGTGGGCGATCTGGCCTACGCGGCGCGCATGATGCGCGAGGCATCCTCACACTATCAAGCCGCGCTGAAATGCGGCGCGAAGGTGGCGGATCTGGCGCAGGGTTACGAGTCGGCCATCCAAGCGGGAGACCGCATCAGCGTGGGCGCGCTCGCGCCGGCTCTCGAACGCGGCAGCAAGGGGCACTGGCACTACATGCTGGGCACCGCTCACTTCTTCGAAGAGAATCACGATGGCGCGCTCCGGGAATTCGAGCTGGCCACCGGCTTGCCGCAGACCGAGGAATTCCGCATGCGGCGTTTGCGGACTATGTCGCTCGCGCGCCTGGGCCGCTATAAGGAAGCCGAAGAAGCGGCTGAAAAGATGCGGGAGGTGGCCGCGGACGCGGATCAGCGGCAAACGGCGCGGTCGATGATGGACGAGGTGCAACGCGAGCGCGAGCGGGCCGCCCAGTCCGCGGAGCCGTATCACAAGTTGATTTTGCGGCGGCTGACCAAACTCGATGGTGTGGTGGTCAGAGTCGATTGCCTGGGCCAGCGCGCGCGCTTCTGGGTGCAAAGCGGAAACGTCACCAGGAAACTGTTGATCGCCGATCCGAGCGAGGTGATCACGGGCGAGTCGAATAATCCCGGACTCGAATTTGCCTGCGGTCCACAGCGGCGCCGGGCTTTCCTCGGGTACCAGGAGCAGGCCGATCCGGCGACGGATACGGTGGGGCGCATCCGCTACATGGAGTTCCCGCGATAGGCGCGGCGGAGCGCGTGATAAGCTGGGATATACGCATTTCGCCCGCACTGGATAAACACTTTGAAAGTTGGATTTGTAAGCTTGGGGTGTCCCAAGAACCTGGTGGACACCGAGGTCATGATGGGCCATCTGGTGGCCCAGGGCCACGAACTTACGCCGCGTCCGGAGGACGCCGACGTGATCGTGGTCAACACCTGCAGCTTCATCGATCCGGCTAAGCGGGAATCCGTCGACACCATCCTGGAGATGGCCGAGTTCAAGAAGTTCGGCAAAGCTAAGCGGCTGGTGGTGGCCGGGTGCCTGGTGGAACGCTACGGCGCGGACATTCGCAAGTCGATGGCGGAAGTGGACGCGGTCATCGGCACCAATCAACTGGTTCAGATTGGCGCGGCGGTCACGGGCGAAGCCGGACCACCGGCGAATAGCGTGGAACCGTATCTCTACCATGATCTGACGCCGCGCCTGCGCTCGACGCCGCGGCACTACGCGTACCTGAAGATCGCCGAAGGTTGCGACCACCCTTGCGCCTTCTGCGTCATCCCGCAGTTTCGCGGGAAGTTCCGGAGCCGGCGGCCCGAATCCGTCGAAGCCGAAGCCACGCGCATGTTCGAGCAAGGCGTCGAGGAGATCAACCTGATCGGGCAGGACACCACCTGCTACGGCGAGGACCTGGACCTTCGCGACGGACTGGCGCTGCTGCTCGACCGGTTGGCGCGCATCGAAACGCCGCGGCCGAAGTGGATCCGATTCCTCTACGCCTATCCGAACAAGGTGACCACGCGGCTGCTCGAAACCATGGCACGGCACCCGGCGCTGGTGCCCTACATCGACATTCCGCTGCAGCACTCGAGCGCCCCAGTGTTGAAGCGCATGAAGCGCGGCGGCTCCGGCGACATTTTTCTCAAACTGGTCGAAAAGATCCGGCGGACGGTGCCTGGCGTGGCCATACGCACGAGCCTGATCGCCGGTTATCCTGGGGAAACGGATTCCGAATTTATGGAACTGTGCCAGTTCGTCGAGGCTGCCGGATTCGATCACCTGGGCGTGTTCTCGTATTCGGACGAAGAAACCAGCGCCAGCTTCCGGCTTCCCGATAAGGTGGACCGCCGGACCATTTACAACCGCCGTCGGCATTTGATGGCGATTCAGCGCAAGATCTCGCGCCGGCATCGGCGCGGCCTGGTGGGCCGCGAATTCGCGGTGCTGGTGGACGGCCTCAGTCCGGACACGGACCTGCTCTGGCAGGCGCGGCTGTCCACGCAAGCGCCCGAAATCGACGGCGTCTGCTATGTCAACGACGTCGAGGGGCCAGCGCCCGCGCCGGGGCAACGACGCGGGTTTAAAGTAACCGCCGCACACGACTACGATTTGGTCGGGACTCTGTTGTCATGAAATGCCCCATCTGCAAAAAAGATGTTGCGCTCGGCGATCCCTACATGCCGTTTTGCGGCGAGCGCTGCAAGTTGATCGATCTGGGCAATTGGGCGGCCGAAAAGTACGTGATCCCCGTGCCATTGACCGGCGAAGAGCAAATGGATGAAGAGGCGCCCGATGGGCACCAGTAGCGCGGCCAGTCGCGTCGCCTACGCTCTGGCGACATGGTTCGGCTGCGGCCGCTCGAGCGTGGCGCCGGGAACCGTGGGTTCGCTGGCCGCGGTGGCGCTGGCCGCTCTGGCTGAACATTTCCTGGGGTGGCCGCCGTGGTCGATGGCGGTGGCGGCCGTGGCGTTTCTTCCCTTGGCGGTGTGGGCCTCGCACAGGGCGGCCGCCGACGCCGGCATCGAAGATCCTCCCTTCGTGGTCATCGACGAAGTAGTGGGACAATGGGCGACTTTGGCGGGCGCCGCTGCATCCAATTGGAAAGGGCTGCTGGCGGGATTCCTGCTGTTCCGGCTATTCGACATCTGGAAACCCCCGCCGGTAAGACAACTGGAGAAGCTGCATGGCGGCGTGGGTATCGTGGCGGATGACGTGATGGCCGGTATCTACGGCGCGCTTGTATTGCACGTGGCGGGATGTTTCAATCTTTATTGAGTATGGCTATTGGCAAGAAGACCAACGGACGTCCGGAGATTGCGGCGATCTCGCCACAGGCTGCTATTACCGGAGGAGAAGTTCAGATCCGCGGCGCGGGATTCGTGCGCTCGGCGCGACCGAGGGTGACCTTCGGCGACGTGCAGGCGCCGATTGTGGTGGGCTCGGACGCATTGGTGATCGCGCGCGTGCCGGAGAACGTCTCGGTCAGCGAATTGGTGCTGTCGAACGGCGATGCGTCCAGCGCGGCGTGGAGCTGCGACATCGGCATGCAAATCGCCGACAGCCTCCACCCGGTGGCGAATCCCGCGGTGGACCGGGCGGGCATGATCTACACGACTTTCAGCGGTTCGCGCGGGCAGAAGACGCCGGTCTCCCTGTACCGGATCGATCTGAACTACCGGGCGGCGCCGTTTCTCAACGACATCATGAACCCGACGGGTTTGGCGCTGGACCGCGACGGACTGCTCTACATTTCCAGCCGCTTCGACGGAATCGTTTATCAGGCGACGCCGGGCGGGAGCATGTCGATATACGCCGAGGGCATGGGAGTCGCGACCGGATTGGCCTTCGACGCCCAGGACAACCTTTACGTGGGCGACCGGGCGGGAACGATTTTCAAAATTGGCCGGGACCGCCAGATATACGTCTTCGCGACACTCGAGCCGTCCATCGCGGCGTATCATCTGGCCTTCGGTCCGGACGAGCACTTGTACGTGACGGGGCCGACTACTTCTAGTTTCGACTGCGTTTATCGCATTTCTCCCACCGGCGAGGTAGCCGTTTTCTATCGGGGCTTGGGCCGGCCGCAAGGCCTGGCCTTCGACGCCGAGGGAAGGCTTTACGTGGCGGCGTCGCTGGGCGGGCACAAGGGCGTGGTGCGTTTCGACGAAACCCGCGATCCGCACCTGTTCCTTTCCGGACCGAACATCGTGGGGTTGGCGTTCACGCCTTCGCGCGCGCTGCTGGTGGCGACCACCACCGCCATTTTCCGAGTCGACGCCGGTATCAAGGGACTGCTGCTCTCCTAGATGAACGCCGAAATCATCGCCGCCGGATCGGAGATGCTCACCCCCGCGCGGATCGACACCAACTCGCTCTATCTGACTGGACGGCTGAACGATCTCGGGATCGAGGTTGTGGGCAAGGCGATCGTGGGAGACGATTGCGAGCGCATGGCCGCGATGATCACGGGAGCGCTGGGCCGGGCGGACCTGTTGATTATCACCGGCGGCCTGGGCCCCACGGAAGACGATGTAACGCGCGACGCGGTGGCCCGGGCGCTGGGCCTCGTGATGCACTTTGACGATTCGGCCTGCGCCGCCATCCAAGCGCGATTCGCACGGATGAACCGACCCATGTCGGAGGTTAACCGCCGCCAGGCGTACATCCTCGACGGAGCCGAGATGCTTCCGAACGACCGCGGTACAGCGCCGGGCCAGTGGATCGAGGTGGGCGGCAAGATCGTGGTACTGCTGCCGGGTCCGCCCAATGAAATGAAGTCCGTGTTCGAACAGCAGGTCCTCGATAGGCTGAAGCGCCGCGTACCGCCCATGGTGATCCGCACGGTGGAACTACACGTGGCCGGGATGCCAGAGTCGGATCTCGATCAGCTCATTTCGCCGGTCTACAAGAAATACTCGAACCCAGCGACCACGGTGCTCGCCTCGCCCGGCGACATCCAGATTCACTTTCGCGCCCGCTCGGAAACGGAAGCCGAAGCCGAAGCGCTGCTGGCCGAAGTGGCGGATCAAGTGGCGCCGCTGCTGGGCGACCGTCTCTATACGCGCCGGGGGGAGGCCATGGAGAAGGTGGTGGGCGATCTGCTACGCGAGCGCGCCGCCACACTGGCTGTCGCCGAAAGCTGCACCGGCGGCGCTTTGGGCGAGCGCATCAGTTCGGTCGCGGGAAGTTCGGATTACTTCGCGGGCGGCTTTCTCACATACACGGACCGCATGAAATCCGAGTTGCTGGGCGTCGCGAAGGGACTGCTGGAAGAGCACGGCGCGGTGAGCGAGGCGGTGGCCATGGCCATGGCGCGCGGCGCGCGGGAACGCATCGGCGTGACCTACGCGCTCTCCATCACGGGTGTGGCTGGACCGGGCGGCGGAACCAGCGAAACTCCGGTGGGCACCGTCTACATCGGCCTGGCGAACGCGCACCATGCCCGCGCGGGCCGGTTTCGGTTTCTGGGCGATCGCGGCCGCATCCGCGGGTTCGCCGTGCTTTACGCCCTCGACATGCTGCGGCGAGAGTTGATCGCCACACCGTAATAGACCAGGTCCCTGACCGCGCGATTTTTCCCCGGCCGCGGGGAGCATGTGGCGCGAGGGCGAGGCATGCCTCGCCCCTACAAAGACGCGGCGATCGGGCCGGGCATGCCCGGCCCGCAGTGCTGAGGGACAAATCACGCGGTCAGGGACCAAAAGCGATTCACTGCGCCGGAATCAGTTCGAAGTCCGTCCACTGCGCCACGGTGGAGCGCTTGGCCGGCGCCGCTTTATCGGTCGCCAAAACTTGGATGATGTACGAGCCGGGAGGCGTGCGCGGCCCGAAGCTCAGCTTTTGGACGAAGGGCACGCGCTTCGGATCGGGTTGGGAAACGGTCGAAATCGGATACGGCTCGCCGCGCCACACCACCTTGCCATCGCGCAATACGCGGACGCGGATTTCCACTTGCGGACGATGCGGCCCATTCGCGCCAGCAGCGTTGTAGACCACCACGCCGCAGTAAATGGGCTCTTCGGGCCGGAAGATACGCAACGCCGGGCCGCCCATCACGTTAGGGGTATCCGTGGCAACCGCATCCAGCCGGCTATCGAGCGCTATCCCGCTCAGAGCCAACCGGCCGGCGGCCAGGTCCGGAACGCGCACGAACTGGCTGGCCGAGCCCACCTTCGCGCTCGCAACATCCCGCACGCCCACACGAAACTGATAAGCGCCGGGTTTCTTGATGGGCAGCATCGCCTTGTAGAGAAAGCCGCCCTTCACCGCTTGCTTCCACGCCTCACTGCGAAGACGGATGGTGTACGTTCTGTTTATCGAAAAGGTGGCCACACCCCCGGCGTCGAAGGCGGCCAGCACCACGTCGACCGCTCCTTTGCGAAACCCCGCGCCGTCGTCGACGAACGTCAGGTCCCCGCCGTCGATTTGCACCATCGCATGCACGTAAGAACCGGTATCGGCGGCGTTGCCGAACAGAGCCGCCAAGTGCAGGCGAACTTCGCCGGACTGGAACGGAGAAGTGAGGCTGGCGAGTAACTGCCCTTCACCACCCTGCTTCCGTGCGGGCACGGTTTCATCCGGAGTGCCCAGAAAACCGCCGCGCGAGCGCACCTGCAGACCGGCACGTTTCACTTTCACGACAATCCGATGATACTTGCCCTCACCGCGCTCGAGCTTGAAAGTATCGGTGCCGGGGTTGTATCCCAGCAAGTAGTAGCCGTTCTGATCCGCAACCGCCGTTCGAACCGCGCCCTCCAGGTCGTTGTCGTTCTTCGTAAAGAGCCCGCCGGTTTCGTGCGCGAGAAAGTGCAGGCCGTCCCAATTGTCGGTGAAAGCGCCCAAGCCGGCGCTGCCTGGACCCCCTGCTTGACTGGCCTGGCGTCTCGCCACCTGGAGTCCTCGCGGATCGATGGTGTAGATGACCACCCCGGTCCGGTTGGCCAGGTCGGTCAGTTTGCGCAACTGGGAGAGGAGGCGTTCAAAGAGTGCCACGTAACGCGTGTCTCCATTTTTGCGTAGAGTCCAGATCCTGAACCCATCGGAGAAGAAGATCACGGACTTGCGGCCGGGCAATCCCTGCAACCCCTTGACCACCCAGTTCAATCCTCCCACCGTCCCCAAGCTGGATATCTCGTGCTGCAAAACCATGTTTTCCACGACGGCATCCATATCGATCGCGGTGGGGTCAGTGCCCTCAATAACGTCCGGGCCGGCGCGGCCGAGACCGTTCCACTGCGCTCGGTCGATGGCGGCGTGGAGCAGTTGCTTGTCGGTAGTGAACTGCTGGAGCGCACCGACACTCGCGCCGGTACGAACAATCGACACGAGATCGCCCGGCCGCACCTGTTCGTCCACGTACTTCTTCAAGGCCTCGCGAACATAGTGCGCACTGCTGAAGGACATGCCCAGATCGTCGATCACCAAGGCCACCACCCGGCGCGTTTGCGACGGCTGCAGAGGCCTCACGGCAACGGGTACGCCAGCGGGCGAGGGAGTGGGCCAGGGAGCAGTCGCCGCCGGCGGCACCGCGAAATATGTGCAGTGAGTGACCTGGTGCGGTTTGCCGTCCTGCAGGATGACGAAGTCGTCTTTGGTGAGGCCGGAAACGTGCCGGCCGCGGCCGTCGGTGACCACGGCGTCCACCTGAACCAGGTTGACGGTAATGCGGAGCGTCGCCTCCGGAACGGTCTGGGCGGTGAGGATAGAACAAAAGAGCAGGAGTACGTTTCGCCCGGACATATCCCAAATCATAGCGTGAAAGCGGAGAGTGTCCCGGCTACTTCACCGGCACCAATGCAAAATCCGTCCACTGCACGGCGGGCATGGATTTCTTGGACGCCAGTTTGTCGATGGCTGTCACCTGCAGCAGATACTCGCCCGGAGGCATGGTGGGGTCGAGGTCCCGGTCCTTCATGAAGTGCTCACGCGAGTAGGATCGCCAGACGATCGGGGATCGCGAGCGGGACTGGCGGCGCGGACCACACGGGCTTGCCGTCGCGGAACAGGCGCGCCTGATGTCGCCGCCGGTGCGAAGGATGGCCACCAGGTCGCCGGGCTGCATCTGTTCGTCGACAAACTTCCCCAGCGCCTCGCGAACCGAGTGCACACTGGTGAACGAAAGATTGAGATCGTCCACCACCAGCGCAATGGCGCGGCGCGTATCGAGCGCACGCGCCACGCCGGGAATAGGCCCGACGGCCGGGCGTGGCGGCCCCGCCGGCGCCAGGGCGGTGGAAGTCGTGATGTACGACAAGTACTCGACCTGGCGCGGCTGGCCGTCTTGCAGGATCTCGAAAATCCTCTTTCTGGAGGTCGCTCACATGCCGGCCTTGGCTGTCTGTGACGACGGCATCCACTTGAATCAGATTAACGGTAATGCGGAGCGTTGGCTCCGGCAGAGGTTGCGCCGCGAAAAGGGAGGCCGCGAGCAGAGCAAGTATCGTCCGAAGCATATGCGCGCCGGACTAAAGCCGGGCGATGTCGAGACCCGCGTTCCAGACTTCTTCGGAGCGCAGCAGCTCGTCCCAGCTCAGTTCACGGCCGGCGTAGGCGGCGTTGCGGCCGAGCATGGCGCTGAGCGCGGAATCGGCGCCGAGTTGTGCCTCGGCGAGCAGGCGGCCGCTGGTGATGCTGGAGATGAACGCGCGCTGCTTGTTGGGATCGGCATCGTCGAGCGCGCCCTTGAATGCACCCGTGACGGCGGCCTTGGCGTCGGTGATCTGGCCCGCCTTGGTCTGGAGGGGAAACTCCCAGGCTTGTTCGCCGGTGATGCAAACGGGGCTGTCGTAATGCGCTTCGGCGTTGCCACGTGTGCCGAAATACTGCATGGCCACGTTCCAGGATCCCTTGATGAACTGCGTCGAGTTCATAGTGACGTGCACGTCGCCGGGATAGGTGTACTGGCAGTTGAAGTGGCTCCAACAATCGCCCTGATCGTTGCGGCCCGCGCGCCCGCCGGCGCCCATGGCCTTCAGGGGATGGCCCTGCAGCATCCAGTTGGTGACGTCGATGATGTGGATGTTCTGCTCGACGATGATGTCGCCGGAAAGCACCCGGTCGTGCACCCAATTGCGCAGGCGGCGCGTGGCGGGCGAAACGCCCGGCCAATCGGGCCGCGTGATCGCACCGGCGTAGTAATACGTGAGGCCGCAGACGGCCGAACCGATGGCGCCCTGGTGCACGCGCCTGGCGAGTTCCACGAAGGGAGTGGCGTGGCGAATCTGGAATCCCACCGCGAGGCTCAGCTTACCGCTGGCCTTTTCGCCGGCGCGCATGACGCGCTTGGCGCCGGGCACATCGACGGCGACTGGTTTTTCGACATAGACGTGCTTGCCCGCGGCCACGGCCTTCTCGAGGTGCTCGGGATGGAAGTAAGGCGGCGTGGCGATGTAGATGGCGTCGATTTGTTTGGATTCGAGAATACGCTCACAAGCGTTCGGTCCTCGGAAAATCTGCGACGGATCGATGGGCGGAAGGTTCTTCTTCGCCAGGGCTTCGTCGAAGCGCTTCTTGCCGGCCGCGGCGCGATCGTCAAACAGATCGCCGATGGCGCTCAAGTGCGCGCCGGCGTCTTTGATGAAACCGGTGGCAACACCCGAGCCGCGCCCGCCGCAGCCGAGCAGGCCAAGGCGCACGGTGGAGTTGCGCTGTGTGCCGCGCACAAGTTCCGGTTTGAGAATGAGTAAATTGACGGCGGCGGCGGCGCGCAGAAAATCCCTGCGAGGCGTGGAAGAGGGGTTGGTAGTCATGGTTGTGCTCTCAAAGCAAACAGAACGTTCTGAAGGTCGAATGATAACGCCAGCCGCACCGGCAACTCAAGCTTCGGCAACGCCAGAACCACTACGTTCAACATGGGTTTCCACGCGCCGCGTACGACGCCGCGGGACAAAATCGGTTCTAATTTCACTTCGCTCTACGGCACCAACGAGCACCGCGGGCACGCTCCTCACCACCGCGAACGCCATACGCGGCGGCATGAACCAGGAGTTCTTCTCGACCGGTGCGCGTTTGACGTTCGCCAGAGAAGCAGACCGGAAATGAGAAAACCGCGCGGGGACGGCTGCCCCCGCGCGCTACCTATTCCTCGAAGATCCCGCGGTAAATCACGCCGCCGATCGCCGCTCCCACCAGGGGGGCCAGCCAGAAGAGCCATAGTTGTTCCAACGCCCAGCCGCCCACAAAGATGGCGGGACCGGTGCTGCGCGCCGGATTCACCGATAAGTTGGTGACGGGAATTCCAATCAGGTGGATGAGCGTGAGGCAGAGGCCGATGGCCATGGGCGCAAACCCCGCCGGCGCGCGCTTGTCGGTGGCTCCCATAATGACCAGAAGAAACATCATGGTCAAAACCACCTCGGTGACCAGGCAGGCCAGCAAGGAATACTGTCCGGGCGAGTGTGCCGCATAGCCGTTGGCGGCGAATCCGGCGCTCACGTCAAACCCAACCTTTCCACTCGCAATCACCAACAGGACCGCGCCCGCGGCAATGCCGCCGAGAACCTGCCCCGCTATGTAGGGAAGCAGTTCCGAAGCCGGGAAACGTCCGCCTGCCCACAGGCCAAAGGAAACTGCCGGGTTCAGATGGCCTCCCGAAATGTGGCCGATCGCATATGCCATGGTCAAAACAGTCAGGCCGAAGGCTAGTGCAACGCCCAGAAACCCGATGCCAAGGTTGGGGAATGCCGCGGCTAGAACCGCGCTCCCACAGCCGCCGAAAACCAGCCAAAACGTGCCGAAGCACTCCGCCACAGTTCTCTTTGTCAGACTCAACTTGCACCTCCAGTGGAGCGAGAATTGGCCCGGAGGCCCCGTGGGGGGCCCAGGCTAGGGGCAGTATACACCAGAGAATGCTAGCCTGGAAAAATGCGTGGATTTCTGTTTCTCATCTCTGCCGCCATGATGGCGCAGACGCCGGCGCCCAAAGCCGCACCGGCGAAAGCCGCCGCGGCGAAACCCAAGACAGCCGTTGCCACTCCCGCCGCCAGACCCAAGGCGGCTGGCGCGACCGCCACCGCTGCCAAACCCGCCCTCACCAAGCGCGCGGCAGTGAAGCCGAAGCCGGCCATTCCGGCGCCGCTTGCCACCGACGAGGAGAAGATCGCCTATTCGCTGGGCCTCTCGATTTACCGGTCGCTCGCGCGATTCGACTTGACGGCGGCGGAGATCGAAGTTCTCAAACGCGGCATGGACGACGCCGCGGCGGGCAAGCCGGCCGTCAAACTGGATGAATGGGGTCCAAAGATCGAATCGCTGGCGCAGGCGCGCGCCGGACGCATCGCCGCGCGCGAGAAGGTTTCCTCCGAAGCCTACCTCGAAAAAGTGGCCGCCGAGCCAGGCGCTGTCAGGACGCCTTCCGGATTGATTTACCGCGAGTTGAAAGCCGGTACCGGAGCGTCACCCAAGGACACGGACACGGTCAAGGTGCACTATCGCGGCACGCTCGCGAACGGCACCGAATTCGACAGTTCGTACCGGCGCAAGGAACCGGCGCAGTTCCCGCTCAAGGGCGTGATCCCCTGCTGGACCGAAGGATTGCAGAAGATGAAGGTGGGCGGAAAGGCCATGTTGGTCTGCCCGGCCGATCTGGCTTATGGCGACAAAGGACGCGCCATGATTCCCGGGGGCGCGGCTCTCACCTTCGAGGTTGAATTGGTCGAGATCATGCTCCTGGCCAAGTAGAGCCGGCGCGCCGTCACGAGAACCGGGATTCCCAG
This sequence comes from Terriglobales bacterium, assembly GCA_963745655.1. Classification (GTDB taxonomy): domain Bacteria; phylum Acidobacteriota; class Terriglobia; order Bryobacterales; family Bryobacteraceae; genus JAJFUV01. Next base: position 338,965 of record CAVUYK010000026.1, on the reverse strand, counting down.
ATACGGACGCCGAAACGGCTCAAGTGGATGGGGATGTTTTTGTAACCCGGATGCGCGTCTTCGATATCGCGCAGCATGGCGCGCTTCTCGGCGCGTTCCGGCCCGCTCAGGATGGTGACGGAACCGCCGGCGCCGCCGGCGCCGTTCACTTTCCAGCCGAGTGCGCCGTGGCGCGCGGCGATGTCGATGATCTCCTGATGATGGGCGCCGATGAGGGCCGGGTGCAGGTTCCGCTGGGCTTCGTTGTTGTCGACCATGGCGCGGCCCAGCGCCTTGAAATCGCCGGCGCAAAGCGCATCCTTGGAGCGCGTCGCCGTGGCGCGCAACGGCCGCAGCTTGGCCGCCTCCGGTCCGGCGTCCTCGAGTTCGCGGATCACCATCTGGTGCGTTTCCGAGGACGAGTGCGACAGGCCGACGTAGATGAGCGAAAGACGGCCTTCCAGGTCCCACCAGATCGAATCCGGTACGCGGATGGGGCTGACGCTGGCGTGCGGGTACTCGTACATGTCGATGTAATTGATGCCGCCGTAGGCCGAGGCGATCTGGTCCTGGATGCCGCACTGCTGCTTGAGCAACTGCGTCTCGATGATCTGCGCGGCGCTGGCGATTTCGTGCGCGGTCATGCGTCCGGGCGTGAGGCAATCCAACGCGCCGATGAGCGCGACGCTGACCGCGGCCGATGTACCGGTGGAACAACCGCCGGGCGCTTCGCTGTGAATGGAAACCTCAATGGCGACATCGACGGGGATGTGCATGTAGTCGATGGCGGCTTCGAGCAGCGGATGCTTGTCGTAGTTGCCCTGCGGTTCGGCGATGGTGTAGCGCAGCCCGTAGTTCTCGGCGTTGATGGTGATGCGCGCGCGTTCGCCGGCGTGGGCGAACACTCGCATCTGCACTTCGGCGTAAGGGTAGACCGCGATGTTGAAGACGCGGCCGTAACGGGCGAACCATGTGTCGGACCAACCGCCGTTGTCGCAAATGCGGATCGGCGCAACGCTGTTGACGATGCGCAGGAGCTTCCTCTCGTCGCTCATAAGAACTCCCTATCCTAGCGCATCCGCCGCGAGGGCTCGAATTTCGCCGTCCTTCAACGCGCGGCCGTACAACCGAACATCCCGTAACAAGCCGTCAAAGGGGCGGCGCGGCCCCCACCCCACGCGCAGAGGCGCGGTGGTCCGGAGATCGAAATCCTTCGCGTAAAACGGCCCGGAGCGGGCCGTGAGCTTGCCGTCCACGTAAAGTTCCAACCGGCCGCCGTCGCGCACCGCGGCCAGGTGATGCCAGCCGCGGCCAAGCGCGAAATCGCTGGTGACATTTTGGCCCGCCTGGAACGACCACACGCGGCCGCTTGGCAGGGTCCCGCAGAACAACTTGCCGCGGTAGAGGGCCATGGTCCAGGCACGGCGGTACTTGACGTCAGGTGTCAGATCGACGCGTCCGGTGTTGGTCCACACGCGCTCGCCTTCGTAGCGATAGATTTCCGCCAACGGAAGGGTACCGGCATAGAGCTTGCCATTGTAGACCGCCATGCCCATGCCTTCGAGTTCGCCGCCGAGGCGCCCGCAGTCGGTCCAATGGTGGTCTCCGTCGAAGCGAAAAACGGTCGCTCGCGGCCAGGTGGACACGTGCAGCTTCCCTTCGTAGGTCGCGAAGCCGTAGCCTTGCGTGGTGCCGGGAAGAACTCCCACACTTACCCAGTTGTGGTCGCCGTCGTAGCGGAAGATCTGCCCTACGTCGTAGCTGGTCCCATAAAGATGGCCATCGTGAACGGCGAGCGTGTTGATACGCTTGCCCGCGGCGTTGCCGCAGAACCTCCACTCCCGGGCGCCATCGTAACGATAGACTCCGGCGATCTCGTAAAACGACGAGGCATACAACCGTCCCCGAAACACCACCATGCCGTGGATGGCTGCAATGGCACCCGGATTGCCGCAATCGGTCCATCGCGCGCCGCCTTCGTAACGAAACACACGGCCGCCGGGCGCCTGGTTCGCGGACGCCGCCAGAGACGATCCACCCAGGTTGTAACGCGCCGTACCCGCGTAAAGAGCGCCATCCCAGACGGCCAGGGCGGCCACGGAGTTGGAGCGGTCGGGGCCGCCGCAATCAATCCACCGCGTCCCTCCCTCCCAGCGGAACACGCGTCCCGAATCTCCGGCGCCGGGCGAGCAAGTGGCGGCGTACAAGTTCCCCTGGTGGACAGCGAGAGAGAACACCAATACGGCGTTACCGGGCCGCCCGCAATCGGTCCATGGCTGGGAGATTCGGCCGTTGTCGATGCCGAAGTGGATGTGCCGCCAATTGGACTGCGCGCAGTTAACGCCCGTGTTCGTCACCACGCTGAAGTTGAACCCGCGCCGCGAGGCGGGGTCGAACTTCGACAGGATGTCGCCGCCCTCGTCCCCGGCGTTCACCCAGGCGGCTATCGAGAAATCGTCCGCCGCCGATGTGTAACGCATTACTGTCCGGCTCCTGGATGCGCGCGCCGGGCTGGGGATCCCAACGCATGACCGGCTCGCGTTCGGCGCCGGAGAGCGACAGAGCGGGCGCGGCAAACAATGCGCGGCGCGACAGGGGCAAGGTCACGGCAACACAAGCCCAATCTGTTCGGGCGAGGGCAGCGACTTCGTCAGGCTGAAATCGTTGCGTAGCTCGATGAACCGCCGCTCCTTGGCGGTCCAGTAGAAAATCTCATAGTCGTAGCGAGCCAACATGCTGTCGAGGAAGTAGGGACGGTTCTCGTCCAGCCAGAGCCGGCGATACTCGGCTTTGCGTTGGACAACCGCATCGCGAATATCCTGCACCAGGCCGTTCGGCGAACTTATGGCGCCCAATAGAGAACGGGTCCGCGTGGGATCATCCATGGCCTCCCGGTAGTGCCTTCCGATCTCGGAAGCCAGTTGCACGCGCATGAGGGTGAGTGTCGGCCCGCAGCGCGGCAAACCGCAGATAGTCGACCGTGCGAGGATGCAGCCGCGCTTTGGCGGAACTGGCCGCAAGTTGAATGGCGGTGCGCTCGGCGATGGTGCGGATTTCGCTCGCCACGCTCAACATCTGGCGCACCCTTGCGGCACCGTGGCGGGAGAACGGATCGAACCAGAACAAATCGTCGGAAGCGTCCGTGAGTTTGGTGGAACGCAGCAGAGTGTTAATGCGCGCCAGATTGTGAATCGAGTCGACGAATTCGCTTCCGCCGTTGCGGTAGAAGGCCCAATCGAAAGCGGCGTCGAACTTCGCCACGTCTACCGTGCCGGGCTGCCAGGCCGCGGCGGCGGAGAAGACCACTGGATACCAGGCCATGTTGAGCAAAGCTTCGCCGTCGTCGCGCCAATCGGTATTGAACATTCCCATGGCGCCGAGTTTCTTGCCGTCGCGGACGAAGTTGTTGATGTTGACTATGGCGTCGTCGAAGTTGGGGAACATGCGGTTCCAGTTGTTGAGACCGGGGCAGACGAAGAAATCCAGGCCGGCGTCGCGGAAGGGGACGATTTTAGCTGAAAAATCGGGGCGCGGCGAGTAGTCCCAGGTCATGGCGACAAGCTCCTTGGGAAGCTTGCGAATGAGTTCGGGGTGGTTGAGCGCGATGTCGCCCCAGAACATGGGACGCCGCTTGAGGGGGCGCAGCATCTCGATCACGCGGCGGATGCGCTCCATGTAGACGTTGCCAATGCCCACGCGCGCGGCGTAGTCCTTGCTGCGTCCGCGGCCGAGTTCCCAGGTCTCGTCGCTGCCGATGTGGAGGAACGTCCCGGGGAAGGCCTCAGCGAGTTGCCTGGCCGCCTGCTCCACCCACTGGAAGGCGTTTTCATCCTCGGCGGCGAGTACTTGACCGTATGGCATTTCGGCCATCGGCGAGTAGAGTTCGACTTTCAACATGTGATGCAGATGGCCGAAAGTCTGCTGCTGCGGCACAATCTCGACATGGAAGTCGCGCGCGTACTCGACCAGGCGCTTGATGAGATCCGGGCTAAGTTCGGCGCCTTCCGGCGCGACGCCGGGCGAGTGCGTGTAGGGGAACACGTGCTCCATGTAGAAGCTGACCATGTTGAGCTTGTATTCGGCCAGCGTGCGGATGGCGTTGCGCATCTGCTCTTCGTTGAGAATGGGACCGCGGCTCACGTCGATGGAAAGAGCGCGGTAGCGTAACGCGGGCCAGTCGGCGATCTTGACGCACGGGATCACGGCCTGACCGCGCGCCGTGGCGGGGCGGATCAACTGGCGCAGCGTCTGCACACCGTAGAACAGGCCGGCGGGCGTCTTCGAAGCGATCAGCACGCCGTTCTCATCGACGCTGAGCACGTAGGATTCGGGCTTCGAGAGCGCTTCGGAGTTCAGGCCGCGCTTCTCGATTTGTTGGGCGATGGCCTCGTGGTCCGCGTAGCCCATGAGAACGCCGCGACCCGCTCGCGCCACGGTGGAAACGGTGGCGCGCACGCCCGCCGTGTTGTAGAACTCTTCCTGCAAGAGTGCGGCGGCGAAGCGGTCGCCTGGCGTCTTCGAAAGCACCGTGATGGTAACTGGCGCGCTTACCGCCATTTCGCCGGTGGAGGTTTCGACCGATTGCGGATACGGGATAAGCGGCAGATCCGCGGCAAGCGCCAGACTTGCCGCCATGAGCCAAAGGGCGATCGTGGTCTTCATGAGGTCCTCACTCCTAGTAACTGACGATGGGCTGTTCCGGCGGCAAACCGTCGCGCAGGAACTGCTGCCAGCGTGCGCGATATTCTTTCTGGAGCGCGGCAACCGCTTCCGCGTATCCGAGTCCGGCAACCGGCGACCGCTTCCATGCGATGACGATCTTGCGCGCCGAGGGCGACACGGCAAGCGCGCCGGAGGCGAGCGCGGCGGGCTTGCCATCGACGGTGGCGGTAGTGGCGCCGGCATACCACGGCAGATGCACGACGATCTTCGCCGGCTGAATTTCGAAGTTGGGCGCGAGATCGAGCGTCATGCCGCCTGCGCGGAAAGCGGCCTGGAAAGCGACTGTACCAAAGTTGGTGGGCGCCGCCGCGACGCGCAACGTGCGGCCGGGCTCGGTCCAGGCGGGCGCGAGCACGCTGAGCAGGTGCAGCGAATCTCCCTCCTCGCGCAAAAGCATATTGCGGATGACGGCAATGTATTTGGCCCCGAACCAGCCGTGCGGCGTAAGATTGTCGCCGAAATCGCGATCGGTCCAGGGGCGAATACTGGTCTCGAAACCGGCGTGCGTGGCCGTGGTGTGCGCCAGCATGGCGTACAGTTCGTCAAGCGCCTTGCGCTGCTCGCCGCGGACAGTCAGCGTCTCGGTGTTCTTCATGGTGAGGTAGAGATGCAGCCAGCCGGCATAAACCATCAGACCTTCGCGGTACTTGGCGCGGGTGGTTTCCAGCGTGCCGGTGACCTTGCGATCGAAGTGTGGAAGCAGTTGCTCGGGGTAAAGCGCCAGCATGTTGCCCCAATCCTGGCCGTTAGGTTGATCGATGCCGGGAGGCATGTACCCGTTGGTCTTCGCGGTCATCTCGTCGAGCTTGGTGAACAGCGTTCGGGCGTAATCGTCATACTCGGCCTGCCAGGCACGGGCGTCTTCGCCCGCTCCTGTGGCGCGAGCCACGTGAATGGCGTTGCGCAGCCCGCAAAGCGCCCACAGGTTGTAACCGGTGATGTGAGCCGCCACACGCGTAAATTCGGCGTCGCGCGGATTGGAAGCGGGCATAAGGTGGAGCGAATCCGCGGCGCGCGCCTGCTGGAGCCACTCAACGGCGCGCTTCACAGCGGGGAAGGCTTTCCCGGCCCACGCCTTCTTGCGCGTGAGGCGATAGTGCGCGCCGAAGGCCCAGGTGGCCTGACCCCAGCCATCAAACTGCGCGCGTTGCGAAACGAAGTTGCCGTCGGGAAGTTGGTACCGGAAGAAGTAATCCAGGCACTGCTCGGCGAGATCGGGATAGCCGGCCAGGTCGTAGGCGCGCACGATGTAAGCGCCGTCCCGCAAGAAGAAGCCGGGGTACTGAAATTTGTTGACGCCCTGGTGGAAGCTCCCGTCTTCACGCTTCTCGCGCCCGATCATGTCGAAGATCAGGTTGGCGCGGAAAGTATCGGTGACCTTGCGTTCGGCAAGTTGTATCTGGATACCGCGAGCGAGTTCCTTCTCCCACCATTCGACGCTGCGGCGATGGTAGTCGTCCCAGCTAGCCGCGCGCAGCGCTTCCAGCGCCGCGGCGTCGGAGGCGGCCATGGGCCGCTGCGGCATTTTGAAGACCAGCGTCTGGCTCGCGCCGGGCGCGAGTTTGAGCGCATATTGCGCCATCAGCACCACCGCGTCCGGCTGCGTCTGAGCAAGCCTTCGCGGCGCGGAGTAAAGGGAACGCGGGGTGAGATAGAAATGCGGCTGGGGCGCGGACGCAAACATGTAAACGGCATGACCGGAGCGCGTGGCGAGGTCGCCCTGGAAGGCGTATTCCCAGTTGGGATTGAAATCGTAGTCGAGTCCGGGCAAGCTGTCGGACAGCGCGAAGCGTGCCTGACGCCTGAAACGATGCTGGCGTTCACCGGTGGCGCGCATGCCAGCGTTGAAATACGCGGTGCGCGGCGCGGCTCCCGTATTCTTCGCGGTGACGCGCACAAAGTTCACTGGATTGCGGGCAGCCCGGTCGAGCGCAAGCGGCCAGTTGAACGCCTCGACGGTATAGGCGACCGCGCCGTCGCGAAGCTGGTACGAGATCACCGGCAGGTACCCCTTCTCCAGCGTTCGAACGCGCTGCGATGTCATTTGCGCGGGGTAGCCCAGCATGAACACCAGCTCGGCGTGTCCGGTATAGAGATACCCTTCGGGCGTAACCTCAGTGGCTTCGCGCGCATCGCGGACGCCGATCACGTCGGTAGGAAGCGATGGATAGCAGAAGGGCTGTCCGGGCGGATCGATGCCTGGATCGTACATCTGCGCAAAAGCGGAAAGAGCACAGAGAATGAAGGCGGCGCGGCGCACTGCAAGGTCCTCCTTGGAGAGATAGCCGCCATCCAGCATACTGGTTCGCGGAGGAGCGCGGCAAGACAGCCGTGCTACAATGCGCGGCATGATCGTGGAGGTCGCCGGAGCGCTGCTGGTGGCGGGGTGCGGCACATTGGCCTATGCGGTGGGCGGGCGATCGTCGCAGCTATTCGGGCCGTCCATCGCGCGAGGACCACGCGACCGACGCGCCATCGCGCTGACCTTCGACGACGGCCCCAGCGAGCAGACACCGAAGCTGCTCGAACTTCTCGAAAGCCACGGCGTGCACGGGACGTTTTTCCAGTGCGGCGCGAGCGTGCGGCGTCTGCCGGAGATCGCGCGGCTGGTGGCGGCGGGCGGCCACGAAATCGGCAACCACGGCTACTCGCACACGCGGCTGTTCCTGCGCACTCCGCGCTTCGTGGCCGGTCAGGTGCGCGACGCGCAGCAAGCCATACGAGAGATCACGGGAACCACGCCGAAGCTGTTTCGCGCGCCTTACGGGGGACGTTGGTTCGGCCTGCGCAAAGTGCAGCAGAGGCTGGGTCTCACCGGCGTAATGTGGACATGCATCGGCATGGACTGGAAATGGCCGGCCGGGCGGGTGGCCAAAAGGTTATTGGGCGCGGCCGAAAACGGCGCCATCTTCTGCCTGCACGATGGCCGTGGAGGGACGCCCGCCGCCGACATTTCGAACACCGTCGAAGCCGTGAGACTCCTGCTCGAAGAGTTACCCCGGCAAGGCTTTTGCTTTGAAACCGTGAGCGAAATGCTCGGCCACCGTGGCACATGAAGCGGCCTTCACTTTACAGATCGTCGTCCGGCAGCGGATATTAGAAGTGAGGGGGTCTGTTGCCGAGAACGATCATTACATTCGCCGTGTGCTTGACGGTCGCGATGGCCGCGGGAGCTCTGCCTCTCGGTATGATCGTCTTCGAAGCGCACAACACCCCAGGTAATCAATTACCGGATGGGTGGAGCGTAAAGACGCTGAAGGGACAGGCCGACGTGGCCACCATCGCCAGCGAGGAGGGTCCCGTGCTGCGGCTCAGAAGCCGCAACACCTCGTTTTCGCTGGAGCGGTCTTTGGATGTCGACCTGGCGCGATACCCTTACATGAGCTGGCAGTGGAAAGTGACGGAGCTGCCACGCGGCGGGGACTTCCGGCACTTTCGGACCGACGATCAGGCGGCGCAGATCCTGGTGGCGTTTGCGGACCGGCGCATTCTGACTTACATCTGGGACACCACGGCGCCGAAAGACCTGATGCAGAGCGCCAGTCTGATGCCGCTGCTACACTTGACGGCATTCGTATGCCGCTCCGGACCGGCTGAGACGAACCGCTGGATCACCGAGACGCGTGATCTCGCGGCCGACCATGAGCGCGCGTACGGCCGCCCCGGCGCACGCGTGAAGGGATTGCGGCTGCAGATCAATTCGCAGCACACCAACTCTTCCGCCGAGAGTTACTTCGGGGACGTGGTGTTCCACGCGGCGGCGAAATAAACTAGAAGCCATGCAGGAGAACGGCTTGACACCGGTGCTTGTGACCGGTGGGACGGGCTTCATCGGCAGCCACCTGGTGGAACGCCTGGTCGCGGACGGAGCGCGCGTCCGCTGCCTGGTGCGACGCAAGAGTTCGCTCGCATTTCTTCCGGTGGACCGGATCGAATTGGTTTACGGCGATCTGGCTTCGGGCGAAGGGCTGGGAGAAGCCGTCGAGGGCGCGCGGACCGTTTATCACGTGGCCGGGGTCACCAAGTCTACATCGGTGGATCGCTATTACACGGGCAACGCAAAGGCGACCGGTAACCTGCTGGCGGCGATCGAGGCGGCCAGAGAGAAACCTTTGCGCCTGGTGCATGTAAGCACGCTGGCCGCGGTGGGGCCGAGCGAAGACGGGGTTCCGCTCACCGAGGACGCCAACCCGCGGCCGCTCACGCACTACGGCAAGTCCAAATTGCAGGCCGAGGAAGCCGTGCGGAGATCAGCCTTTGCCGATCGCGCGGTGATTGTGCGTCCGCCGGTGGTTTACGGCCCCCGCGATACCGATGTCTATCTGGTCTTCCGCTCCGCCTCGCGGGGCGTCGCACTGCGCATAGGAAGCCACGAAAGTTACTTCAGTTACATCTTCGCCGAGGACCTGGCCGAGATGCTGGTGGCAGCCGCGACGGCGCATGCGGCAGCGGGCAGAACATACTTCGCCGGCAATCCCGAGCCCGCCAGTTGGGGCCAATTCAACGCCGCGGTGGCACGCCTGGCGGGACGCAAGATCCACACCGTGTCGGTGCCGCCCGCGTTGGCGCTCACCTTGGCCTTCCTCTCTGAGGTGAACTCGCGCCTGCGCGGACGTGAGTCCATTCTCTCGCGAGAGAAAGTGCGCGAGGGGCGATGCCGGTACTGGGTGGCGAACACCTCGCGCGCCGAACGCGAGTTGCACTTCCAGACCCGCACATCTCTTGAGGATGGAATTCGCAAGACGCTGGCGTGGTATAAGAATTCGGGATGGTTGAGCTGAAGAGCGGCAGCGCGGGCGAATCCGGGTTATGGGCGACGGACCGCGTAATGATTTCGTACCTGGCGGCGATAGGGCTGCTGGTCTTCGTGTTCCGGGACCGCATTCCTGGAGCGCCAGGCCTGCTGGCGTGGCACGCGGCGGGAATCGCGGCGCTGGTGGCCGTGGCGCGAATGCCCGCCTCGGTGCCGGCGGTGTATGGGTTCCGGTACCTGTACCCGGTCCTTTACGTGGCGGCATGCTATCGCGAGATGAGCGTGCTCATCCGGTCCATTCGCGGGACCGACTTCGACGCCGCGATGGCGCACGTCGATATCGAACTCTACGGAGCGAATCCGGCCGTGTGGCTGGGGCGTATCCAAACGCCCTGGCTGACCGAGGCGCTCCAACTGGCCTACTCCCTGTTCATCCCCGCCGTACTCCTGGGCGCCGTGCTTCTCTGGAAGCGGCGGCAGTGGGCTGACCTGCGCTACTACATGTTCTTGATCACGCTCGGATTTCTGGTCTCCTACGTGGGATACTTACTAGTACCGGTGCGGGGCCCGCGATTCCACCTAACGGGGGTGCTGGCGCCGCCGCTCCGAGGCCTGTGGCTGTTTGAGGGCTTGCGCGGCGGCTTGGATTGGCTCGAATCTGCCCATTACGATTGTTTCCCGAGCGGGCACGTGCAACTGACAATCATGGCCTGCTGGGCCACCCGGCGCCAGTTTCCGGTACTTTTTTTAATCTTTCTCCCGTATACGCTGGCCGTGGTTTTTGCTACAGTCTATCTTCGATACCATTACACCATGGACGTGGTTGCGGGGGCGGTCACGGCAGGGGTATTGTTGTGGGCTGGCCCAAGTTTGTACGCCAAGCTCCGGAGTGCGCGCTAATTGGCAGGCATCGAGGTAGTGTCGGCACAGTCGAGCCGAGATGCGAAGGCATTTCTGGACTACCCGTACACGCTCTATCGCCATGATCCGCATTGGGTAGCGCCGCTCCGTATGGACCAGAAGTGCCTGTTCGATCCGAACCGGCACCCGTTCCACAAGCACGCCGACATGGCGCGTTTCCTGGCCCGGAGAAACGGGCGGACTGTGGGCCGCGTCGCAGCTATATGGGACCGCAATTTCAACGAGTTCCACCAGGTGAAGGCGGGGTTCTTCGGATTCTACGAGAGCGAAGACTCGCCCGATGTGGCGCAGGCCTTGCTGGGCACGGCGCGGGAATGGTTGAACCAACGGGGCGCGGAGTTCCTTCGCGGTCCGGTCAACCCGTCCACCAATTACGAGTGCGGTATGTTAGTGGACGGCTTCGACGCCGACCCGTTCGTGATGATGCCCTACAATCCAGCCTACTACCCCCGGCTGATCGAGGGCGCCGGAGGGCGGAAAGCCAAGGACCTGCTTGCCTATGTGGGGCGCCACGATCAGGTCCGGCCGGATAAGATCGCCCGGGTCGCGCGGACGGCGGCGCAAGATGGGCGATTCTCGCTTCGCCCCATCCGGATGGGAGAGTTTTGGACCGAGGTTGATCGCATTTGGAAGGTTTACAACTCGGCTTGGAGCCGAAATTGGGGATTCGTGCCGGCTACGCGCGAGGAATTCCTGTTCCTGGCGAAGGAGATGAAGCCGCTGGTGAAGCCGGAGTTGCTCCTGCTCGGTGAGGCGGACGGCGAAGTGGTGGCGTTCGCGCTGGCCCTGCCGGACGTGAACCAGGCGCTCAAGCACGCCCGCGGGCGCCTGTTTCCGTGGGGCCTGCTCAAGATCCTCTATCATCAGCGCCACATCCGGGGCTGCCGCGTACTTACTTTGGGCGTCGTGGAGAACCGGCGGACGGCGGGCGTGGCGGCCGCGATGTACCTGGCGTTGACCGATGCCGCCAGAAGGCTAAAGTATGGAGATTGTGAATTTGGTTGGGTTTTGGAAGATAATATCCTAATGAACCGGAGCCTCAAAGCATTAGGGGCCAGGGTCCACAAAGTGTATCGAATCTACGAATGGACGTGAGGACCATGCGAAACCAGTTGGTTTCCGCGGATCGCGAGCTGATTCCCGAAAAGCGCGCGAACGACCTGTTTGAGAAGTGCCGGAATTTTACACGCGCGGCGGAATACAAGGCGGCCGGGATCTACCCTTACTTCGAAGTGTTCGGCAGCCACGAAGGATGCGGTCCCTGTGAAGTTTGGATGGGCCGGCGCAAGATCCTGATGTTCGGCTCGAACGATTACCTTGCTCTCACTACCGATCCGCGCGTGAAGGAAGCCTCGGCCGTGGCGGCGCGAACGTATGGCAGCGGATGCAGTGGTTCGCGCCTGTTGAACGGCACGCTTGATCTGCACGTCGAAGTGGAAGCCCGGCTGGCCGCGCTGGTGCGCAAGGAAGCCGCCATGATTTACGCCACCGGCTTTCAGAGCAACTACGCGGCTTTGTCGGCGCTCACCGAAAAGGGCGACTACCTGCTGTGCGACCACAACATCCACGCCAGCCTGGTGGAAGGCGCGTTGCGGTCGCCCGCCCACACGGTTCGTTTCCGTCACAACGATATGAACCACCTGGAACGCTGCCTGGCCAACTGCGGCGAACACGACAAGGTATTGATCGTCAACGAAGGCGTCTTCAGCATGGAAGGCGACACGGCGGATCTGGTGGGCACGGTCGAACTGGCCAACCGCTACGGCGTGCGCACCTACGTCGACGAAGCCCATAGCATCGGTGTGCTGGGCGAGACCGGCGCGGGCGCCGCGGAGCATCAGGGAGTGCTCGACGAGGTCGACATCGTAATGGGCACGTTCAGCAAGTCCCTGGCTTCGGTGGGCGGCTTCGTGGCATCGTGCCAGCCGGTGATCGACTACCTGCGGCACACGGCGCGTCCGTTCGTTTTCTCCGCCAGCCTGCCGGCGGCGGCGGTAGCGGCCGTGAAGATGGCCCTGGAGATTATGCGCGACGAACCGGAGCGGCGGCGGCGGCTGCTGGATACGGCCGCGCGCCTGCGCCGCGAACTGCAGGGACGCGGGTTCACGGTACTGGACGGCGAGACGCCCATCGTCCCCATTGTGGTCGAGAGTGACTTCGACCTTTGCCGGCTGTGCCGCGGCCTGCTGGCCAAGGGCATCTACGTAAACCCGGTGGTGAAACCGGCCGCGGTCTACAATCTGTTGCGCATCTCCTGCACGGCGGCGCACACCGACGCGCATGTGGACCGGCTGGTGGACACCATTCAACGCGTGGCCACCAATCTCGATATTCCATTGACGGGAATCCCGCTGCGCCACGCGGCCTCGCAAGCCTGAGGCGCGTCAGAGCGAAGCGAGCGGATCGCGGCGATCCAACAGTGGGAACGCCACGCGGGCGCCCTTGATCTGCGACTGGTAGATGCCCGCCGTCATTTCGATGGGCCATCTGCCGTCGCGCACGCCACAGGAGGGCTCCCTGTCACGCTCGATGGCTTCGATGAGATCCAGTGCCATGGTGTTGTTGGCACGGTCCCAGTTGCCTACGATCTCGGCGCCCGGCCCCGGAATCTCTTCCCACTGGGGAGCGGTTTTTGCCGGTACCCAGGAAGGCGAGCGCAGAATGAAGGCCTGACCCGTGCGGGAAGAGCCCAGGTTGATGAAGATGACGCCGCGGCTGCAATACAGTGCCAGGCCGCAGCGGTCGCCCACCAAATAGTCGTTGGCGTGCGAAGCGAAGTAGCCGTGCACACCGCCGTCGAAGGAAAACATGGCGGCCACCTGATCGCCCGCCAATAGCCCCACGATTTCCGTGCCTTGGTGCACGTGCTCGCGCGCGAGTTCCCGGTTCTGTTGGGTCACATGCGCAAAGACCCACCGCGGATCGCCCGCGAACAGCCGCATGAGATCGAAGGCATGCGAGCCGAGAATGATCAGATCCTCGCCACCGGCGCGCTTGTCTTCCTTGCCGCGCGCGCGCATTTCCAGCAATTGTCCCACTTCGCCGCTCTTCAGGATTTCGGCGACGCGACGCGTGGTGGCTGCCGGCCGTGCCGCGTGGCCGACTTGAACTTTAATCTTCTTCCGGTCGGCGAGCTGCCACCATGGCATCGGCTTCCGGCAGGCTGCCGGCCATGGGCTTTTCAATGATGATGTGCGCACCGGCTTCCGCGGCGGCGGTAAACATAGCCATGTGCTGATCGGTGCGGCGCGGCGCGATGGTCACGATGTCCGGCTTTTCCTTGGCCAGCATTTCGCGATGGTCGGCGTAGCCGCGAGCCGCGCCGCTGCGCGCCATGGCCTTGGCGCGGCCGGCTTCCACCGGATCGGCGACGGCAACCATCTCAACGGCATTGATGCCGTTCCAGGCCATGTCCCAGTTGTGGCCGTACCCGCCCCGGCCGGTGTGGCCGATCACTACCGCCCGGTATTTCCTCTTCTGGGAGAACGCGGCGCGGGCCATGGCGGCCACGCCGAGACCAATCGAATCGCGTCGTGTCATGGTTCCTTTCCAATATAGCGGCACACGCACCATCAATCCAGGCGCTTGTGGAAGCGCAAGGCGCTGAAGCTCAGAATCGCGACGCCGAAGGCCAACAGCGCGGCCATCTGCGGCCACAATACGTCCGCGCCGGTGCCTTTCAAGAACAACCCGCGAACGATTTCCATGAAATATCGTAGCGGGTTCAGATAGCTGATCCCCTGCACCAGAAGCGGCATGTTGCGAATAGGGAACGCGAAACCACTGAGCATGAAAGCGGGCATGAAGAAGAAGAACGACGCCATCATGGCCTGCTGCTGTGTTTGGGAAACGGTGGAGATGAACAGGCCCACGCCGAGCGTGGTCATCAGAAAGAAAAGCGCGCAAACCACCAGCAGCAGCACATTACCGCGCAAGGGGATGTGGAAGACCAACAGCGCCATCGAAGTGATAAAGAAGAGCTCTACGATGCCGACGATGGCGAAAGGAACCGTCTTGCCGATCATGAGTTCCAAAGGCTGTATGGGAGTGACCATCAACTGCTCCATGGTGCCGATTTCCTTTTCGCGCACGATGGCCATGGCCGTGAGCATCAGTGTGACGAGGGTGATGATGTTTACGATGACGCCGGGAACATAGTAGTTCCGACTGCGCAGATCTGGATTGAACCAGACGCGCGTCTGGACGCGGAGGACCGGCGCGCGGGGAACGATGGTTGAGGCGACGATCCGCGGTGCGCGCGCAGCGGCCACGCGGGCGGCGAACGCGGAAACCACCTTGGCCGCGTAGTTGGAGACGATGGACGCGGTGTTGGAATTGGTACCGTCTACGAGGATTTGTACCTGCGCGGTCACCCCGCGGTCGATATCTCGTGCGAAGCCCGGGAGAACGCGCACTACGACCAGCACGTCGCTTCGATCCAGCAAATCGCGCACTTCGTCTTCGCTTGTGGGCGTGGCGACGATGCGAAAGTTCGGAGAGCCCGCGAAGCCCGCGCGCAATTCGCGGCTCTGCGGCGTCCCGTCCTGATCCATCCAGGCGATGCGCGCGTTTTCGACATCCAGATTCACGGCGAAACCGAAGATCACCAACTGAATCAGCGGGGGCACGAATAGCAGCACGCGCATTCTCGGCTCCCGCAGTGCCTGTAGGAATTCCTTGTGGACGATCTCGCGGATCCTTCTTCTCATGATCTTCAGGCCACCTTCTGCCCCACCTTGCGCGTGGCGGCTACGAACACGAGCAAGGCGTATACCGCCAAAAATGCGATCTCGCCCCACAGAATGCGCAATCCCACGCCTTTCAGAAACACGCCTTTGAGGATTGTCACGAAGTAGCGGGCCGGGAAAATGTACGTCACTGCCTGCACCACGATGGGCATGCTCTCGATGGAGTAGATGAAGCCCGAAAGAAGGAATGCCGGAAGGAAGCTGCTCAGAATCCCGGCCTGGTAAGCCAGCAGTTGCGAGCGCGTGGCCGCCGAGAGAAAGATCCCCCAGCAGAGGCCGCCAAACAGGAACAGACAACCCGAGAAGAACAGGAGCAGCGCGCTGCCCCGCAACGGCACTCCGAATACCGCGACGCCGGTAACAATCGCGATGAACATGTCCACTAAACCGACCACAAAGAAGGCCGAGAGCTTTCCCAGTACCAGTTCGGCCGGCCTGAGCGGCGTGGACAGCAATTGCTCCATGGTGCCCATCTCCCACTCGCGCGCGATGGTCAAGGAAGTGATCAGAGCGGCAATGATCATGAGGATCACCGCGATGAGGCCGGGCACGATGTAGTTTCGCGACTTGAGCTCGTTGTTGTACCAGACGCGCACGCGCGGCTCGACGGGCATGGCCCTGCGGCCCTGTAATTCGAGCGCGTGAGTCCGCGCCAAGGATTCCATGTACCCCAGGGCGATAGAGGCGGTGTTGCTGTCGCTGCCGTCCAGCAGCACCTGGATGGTGACTTCGCGGCCCGAAACAACATCGCGCGCGTAGTTGCGCGGAATCACTAACCCAAGCAGGCACTCCGAGGTGTCGATCTTCGATTGGATATCGCCGTAGCGGCTTGCGAAGCCGAGAACTTGAAAGTAGCGCGAGCCTTGGATGCGGGCGATCAACTGGCGGCTTTCCGGCGAGCCGTCCTGATCGTAGACCATGGTGGGAATGCGGTCCACGTCGAGCGACAGCGCGTAGCCGAACATCATCAGCAGCAGAAACGGGAACGCCAACGCCATGATCAGACTGCGCGGATCCCGCAGGATGTGCAGGAACTCCTTGCGGGCGACGGCACGCGTGCGCCGGAAGCTCATGCGCTCCTCCGATCCTCTCGTTCGATCACCGCCACAAACACTTCCTCCATGGAACCCAGCCCCATTTGTTCCTTAAGTTCGGCCGGCGCGCCGAGCGCCGCGATGCGGCCCTGATACATGAGCGCCAGACGATGGCAGTATTCAGCCTCATCCATATAGTGCGTGGTGACGAAAATGGTCTGTCCCGCCGCCGATAGCTGGTAGATCAGATCCCAAAACTTGCGGCGGGCGATGGGATCGACGCCCGAGGTGGGCTCGTCCAGAAACAGCACGGGAGGCGAATGCAAGATGGCGCAGGCCAGCGCCAGGCGCTGTTTGTAGCCGCCGGCGAGCAGGCGCGTCATGGTCGAGCGGCGGTCTTCGAGATCGGCCATGCGCAGCGCGTAGGCTTTGCGTTCGGCGCTCATTTGCTCCGGCACGCCGTAGACGCCGCTGAAGAAATCGATGTTCTCTTCCACCGTGAGATCGTCGTAGAGTGAAAATTTCTGCGACATGTAGCCGATGTTGCGGCGGATGGCCTCCGGTTCGGTCGAGATTTCGAATCCGCTTACATGCCCCACGCCGGAAGTCGGACGTAGCAACCCGCAGAGGATGCGGATGGTGGTGGACTTCCCCGCCCCATTCGGTCCCAGGAAGCCGAACACTTCGCCGCGGCGCACGGTGAAGGACACGTTATCGACGGCGACGAAATCGCCGAAGCGCTTCACCAGATTCTCGACCTCGACGGCCCATACGCCGGTTTCAACCGCCACGGCTTTCCTCCAGGGACGCTTTGTTGATCCATGCGATGAAGGCGTCTTCAAGCGTCGCCGCGCGCATCTCTTGCTTGATGTCGGCGGGCGGCGCACAACGGATCAGACGCCCTTTGTGCATCAGGCCCACGCGATCGCAGCGCTCGGCTTCGTCCAGATACGCGGTCGAGACGAACACCGTCAGCCCGTCGTCCACCAGTTGCTGGAGGATGGCCCAGAAGTCCCGGCGCGAGACTGGATCGACCCCGTTGGTCGGCTCGTCCAGCAGCAGAACCTCCGGATGATGCAGCAGCGTACAGATCAACGCCAGCTTCTGTTTCATTCCGCCGGAAAGTTTCGCCGCCGGACGCGTACGGAACTTCTCCATGCGCGTCACGGTGAGCAGGCGCGACATCAGGCGCTCGCATTCGTCATCCTGAATTCCGAAAAGATCGGCGTAGAAGCGCATGTTCTCTTCCACGGTGAGATCGCCGTACAAGCCGAAGCGCTGCGCCATGTACCCGATGCGGTCCTTGACCTGTTGCGTCTCCCGCACCGTGTGGTGGCCAGCCACCCACGCCTCGCCTTCGCTGGGGTCCACCAGACCGCACAGCATGCGCAGCGTAGTCGTCTTGCCGGCGCCATCCGGACCAACCAGACCGAACACCTCGCCCTTCGGGACTTCGATCGAGAAGCCGTCCACGGCGGTGAGCGCGCCGAATCGCCGCGTCAGTTGGATCGCGCGGATCATGGCTTTCCCAGTTCGAGTTCCGCCACCACGGGCATATTCGACTTCAGCTCCCGTTGCGGATTCTCCACTTCGATCTTGATGCGGTAAACCAGCTTGACGCGCTCTTCCTCGGTCTGTATCTGCTTGGGGGTGAATTCGGCTTCCGACGCGATGAACGACACGTGGCCGTTGTAGAACTTGCCGGGGTACGAGTCCGTAGTCACCTTCACCTTGCCGCCCAATTTCACACGGCCGAGATCGGTCTCCTGCACGTAGGCGCGCACCCAGGGATGGTCGATGTCACCGATGGTGACCGCGGGTATGCCGGCGGCCAGCACTTCGCCGGGTTCGGCGGATTTCACCAGCACCACGCCGTCCACCGGAGAGGTCGCCACAGTATCGTTAATTTGTGAGTCGACGACGGCGACTTGCGCTTTGGCACGGTCGATTTCGGCGCGGCGCGCCTCCAGCTCCTGCTGTTTACGCTGCAACTCCAGACGCGCCGATTCGTTCAGTCGCAAGGCGGCCTTAGCGCGATCGAGTTGCGCCCGCGCGACTTCGATCTGCTCTTTGCGCGGACCTTCAACGACCAGCGCCAGGCGCTCTCCGATCTGCTTTACCTGCGCCCCGGTGCGTTCGTACTGCGTGCGGTATTGGTCGTGCTGCGTGGCGGAGATGTCTTCCTTGGCAAAAAGCTGCTGGGCGCGTTCCCAATCGCGCTGGGCTAGCGCATGCTGCGTGCGAGCGTCATCGAGCGCGGCGCGAGCCTGCGCTACTTCCTGGCTGCGCGAACCCGCCAGCATTTCGTCCAAGTGCGCTTTCGCCTGACGGACTTCCGCCTGGCCAAGTTGCGTGTTGGCGGCTAGGGTTTCTTTCTGCAACGAAATGGCCGTCAGCAACTGCCGGTACCCGCTCTCGGCGGCTTGTGCGGCGGCGTCATAGCCATCGCGCTGTCTCCGAATCTGCTCCGAATCCAAGCGCGCGATCAGCATGCCGCGCTTCACCGAAGCGCCTTCGTCGACGTGCAACTCGGCGAGCTTGCCGGGAACTTTGAAAGACACCGCGATTTCGGTCAGCTCAATATTTCCGCTGACCACAATCCCCGGCATAGCCGGGCGCCGCAGCCAGCCGAAGACCAGCCAGGCGCCCAGCGCCACCGCCACGACGGCCGCCACCAGAATGATTCTCTTTTTCATGAGCGCTAAATTCCCTTCTCTACTGGAGCGCGCGGCGCGTGGTGCCCATAGCCGCGTTCAGATCCAACCACGCCAGGCTGTAGTTCACCAGCGCGCCGATCCGGCTATCGCTAGCCCGTTCCAGGCGCGTCTGCGCGTCGGTTACTTCAATACTGTTGGTCACGCCGGCCGCATAACGGCGCCGCGCCTGCGCCAATTCGTTCTCCGCCAGCCCAAGCCCTTCCTCGGCTACCTTCACCTGCTGGTCCGCCGAGCGAAGATTGTCGTCGGCCAAACGCAGTTCCAGTTCGATCTGCTGCTTGAGATCGCGCGAGCGCACCTGCTCGGCGCGGTAGATGGAATGCGCTTCGGCACGCCGCGCGTCGCGACGGCCGCCGTCGAAGATGGCCAGGCGCGCCTGCACACCGATGGTGCGCGTGGGAAGCGAATCGTTTATGCTCTTGCCGCTGGAACCATAGTCACCAAAGGCGCTGACGGTGGGTAGCCGCTCAAACTTCGCCGCGCCGTAGCTGAGCCTCATGCTGTCTTCCTTGAGTTGCTGCGCCTTCCACTCCGGCCGGGATTCGAGCGCCGTCTCGACAGCTTTCTCGATGGGCTGCGTTTCGACGGCTTGGTAGCGCAAACGATCCGTGAGCTCCAGCCGCGTGTGGAGGGCCAGTCCCATGGCCTTAAGTAACTTGAGATGCGCCTGCTGGCGGCCGCTCTGGGCCACCAGCAGTCTCTGCTTTTCATTGGCCAGTTGCACGCGCGCGCGCGTGACTTCAATGCCGGTGCCGGTGCCGGCGTCCTTGGTGTTTCGAGCCAGGTCGAGCAGCGATTCGGCCAGGGCCACGTTGGCGCGCGCCGCGTCCAGGTGCGCTTCGGCGCTGGATGCCGCCAGATACGCTCGCGCTACTTGATCGGCGACTTGATTCTGGGTCGCCTCGCTTTCGGCGGTTGCCGCTCGCTGCGCGGCACGCGCGGCTTGCAGACGCCGGATGGAGCTGAAGTCGAACAGCGTCTGCGTCACCGTGGCGCGCGCGTCGAAGACATTGAAGGGGCCCACAAACATGGGAAAGTGGAAACCGGAAACGGGGATCTGCACCTGGATGCCCATGGCTTCGAGATTGCGCGTCAGGTTCTGTTGGCCCACGGCAACCGAGAAATCCGGCAGCAGAAAACCGCGTGCCTGCGCCGTGCGGGACTTGGCTTGCACGGTAAATTCGCGCGCCAACGCGACGCGCGCATTGCCGTCGGGAGCCAGTGCGATTTCGACCGCCCGCTTCAGATCGAGGCGCAACACGGGCGCGCTCTGCGCCGTCGCCAACAAGCCGAAAGAAAGAAAGACAACTATCGTACGCATCATGATTTCACGCTCCTGATGGGCTTAGCCGTATTTGTGATGGGCGCATTAAGACCGGCCAGCGCAAAGGCGGTCAAACGCCGGCGCGCGGCCTCCACATCGCGCGAGTCACACTCACCGCCGGAAATGAGTTCCAGCATCCTCCCGGCGACCATGGTGTGAGCCAGCGCGCCGATGACGAAGTGCATGCGCCAGGCCAATTCCGCGCGCGGCAACTTGGGCAGCGCGCGATGCAACGCCACGCCAAAGCGCCGGGCGACTTCCATCATCTGCTCCCGGATGATCTCTCCCGCCAAGCTGCCGGGCTCGGCGTAGAAGCGGCCGAGCAGCACCGGCAACCCTCCGTCGTCGCTGGCCGCCTTAGCCTCCAAAACTGGACCGATCAACGCATCCAATATCTTGTCGAGCGCGGCGGGCTTCGATCCAGCCTCGCGTTCGGCCGCCTCCAGCATGGCAAAGCGGCGGCGGTTGATGGGCTCCACTCGCCGCCTGTACAGCGCGCGAATCAACTCTTCCTTGGAGTGGAAGTGGTAGTTGACCGAGGCCAGGTTCACGCCGGCCTCGGAGGTGATGGCGCGCAACGAGGTAGCGGCCGGACCGTGTTCGGCGAAAAGCTTTTCGGCGGCATTTAGGATCCGTTGCTTGGTATCGAGGATGTCGGCGTTGCGTGCCATACTATCGTATGAATCAAACGTATGTTTTAATTATACGCGAAACACAGGCATTGTCAAGGCAAAGATGACAACATGTCCAGGAGGACTTCACCCATGCACTTTCGTGGACAACTCTTTTTTTCGCTGGCGCTGGCGGCCGCGCTCCTGAGCGCCCAGGAGACGTCCCAGAACCCCGTGCGGGCGCTACTCAAGGCCGGCCGTCCGGCGGTGGGCGCGACCATCACCCTGGCCAGCCCCGAGGTGGCGGCGCAGACGGCTGACCTGGGTTTCGACTTTCTCTGGATCGAGATGGAGCACGCGCCGATCACGCTTGAAACGGCGCGTAACATGATTCTAGCCACGCGCGGTCTGAAAGCCATCCCGTTCATCCGCGTACCGGTAAACGAACTCTGGACCGCCAAGCGGGCGCTCGATATGGGAGCGCTGGGCGTAATCTTCCCGTTCACATCCACGCCGGAGCTTGCGCGGCAAGCCGTGGCGGCGTGCAAGTATCCGCCGCTCGGCAAGCGCGGCGCGGGCGCGGGCCTGGCATCCTGGCGCTGGAGCGCGCCGGAGGGCTACAGCGACTTCGCGGACCGCCAGGTGATGGTGGTGATCATCATCGAAGAGAAACGCGCGGTGGAGAGGATCGACGAGATCGCCGCCGTTCCGGGCATCGATGTGGTATTCATCGGCGTGAACGACCTTTCGTTTTCGTACGGGCACCGCGGCCGTCAGGATGTGGCCGAGGTTCAGGAGGCCATCCGCAAGATTGTCGCCGCGGCGAAACGGAACAACCTCCCGGTGGGACGTCCGGCGGGCAGCGCGGCAGCCATTGAGAGATACCGCGGCGAAGGGTTCAGCTTCTTCCAGGCGTCCAGCGATCTGGGCTTCCTGGCGGCGGGGGCGCGCGAATTGCTCGCGCCTCTCGGCAAGGCCGGAACCGGCGCACCACAGCGGCCGCTGTACTAGGAACAGCATCCAGCCTCAACCGGCGGCGTTGAAGTAAGTGCAATCGGGGTGGTGGAAGACCAGCGCGCTGACGCTGGCTTCCGGGTCCATCATCATGCCCTCGGTGAGGCGCACTCCGATGCGATCGGCGTCCAGCAGTTTCCAGATGCCCTGTTGGTCGTCGAGATTGGGGCAGGCCCCGTAACCCAGGCTGTAGCGCTTGCCGCGATAGCGCGCGGTGAAGCGCTCCCGCATGGTCATGGAGGGAGGATCCGGGAAACCCCAATCCTCGCGGATGCGCCGATGGAGCCACTCGGCGGCGGCCTCGGCGGTTTCGATGGCGAGAGCCTGCAGCGCGTGCGTGTAGAAGAAGCGTCCGGCGGCTTTGGCCTCTTCGGCTCGCTCGCGGACGCCCTCACCCGCCGTGACCACGAACACGGCGATGTGGTCGAGCGGGTCCAGTACGAAGTCGCTCAGGCACAGTCCGTCGGGTGCGGCCTGGCGCGCGAAGTGGAACGTGTAGTCCGGAAGGCGCACGGAGTTACCTTCGCGATGCGCCTCGAAAAACTGCCAGACCGCGCGGACCTTCAAAAAAGCGGCGGCCTCCCGCTTCACTTCTTCCATCCGATGAAAGAGGTCCAGAGCCTTGGCGTCGCGCGCGGCCAGCAACTCCTCGAAGTTGCCCCGAAAACCGAGATGCCGCCCGTAGAGCATGTACGGGTTGATGTAGCTCCAGATTTCGGCTAACTGCGGAACGTCGCGCACTTTCGATTCGAGGTACGGAGCCGGTGGAATGGGGATATCCGTGCGCACGCGCGAGCTACGCGTATCGCCGGGAACGGCGGCGCGCGGTGCGGCGGCTTCCACTGAGGCCGCTTCCACCGGCGCCTGTGGCGCGAGCATCGACTCGCGCGTGGAGGGGTCCATGATCTGGTTGAGCAGCCGGAGTCCCGTCATCGCGTCCTTCGCGTAAAAGGTAGGCCCGTCGTATGCCGTCGCGATCTTGCCGCGCGTGAACTTCTCCGACAACGCCGCGCCGCCCACCAGGAGCGGCACCTTCACACCGGCCTGGTGCAAGTCACCCGCCGTGACCACCATCTGCTGCGCACTCTTTACCAGCAGGCCCGAAAGTCCGATGGCGTCGGGCGAATGCTCGGCGGCGGCACCAATCAGACGTTCGGGCGGCACCTTGATGCCGAGGTTGATCACACGGTAGCCGTTGTTGGCCAGGATGATCTCAACCAGATTCTTGCCGATGTCGTGCACGTCGCCCTTGACGGTGGCCAATACAATTTTGCCGCGCGAAGCCGACTCGGACTTCTCCATGAAAGGCTCCAGGTACGCCACGGAGGCCTTCATGGCCTCGGCCGATTGGAGAACTTCGGCAACTATTAATTCGTTGGCGTTGAACAACCGGCCAACCTCGTTCATACCGCTCATCAGCGGTCCATTGACGATTTCGAGCGCCGGCGCGCCTTCCTTGAGTTTGAGATCCAGATCGGCGATGAGGCCGTCCCGGGTGCCTTCGACGATGTAGCGCGCCAGACGTTCGTCGAGCGGCAACTCGGCCGTCTTTCGCGCGGCCTTCGGCGTGGCCTTGCGGAAATGCTCGGCGATGGCGGCGATGTGAAATTGATTGATGGCCGCGCGTTTCTCGCGGGTTTGCTCGCGCCAGCCGGCCGGGGCCTCCAGGCCGTCCACGCTCGCGTGGAAGAGCAGGTTCTCGGCCAGGCGGCGCGCATCGGGCGCGAGCGAAGCGAAGCGTTCGATCTTCTCGGCGTTCACGATGGCAAGGTCCAGGCCCGCGCGCGTCGCGTGGTAGAGAAACACGGAGTTGACGGCTTCGCGCGCCGCGGCGGGCAGTCCGAACGAAACGTTCGAGACGCCCAGCAACGTCCTCACATGCGGTAACCTCTCTGTGATGAGCCGCACCGCTTCGACGGTTTCAATGGCGCCGCCGATGTAGTTCTCGTCCCCGGTGGCGCAGGGGAACACCAGAGGATCGATGACGATATCTTCGACCGGCACGCCGTACTTTTCGGTGAGCAGGCGGACGGAACGTTCGGCCACCTCGAGTTTGCGCTCGCGCGTAAACGCCTGCGCCTGCTGCGGATCTTCGTCGATGCAGCCCACCACGAGAGCGGCGCCGTAAGCGCGCGCAAGCGGCGCCACGCGCGCGAACTTCTCCTCACCGTCCTCGAGATTCACGGAGTTGATAATGCTCTTGCCCTGGCAGTAGGTGAGTGCCAGTTCGAGGGCGCGCGGATCGGTGGTGTCGATCATCACAGGCGCTTTGATCTTCCGGATCAGGCGCTCGTAAAAGGGCGGGATGTCCTCCAGTTCGTCGCGGTCGCTCGATTGCAAGCAGACGTCGACGACCTGCGCGCCGTTGCGCACCTGCCGGCGGGCAATTTCGCTCGACTCCTCCCAGGCCTCGCGCGCGACAAGGTCCTTGAACAGCCGCGAGCCGATGACGTTGGTGCGCTCGCCGACCAGCAGCGGGCGGGTAGAATCTTCCGCCTCGACCAGTTCGATTCCGCTGTAAAAGGCGCGGCGCGAAGATTCCGGCGCGCGTCGCGGCGCGCGGCCCTCGACCATGCTTGCGATGGCACGGATGTGCGCGGGCGTGGTGCCGCAGCAACCGCCGACGATGTTGAGCCAGCCATTGGCGGCGAAGCGCTCAAGTTGGCGCGAAAGTGTTTCGGGAGTCTCCAGATAGCGCCCTTCCTCATCCGGCAGTCCGGCATTCGGATAACAGGAAATGCGCGAGGCCGCCAGTTCGTGCAGCGCGCGTATGTGATCGGTCATGAACTCCGGCCCGGTGGCGCAGTTGAGGCCGATGGAGAGCGGAGCGGCGTGCGCCACCGAGACCCAGAACGCGTCGGCGGCCTGGCCGGCCAACATGGTGCCGGTGGGTTCGATGGTGCAGGAGATCATCAGTGGAATACGCACGCCAAGCTCGCGCTCGACCATGTGTATCGCCAAGATCGCCGCCTTCACGTTGCGCGTGTCCTGGCAGGTTTCCAGCAGCAGAATGTCGGCGCCGCCTTCCATCAGAGCGCGGGCCTGCGTGTGGAACGCCTCGCGCAACTGGTCGAACGTGACGCCGCCGGTTACCGTAATGGCCTTGGTGGTGGGCCCCATGGAGCCCGCGACGAAGCGCGGCCGGGCGTGGCTTGCAAACTCCCCGGCCGCCTGGCGCGCCAGGCGCGCCGCCTCGCGATTCAGGTCGAACGCCGCGCCGGCAAGATCGTACTCGGCCAAAACGATGGGCGTGCCGCCGAAGGTGTCGGTTTCGACGATGTCGGCCCCGGCTTCGAGATACGCGCGATGAATATCCAGGACCACGTCCGGGCGAGTGCGGACCAGGTTCTCGTTGCAGCCTTCCAGATCCGCGCCTCCGAAATCGGCGGCCGTGAGCGCGCGCTGCTGCAACATCGTGCCCATGGCGCCATCGAGCACGAGAATACGTTCACCCAGAGCGTCGTAGAGACGCGACTGCCGGTCGCTGTAGGATTTCACGAAGAGCCGTTAAGGACTATTCTACGACGGCGTTGGCGTCGGGCACCGCGACGGGTTCAGGCTGCGGCTGCTCGAAACTGTAGCCGAAACCGCGCACCGAACGAATCCAGGCGGGGTTGGTGGGGTCGTTTTCCACTTTCTGGCGCAGGCGGAGAATGTAGACGTCCACGGTGCGGTCAGTAACCGAGCGGTCGTGCCCCCAGACGGCGTCGAGCAATTGATGGCGGCTGAAGACGATGCCGGGATGCGACATCAGGTATTCGAGCAGCCGGAATTCGGTCGCCGTGAGCGAAAACTCCTGGCCATGCAGCCAGACGCGGCAACTGGTGCGGTCCAGCTCAAGGGTGCCGGCTTTCAGGTGACTGGCCGGAGCAAAGCGCTCGCGCAATTGGATCTTCACGCGCGCCACCAGTTCGCGTACGAAGAACGGCTTGACGATGTAATCGTTGGCGCCCAGTTCGAGCCCCACGATACGATCGGTCTCCGAAGCCCGCGCCGTGAGAAAGATGATGGGGATGTGGCCTAACTCGCCGTGGCCGCGCAGACCTTTGCAGATCTCGAGACCGTCCGAATCCGGAAGCATGATGTCCAGGATGATGAGGTCGGGGCGCTCACGGCGGCAGAATTCGACTGCGCCACGGCCAGTCTGCATTCCCGTGAGAGCGAAACCTTCTTTCTCCAGGTTGTACTTGAGCAACGCGAACAGGTCGGAGTCGTCCTCGATCAACACGATCTTCTTCATCGGGGTACCTACCACTACATTAGCGCGGCGATTATGACAAAACGATTACAGATCGGTTAATTGACCTTGAAAAAGCGGGGTCCAGGCCAGGCCCAGGTCATGCACCGGCAAGGTGAACGAGAACGTGAAGCCGCGACCAAGTTCTCTGTTCACAGCCACATCGCCGCCTTGCGCCAGCACGAGGTACTTGAGCCCCAGGCCTCGGGATCTGGTGCGTGGCCTCAGAATCGCAGAAGCCCTCGGTGCCCTCCGGCGGCGGCTCCAGGACGCGTTGGATCTCCACTTTCTCAGCGACACGAACTTCCGCGTCTTCAGTTTGATGCGCGATAAGCGTCAGGATGTCGGTGATCAGGCGCCCCAACCGCAAGGCGTTCTGTTGAATGTCTTCAAGGAACCGGACATTGTTCTCCTGATCGTGCAAGGCGCCGTCCAGTATCGTTTCCGTGTAGCCCTGAACGGAGGCGAGCGGCGTTCACACCTCGTGGGAGACGTTGATGACGAAATCCTTGCGGATGCGCTCGAGGCGCTCGAGATTCTGTTGCTCGTGTTCGAGTTGCCCGGGCGAGTTCGCCGGCCTGATCCATAATGCACGCCGGGCTGCGCGCGGATGGCGACACCCGTCTGCCTGCGTAAGGCGCGTCGGAATTCCGGCCGGCCACGTTCGCTCCCTCAGGTCCGCTTCCATTCTCGCCGCCCGAACCGGTCCTTCCATTGCCTGGTGACGGTCCTTATGATCTTTTCACCGAATGTTCATGGCACTGAAACGCGTGCTACCTAGACTCGAAGCATATGAGGAACTCACGAATTGTCTATTGGCTGCTCCTGGCGCTTGGATTGTCTTTCGCCACATGGGCGCAAACCGAGCAGGGCCGCATCGCGGGAACGGTCGCGGATGCGACCGGTGCGATCATCCCCGGCGCGGAGATTACGCTGCGAAACGAGAAGACCGGTGCGGAACGTAAACTGAAAGCCACCGAACAGGGCACGTACGTAGTAAGCAACCTGGCGCCAGCACCGTACACCATCGTCGCGCAAGCCGCGGGCCTGGGCCCCACGACGTATCAGAACATTACCTTGACCGTGGGCCAGGAACGCAACCTCAACTTGATCTTGCAGCCGGCCACCATGACGCAGGAAATCAACGTAAGTGGCGGCGAGTTGGTGGTGATCGACACCTCCAGCGCGCGCGTGGGCGCCAATGTGAATGAGCGCGAGGTGGCCACGCTGCCGCTCAACGGCCGGCAACTATCGCAACTTTACCTGATGGTTCCAGGCGCGCAGACCGCCGGCGGCGGCTCCTACGACAACATCCGCTTCAGCGGCCGCGCCAATCAACAGAACGCGGTGCGCTTCGACGGCGTCGAGGCGTCGTCCATCATCGACGCTTCGCCGGGCAACTTGAACGGCGAAACTTCGACCGGATTCCGCCTGCAATCGAGTCTCGAAAATGTTCAGGAGTTCCGCGTCGAATCGAGCAACTATCCGGCCGAGTTCGGCACGGGCACCGGCGGGCAGATCAGCGTGGTCACCAAGAGTGGCTCGAACGAATTGCACGGCGCGTTATTTGAATACCTTCGCAACGACAAGCTGGACGCGCGCAACTTCTTCGACGGCTCCACCAAAACCCCGCTGCGGTTGAACCAGTTCGGCGGTTCGGTGGGCGGTCCCATCAAGAAGGATAAGTTATTCTTCTTCGCCAGCGTCGAAGCGTTACGGCAACGCGCCGGATTGAACATCATCGAGACGGTTCCCAGCGCCGCGGCGCGAGCGCGCGCGGTCACCTCGATTAAACCGTTGGTGGACGCCTACCCGCTGGGCACGCAGGCGACTTCGAATCCCGATCTCGACCTGGCGCAGATCGCCTCTGATTCTTCCGTTACCGAACACTACGGCAGCGTCCGGCTCGACTATCGCTTCAACGACAAGTACACGCTGTACGCCCGCTACTTCCGCGATCAGGGGGAATCCACCACTCCGCTCAGCGTGACGGGCAGCTATCAGGCTATTACGGCCGTCCCGCAAAACGGACTGCTGAACTTCCAGCAGGTGCTGAGTTCGAACGTCATCAACGAAACCAAGCTCGGCTACAACGGGCAGAAGACGCGCATCAGCGGCGTGGCGCCCACGGTGAACGGCATCGACCTGAGCTTAATCGCGGTGGACTTCAGTGGTTCGGTGGCCATTCCGGGTATCGGCGGACAGGGCGCCTCGGCGGGCGCTGCGCGATTGGGCGGGTTGGTTCGTTCCAATAGCACGCAGAACGGCCGCGGGCAGCCTTACACCAACTACACGCTGAGCTTCGTCGACCAGTTGAGCTGGATGAAGGGCAGCCACAACGTCAAATTCGGCGTCGAAGTGCGCCCGGTGCGCATCTACACGGACCGTCTGGGTGGCACGACCTACACGTTTTCGAACATCAACGGTCTGCTGAACAACCAGCCGTCACAAGTACAATTTCTCGGCGACGTCAGCTCTCCCAGTCCGTTCAACGGCGGCGCCACGGGCGTGCGCGAGGCGCGGCAAACCTACTACGTGGGCTACGCGCAGGATGAATGGAAGATCCGCCCGAACCTGACCATGAACTACGGGCTGCGCTACGAATTCTACTCCGTGCTGCGCGAGGCGCGTAATTTGCAGGTGCTCTTCGACACGCAGCGCGGCGTCATACGGCCTGCGACCGACGCTCCGTATCAGAGTTCGAAATTGAACTTCGGCCCGCGCCTGGCGTTCACCTGGTCGCCCACGCGGCTCCACAACAATACCGTGTTCCGCATCGGCGCCGGCTATTACTACGGCCCCGGGCAGACCGAAGATCTCATCCAGCCCATTGAAAGCGACCGCGTGAGCAGAACACTGACGGGCGTCACATTCCCCATCGTTCCGGCGTCGATCATCGCCAATTACGACATCAATGATCCGAACCTCGGTTTCCAACCGCGCGCCTACTCCCCGGACTACCGCGTGCCGGAGCGCGTGCTCTCCTACACGGCGTCCATCCAGCAGCAATTGCCAGCGGGCGCCGTACTGACGGCCGCCTACGTGGGCAGTCAAGGACGCAATCTCTTCCTGCGCTCATGGACCAACCAGATCGTCTCGGTCGAGACCAATCCGGCTACGGGCGCCGGCATCGACATACGCCAGTTCGGCAACCGTTTCGCGCAGATCGACTACAAAACCAGCGGCGGCACGGACCACTACGATTCGCTGCAGACCACCGTCAACCGGCGCTTCTCGAAGGGTCTCACCATCGGTAGCCAGTGGACCTGGGGCCACTCCATCGGCAACACCGGCGGATCCAACGAAGCGCAGAC
The DNA here is from genome assembly GCA_963745655.1 of Terriglobales bacterium. Classification (GTDB taxonomy): domain Bacteria; phylum Acidobacteriota; class Terriglobia; order Bryobacterales; family Bryobacteraceae; genus JAJFUV01. The sequence continues at coordinate 309,591 of CAVUYK010000026.1, read as the reverse complement.
CGCCAGCAACCCGAACGATTTTGGCGCCGACCGCGGCAACAACGCCTTCGACGTGCGCCACAACGTGAACGTCACGGCTCTCTACCAACTGCCGTTCGCCAAGAAGAGCCGCTTCATCGGCGGATGGGAAGTGGGCGGCGTGATCAACGCGCGCACGGGATTGCCCATCGACGTGAAGATTACGCGGCCGGACATCGTGTATCTGGATAACCGCACCGGCAAGTATGTCAACTCGCCCATCCTGGTGGACGGCAAGCCGGTGACCACCGCGGTGATGAACGTGCCGGGTGGCGGCGCCTTCCGCAACGCGCGACGGCCCGATGTCGTAGCGGGCGTGAACCCCTTCCTGGAAGGCGCCGGCAAGCGCGTATTCCTGAACCCGGCCGCCTTCGCGATTCCAGCCCCCGGCACCTACGGCAACATGGGCCGCTACGCCCTGCACGGACCGGGCCTCTCGCAGTTCGACCTGACCCTGCACAAGCGTTTCAACCTGAACGAGCGCATGAACATCGAGTTCCGCTCGGAGTTCTACAATCTGTTCAACCACACTAACTTCTCGAATCCGGTGGCCACGTTGAACAACTCGCTCGGAACCGGCACCAACCAGTTGCAGCCGGGCCAGTCCTTCAATTCGGCCGCGGCCGGTGGCACCTTCGGCGTCGCGACCTCGACGCTCGAACGCACGGTGGGCCTGGGCGCCAGCCGCCAGATCCAGTTTTCGCTCCGCCTCAACTTCTAATCGCTGATCCCTTGCAGCGTAACGGGCGTGCCTAGGCGCGCCCGTTTTCTTTTGCGCCTTCGATCACCTCGTACTCCGCGTCCCGCACTACCACGTCGAACACACGGCCTCGCATCCGGACGCCGCACAGAGCGAGCGACGGCGACAGGCGCGGCGGGTGCGGATCGATGGTGACATCGCCACGAGGCGAAACGGAAATTCCGAACATGCCGAAAATGACCATCTGCGCGGCGGCCGAAGCGTCGAAGGCGGACTGCAATGGCGTGTCCTTGCGGTAGTCGATCTGGTTGGCGACAAACGAATCGCCCCAGTAGGGAACGCGCTCGCCCCACCACAATACGCGGCGGAGCAGATCTTCGGCCTCGCGCGGATGCCCCGCCTTGTAAAGCCGCTCGGCGATCTGGGAAACGAATGAACCGCAAATGCCGCCACCGCCGTTGTCGATGTCGACTTGATCGTAGGCCGGATCCAGTTTCGACATGCTGTGCAGGCCGTAAGCGGAGAGAAATTCCTTTTCGTTGAGATGGCTCAAGAGGCCGGCTTCCTCTTCCTTGCCGAGCACCGGACTGCCGATCAGCTTGAACATCTGCACGGTGTAGCGGGTATCGCGCGTGCCGGTGCGCGTGATGAGATCGTACCAGGCCAGGTGCGGATTCCAGAGCTTCTCGCGCAGCAACTCCTTGAGAGCCGCGGCGCGGTCCAGGAGGTAGTCGTGATTGCGGCCCGCCATGCGCGAGAGTCGCGCGGCCAGCAGGTAGTTGGCGTAGCGGCGCGCATTGAGGTCCGGCACGATGAAGTCGTAACGGTAATGGCGGCGCAACTCCAGATGGTGATTGCCGTCGCCGTAGTCCATGAGAGCCACGGGCTTCGAAGGATCGTCGCCGTACAGTGCGTGAAAGACGGCCCACTCGGCAACCGACCTGCCCGCAACCGCCTCATGGAGGAACGCCGTGTCGCCGGTGTGCAGCACGTAGAAGTAGATCAGGTGGATGATCTTCTCCTGGTTCACCGGATAGTGCGGTCCGTCGCCCGCACCCGTTATGGGGTCGAACAGGAACTGGCGCGTGAGATCGATGGAGAGGAACTGCTTGATATGCGCCTTGGCCGCGGCTGCGTCGTAGAGCGGGAAAATCTCCCAGGGTTCGCCGTAGTTCCACAGGTAGTTGCCGAGACACCCGCCCAGCACCGAACCCGTGGCGTAGTAAGGCTTCAGAACAAACTCGGGCACCTCCCATCGATTCAGGATGAGGTGCATGAGCGAACGGTTGTAGAAGTTCACCAGGCGGGCGTTGGGAGATTCGAGTCGCGGGAGTTTGGTGAACAGATCCGCCCAACGGCGCGCGAACGCATCGCGGGCTCGAAAGACTTCCGGAGTGGCGTGGGCGACCAGCGCGGCGGATTCGCGCACGGCCTGGGTGCGCGGCCCCATGGCGACGGCGACGTGCCACACGCGCCGGGCGCCGGGCGCGAGCGTCACTTGCGTCACCGAGTGCCAGGACCAGGGCTCCCAAACAAGCGCGGGCAGATCCGATGCGAGAGCGATGGCGCCGGCATCGTTGGCCAGGATCACCTGAGACCCCAGAGCTTCCGCGCGCGTTTTCCGCTTTTCGGTGGCAGGGCGCGCGAATCCCCAGAAGCGCACATTGTCTAGACTTCCGGCGACCTCAATCTGAATGGGGACGGCGATGGTGCTCTTAGTAAGGTTGGCGAGGCTGAGGCGCACGAGCAGGGCGCGCCGGCCGTCCGCGAGCACGGTCTCGCTGTTCACTCGAACGCCGCGTACCGACCCCGCGCGGCGCACTTCCACGGGGTACCAGCGGTAGCCGGAGGTCGCGACGCGTTCACCGAACAGACGCACGTCGAGAGCGAAGTCGGAACTGGCGAAGGGCGGAGCATAGAGACCGCGCACGGCCAGCACCGTGCGGTGCGGAATGCCCGCGCTGATGCGCCCGTTGACCACGCCGAAGTGGCTTTCCTCCATGATGTTCGCGCGAGCGTCGAGCGAGACCTCTTCGACGCTGGGCGCGACTGCGGCGCGCACGTGAGCCGCCAGCAGGCCGAATGTCACCACGAAGCGCGGCATCCTGTTACTCCGCCGGCTGCTGCTGCGACAGGCAGTGCAACGTGCCGAAGCCCAGCACCAGGTCCACGGCGTGTATTCCCACCACCGGCCGGTCGCGGAACAACTCGCCCAGAATGCCCAGCGCCACGCGATCGTTCGGATCGTTGAAGGTCGGCACGATCACCGCCGCGTTCGAAATGTAGAAGTTCGCGTAGCTCGCCGGCAACCGCTCGCCGTCGAAATAGAGCGGCCCCGGCATGGGCAACTTCACCACCTCAGGGCGCGAGCCGTCTTCCAGGCGCAGGCCGGCGATGCGATCCCAATTTTCTTCGAGGGGGCGGTAGTTGATGTCGTACGGGTTGTCTTCGCGCACGAGCACCACCGTCTTCGAATTCACGAAGCGGCAGATGTCGTCCACATGGCCGTGCGTGTCGTCGCCCACCACGCCGCCCGCGAGCCAGAAAATGTTCGTGACGCCAAGATACTTCTTGAGCGTGGCTTCGAACTCCTTACGCCCCAGGCCCGGATTGCGCACCTGCGTCTTCGGATCGAGGTAACACTCTTCGGTGGTGAGCAGCGTGCCGCGGCCGTTCACGTCGATGCCGCCGCCTTCCAGCACGAAGGGCCGCCCGCCGCAGTCGGCCTCGAACAAACGCTTGCCCAGATGCGCCGCGGCAATTTCGGGTATGCGGCGATCCCTGGCCCAATCCGTGTACTTGGCCCAGGCGTTGAAGTGGAAATGAACGATGGCGGTTTCCGCCTTGCGCGCTCGCGGCCGGCGAACGAACACGGGCCCGCTGTCGCGCATCCAACCGCGGTTGGTGGGATGCAGGATGAATTCGACGCGGCTCGCGTCGGCGCCCGCGCGTGTGAGATACCGCCGCGCGAGTTTCTCCTCCGCGCGCGAGTTCACCAGCATGCGCACCATCTCGCCCGGTACGATCTTGCGCACCATCTCGCCATACACCCAGCGGATGGTGTCAAGCTTGTCGGGCCAATCCGTGGGGTTGTGCGGCCAGCCGAGCCAGGTGGCCTCGTGAGGCTCCCACTCGGCGGGCATCGAGAAACCGAGCGAAGCCGGCGCGTGGCTGGTTCGCTTGCGTGGTTCTGCCATAATCGTATTTTGAACCATGGCGAAACACAAAACGACTAACCGGCGCTACCGCGAAGACCTGTCCGAGGCACCAGACTGGTTGAAGAAGAAGAAATGTCCCCATCGGGACAAGATCCTTTCCGGCAAACGCATCCAGCCAAAGAACCTCACCGGCAAGGAAAAGCTGGCCGACGTGGTGGACAATGCGTTTCTGGCTTACAACTCGGCGCGGCTCAGGGAAGGCTGCCAGTTATTCACGGAGAAGATGCTGGAGCCGGACGTCACCGTGGGCATGACGCTGTCTGGCGCGCTCACGCCGGCGGGCCTGGGCTGCTCCTCGGTGGTTCCGCTCATCAAGGCGGGCTTCGTGGATTGGATTGTCGCCACCGGCGCCAATCTCTATCACGATCTGCATTTCGCGCTGAACTACCCGGTGCGCGTGGGTAGCTTCACCATGAACGACACGGTGCTGCGCGACAACGACATCGTGCGCGTCTACGACGTTTTGCTCGGCTACAGCGACTGTCTGATGGCCACCGACGAGATCCTGCGCAGCATCCTGATCAAGCCCGAATTCCAGAAGGAGATGGGCACCGCCGAACTGCACTACCTGCTCGGCAAGTATGCCGCCGCGTGGGAGCGCAAGGCCGGCGTGAAGGACGTCTCGGTGCTCGCGGCCGCCTATCGCGCCGGCGTGCCGTGCTACACCTCTTCGCCGGGCGATTCGACTATCGGCATGAACGTGGCCGGAGTGGAGTTGCGCGGCAACAAGCTGCGCATCAACCCGTCCATCGACGTGAACGAGACCACGTCGTTTGTGCTGGCGGCCAAGCGTGGCGGCGGCAAGAGCGCCGTGGTGCTATGGGGCGGCGGCAGCCCCAAGAACTTCATGCTGCAAACCGAGCCGCAAATTCAGGAAGTGTTGCGCATCAAGGAATTCGGGCAGGATTACTTCCTGCAAGTAACCGATGCGCGGCCCGACACGGGCGGCTTGAGCGGCGCCACGCCGAGCGAAGCCGTGAGTTGGGGCAAAGTGGATCCGGACCGTCTTCCCGACGCCGTGGTCTGCTACACCGACACAACCATCGCCATGCCCCTCCTCACACACTATGCGCTTTCGCGCCACAAGCCTCGCAAGTCCAAGCGCCTTTACGACCAGCGCGACAAGACCATGAAGGCGTTGGTGAAGGAATACTTCCGCCACAACCAGGTGAAGATGGTCGACGGGAGCGATCCGGTGATTGACTAACAAGCAACTCCAGGCCATTGCCAGGGAACGCGGCACGCCGGTGGTCGTGATCGACCACGACGCGATCCGGCGCAATTACGCCGCGTTCCGCAGACACCTTCCCAAAGTACAGGCCTACTACGCGGTGAAGGCCAACCCGGCTCCCGAGATCGTGCGCACACTCTATCGCGCCGGCGCCAGTTTCGATGTCGCGTCCATGCCGGAGTTCATGCTGGTTTACGAGAACATACGGCACCTGGACGCGCCCGCGCGGCAGGACTTCATCTGGGACAAGATCGTCTACGCCAATCCCATCAAACCCCAGGAAACACTCATCGCGCTGGATCAGTACAAACCGCTGGTGACGTTCGATAACCCGAGCGAACTGGACAAGATCAAGCGCCACGCACCACACGCGGGCCTGATGCTCCGCTTGAGAGTGCCGAACACGGGTTCGATGGTGGAGCTGAGTTCAAAGTTTGGCTGCGACCCCGGCGAGGCTGTGGATTTGATCGATGCGGCGTTCGGCGTGGGGCTGGTGGTGGAGGGTGTGAGCTTCCACGTGGGCAGCCAGTGCACCAACTTCGAGAATTTTGTGCAATCGTTCGGCATCGCCTCCGCGGTGATGCGCGAGGCCGCCTCGCGCGGCCACCAGCTCAAGATCCTGGACATCGGCGGCGGCTTCCCCGCCCCGTACAACCGCCACGTCAAGCCCTTCAGCGGGCTGGCGCGCACCATCAACGCCGAGATCCGCCGCCTGCTTCCGCGCGACATCGAAATACTGGCCGAGCCGGGCCGCTTCCTGGTAGCCACGGCCGCGACCTTAGTAGCGCGCATCATCGGCAAAGCGGTGCGCGACGGTAAGACGTGTTACTACATCGACGACAGTGTCTACCACACTTACTCGGGGATCATCTTCGACCACTGCCGCTACCAGGTGAAATCGTTCAAGCGCGGCCCGACCGAAGTATCGGCCGTGTTCGGCCAGACCTGCGATGGGCTGGACAGCATCTCACAATCGGAAGAGCTGCCCGACCTCAAGATTGGCGACTTAGTCTACTCCGATAACATCGGCGCCTACTCGAACGCATCCTCCACCTGGTTCAACGGCTTCGCCCCGGCACAAGTGGTGCACGTGAACGAATAGGGGAGGACGCCAACCGATCACAAGTGCGCGACTAGCGATGCGGGCTCTATTACGGCGTGACGTGTCATCAACAGCGGGTTTCGATCTATCAAGCCAGAAGCTTCGGGCTATGGACGGACAGTGAATGCTTCCCCCTCAGTCAAATACTCTTTGAAGCGTGGTACCCGCACATTCTTGGACATCCTATAAGTCACACTCACCGGAGCAAGTAATCCCGCGGCAAGATAACTCCCCAAAGATGCGGAGCCGGGAGACGCTGCGAGAACGACACCGAAATCCAGTTCGAGGAGACCCGCTGACGGATTACTCACTGACTCAACGAGTTCCCAGACCGCATAGCAATATCCTCCTCTGATTCCCAGACAAGTGATTGGTATTCCGAATTCCGTCATCGCCGTGGACAGTTCCTTCTCGTTGTAGTCGAGGTAGCCGCCGCTACCATCCCCGTGCGCCTCGGCTACAAACATCGCCTTGGTACAGCGTTGTCCCAATCGTACGTGCTGTGTCGGATTGAGATTCCTTAGCGTCACATAGAGAGACACCCCAGCAGGAAGGGGACCGAATCTCACCATAAAGCGAGTGCCGTTCGTCAACTTCTCCGCGCCTTCAGTCAACAAGGGCCATTCCCCGACTTCGGCATTGCGGGTTGTGAATGCGCCGGCGAACATCTCTGTGAACCGAACGCGGTAACTTGGCGTGAGGTCAGTTGGCGCCAAGCCAGCCACGAGATCGCAGTTCACTCCAGTGGTTCGCGAGAAGACAAACGGAACAGAAGAGCCACCGGCACGGTCACAAAGACTGAAGGTGAAGCTCGGCTGTACCAACCCTACAGTGACGACCTGATTCGCTGCGATTGGCATAGTCGACCCCCCTTCGGCAGGCCGAACCTCGACATAGGCCAATACTGGTGACCCCAGCGGGACACCAGTGGCGTTGGCACGCAGGTTTACGATTCGCGCCACACGTTTGCCGCCCACGCCGGAAAGGTCAATCGGCACATCCGGCAAAGACAAGGCTGTTCATCGATTCACGCCGCCCGCGAACTGTCGTTCTCGACGGCCAGTTGTCCTTGCTGCCGAGCTCTGTGCGGTCAAGCACCAACAGAGCATCGGTGAGCTGATTATCATCCAACAGTCGATTCGAAATGTTGGTGCTCAGATAGACCTGGACGTCGAAATTCGCTGAAAGGCACTCGCGGCCTCCGTGAGGGATACCGGCAAAAGTGATATCCACATCCGCGACTCTCTCAGCCATTCCCTCAGAGCGCAGAATGGTAGGCGTCGCACCGGTCGACCAACAGAATGAGGCGTCTTTGCCGGCACTGGTTGAACGTGCATCTGCTTTCTCAAAAATGCACTGGGTGAGGTGGTTTCGTATAAATGATGCAAGCTCCACGTCACTGGAGTACTCCCAATAGAACAACGGACGCGGGAGGCACGCTTTGAACTGGCACAGTTCGCGCCACTCGCGTTCCTCGACTTCGGTCATGGACTCCGGTGGAGCATTGCAAAAATACAACATGACTTCGGGGCTACCGTACATCTTTCGCGCTTCAAAGGCCTGTAGGACTTCGTGCTCCGTGCCTGACCTTGCGCCCTCCATAGAATCTCCAAGCCGCTTGTAGAACAAGGCAATAACAATATCGGCCTTCGAAAGCTCCAATTTGGAGTCTATGAGACCTTGAGGACCGTCACTATGGAAGCCGGGACGGGCCGCTGTTGTCCAGTCCTCAAATCGAAGAAAGAGCTGCAGCTCCTGGGCGAGGTTCTGGTTGAGCTCGGTGATTGCCTCGCGAACGAGGTCCCTTTGGGAACGTGCGTCCTGAGGATAGACCACAACGATTCTTATGAAATCGGCCTGCGTCATTGCGAGCGATCCCATTATAGTCCAGGACTAAGCGAGGCCCTCGACGTGAAGCGAGCGCGCGAAACCCGCACTGCGTGATGGATTTGCGAAGCTGTCAGATGCGCCGCCGGCTTCGCCCCAGCGCAAGTGGTGCATGTGAACGAATAGGGGAACACGGCGCCCCCCCCCCGCGGGGCGCACGTTGCGTGATAATGGGCTGGGACGCCTAGCATGATCCGAGTGAGCCAAATCGAGTTGGACGAGACCCGACTGGCCTCGGTCTGCCGCAACTACGGCGTGCGCGAGCTTTCGGTGTTCGGCTCTGCCGCATCGGGGAATATGCTTTCCGATAGCGACGTGGACATACTGGTTGAGTTTCAGCCTGCCGCCAAGATAGGGCTGATTGAGTTCGCGGGCTTGATGCTCGATCTGACGGAACTGGTTGGCCGCAAGGTGGATTTGGTATCGAAGAAGGGCCTGAAGCCTCTCATCCGCGATTCAGTCCTGGGCCAGGCGCAACTCATCTATGCGGCGTGACGAACTCTACCTGCGAGACATCGCGGAGACGGCGGGCCATGTCGCGCTTTTCGTAACGGGCCACACACGTTCTTCGTTCGAGGAATCCGAACTCGTGCGCAGCGCCGTCGTTCAAAAGCTCGCCGTAATCGGAGAAGCGGCAGCTCACATAAGCGACGCCATGAGGGCTCTCCATCCGGAAGTTCCGCGGAGCAGAGTCACCGCGTTTCGAAATGTCCTCGTGCACGCTTATTTCGGCATCGACCGGGACATGGTGCGGCACGCCGCGCGGAGCCCTGAGCAACGGCGTCCGAACCGAACCCCTCACACCAGCACGGTGAGCGTGGCTTCGCTGCGTAGGACCGGGCGGTAAAGCGTGTCGCGCTCGACGGGCTCGCGGCCCGCTTCGCGGATGAGCCGCAACAAGTCGCCGCGGCGCAACGACTGACTGGTGGTGGCGCCGGCGTCGTGATAAATGCGCTCTTCCACGATGGTTCCGTCGACATCGTCGGCTCCGAAGCGTTGCGCGATTTGCGCGACGCGCGGCGTCATCATCACCCAGTAGGCTTTGACGTGCGCGATGTTGTCGAGCAGCAGCCGCGACACCGCGATATTCTTCAGGTCCTGAAAACCGGTCGTCGAGGGCAGGTGCGCGAGCGCCGTGTTGGCCGGGTGGAACGCCAGCGGGATGAAGGTCACGAACCCATGCGTTTCGTCCTGCAGCGCGCGCAGCCGCAGAAGGTGATCCACGCGATCCTCTTCCGTCTCGATGTGCCCGTAGAGCATGGTGCAGTTAGTGGGCAGGCCCGATCTGGTGCGCCGCGCGAGCCACGTCGAGCCACTGCGCCCCGGTGAGCTTGTGGTCGCAGATGATGCGCCGCACGCGCTCGCTGAAGATCTCGGCGCCGCCGCCGGGAAGCGAATCGACGCCGGCGTCCTTGATGCGTTCGAGCGTTTCGCGCACGGTGATCTTCGTGCGATGCGCCAGATACGCCACCTCCACCATGGTGAGCGCCTTCAAATGAACTTTCGGGAAGCGCTCCTTCAGGCCGCGGAAGGCCTGGCAATACCAGTCGAGCGTGAGTTCCGGATGCAGTCCGCCGACCAGGTGGAATTCGGTGACGGCTTCGCTCCAGCCGCGTCCCGCGTTCTCCCACACCTGCTCGAGCGACATGGTGTAGGCCTTGGGATCGCGAACTTTCTTACCGAAGGCGCACAGGCGGCAACTGGCCACGCACACGTCGGTGGGATTGATGTGGCGGTTGACATTGAAGTAGGTGACGTTGGCGTGCAGCCGCTCGCGCACAAGATTGGCCATGTAGCCGATGGCCAGCAGGTCCTGGCTGCGGTAAAGCGCCACGCCGTCGTCATAGCTGAGGCGCTCTCCGGCGCGCACTTTTTCAAGCACCGGCTGGAGACACGCGTCTTCCACAAAGACATTCATTGTCAGCCCCCCTTGCGGATGAAGAGTATGTCAGCGCCCCAAAACAAAAAGAATAGCACGCTGATGTACCCGTTCACGGTAAAGAAGGCCGCGTCCACGCGGGACAAATCGTCCGGCTTCACCAAGCCATGTTCATAGGCGAGCAATAAGGCCACCACCATCACACCGGCCCAACTCACCGGACCCAGATGGAACTGCGCGGCCAGCAGCGCCAGGCAAGCCAACATCGCCAGGTGCAGTCCGCGCGCAATCCGGAGGGCGCCCTGGATGCCGAAGCGGCGCGGCAGACTGAACAAACCTTCGCGCCCGTCAAAGTCGTAATCCTGGCAACCGTAGATTACGTCGAACCCGGCGGTCCAGAGCGTGACGGCGGCGGTGAGCCACAGGATGCGCGCGTCGAGCGATCCGCGCACCGCGATCCAGGCGGCCGCCGGAGCGATGCCCAACGCGAAGCCCAGCACCAGGTGCGAGAGCGACGTGAACCGTTTTGTGAAGGAATAGAAGAAGACCACCGACAGCGCCACCGGCGCGAGCTTGAAGCACAGCGGGTTCAACATGCGCGCCGCGACAAGAAAGACGAACGCGCTGGCGGCGGTGAACCCCCAGGCGAAGCCGCGTTGGAGCAGGCCGGCGGGCAGGTGCCGGGACCGCGTGCGCGGATTCCGCGAGTCGATGGCGGAATCGAGCAGGCGGTTGAAGGTCATGGCCGCCGAGCGCGCGCCCACCATGGCCGCGACAATCCAGAACAGTTTCCAGGCGGGGGTCATGGTGCCGAAGCGATCCTCGCGAAAGGCCAGCAGCGCGGCGGTGAGCGCGAACGGCAGGGCGAACAAGGAATGCTCGAACTTGATCATTTCGAGCGTCAGGCGTAAGCGCTTCCACCAGCTCATAAGACAGTGTCCGGATGAAATGGAACTCTCAATCCGGTTACTATTTTAGTGCATGCGCACTGTTGCTCTGTTCGCGATGATCGCCCTTGGCCTGATGATGGCGGGCTGCGGCTATACCACGGTTTCGACCGACGACGACCGCACCCGGCTGGTGACCCTGCCGGACGGCACCAAGATCCGCGTCGAACTGATGATGGATCCGAACGACATGATGCGCGGTATGATGTTCCGTGAATCGCTGGCGCCGGACCGCGGCATGCTGTTCATCCACGGAAGCTCGGGCCACTATTCGTACTGGATGTTCCAGGTGAAAATTCCGCTCGACATTCTGTGGATGGACACGTCGCGCACGGTAGTGGAAATCAGCGAGAACACACCGCCCTGCCCGGCGGGCTCGAAGCAATGCCAGACTTACGGTGGCAAGCATCTAGCCCAGTTTGTTTTGGAGCTGGCGGCCGGCTCCGTGGCCAAACATCAATTTGCGTATAGGCAACACGCTCACGTTCTGATATTCTGCTCTGTGGATCAGCGACCTCCTGGGGTGCCGGAGCATGCCTCGATCGCACAACGACTATCTACAGCGCGCCATTCAGCTTGCGGTTGCTAACGTCGAAGACGGAGGCGGCGGTCCCTTCGGCGCGGTGGTTGTGTGTGAGGGGCGCATACTCGCCGAAGGAGCGAACCGCGTCGTGCCGGCGAACGATCCCACGGCGCACGCCGAGGTGGTCGCCATCCGCGAGGCGTGCCGCATCCTGAACCGGTTCCAGTTGGACGATTGCGCAATCTACACATCCTGCGAGCCGTGTCCCATGTGCCTGGGCGCCATCTATTGGGCGAGACTCCGCGAGATCTACTTCGCGGCTTCCCGCGAGGACGCCGCCGCGGCGGGTTTCGACGACTCGCTCATCTACAGTGAGATTCCGCTGGCGCCCAGCGAGCGTAGAATCGGCATGCGGCACCTCGCTTGCCCGGACGCCGCCGCGCCCTTCCGCGCCTGGGCCGGGAAGCGGGACAGAATCCCGTACTGAAGAGGAAGATATGAGGCTGAATCGCGCGCCATTGCTGGCGTGTTTCGCCGTGGCGCTCACTCTGGCCTTCCAGTTGACCGTCGCCAAGGCGCAACCCGACACTCTGAAACAAATCGTCCCCGGCGCGTGGCTCCCCCTGCAAGTCCACGACACGTGGCGGGAGATCACCGAACACAAGCCCGCGGGCGCCCTCAAGAATGGCGAGTGAAAGGGGCCCCACCGGACCCCTGCGATATACTGGTATCAGGAGTTCGTCCCCCACGTGAACACACTGAAGTTTCTCGGCCTGTCGATGCGCGCGCACCTGCTGCCACTCATGGAAAGCGGGGAAGCGACGCTGGTCGGCGGGCAGGCGGTCATCGAAGGTGTCATGATGCGCGCGCCGCACAGCTACTGTACCGCCGTGCGGAAGCCGGACGGCTCCATCGTCACCGAAGAGTTGCCGCTCAAGCGACCTTCGGAGATTTACCCCGTGCTGCGGCACCCGTTCCTTCGCGGCGTCGGTATTCTCGGCCAGGCTATGTGGCTGGGCATGAAGGCCCTGCGCTTCTCGGCCGACGCCTCGCTCGACGAAGGCGGCCCGAAGGCCGAAAAGCAGGAGATCTCCGGCTGGGTCATGGGATTGAACCTGGCCTTCTCGTTCTTGTTTTTCGTTTTCCTCTACAAGTTCGTTCCGCTCTACCTCACCACTCTGCTTGAGAAGCGCTTCCCGGCGCTGCACGGCAACATCGCCTTCAACTTGACCGACGGCATCATCCGCATGGCCATTTTCGTGGCGTTCCTTTACGGGCTCTCGCTGTGGAAGGACATTCGCCGCGTGTTCGAGTATCACGGCGCCGAGCACAAGGTGGTGTTCAATTTCGAATCCGGCAAAGCGCTCACCGTAGAGAACGCGCAGTCGTTCCGCACGTTCCATCCGCGTTGCGGGACCAGCTTCCTGCTGGTGGTGATGCTGGTTGCCATCGTGGTCTACACGCTGATTCCCTTCCAGGGATTCGCCGCGAAGCTCGCCATGCGCGTGGTGTTGTTGCCGGTGATCATGGGCGCGAGCTACGAAGTGATCCGCTACGCGGCCAAGCGGCGCGGCGGCTTGATGGCCGCCATCACGGCCCCTGGGCTGTGGCTGCAACGGATCACCACGCAACCGCCGTCGGACGAACAAACCGCCGTCGCTATCCGCGCCCTGGAGGGCGCGCTGCAACTGGAAGCCGAACAGGGCGGCCAGCTTGTCATCGCCTAACGGACCCCGATGCAATATACGCAGAGACTGGACGACATAGAAGCCCGATTCGAAACGCTGACGAGCCAGATGGCCGACCCGGCCGTGATCAGCGATTCGGATCTCTACCGCAAGACGGCCAAGGCTCACAGCGATCTCGCCGAAGTGGTTGGCAAGTATCGTGAGTGGAAGGAGACTCACGACAACCTCGATCAGGCGCGGCAGATGCTGGAGGAATCCGACGCCGAACTGCGCGGCATGGCGAACGACGAAATCGTGCGCATGGAACCCCGGCTGGCGCGGCTCGAAGAAGAGTTGAAGGTGCTCCTGCTGCCCAAGGATCCCCACGACGAGAAGAACGTGGTGCTCGAAATCCGCGCCGGGACGGGCGGAGACGAGGCCACGCTGTTCGCCGCCGAGATCTTCCGCATGTATACGCGCTATGCGGAAACCCTCGGCTGGCGCGTCGAAATCACGTCCATGAGCGAGAGCGAGATCGGCGGCGCCAAGGAAATCATCGCGCTGATCAGCGGCGACAACGTATACAGCAAATTAAAGTACGAGAGCGGCGTGCATCGCGTGCAGCGCGTCCCGGTCACCGAGCAGCAGGGCCGCGTGCACACCTCCGCCATCACGGTGGCGGTGCTGCCGGAAGCCGACGAAGTCGAGGTCCAAATCGATCCCAAGGACATTCGCATCGATACGTTCTGCTCTTCGGGCCCCGGCGGGCAATCGGTCAACACCACCTACTCGGCCGTGCGCATCACGCACCTGACCACCGGATTGATCGTCTCCTGCCAGGACGAAAAGTCGCAGATCAAGAATCGCGCCAAAGCCATGCGCGTGCTGCGCTCGCGTCTTTATGAGATGGAACTCGAGAAGCAGCAGGCGCAGATTGGCGCCGAGCGGCGGAGCATGGTGGGCTCGGGTGACCGCAGCGAGAAGATCCGCACCTACAATTTCCCGCAGAACCGCGTGACGGATCATCGCATTGGCCTCACACTCCACCAACTGGATATGATCATGGAAGGCCGCCTCGACCAGATCATCAGCGCACTCACCACCTACTACCAGGCCGAGAAGCTGAAGCAAACCGAGACTGCCACATCGCCCGATGACGGTTCAAAGCGCGCTCCGGCAAGGGTGCCGGCTTCTTGAGGACGCCGCGGTCCCCGCGGCTCGATTGACGGCGGAAGTGTTGCTGGCGCGAGCGCTGGGCCGCGAGCGCGTCTATCTCTACAGCCACCCGGAAGACGAACTGAGCAAGATGGCCTGGCTGCACTTCGGCCGCTATCTCAAAGAGCGTCTGGACGGCGTCCCCACGCAGTACATCACGCACCATCAGGAATTCTACGGGCGCGACTTCCTGGTCACGCCCGACGTACTCATCCCCAGGCCCGAAACCGAACACGTCATCGAAGAGGCGCTCGAACTCGCGGCCGCGCGCGGTGCAGCGTTACGCGTTCTCGATGTGGGCTGCGGCTCGGGCGCCATTGCCGTCACGCTCAGCATCGAAATGACACTGCGCGGCGGCGGCGTGCGACATCTCGCTCGCCGCGCTGAAGGTGGCCGCGGAAAACGCGCGGCGGCTCGAGGCGCGGATCCACTTCACAGCGGGCGACATCTCGTCGTGTTTTGCCGCGCGCTCGTTCGACCTGGTAGTTTCCAATCCACCCTACGTCGCTCAAAGCGATGCCGCGGGGTTGCAGCCCGAGGTGCGCGACCACGAACCGCACGTGGCGTTGTTCGCCGGCCCCACCGGCAACGAAGTCTATGAGAGACTGATTGCCGACGCGGCGCGCGTGCTCGCGCCGGGCGGTTGGCTGGTCATGGAACTGGGCTATCGTTCGCTCGACGCCGTGCGCGCGATGTTCGGCGACGGGTGGGACAAGGTTCATACGCGCGAGGATCTGGCCGGATACCCGCGCGTGATCGCGGCGCGATACCAGCCATGACTACCATCTTCCACCTCGACATGGACGCCTTCTTCGTGTCGGTGGAGGAGTTGTTCGACCCATCGTTGAAGGGCAAGCCCGTGGTGGTGGGCGGGCGTCCGGACCAACGCGGCGTCGTGTCGGCGGCTTCCTACGCGGCGCGCAAATTCGGACTGCATTCGGCCATGCCGTTGCGCACGGCGTATCAAAAGTGCCCGCAGGCGATCTTCATCGACGGCCATCCGGAGCGCTATCGCGATTATTCGCACCGGGTCTTCGAGATTCTCCGGGAGTTTTCGCCGGTAGTCGAAATGGCCTCGGTGGACGAAGCCTATCTCGACATGACGGGCACCGAGCGTTTGTTCGGCGCGCCCATTGAGGCCGCCCATCGCCTTCATGAGCGCATCAAGCAAGCCACCGGGCTCAACTGTTCCATCGGAATCTCCACCTCGCGCATGGTCGCTAAGGTGTCGAGCGATCAGGCCAAGCCGAACGGGATTCTCTGGATCCTGCCCGGCGAAGAAGCGCGGTTTCTCGCGCCGCTCGACGTGCGCCGGCTCCCCGGCGTCGGCAAGGTCACCGAAAAGCAATTGCACGACTGCGGCATTCGCAAAGTCGGCGACTTGGCGAAACTCGACGAACGCTTTCTTGAAGAGCGTTTCGGGCAATGGGGACTGGCGCTGGCGGGAAAGGCACAGGGTCTCGACGCGGGAGGATGGTACGATTCGGCCATCGGCGTCGAGGAAGACCCCAAGTCCATCAGCCACGAACACACGTTCCTCGAAGACACGACGGATCGCGAGACCATCCGCGCGACGCTGGCCCGATTGTGCGAAATGGTGGCGCGCCGGCTGCGCGAGCACGGCTTGCACGCCCGCACCGTGCAATTGAAGCTGCGCTACAAGGACTTCAAAACCATCACGCGCGCCGCCACGCTCAAACACGCAACGATGGTCGACACCGAAATCATCGACGCGATTCGGGCCCTATTCGAAAAGAATTGGAACGGGAAGCCGGTCCGCCTGCTGGGCGTGCATACCTCTTCGTTTGAAACCGGCGAAGGACAACTGCATCTTCTCGACGATGGCTCCACCGAGCGCTGGAAGAAAGCGCTGGGCGCGGTGGACGCTCTCCGCGACCGTTTCGGCGAGGAGAGCGTCTCACTGGCATCCGGCATGAGCGGCCGCTTCCGCGAGCGGACCCACGAAAATCCGGTGGGACTTCCGGGCAAACAGAAACGCTGACTGGTACGGGGCCAAAATGGGGACAGGCACGAAGTTTCGCAAAAGCGGCGAAATTCGAGCCAGTCCCCATTGCTACGCTGACTAGAAATTCACGATGGAAGCGAACGACTCGGCCTGAAGGCTCGCGCCGCCCACCAGCGCGCCGTCGATGTCCGGCTGCGCCATCAGGCTCTTCACGTTATCCGGCTTCACGCTGCCGCCGTAAAGAATGCGGATCGCGGCTGCCGCGTCGGCGCCGAACTTCGCCTTGGCTTGCGCGCGGATGCACTTGTGCGCGTCGGCGGCGATTTCGGGAGTGGCGGTCTTGCCGGTGCCAATGGCCCACACGGGCTCGTACGCGATGACGATGCGCGAGAACTGCTCCGGTGTGAGGCCGGCGATGCCGCCCTGGAACTGCCCGACGAGCACGTCTTCGGTTTTGCCGGCTTCGCGATCGGCCAGCATTTCGCCCACGCATACGATGGGCTTCAGGCCCGCTGCCAGCGACGCCACGGTCTTTTGCAGAACCGTCTGGTCGGTTTCGCCGAAGAATTGACGGCGTTCGCTATGGCCGATGATGACCCACCCGGCGCCGACGGCGGCGATCATGGGAGCGGACACTTCACCCGTGAACGCGCCTTCGTTCTTCCAATACACGTTTTGGGCGCCGATCCCGACATTGCCACCCTTGGTGGCCGCGACGGCGGCGGCGATGTTCACGAACGTGGGGGCGATCACCACTTCACAGTGCGAGGCGCCCGCCACCAGCGGACAAAACTTCTCGAAGAAGGCGGTGGTTTCACTGGCCGACTTGTACATCTTCCAGTTGCCCGCCATGATAGGTTTTCTCATATGATTAGGCTTAAAAAGCTCTCTCCTTTTTCAATTTGAACTCGGAAATTCCCGGCCACCGTCTGCCCCATGTCGGCCAGACTGGCCCGTGTGCCGAGGTTCACGCCGCGCCGCGCCGCTTCGCCGTAGACCAGCAGCGGCACGTATTCGCGGCTGTGGTCGGTGGACGGCGTGGTGGGATCGCACCCGTGATCCGCGGTAAGGATCAAGAGGTCGTCCCGCGTCATGCGGCCCAGCAACGCCGGCAGCCACCGGTCCACCGCCTCCAATGCATTGGCATACCCTTCGGCATCGTTACGGTGGCCGTACAGCATGTCGAAATCGACGAGGTTGACGAAGATCAGCCCGCTGCCGCAACTTGCGGCGACGTCGAGAACCTTCTCCATCCCCTCGGCGTTCGACTTGGTCTTTTCGGCGCGGCCGATGCCGCGTCCCAAATAGATATCGTAGATCTTCCCAATGCTCACCACCGGCACGCGCGCTTCGGCCAACCGGTCCAGCAGCATGCCGGCCGGGGGCGGCACGGCATAATCGTGGCGGTTCGAAGTGCGCGTGAAGGCGCCGGGAGCGCCGATGAACGGGCGCGCGATGACGCGGCCCACTTCGTGGGGCCCGCGCAGAATCTCGCGCGCAATCTCGCACATGCGGTACAGCTCCGGAACCGGAATCACCTCTTCATGCGCCGCGATCTGGAACACGCTGTCGCCTGAGGTGTAAACGATCGGATAGCCCGTGCGCATGTGTTCTTCGCCCAGCTCGCGAATAATGTCGGTGCCGGAGGCCGGAACGTTGGCCAGCGTCTTGCGCCCGATGCGCCGCTCGAATTCGTCCATCACCTCGGACGGGAACCCGTGCGGGTAAAGCGGAAACGGCCGCGCAAGATGAATGCCTACCATCTCCCAATGGCCGGTGGTGGTGTCCTTGCCGGGCGATGCAGTGGCGCAGCGGCCGAAGCAGCCCAGTGGCGCGGGGGCGGGCGGCATTTTGTCGAGCGGCTTGATGTTGGCCAAGCCCAGGCTGCACAGATTCGGCAAATGGAGCGCGCGCAGACGCGCGAGGTTGCCCAGCGTGTCGCTGCCCGCGTCGCCGTAGCCGGCGGCGTCGGGCATCTCGCCGATACCCACACTATCCAGTACAATCCAGATGACCCTGCGGAATGCCACTTATTTCTAGGATACCCTTTGAAAGGAGCCTACATCGAAATGCGTTTCCTCTACCTGCTCGCCTTCGCCGCCATCAGCCTTCACGGAGCCGGCCTGGAACAGTTGCGCCGCGATTTTGCCAGTCCCCCCATGGACTGCCGCCCGCACACGCGGTGGTGGTGGATGGGCAATTCCCTTCGCAACCAGGACATCGACTTTCAGCTTGGCCAGATGCAGTCCGCCGGCATCGGCGGCGTCGAGGAAATCTCGATGCAGCCGGTCTACGAACGCGGCAACGTCAAGTTTCTTTCCGACGAGTATTTCTCGCGGCTCACCCACGCCATCGCCGAAGCCAAGCGGCGCGGCATGGAGTTTTCGGTCAATTTCGGCGGGCCCGGCTGGATTTGGGGCGGGGATTGGGTGCCCAAGGCGGACCGCAACAAGAATATGGTTGCGAGCATGGTTGAGCTGCGCGGCCCGCGTGTGTTTCGAGGCGAGCTGCCGCTGGACGTAGTGCTGAACCCGCGCAACCCGACTGAGCCGCTCAAGCGCATCCGCCCCGACGATCAAATCCTGGCCGTGGTGGCGGGCGAAACGGAAGATCTGCGCCTGCGCGAATCGACCCTCGTCGATCTCTCCGCGCGCGTGCGCGGCCGCCACATCGAGTGGCAGGTGCCGGCGGGCCGCTGGCGCCTGATGGTGTTCTGGCAGGTCCTCAACAGCGGGCCGTCGATCGACCACTTGAGCAAGGGCGCCATGGAACGTTACTGCGACTACATCGGCGGGAAGTTCGTGGCGGCTTTCGGAGCCGAATTGGGCAAGACCGTCGAGAGCGTCTTCATGGACAGCTTTGAGGTGCCGGTTTTTCGCAACAGCCTGTACTGGAGCAACGGATTTCTCGCGGAATTCCGTAAACGCAAAGGCTACGATCTCACGCGCTACCTGCCCGCCTTGTGGTGGGACGTGGACGAATTATCGCCCAAGATCCGTTACGACGTGAACGAGTTCTTACACCAGATGGGGCTGGAGGCGTTCTTCAAGACCTTCGTCGGCTGGGCGGAGCGCCATGGCGTCAAGGCGCGCATCCAACCCTACGGCTTTGTCACGGACATTCTGCAAGGCGCCGGCATGGCCGACATTCCCGAATTGGAGATTACGCCGGGAGAAAAGGACGCCGTGCCGTGGTTCGACACGCGCGTCGGCCCGCGCGCCTACACCGCCAGCGGCGCGCACCTGTACGGGCGCAACATTGTGAGCGTCGAAGCGTACACGTACATGCACTGGCAGCAAGCGCGCGACACGATGGAGGAGTTGAAGATCGCCTCGGACGGCTTTCTGCGCGCCGGCGCCAACAAATTCTACAACCACGGATATACGGGCACGCCCGAGCGCGAGTTCGTTCCCCCGCGCCGTTTCGGCGCCGAGATGCTCGTCAGCCACGTGAACATCTGGTGGCCGTTCTACCGGCACTTGAGCGACTACGTGGCGCGCGCCTCCGTGGTGATGCGCTACGGCCGGCCCGTGGCCGACATCGCCGTCTATTCGCCGCTCGCAAATCAATGGACGCTCGATGTGTTGAACGCCCGCCGATGGACGCGGGATTTCGACTGGGGCGATCTGGGTCAAGCTCATCTGGGCCAACGGTTACGATTTCGATGTCATCAACGACGACGTATTGCAGCACCACGCGAAGTTCGATGGCGGCTCCATTCGCGTGCGCGATCTCGACTACCGCGTGCTGGTTCTGCCAAACATACACGCCATGCCGCTGGAAAGCCTGCGGCGCATCGAAGAGTATGTGAAGGGTGGAGGCGCGGTGGTGGCGCTCGAGCAGACGCCGCAAGCCTCCACCGGCCTTGCCGGCCACATTGAGCATGACGCGCAAGCGCGCGCCATTTCCGATGCCCTGTTTCGCGAAACGCGCTACGGCGCGGGCCACACCGTCTTGCTCCAGAAGGTGATGGAGCGCCGCGACATGCTGGACTGGAAATCGAGCGTCTTCGATCCCTTTGTCAATGCGCTGCGCGAGCACGTCGCGCCGGACCTCGCCATCGACTTCGTGCGCGAGGCCATGCGCGAGAACCACGGCCTCATGTTCGCGCACCGCACCGGGCCCGAGGCGGACATCTACTTCCTCGCCAACATGCAGGACCAGCCTCTGGCGATGCGCGTGGCTTTCCGCGTGACGGGCAAGGCGCCGCACATCTGGAATGCCATGGATGGCCAGGTGCGCGCGGTACAGGAGTTCGACATCGCGGAAAATGCCACCACCATGCCGATACGCCTGGCGCCCTTCGAATCCACCATGGTGGTCTTCAGCGGGGCGCCGGATGCCGCGCACGTTCGCCACAGCGATTTCCGGGAGGTGCTCTCGCGGACCGAAGCGCTCGCCGACCACAACGGGGATCACGTTTGCGACGCGCGCACCATTCGCGTGGAGGGAATACCCGCCTCTTACAAAATCGACGGTGCGTGGCAACTCACGCTCGGCGACACGCAGAAGCAGATGCGGCTACTGGCATCCTGGACCGACGATCCCGCGACCAGGCACTTCAGTGGCACCGGTGTCTACACCACCGCGTTCGAGCTGCCCGCATCCTATATCGCACCCGATTTGCGGCTCGATCTGAGCCTCGGCGATCTCGGCAACATAGGCGAGGTTGAAGTAAACAGCAAGCCGGCCGGCATTGTCTGGATGCGCGGGCAGACGTTGGATGTCACCCGCCTGGTGCAACCCGGCGCGAACCACCTACGCGTTAGAGTGACCAATACGTTGATTAATCGCGTCTCGGCGTGGAAGACCGCGCCGCCCTTGCCGCCGGATCTCGCCGCTGTTTACGGCCGCGGCCTGCACGATGGTTTCAAAGGTATGCGTGACCTATATGGGTTCAAACCGCTGCCCCGCTCCGGTCTGCTCGGCCCCGTCACGATCACGCCACTCAAGAAAGTGCCGCTACGGTAGGCCGCGGCTCTGGAATGGACCTACCGGCCTGGGTCGATTACAGCTTTATGTCCCCGACTTTTTGGATCCACGCCCGAGCCCATTCCACAGACTTCCAATTCAGATCCATGGCAGTACCATAAATGATGATCCCTTCAATCCGGCCTTCGCGCAGCCACCGTAAACCAACCTCGCATTGGTGCTGCATTGTTCGGACTGGCATATCGGTCCACCAGGGAGTCCGCTTTTTGTCATAATCCGCCGTGTAACATCCCAATAATATTCGGGTTTTGGGCGCCAGTTTTTCCAGCTTGGACAAGTTCGCCTCGAGGTTCGCCAATTCGGCGGTCTCCCATGTCCAAAGCGTGACGACATCAATTAACTTCAGGTAGTCGGCAATCGCGGGGTCAAGCTGCCTGGTATACAGCGTGACGTACAGATCCAGCTTCTTGTCCGGGGTCTTGAGCTGCCGCCGCACGTCGCGAATCTGATCGAGCGTCAAGCTCGCCAGATTCCCTTCTTTCTCGTCACGGAAAAAGTCGTCCATGAAGACCCCTACGATGTTCGGAGTCCGGCGCGCCAGGGCCAATACCGCTTGCCTTTCCGATTCGTTGGTGACACCGCTAGCACCCACAATGGACCACGCCACGCGCTTCAACACTTTAAGGGGGTAGGCGTATTGTTCATACGGCGGTTCCCAGGCCTTATATATTCCCTCCTGACCCTTTCCGGGATATTGATTGACCATGAGCAGGTTGGGCGCGCCCATGTAAACCGCGGCCTCCAGCGGGCTCATGACGGAACGCTTCCGGACAAACTCATAGTCGCCATTCACAGGATTGGCAAAAACCCATATCCGGTCGCGAACGGTGCCATCCTTCACCGGGCAGCCTTGGCCAAAGGCAAGGGAACCAAGCCCGCCGCTCGCCGTCATGAGCGTGGTACTTTGCATGAATCTGCGACGGTTGACGTCCAAGGGTGCTCTATCTGTTGCCATAAAAAGCTCCTTGCTCTGTTGATATGTCGTTCATCAGAGCCTTTATTGCGGTGTTAGTCATTGGGCAAGTCCCTACCAGGAATTCGCTCCCATGATCATGCCAGTTTCAGCCTATGCCGGTCGATTCGTTCACCTTCGAACTCGTCCGAGGGCACCGCTACTTCGAATCTATGCGGGAACCACACGCGGGAGGGTACCCCTGCCGCGCAAGCCCTGCACTCAAAACGCACCACGATTCCTCCAACAGTACAAGAAGTTTGTACTTGACACAACTGCGAGAATTGTCCAATGCGGGGTGGCCGGAAACGAAACCGTAGGATGCTCCGGATGAATGACAATCCACATGAACAACTTGGAGCGGCTGGGGCTGGCCGAGATGCAAGAATTCCTGACTCATCCCCTATACTGTGCGACGCAAAGTGGCTGCAACCGATTATTTCCACACCAGACGATGCCTTCCAGCACGAACTCCCAGTGTCACTTCGCATTGCATATCATCGCGAATAGTACCTGATGTTCGCAGTCTGGTGAGGCCATGATATACGGCTGCGCATAAGTTCGCGGATATCCCATGACCTCCCCGGTTTTCGACCGTAACTCGCTGGGGCATCCAGGTGCCACGCGTGCGATTTGTTCCAGCGACGTGTTCAGACCAGCCATCCGGCCCTTCGGCGCGCAGACAAACGGGGCCCGGACTTATCTGCTCATCGTGGATAACGAGTGGGTGGACGGCAAGGTTAAGCAATGCGTCCAGCTTCGTCTCGGCCGCCTCGATGAGTGGCTGGCCTGCTCGATCGACAAAGTCTTGACGGCTTTGCTCGTAGGCCGGCGCTTCGAATCTTCCCTCGAGCGGGCCATCTTCCTTACCGTGCCGCATCGCCGGCTTCGCGCGCGATCAACGCCTCCAGGCCGGCGGCGCTGGTTCACCCGGAAGCGAGCGTAATTGGTATACTGCACCTTTCGCGGGAGGTCACATGTCAGATCAACGGAATCAGAACGTCGAACGCCGCAACCTCTTGAGAGCGGTGGCCGGCGGCATGCTTATCTTGAAGCCGGAGACTGTTTTCGGCACCCAAGCCAACTCGACCGTCGAACTCGGCCTGGTGGGTTGCGGCGGACGCGGAAACTGGCTCGCGCCGTTTTTTCCCGAGTTCGCCGGTGCGCGATGGGTGGCCGTCGCCGACGTCGTGAAGGCGCGGCTGGAACCCACGCGCGAGAAGCTCCAAGTCTCGCCATCGCGCGCCTACCACGGCGCGGACGCCTACAAAGAGCTGGCGAATTCGAAGCTCGACGGCGTGGTGATCGAGACGCCCACCTTCTTCCATCCCATGCAGGCGGCGGCCGCCGTGGACGCCGGCAAGCACGTCTACTGCGCGAAACCTATCGCCGTCGACGTCCCCACCAGCAAGGAATTCCTGGAAAGCGGCCAGAAAGCGCAGCGCAAGAACCTGAGCTTCTGGGTGGACTTTCAGAGCCGCGCACGTCCGGTCTTCCAGGAAGCGGTCGAGCGCATCAGCCGCGGCGACATCGGCAAAGTGGCTCTGGCCCAGGTGCTCTACTACGCCGGCCGTCCGTGGAAGAATCGCACCACGGCCGGCATGGACGCCGGACAGAAGCGCATGGCCATCTGGTTCGGCGATCGAGTGATCAGCGGCGACATCATTGTCGAACAGAACATCCACGTCATCGATATGGCCAACTGGTATCTCGGCGCGCACCCGCTGAAGGCCAATGGCACCGGCGGACGCACCGACTGGACCGGCACGCCGTACGACTACGGCGACGCCTGGGATCACTTCGCGGTGAATTTCTGGTATCCCAACAACGTCCACGCCAGCTTCAGCTCGAATCAACTCACCCGCACTTTTTCGGATCTCTGTGTCCGTTGCTTCGGCGTCTACGGTTGTGCCGACACGCACTACGGCGGACTGGTCCGCATCTCCAGCGAACACGAGGGTAAGAACTGGCAGGGCGCCGAAAAGGACGACACGTTCAAGGCCGGCTGCATTACTAACGTCAAGATGTTCGTCGAGAGCATCCGCGCCGCGAAGCCCATCAACAACGCCGCGACAGCCGTGGAGAGCAACCTCACCGGCATTCTCGGACGCATGGCCGCTTACCAGGAACGCACCGTGAGTTGGGAAGAGATGATGGCTTCCACCGAGCGCTGGGAATTGGACCTCAAGCTCAACTGGTAAGAAGGTCCGGTTCGATCCCGCAACACGCGTGTGCGCGCGCACCGCGCGCGATGCGACACTGGTTCCATGCGCGAAAAAGTGCGTTGGGGAATTCTCGGCGTGGCGAAGATCGCCACCGACAAAGTGATCCCGGCCATGCAGCGGGGCGTTTGGAGCGAGGTCGTGGCCATCGCGTCCCGCGACGGCGGGAAGGCGCGCCAGGCCGCCAGCCAACTCGGCATCCCGAAAGCCTACGGTTCCTACGAAGAACTGCTCTCCGACCCCACGGTGGAGGCCATCTACAATCCGCTGCCGAACCACTTACATCTCGAGTGGTCGGCCAAGGCTGCCATGGCCGCGAAGCACGTGCTCTGCGAGAAGCCCATCACCATGAACGTCGCCGAATGCCGTGAACTCATCGACGTGCGCGACCGCACCGGAGTGAAGATGGGCGAAGCCTTCATGGTGCGCACGCATCCGCAGTGGCTGCGTGCGCGGGAGTTGGTGCGCGCGGGCGGCGTCGGCCGCCTGCGTTCGATTGTGGGCCTGTTCAGCTACTACAATCTCGATCCCCTCAACATCCGCAACATTCTTGAATTCGGCGGCGGCGCATTGCTGGACATCGGCTGCTACCCCATCACGACATCGCGTTTCCTTTTTGAGGAGGAGCCTTCGCGCGTGGTGAGCTGCGTGGAGCGCGATCCCGAAATGGGCACAGACCGGCTGGCGTCGGCCATTCTCGACTTTCCCTCGGGCCAAGCGATTTTCAACTGCGGCACGCAGATCGTACCCTATCAGCGCATGCAGATCCTGGGCACCCAAGGCCGCATCGAGATCGAGATTCCCTTCAACGCGCCGCCCGACCGCCCCTGCCGCCTCTTCGTGGACAACGGCGCCGACGTATGGGGCAGCGGCATCCGCACCGAGGAATTTCCGGTATGCGACCAGTACACCATTCAGGGCGACGAATTCTCCCGCGCTATTCGCGAGGACACCGAAGTGCCCGTGCCTCTCGAAAACGCCCTGCGCAACATGGCGGTTATCGAGGCGCTGTTCCGCTCGGCGCAGACGCGCCAGTGGGAGATGCCGAACATTTCCGCGTCGAAGTGATTCGGTCTCTCTAGAATCCCGCCGCCTCTCCGATAAGAATGGCATGGACATATCGGCCATGACCCTAGCGGGCATGCATGCCGCGCAGACCCGGATGGAACCCACCGCCACCCGCATCGCGCACGTTTCGGAACCGGAGGACCACATCGATCTATCCACCGAATCCGAGGCCCTCATGGAATCGCACAACAACTTTGCCGCCAACGCAAAGGTTCTCAAGACCGCGGATCAGATGCACCAGAGCGTGCTCGATCTCCTGTCGGACTTGCGCTGGGATTAAAGACGCGTGCACTAATTCTTCCGGTACCCCGCCGATTGCGCGTAGGTGACCCGCTGCTCGGGCCGCAATCGTAGGATCTTGCTCAAAGCAGTTTCATCGACCGAGTAGCGCAGCACCGTCACCAGCCCTTCCGAGGTGCAAAACAGATAGACGTTCTCCGCGATGGCGCCGGCGGCGAAACTCGCGTAGCCAGCTTTCTCTTCGGGCCTCGCTCGCACGTACTTGATCCTGAGAGGTCGATCTCGCGTGAGTTCATGGCCGGGGGCGCCGTCCGCCCGCCATCCTCGCGGTTCACCCCGCAGGCCGCCCACAGCAAATTGGAGAGCGTTTGCACGGAGAGTCTCTGAAGGCCGAATTGCCGCGTACTCTTTCTTTCCTTCAGCGCATCGAGGAGCGGTTTGCCGCCTTCTATGCGGGGCTTGGGCAGCACGATGGGCGCGAGATCCTGGGCGCGGCAAGGCGCCAGGACGACGCATAGCGAGAAGAGCGCAACAACCAAGAAAGTTGGGTTACGCTCCTCACGCGCTACGCGCTACTCCTTGAGCGCTTCCTTGATGCGCTCGCTCAGCATGTCCACGAAACGCTCCGGAATGTAACCGTTCATACGGCTGAAGACTTCGCCGCGCTTGCCGAAGATGACGGTGGTCGGAATGGAGGAGACTCTCAGCGAGGCCGACAATCCGTCCTCGAAATAGACCTCCTTGGACCACTTGGATTCGTCGAGAAACGGTTCCACCAGGCCGCGGTCCTCGTCGGTGTTGATGGAGAGAAACACGACGTCGGCGCGATCCTTGAAGCGCTGCTTCACCTGGTCGTAGAGAGGATGCTGGCCGCGGCACGGCCCGCACCAGGTGGCCCAGAAATCCAAGATGAGCACCTTGCCCTTGAGCGATGCGAGCGCGAGCTTTCCGCCTTTGACGCTCGATAGCGTGAATTCAATGGGATTGGTGACGTTCGCGTTGGGATCCAGTTGCCGCAGCTTCAAGCGCCGCTCGGCGAGTTGCATCGTGGTGCGATCGTAGGCCGCCAGCACCAGGTCGCCCAGCCCCACTTCGTTGCCTTTCACTTTCCGATAAGTTTCGCCCAGACGGGCGCGGTCGCGCGCGCGTTCAGCTTCGCTGCGGCGCGGATCGTGGATCATGAAGGCGTCGGCCAAATACGGTAGCGCCTCGTCGATCTTGCCGGAACGCTCCAGCCATCGCGCCGTCTCGCGGGCGGCTTCCGAAGACGGATACACCCGATAACTTTCGCGGGCGCGATCCAGCGCTTCGGCCATCTTGCCCAGATTGCCCAGCGCGCGCGCCTGATAGACCAGCGCCTTGCCGCGTATGCGATCGATCTCCTCGCGCTTCTGGCCTTCTTCGCGGGCTGAGGAGGCCTTCTCCTTTTCCAGCGCATCGAGTCCCTGTTCGAGGCGCCGTGCGTATCCCAGCGCTTTCCCGGCGTTGGCCTTGTCGTCGAGCAACAGCAGCGCGCGCGTGACGCTTTCCAGGACAGGCACGTCGCCCGGCTCTCGCGATAGCACGCGTTCCCCATAGAGCGCGATGCGGCGGTTGTCCTTGGCGTCCACGGACGCTTTCAGGAGCGCAAGTTCGATGTCGTTGCGGCGCGCCGCTTTAGGGTACTTGGCCAGATGCGCTTCCAGGGCGCGCGTCATCTCGACGGGGCTCGATCCGGCTTCACCCACGGCGCGGCGCAGGTCGTTCTGCTCGGATTCGGAGTTCGGCGTCTGCGCGCCGGCAAGCATCGCGCCGGCGAAAAAAAGCGTATAGAAAAGTTTCATTGCGTGATCTTAGGGGCCTCTCCGCGGAAAGCCTCCGCCAGCGCCGCCGCCCGCTGGCGCGCCATGTGCAAGTAGCTTTCGTTCTTTCGAACCCGGTCCAGCAGCGGCAGAAACTGCTTTTCGGCGACAATCCGCTTGCGATCCCACCACGTCTCCAGGCGCAGCAATGCCTGGTTCACGCCCAACTTGTCGAACCGCACCGCTCGTTCGAGGTTGATGAAGAGCTGCTCGGTTTCGACGATTCTCTCGAACCAGTCCGCCAGCAGCGCGCCATCGGGATCTTGCGTGTAGTTGAACTTGGTCTCGTGGACTTCCTGGCCTTGCTCGAAGCGAAATGTCTTTAGACCCATGTTGGCCACTTTGAGACCGCTTTCGAGCGGACGCTTGAAGCGGTCCAGTTTCTCGGCCACGGCGAAGACGGCTTCGGCATCGGCCTGGGCAAGTTGAAGCTTGATGGGATTTTCGTCGTCGACGGCCTCCTTATAGACGACCCGGCCATCCTTCTCGACCGTGATGGATACGAACGCCGGCGAACTGCCCGGAAAGGCCTTGGTGTAAACGATGCGGGGCGCCGCGTCCGAAGCGACGGCGGCCATGGCCGCGAGAAGGAGGACCAGCAGCTTCATCGTCGCGCTCCCAGACGCTCGCTCACCGCGATGCGCGTGGCGTGGCAGATGGCCACCGCCAGCGCGTCGGCGGCGTCTTCGCTTTCGATGGGCTCTTCCAACGACAAAAGCGACCGCACCATCAACTGCACCTGGTGTTTCTCGGCGCGGCCATAGCCCACCACGCTGGCCTTGATTTCGAGCGGCGAATATTCGCCCAGCGGGATCTCCGCCTCGGCCACCGCGAGCAGCGCCACGCCCCGCACGTGCGCGAGTTTCATCGCCGTCTTCACGTTCACGGCGTGGAAGACTTCCTCGACCGCGGCCATCTCGGGCCGGTGCGTTTCGATGAGGAGCCGAAGTTCGCGGGCGATGTGCGCCAAGCGGGTTTGCAGCGGATCGCGCGGCGAGGTGCGAATGACGCCGAAGGCGATGGCGCGGTGTTCTCCACCGTCGCTCGAGATCACCCCGTACCCCGTGCGCTCGGTACCGCAATCGATGCCGAGGACGCGCATCCCGTCGAGTCGCCCGCCCGGCCTAGGCGAGCTCTTCCATTTCCTTCTCGTCGATGTCGAAGTTCGAGTACACGCCCTGCACGTCATCGTGGTCCTCGAACAACTCGCTCATCTTCAGCATCGACTGAGCGTTCCGGCCTTCCAGTTTCACGGTCGTCATGGGCAGCATGGCGACTTCGGCGGAGATCGTCTCGACCTTCGCATTGTGCAGCGCTTCCACCACGCCGTTGTGCGCTTCCGGCGCCGAGAGTACTTCCCAGCTCGCACCGTCGTTGCGGATGTCGTCGGCGCCCGCGTCGAGAACCAGGGCCATCAAATCGTCCTCGCTGATCTTGCCCATCTCGATGAGCACCTGACTCCTGCGCTCGAACATGCGGGAAACGCTGCCATGCTCGGCGAGCTTGCCGCCATACTTCGAAAAGATGTGGCGGATTTCGCTCACCGTACGGTTGCGGTTGTCCGTGGCTACGCTCACCAGGATGCCCGCGCCGCCGGGGCCATACCCTTCGAAGGTGACTTCCTCAATCTGCCCGCCACCCAGTTCGCCGGTGCCGCGCTGAATGGCCCGCTTGATGTTATCGGCGGGCATACTGGCGGCTTTGGCGGCCAGGACCGCGGTACGCAATCGTGGATTCGCATCCGGATCGCCGCCATTGCGGGCGGCGATGGCTATTTCCTTGATGATGCGCGTGAAACTCTTCCCGCGCTTAGCGTCCAAGGCGGCCTTCTTATGCTTGATGGTCGCCCATTTCGAATGGCCTGACATGTGGAACCTCTCAAAAGGTAGGAAAACCAGGGTTTGCAGGAACCCAACCACCGAGGATAGCAGAATGAGCCTGTTGTCTCAATATGCTTAGCGGGCGCCACCGAACCTGATAGGCTGCGGGAACGCTGGTAAGGGCACACCCGCCACGTGGAGAGATCATCTTGAGATTGTGTCGCTTACTTTTCGTTGTCGCGCTGCTTCCGATGTGTGCTCTTACCGACGACGTCAAGGTCTGGCAGGATCCGGCCGCAGCCCGTCAATTGGTCCGGAGCAGAGACACCTGGCCGTGGGATCGTGACCGGGGACGTACGACCGCCCGCACGCCCAGCGGCAAGCCGAGGCCGGTCACATTGATGGTGAACCGGTTCTTGCGTCCGTCGCGCCGCACGTATTCGTTGGCGGCCACGCCTCCGGCCAGATAGGTGAGCGATTGGACCTCCAGGCCGCCGCCGGTGGTGACGAATTCGATCTCATATTCTCCGGCGGCCTTCACGAACGGCGTGAGATCCAGATCCCAACTGGTCCGCTCGCCGGTGAAAGACGCCGGCGTCCAAGTCTTCAGAATGCGATAACGGAAGGCCTCTGCGATCGAGTGCCCCGGGCCCTCCGCCCCGTCGGCGTGGTAGGCTGCCAACCGCCGCACCTGGGGCGGCGACGCAGCCTGGATCACGCGCAGGCGCACGCGCGAGACCTCCACGGCCGCCAGCGGATCGATCTTTTTGTGGCCGATGGAAGTGCCGCGCGCGAGCTCGCACCACTGGCCGCCTCGCAGGCCTTCCACTACGTACTCACGCACGCGTTCCCCGTGGCGGATGTCCTCCATGGTCACGATGTGATCGATATTCGTCCTAGGCGGCAGCGCGAGTTCCACCAGCGATCCTTCGCCATGCGTTTCGCCCAACGCTTTCCCAAAGCGCCGTCGTATCTCGTCGCCAAATTCCTCCGTGCGACGGAAATCCGTTTCGGGGATCAATCCGCTGGTGTCCGGCGTGTTGTTCAACAGAAGGACGGCGCCGTAGCCAACCGAGCGATAGTACATCGACATCAACCGCGGCAAGCTCTTGAGCGTGTGCGCATTACGGGAATTCCAGAACCAATCGGCGCGAATACGCGCGTCCACTTCCATGGGCAACCACGCGTCACCATCGCTTGCGCCGTCGCCGCCAACGGCCACGCCGGACTTCGCCACCGCCGCTGGAACCGCGTTCCATGCCGGGTAGGGCGCAACGCCCTCCTCGTTGCCCACCCAGCGAATGGTCGCGTGCGGGCTTTGGAACACCATGGCGTGCGGCGTGTAGCGCCGGAGAATGTCGCCCACCTCGATGACGCTGCTGCCATCGAACCAGACTTCGGAGATCTTGCCGTAGCGGCTCAGTAATTCGGTCAACTGCTGGCGGTAGATGGCATTGTATTTCGCCTGCGCCTCGCTCGTCTGGCAACGCCCGCCCACGCGTGCGCCCAGAGCGGTGTCTTGCGGGCTCAGATACACGCCCAGCCGGATACCGCGCTTGCGGCAACTCGTCGCCAGGTCGCGCATCACATCGCCCTTCCCCGCGCGCCAGGGCGATTTGCGGACGCAGTAATCGGTTGTCCCGGTCTGCCACCAGCAGAAACCGCCGGTGTGTTTGGCGACGAAGATCACCTGGCCGGCGCCCATCCGCCGTGCGGCCTCCGCCCACTGGTCGGTATCGAGCTTGGAGGGATCGATCTTCGACGGCGGCGTGTTCAGCGTGTCGTACTCGGCATCCTGCCAGGTGGCCGGCCCGAAATGCACGAACATCTCCAACTCCATGTCCTGCCACGCCACCTGCTCCGGCGTGGGAAGCGCCAGGGGCTTCTCCGCCGCGCGCGAGCCCAGAGCCATGGCTGCCCCGGAACCCAGCAAGCCGCACGCCTGGCGACGGTTCATTTCCAGTCGAGGTTGTAGTCGCATTTGAATTCTAATTGTGCCTGCGAGCGGCGTGGCCCGGCAAGCGCTATGGTGGTTGGAACATGATTTGGCCCATCCTCGTCGCGGCTCTGGCAACGCTCGCTCCCCACCTGGGACAGCGCGGAGAGCGCCGCCGCTTTGCGTTGTTCTCACCAGGGTCCGGCAGCCACTCCGGTAAGCCTGGAGTCGGGCACTGGCAAGGCGCGCCGGGTCTGGCTCGCCGCACCCGCCACGCTCACGCTGCGCAACGAAGCCACGCTCGTCGCGGGCACTCCCACACAACTCGGATTGATCGCCAAGGGTGTGTGGCGTGAAGCGGCCGGCGGCTTGGCTTGGGACCTTACGTTCCACGGCCAAGGCCCGCGCGCCGGCCACGAGGTGAAGATCGAGCTGCCAGTGCTCTCGAACAACCTGGAAGTGTTCGTGCCCGGCGACGACGGCATCGTAAAGCTCAGCGAGCGGCCCGACTATCAACCCGCGGCCTACGCCACCTACGCCTGGCGCAAGGGGACGCGCCATGTGCTGCCGCTGGTGAGCGTTCTGGACCCGGCCACCGATACCGCGCTTACAGTGGCCTTGCCGGCCGACGCCAACATCCCGCATTTCCAGATCGCCTGGCGCGGCGCCAGGACGCTGGTGCTTACACTCGCTCATCGCGGCATGGGCGGCGGAAAGCCCTCGCCCCTGCGCTTGCTCTTCTACACGCACGCGGCCGATTACCGCGCCGCGCTCAGAGCCTACGCCGACGCCTTCCCCGCCTACTTCAAGCCCGCGCTTCCGCGTGGCCCATACGAAGGCGCGTTCTACTATCACCACATCCAGGCGCATCCTGATTTCGCCGAAATGGCGCGGCAAGGCGTCCGCTACATTTGGACCAGTTTCTGGTTTACGCACCTCGGCGAATATCTGCCCGACCAGAGCGAGTGGCACCCTTACACTTACGCCAAGTGGTGGAAGCTCGGCGAGACCATGAGCGACGCGAAGATCCGCGCCTTCGCCCGGTCCATGCACGAGCATGGCGTGGGCGTCTACGCCTACTTCAACGTCACCGAATACGGCGGTGCGGGCGGCCAGTCCGGAGACCGGGAGGAGGCGCAACGCCAACTGCGCGAGCAGTTCGCCAACGCGCTTTTCCACGACGAAAGCGGCCAGCCGGTGCCCACTTGGGAAGGCTCCATGGCCATGAACCCGAACCGCCGTTACGCGCTCTGGCCGCACCTGGAAGAGCAGGTCCGGCGCCATCTCGCGCGGCTTCCGGAAATCGACGGCTTTGTCATCGACCGCCTGGATTGGGCCAGCCGTCTGGATTACGCGCACGACGACGGGTTCACCATGGTAGGCAACCGCCCGGCCGAGAACATGGCCATGAGCGTGGGTGAAGCCGTGCGCGCGGTCTGCCGCATGGCGCACGCCGCCGGCAAGCGTGTCTTTGTGAATCAGTTCTACCGCATCGAAGTACTGCGCGACGTGGACGGCTACTGCCACGAGAATGACTATTTGCCCGGGCTCGGCTACCTGAGCCCATATCGCCCAGCCGCCGCCTGGCACCTGCAGGTTGATTACACCAAGGACCTCCCCGCGTTCGAAAGCCATCTTAAGAAACGCTTGCACTGGGCGCTCTTTCCACAAATGATCGCGCGCGAGTTCCCTATTTCGCAGCAGAAGCCCGATCCGGGCGCGGCGGCCCTGATCGAGGCCTACACGCCACTGTTCGACCCGCTCCGCGATGCCTCGCAAGTGTTGCTGCCACACGTGGTGGAGGTAAGCGGCGCCAACGAGGCCAATCTTTTCGAGACCCAGTCCGGAGGCTACGTCATACCGGTCACATCGAGAACGCGCCACCTCGCGGACCAAGCGCGAGAGTCCGTTACCGTGACGCTGCGCGTGCCGGACGCGCGGCGGTTGTTGAACGCCGAGGTGCGGAGGCTTGGATCGCAGCCGGCACCGGCGCTGATCAGGCGTAAAGGCGGGGTGGTCGAGATTGCTTTCGACGGCCACGGTGCCGCCTCCGTCGTGGTCTTGAGCGTGCGCCAGGGCCGCGGTCAGCGGACGAAAGGGATGTAGGCGGCGGTCCGCTTGCGGTAGGCTTCGAAGTCCGCGCCGAAGCGGGCCGCCAGCAGCGCGTCTTCCACGCGAACCCGGATTTCGGTGCCCACCAGGAAGACGGCCAGGGACGCGAGTAGCGCCGGCCATTGGGTGATGGTAAACCCGGTCGCCAGCAACAGGCCAAGCAGCGAGGCGTAGATGGGGTGTCGTATTACGCGGTACGGGCCGACGGTCACCAGCCGCTGATCTTCCGTTACCACGGCTTGCACGCGAAACTCGCGCCCCAGGCTGTGCGCAGCCAGCGCCCCCACCAGCACGGCCAGCGGCGCCAGCAGCACCGCCAGCCACAAGAGCACCTCCGGTGTGGGGTCCATGGCGCCGCGCCGGAATCCAAACGCCGTGGCGAAGGCGACAAATTCGAGCGACATGCCCACCATCGAGCGGCCGTCGACTCGCCTCCGCGTCGCCTCGCCCTCCCTCTGGCGACGGCGTTTGGCGGACATGTATTGGTGAACCAGCAGCATCCAGTAGGACAGCCAGCAGGCTACCAGGACGCCCATAGCGGCTCTCACGCGACATCCCTCCTTTGCGATCCCCAGTCTAGCGCAAAGGTGGGACAGTACCCTCAATTCCGGATTTCCAGCGCGATCTGCCGCTCCTCGGGCGTTCTCCTCATCAGCCGGTTTCTCTGACTGGTCCGGCGCGCCCGTCTTTGAACGTGCCGGGCTTGCTGTCACTGTCTTGCGCGCGCGCCGTTCGGTGACCTTGGAACGCCTGCGAGCGAGCCCCCCGGCCTGCCCATGGTGCGCGATGGCGAACAACACTCGCAAGAAAATAGGAATTGAGGGTACTGTCCCGCTGCGCCCCGCTGCGCCCCGCTGCGCCCCGCTGCGCCCCGCTGCGCCCCGCTGCGCCCTCCAGTAGACCAGCCAGCAGGCTACCAGGACGCCCATAGCGGCTCTCACGCGACATCCCTCCTTGGCGATCCCAGTCTAGCGCACAAGCGGGCAAATTCCGGAGCGCGGTATCATAATTGAGAGGGGCGCTTCTGCAAGGCAGGTGACCGACCTCATACAATTGCTCCAACAAGCATTGTCAAGGAATCCGACTCGTACTCGCGTTGGTGTGCAAGCTCCGGTGGACCTGGTCCACTTCGGAGAAGCCTGAAGACGCTCGGCGGGTTCCACCCCTAGTAAGTTCGGGGCAAGAACTGGGGCGGCACGGCGCGAGTGGTGCGCTCCTTTCGCGCAGGCACACGTGGAGATCTCGGTTCGAATTGATGAACATCCTTTTCATTGGGGACATTTTCGCGTCCGCCGGCCGCAACATCGTGGCCGGACATCTGCAGGAGATTATCACCACGCGGCACATTGATCTGACCGTCGCCAACGCGGAAAACGCCGCCGGCGGCTTCGGCCTCACACCCCTGGTGACCGAGGAGTTGCTCTCGCTGGGGTTGGACGTGCTCACCAGCGGCAATCACATCTGGGACAAGCGCGAACTGATCGACTACATTCCCCGGCAGGAGCGCCTCCTGCGCCCGGCCAACTATTCGAGCGACCTGCCTGGAAGAGGAGTTTACGTTACCAAGGCCCGAAACGGGGTTACTTGTGCCGTCATAAACCTGCAAGGGCGCACACATATGCCGATCACGGATTGCCCGTTCCGCATGGCCGACCGGATCCTGGCCGAACTATCCCCCGAGGTAAAGATCCGGTTGGTGGATTTCCACGCCGAGGCCACCAGCGAGAAGATGGCCATGGGCTGGTACCTGGACTCTCGTGTGACGGCGCTGCTCGGCACGCATACGCACATTGCGACCGCCGACACGCGGATTCTGCCCGGGGGAACCGCCTACCAGTCCGATGTCGGCATGACCGGGCCGTACGATTCGATAATCGGCGTGGAAAAGCCGGCCGTTCTGCGGCGATTCCTCACCGCGTTGCCGGTGCGGATGGAGGCGGCCAAGGGCGGGGTGGAGTTGCACGCGGCGATCGTGGAGGCGGACGAGCAGACCGGCCGTGCCGTCTCGCTGCGCCGCCTGACGGTGTGTCAGGATGGCGCGATTTGGGAGTCGGATCGACCTTGAGGACCGATGGGGATAAACTGGTGGAGCTTCGTTTTGCTCGCGGTTGCCGCAGTCGCGTTATTTTTTCAACGCGCGGCCTATAAGCGGCGCCTGAAATCGGTCGAGGATCGATTGCGGGAAGCCTTGGCGCGCGTCGTCGACGGCACCGGGCGCGACGCTCTCACCGGGCTGGAAGACCGGAGCCGCCTCGAACAGCGTCTGGAGGAACCCTGTGGCGCGGGAATTGTCGCCGTGCTCGATCTGGACGATTTTCGCCACCTCAACGAATTACTGGGGCATTTGGGCGGGGACGAAATTCTGCGCGCCATCGGCCGCTACCTGCTGGCGTCCATCCGCCAGCAGGACCGGGCGTTCCGCTGGGGCGGGGACGAATTCGTCCTGTTGTTGTCGGACCTGGAAGCCGACGTAGCCAGCCAGCGCATGGCTTCGATTGAGGACCGTCTTCGCAAGTTCAACATCCGAAACTACGGAATAGTGACGATTGGGTTAAGCTGGGGCATCGCGCGCACCGGCAACCGCCCGTTGCGCGAAAGCCTGGACGAGGCCGACCGCGCCATGTTCTCCCTCAAGCGCAACCGGGAGCGAGGTTAAGGGCGCCCCGGGGTCCCGCCCTGTCGTCGTGATAGACGCCCGCCGCCCTATTCGGGCAGCGATTCCAGACCGGCTGCGGTATCTTCGCTGAGGCCGCCGCTGTACTGCAGGCGGGTCTCCTCCTCGTAGCCGGGGATACCTTCGCCCAACGCCATCTCAGCTTCGGCCGGAGCCTCTTCTTCCACCACGTCCTCGCCGGCGATCTTCACCTGGCGGTAGTAGTCCATGCCGGTGCCGGCCGGGATCAGGCGGCCCATGATGACGTTCTCCTTGAGGCCGCGCAGATAGTCCACCTTGCCGTTGATGGCGGCTTCGGTGAGCACGCGCGTGGTCTCCTGGAAGCGAGGCCGCGGAGATGAACGAATCGGTCGAGAGCGACGCCTTGGTGATGCCGAGCAGCACGGCCTTGCCCTGCGCCGGACGGCCGCCCGCCTCCACCACCCGCTGGTTCTCTTCGCGGAACTTGAACTTGTCCACCACTTCTTCGGGCAGGAATTCGGTGTCGCCGATGTCCTCGATCTTCACCCAGCGCATCATCTGGCGGGCAGATGACTTCCAGGTGCTTGTCGTTGATGTTGACGCCCTGCAGGCGGTAGACTTCCTGGATCTCGTTCACCAGGTACTTCTGCAGTTCCTTTTCGCCGAGCACGTGCAGGATGTCGTGCGGGTTGCGCGGACCGTCCATCAGCGGATCGCCGGCCTGCACGCGCTCGCCTTCCTGCACGTTGATGTGAACGCCGCGCGGGCATGCGAGTATTCCTTCTGCTCGCCGTCGTCGCCGATGATGTAGATCTTGCGGATGCCCTTGGCGATTTCGCCGTACTTCACGATGCCGTTGATCTCCGCGATGACCGCGGTCTCGCGCGGCTTGCGCGCTTCGAACAGTTCGACCACGCGCGGCAGACCGCCCGTGATGTCCTTGGTCTTGGTGGTCGCGCGCGGGATCTTGGCCAGCACGTCGCCGGCGTGCACCTCCTCGCCGTCGCGCACCATCAAGTGAGCGTGCGTCGGCATCAGGTAGCGCTTCTCGTCGGCTTGCGCGCCGCCCGATCGGGCGGACCACGATCGGCCGGCATGCGCTTCTCGTCGGGCGAATCCGTCACCACCCACTGCGACATGCCGGTGATTTCGTCCACCTGCTCCTGCATGGTGATGCCGTCGATCAGGTCCTTGAAGTGAACCGTGCCGCTGACTTCGGTCAGAATCGAGAACGTGTACGGATCCCACTCGAGCAGGATCTGGTTGGTCTTGCACCTGGGCGCCGTCCTCGACCAGAATGCTGGCGCCGTACACCACCTGGTAGCGTTCCTTCTCGCGGCCCTTCTCGTCCACCACCGCCAGGATGCCGTTGCGGTTCATGGCGATCAGTTCGCCCTTGGCGTTGCGTGACCGTGCTGATGCCGATGAACTTGGCGAAGCCGTCGGACTTGGCGTCCTGCGTCGACTGTTCGCTGACCCGGGTCGCCGCGCCGCCGATGTGGAACGTACGCATGGTGAGCTGCGTGCCGGGTTCGCCGATGGACTGCGCCGCGATGACGCCCACCGCCTCGCCGCGCTCCACCAGGCGGCCGGTGGCCAGGTTGCGGCCGTAGCAGAGCTGGCAGACGCCGCGCTTGGATTCGCAGGTCAGCACCGAGCGGATCTTGACGCGCTCGATGCCGGCCGCCTGAATCGGCCGCCGCCAGGTCCTCGGTGATCTCCTCGTTGACGTGGACGATGATGTTGCCTTCGTAGTCCAGCTGATCTTCGAGCGCCACGCGGCCCACGATGCGGTCGCGCAACGGCTCGATGATTTCGCCCGATTCGACGATCGGCTCGACGTAGATGCCGTCGCCGGTGCCGCAATCGCTCTCGGTGACGATCACGTCCTGCGCCACGTCCACCAGGCGGCGCGTCAGGTAGCCGGAATCGGCCGTCTTCAGCGCCGTGTCGGCCAGGCCCTTGCGCGCGCCGTGCGTCGAGATGAAGTACTGCAGCACGTTCAGGCCTTCGCGGAAGTTGGCCGTGATCGGGGTCTCGATGATTTCGCCGGAGGGCTTGGCCATCAGGCCGCGCATGCCGGAAAGCTGGCGGATCTGCTGTTTGGAACCGCGCGCGCCGGAATCGGCCATGATGTAAATCGGGTTGAGGTAGCGGCCGGTGCGGTCGTCCTCTTCCATCGCCTTGAACATCTCCTCGGAGACGCGCTCGGTGACCTTGGACCAGATTTCGATGATCTTGTTGTAGCGCTCGCCGTGGGTGATGGCGCCTTCCTGGTACTGCTGCTGCACCTCGATCACGTGCCTTCTCGGCGTCCTTCACCAGCTCCGGCCTTCTCGCCGGGCACCACCATGTCGTCGATGCCGATGGAAATGCCGGCGCGCGTGGCGTACAGGAAGCCGAGGTCCTTGACCTTGTCCAGCATCGCCACGGTGATCTGCAGACCGAACTTCAGGTAGCAGTACTGCACCAGTTGCGTGAGGCCCTTCTTCTTCAGCAGGCCGTTGATGAACGGCATCTCCTCCGGCAGCACGTCGTTGAGGATCACGCGGCCGACGGTGGTTTCCATGTACTGCTTGTTGAACTCGATCGGCTCGGTGTGCAGCAGGTTCTGGCTGTCGAAGGCCTTGCACCAGGTCGATGACCTGGCCGGTGTAGCGCAGCTTGATCGGGCGTCAGCGTCTCCACTTCGCCCATTTCGAGCGCGATCAGCACGTCGTCGATCGAGGCGAACGTGCGGCCTTCGCCCTTGGTGCCCGGACGCGCCTTGGTCAGGTAGTACAGCCCAGCACCATGTCCTGCGTCGGCACGGCGATGGGCGCGCCGTGCGCCGGCGACAGAATGTTGTTCGAGCGACAGCATCAGCGTCGAAGCTTCGATCTGCGCTTCCGGCGACAGCGGAATGTGCACCGCCATCTGGTCGCCGTCGAAGTCCGCGTTGAACGCCGTGCAGACCAGCGGGTGAATCTTGATGGCCTTGCCTTCCACCAGCACCGGCTCGAAGGCCTGAATGCCCAGACGGTGCAGCGTGGGAGCGCGGTTGAGCAGGATCGGATGGTCCTTGATGACTTCTTCGAGAATGTCCCAAACCACCGGGTCCTGCTGCTCGACCAGTTCCTTGGCCTGCTTGATGGTGGTGCAGTGGCCGCGCTGCTCCAGGCGGTGATAGATGAACGGCTTGAACAGCTCGAGCGCCATCTTCTTGGGCAAGCCGCACTGGTGCAGCTTCAGCTCCGGACCGACCACGATGACCGAACGGCCGGAGTAATCCACGCGCTTGCCGAGCAGGTTCTGGCGGAAGCGGCCCTGCTTGCCCTTGAGCGTGTCGGAGAGCGACTTCAGCGGACGGTTGTTGGCGCCGCGCAGCACGCGGCCGCGGCGGCCGTTGTCGAACAGCGCGTCCACGGCTTCCTGCAGCATGCGCTTTTCGTTGCGCACGATCACGTCGGGAGCGTGCAGCTCGATCAGCTTCTTCAGCCGGTTGTTGCGGTTGATCACGCGGCGGTACAGATCGTTCAGATCCGAGGTGGCGAAGCGGCCGCCATCCAGCGGCACCAGCGGGCGCAACTCCGGCGGAATCACCGGGATCACGTCCAGAATCATCCACTCCGGCTTGTTGCCCGACTTGCGGAAGCTCTCGACCACGCGCAGGCGCTTGGCGTACTTCAGCTTCTTCTGCTGCGAAGCCTCGGTCTTCATCTTCTCGCGGATTTCCAGGCTGAGCGCTTCGACGTCGACCTTCTTGCAGCAGTTCCTTGATGCCCTCGGCGCCCATCATGGCGACGAACTTGCCCGGGAACTCCTGATCGAGCTGCCGCTTGCGCTCGTCGGTGATGACCTCGCCCTTGCTGCAGGTCCGCGCACTTCGCCCGGATCGACCATCACGAAGGCTTCGAAGTACAGCACGCGCTCGAGTTCGCGCAGCGTGATGTCGAGCAGGTAGCCGATGCGGCTCGGCAGTCCCTTGAAGAACCAGACGTGCGAGCAGGGGCTGGCCAGTTCGATGTGGCCCAGCCGCTCGCGGCGCACGCGCGACAGCGTCACTTCGACGCCGCACTTGTCGCAGATCACGCCGCGGTGCTTCATGCGCTTGTACTTGCCGCACAAGCATTCCCAGTCGGCGATGGGGCCGAAGATGCGGGCGCAGAACAGGCCGTCGCGCTCCGGCTTGAAGGTGCGGTAGTTGATGGTCTCCGGCTTGGTTACTTCGCCGTGCGACCAGCTCCGGATCTTTTCCGGAGATGCCAGACGAGATGCGAATCGAATCGAAGTCCGCAATCAGATTGGCTCGATCGTAGGGAGATGATCGGTACAAGGTTGCCTCCTATTCTGTCTCCTGACTTCTCGGGGTCAGTCGGCCGCCAGCGCGGTGTCCAGTCATCTCGCGTCGGCGTCTTCATCAATTCGACGTCGAGGCACAGCGACTGCAATTCGCGGATGAGCACGTTGAACGACTCCGGAACGCCCGGCTCGGCCGCCGCTTCGCCCTTGACGATGGCCTCGTAGATCTTGGCGCGGCCGTAAACGTCGTCCGACTTCGCCGTCAGCAGTTCCTGCAGGACGTAGGCGGCGCCGTAGGCTTCCAGCGCCCAGACTTCCATTTCGCCGAAGCGCTGGCCGCCGAACTGCGCCTTGCCGCCCAGCGGCTGCTGCGTGATCAGCGAGTACGGCCCGATGGAGCGGGCGTGGATCTTGTCGTCCACCAGGTGCGACAGCTTCAGCATGTAGATGTAGCCCACCGTCACCGGCTGCTCGAACGGCATGCCCGGTCATGCCGTCGTACAGCTGGATCTTGCCGGAGGTCGGCAGGTTCGCCTCGGTTGAGCTGCTTCTTGATGTCGTGCTCGGTGGCGCCGTCGAACACCGGCGTCGCGAAGTGCAGGCCCAGAGCCTGCGCCGCCCAGCCCAGGTGCGTTTCGAGAATCTGGCCACGTTCATACGGCAGGGAACGCCCAGCGGATTGAGCACGATCTCGACCGGCGTTCCGTCGGGCAGGTACGGCATGTCCTCTTCCGGAACGATGCGCGCGATCACGCCCTTGTTGCCGTGGCGGCCGGCCATCTTGTCGCCGACCGACAGCTTGCGCTTCATGGCGATGTAGACCTTCACCAGCTTGATGACGCCCGGAGGCAGCTCGTCGCCCTTGCGCAGCTTGGCGATCTTCTCTTCGGTGATCTTTTCGAGCACCGCGATCTGGCGCGAAGTCATCTCTTCGATTTCGTCGATCTGCTCGTTGAGGCGCGGGTCCTTGTCCTTCAGCTTCATGCGCTTCAGGTCGCGCGCGCGCAGCTTCTCGATGAGGTCGCGCGTCAGTTCGGTGCCCTTGGACAGCAGCTTCTTGTTGGTCTTCTCGTCGTGCAGGTCGGCCAGGAGTTCCTTGCCGTCGAGCAGCGTCGGCCAGGCGCTTGGCGCGCTCGTCGTTCAGAATGCGCTTCTCGTCCTCCAGGTTGCGGTGCAGCCGCTCGATCTGCGATCTCCAGAATCGGCCTTGGAGCGCTCGTCCAGTTCCGCGCCCTTGCGCGAGAAGACCTTGCAGTCCACGACCGTGCCTTCGATGCCCGGCGGGCAGTAGAGCGAAGCGTCCTTCACGTCGCCGGCCTTTTCGCCGAAGATGGCGCGCAGCAGTTTCTCTTCCGGCGTGAGCTGCGTTTCGCCCTTGGGCGTCACCTTGCCCACCAGAATGTCGCCCGGCTTCACCGTGGCGCCGATGCGGATGATGCCGCTCTCGTCCAGGTTGCGCAGGAAGCTCTCGGCGATGTTCGGAATGTCGCGCGTGATTTCCTCGGGCCCCAGCTTGGTGTCGCGGCCTTCGATCTCGAACTCCTCGATGTGGATCGAAGTGTAGTAGTCTTCCTTGACCAGCTTCTCGCTGACCACGATGGCGTCCTCGAAGTTGTACCCGCGCCAGGGCATGAACGCCACCAGCACGTTGCGGCCGAGCGCCAGTTCGCCCATGTCCGTGCAGGGGCCGTCGGCCAGCACGTCGCCCTTCTTCACGCGCTGGCCCTTGCTGCACGATCGGCTTCTGGTTGATGCAGGTGTTCTGGTTGGAGCGCTTGAACTTGGTGAGCTGGTAGATGTCGGCGCCCACTTCGCGCGACATCTGGCCTTCGTGGACGTT
Source organism: Terriglobales bacterium (assembly GCA_963745655.1). Lineage (GTDB taxonomy): Bacteria > Acidobacteriota > Terriglobia > Bryobacterales > Bryobacteraceae > JAJFUV01. The sequence goes on along the minus strand of CAVUYK010000026.1, from coordinate 267,299 downwards.
GCCTTCCACGCGCACGATGATGCGCTCGCTAGTCCACCGAATCCACCATGCCGGAGCGCTTGCAGATGACCACCGCGCCGGAATCGCGCGCCGTCACGCGCTCCATGCCGGTGCCGACGTAGGGAGCCTCGGCGCGCAGCAGCGGAACCGCCTGGCGCTGCATGTTCGATCCCATCAGCGCGCGGTTGGCGTCGTCGTTTTCAAGGAACGGAATCAGGCTGGCGGCCACCGAGACCAGCTGCTTCGGGCTGACGTCCATGTACTCGATTTCGTCGCGGTGCTTCAGCACGAAGTTGCCGGCCTGCCGCGCGTTCACCAGGTCCGGAACGATGCGTGCCGTTCTCGTCCAGCTCCACGTTGGCCTGGGCGATGATGTACTTGTCTTCTTCCCAGGCCGAGAGGTACTCGCAGTGGGCCTCGAATTCGGCGGGCTGCTTCTTGGCGCTCAGATCGCGGTTGGCCTTCTCGCATCTCGCCGCGCGAGCATCACGTCGCCGACCTTGAAGTGCGTGTCGCCGGGATTCAGGATCTTCGACCTCGTCCACCACCACGCCCTTGAGCACGCGGCGGTACGGGCTCTCGATGAAGCCGTACTCGTTGATGCGCGCAAAGCAGGAGAGCGACGAGATCAGACCGATGTTCGGACCTTCCGGCGTCTCGATCGGGCAGATGCGGCCGTAGTGCGTCGGGTGCACGTCGCGCACTTCGAATCCGGCGCGCTCGCGCGACAGACCGCCTGGTCCAAGGGCCGACAGACGCCGCTTGTGCGTGATCTCCGACAGCGGGTTGGTCTGATCCATGAACTGCGAAAGCTGGCTGGATCCGAAGAACTCGCGGATGGCCGCCATCACCGGCTTGGCGTTCACCAGGTCGTGCGGCATGGCCGTCGACATTTCCTGGTACACCGACATCTTTTCCTTGATGGCGCGTTCCATGCGCACCAGGCCGATGCGGAACTGGTTCTCGAGCAGCTCGCCCACCGCGCGCACGCGGCGGTTGCCCAGGTGATCGATGTCGTCCACGCCGAGCCGCGCCGCGCACAGTGCCGTCGTGCGCAGCTTCAGCAGGTACTTGATGGTGTCGAGTGAAATCCTTCTGGTCGAGCGTGCGCTTGTCGAGCGGCGTCGCGTCGGCCTTGTCGTGCAGCTTGATGTTGAACTTCATGCGGCCCACGCGCGAGAAATCGTACTTGCGCGGGTCGAAGAACATGCCCTGGAACAGCTGCGTCGCGGTGTCGAGCGTCGGCGGATCGCCCGGGCGCAGCTTGCGGTAGATCTCGAGCAGCGCGTCGTTCTGCGTCTTCACGCGGATCCTTCTTGAGCGTCGCGGAAATCACGTTGCCCACGTCGTCGCGCTCGGGGAAGAACACTTCGAAGCTGGCGATGCCGGCTTCGATCAGGCTTGCCGCGATTGCCGTGGCGGTCAGCTCCTGGTTGGCCTCGATCAGCACTTCGCCGGTCGACATGTCGACCACGTCGGCGGCGACGTAAGGCGCCTTCCAGATCGTTGGGCGCGACTTCCACCTGCTCGATCTTGGCCTTCTGGATTTCCTTGAACAGACGACGTGCGTGATCTTGCGTGCCCTGCGGCACCACGGTCTCGCCGCCCTTGGTGTTGATGGCGTGCGACAGCTTGCATGCCCGACCAGCCCTGTCGGAGACCTTCCAGATACAGCTTCTTGTCCTGGATGGCGATCTCGCTGCACTTGGTAGAACGCCCGCAGGATCTCTGCGTCGGTCTTCAAGCCCAGCGCGCGCAGAAACACCGTGCCGTAGAACTTGCGCTTGCGGTCGATGCGGACGTACAGCAGGTTCTTGTTGTCGTACTCGAACTCCACCCAGCTTCCGCGGTAGGGAATGATCTTGCCCAGGAAGTAGCCCTGCGCCGGCACGCGCTCGAAGAACACGCCGGGCGAGCGGTGCAACTGGCTGACGATCACGCGCTCGGTGCCGTTGATGATGAACGTGCCGTTGTCGGTCATCAGCGGAATTTCGCCGAAGAAGACTTCCTGCTCCTTGATGTCGCGGATCGTCTTGGCGCCGGTCTCGGGGTCCTTGTCGAAAACCGTCAGCCGGATGGTGACCTTCAGCGGCGCGGCGTAGGTCATGCCGCGCTCCTCGCACTCCGGCACGTCGTACTTCAGCTGCAGGCCCACCGGGTCGCCGCAGCGGTTGCAGAACGTGACGATGTTCTTGTTGAAGGTGCCGCACGTGTGGCAGAGCACGTCGCCGGCGTGGAACGGGTCGGTCTGGATGGTGGCGCCGCAACTGGGGTTCCGGCAGGTCGAGCGCAGGTGGTGCAGCCCCTTCAGGTTGCCGCACTTGCACTCCCAGTTGCCGATCGAGTAATCGACGAACTCCAGCTGGCTCAGGCCGCGGAAATCCGAGATCGGGAAAACCGAGTTGAAGACGCTCTGCAGGCCGGTGTCCTCGCGCTCGCTCGGCAGCAGGTCCATCTGCAGGAACCGCTCGTAGGACTTCTTCTGAACCTCGATCAGGTTCGGGATCGGGATCGAGGTCTTGATCTTGGAGAAATCGACTCGCTCGCGGATGGCGCCGTATTGCCGGATTTTGCATGTTTCCACTCCTCAAGGGCCGATCGGCACGGCTCGGTGTCAGCGTAACGAATTCAAACACGAAAGCGGATCGCCCGACGCGAGGCTGAGCCACCCGCGAAAGTCGGAACACGACCGGGGTCGATGGAGTTCCGGCAGTCGGCCACGAGACGTCGGAGAAGTGCGAGACGAATGGCCGGATGGGACGCGGGACGCTCAGAGTACACCTCCCAGTGAACGAGCACCTACACTGGCACACTTCCGGGCAGTTCCAGACAGACTGCTGCGCAAATCGCGGGATGCGAGGATTCACAAGCGCAAGTTCCGGGCTCGACTCCGGCTGAGACACTCCAAGTGTATCAGACGCCTCCGGCGCCGCGTCAAACCGCGCTCAGCCATGACGCGCCGACCGGGACCGACGCCACTCGGCTGCATCCTACTTCACTTCGACGGTTGCGCCGGCGTCGGTGAACTTCTTCTTGATGGTCTCGGCTTCGTCCTTGTTGACGCCTTCCTTGATGGGCTTGGGAGCGCCGTCCACCAGGTCCTTGGCTTCCTTCAGACCCAGGCTGGTGACTTCGCGAACGGCCTTGATGACGTTGATCTTGTTGGCGCCGGCCGCGGTCAGAACGACGGTGAACTCGGTCTTCTCTTCCGCCGCCGGAGCCGCCGCCGCCGCCGCCGCCGCCGCCGGAGCCGCCACCGCCGACGCCGCCGCCGCCGACACGCCCAGCTTCTCTTCCAGCATCTTCACCAGCTGAGACGCTTCGAGCAGCGTCAAGCCCTGAATCTGTTCCGCAATCGCGTTGATGTCCGCCATGTTCTCTAAACTCCTCTCGTCAAATTCGTCCCTCAGTTCGCCGAACGTCCCTGAACCGCTCTGAAAACTTGTTTTCCTTGACGCCCTGATCGACGACCACCGCCAGGTTGCGGCCGACGCGCGTTGATCGCCGTCACCAGCCGCTGCGCCGGAGCGTTGATCAGGAACAGCAGCTTCGCCAGAATCTCTTCCTTGCGACGGCATGCGTGGCCAGTTCCTGGATCGCCGTGACGTCGATCACCCGGCCTTCCACCATGCCCGGCCTTGAAGGTGAAACGTCGGGATTGGCCTTGGCGTACGCCGTCAGCGCCTTGGCCAGCGCCACCGGATCGCCCGCGGTATAGGCCATCGAGGTCATGCCCGTCAGGTCCTTCAGCAGGCTCCGCCGCCGGCGTGCCTTCGGCCGCCTTTCTCGGCCAGGTTGTTCTTGACCACCCGGTAGCTGGCCGCCCGCGCCGCGGACCGTCTTGCGCAGCTCGAAATCCTGGGCGACCGTCAGCTTCTCGTAGCCGGTCACGAACAGGTTCTGGGCGCTTGGCCAGCTGCCTCGCGCAGCGCTTCGAGATCCTTCTGTTTTGTCTGCTTTCTTTTTCATGGTTTGACTCCGACGCGGGCACTAGACCGTCTTCGCGTTGTAAGGCGTCACGTCCAGCGAAACGCCCGGGCCCATGGTGGAGCAGATGGTCGCGCTCCTCACATACTTGCCCTTGGCCGCCGCCGGCTTGGCCTTGACCACCGCCTGGATCAGCTGACTGGCGTTCTCCACCAGCTTGTCGGTGGCAAAGCTGACCTTGCCGACCGGCGCGTGAATGACGCCGGTCTTGTCGACGCGGAACTCCACCTTACCGGCCTTCACTTCCTTGACCGCCTTGGCGACGTCCATGGTCACCGTGCCGGTCTTCGGATTCGGCATCAGGCCGCGCGGGCCGAGAACCTTGCCCAGCTGGCCGACCGAGCGCATCATGTCCGGCGTGGCGATCACGGCGTCGAAATCGATCCAGTTCTCCGTCTGGATCTTCGTGCACCATGTCCTCGCCGCCCACGAAATCGGCGCCGGCCTCGCTGGCTTCCCGCAGCTTGTCGCCGGAGGCGATCACCAGCACCGTCTTCGACTTGCCCAGACCGTTCGGCAGCACCACCGTGCCGCGCACCATCTGGTCGGCGTGCTTGGGATCGACGCCCAGGCGCATGTGCACCTCGACGGTCTCGTCGAACTTGGCGAATTTGACCTTCTGGACCAGCGGAACGGCTTCCTCGAGCGTGTAATCCTTGCGGTCAACCTGAGCGGCGGCAGTATTGTATTTTCTTCCCGATTTCTGTGCCATGTGTTCTACTGGTCCAAACGGCTTCGGCCTTTTCGAGCCTCGGCCTCCCATGCAAAGCGAAGTTAAATTGACAGGGAAATTCTACAGTATAGCAAAGCGCCGCTGGGCAGTGTCCAACCCGCTCCGTCGAGGCTACACTACATCCACTCCCATGCTGACCGCCGTGCCCTTCACGCACTCCATCGCGGCATCCAGCGTGAAGCAATTCAGGTCCGGCATCTTGATCTTGGCGATCTCCTCGACCTGCTTCAGGGTGATCTGGCCGACCTTGTTCTTGTTCGGCTCGGCGGACCCCTTGGCCAGATTCACCGCCCGCTTGATCAGCACCGGCACCGGAGGCGTCTTGGTGATGAACGTGAAGGAGCGGTCCGAAAAGATCGTGATCACCACCGGGATGATCAGACCTTCCTGGTCCTTGGCGGACGTCTTGGCGTTGAACGCCTTGCAGAACTCCATGATGTTGACGCCCTGCGGACCGAGCGCCGTGCCGACCGGAGGCGCCGGCGTGGCCTTGCCGGCCGGAATCTGTAGTTTGACTTGTCCAACTACCTTCTTCGCCATAAATACCCTTTGTGAGCCGCGCCGCTCTCGCCACCCGGCGCGCGGCCGCTACGCTTTCTCCACCTGCAGAAAATCCAATTCCACCGGAGTGGGGCGTCCGAAAATCGTCACCAGCACGCGCAATGTGTTGCGCTCGACGTTGATCTCGTCCACCTTGCCGGAGAAGTTCGTGAACGGGCCGTCGATGATGCGCACGTTCTCGTTCTTCTCGAAGGTCAGCTTCGGCCGCGGACGGTCGGCGCTGGTGGCCTGCCGGTTCAGGATCTGGTCCACTTCCGCGGGCTCAGCGGCACCGGACTGGTTCCGCCGCCCACGAATCCCGTCACCCGCGGCGTATCCTTCACCGCGTGCCAAAGCTCGTCGCTCATCTCCATCTCCACCAGCACGTAGCCGGGGTACAGCATCCGCTTGCTGGTGACCTTCTTGCCGCCCCGCAATTCCACCACCTCTTCGGTGGGAATCAGGATCTGCCCGATCTTGTCGGCGTACCCGAACGCCTGCGCGCGGGTGCGCAGCGAGTCGGCCACCTTCTGCTCGAAACCGGAGTAGGTGTGGATGATGTACCAGTGCTTGGGGGGACCCTGTGGCTCGCCGGCGTCGATCGCCACTGCGCCTTCGCTCGCGTTTTCGCCGAGAACCTGAACTTCGGGTGTCTCGCCGGCCCCCTCCTCGGGGAACTCCGGCCCGGTCTGGTTCAGATTGTTCTCATCCGCCATCGGAGCACCGCCTAGTTCATCTTCGCGAACGTCTTGAAAACCCGGTCGATCATCCGCCCGACCAACGAGTCGACCACGGCGAAATAGGCCGCGAATGCGAACACCGACAGGATCACGACGGCGGTGGTGGCCCGCACCTGCTTCCAGCTAGGCCATGTCACGCGCCGCATCTCGGTCTGCAACTCGCCGACGTAGTCCTTCACCCGCACCGGCCACTTCGTCAGCTTTTCGCCGATACTTTGCTCTTCCATATCGTCCGGTACGCCTTTGCTCCTGGGTTGACCAGCAGGGCAAGAATTCTGGCAGGGGCGGAGGGATTCGAACCCCCACTCGCGGTTTTGGAGACCGCTGGTCTGCCGTTAAACCTACGCCCCTACTCTGCTTGATCGGGAAACGCGGAGCCCAGCGGCCCCACCCCTATCCTCAGTTTACTTCACTTCGCGGTGTGGCACATGCTTACGGCAATGCGTGCAGAACTTCTTCAGCTCCAACCGCTCCGTGGTGGTCTTCTTATTCTTCGTCGATGTGTAATTCCGCCGCTTGCACTCGGTGCACTGCAGCGTAATGATTTCGCGCGGCATCCGTTTCTAGCTCCTTACGCCAAAATCTCTGTGACGGTACCGGCGCCCACCGTGCGTCCGCCTTCGCGAATCGCGAACCGCAAACCTTTTTCCATGGCCACCGGCGTGATCAATTCCACTTCCAGGCTCACGTTGTCGCCCGGCATCACCATCTCCGTGCCTTCGCCCAGCGTCACCACTCCCGTCACGTCCGTCGTGCGGAAGTAGAACTGCGGCCGGTACCCGTTGAAGAACGGCGTGTGCCGCCCGCCCTCTTCCCGGCTCAGCACGTATACTTCTCCCTTGAACTTCGTGTGCGGCGTGATCGAGCCCGGCTTCGCAATCACCTGCCCGCGCTCCACTTCCTCCTTTTCCACGCCTCGCAGCAACAACCCCACGTTGTCGCCCGCACGGCCTTCATCCAGCAGCTTCTTGAACATCTCCACGCCCGTGACCACCGTCTTGCGCGTGGGCCGGAACCCCACAATCTCGGCTTCCTCGCCCACCTTCACGATCCCGCGCTCGATGCGGCCCGTCACCACCGTCCCGCGTCCCTGGATCGAGAAAATGTCCTCGATCGGCATGATGAACGGCTTGTCCACCGCGCGTTCCGGCATCGGGAAGTAGCTGTCCACCGCTTCCATCAACTCTTCGATCTTCTTTTCCCACTCCGGCGCCCCGTTCAACGCTTCCAGCGCCGATACCCGCACCACCGGCACTTCGTCGCCCGGGAACCCGTAGGTCGTCAGCAGTTCCCGCATCTCCAGCTCCACCAGGTCCAGCAGCTCCGGATCGTCCACCGCGTCCACCTTGTTCAGGCAGACCAGAATGTACGGCACGCCCACCTGCCGCGCCAGCAGCAGGTGCTCCCGCGTTTGCGGCATCGGCCCGTCCGTCGCCGCCACCACCAGGATGGCCCCGTCCATCTGCGCCGCCCCCGTGATCATGTTCTTGATGTAGTCGGCGTGCCCCGGGCAATCCACGTGCGCGTAGTGCCGCTTGGCCGTCTCGTACTCCACGTGCGCCACCGCGATCGTGATCCCGCGCGCCTTCTCTTCCGGCGCGTTGTCGATCGAGTCGAAGCTCCGGAACTTCACCTTCGGGTTGTGCTTGGCCAATACCTGCGTGATCGCCGCCGTCAATGTCGTCTTGCCGTGATCGATATGCCCGATCGTCCCGATGTTGATGTGCGGTTTGCTACGGTCGAATTTCTCTTTCGCCATATCGTGAAACCCTCAGTTCGTTACGTGCCTGATTTTCTGCTGGAGATGAAACCTTTCACCGAACCGGCGGGATCGGTTGCAGCGGCCTGTCCCGTTCGGGCGCTCTGCCAGATCCGTCCCGTCCGTCCTCCAAAAAACTCTGGAGCCGACGACCAGGATTGAACTGGTGACCTCGTCCTTACCAAGGACGCGCTCTACCAACTGAGCTACGTCGGCCCAACAAAAGACCTGCTCGGGTCTCACTGGTGGACGGGGGAGGATTCGAACCTCCGTAGCCCGCAAGGAGCGGCAGATTTACAGTCTGCTGCCATTAACCACTCGGCCACCCGTCCATTTCGCGCACCCAGCCGTTCAGCATACGTCGCGGCACACTGAACTTATGCTCGGCCAGCACCCGAATTCATGAGTATACCACACCGATTCGGCGGGTGCGGTTGCCGGGAAAACCTCTCCCGCACCCGCCCACGCCGGGTCTCATAAACCGGGTAAACCAGGGACAGTACCCTCAATTCCTATTTCCGGCGCGCCGACGCGCGGCAAGAAATAGGAATGAGGGTACTGTCCCTGGTTTGCGGTTTAGCGGTTTAGCAGCCTCTACTTTACCGCCATGGTGATGGTGGTCTGGCTCGACACTCCGCCCATGGTCACCACCACCGGCACCGCGCCGCCCGTGGCCACGTCGGCGGGCACTTTGGCGTTAATCTGCAACAGTCCCGCGACACTGCCGGGCGAGCCGCCCTTATAGGAAACCTCGGCCGTCTTGCCGCCGATGGTCACAGTTACATCCTTTAACGGTTGCGGCAGCGTGGTTCCCACCAGCGTTCCGTCGGAACCGGCCGGATTGGTCTGACCCTCGCCCGTGGCGTAGATCATGACCACCGAGTCGCGCGCGGCGGCGTTGGCCGCGCCGTTGGGCGAGTAGTCCTGGTTCAGAATGGCGCCTTGCCCGCGGCCGCTGGCATCCATCGCGAAGATGCCCGGAGCCGTATCGGCCACTTTTAATTTGATGACCGTCGAGCGCACGCCCTTATACTCCACTGCGAGCTGCACTTCCGTGCGGCCGTAAATGCCGTACGGAACGATGACGCTGCTCTGCGTTTTGGAGACATAGATGATCGGCGCCGCGATATTGTCGAAATAGATCGTGGTTTCGGCCAGCTCAGTCGTGAACTTGCCGCTCGCATCAAGTTGGTAGGTGGTGAGAGTTGCCGGTCCGACTTGGGTGCCGCCGATGGTAAGCACTTCGCCGGGCGAGATCGCGCCCGGAAGCCAGCTTGCGCCGTTGACCACGGCCGAAACCACCGGCGGGATAGCCGCCGCCACCGTGTAGGTCACGTTGACGACTTGCGGCGAGTTAGCGGCCTGGGGCGCCGCGACGGTGATCGTCCCACTGTACGTACCCGCCGCAAGGCCCGCCGTCGCCACCGACACCGAAAGCGTCGCCGGCGTGGTGTCTCCGCCGGAGGGAGTCACCGACAACCACGAGCCGCCGCTGGCGGTCGAGGCCGCGGTCGTGAAGTTCAGCGGTGTGCCGCCCGAACTCACATTGAGACTCTGCGACGATGGCGCCGTGCCGCCCAACTGATAGTTGAACGACAGCGCGCCGGGGGAGAGCGAAAGGTTGACCGCCGAAGTGACCACCAGAGTAACTGGAATGCTGAAGGGGCTGTTGGTGGCGCCCGTGGACGCGACCATCACGTTGCCGGTGTAAGTTCCCGGCGCAAGGCTGGCCGGATTCACGGAAACGCTCAGCGTGCCGGGCGTGACCGCTCCCGCGGGGCTCACCGCCAGCCAGCCACCACCGGTCGTGGTGGCCGAGGTCGCCGAAAAACTCAGCGATGCGCCACTCGATGAGATCGTCAGGTTTTGGGCGGCCGGAGCGGCCGAGCCTACCTGATAGCTATAGTTGAGAGCGACGGGCGTCGAGCCGAGATTCACGCTGCTGTTCACGGTGAGCGTGACGGGAATCGCCAAGGGGCTATTGGACACGCCGGTCGACAGGATTGACACCTGTCCCGTATAGGTACCCGCCGGCAATCCGGTGGGATTTACCGCGACGCTGATGGTCACGGGGGTGAGGCCGGTGGCCGGAGTCACCGAAAGCCAACCGCCGCCGCTGGTGGTCGTGGCGGCCGTAGTGATGTTCAGCGCCGAGCCGGTCGAGCTGATCTGAATATCCTGCGCGGCCGGAAGCGCCCCGCCCGTCGCGGCGGCGAAGTTGAGCGTGCCGGGGCTGGCCTTCAGAAATGGATTCGCGCTCACCACCAACACCACCGGAACGGTCAACGGGCTGTTGAGCGCGGCCGAGGAAGTCAGCGTGATGGTTGCGTTGTAGGTACCCAGGCTCAATCCCGCCGGGTTGATGCTCACGCTCAACGTGCCGGGAGTGCTGGAACTGGAGGGCGTGACGGCCAGCCAATTGCCGCCGCTCACGGTGGCCGCGGCCGCGCTGAAATTGAACGCCGTTCCACTGCTGGCCACCTTGAAGGTCTGCGCGCTGGGAGGCGTCGTGTTGATCTGGTGATAGAAGGTCAGCGTCGTGGGCGACGCCGAGATGGTCAACCCGGCCAGAACGGTGAAGGTCACCGGCACGACCTGCGGCGCGGATTGACCGGCGGCCGTGACCGTAATGGTTCCTTCATACGTGCCCGGCAACAGGCCCACCGGGTTCACCGTGATGCTGAGTGAACTGGGCGTGGCGCCGCTGGCCGGAGTGACCGCCAGCCAGTTGCCGCCGCTGGTGGTAGCGGCCGAAGTCACGTAGCTCAACGCACCGGCGCTGCTGGCGACACCCAGCACTTGCGCCGCGGGAGCCGCCGTGCCGTTTTGCCAGGTAAAGGCGAGCGACGCGGGCGTGATATTGAGAACCGGCGTGTCGCTCACCACCAGGGTGACGGGAACGGCTCTGCGGCGTGTTGGCGGCTCCGGCCGACGCGATCGCCAAGCTGCCGGAGTAAGTGCCGGGCAGCAGGCCGGCGGCATTCACCGAAACGCTGACCACGCTGGCCGTCGCGCCGCTGGCCGGATTTACCGCGAGCCAGTTGCCGCCCGATGCCGTGGTCGGCGTAACCGTATAACTCATCGCGTTGCTGGTCCCGGAAACGGTCAGCGGTTGAGCGCCGGGAGCGCTCGCGCCCACCTGGTAATTAAAGGTGAGCGAGGACGGAGCAACGGCGAGAAATGGGCTGGCGCTGACCATCAGTGACACCGCCACATTCTGCGGCGTGTTCGAGGCGCCGGGGGCCGAAATCGTCACCGTGCCAGAGTAGTTACCCACCGGCAGGCCCGCCGCGTTCACGGAAACGCTGAGCGTTCCGGGTGTGACGGAAACCGCCGGACTCACCGCCAGCCAGTTGCCGCCCGCTGCCGTGGAGGCCGACGCGATAAAGGCCAGTGGCGTGCCGCTCGACTTCATGGTGAGCACCTGCGCGGCCGGAACCAGGGCGTTGACCTGGTAATGGAAGGTCAGCGTGCTCGGCGCCGCCGAAAGCAGCGGCGTCGCGCTTACCACCAGCGTCACGGCCACCGTTTGCGGACTATTGGACGCGCCGGCGGATTCCAGCCGGATCGTGCCGGTGTAAGTTCCGATCGCCAGGGACCCGGGATTCACCGAGACCGCCACGGCACCCGGCGTCGCACCGCTCGCGGGCGTCGCGCTGAGCCAGTTACCGCCCGTATTGGTCAGCGCGGTGGCCGTGTAACTAAGCGCCGTGCCACTCGACGACACCATGAACGTCTGTGGATCGGGCGTTGTGGCGCTGCCGGTCTGATAGTAGAAATTGAGCGTTCCTGGCGAGACCGACATCACCGGAGAACCCGCGATCACCAGTGTGACGGTCACCGTCTGCGGGGTATTCGACGCTCCCGGCATGGCAACCGTGATCGTGCCCGAGTAAGTGCCGGGCGCCAGAGAGCCGGGGTTGACGCGCACGCTCAACTTACTAGGCGTGGTGGGCCATGCGGTGGGGGACACCGCCAACCAGTTGCCGCCGCTCGAAGTGCTGCTCGACACGGTGAACGGCAGGTCGGCCTTGGTCGAAAGCACGTCCAGGGTCTGTTCGGCGGGAACCGCGGCACCTACCTGGTAGTTGAACGTCAACAGGCCGGGGCTCACGTTGAACAGAGGCGCCTCGCTCACCACCAGATTCACGGTGACTTGCACCGGACTGTTGGACGCGCCCGGCGACGTGATCGTGATGGTCCCCGTCTGGCTGCCCGTCGGTGCGAACGCCGGATTGATCGAGACGGTTACCGTCGCGTCCGTCTTGCTGCCGCTGGAAGCCATGTTGAGCCACGGAAGACTGGATTCGGTGACAGCGGCGATGGTGAAATCCAGCGGAGCGCCGCTGGACGAGATGGTGAACGTTTGCGCCGCCGGCGCCGCGTCTCCGCGCTGGTAGTTGAACGAGAGCGACGATCTGCGACACGACCAGCAGCGGATTGGTGCTCACATACAACGTCACCGGCACGTTCACCGGCGTGTTGGAGGCTCCTGCTGACGCCGCGATCACGGTGCCTGCATACATTCCCGCGGTCAACCCCGCCGGATTCACGCTGACGCTCAGGTTGCCGGGCGTAGTCCACGGCGTGGAGGGCGTCACGCTCAACCACGCGCCGCCGTTGCCCGTCGTCGCCGATCCGGTGTAGGTAATCGCGGCGGGGCCGCTGCTTGATACGGCGAGAATTTGAGCGGCGGGAACCGCGCTGCCGATCTGATAGTAAAACGTCAGAGCGGCCGGGCTCACCGACAATGCCGGCAGCGCCTGAGCGGCCAGGGGGGCGGCGCCCAACGAGAACAATCGCGGCGGCGAGAAGCGCGTAAATCCAGACGGAGCAAGTACGTGAGAACATAGAATTCCTCCCAAGGTAAGATCGGCCAGCAGGACGCGAGCTACGCATCTGATGAGCAATTCGCGGACCATCGTGGCTCCCAAGTCCAACCGCGAACCACACGGACCGAGCTAAATGGTTGCAGCACCCGAGCAAATTATAGCGCTAATACATTTTAAATGTGCCGAGTTTCTTGCCCGTAACGGGTCGATTTGCCACTCCCGCTGTGGCGGATGGCGACACCCGCGCCCCACTCTCCTCAGAGGGTTCGCAAATGGAAGCCGCCGTCCACGTTCAGCACTTGGCCGGTGGAATAGTCCAGAAGACCGTCGGCTACCGCGCGCACGGCCAGCGCGATGTCGCTCGCTTCCCCCATGCGGCGCTGCGGCAGTAGTCCGCCGGCGATCTTCTCTTCATAGACTTTTTCCACCGCGGCAATCATGTCGGTGCGGATGACGCCAGGGCGGATTTCGAACACCTGGATGTTCTGCGGCAGCCAACCGCGCGGCCCACAACGCCACGGCCATGCTGAGTCCGGCCTTCGAGATGCAATACTCGCCGCGATTCACCGAGGCCGTGTAGGAGGAAATCGACGTCACGAACACGATGCGGCCGCTCCCTTGTTCCAGCATCCAGCGCGCGGCCTGCTGCGTGAGAAAGTAGGGGCCCTTGAGATTGGTCGAGATCAGCTCGTCGAAGCTCTCTTCGGTGGCTTCCAGAATGTCGCGGCGCTCGCGCGGGGCCATGCCGGCGTTGTTCACCAGCAGGTCCAGGCGGCTGAACTTCTCGCGTGCGAAGCTCATGAGCGCCTGCCGGTCCGCCGCGCTGCCGACATCGCATTGGAAGATCTCGCAGCCGGTCGCCTCGCGCAGGGATTCGGCGGCGTCCAGCCGGCCCCGGTAGGTCCCCAGCACACGATGCGTCTTGGCCAGTTCGATGGCGATGCCGCGCCCAATACCGCGGCTTGCTCCCGTCACGATCGCGGTCGGTTTATCCATGTGATTCATCTCCCGGCCAAAGCCGCGTCGATGGCTTTCGACAACTGCTCGAAGGTGAAGGTTTCGACCAAGGGTTCCCCGTCGACAAACACGGTAGGCGTGCGCGAGACGCCGCGCGAGACGCCTTCCCGGCAGTCTTTATCGACCATCTCCCGATAACGCGCTTCCTTCAGCGCCGCCACGGCCCGCTCCGGCGCGACGCCGTGTTTGGCGGCGAACTCTTTCAGCCGGTCGAGGAAATTTTCGCTGGTCGTGGCGCGAATTGAAAAGAGCATGTGCCGCCGCCAACCAATGCCCAACTCCGGGTTCACTTCGTGGAAGAATCGCGCCGCCACGGCCCCCGGCCGCGCCCAGGAATGCTTGGGCAGCGGAAAATCGCGATGCTCGAAAGCGACTTTCGCCCCGTAGGCCGGCAAGAGCTTCTCGTCCAGCATTTTCCGGTAGGTGGCGCAATCCGGGCATTGCAGGTCTTCATAGGCGATTACCCGCACCGGACTCGACGCCCATCCCTCCACCACGGCTTGAGGCGCCTCCGCCTTTATCGCCAGCGTCATCATTGCCAGCATCGCAAGTGTCATCTCTCCGAAGTGCCTTTACCGCTTGCTGACGCGCGCGGCTCAGAAAGTGCTTCCGCTTCAACGTCAAGTTACCGAGCCGCGACCGTAAGGGAGCGAGTTTGCCAATTCTTTCACACCTTCTGAGGCGCGCGGCTCAGTTTTGGAGCCGGTCAGCACACTTTGAGACATGCCACAAGTCTTCTCATAGTGTCATTTCGCGCGTCAGCTTCGGCGGCGATTGCGCAGGCCGTCAAGCAGGCGCCCGGCGACGGCCGTCCCGTCCTGCAGCGCGCGTTCGTAAGTCAGTTGGCGCTCGGCGCGGCTGAAACCGTATCCCACGCGGTTCAGGCGGTCCAGGCTCAAGCCCACCACGTAGGTCCCGGCGAATGCGATGGCCGCCTTCGGAATCAACCCCGCGCCGAACGGGATCTTCCCGGCCAACTCACGCGCCAGCGCTCGCCAACCGAAGGCCCCCGCGATGATCGAACCGATCTGGCCGCGTTGCTCACGATAGCCCACCGAGCGGTCGCTCGCCGCCGCGATCAGAAACGCCATGCGCACCTGGTTCACGGTGAGGAAGCCCGTGTCGGAGGCGAACTCGCCGACGAGCCACGGCATGGTCAGCAGGCTCGGTATCAGGTCGGGTAGCGCAGTGGCCAGCGCGAACAGGGCGTTTTCCTTGGAGATGGTGCGAATCACCTGGTCCACTACCGGTTGCCGGAAAGGAAACAAGTGGCGCGCCAGCGGCAGGCCCAGTTCTTCGCGCCGCTGGATAATCTGCTCCACCGTGCGTTCGGGATCGCCCGGCGAAAAGCAGAAAGCGTCCGGCGGGCCCGGTAAGCCCTCTTCGTATATCTCGAGGTCGAACGATGCGGGCGCGCCCGCGTCGCCCACACGATAAAGCAGCGCCGAGGTCTCCCAGCGCTTGCCGCGCGAAATGACCGCCGGAGCGAAGTAGTCCTCCATGGCGTTGTAGCCACCGCTCGAGGAGGCCACCAGCATGATGCTGATGGGACGCTCGGCGGTCTGGCGAATATCGTTGGGATTCAACTTCGACACCGCCGTGCGAATCTGTTGGAGAAACTTGCCGGGCATATGGCCGCTTTCAACTTGGGCGTTCCGCTTGACGCAGGCGGAACATCACTTCGATTCTCTTTCTCCATTCTACCGCCAGCCCAATGCGCTCCACTTCAATGGCGGGAGAAAAGTAGCGCAGAATGGTTTCGGTTTGTGGATGGAAATCCAGCGCCGGCGCCACCAGCAGCAAGCGCGGCGGCTCTGTCCGCAACTCGACGCCGGGAAAGTAGCCCCGCGCGGCGAACTCGCCGCGCTCCAGATGCCACACCACTCTCATCCAGTAGTCCAGCGCCTGCAGCGGAAGGTGTATATCCTCGCTGGCTTTCAATTCGATGACCGCCAGGCGGCCCGTGCGATCGGCCGCGACCAAATCCATAATGCCGCGCTGACCGCCGGCCAGCGCCGGCACCTGCGAGTAGACGGCCGAGGGATCGAGCGTGGCGTCAATCTCTTCAATCCGCGCGCGCACCTGCCGCTCCAGAATGCGTTCCGGAGTTTCGGCGGAGGCGCCCTGCATCGGCGCGGGGCTGTCGCGGCGGTTCTCCAGACTGGTGTCGAAGTTCCCGTAGTCGGCCGGATCCAGACGATGCTCCACCCCGCTCTCGTCGTAAGCCCATGCGGCCCACTGGGCCGCGTGCGGGTGCATGTAGCGAAGCCTCTGCAGGGTGAGCCGTTCGGCGCCCGCCGGCGCCAGCAGCGCCAACCCTTCCACCGTGAGACGCCGCTCGCGCCTCCGCAGATAGTCCAGCCAAATCAGCCCGAAGGTGAGCGCGCCCGAAGCGTCGTGCATCTCCGGACCCGCGCCCAGCGCGGCCCACGCGCGCCCACCCTGTTTCAAAAGCGCCCGCGGATAGGATGGCGACAGACTGTGCGTCAAATCCGTCTCCGTGCTCAACTCCGCCAGCGTCCATCCCGGAAATTGCCGTCGCAGGAATCGCCGGAATTGTTCGCGAAACACCGTGCGCGCGCCGCGCCGTTCCACGCTCTGATGTTGCGGACGCCCCAGATCGACCAAGGTGAGTTGCCCAACCTGTTTGGCGAACTTCTCGACGCGGAGTTCGAGTTTGCCCTCGCTCTCCTCGACTACGCCCACAATGCGCCGCGTCAGGTTGCGGGTCTTGTCCCAGGCCTGCAGCCGCAGCCGCTCGCCGCCCCGCTCCACGGCGTACTGGCCCGGCTCGAGAAGGATGGGTTCTTCACCCGGTTCAAGCAGGGCAGGCTTGCGGGAGCGATCGAGAAAGCGCTCAATCGCCGCGTGGGCCTCGGCGGGCCCGCTCCCGTCGGACATTGCCATTCCATCTATTATAGGAACGAGATGCTCGCCGAAAGGCTTCCACAAGTCGAGGAGCGTATCCAGTCCGCCGCCCGCCGCGCCGGACGCCGCCGCGAGGAAATCACACTCATCGCCGTCACCAAGATCTTTCCGGCTTCGGCCATCCGCGAGGCTTACACCCTGGGGTTGCGCCACTTCGGCGAAAACTATGTGCAGGAATTCGCCTGCAAGCGGCCGGAACTCGACCATCTCACGGACGCGACCTATCACCTGATCGGCCATTTGCAATCCAACAAAACCAAACTCGCGGCGGACCTGTTCCACGTCGTCCAGACCGTGGACACCGCGAAACTCGCGCGGCGCCTGGCGGAAACTGGGCGCACGCTGGACGTCATGATCGAAGCCAGGCTATCGGAGGAAGATTCGAAAAGCGGCGCCGCCCCGGAAGAGATTCCCGCGCTCATCGACGCCATTCACCAGCACTCCAACCTGCACCTGGCCGGGTTGATGACCATGCCGCCATGGTCGGACGACGCCGAACTCTCGCGGCCATACTTCCGCCGCCTCCACGCGCTGGCCCAAGTGCATGGCCTCGCGCAGCTTTCCATGGGCATGTCGCACGATCTCGAAGTCGCCATCGAGGAAGGCGCCACCCACATCCGCGTCGGGACGGCGCTGTTTGGGCCGCGCAAATACGCGTGAAAGCCGCATTCTACTCTCCGCTCCCGCCGCAACGCACGGGCGTCGCGGACTACTCGGCCGCGCTGCTAGGCGCGCTGCGCCGCCTGGGGAAAGTGGAAGTAGGGGCGCGCGACGCCGGCGTGTGCCTCTATCACCTCGGCAACAACTCCCTGCACCGCGCCATCTACGAGCGGGCTCTCGCGCATCCCGGCATCGTGGTGCTGCACGACGCCGTGCTGCAGCATTTCTTTCTTGGAACGCTCGACGAAGCCGCTTACGCCGAAGAGTTCGTCTACAACTATGGCGAGTGGAGCCGCGACCTGGCCATCGACCTGTGGCGGAACCGCGCGCGTTCGGTGCAGGATGCGCGCTATTTCGATTACCCCATGCTGCGCCGCGCGGCGGTTGCCTCGCTCGCCGTGGTGGTGCACAATCCGGCCGCCGGCGCCGCCGTGCGGCGCCATGCGCCGCACGCGCGTGTGGTCGAAATCCCGCATCTGTTCGTTCCGCCCGCCACGCCACCGGCCGCTGAAATCGTCCACTTGCGCGAGAGCTTGGAACCTCGCGCCGGGCACCTTTCTGTTCGGGGTCTTCGGCTATCTGCGCGAATCCAAGCGCCTGTGGAGCGTGCTCGCCGCGTTGGAACGCGTGCGCACCGCCGGGATCGACGCCGCATTGCTCATCGCGGGCGAATTCGTATCGTCAGATCTCGAACGCGCCATCGCTCCGGCGCTCCAGCGTCCCGGCATCGTGCGCGTCGGGTTCATGAGCGAGGAGGAGTTCTCTCGTGCGGCGCACGCGGTGGACGCTTGCGTGAACCTGCGCCACCCGGCCGGCGGCGAAACCAGTGGCATCACGGTGCGCTTGATGGGCATCGGTAAACCGGTCATCGTAACCGATGCGGCGGAAAACGCGGGCTATCCGGCCGAGGCGTGCTTGCGCGTTCCCCCCGGAGTGGCCGAACCGGACGCGCTGGCTGAGTATATGATATGGCTTGCGCGATTTCCCCGGGACGCGCGCCGCATCGGAAGGCGCGGGGCCGCGTGGATCGCCTCGCATCACGCGCTCGACACGGTCGCCGCGCGCTATTGGGAATTGCTTTGCGAATTGCATCGTTAGTTCTGGCCGCCGCGATCGCGCTGCTCGCCGCGCAGCCCTCCATCGAAAAGCACCTGCATCTCGGCGTGACGATGCGTGACGGCGTACATCTGTGCACGAACGTTTTCCGGCCCGCCGGTAACGAGCGGCGCCCCACCATCCTGGTGCGCACCCCCTACAGCAAGGGCGGCGACATAACGCCGAACTACCAGGCCTTCGTCCAGCGCGGTTACGCCGTGGTGGTCCAGGACGTGCGTGGACGCTACCATTCCGAGGGCGTCTTTGAACCCTACTCGCAGGAGACTCCGGACGGCGACGACACGTTGAACTGGATCGCCGCGCAGCCGTGGTCCGACGGCAAAGTCGGCATGATCGGCGGCTCGTATCTCGGCATCGCGCAGTGGAAAGCGGCGCTTTCGGGCAATCCCCATCTCAAAGCCATCTTCCCCGTCGTCTCCGGCGACGACGATTACCGCGACCGCTTCTATTCCACCGGCGGCGCGCTCAAACTCGGCCAACGCCTGCTCTGGATGTCGGAGAACCTTCGCGCGCCGTATTTCGCCAAGCCCGATTTCAATCGCTTCATCTGGCGCCTGCCGTTGCGCATGGCCGACCGCGCCTCGACCGGCCAGCGCTCGGCCATGCTGCAAAGGGCGCTCGACCACCCATCGCGCGACGCCTTCTGGAAAGCGGTGAGCGTCCGCGGGCACATCGACAAGATCCGCGTCCCCGTGTTCGCCGTCGGCGGCTGGTACGACAATTTCGTCGAGGGCGACCTGGACGCCTTCATGCTGCTGCGCAAACTCGGCCGCGCCAACCGCCTCATCGTGGGGCCGTGGCCCCACAATATGTCGTACAAATTCAAGAGCGTCGACTACGGCACGGACACGCATATTCCGTTGCGCAAGCTGCAATTGGAGTGGTTCGACTATTGGCTGCGAGGGTCCTCCACCGCACCATCCTCACCCCCGTTGCGCTACTTCGTCATGGGCGCGAACCAGTGGCGCGAGGCTGGCGAGTGGCCTCCCCGGCAGGTCCGCTCCGTGTCCCTGCACCTCGCCAGCAACGGCCACGCCAACACCGCCTCGGGCGACGGCGTGTTACAGTCGCGCGCGCCTTTATCGCGGGCGGCCGATGTTTTCGTATACAACCCCATGAAGCCCGTACCCACTACGGGCGGTGCCGTGTGCTGCAATCCGCGAGTGTTCTCCTGGGGGCCGCTCGATCAGAGGAATGTCGAGCGGCGCCGCGACGTGCTGGTTTACACCAGCCGCCCGCTCCAGCGCGATCTCGAAGTCACCGGCCCCGTGCGCGTGGTGCTCTATGTGGCGACCTCCGTCACCGACACGGATTTCACGGCCAAACTGATCGATGTCTCGCCCGGCGGACGCGCCATCAATCTCACCGACGGCATCCTGCGCTTGCGCTACCGCGAATCCATCGAGAAACCCGTCCTCGCCAAGCCGGGCGAGATCTACCGGATCGTGATCGAAGCCGGCCCCACCAGCGCGGTCTTCCGCAAGGGCCACTCCGTGCGCCTGGAGATTTCGTCGAGCAATTTCCCGCGCTTCGCCCGCAGCCTCAACAGCGGCCGCTCCATCGCCGAAGAAACCCAAGTCCGCACGGCCCGGCAGACCGTCTATCACGATCGCAAGCATCCGTCACATGTGTGGTTGCCCGTGATGCCGTGAACGGGCCGGCGGATACCCACTAACGCCCCTCCGCCTCGCTCCCTCCGTTGCGCACGCCCGCCACGAACCACACCAGCACCAGCGCGCCGAGCGCGAACAGCGTGTCGCCCGGTACGCGCATCCAGCGCAGCGTTTGCATCAGCGGCGTGCCCAGAAACTCCGTGCTGCGCGCGTACCAGTAGCCCTGGTCTACCGATGCCCACGTCTGCATCAGGCCCACGGGCAACAGGCTCCCCACGCACATGGCGAACAGTCCGATGTTCATGGCCCAGAAAGCGAACTTCAGCCAGCCGCTCGTTCCATACGGCCTCCGGCACCAGCGCCCGCAGGCAAACCAGCATCAGGCCGATGCCCAACATGCCGTAGACGCCGAACAGCGCGGCATGGCCGTGCAGCGGCGTGGTGTTCAGTCCTTGCATGAAGTAGAGCGCGATGGGCGGGTTGATCATGAAGCCGAACAGTCCCGCGCCCACCATGTTCCAGAACGCCACCGCGACGAAGAAGTAAATGGGCCACTGGTAGCGCGCACGTCCACGCGGTCAGCCGGCCGCGGCGAAGATCGTCGAGTGCCGAATACGCCACCAGCACCAGAGGCACCACTTCCAGCGCGCTGAACACCGAGCCCCAGGCCAGCGCCACCGTCGGCGTACCGGCGAAGTACAAGTGGTGGCACGTGCCGATGATGCCGCCGGCCAGATAGATCGTGGCCGAAAGCAGCGCCGCCTTGGCCGCCAGCGCCGGCCGGATCAGGCTCAGGCGCGCAAAGAAGAACGCGATCACCGTGGTGGCAAAGACCTCGAAGAACCCCTCCACCCACAGGTGCACCACCCACCAACGCCAGTACTCGACGATCGAAAGATGCGTGTGCTGCCCCCAGGTCAGGCCCGCGCCGTAGAACAGGCCGATGGCGGCCGACGACATCAGGAACAGCCACAGCAGCTGGCGTTGCTCGCCCGCGTTCTTCAGCGCCGGACGAATCGAGCGGACCACCAGCGAACAGCCAGATGAGCAATCCCACGAACAGCAGTAATTGCCAGACGCGGCCCAGATCCACGTACTCGTAGCCCTGGTGGCCCCACAGGAACGACGTCGCATCGGAGAGCTTGTTCTGTACGCTCAGCCATTCGCCCGTCAGCGAGCCGGCGACGATCACCAGCAACGCCCCAAACAGCACGTTCACGCCGAGCCTCTGGCCATTTCGGCTCGTAGCCGCTCACCAGCGGTCCGATGAACAGGCCCGCCGCGAGCCAGCTGTGGCGATCCAGAAGATGCCCGAGCTGCACGTGCCAGGTGCGCGTCACCGCGTAGGGCAGCACCTCCGACAGCTTGACGCCGTAGAAGCCATCGCCTTCGACACCGTAATGCGCCGTGACCACGCCCATCAGGATCTGCACCAGAATCAGCGCCGCCACCACCCAGAAATACTTCAGCGTGGCGCGCTGCGATGGCAGTAGCCTTCCAATCGCCCAGCGGATCGGTGGCCGGCAGCGGCCCGGTGTCCTCCTTCTTCTTCTGCGCTGGCGTACCACCAGACCATGGCGCGAAATGCCGGCCAGCAGCATGATGATGCTCACGCCCGTCCACATCACGCTTTCCCCGGTCGGGCGGTTTTCCGACCAGCAGTTCGTGCGGCCAATTGTGTGTGTAGCTGACGTGGTCGCCGGGCCGGTTGGTGGAGGCCGTCCAGGCGGTCCAGAAGATGAACGACGCAAGCTGCCGCATGCGCGCGGCGTCGCGCACCGTGCCGGCCGGAATCGCGTAATTCGCGTTGCCGCGCATGAAGACGTCGCTAAAGTGGTCCAGACACGCCTCGAAGGCGCGCGCCCGCACGGGCTCGACGCGGATGGTGTTCGTGGCCGGGTCATACGTGTTGGTACGGTACATCGCCGTCAGGCGCCCGCGCAGGCGGGCCTGGTCCTCGACGTTCAATTGCCCGTACGACTTGCCGAAACCCGTCTGCGCCCAGTCCTCCAACACATAAGTCGCCTCGCGATGCAGCCAGTCCGCCGTCCAGTCCGGCGCGACGTAGCTGCCGTGTCCCCAGATCGAACCGACTTCCATGCCGCCCATGGATTGCCAGACGTTCTGCCCGCGGCCGATGTCCCCGCTCGAGATCACTTCCGCGCCCTCGTTAGTCACCACGCGCTCGGGCAGCGGCGGCGCCTCCTGGTAGATCCGCGTGCCGATCCAACCCAGCACGCCGAAACTAAGCGCCACCACCGCGGCAAAACCCAGCCAGAGTCTCTTCATGTGCACGGTTCTCCTGTTCTTTCCCAGAGTGAACCGCTCACCCGGCGCGCGCCATGACTTTAGTCACAAACATCCGCACGACCGCGGCGGAAATTGAGAACCCCCGCAGGCGTGATATCCTTGCGAGTGATTGCAATCCAGACGGATTGCCCCCGGCTATGCGTCTTTTTCGCATCTTCATCCCCACGAGCGTGCTCACCCTTCTGATTTCGGAGATCACGATCATCTTGTTCTGCTATGTGCTGGCCAGCTACCTGCTGATCGATGTGGACCCCGTGGTGTTCCTTTTTTACGACAGCGGCGCCACGCGCATCGCCGTTGTGGCGGTGACCCTGGTAGCGGGCCTGTATTTCCAGGATCTCTACACGAATCTTCGCGTGCGCAGCAAGACGCTGCTGTTCCAGCAGCTCTGTCTGGTGCTGGGCGTGGCCTTCGTGGCGCAGGGCTTGCTCAGCTACATCCAGCCCAGTTGGGTGCTGCCGCGCTGGATCATGATGGTGGGCAGCGCCTTCTGCCTCGTTCTGCTATCCACCTGGCGGCTGCTGTTCACGACGGCGGGCCTGTCCGTCCTCGGCGCGCAGACGGTGCTGTTCTTGGGGCGGTCCTTTGTGCTAGCCGAAATCGCCGCGCGACTTAAGGAGCGCCCCGAACTCGGCTTCCGTGCCATCGGCTTCCTGGACGACCAACCCGAAGGGGAACTCTTCGACGGCGTTCCGTGGTTGGGCGACGTGAAGTCCATCCGCGAGGCAGTGGAACAACACCGGCCGGACCGCATCGTCGTGGGCCTTACCGAGCGGCGCGATCATCTGCCCGTGAACGATCTGTTGGATCTGCGCTTGTCGGGTCTTCGCGTGGAGGAAGCCGCTACGGCATTCGAGGACGCCTTCGGAAGAGTCTGCGCCCGCGAACTGCGCCCCGGCCAACTTATTTATTCGACCGAACTGGGACCGAGCATAGGGAAGTTATTGCTGCAATCCCTTTATTCGTTCTTTATCGCGCTGGTGGGCGCGGTGCTGACGCTGCCCATCATGCTGCTGGTGGCGGTGGTCGTGAAGCTAAGTTCCCCCGGACCGATCCTGTTCAGACAGACGCGCGTGGGTCACAACAACGCACCATTCACGCTTTACAAGTTCCGCTCCATGCGCCGGGACGCCGAGGAAACCACCGGGGCCGTTTGGGCCGCCGAGAACGACCCGCGCGTGACGCCGGTCGGGCGATGGCTGCGCCTGCTGCGGTTAGATGAACTCCCGCAGTTCTATAACGTGCTGCGCGGCGAGATGTCCATCGTGGGCCCGCGCCCGGAACGCCCCGAGTTCGTCAACATGCTCACCGAGAAGATCCCCTACTACCGCCAGCGCCATTGCGTCAAACCGGGAATCACGGGGCTCGCTCAGATCAGTCACAAGTATTCGGGCACGCTCGAAGACACCATCACCAAGCTCGAATACGACCTTTACTACATCAAGAATCTGTCGCCGGCTCTGGACGCCTACATCATCTTCCACACCATCAAAGTGATGCTCCTCGGCCGCGGCGCTCAATAGCGCGGTGAAGCTTTTACTGGGGCGGCTCGGGGCGCCGCACGCAATAGGTCTGATAACCGCCGGAGAGGTTCTTCACGCGGAATCCGTGCTGGCTCAGAATCCGGCACGCATAGTAGGCCCGCTGTCCGACGCCGCAGTTGACCCAGATCTCGCGGTCGCGCGGCAACTCCTCCAACCGGTCCCGCAGTTGGCCCAACGGAATGTTCACCGCGCCCACCAGGCACCCGCCCCGCACTCGCACTCGGCGGGTTCCCGAACGTCCAGCAGGAACGCGGCGGTAGTAGCCAATTCGCTCCAAGGCGCCAGTTCGACGTCGCCACGCATGACGTTCGAAGCTACCATACCGGCGAGGTTCACCGGGATCCTTGGCGGCTCCGTACTGCGGCGCGTAGCAGAGTTCGGCTTCTTCGAGATCGAATACGGTGGCGCCCATTTGAATCGCGGTGGCGATCACATCGATGCGGCGCTCCACGCCTTCCTCGCCGACGGCCTGCGCACCCAGGACCACGCCATCCGATTTTCGAAACAGCAGCTTCAGGTGGATGGGCTGGGCGCCTGGATAATAGCCGACATGATGACCCGAATGCATGTAAACGGCCTCGAAATCGTCTCGTCCCGCACGGCGCAGACTCTTCTCCGGTACGCCGGTCAGCGCCACCGTCAGGCCGAAAAAGCCGCAGACCGCGGTGCCTTGCACGCCACGAAAACGCGCATCGCGCCCACAGATCACGTCGGCGGCGATGCGCCCCTGCCGGTTGGCGGGCCCGGCGAGCGGGATCAGCTCCCACTGGCCGGACGCCGTGTTCATCACTTCAACCGCGTCGCCCACCGCCCAAACATCGGGATCGCTGGTGCGCATCCGCTCATCCACGCGGATTCCGCCACGCTCGCCCAACTCCAGACCGGCCGCTCGCGCCAGCTCCGTCTCCGGCCGCACACCGATCGAAAGAATCGCCAGATCGGCGGCAAACGCCGCTCCCTTTTGGGTACGCACCACTAAACCGCCGCCGGACGCGCGCTCGAAACCGGCCACCCCGTCGCCGAGTCGAACGTGCACCCCGTGGGCCGAGACTCTGCCGCGAACGTATTCCGCCATCTCCGGATCGAGCGGCGGCATCAACTGGTTCGCCATCTCGACGATGGTGACTTCCAACCCGCGAGCGGTCAGGTTTTCGGCCATCTCGAGCCCGATGAACCCACCGCCCACCACCACGGCGCGCCGCGCTTTACTGGACTCGATCCACTCGCGTATCCGCCGGCTGTCGGGGACGGTGCGCAGGGTGAAGACGCCGGGGAGGTCAATGCCTGGAACCGGCGGACGAATCGGCGCGGCTCCCGGCGATAGCACCAGCGCATCGTAAGCTTCGCGATAGATGCGGCCCGAGCAAAGGTCTCGAACCTCCACCTCGCGGGCCTGGCGGTCGATGGACACCACTTCGTGCTCGGTGCGCACTTCGATGTTGAACCGGCGGCGGAACAACTCCGGAGTCGCGAGAAGCAGCTTGGACTCTTCGCGAATCACGTCGCCCACGTAATACGGCAGCCCGCAGTTGGCGAACGAGACATACGGCCCGCGGTCCAGCACCACGATGCTCGCCCCCTCGTCCATGCGGCGCAGGCGGGCCGCGCAAGTGGCGCCGCCCGCCACTCCACCCACGATCACAACACGTTTATTCGACATGATTCAGTGGAACCGTAAGCCCGCGCCGGCGCTTCACACACCGCGCTGCGTCATGAGTCCGCAAGCCAGACTGGCGGCGGTCCTGACAAACCGTGTGCAACCGCACTTCCGCTCCTGTTCGTTTTCGAAGTCGGCGGTCAATTCCCAACAGTCCAGGGAGTGAAACTCTTCGCGAAACGCCTTACAAAGATCATGGGCCTTGGCGCAGGCGATCTTCTTTTGCGCCTCGTCGGGACGCGTTCGTCCGAAGGCCACCCCCAGGGCAACCACCGCTCCGCTGACCGCGCCGCAGGTCGTCTTACAACCCATGCCGCCGCCCAGCGCCGTGAGCAGGTGCACGGGAGGTTCATCTTCGCGAAACTGCCGGTAGATGGCCTGAAAAGCCGACTCCGCGCAGTTCCACCCGGAGTGGAACAATCGATCGGCTTCTTCCTCCGCCCGCTGGGCTCGATTCTCGTCGTGGCTCATCTCGATAGGCTCCTTGCCTTCTTCTATTGGAGCACGTGCGCCGCGATGGTTGTCTCGCATTCTATTTGCTGGGCCGAACCGGCGCGGATCCCCAGGCGGCCGCCCTGCCGCACCGTCCCCATCCGCCGCCGCGTCCCCACCCGCCGCCGCGTCCCCACCCGCCGCCGCGTCCCCTGCCGCCGCAGTAGCCCTGGCCAACCGCGCGGCCGGTGAAATCGCAAATGCCGTCGCCGTCGCGGTCGCCCCAGGCCATTCCTCGTCCACGTCCACCTCCACGGATGAAACCGGCGGACCGGCCTTGTCCCACACTCTGCCCGGTCACGTCGCAGATGCCATCCTTGTTCTTGTCGTTCCAGGCAAACGGCGCGCCGCCTCTGCCCCGTCCGTAAACCTGCGGTTGAACCTGCTGTGCCTGCCCGGTTGACTGCACTTGGGTTTGCGGCTGGGCTTGTGATGGCGTTTGAGCCTGCGGAAATCCCAGCGCCGTCAGCGATACGACGGCCGCGAGTATCCAAAGTGTGCTTTTCATAACGCCTTTATAACCTCCTTTTATCTTGTTCATTCTCCACTTTCGTGAGTCTCCAGATGCGCTTTGGCATTCGCCCAAACGGCGCGAATATCGGAAGCGCAGCCGTCCGTCCGGTACTCGACCACGGCTTGCCGTCGAATCTGTGCCTCGGTCACGGCGCGGTCGTACCGCACGCGCCCGGCCAAACCAAGAGCGTGGTCGAGCGCCATCGTTTCGATCCGTTCGCATAATTCGGGATTCAAGTCCCACTTGTTGACGCAAACCATCGCCGGGATACCGAAGTGCCGGGCCAGACTGGCGACGCGTTCCAAGTCGTGCAGGCCGCTCAGCGTGGGCTCGGTCACTATCAGCACCAGGTTCACACCCGTGATGGAAGCGATCACCGGACAGCCGATGCCGGGCGACCCATCGATGAGCACCACGTTCACCCCCTGCTCCCCGGCTATTCGTTTGGCGGCCGACCGCACGGTGCTCACCAACTTGCCCGAGTTCTCCTCGGCGATCCCGAGTTTGGCGTGGACCAGCGTTCCAAAGCGCGTCTCGGAAACGAACCACTCGCCGTTCACCACCGGCCCAAACTCGATGGCCTTCTCCGCGCAGAACCAGGCACACACACCGCAGCCCTCGCAGGCCACCGGATCCACGCGGAAAGTCTTCTCCCGCTCGCCGTTGCCCGGACCGTCGAATAGAATCGCCTCGAAGCGGCAAACTTCTTCGCACTTGCCGCACGCGGTGCAATGCCCCGCCTTGATTCTGGCGCGCTGGCCGCCGGAGAACAGTTCGCGCCGCGTCGCGCGCGGCTCCAGCACCAGGTGCAGATCCGCGGCGTCCACGTCGCAATCGGCCACGACGCAATCGCGGCTCAGCGCCGCGAAGCACGCCACCAGAGAGGTCTTTCCCGTTCCTCCCTTGCCACTGATGACGGTAAGTTCCCGCAACGGTGCGGCGCCAGAGCGGCGTATGCCCACCAGTTCGCTCATCGGCCGGCCTCCGGCACCATCGGCTTGCCCCCGCACAGCCGGACCAGCAAGCCCTCCAGGCGCGCCCGAAACTCCGGCACGGTCTCGCAAGCGAGATTGCCGCGCGAATACGCCTCGGCCACGTGGCGGTCGTCGGCGATCTCCGCCAGAATCTCGACACCCTGGCGGCGGCAGTATTCCTGCGTCTCCAGATCGCCGGAACCCGCTCGATTGACGACCACGCCGAACGGCAGCTTCATGGCGCGCACCATTTCGACCGCGAGCTTCAGATCGTTCAACCCGAACGGCGTGGGCTCCGTCACCAGAACGACGAAGTCCACGCCCCGGACGCTTTCGATCACCGGACAGGATGTGCCCGGAGGCGAGTCGATAATCACCAGGTCCGCCAGTGGCGCCGCCCCCTTCACCTGCCGGATCAGAGGAGTGCTCATGGCCTCGCCGACGTTGAGCACCCCGTGGACGAAACGCACCGCGCCCGCCGCGCCCACCTCGAGCTTCCCGGTCTCACGCATGGCTTCGGCGATGGCGCCGGAACGGCAGACCAGCGCGCAGCCTCCGCAAGCGTGGCAAAGCTCCGGATAGACCAGCACCTTCTCGCCCAGACAGACGATCGCGCTGAACCGGCAAATTTCGCCGCATAGGCCGCAGTGATTGCACTTGCCTTCGTCCACCAGCGGATGCAGCCGGCCGATCGGACGGCTGGAGTCGATCCGCGGCTTCAGGAACAGGTGCCCGTTGGGCTCCTCGACGTCGCAATCCAAATAGGCCACGCTTCGCCCGTCGCGCGCGGCGAGCCACGCCAGGTTAGTCGCTACCGTGGTCTTTCCCGTTCCGCCTTTACCGCTGGCGATAGCGAGTTTCATCACGCCGATTTGGCTCCAAGTTCTTCAATTCGCTTGCGAATTTCCCCCAGAGCGCTCTCCATGGACGCGGCCCTGTCTTTCAGCGTCTGAATCTCCGGTTCGTCAGCGCTTGCCACCGGCGGCGCCGCCGCCCGCTGCCAACCGGTGAGACCGGTGGCGCGGAACATATTGCGCCAGCCCCACCCGCCGCCGGCACGGCCACGTCCCCCCAAACCCCGCCCTTGAACGGGGCTCATATTGCCGGCCGCCGGCGGTCCGGCACACCCGCCGGCGCCGCGGCCCGTCCCGCGACCCTTTCCGAATGGACCTGTTCCGTCTCCAAATGGCATTTGATTCATCTCCTTTTCACACTCGAGTCATGCTTGCTCCGCACCCCGAACACACCATCTGGCTGCATGGTTGTCCGCGCATGTGCGGCGCCGTTTCACCACAGTTCGGACAGAGGCAGGAGCCACCCGGCCCCCCAGCCATCCGTCCGCCCATCCGCCGGCGCCGCCCATGGCAGCCCGGCATCACAAACGCCCGGTTCGACAGCTCCCCCATCAGAAATGCAGCCAGCACTTCGTCCACCGTCCCGCAGGTGAAGCCGATCACGCGCACGCCCGAGGCCGCCAATCTTGCCTCCACCGGCGTGGATATCGCACCACAGATGAGGACCTCCACTCCCAGGCTTAAGAACTCGTCGGCGCGGGCGAGCGGATCGCTCCCCAGCAGCCGCCGCTGTTCCCGCAGGATCTCCCGGCCGTTTTCGACATCGACGAGCAGCAAGCTGCCGGCCACGTCGAACACGGGGGAGACGCGGCCTTCCCACTGCGGAATCGCGATTCTCATCGCTACGGAAAGAGCAGATAGCGTGCCAGACCGGCCAAGTCGTTCGTACGGCGGGCGATGCCGCACATTCGCGCGGGCCAGATCGTGCAATTCGCATTCAAACGTCAGGCAGGCTTCTTGCAAATTGCACTGGTGTAAGTTACACTTATATGTAAGATGAGTGTAGGCGGCGATCCCATCCTCGATTCCATCAACGAAGGCGTCTTCACCGTGGATCGCGAGTGGCGAATCACCTCCTTCAACCGTGCCGCCGAGCGCATCACGGGCGTGCGCGGACAGGACGCCATCGGCCGGGTCTGCTCGGACGTGTTCCGCGCGAACATCTGCGAGGAATCCTGCGCCCTGCGCCGCACGTTCGCCAGCGGTAAGCCGGTGATACATGCCATGGCCGGCATTATTAGCGCGGCCGGCAAACAGATTCCCATCCGCGTTTCCACGGCGGTGTTGCGGGGCGAAGGCGGCGAAGTCGTGGGCGGCGTCGAAACGTTTCAGGATCTGAGCCACGTCGAACAACTCCGCAAGCAACTCGAAGCCCGGTACACGTTCGAGGACATCGTCGGACGAAGCCCGGCCATGCGGAGCCTGTTCGAGATCCTGCCGGATATTGCCTCGAGCGGCAGCACGGTTCTGATCGAAGGCGCCAGCGGCACCGGCAAGGAGTTGTTCGCCCGCGCTATTCACAACTTGTCGCCGCGCGCGAAGAAAAGATTCCTGGCGGTGAACTGCGCGGCCCTGCCGGATGCCCTGCTCGAATCGGAACTGTTCGGCTATAAGGCCGGGGCCTTCACCGACGCGCGGCGCGACAAACTTGGCCGTTTCGCGCTGGCCGACGGCGGCACCATCTTTCTCGACGAGATCGGCGACATCTCGCCGGCCATGCAGGTGCGTCTGCTGCGAGTCTTGCAGGAGCGCTATTACGAACCGCTGGGCGCGACCGAACCCGTGAAGGCGAATGTGCGGGTGCTGGCGGCCACCAACCGGGATTTGGCGCAACTGGTCCGCGAAGGGAAATTTCGCGAGGATCTGTTCTACCGCATTCACGTGATTCACTTGAGGTTGCCCTGCCTGAAGCAGCGCCGCGAGGACATCCCGCTGCTGGTGGATCATCTCATCGCCAAGCTGAATCGCGAACAAGCGAAGGACATCGCCGGCGTGTCGCGCGAAGTGCTGATCCGGCTCATGGATCACGACTTTCCAGGCAATGTTCGCGAACTGGAGAATGTCATCGAGCAGGCCTTCGTGCTGTGCCGTGGCGGTTTGATCGAGTTGCGCCATCTTCCATCCGAACTGCGCCCGCCGGATTTGTCTCCCATCGCCTCTTCGGGCGCGATGAGCATGCGGTCGATGGAGCGGCATATGATCGAGGCCTCGCTGAAGCGCAACGGCGGTAATCGCCAGCGCACGGCGCGGGAATTGGGCATCAATCCCAGCACGTTGTATCGCAAGCTCAAGGCGCTCGAAGCGGAAAGTCCGGCGTAACGAGCGTGGCGCGGGGTGTTGCAATTTGCACGATCGGCAGGTTGGCGCCAAGCCCATCCGGCCCCGGCGTGCGCCTGCCGCGTTGATGCGCCGCGGTTGGCAGGCCACGTGCTCTTGATCACGCTCGAAAGGACTTTTATGAAACTAGTAGTGACCTCCCAAGGCACCACCACTGCAATCCCCGGTGGACCCGCGTTTTGGCCGCGCGGCGAACTTCGTCGTGGTCGACTCGGAGACGGGCGCCTGCTCATCCGTGTGCAACAGCATCAACGCCAATGCGGCTCAGGGCGCGGGCATACAGGCGGCCAAGAGGGTCGTCGAACTCGGCGCCGCCGCGCTGCTTACGGGACACGTCGGCCCCAAGGCGTTCTCTGCGCTGCAAGCGGGCAAAGTCGCCATTTACACAGGCGCGGCCGGCACCGTCGCCGACGCGGTCGAGCAGTTCAAGGCCGGCAAGTTGAAGACCGCCGAATCCGCCGACGTCGAGGGGCACTGGTAAACCGCGCATGAACCTCTCGCTCGACTGCGTACCGTGTTTCGTGCGCCATGCTCTGGACGCGGCCCGGTTCGCCAGTTCCGACGCCACGGTCCATGAGCGGATCTTGCGCGAGGTGCTTGCCGAGGCCGCGCACTGGGATTTGAGGAAACCCGCGCCCGTTTTGAGCCAATTCGTTCAGCGGCGGCTGCGCGCGCTGACCGGCGTGGCCGATCCTTACCTGGACGTCAAGCGGCGCTTCAACGCGTTGGCTCTGGAGATGCTCCCCGCGTGCCGCGCGAAAATGGCGGCGGCGAAAGATCCACTGGAACTCGCCGCGCGGCTGGCCATCGCGGGCAACATCATTGATTTTGGAGCCAATGGCGGTCTGCGCGAACAGGACGTTCGCCGCTCTTTGTCGCGTGCCCTGTCCGATCCTTTCGCCGGGGACCTGCAAGCGTTCCGAAAGCAGGTGAACTCCGCCCACAGGATTCTCTATCTGGCCGACAATGCCGGCGAGATCGTCTTCGACCGGCTCTTGATCGAGCAACTCCCACCCGGCCGCGTCACGGTGGCCGTGCGGGGCGCGCCCGTGCTCAACGACGCCACGCTGGCAGACGCGCGCCTGGCGGGGCTGGACGAAATCGCGGAACTGATCGACAACGGGTCCGACGCGCCTGGGACGATTCTGGACGAGTGCGGCGCCGCGTTCAGGCAGTGCTTCGAGAGCGCGGATACGATCGTCGCCAAGGGCCAAGGCAACTTCGAAACGCTGGCCGGCGCGCCCGGGAACATCTTCTTTCTGCTGAAAATCAAATGCTCCGTCGTCGCGGCGCACACCGGCCTCGAAATCGGCACGCAAGCGCTGATACGGTACCCTTGCGAGGGTGGGGCCCGCCCCGTGGCATGATCTCGCCGCCACCGGGCGCGGGCCATAAGATGTACATTACACTTAGATGGTGATTTGGCGGTCCGCCGTCCAAGGCGGGCGCCAATCCAAGAAAGGTTATCCATGTCCGACACAATGCAACGTCTGCCACAGATCGGCGAACCGGCGCCCGCCTTCCACGCTGAGACCACGCAAGGCCCGATTCGCTTCCCCGACGACTACAAAGGCAAGTGGGTGATCCTGTTCAGCCACCCGGCCGACTTCACGCCCGTCTGCACCACGGAGTTCATGACCTTCGCGTCGATGCAAGGTGAATTCCGGACATTGAACTGCGAACTCGTCGGCCTTTCCATCGACAGCACCTTCAGCCACATCGCCTGGTTGCGGACCATCAAGGAGAAAGTGCAATTCCGCGATATGAAGGACGTCGAAGTCACCTTCCCGGTGATCTCGGACCTGACCATGGACGTCTCCCGGATGTATGGCATGTTGCAGCCCGCCGCCAGCACCACGCAGGCCGTCCGCGCGGTCTTCATGATCGATCCGGAAGGCAAGGTGCGGGCGATGCTGTACTACCCGATGAGCAACGGGCGCAACTTCCAGGAGATCAAACGGCTCCTGCTGGCGATGCAGACAACCGACACGCACAAGGTCGCCACCCCCGCCGACTGGCAACCCGGCGAGGAAGTCATCGTACCGCCTCCGGGGTCCTGCGGCGCCGCCAAGGACCGCATGGCGGCGAACGATCCCTCGGTGCGTTGCGTCGATTGGTTCCTGTGCTTTAAGAAGCTCGGCTAGGCGTCCATCGCTATCCGGATTTCAGGCATTCTCGCCGGCGAGCGGGAGAAACGTCGCCCACGCGTGCGCGTGTTCGATGCCGTCCCGCGCCGAGAGAACCGCTTCGGTCTTGATCAAGCGCTTACCGCGATCGACGATCCAACCGCGGATCAGGTAGACGCCGCCGGAAGCCACCCGGCGACGGAACCGCACGCGCAGTTCCGCGGTGAGCGCTTCGCAACCCCCGGCGGCCACGGCTTTCGACATCGCTTCATCCAGGACCGTGCTTACAATGCCGCCATGAACAACCCCGCGGAAGCCTTCCAGCGCCGCCGCCGGAGTCCACATGGCTGTCACTTCTCCGTTGTCCTGGCGCTGGTAGCGTATCCTCAATCCTTGCGGATTATCCTGGCCGCAGACAAAGCAGGCCGACTGTGGACGCGCACGCAGCGGCGCCTCCGATTCATGAATCCCGATTTCTCGTGGCATGCTGGCTGGCTTGTCCCGCGTTTTAGTGGTCGCAGGCGTTCTCGCCGGTCACCAGCGTTCCATCAAGATACTGCCGCACGATGTCGCTCACGTTGCCGGCGGCCGCACCGGTGACGACTTGAATTGAAGCCGCTTGAAACAGCGAGTGCGCGCGCGCCCCCATGCCTCCGGCAATGATGAGGTTGGCGCCCCGCTCCTTCAGCCAAGGCGGCAGAAGTCCCGGCTGGTGTTCCGGCGCGTCCACCTCGGTGGACGCCGTGATCTGCTTCGTGGCCAGATCCACATCCACCAGCGCGAACTTTTCGCAATGCCCGAAGTGCTGGGCGAGGAGGCCGTTCGCGATGGGAATCGCAATTCTCATAATGTGTCAGTTCCTTTCCACTAGCGATCGCCGGACGCCGGCGCTCGTTTTTGCCGGGCGGCTGTTTTGTGCGATACTCAATAGGTGCAACTAACACTTATACTACACTGCCTCTGATCGCCGGTCAAGCGCCGCGCGTTTGGAAAGGAGATCGCCGTTCCCCATGAGCACACTGCAAGAAGCCATCGCCGCCCCGCCGGCCGCCGGCCGCATGCCCCGGTGGAAATCGATCGCCGGAGCGGCCGCCGCCATCCTTCTTAGTCTTCTCTTTTTTGTATCGGGCATCTGGAAGCTGACCGATCTGGACGCGACCGCCCAGCGCATGATTCAGTCGCTCGTGCCGGTGGCGCTCAGCATGCCGGCCGCGCTGGCGGTAGCCGTGTTCGAGACCTTCACCGCCGTCCTGCTACTGATCCCACGCTACCGCCGTTGGGGCGCGTGGCTCGCCGCTCTGATGCTGGTCGCGTTCATGATCTACATCGGCGTTCTCTACAACCGCTTGATTGGCGAGGACTGCAACTGCTTTCCATGGGTCCGGCGAGTGGTGGGACCGGCCTTCTTTGCCGGCGACGCCGCCATGCTGGCTCTGGCGGCATTCGCCGGGTGGTGGTCGGTGGAATCCCGCGGCTGGCGCCGCGCGGCCATCCTCCTCGGCTGCGTTTGCCTGGTGGCATGTGGTTCCTACGCCGTCTCGGCGATGCGCCGCGCCGGCGCCGAAGCCCCGGAAACGGCGGTGGTGGACGGCCAGCCGCTCAAGCTGCGCGAAGGGCGCGTGCTGCTGTACTTCTTCGACCCGGAATGCCTGCACTGCCTGGGCGTGGCGCGTGAAATGGCGAAGCGCGATTGGGGCACGACGCGGGTGCTGGCCTTGCCCACGCGGCAACCGCGTTTCGCGGCGGACTTCCTGGCCAGTGCCGGCCTTCGCGCGCGGGATCTCGCTCGACGCCGCGTCGCTGCGGAACGTGTTTCCCTTCACCGACCCGCCCTACGCCGTAGCGCTGGAGCGTGGCAAAGCGGTCGCCACGTTTAACTCGGGACAAATGGAGAGCGACGATTATTACCAAACGCTGGCGCGTCTCGGCCACTTAGTTCGACCGTGCGCCGGCACGGAATCCGGAGCGCCGCGATGATCGAGCGATTGCGCATCACCGTGCTCTCCGACAACTACGCCGCTTCTCCCGGCGTGCTCGCCGAACACGGCCTGGCGATCTTGATCGAGACCGATGGCCGCCGCATCCTCTTCGACACGGGTCAAGGCAGAGTGCTGCGCAACAATGTGGCCAGCCTGGGCCTTCGCCTCGCCCCGCTCGACGCCATTGTCCTGAGCCACGGCCACTACGACCACACCGGCGGCCTGGCCGCGGCTCTCACCGGGCATTGTCCTCCCGCGATCTTTCTGCATCCCGCGGCGCTCGCGCGCAAGTTCACCGGGAGCGAGCGGCCGCCGCACCGTTCCATCGGCATTCCGGTGCTCTCCCGCGAAGCGCTGGATGCCACGGAAAGCCGGATCGTTTGGACTCGTTCGGCCACGGAAGTAGCGCCGGGGATCTGGTGCACGGGCGAGATCCCGCGACTCCATAACGGCGAAACGGCTCCGGAAGGCTTTTTCCTCGACGAAGACGGCCTCGAAGCGGACCCGCTCGCCGACGACCAGGCATTGTTTATCGAGACGGCCCGCGGTTTGGTAGTCATCGCCGGATGCGCCCACTCGGGCGTTCTAAACACGCTGGATTACATCGGCAAGTTGACCGGACACGAGCAAGTCTACGCGTTGATCGGCGGCTTGCATCTGGGCCGGGCCTCGTTTAAGCAGCTCGAAGAGACGGGAAACGCGCTCGGCAGGCGAAACATTCAAGTGCTCGCGCCGTGCCACTGCACCGGCATGAGCGCCCACGCCTATCTGCGTGGGCGCTTCCATTCCCACGTGCGGGATGTTGGCGCAGGCACCCGGTTGGAGGTCGAATGAGCATGTTCGAATCGTTGCGGCTCGAACCGATCGGCGTCATTGAAACACCTTTTCTCGAACCCGCCGGCACACCTATCCAGCCTTCGCGCGCGCACGGAGCGCGCGGAACGGTTCGCATCGATCCGCGCTTTCACGAAGGCCTCAAGGACCTGGAGGGCTTCGAACGCATCTGGCTGGTCTATTGGCTCCACCGGGCGCCCGCGTCACGTCTTCTGGTCACGCCTTTTCTCGACACACAGGAGCGTGGAGTTTTCGCCACGCGCGCACCGGCCAGACCTTCTCCCATCGGGATCTCGGCGGTTCGGCTCCTTTCCGTGAATCAAGGAATCCTCGAAGTGGAGGATGTGGACATCGTCGATGGAACGCCCTTGTTGGACGTGAAGCCGTACGTGCCGGCGTTCGACTGCTATCCGGGCAGCCGGGCCGGATGGTTCGACGAGACCGCTTCGCAACGCCGCGTGGCCGACGACCGGTTCGACGGCGTGCCGCCAACACCGAAGAGCACACTATGACGCGCCTGGTACTCGACAGCCTCATGATCACCGGTTTTGTGGCCGCGATGATGCTGCTGATCGAGTATCTCAACGTGCTCAGTGGCGGGCAGTGGAGCCAGCGGCTGGCGCGCGGCCGGTTCGGCCAATACCTGCTGGCGTCGCTCCTCGGAGTGGTGCCGGGCTGCCTCGGTTCGTTCACCGTCGTGGCGCTGTATTCCCATGGCGCGGTCTCCTTCGGCGCGGTGGTAGCCGCCATGTTCGCGACCAGCGGCGACGAGGCGTTCGTCATGCTGGCACTGATTCCGAAGGCGGCTCTCGCGCTCACCGCCATTCTGTTTGTTCTCGGAATCCTGGCCGGAGTCGCCGTCGATTTCGTCATAGGGAAGCGTTCCAACGCCTGGCCCCGTTGCCCGGCTCTGGTGGTTCATCCGGAAGAGAAGACCCGTCGGCTTTCGCCCGCGCAGGTGCTGGAGCAATGGAAAGACTGTACCGCCGCGCGCGGCATCCTGACCGTGGCGCTGCTGCTGTTCGCCGGTGCCATCGCCGCCGGTCAAATCGGGCCGCCGGCCTGGAACTGGATTCGCGTCAGCCTGCTCACGGTCTCGGCGGCGTCGCTGTTTGTCGTGGTCACCGTGCCAGACCATTTCCTCGACGAGCATCTCTGGCGGCATGTGGCTAGAAAGCACGTTCCCCGGATCTTCCTGTGGACGCTGGCCGCGCTGGCCGCCAGCGGACCCATCGAACGCCTCCTAAAAGTCGGCGGAGGCGCTGCCGGGAGCAAATGGCTGCTCCTCTTGATGGCCTGCGCCATCGGCTTGATTCCCGAGTCCGGCCCGCACCTGATATTCGTCACGCTCTACGCCCAGCACGCCATTCCGTTCGGCGTATTGCTCGGAAGCTCCATCGTCCAGGACGGACATGGAATGCTGCCCATGCTGGCGCATTCACGGCGTGCCTTCTTCGCGGTCAAGGCCGTGAATTTCATTCTGGGCCTGGGCACGGGAGCCGCGTCGATGAGCCTCGGGTATTGATTCCAGACCCTTATAGATGTAACGTGCATCTATTTCGCCCTGGTGGTACGCTGTCAGATGGGAGGATCAAGTGCCACGAAGGATGTGCCAACGGCACGGCAAGGACCATCCTTGCACGTGCGCCATGGGGAACCTCTACCGGTTCGTCGAGCCGGTGGTTCTTCTGCTTCTGAAGAAAAAGGGGCATTCCTACGGCTACGACCTGGCCGGGGATCTGCGCGAGCACGCCCTCACCGACGCCGAAATCGAACGGGCCGCGCTCTACCGCACTCTGCGCCGATTGGAGATGAACGGCAACGTCGCCTCCAAATGGGAAACCGACAAGGGTGGCCCGGCGCGCCGCGTCTACCGGCTCACGGCAAGCGGCGAGCGGCATCTGGAGGAGTGGGCCACCGTGCTCCAGCACGTGTCCAAGTCGATGACCCGCTTCGTCAAGGAAGCGCGCAGCTTCAACGCCCGCGTTGAGCGTCCGCGCCGTTAAGCCTCACCCCGAACGCGCGCGCCCGAATACGAGACACGGCGGGCCATGTTTCGACCAGCACTTACCGCGGCGGCAGCGCCGGACGCAGTTCGTCGGTGTACAAGCCGATCTCCTCGACGGGGATCGGCCGGAAGCTGGAGAGGCGCAGACCCGGCGCATTGGCCTTCCAGGAAAAATCGCCTCCCGCCAGGTCGGCGAAGCCCGGATCCAGCCGCGTCACGGTGTTGTCCAGTTGGTCCTGCTTCACCCGTTCACGGGCCAGGAACGTGACGCTGTTCACCGCCAGGTTGCGCCAGACACGGTTCACGAAAGGGGCCTCGCGCAACCGGCCCAGGTCGGGGTACTTCGTGACGTAGGGGGGCTCGGTGATCTTCACGGCGTCCAGAAATCCCTTGACGGGACCAGACGCCAGGTACTCCAGCCATCGCGTGTCCTTCCATTGCGAGAGGCTGATGGCGATGGGGCAATCCACGAACAAATTATTGTCCACCCAGTTGTCCTTGCCGCCGTGGATCTGCACGCCGCCGAAGTTCGCCCGGGAGGCGCGATAGAAGACGTTTCCGTAAATCAGAGTCCCGCTGATGCCGTCATCGAGTCGAATACCGGCCTGGCCGCAGGGCTCGCCGGTGCCGATGTCGTGCCAGAAGTTATAGCGGAAGACGTTGCCGCGATAGGTGGGGTTGTAGAAGATGTCGATGCCGCCCTGATCGTCGGTCTCGCGCACCACCCGGTAGACGTCATTGAACTCCACCAGGTGGTCGTTGCCTTCAATGCGCATGCCATGGGCGGGCGTATCGTGGAACCGGTTATGGGCGATCCGGATTCCCACTCCTTCCATGTAGACCGCGGGCGTGTACGTGCGGTCGATGCGCGAGAAGTCGTAGACGTGGCAGTTTTCGACCACGTGGCCAGCCGGGGTCAGCGTGGCGCGGTCGCCGCCGATGACGCTCAGCCCGCCGCGTCCCAGCGTGTACAGGTCGCTGGCCATGATCACATGGTTCCTGCCGCCCTCGACGGTGATGCCCGTCCCGCCCAGGCGCCGGACCGTGCAGGCCAGCACCCGGCACTGTTCCCCGCCCTTGATTACCAGCCCATCGCCCCGCCCCAGCTCGAACGTGAGCCCCTGGAGGGTTATGTGCGATGCGCCGGAGAGTGTGACCAGGGGCTCTTCCACCATCGACAATTCCACCAGCGCCTTGGCCGGATCTTCCGGCGGATAGAAGTACAGCACGCCCGCGGTGCGGTCCAGGTACCATTCCCCGGGCTCGTCGATCTCCTCAAGCAAATTGAAAACGTAAAACGGCTGGCCTTCCTTGAAGCCGTAGTTGGTGCCATGGGCCGTCTGGATCTCTTGGGCGGTGAAGTCCATCCGCGCCACGCCCACGGTGCAGTCGGCCCAATCGTAAAACCAGTAGCCGTACAGCATGGGGTCGCGGGCGTCCTTCCAGCGCTTCATCCGTGGCGAGTCGAATACAAAGCGCCCGGTCTTGCCTTCGCCGGAAAGGCCGGGCTCGCGCACTATTCCAGTGCGCACGAATCTCGTGTTCGGCCAGCGCGCGGGCCGCATGGGCTTCCCGTTGAAAAACAGTTCGAGCGAGGCGTTGTGGGCATTCGTCACGCCGAATCCCCGGGAGATGAGCTTGCCGTACCGCGTGATGCCGCGCTTCTTCAAGTCCAGTTGGAGGGTCTTGCCGCGACCCTCCTCAGGTAGCCGGGCGAGAATGGCCGGGTCGGTGACGGGCTCGAAGCCGTCGATCGCTGACTCCCGCTTTGAAGACCGGCTGCTGCCGGGTGGCGGCGGCGAAGACCACCGGCGACTGGGCCGTCCCGGAGGCCTCGGCGCCCATCCGCACGCCGGCCTGGAGCGGATAGACTCCGCCTTCGAACTGTACCAGGATTCCTCCGCGCGGCAGGCCGCGCTGTTTCAGGCGGCGACACTTCCTCCACGCTTCTCTCCAGCGTGGCGAAGGGCTCATCGCGTGTGCCGGGATTCGTGTCGGCCCCCCGCGGGCTGACGAACAGGGACTTACCCGGAGACGGCAAGGGAGCCAGGCGGGTGCGGGTGGCCTGGGGATCGCGCGCGGGTTGCCCGGCCCGCAGGCGTTCGAGTTCGCGCACGCATTCCTCCGCCTCCCAGGCGTGGTGGGGTGGAATCCCGGGAATCTCCTTCACCTTGCGGTAGGTTGCGATGGCGTCGCCGTATTTCTTCTCGATGGCAAACGAACGGGCCACCTGCAGGCGAGCGACGCTGCGCCGTTCCGGCCGGGCCTGGGGGTCCCCTGCCACCACACCCAACACTCTCCGCGCGGCCTCATATCGTCCGGCTTCGATCAGCATGTTCCCCCACTCGATCCGCTGATCGGCGTCCATGGTGCCGGCCGCCTGGCGGTAGAATGCGTCGGCGAGTGAGTAGTCCTTCTGGCGCCGCGCCTCGCGTGCCATGGCCACCGGGGCTCGGACGGCACTGGCGAGGCGCACCCGCAGCGAGGCATCGCTCTTCCTTCCGCCGTTGAACAGGCCGATGCGCTCCATCGGAATGGGCTTAAAGCCCAGCTTGAAGGCCGGTGAGTCGGCTTTGAGCCGGTAGTCGCCGCCGGCGGCATCCACGAACTGCGGATCTTCGTTGATCAGGTTGTTCTCAATGGTCAGGTACGGGCGCGCCTTGGCTTCGATCTGGTCCCACTTCCCGCCCACGGAGATGTTGCGGGCGATGAGGTTGCCCTTGGGCGCCTTGGGCTCGTCATCCAGAATCGAAGGAAGCTTCGGATACTTCGTCGCGTAGGGCGCCTCCCGGTAAGGGATGCCGAGGATGGTCTGTTTCTCCTGGGCCTCCTTGATCCAGTCGTCCGCATGATAGCCGGCCCACCCCATGGCCCGCGCGTCCACGTGTACGGCCGGCTGGCAGTCGATGAAGATGTTGTTCTCGATGGAATTATCGCGCCCCCCGCCGATGAACGCGGCCGCCCTCACGCGCCGGAACACGTTGCCGTAAATCCTGGCGGAGGCGAACATGTCGTCCAGGTAGACGCCCACGAAGCCTTTGTTCTCGAAGCCGGTGACGTCGTGCATGTAGTTGTAGCGGATGACGTTGCCGCGCATGGTCCAATCGCGGCCCGCGTAAATGGCGCCGGCGTCGTTGGACTCGAGGCAGACGTGGTGAATCTCGTTGTACTCGATGGTGTGATCGTTACCGTTGAAGTAGATGGCATTGTGCGGCGCGGAGTAGATCAGGTTGTTGGCGGCCCGGTTGCCGACGCCCCGGAGCGAGATGCCCGGCTGATTCATGCGAAAGACGCGGCCGTAATGGTGGATGTGGTTGTTCTCGGCGAACAGGCCCCCGGGCTGCAACGTCTTCCGGTCCCCGCCCTCGAGCTTGATGCCGCCCTTCCCCGTCTGGTAGATCTCGCAGCCCACCACGCCGTGACCCGTCCCCGTCAGTTCCGCCCCGTATCCGCCCAGGTTGCGCATGACGCTCTGCTCGACCAGGTCGTCCGATCCGCCCTCGATGCGCACGGCGGTGCCTCTGGCGGCCTCGAAGATGAACCCGCTCAGCGCCACGTGCGAGGCATCCTTCATCACCACCAGGTTCTCGAGCACGCTCACCACCGTCTTGCCCGTCGTCAGCCAGGATGGCGGCCAGACGTACAGGATGCCGGTCTCGCGGTCCAGGTAGTATTCGCCGGGCGCGTCGAGTTCGGAAAGCATGTTGAAGGCGTAGTACCACTGGCCTTTGCGGTAACCATAGACGTGGTAAGGCGGCTTGACCGCGAGCACTTTGTTCTCCACGTCAATGGATTCGATGCGCTGGCGCTGCTCGGCCCAATCGACGAACCAGTAGCCGTGCAGCCACGGGTCTTTCTCCCCTACCCAGCGGCGGGCGCGGTCGCCCTCATAGTGGAACTTGCCGGTCTTGCTCCCTCGCATCTCGCGGATGTGGTACCCGTCGTTCACGACCAGATCGACGATTTTGACGAACCCTTCGTTGGGCCAGCGCGCCACCCACAGGGGCGTGTCCTCATGGAACACTTCCAAGCCGCCGGCATCCGCCGGACCGAAATCGGTAACGCCCTGGAGTCTGAGGTCCGCCTGGTAAACCCGTACGCGCGCGGTCTCGTCCATGCGCGCCAGAACCGCGGGATCGGTGACGGGCTTGAAGTTGCCGACGGCGCGGCCGCCCGAGATCCGAACCTCCTCACCGGGATAGGCGGCGTAGACCGTGCGGGCCTTCCCGGTGCCGGAGTCCTGCGCGGTCAGTTCCAGGGGCGCCGCGAGGTAGTAAGTGCCGCCGCGCACCACCACCATCGCGCCATCTTTGGAGAGCCGGCCGGATCTGCGAAGGGTGCGGATCTCGTCACGCGCCCGCGCCAGCGTGGCGAATGGCTTCTGGGCGTTTCCTGTCCCGGCATCGCTGCCATTTACCGCTACGTACAGGAGGGTCTGCGCCCCCGCGAGCGAACACGCCCACATACCAAGGACCAACAACCACAGCAGACGTGCCCGGCTCATGTACTTTTCTCCTCGTGCGT
The DNA here is from genome assembly GCA_963745655.1 of Terriglobales bacterium. Lineage (GTDB taxonomy): Bacteria > Acidobacteriota > Terriglobia > Bryobacterales > Bryobacteraceae > JAJFUV01. The sequence goes on along the minus strand of CAVUYK010000026.1, from coordinate 225,221 downwards.
ATCAGAGATGCATAAGTGGAGTGCGGCGCAAATCCTGACGAGTAAGATTCCCGGTGGGCAAAACCGGGTACAGGCACGAAGTTTCGCAAAAGCTGCGAAATTCGAGCCAGTCCCCGTTTTGCGCGCAATGCTGATTCCGGGCGTTATTTCCGCCGCACTACACTGGATTCTGGTCAGTATACACCTGCGCGGCTGCACGTTCGCCCGGGCGCCGGTGTTAGTCTTTGGAAGTGCGCAACAAACTTCTCTCCATGCTTGCCTTGACCGCCGCCCTGGCCCTGGGCGGCGACAATCGCCCCGCCTGGCACCCGGTGGTGGACTCGGGCGCGCGGCTCACCCAACTCTTCGACCAGCCTCCCGCTGAGTACAGCACCTCGCCCTTCTTCGTCTGGAACGGGGAAGTCACCGAAGCCGACATCGACTTCTATATGGAGTCCTACCACGCGCAGGACATCCGCAGCATCTTCATTCACCCGCGCCCGGGGCTCATCACGGAGTATCTATCTGAGCGCTGGTTTCAGCTTGTGCGCTACACCGTCGACAAAGCCGCCAAGCTCGGCATGGAGGTCTGGCTTTACGACGAGAATTCCTACCCCAGCGGATTCGCGGGCGGCCACGTGCCCGCCGATATGCCCGAATCCTACAACGAAGGCCAGGGCCTGCTGTTGCGCCGTGTGACGGAACTCGCGCGCGGCGACGACCGCAAGTATAAGTTGGTCCTGAGAAAGGATCCGGACGGATTCCGCGACATTACGTTCCAGGTCAAGAACGAGATCGGCAAGCCCGGCACCTACTATGCCTTCGAATTGGCTTACTACCCCAAACGCGCCTGGCACGGCGGCTACTCCTACGTGGACCTGCTCAAGCCCGGCGTCACGCGACAAGTTCATCGAAGTGACCATGCGCGGTTATCGAGAAATCCATCGGCAACGAACTCGGCCATCGCGTTCCCGGCATCTTCACCGACGAACCCAACATCGAGCCGCCCAGCGGCAAGGAATGCATGCGCTGGACGCCCGACCTGTTCGCGCAATTCTCCCAGCGCTGGGGCTACGACTTGCGCCCGCATCTGGCCTCGCTCTACGAAGAGACCGGCGACTGGCGCAAGTTCGCCACAATTTCTACGCGCTGTTGCTGGAACTGTTCATCGACCGCTGGTCCAAGCCCTGGTCTGAATACGCCGACCACCAACGGCATCTTCTGGACCGGGCACTACTGGGAGCACGGCTGGCCCAGCCCCACCGAGGGGCCCGACAACATGGCCATGTACGCCTGGCACCAGGTGCCCGGCATCGACATGCTCTTCAATCAGTTCCGCGAGGACGTGAACGCGCAGTTCGGCAACGTGCGCTCCGTCAAGGAACTCGTCGAGCGTCGCCAACCAGATGGGCCGGCGCCGCACGCTGAGCGAAACCTACGGCGGCGCGGGCTGGGAACTGCGCTTCGAGGACATGAAGCGCCTGGGCGACTGGGAGTACGTGCTGGGCGTCAACCTCATGAACCAGCACCTTTCGTTCGGAACCATGGTGGGCGCGCGCAAGCACGACTATCCGCAATCGTTCAGCTACCACACGCCCTGGTGGAACCTCTATCACACGCAGGCGGAGTACTTCGCGCGCCTGTCGCTGGCGCTCTCCAGCGGCGAGCAGAAGAACCGCATCCTGGTGATCGAGCCGACCACCTCGGCCTGGATGTATCCGTCCTATCGCGAACGCAGCGCGCACATGATGGAGATCGGCAACGCGTTCCAGGATTTCGTCAACCGCCTGGAAGCCGCGCAGGTCGAATACGACCTGGGCTCGCGAGAACATCATGAAGGCGGAGGGGACCTCGAGCGGCGGCAAGCTCACCGTGGGCCGCCGCGCTTATGACCTGGTGATCCTTCCGCCGGGCACGGAGAATCTGGACTCCTCGACCGCCAAGCTGATCGAAACCTACGTCTCGGGCGGCGGCACCGTGCTCAGCTTCACCGATGCGCCCGCTCGCGTGGACGGCGCGGCCAGCGATCGCATTTCGCAATTCGCCTCGAGCAATACGGAGCGCTGGATTCGCGCGAACACCATCGACGACGCGGCGGTGCGGCAGCGCCTGGCGGCGCGCGATTTTCATCTGGAGTGGAATCCCGCTTCCGGCGGCAAGCTCTTCCACCAGCGCCGGCAACTCGACGACGGACAGCTCATCTACCTGGTGAATTCCAGCCTGGAACAGAAGGCCGTGGGAACGCTGCGCGCCAAGGGCGCCTCACTGAAGCGCCTGGATCCGGCCACCGGCGTGGCCACGCCATATCCAGCCAAAGCGAGCGGCGCGGATTTCGACATCGCCTTTGACCTTCCGCCCGCCGGCAGCCTGCTGCTGGTCGCCAGCCATACCGGCACCCTGGTAGCCGCCAAACCTGCGCCGCCCGCCGCGACCCCCGTGCGTGCCACCAGCGCCGTCGAAGTGAAGCGCCTCACGCCCAACACACTCACCATCGACTATTGCGACCTGAAACTCGCCGGCACCGTCACCAAGGACATGTACTTCTACGCGGCCTCCAAGAAGGTCTTCCAGCATTACGGCTTCGAAGCCAATCCCTGGGACGCCGCCGTGCAGTACAAAACCAATATCCTCGATAAGAACAACTTCCCGGCCAATTCCGGATTTGAAGCCACGTACCACTTCCAGGTCGCGGGCGCCATCAATCGCACGGGCTTGCGAGCCGTGGTGGAACGTCCCAGATTATGGAAGGTCAGCGTGAACGGAAAACCCGTCGCGGCGCGTCCCGGCGAATGGTGGCTGGACCGGGACTTCGGCGTGTACGACATCGGCCCGCTGATCGTCGAAGGCCAGAACGCCATCACCATCGCGGCCTCGCCCATGTCCGTGCACAACGAAATCGAGCCGATCTACCTCACCGGCGACTTCGGCGTCGAAGCGCAGGCCACCGGCTGGCGTCTGACGCCATCCACGCCTCTCAAGATCGGCGCATGGAAAGAGCAGCGTCTGCCGTTCTACTCCCAGACGGTTTCCTACGGCGCGACTTACCGGTTCGGCAAGGTTCCCGCACGCGTCCTGGTGCGGCTGGGCAAGTGGTACGGCACGGTGGCCGAAGTCCGCGTCAACGGCAAGAGCGCCGGCACCATCGGCTGGCAGCCCTATGAACTCGACGTGACGAAATTGATCCGCGCGGGATCGAACCGCGTGGAAGTGGTGGTTTACGGTTCGCTCAAGAACCTGCTCGGCCCGCACCACGGCAAGATCAATCGCGGGCTTACCGGACCGGGCAGTTTCCGCGTCGCTCCGGAGACCACGCCGGCGGGCGCGAGCTACGATCTGGAGGCCTACGGGCTGATGGAGAATTTTGAGGTCGCCGCGCAGACGTCGATCCGTTAGCGTACTGGAGAAAATCGCTCAGCCTGATCTGCGCGATTTTCCACGACGCTCCGGAAACCACGCCGGCGGACGCGAGCTACGACCTGGACGCCTACGGGCTGGCGGAGAATTTCGAGGTCGCCGCGCAGGCGCCGATCCATTAGCGCGGCGCGGTGGAAAACGAGCGTTGGAGAAAATCGCGCAGATCAGGCTGAGCGATTTTCGTTAGCATGGTCACATGTTCCGGTATGTTCTCCTGGCGGCGCTAGCCGCCGCCACCGGGTTGGAGGTGCAGTCCGGCCTGGACGCGAAGTCCGCCGCGCGTTTCGTGGGGCTGGCGCTCGACTGCGCCGGCCGCGAGTATCCGAACAAGATCGCGCATGTGATGAATTCGGACGCGGACGTGCACCCGCCGCGCGAACTGACGCCGTCCTTTTACGGATGCTTCGACTGGCATTCGGCCGTGCACGGTCACTGGCTGCTGGTCCGCGCCATACGCACCTGGCCCGGCGCTGAGTTCGCCGCGCCGGCCCGCGCGGCGCTCAATCGCAACCTGACGCCCACGAACCTGGCGCGCGAAGCCGAGTACCTGCGCGCGAAGGGCCGCGAGAGCTTCGAGCGTCCCTACGGACTCGCGTGGCTGTTAAAGCTCGCCGCCGAGTTGCGTTCCTGGCACGATCCGGACGCCGCGCGCTGGAGCGAAGCGCTGCGCCCCGTGGAAAACGCCGCCGTCGCGCGGCTGAGCACGTGGCTGCCCAAGCTCTCGCATCCCGTGCGCGTGGGCGAGCACTCGCAGACCGCCTTCGCCCTAAGCTTCCTTCTGGATTACGCGCGCCAGGTGGGCGATAAAGAATTCGCGCGCCTGGTGGAAGAGCGTATCCGCACGTACTATCTCCGAGACCGCGCTTGCCCGGTCACTTACGAACCCTCCGGCGAGGATTTCCTCTCGCCGTGCCTGGCGGAGGCCGACGCCGTGCGCCGCGTGCTCCCGCGCGCCGAATTCGCGCGCTGGTTCGATGCGTTTCTTCCCCGCATTCCGCTCGCGCCCGCGGTTGTGACCGACCGCAGCGACGGAAAGCTGGCGCATCTGGATGGATTGAATCTCAGCCGCGCCTGGATGCTCGATGGCATCGCCGAAGCGCTGGGCGCCAAAGCACGCGCGCCACGCATCCATCGTGCGCCTGGCGGCGGCGCATCGCGAAGCGGGCTTGAAATCCGTGACCGGCGAACACTACGAAGGCGGTCATTGGCTGGGCAGCTTCGCCGTCTATCTGGTCACGAACTCCTGGAAATCCGAAGCGAGGCGACAACATGAATAGGCGCGATCTACTGCGTCTGGTTCCGGCGCAGGTGCTGGCGCGCGCGTCCGCGCGCCAGCCCAACGTTCTATTTCTGATGACCGACCAGCAGCGGTTCGACACCATCGCCGCGCTGGGCAACTCGCACATCTACACGCCGAACCTCGACCGGCTGGTGGGGCGCGGCGTGACCTTCACCAACGCCTACTCGCCGTGCCCGGTGTGCGTGCCGGCGCGCTACACCATCCGCACCGGCTGCGAGCCGCCCACCACGGGAGTGTTCTCCAACGGCCGCCCGCAACCGGCCGCGGGGCAAGCCGCCACCATGACCGGCCGCTGCGGTCCGTATCTGGCCCAGACCATGCGCGGCCTGGGCTACCGCACCTTCGGCATCGGCAAGTTCCACACCAACCCGTGGGACGAGGACCTCGGCTACGACGTTCACCTGCACAGCGAGGAACTCTACGGCTCGCCGGAGCAGCGCCGGCGCGACGCCTACGCCGCCTGGATTCGCGCCAAGCATCCCGAGTACGATTTCATCGAAGGGCTGATGGGCGAGCGCACCGAGATGTACTACATGCCGCAGATGAGTCCCGCTGCCCGCCGCGGCAGGCGTCGAGCGCTGGGCCGCCGATCGCGCCGTCGAGCAGATCGCACTTGCGGGCAAAGCGCCGTACTTCGGATTCGTCTCCTTCATCGGCCCGCATCCGCCGTTCGCGCCGCCGATTCCGTTCAACCGCATGTACGACCCGGACCGCATGCCGAACCCGGTGCGCGGCGACCTCGCGACCGATCACATGGACGAGCAGATCCCCTGGATGAACCACGCCATCTGGGCCGAGGACATCAACGACTCGCACGCCCGCGTCCTCAAGGCGCGCTACTACGGCGAGATCAGCTACATCGACGATTGCCTCGGCCGCATCCTGGACGCCGTCGAGCGCCGCGGCGATGCGGCAAACACGCTGATCTGCTTCTTCGCCGACCACGGCGATCATCTCGGCGACCATCACGCCTGGCAGAAGGAGAGCTTCTTCGAGGCCTCCTGCCACGTTCCGTTCCTGGTGAGCTGGCCCGCGCGATTGCCGGCCGGGAAGCGTCGCGACGAACTGGCATCGCTCACGGACCTGTTCGGTATCGCGACCAGCGCCGCGGGCAAAGCGGAACTGCGCGAGGGCGCGGATCTCCTCGGCCTGCTGGATGGCCGCGCGCAACCCCGGCGCCAGTTCTTCGGCTATTACGGCCAACCGGGCTCGGCGCGATTCAAAGTGATGGCGCGGCGCGGCGAGTGGAAGTACATCTACATGGCCAACGGCGCGCGCGAACAGCTCTTCGATCTGCGCGGCGATCCTAACGAACTCGCGAACCTGGCCGCGACGCGCGGCGATGTCGCGCGAGAGTTGCGCGCCCTTGCCACATCGGCGTGCGACCGCCCGGGACTTCGCGAAGCGCTCGACGGCAACGGCCTGCGCGCGTTTCCCTTCGCCGCGCGCCGCCTGCAAAGGATCTATCAATTCGACCGTTCCCGCGGCGTGACCGGTTTTCCCAAGCGCCCGCAAGATGTCGTGAAAGGAACTTCTTAATGCGCCGGTTTTTCATCCTTGGATTATTTGCCGCTGGTTGCGCCGCATCAGAGAAGGTCGATTTCGGTTACGCCTTCGCGCCGCCGCATCGCATCACCGTGGCGCGCCCTTCGGCCAGCGAGAAAACGCTGCTGGATCTAGAACCCGGCTCGCTCACCGCGGGCTGGACTTACGACGATTTGCGCCGCCTGCCCCTGGCCATCCTGAAGCCGCCGCGCACGCAGTGGCATGTTCGCATGCGCCCGCTCCTCGATGGGCAACCCTTTGCATCCAGCAAATGGACACGCGGCGAGCGCTTCCTGCCCATGCTCGACAACATCTATGAACAACCAGCGGCCAGCGTGCGCCTGGAAGCCATCGGCGGCGCGGCGGGCGCGCTGATCCGCGTGAGAGTGCGCAACACGGACACGCGTCCGCACCGCGTCGCGGTCGAATGCGAAGTACTCAGCGGGTGGGTGGCGCACAATCCGTCCTGGATCGAGCCGGGACGCGATCCCGACACTCTGCTGGCCTGCCAGGGCGACCGCGCGGACCGCGTGCTGATGTTGGGCGTAGGCGCCGCGTCCTACCCGACCGATCGCATGAAGACCACGCTCGCATGGCCGCTCGCGCCCGGGGAAACGCGCACCGGTTGGATTGTGCGTCCGTATGAGGCGTACGAAGCGGACCTGCCCGCGCTGCGCGCTCGCGATTGGGCGCGCGAGTTCGCCGCCGCCACCAAGGAGTGGAGCGACCTGCTCGCGCGCGCCGTCCGCCTGGACCTGGCCGACGCAGGCGTGCGCGACGCGTTCTACGCCGGCCTGGGCGATCTGTTCATCATGCGCGAGCCGCTCGCCGGCGGTTACATGGGCGGCGTTCCGGGCACCGAAGGCTACCGCTCCACGGCGCCCTTCGAGCCGTCGCTCGCCGCCATCGCTCTGGATCAGACGGGCTTCCACGCCGATGCGGCCGACGGCATGCGCGTGCATCTGGACATGCAGGAGCCCGACGGCAACTGGGCCGATCCGAAAGGCTGGGGGCATCACATGTGGGGAGCCTCGGGCATGAAGGCCTGGGCCGCCATGGAGCACTATCGTCTGACGGGCGACCGCGCGTATCTGGAAGCCGTCTACCCGCGCCTGCGCGCCAGTTCCCGCTGGCAGGAATTGCAGCGGCGCAAATCGCGCGTCCTCAAGAACGGCACGCGCGCGCCCGAGTACGGCCTGATGCCGCGCGGCATGGGCGACGGCGGCTTGATGAACGGCAAGGATTACTTCGGCGTCTTCTACCCGCACAACATTCTGGCCGTGTTCGCCGACAAGCTATCGCTCGAAGCGGCCGGAATCCTGGGAAAGAAGGAAGACCTCGCCGAGTTGCGCCGGATCTACGAAACCTCGCTCGCCGATCTGCGCGCCTCCATGGAAGCCGGCGCCATCGAGGAAAACGGCATCCGCTGGATTCCCGGTTCGCCGCGCGACCCATCCGGCAGCCGTTGGGGCGGGCTCTACGCGCTGTTTCCCGCGGAGCTTCTGCCGCCCGATCATCCCCTCATCACCGGCACCATTCGCAAGATGGAGCTGTCGCTCAGCCCCGGCGGGCAGCCCCTCAACACCGGATGGATGACCGATGGCGCCTGGGTCGCCATCACGCTCGATAACCTGGCCGAGGCGCACCTGATTCGCGGCGACGCGGACCGCGCGGCCCAGTATCTCTACTCGACGCTGAACCACGGCACGCCCCTCTACAGTTGGTGCGAAGAGCGCGGCCAGGAAGCCGGGACCAAGAAGACCAGCGGCGACCGCCAGCATCTGTGGACCCCGCTCGCCGTGGTGCGCTACGTGCGCGACGCCATGGTGCTCGAACAAGGCGCCACGCTGCACCTGGCCGCCGGCACCGCGCGAAGCTGGCTCGAACAGGGTAAGACGGCCGGCATCGCCGAAGCACCCACGCACTTCGGCAACGTGAGCTACCGCATTGTGTCCGACGTCGACCGCGGCCTGCTCCGCGCGGATGTGGACGCGCCCACGCGGCGCGCGCCCAGCGCGATTGTCCTGCACCTGCGCCACCCGAAACGGGCAACGCTGAAGAGCGTCACGGTGAACGGAAAACCCTGGACGGATTTCGATCCGACGCGCGAGACCGTCCGCCTGCCGGCATCGGCAGCGAAGATACACATCGAGGCGAGTTACTGAGAGTCGCCTCGGCGAGGGCCGAACTCCGTAGCGCGCGATACGGACAGTAGTGCCAGGTCGGCGTTCCCAGAACGTTGGGGCCAGTTTCCGAAAAGCCCACATACCATTCCCGACCTGCTATGCATGCCCACGATCCATGCGACAGCCGCTGCCCAACTTCCGGGTAGGTCGCCGTCCAGAGGTTGCATTAGGCGCGAGGTGCTTTCCGACAACGGGCCGAAACCGCGAGAAACGACGCCATCGAGCTCACAAAGTGTTGTCATGAAGAGGGGTTAGGATATAATCGGATGCGTTGTTAGACCAGTGCCCTGAAGAGGAAGGCAAGAACCCGAGAGGAGTTGCGATGCGAACCCGCACGAACTGCTTTCTCGCCCTAATCTCCCTGGCTGTCCTTCCTGCGGCAAGCGCCCAGATGGTGGATAGTCCGGAGGAAACAGCCTATACAATCAAGTTTACCTCTCTCCCCTTCGTCGAACAAAGGGTTGTTAAGGGAGCCCCGTATTCGGGTCGTGAGGTTGAGCTGCAATTTCGGACGCTGGCAGACGGTAGTCGTCTGATCCTCTACCAGATGGAACGCTTAGTCTGTCGCGACTCGGCGGGACGCTTCCGCTGGGAGAGCCCCCCGAGAGCGGCGACGCCTCTCATCAGGCAGGAGCCACCAGGCCAGTTCCGGCTCGTGCGTATTGACGATCCGGTCAGCGGCTACCATTATGTGCTCGATCCGGTGAATCGGGTTGCGCACCGATTCATCCCGCGACGGGTCTCCTCCGCGCCTGCTCCGACTGGTGGAACGCGGCTTCCGTCCGTGCCTCCTCCGACTGGTGGAACCGCTTCCGCCGTGTCTCGTCCCGAGGGACGAAGGTTCAAACTGAGTTGCTGGGAGTACGGACGATTTCCGGGGTTACCACGACAGGCGAGCGAAGGATACAAACCAACCCGGAGGACTCCCAGCCGATCATGCCAGCCGAGTACGTCTTTGAAACCTGGACCCATGAGGAGACAGGCGTCGTTCTGCTCAGGAAGATGAGTGGTTCGCGCATGGGCGAGCAGATGATGACCGTCGAGAACTTCAGGGTCGGGGAACCCGATCCAGCGCTGTTTCGGCCGCCGTCTGACTACAAGATTCAGGACGAGACCGGTCCCTTTGACATCGTCATCCCCTACAAGGAGGGATCAGCGCAGCAAACGGGCACTGTATACAACGCCCAGCAGTCAGCCGGCGCACTACCTGCCAGCAGGAGTAACATGCCGGTGCTCATCCACAAAGAGCAGCCCGATTACACGGCGGAAGCCCGCGCGGCGAAGATTCAAGGTGTGGTTATCATTCGAATTGAGATCGGCCCTGACGGCACGCCGCGAGTCTTGAAGGTAGTCCAGTCCCTCGATCCGGGTCTCGATCAGAAGGCGATCGAAGCGGTCTCCAAGTGGCGCTTCCGGCCTGCCACGAGGAACGGGACGCCGATCTCCCTGGAGGTCACTGTCGAGGTCAACTTCCGCCCGTAGCGACGCGGGACAAAGCACCGACCGCTAGTCCGCTGGAGCAGTTGGTCGATCGCCGCCGGGTATGGACACAGGGTTGAACCGGAATTCCCGTTGCCGCGTCTTGGGCGGCATCGATTATGCCCCCCACAGCCCTCTGTTGGAGACGTATTCTTTCTTCATCCCGCTTCCCCCGAGCGAGTTCGGCGTCCCAGTAACACTCCCTCCCCCTTCCCAGATGTTGTGGTCAGCCGGGCAACTGACCGGAAGAAGGCAAGAAAACGGCGTTTTCGGAAAGTGAGACGGAGCGGTCCGAGTCCCGCGCGTAGAAGCGTGTGCGCATCCGCCTGAGCACTTCTACCTGGATGGGTGTTCGCCTCAACTTTGGATATCGGGCACGAGTGCTCGGCACGCGTGCAAAACCCGGGAGCCCGCTACTCGGCCAATGGTGCGCCTACGCTGCAACTTCCACGTAATCGACCGACGAGTGGGGCTCCGGAATCGGTTCTCCAACTTCGCGCATCGCCTCGAAGTGGGCAGCCAAAGCGTCCTGGAAGTTCCGGCGGGTCTCTTCCACCGTGTCCCCAACGGCCGCGCATCCGGGCACGTCCGGCGAAAAGGCGCAGTAGCCGGTGCTCGTTTGTTCGATAACCAGCGCGTAGCGTCTTACATTCATTTCAACCCTGCCTTCTTGAGTATAGCGTTCAATGTACCTGGTGCGAGCTCCTTGCCCTCGTTACCCGGCACCGTGATCACGTAGCGTTGGTCGGGGTGCTTGAAGTGCCTATGACTGCCCTTCGACCTCGATGTGCTGAGCCGCCATACCTCCTGGTACGATACCGTGGGAACTTCTTCGGAACAGCCGGGTTCTAATCTGTGGTGTCTCGAGGCGCACCGTCGCTCATTCTGCGCCTTGCCTGATCTCCGGCGAACCGATTGAGTTCATCGCGGTGATCGACGTGCCATTCAGGATCGATTGAGCCGTCCTTTGTCGAGGCCGAAAGATCATAATCTCTGGCGTTATCAAACGTCAGGGATTATCATCGAACGGCAGGCAGTGTCTTAACTGTCTGTGGCAGCCGAGGAGACAAGCGCAAACTATACCATGCAGACTTGGATTCGAGTGTTGGTCATCAACGCCGCTTGCCTTCTGGCAACCGCGGCTCTTGCCGGGTGGACGGAGCAGGAGGTGCGCCAACTGAATGGCCGGGCGCGGATGGTCCGTTTGAAGGCCCAGGCGCAGCTTGTGAGCGAGCATTGGGGCCGCTCGGTACAGATGCCTTACCTGGTCTACATGCCGGAAAAGGACGAACTGCTGATGCTGGTTCTGAGTGAGCGGCCGACGCGGGCGATGCTCACCGGGAGCCGCGACGGCGGCCAGACGTGGAGCGCGCCGAGATATATGCACGTTGACTCGACAGGCAAGCCGGACACTGCCGGCGCTACCAGCCTCACTTACCTCAGAGCCGGTACGGCGATGTTGGTGGTGGGCGAGGGGACCACCGAGTGGAACTGGCTCAGTGAGTGATTTCGGCCAGTCGTGGCGGAAGGTGGCCAGACCGCCGGCGTTCCCGGGCACTCCGTTCTATGTCTGGGATCCGTTCTTCGTGGAGCGGGAGGCCGGCACGGGGCGCGTCGCGCGGATGGCCGAAACCGGATATATCAGCGTGGGCAAGTGGGAGGAAGGTGGGTATTCGCAGGGCGTGATCCGCTTCAGCGCCGATGCCGGGCGCACGTGGGGCAAGACCACCAAGGTTCCACAGTGGCGCGGGTGGAACGAGGTTGTACTGGCCCGGGCCGCCAACGGGGACCTGGTGGCGGCCTGCAGAAGCGATGCGCCGCAGCGCTTCCATAGGTTTCTTTACGACAACTATTCCGGCTTGGGGGTCTCCGTCTCCCAGGATGGCGGCAACACCTGGCCGGAAGTGAAGACGCTGTTCGAGTGGGGGCGGCATCACCCCAGCATGGTGGTGCTTCCGGGCGGAGAGATAGTGATGACTTACGTGGTCCGGCGCGGCTATCCGGACACACCGGACGGCTTTCCGCAAATGGGTATCGAAGCCGTGGTCAGCCGCGACCATGGCCGGACGTGGGACCTGGACCATCGCTACCTGCTGGTGAGCTGGACGGGACGGGCGAAGGGTCCGGACGGACCCTACATCGCGCAGAGCCAATCGACCAGTTCGGTGCTGCTGCCCGATGGCTCCATCCTGACGTCATATGGCGGCGCGCAGCGCGCGGTTCGCACCGTTCCCGGGGCTTCCGAGCCGCGCGATGTGGGCCTGGTGCGGTGGAGACTCAACCGGGCCCCGCTGAACTCCGAGAGGAGCATCGCGAGGGCGCCCTTCGACTCCGATCTGCGAAACCGGCTGGACTTGAACAGGCTGAAAGGGACCAAGAGCGTAGTAAGTGCGGTTGCCGGCAGGAGTAACATCGCCACTGTGGCCGAGGGCGTGCGAGTAACTTCCTCAACAAGCGACCAGAAGCCCGCTGTGATTCTGCATGACGAGTACGGATGGAACCTCCTGACCTTACAGACGATGCCGGCCTGGGTAGAGCTTCGCTGGGCGAAGCCGCGCCGGATCGAGGAGATTCGCATCCACCCGGGTGCACCCGCGGTCGCCCGGCAGCCGAGCACGGAATGCGTGCCGTTAGACTACCGGTTGCAGTATCAGAAGGGACGCGAGTGGATCGACCTGGCGCCGCCGGTGACCAACGCCCGGCGCTACAAGGAGTTCGACAGTAAGCAGAGAGTCCCCTACATTCTGGAGAAGGAATTCGAATACGTTCACACGTTCCGGCCGGTGTGGACCAAGGCGATCCGGATGACCATCACACGGTCGAGCGACGAAGGAAAACGCGCCGGAGCGCGCGACGGGGCCGTGATTGCGGAAGCGCGAAGAGAGACGGTGCTGCGGGAGATCGAAGTATTCGAAGCCAAGCAGTGATTACTGCTCCAGCACCGCTCAGCTAAACATACTTCCCAACCGTCTACATAAGGAACAACCGAATGCGGATTCCCATCAATTGGCCGACCGGGAAGGCACGCGGCGTCTTCATTAGCATCTGGTGCCTGATCCCGCTGCTACTCGCACTTCTGGTTGCCCTGATATCCGCGCTTCCCGGCTTCAGCCATTCTTACCGGTAGGGCGTTGCAGAGGGAACGGCCGCGCGAGGTGAGCTGGCCGGGATGCTTGAAGTGGATATGGGAGGCTCCCCCACGGTGGGGGAGCCCGGTGCGCACCCGCCGCAAGCGCTCTACCGCCAGTACCCCTCGACCCACGCGTAGCCACGTCCTCGAGGTGTCCGGTAACCCGGCACCCAGACCTGGCCATGGCGAGGCGGCTTCACCCAGCGTCCCTCCACCCGCCGGTAACGATTTCCGGACCACCGGTCATAGCCGGGAACCCAGACGCGCCCGCCATTGTGGCGCTCCATCATCACTCCCCTGGGCGGGGGTGGGCCGTAACGGTTGTAGCCCCGCGCCCCACACCCTGCCATGGTGAAAAGCGCCAGGGCGAAAACGCCGATACCGAAGAATCTTTTCATTGCCGGCCTCCGTTCTGTCCCAACTGGACTCGCACACTCTATGTGCACTTTGTCTGCCAGACGCGAACCTATTGATAATGCAGGCTTGACGCCGCCGCGCCCATGCGCCCCTGGTGGCCCAAAACCACCATGCCGCTTGCCTTCGACCAAGGCCGAAAGTTGCTCGGGAGGGCCAAGCTCTCGCGCTTCCAAATGATCGACCACGCCGGCGAACCCGATCTGGCCGCAAAGAAACGGGGCTCTCCCGCCATGGGAGAGCCCCGCCAGCAAACGCTTGCCTTTAGCGCCAGTAGCCGGAGATCCAAACGTGACCACCGCGCCGTGGTGTCCATTGTCCAGGCACCCAGACGGCGCGCGGACGCGGCGGTATCGTCCAGTATCCCCTGGCCCATCTGTAGCGATGCCCGATGTACCGGTAATAGCCGGGAACCCAGACATGCCGCGGGCTTGGGCGTACGACCACAACTTCCCGGCGTGGCGGAGGCGGGCCGATACGAACGAATACTTCCGCTGCATTGGCACCCCCTGCCGCGAGCGTCAGAGCGAAAACCCCGATACCAAAGAGCCTCTTCATGATTGTCCTCCGTGAGGTCCTAGTTGGACTCGTCCTCCCCCATTGCAATTCTGCTGCCAGCATGCGAACCCACTGATAATTCAGGATCGGCACCGCCACGCGGAGTAGCGGTGGGTGGCTTAAAACCACCAGCCTGCACGTTCTGCACCGCGCACCTTCCTGTTGACCCCAACGCTCGCGCACCGCTATAAATGGAGCATCATGCACCATTCCACCGTCCTTCCCCGCAGGAATTTTTTACAGGCCACTTCGGCCGCCGTGCTCGCCGGAGGCGCGCTGCGCGCCGGACGAAAAACTTGTGCGCGTGGGCGTAATCGGCACGGGCAACCGCGGCACATCGCTGCTCGGCACGTTGCTGGGCATCCCCGGCGTCGAAGTGAGCGCCGTGTGCGACGTCAATGAGAAGAACCTCACGCGCGCGCAGGATCTGGCCGAAAAGCGCGGCGGAAAGCGCCCCGAGCCATACGGCCGTAACGACCGGGACTACCAGCGCCTGCTGGAGCGCGCGGACCTGGACGCCGTGGTCATCGCCTCGCCCTGGGACTGGCACACGCCCATGGCCGTCGACGCCATGAAGGCCGGCAAGTACGCGGCCGTCGAAGTGCCGTGCGCGCTCTCGCTCGAACAGTGCTGGCAACTGGTGGACACGCACGAGAAGACCAACGTGCCGTGCATGATGCTGGAGAACTGGAGTTTCCGGCGCGATAACCTCGCCGTGCTCAACATGATCCGTCAAGGCATGTTCGGCGAGATGGTGCACTGCCACTGCGCGCACTCGCACGATTGCATCGACCACTGGTTCTTCGACAAGGAGGGCAACGAGCGCTGGCCCGCCGAGTACCTCATCAATTTCAATCGCGACCAGTATCCCACGCACAGCCTGGGCCCGGTGTTGAGCTGGCTGGACATCAATTGCGGCGACGCCTTCGCAACGCTCACTTCCACCGCCACCGATTCGCGCGGCATCAACGCCATGTTCGCCCGCAAGTTCGGCGCGAGTGATCCGCGGGCCACCAGGAAGTATAAGCAAGGCGACATCGTCACCTCGGTGGTGCGCACGCACGGCGGCAAGTCCATCGTGATCAATTACGACATGCAACTGCCGCGGCCGTA
This sequence comes from Terriglobales bacterium, assembly GCA_963745655.1. Taxonomy (GTDB): domain Bacteria; phylum Acidobacteriota; class Terriglobia; order Bryobacterales; family Bryobacteraceae; genus JAJFUV01. Next base: position 210,103 of record CAVUYK010000026.1, on the reverse strand, counting down.
CGATAACCGCTGGATGGTGCAAGGCACGCTGGGCCTCTATGAAGAGGACCGCGCCGTGGTGTACGTACTGGGGCGCAGTCCGAAATATCACGAGTGGGAGCCGTTCGCCCCGTATCAGGAAAAGTACGAGCATCCCTGGTGGAAGGCGTTTCTGGCGGAGGCCTCGAAACATTCGCATAGCGGAACCGATTATCTGGAACTGGTGAAGTTCGTGGAGGCGGTTCGCGATAAGAAGCAAACGCCCATCGACGTCTACGATTCGGTGACCATGAGCGCGGTGGTGGCGCTTTCCGGGCAGTCCCTCGCGCAGGGCGGCGCGCCGGTGGAGTGTCCGGATTTCACGCGCGGCCGCTGGCGCACGCGCAAGCCCACGTTCGCCGTGGCGTAGACGATATAATTAGGGGGATTCATCCAAAATCTCTCAGGAGCAAGCATGGCAACCAGACGTATCGGTATCCTCACCGGCGGCGGCGATGTCCCCGGTTTGAATTCCGTGATCCAGAACGTGACCTATCGCGGCATCGAGCATGGCTTTGAAATCGTGGGCATCCGGCGTGGATGGGAAGGACTGACGCATCTCAATCTGGACGACCCGTCCAGCAAGGCCCGCTACATTCTGCCGCTCGACAAGGAGGTCACGCGCACCATCGACCGCACCGGCGGCACCTTCCTGCACACCAGCCGCACCAACCCGCAGAAGATGAAGAGCCTGCCGGAACACCTCGCCGGACAGACCTTCCCGCAGCGCGAAGCCACCAAGAAGGGCGTCACCACCAAGGTTTTCGACATGACGTCGGCCGTGCTCAAGAATCTGGAAGCCCTGGGCATCGACTACCTGGTGGCCATCGGCGGCGACGACACGCTGAGCTACGCCGCGCGTCTGGACAAGGAAGGCTTCAAGGTCATCGCCGTTCCCAAGACCATGGACAACGACGTCCAGAACACCGAGTACTGCATCGGGTTCTCCACCGCCATCACCCGCGCCGCCGACGCCATACAGCGGCAGCGCACCACCGTCGGCTCGCACGAGCGCGTGGGCATCTTCCGTGTTTTCGGCCGCGACGCCGGCCACACGGCCCTCTACACCGCCTATATCACGGGCATCCGCTGCTGCCATCCCCGAGTACAAGTTCGATCTCGAAAAGATGGTGGAGTTGCTGATCAAGGATAAGAAGGAAAACCCCAGCAACTACTCCATCGTCGTGCTCAGCGAGGGCGCCGAGTGGGAAGGCTACCAGGTGCGCGAATACGGAGATGCGGACGCTTTCGGCCACCGCAAGAAAGCCAGCGTCGCCGAGGACCTGGGCGAGGAAGTCAAGCACCGCACCAAGGAAGAGACCGTCATCAGCGATCTCACCTACGAACTGCGCAGCGGCGCGCCGGACTTCGTCGACAAGTTGGTGGCCGGCACTTTCGGCAACATGGCCTTCGACAGCATCCTCGAAAACCGCAGCAACGTCATGACAGCCATCGTGGGCGGCTGCTTCGCCCTGATGCCGATCCCGGATCCGAAGATGGGACCGCGCAACGTGGACGTGGCCAAGATGTACGACATCGCGCAGTGCCGGCCCAACTACTCCAACAAGCTGGGGATGCCGATTTTCCTGGCGCGGGTCGGATGAGTGTTCCGGCTTCACCAACTCTTCAAGTCTAAGAAGAGGGCTAATCCCTCCATGGTGGCGGCGGATCTCCAGACCGAGATCCGCCGTTCGTTTAACGACGCCGCCCGCGACGAAGAGCATTTCCCGTCGACCATCGATCCGCGCATCTACCACGTCAAGCTTCTGGCGGACTTTCTGGGCGAGTTGGACTCGCACCGCGTGCTGGACGCCGGCTGCGGCAAGGGGCGCTTCGCGCGCATCCTGAAGGAGCGTTACCCGGCGGCGGCGATCTGCTGCATGGACATCGCCGAAGCTATGCTGCGCCGCACGCCGGAAGGGCTAGAGCGCGCGGCCGGCTCGCTCATCGCGCTGCCTTTCCGCGAAGGTGCTTTCGACGCCGCCTACGCCATCGAATCGCTCGAGCACGCCGTCGATATCGAAACCGCGGTGGCTGAATTGTGCCGCGTCGTGAAACCCGGCGGACGCGTATTCGTCATCGACAAGAACGCCGAGCATTGGGGGCGTCTGGAAACGCCGCCGTGGGAAAAGTGGTTCCACCGGCGCGAACTCGAGAAACTCCTCCGGCGCCACTGCCGCAAAGTCTCCAGCCGGTTCATTTCCTATTGGGAAGACGTGGAGCCGGACGGCCTTTTTCTGGCGTGGCTGGCCGTCAAGTAGGTAAGCTGAAAGAGTGCAAAAAGGGGACAGACGCATTTTCGAGCCAGGCTGCCTCGGTCCATTGGGCGCGGTCGCGCGGTGGCCGAAAATGCGTCTGTCCCCTTTTTGAAGGTGAGCCAATGATTAGCGAGAACCAAGGCCTTCCCGTACAGGAAATCGTCGAAGCCAAGGGCCATTTGATCGACTCCCACATTATGGAGAAGATCTTCGACGCGGTGGTGGCTTCCAGCGGCCGCTTCGAGGTGGAACGATTCAAGATCGGCCGCACCAACGACGATCCGTCGCACTTGCGTCTCAAGCTGGAGGCTCCCTCCGCCGCTCAGATGCAGGAGATGCTGGCGCACCTGCTGGGATTGGGTTGCGTGCCGGTGGATGCGAGCGACGCCGAACTGGCCCGGGTCGAGCGCGACCGCTGCGCGCCGGAGAACTTTTACTCCACCACCAACCACCGCACCGAAGTGCGTCACAAGAACCGCTGGCTGGCCGTCGACGATCAGCGCATGGACTCGCTGGTGGTGGTGGCCGGCGATGGCGCCTGGTGCCGGCGTCTGCGCGACATCCGCGCGGGCGACATGGTGGTGGTGAACATGCGCGGCATCCGCGTCATTCCGGAAGCCAAGGAGCGCGATCGTCTCTCGCACGCTTTCTCCTTCATGAGCAGCGGCATATCGAGCGAGCGGCAGGTGGACACCGCCGTGCGCCAGACCGCCGCCCTCATCCGGCAAGCGCGCGACGCCGGGCTGAAAACGATTGTGGTGGCAGGGCCGGTGGTGGTGCACACGGGCGGCGCGGCGGCGCTGGCCACGCTGATCCGCGAGCGCTTCGTCGACGCCGTGCTCAGCGGCAACGCCCTCGGGGTGCACGACATCGAAGCCGCGCTGTTCGGCACTTCGCTCGGCGTGCGCCTGGCCGACGGCCGCCAGCAGGAACACGGCCACCGCAATCACATGCGCGCCATCAACGCCATTTACCACGCGGGCGGCGTGGCCCAGGCGGTGGCCGCGGGCAAACTATCCAGCGGCATCCTTTACGAGTGCGTGCGGCACAAGGTGCCCTTCGTGCTGGCCGGAAGCCTGCGCGACGACGGCCCGCTGCCGGAAACCATCACCGACATGAACCTCGCGCAGGCCAGCTACGCCGAGCAACTCAAGGGCGCGGGCCTGGTGTTGTGCCTGGGCTCCATGCTACACTCCATCGCCGTTGGCAACATGCTGCCGAGTTGGGTGAGAATCGTGTGCGTGGACATTAACCCGGCGGTGGCCACCAAGGTGAGCGACCGCGGCACCGGACAGGCCGTGGGCGTCATCACCGACGTGGGCCTGTTTCTGGATCTGCTGGCGAAAACGCTGGTCGAAGCATGAGCAAGAAGAGAGCCTATACCGAACAGCACGCGCGCGCCGGCGTGGACGCCGCGCTGCCCGCCATCGAGGTTTGGGAGAATCAGTATCCGGGGTACGAGATAGAGATCGAAATGCCCGAATTTACCTCGGTCTGCCCCAAGACCGGTCTGCCCGATCACGGCGTCATCCAGCTCCGCTACACGCCGGATAAGTGGTGCCTGGAACTCAAGTCGCTGAAGATGTACATGATCGCTTACCGTAACGTGGGCATCTTTCAGGAAAACGCGGTGAACCGGTTCTTGCGCGATGTAGTGGCCGCCGCCAAACCGGTTTCGGCCACCGTCACGGGCGATTTCACGCCGCGCGGAGGCGTGTTTACTCGAGTCACCGCGAGTTGGAGCCGAAAACGTGGCCGCCGCTGATCCAGCACCGGGCCGGGAAGCCGAGGAATTGACCGCGGTCATCCGCGCCATTCAGGAGCGCGTGCGCGCGCGCCATCCCGGCGGCGCCGCCGGCCCTTTCGACGTGGCCTTGCCGGATCTCATGAGCGTGGTGCACGCGCGCGACGCGGCGCTGGCGAAGGTGGCCGCCATCGGCGGCGTGAACCCACGCCCGCCCGGATTACTCAACTCGCTGGTACAACGCGCCAAGCGGCTGGTCGCGCGCGCACTCGATTGGCACGTGCGCGACCAGGTGGAGTTCAATCGCGGCGCCATGGCCTGCGTCGAGGCGCTGCTTACCGCGCTCGACGAAAACAATCGCGCGCTGTCGGCGCTGGCCAGCGAATGCGCCAACCGCATCGACGCTGGACACTCCGCGCTGCGCGACGAGTTGGCCGCGGGCGCGGCCTCGTTGAATCAGGAACTCGCCGAAACGCGAAAGTCCATGAACGATCTGGCCCGGCAGGCCGCGGAACTCAAAGAGGAGGCGCGCGAGCTCAAAGACGTTCGCAAACATTGGGCCGAATGGCGCGTCGAGTGGGAGCGCAAGGTCTCCATCAACGAAGTCCAGTTCCTGCGCAGCGCGGCGGACTTGCAGACCAGCTTCCAACATCGCGTGACGATGATGGAGAACAACCTGAGGGAGCTGGCCAAGACGCAACACACCGATTTCGAGCACGCCCTGGAGCGCTCCGCCGAAACCATCCAGCGAAAGCTCTGGGCCGATCTCGAAAAGATCCGTTTGGAATACGAGAACATCATTCACCACGAGCTGCGCATCGTGCGCCAGCGCGCCGCCGCGGCCACGGCGACAACCGCCGCATCCTCCCCATCCACGCCCGCTCCCCTGCTCGACTGGCTGCAATTCGCCGACAAGTTCCGCGGGCCCGAAGCATACGTGCGCGAGCGCCAGCGCTTCTACGTCCCGTATTTCAAGGATTGCCGCGAAGTGCTCGACATCGGCTGCGGGCGCGGTGAATTTCTCGACTTGATGAAGGAAGCGGGCGTCGCGGCCCGCGGCATCGACCTGTGCGAAGAGGCCGTGGCCATGTGCCGCGCCAAAGCGCTGGACGCCGAGGTCGCCGACCTGTTCGTGTATCTCGATGGCCTGGCGGACAGTTCGCTCGACGGTATTTTTTCGGCGCAAGTGGTGGAGCATCTGCCGCCCGAGCGTCTGGGTGAGTTCATCCGGCTGGGGGAGGCAAAATTGCGCCGCGGCGGCGTGCTGGCTATCGAGACGCCGAATCCGGAGTGCCTGGCCATCTTCGCGACGCATTTCTACCTGGACCCCACGCACACCCGGCCCATACCGCCGCAACTGCTCACCTTCTACATGGTGGAAGCCGGTTTCGGCCGCATCGAGGTTCGCAAGCTCACACCCGCGCTGGAATCGTTTGAAGCGCTGCGGGAACTGCCGGCGGAGTTTCGCGAAGCCTTTTTCGGAGCGATGGACTACGTGGCCTTCGCGCGCAAGGTATCGTAAAGCGCCACCTGGCGCCGCGCGATCACGCGCCAATCGTAATCGCGTTCGACGCGGGCCCGCGCGGCCCGCTCCAATTCCCGGCGGCGCTCCGGTGCGTCGAGCAGCGCGAGGATCGCACCGGCTAGCCCCGCGCCGGTTTCCTCCACCACCACATCCTGGCCCGGCGCCAGATCCAATCCATTCACGCCGGCCGGCGTCGACACCACCACCCGTCCCATGGCCATGGCTTCCATCACTTTGATGTTGGTTCCGGCGCTGGCCACCAGCGGCGCCACCACCAGCGTGGCGCGGCGATACGCCGGCCGCGGATCGGCGACGAAGTCCTCCACCTCGATGCCGGGCCGCGCCAGATCGATGGTCACGCGGTCGCCATGGAAGTCCAGATAGAACTGGTGCCGCGCGCCGGCGATGATGTGCAGCGTAACGCCGCGTCCGGCGAGCTTCGGCCACACCTCGCGCAAGAAGAACTCCACGGCCAATATGTTGGGGAGATGCGCGAACGATCCAATGAAGAGTAACCGCGCCGCTTCCGGCGGCTCCGCGCACGGTTGGAACCGGTCGAGATCGACGCCGTTGGGCAGACACTCCGCGCGCGCGCCTTCCACCATCCGGCGGTCCTTCTCGCTCATCACCGCCACCGCGTCCACACGTTTCCACGCCTCGGTCTCGAAGCCATGCCACCGCTCGAACTTGCGCCGGATCTCCCAATCCTCGCCCTGCGCGAGCAATTGGCGATAAAGATCGAAGGTGACATCGTGCTCGACGAGAATGGTTTTCGCCGGCGCGGCGGCCTCGGCGTACTGCGCCATCTGCGTGTATTCGAGTTGCACCACCGCGGGACGCCACTTGCGCACCGTCTGGGCGAGCGCGGCGCGGAAGGCCGCGGAATCGAATTCCTCAACTTCGTCCGGCCGCCCGGACGGCAGGTTTCATGTGGCTGCCGACCAGGCGCACCAGCACCACTTCCACGGCGATGTCGAGCAATTCCTGGGGCGGCGTGGCGAGGTTCTCGACGAAGGCCACCAGCACTTGATCGCAATCTTCGACCGAGCACCGCATCAAGTTGTAGATGCGCACCGCGCCGCCGTGCGAAAGCGGGAACGGCAAATAGGGGCTCGCGATCACCACCCTCGGCGCACCGGTGGGCCGGCGGCCCGCGAACACGGCCACGTCGCCCGAACCCAGTGCAAAAATTTGGGCTTCCTCCAGCGCCGCGCGATTCAGGCGGCCCACCCAAAACGGCGCCAGCCAGGCCCGGCGCAACGCCGAGATGGCCACGCGCGAAGGCGGTTCGCTGGCCGCCATGCGGTTCAGCCGGCCGCGCGCTTCCCGCCACAACTCGCTGAACACGGCCGGCGAAGCCACGCTGCGCGCGAGAAAGCGCAGATAGTTCCGCTCCAGTATCTTCTCCAGCGCTTCCTCGGAGTAGAAGCGCGAAGTGGTGGCGCGGTGCTGGTGAACCACGCGCGCGCCTTCCACGAACACCGTGGGCCAACCGCACCGCCAGGCGCGGAAACCGACGTCGAGATCCTCAACGTAGGCCGGAGCGTACCCTTCGTCAAATCCGCCCAACTGGTGCAACTTGTCCGCGTCGTAAAGTGAGCACCCGCCACTCCCATACAGCACGTAACTCAGATTCTCGCCCTCAATGGGCGCGTCGCACCACAACGGAAAGTCCGTGCCGGTGTAGCCGGGGCGGCGCGGCTTGACGGCCTTGCCGGTTTCCTGGCGCCGCTGGCCTTCGGGAAACAGAATCTGCGCGGTGGCTGAGAACAAATCCGGAACTTGCTCGAAGGCGGCGACCAGCGGCGCGAAGAAATTCGTTTCGAGCCGCATATCGTTATTCAACAGGCAGAGGTGCGAGTAGCGCGCTCGAGCGATGCCGCGATTCACCGCCGCGGCGAAACTCAGCGGCCCGGCATGGCAATCGACCAGCACGTCCGGATGCCGCGTGCGCAGCCATTCACGCGTGCCATCTTCGGAACCGTTATCCACCACGATGATCTCGCCCGGGTAGCCGCGCAGCTCGCGGCGCACGTCGTCGAGCACGCCCTCGAGCAGGTGCCGGCCGTCGCGCGAGGGCACCATCACGCTGATTCCCGTCTCGCGGCTCTGTGGGAACACGGCGCCCGAATTCATTGCGGATCTCTGAAGCCGCTCCCTCACGGTCGCGGCTCGGAAGCCGGATCTGAGCCGCGACCGTGAGGGAGCGGACTCGGCATCACTTATGACGCCGTGTTTAACCGGCATGGCGCGCTTGAGCAGCGCCGCTATACAGCCCATGGCGCGCGCCGCCATCACCAGCAGCGGCCGCTCGAACGCATAGGGGTGCCACAGCCGCCACCAGAACGTGTAGGTGGCGCCGCCCGGCCGCAATTGCCGGACCAGGAAGCTCTTCATGCGCCACCGGAAGTGGCCCAGGATGGCTCCGGCGCATCGCGGGCGCGGCATGAAGTGGTCCAGGTTTTCGTTGAAAGCCAGGAAGCCGCGGGGCGAGATTCGAAACCCGATCCACCGCATGCGCCAGTAGGGCATGCGCGGCTGTAGGACTACCGCCGAGAACCTGACGCGCTTCCCACCGAGGCGCGCGCGGCAGAGCGCCAGGTTCTCGGCCACGCTCCAGTTCGGATGGTACGGAATCCAGCGGCCCGCGGGCGGCCGGAATTCGCTCACTACGTACAAAGGGAGCCCTGGCGCCAGATCCTCCATGCGCGCGATCAAAGCGGGCATCAGCTCTCTTGAGCCGGAGGCGAAGGCGACCTGGACGGTTTCGTTCAAATCAGTTCTTGGCGGATAGGCTCGAACTTCCCGTCCAGGTATTGGCGCCACATAGCCAGAGCCTGCAGACAGAATGCCGTCGACACGGGGTTGAGGTGCGGAACCAACTCTCCGTTTCGCCGCCCGAACCAGAAGCCGCCATCGACACGCGGATCATCGCTGCGCGTCTGATACGATGCGGCTCGCCGCGCTTCTTCTTCCGCCGCTTCCCGGTCCAGCGCAGCCACGCCGAGCGCGTCGGCGTAAAGCCGTGCCCGGAGGATCTGCGCGCAAACGTCGGAACGCTCGAAGCCGGGCGAGATCTCACGCAAAAGGCGCCCCGCCGTTTGAAGACCCCACCGCACCGCGCGTGCGCATTCGGCTTGATCGAGGCGCGGCAGAAGGCCCTCCAGAAAATACGCGTAGGCGTGCAAGCGGTCCATCACGCGATGCGGGTCCGCGTCGCCCGGCAAAAAGGACTGGTGCGTCGATAGGGCGTACTCCAGCGCCCGCTCGTAGTAGTCCAGGTAGGGCGCCTGGCCGGTGGCTTCATACACGTCGTGCCAGGCCAGCGCGGATTTCAACTGGTAGCAGCCCGCATGCCGCGACCAATTCCCTACCCTGGGCGCGGGCGTCTTATCCGGCAGGCTTAGGATGGGATGCGGCGCGCACGCTTCGCCGAAGTCGCGCGCCATCGAATCGGCCGAGCGCACGGCGGCGGCCAGCCACTCCGGATCCTGGGTGGTGCGCCACACCGCCAGCAGACCGCGCGCGACGATCCCGCTATCGAAAAAGTATGCCAGCGCGCTCACCTGGCCGCCGCCGGTCGAGTGCTCGAACGGAAGAATATCCCGTTCCCGGTCCCAGGCCGTGCGCGAGAGGAACTGCGCCGCGCGCCTGGCCGCGTCCAGGTAGCAGACCTGGGACGTGAGCCTGTGCAGAAATGCGAACGCGCTTACCGCGTATCCTGTAATCTCAGTGGAAACCCGGCAGTTGGCCCCCACGTCCGAACGATAATAGCGCGCGACTCCGCCCGCGGGCAGTTGGATCCCGGATTTCAGCAGCCACGTTCCGGCGAGGTCCAGAAAGGAATTCGGTTGCGACAAAGAAACGTCCTATGGATTAAGCGTTCGCCGCACATACCAGCGCGTGCGGCCAGCGGGTTTTCCATTCTATCATTGCGCGTCCGCGAGCTTGCTATACTAAAGGATCGCAACTCTTAACCGAATCTCGTCATGAGGCCTTTCGTAGTATTCCTCCTTGCGGCGTTAGCCGCCCCGGCCGGCGATTTTGTAACCGGACAAGCCGCCCGTCTCGTTATCGGACAGCCCACCTTCGTGGCTCAGGACGAAGGCGCCAGCGACGTTTTGCTCGGCGGCGTCAGCGGGTTGGCCTATGTCAACAACATGCTGTTCGTCACCGACGCCAATCGCGTCGGCGCCACGCCGATGAACCATCGCGTCCTGGTCTTCAAGAATATGTCCCAGCAACTTCCGGCGCCCACCGACTTGCTCACGCAAGGCGAGCGCTGCAACGTTTGCAAGGGCCGGGCCGACCTCGTGCTGGGCCAGGACAACTTCACCAGCGTCGACCTGGACCTGAAAGACAACCGCTTCCGCGTGCCCACGGCGGTAGCCAGCGACGGCAACATTGTCGCCGTGGCCGATACCGACAACAACCGCATTCTCATCTGGAACTCCCTCCCCACTTCGAACGGGCAGCCGGCCGATGTGGTGGTGGGCCAGGACAACTTCACCTCGAACGGCATCAGCCGCACGCCCACCAATAAGAGCCTGCGCGGTCCGCAGGGCGTCTGGATCCAGAACGGCAAATTGTTCGTCGCCGACACCCAGTCCCACCGCGTGCTCATTTGGAACCGCATCCCGACCTCCAACGGCGCGGCCGCGGACGTGGTGGTAGGCCAGCCCAACTTCACCACCGCCACCGAGCAGGATCTCACCAGGGCGATCGTGGCTCCCACCGCGAGCACCCTGCTGAACCCGGTTTCGGTGACCACCGACGGCACACGGCTGTACGTGGCCGACCTGGCCCACAACCGCGTGTTGATCTGGAATACGATTCCGACCACCAACGGAGCGGCCGCCGATGTGGTCATCGGCCAGCCCGATTTCACCACCGCGGTGGCCAACAATTCCGAGAAACTCTGCGAGTCGAACGGCACCGACGCGGATACTGGCGATCCCACCTACCCGGCCCGCTGCGCCCGAACGCTGGACTTCCCCCGTTACGCGCTCAGCGACGGCAAGCGTCTGTTCGTCGCCGACGGCGGTAACGACCGCGTGCTGATCTACAATAGCGTTCCAACCACCAGCGCTCCGACGCCCGACGTCATCCTCGGGCAGTTCGACCCCCAGAGCGATCAGGTTTCCGATGGCGCGAATCCATTGTTCCGCGCCGCCACCGACGTGATCCGCACCCCCCTCTCGCTGGCCTGGGATGGCAGCACCAACCTTTACGTAACCGACACCTTCAACCGCCGTGTCTTGGTGTTCTCAATTGGCGATTTGCCGCTTCCCTACAGCGCGGTCCGCAATTCGGCCAGCCGCAACGTTTATGCGGTGGGTGCGGTCGCTGGTGTCCGGCGACCATCACTGCCGACGATAAGATCACCCTTACGATCGCGCGTACCAGCGACAGCATCGAGAACAAATACGAGTACAAGGTGAAGGCCGCCGACGACCTCGAAAAGATCGTCGACGAATTGGTCGCCTTGATCAACGCCGGCAATGGCGATCCGCTGGTTCTCGCCACGCCCAATAAGACGCTCCTGCAGGTGGTGTTGACGGCGCGCGATCCGGGTGAACCGGGCAACAATGTCGAACTGACGACCAAGACCAACACCTCCGCCACCATCGCCCTCACGGCCAGTGGTGCCAACCTCGCCGGCGGCATGGATGCCGCCCAGATCGCTCCTGGCACCATCGTATCCATCCTGGGTGACAATCTGAGCGACCAGACCGCGGTTGCGCCCGCGGGAGCGACTTCGTGGCCCACGAATTTGGCCGGTGTGCGAGTCTATGTGGACGGCATGGACGCCCCGCTGCTGTATGTCTCCCCGGGACAGATTAACGCCCAGCTACCTTGGGAAACCAGCTACGAGACCACCAGCGTCAGCGTCTACGTCCGCACCGAGCGTAACGACGGCCGCGTCACCATCACCACTCCCACCGGAGTGCCTATCATTCCCCAGAATCCCGGCATTTTCGCTGACGAAGGCCCCGACCCGCGGCCCGGCGTAGTGCTCCATTCGAGCAACTACGCCACCGGCACTGTCTCCGTGGACGGCGGCTTCACACCGGGCGAGGTGGGCACCATCACCATTGAGGATCGTACCTATAGCTACGTGGCGCAGGCGGGCGACACGCTGGAAAAGGTTCGCGACGCCTATATCAACCTGCTCAACTTCGATCCCCGCGTCATCGCCTACAAGGCCGGCGTCTTTACCCGTATTCGCCTGCGCGCCCGCGTTCCCGGCCCCGCTGGTAACGGCATCAAGTACTCGGCCAGTGGCGCCGATGGCGGCACCCTCATTCTCACCGCCACTACTTCCGCGTTGTGCTGCGCCAGCCAGGCCTACAGCCGCGTGACCGCCGAGAATCCGGCCCTGCCCGGCGAGACCATCGTCGTTTATGCCACGGGACTGGGCTTGGTGAAGCCCGAAGAGATCAACGCGACTCTGGTCACCGGATCGCAATACACGGGTCCCGTTTACAACGAGCCTCTCGAGTTCGTCTCTTCGCTGGCCGGGGCTAAGACCGCCAATGTGCTCTACGCGGGACTCAAGCCCGGTGCCATCGGCCTCTACGAGGTCCAGCTCGAGTTGAACTCGGACATTCCGACCAATCCGAACACGCAGCTCACCATCGCGCAGTCCTACTATGTGAGCAACATCATCGCATTCCCGGTGGTCAATCCGAAACCGGCCAACTAGCGGCGCCGCAAGCCCGCTCCTAATCCTCGCTGCCGAGAATGCCTCCCAGCGAGCCCAGCGGTCCGCGCTCGTCGCCGCCCGACCGCGTAGGCGCCAACTCGCGCCGTAATTTCTCCAGCGTCATGCTCTGGATGATCACCCGGCCCGGTCCCGTGAGCGTCGCCAGGAAGAATCCCTCGCCGCCAAAGATGGCCGTCTTGATGCCGCCCGCGAGCTGAATGTCGTAATCCACCGACGCGTCGAACGCCACAATGCAGCCCGTGTCCACCTGCAAAACTTCACCCGGCTTCAGCGTGAACTCGATGAAGTCCCCGCCAGCGTGTATGAACGCGCAACCCGGACCGGTCAGCTTCTCCAGGATGAAACCCTCTCCGCCGAACAAGCCCGTCCCGATACGCTTCACCAGCGCAATGTCCACCTGCACGCTGTGCTGCGCGCAGACGAAGGCGTCGCGCTGCACCAGCACGCTCTGTCCGGCGGCAAGTTCGAAGGCCTGAATGCGTCCCGGATAGCTGCCCGCGAAACCCACCTCGCCGTCGCTCGACGCGCGGAAGTAGGTCCAGAACAACGACTCGCCCATCAGCTTGCGCTTCACCGCGCCCCAGATCTTGTCCCCCAGGCTCGCTCCCGTGATGCGGCTTTCCCAGCCCACGTTGGCCGTCTTGTACACCATCTTCCCGGCCTCGGAGAAGATCTCCTGGCCCGGCTTCATCTTCACGCGCACCACTTGCAGGTTGTCGCCTTGTATGGTGTATTCGAGCGGCGGAGGTGGCGGAGCCGCCCCGGGCGCTCCCGCATTCGCTATCCCTCCCACAGGTTGGCCGCAATTCGCGCAGAAGCGCGCCTCGTTCGCAAGATTTCCACCGCAGGTCACACAAAATGGCATGGCGTTGCTCAGTCTCCCAACAGCGTATCTTAGCATCTGGGCCAGCGCCGGATGGTCGGATTTTCCCAGGCAGTGGACCGCATGGGGGCAAGGATTGGGAATAAGGGGAGCTACTCCAAAGTGGTACTACCGCTGCTAGGCCGGGCAGGATCATCCCCATTACGAGCCTTCATCACCGAGAATATCGTCCCGCGTCGCGGACTACCTATCGTCATCCGAATCGCAGCCGACTGGTGCCGATACCGTGGCGACGCGAGGGCGAGGCAGTCGCCGCCCCACGCTTCCGCCGAGTGACCACCCCTGACAGCGGGGAGAAAGAGCATTCCCGTGCGTAGATACTCATTGCTTCTGGCACTCGCAGCGCTAATCGTGGTGGCGTTGCCCGCAACCGCAACCACCCTGACCTGGTACACCGACCGCGCGGCATGGGAAGCCGCCGTGGGGAACACCTTCAGTCTCATCGATTTTCAAGCCGCAACCGCCGGCTGGGACTTCGGCACTTAGGCCGGCGTAACCATCCACGACGTGCAGTTCTCCGGGCAAGAATGCATCCGGCGCCTGGTTCTTGTGGTGACCAACAACACTCCCTGGCGAACATCATACCGCCTTACCTGCCGCCGACGGCGACAATCGACCATAACGCCTACTCCAGTGCCCAGTTCAACTCCCCCGCATGACCTACAAAGCCGTCGGCGTCAACGTCGCACCCGCCGCACGACCCCAACACACCGGCGTCCTTCTACGCCAAAGTGAACGTGAGTGACACTTGGTACACGACCGACCGTGGGCGCGACGACGAACACCACCGGTTTCGTCGGATTCATCTCGGACGTAGGCGTTAACCAGGTGTGGTTTGCTTCCAATCACTCCTACAACCCTGGACAACTTCGTTTTCTCCAACGGAACCGAGACGGACCCGCCGGACGAAACGCCCGATCTGGGCACGCTGATCCTTTGCGGCACGGGCCTGAGCATCCTGTCGTTCGTGATGCGTTTGCGCAAGCGCGCGCAGACTTGACCGTGCGACGCGGCGGCCGCGCGAATCTGGATCGCGTGCAGCCGCGCTTGCTCCAGGCGCATACCGCGAAAGATTGCTTCGGCCACCCGGCCGCGCGCGCGTCCGCGCGGCCGGAACTCATCCGCTAATCCATGAGCGACGCGGCGGCGTCATCGAGATACCAGACGACGCAGCGGCCATGGTGGGATGCCACTTGGGCGGGATACCGCAGGGGCTCGTAGGGTTCGTGGAAGACGGCGCGCACGGCGGCGGCCTTGCCGGCCCCGGCAACCAGAAACAAGTTCTCCCGCGCGGCCAGAAACACGCCACCCAGCAGCGTAACGCGAGACATGCCCAGCTTGGGGACGTACACGGCCGCGGCGATGCACTCGCGATCCTCGATGAGTGGGTCGCCTGGAAACAAACTGGCCGTATGTCCGTCGGCACCCAGCCCGCAATGCACGGCATCGAAGTGCGGCATTTCGCCGGAGTCCAACCCGAAGAATTCGCGGATCTCGTCCACGTAACGCCGCGCGGCGGCTTCCGGCGGCAGTTCGCCGGCGATGCGATGCACGTTCTCTCGTGGGATGTGCGCGGGACCGATGAGAGTCTCCACGGCCAACCGGTAGTTGCTTTGCGGATCCGACGGCCCCACCATGCGCTCATCGGTCCAGAAGAGATGGACGCGCCGCCAGTCGCGACCCGCTTGGGCGAGTTCCTCGAACATGGGGCGGGGCGTGGCGCCGCCCGATATCGCCAGCGTGGCGAAACTCTCGCCGGAGAGCCGCTCGTCCAGGCATCTGAGGATGCCGTGGGCGCAGGCCTGTGCCGTTTCCCGCGCGCTGTCATAAGCGTGCCATTGGACGCTCAAGTCAACCTCCGGGATCTCCGTCGTCCCCCTACAACAAATACACGAGCCGTCAGCCGCGCGCAAGCCCGCGTTCCACCTCGCCGATCCAGTCGAGCACCGCATGATCCAGCCAGAAACGGTGCGCGCCACGCCCGATGAATCCCACGTGCCCGCCGTGGCGCGTGGGAAGACGCCGGATGTGCGGATTGGCATCGATCGAAGGATGCTGGTACATCGAGGCTGGAATGAGAGGGTCGTCCAAGGCATAGATGAGCTGGGTAGGCACGCGGATTCCATCCAGAAACCGGATGGCGGATTGGTGCGCGTAATAGTCCGCGGCGTCCCGGAAGCCGAACGACGGTCCCGTGACCAGATCGTCGAACTCGACGATGGTTTTGATACGATCGAGATCCGGATGGGGTACCAGGCCGGGATGCGCCTCCAGTCTTCGCCTCGTGCGCTCGATCAGGCGGCGGACGAAGCGGCGGTGGTAGAAGAAATTCTCGCGGCGTTCAATGGCGCGGCAGCTTGCCGCCAGGTCGATAGACGCCGACACCGCGCATACGCTGGCAATGAATGGCCGCGCGGCGTCTCCCCACTCGCCGGCCAGCTTCAGGATCAGGTTGCCGCCAAGCGAATAGCCGGCCAGGTGCACGGGCGCGCGTCCCTGCCGCGCGAGTTCTTCGAGCACCATGCGCAGGTCGACGGTCAGCCCGGCGTTGTAAAAGGTGGGCGAGAGGTGTTCGGTACCGCCGCAGCTTCGCATGTTGAGGCGGTGGACGGCGTAGCCGGCTTCCAGCGCCGCCTGCGCCATGCTGAGCATGTAACCGGCCCGGCTGGAACTTTCCAGCCCATGCACCAACAGGATCTCGCCGCGAGGCGCGCCGTCGGGCCGCTGCGCCTCGACCAACACCTGCACGCCTGGTTCGGTGGCGTAGCAACGGGCTTCCACCGGAAATCGAAGCGCATCGAAAGGTCGCGACCAGAAGTGCGAGGCCAGCGTCTGCAGGTGCGCGCTGCGAAACAACGGTTCAAAGGGCAGCAACTTCCATTCTCGCAAAGGGGTCAGCCTGATATGGCTCCCTTTTTGCGCCTCCAGCGGTCCACGGGGGTGGCGCTAGCGCCGGAAAAAGGGAGCCATATCAGGCTGACCCCTTTTTAGTTCTGTTTTTTGTTCACTTTTTTGTTTTTTAGAGTTGCGATTGCGATATTCTGAAGTCGAGCTCGTTGTAGCTGCACTGCGTGTCACCCTAGTAGAGCTCGTTGTAGCCGCACTACGTGTCACTCTAGGAGGAATTATCCTTTATGAGGCGAATACTGTGGTTGCTGCCCGTTCTGCTGCTGGCATTCACCGCTTACCTCTTTCCGCAAGGTTTATCAACTTCGGCGACCAAGGAAGATTTTGAAGAGATCAACTTCGAATTCAATTCCTCGGTTCTGGTCGACGGGTACCCCAGCCTGCTTCGCCTCGCGGACCTGTTGCAGAAACACCCCGACTATCGCGTAAAAGTTGTAGGCCACACCGACATCGTCGGTTCCGACAACTACAATCTGACACTCGCCGTTGCGCGCGGGGAAACCGTCAAGAGTTTCCTGGTAAAGTACGGTGCCCGGCCCGATCAGGTCGATGTCACGGGCCGCGGCAAGAGAGTGCCGAAGGTCGACAATGAGTCCAAGGAAGGGCGCTTCATGAACCGCCGCGTCATTGTGACGCTGACCGACGGTCAGGGTAAGGTGGTGAGCGACGGTAGCGTGGGCGACGCCATCAACGCGTTCAGCGAAATGGCCAAGAAGCAGGAAGACTGCTGCAACGCGATCCTCAAGAAGCTGGACAAGCTCGACGAAATCCTGGCGCTGCTGCGCGACCTCAAGGGCGAAAACGATCGCCTGAAGAGAGACGTCGCGGAGTTGCGCGCCGGTCAATCCGGCCTGAAGAGGGACGTCGATCAAATGGCTTCCGCGCCAAAGATCGAAGTGCCCACGGTGGGCGAGATCGCCAAGGCGGTCGAAGAGGCGCGTCCGAAGACCCATAAGTTCTCCGTACTCGGCTTGAACATCGGCCCCGATATGACCGGCAACGTGACGTTCACCGGCAAGGGCCGTTTCTTCTCGCCGTTTAACTCCTCGCAGGCACTGCAGATCGAAGGCGAGTACATGTACTACCGCGACCGGCAGGAAGGCCAGTTCGACTTCGGTCTGGTGAATCGGTACCGCAACGTGCAGGCGGGTCTGTTCTCCAGCTTCAAGCACGTCAGCATGCGCGACATGCAGCAGGGCGGCACGCTGGGGCAGGCGGCCATGACGTTGGACTACCTGTTCCGCGGCGGCCGCATTGGAATGTTCGGCACCAAGGGCTTCCTGAACGAAGCGGTCATCAATCGCGCCTACACGTCGGTCAGCCGCAACATTATGGAAGAGACTTACCTGAAGGTGGTCGACCAGCTCGGCGGCAGCACGCAGGTCGGGTTGTGGAAAGACTCCTACCTGGAAGGCAACCTGGGCGTAATGTTCCGCCACGGCGGCAGCAACCGTCCGGGCGGCATGGTGCGCCTGGTGCAGCCGTTCAATCCGCACATCGCCTTCACCCTGGAAGCCGGTTTGAACGAGACGCTGATCAGTTCGAACGACAGCGGCCGCGTGGTGGCCGGCGTGCAGTTCGGCAACTTTGGCCGGCCCAAGGAATACCGCGACATGAAGCAGCCGGTTCCGGTGGACATCCCGCGGCTGCGCTATGAAATGCTGACTCGCCGCGTCCGCACGGGCAACGATCCGCCTGTGGCCGACGCCGGCCCGGACCAGATCGGCGCTGCCGCCGGCACCATCACGCTGGACGGCTCGGCATCCTACGATCCGGACGGCGATGAGATCACCTTCGCCTGGGCCCAGATCGGCGGCCAGTCGGTCTCCATCACCGGCACGACATCGGCCAAGGCCACTTTCACGGCGGCAGCGGGACAGACCTATCAGTTCCGTCTGACGGTGAAGGACACCCAGGGCGCCAAGAGCGTGGCCCGCGTCACAATCACCACGCAAGCCGCGCCGAGCGTGAAGATCGTACGCTTCGAGGCGACCCCCAGCACGGTGAAAGCCGGTCAAGCGACCACCATCGTCTGGGAAGTGCAGGACGCCGACGAAGTGAGCATCACGGGCATCGGCAAGGTGGACCCGCGCACGGGCACCTCCACAGTGGCGGTCAACGAAACCACCGTGTACCAGTTGACGGCCAAGAACAAGAACAGCGAGCAGAGCAAGACGTTGACGGTGACCGTGGAACGCTCCGAAGCGCGCATCCTGCGCTTCAGCGCCACCCCGGCCAACATCGCCAGGGGTGAAGCCTCCACGCTGGCTTGGGAAACCGAGAACGCCGACACGGTGGAGATCTCCGGCATTGGCACGGTGCAGCGCAGCGGCACCGCCCCGGTGTCGCCCACCGAAACCACCTCCTATAAGATCACGGCCCGCAACCGTTTCGGCGAAGTGAATGCCACGGCGACCGTGACCGTCGGGCCGGCCCAGGCCCCGCGCATCATACGCTTCGCCTCGGCGCCGGTCGAGATCCTGCCCACCGAGCAGGCCTCGCTGGTCTGGCAGGTGGAGAACGCTACCGAAGTGACCATCAGCGGCATCGGCAAGGTGGAACTGGTGGGCACCTCCACGGTCAGCCCGAAGGAGAATACCTCCTACACGATTACCGCGAAGAACGCGCTCGGCGAAGTCTCGGCCGTGGCGACGGTCGGTGTGATCGTGCCGGTGAAGATTCTGGACTTCGTGGCCAGTCCGACCTCTTCCAGCAAGCCCGGCGACCCGGTGCAGCTCACCTGGTCGACCACCAACGCGACCGAAGTGATCATCACGGGCGTTGGCGCGGTAGCCGCGAACGGCTCGGTGACGGTGAATCCCACCAGCGCCGTGAGCTACTCGCTCATCGCCTACGGCAAACGCACCCAGGCGACCGCCATCGTGATCGTGCACGTGGGTTCGGCGTCTTCGGGCAACCGCCCGCCGGTCGCCGACGCCGGTCCCAACCAGACCACCACGCAAACCCAGATCGCTCTGAACGGAACGGCGTCCTACGATCCCGACGGCGATCCCATCACCTACTCCTGGCGCGTATCGGGCGCCAAACCGGCCGAAATTACCGGCGGCACCACCGCAACCCCCATCGTGAGGTTCCAACAGGGTTGGGGCGACTATGTCT
Organism: Terriglobales bacterium; assembly: GCA_963745655.1. Classification (GTDB taxonomy): domain Bacteria; phylum Acidobacteriota; class Terriglobia; order Bryobacterales; family Bryobacteraceae; genus JAJFUV01. Next base: position 190,921 of record CAVUYK010000026.1, on the reverse strand, counting down.
TCGAGCTAACGGTGACCGACAACAAGGGCGCCAGAAGCACAGCAACTACGATGGTCAATTACATCGATCCGTAGGATCGATCGAAGTCTAACGTTCACACGCGGCCCGCTTCGGCGGGCCGCGTTTTTTGTTGGGATGTGGCGCGCAAAGCAGAACCAGATGGGAAATCCCGCAGTTCAGCCAGTCCTGCTCTGCTTCGGCCCTGAACAGAACCGGATCCGGAGTTACCGAACTCACTTGGCGCACTGTCGGTGCGAAATTCTTCAGCCATGGTACGGTTAGGGCTTGACAAATGTATTAGTACACTAGTAGACTAGATAACTAGATGATCGCGAACAAGGCGAGGCGAGTGCGGCTTTTCCAATTCCGTTTGGATGGCGGCAGCGGCGTACCCATCTACCGCCAAATCATCGACCAGGTCCTCGGAGGTATCGCTTCCGGCGCGCTGGCGGAAGGGGATCAATTGCCCACGGTTCGCCAGGTTTCGGTGGACCTGGCCGTTAATCCCAACACGGTGGTTCGCGCCTACCGGGAGCTTGAGCTCCGGGGTGCTCTGGAAACGCAACAGGGGACGGGAACATTTATCGCCCAGCAAGCGTCCGGCCCAGACAGTTCGGAGCGCAGGCGCCTGTTGACCCAGTTCGTGAGTGAGTTCGCCGCCCGCGCGGGGAGCGCCGGTTTCACCGTGCGCGAGGTGCTGAATGAGTTCAGTGCGCAGTATACCGATTCAGGAAGGACCAGGAGATAAGACCATGCAGACGCAGAGCTTCAATCTGCAGATCAGCGCGCCAGCCGTGGCATTGTTCTTCATGTGCGCGGCTCTGGGAGTGGCTGGCTGGGCCGTAATGGGACACGCGGTGTTAATAGCGGCCGGACTGCTGGCGGGGCTGTACCTGCTGTTCGCCATCAAGGTCGCCAGGCAGTGGGAGAAGTTTGCCGTGCTCCGCCTGGGGCGATTCGCGGGCAGCGGGCCGGGGTCTTTCACATCGTCCCAATCGTGGAGTCGGTCAGCGCTTCGTGGATCAGCGCATCCGCGTGGAAAGCGTGACAGCCGAATCGACTCTCACGCGCGACACAGTGCCCGTCAATGTGAATGCAATTGTGTTTTGGCTGGTGTGGAACGCGGAGAAATCGATTCTGGAGGTCCAGAACTACGAGCAAGCGATCGCGATGAGCGCGCAGACTGCGCTGCGGGAATCTCGGCGCCACGAACTTGGCGCAGATGGTGACTGAGCGTGAAATGCTGGGACGCGAGTTGCAGCGCATCTTGGACGAGAAGACCAACTCGTGGGGAATCACCGTGCAGTCGGTCGAGATACGGGACGTCCAGATCCCGCAGGCTCTGGAGGATGCCATGTCGCGCCAGGCGCAAGCCGAACGCGAGCGGCAGGCGCGTATTATCCTCGCACCGCGGAGACTGAGATCTCCGACAAGTTCGCACAAGCGGCTGTGGTCTACAAGGAAAACCCGATCGCGCTGCATCTACGCGCGATGAACATGCTCTAGGAGGTCATAAGAGAACGTGGGGCGATGGTAATCGTACCATCTTCGGTCGTAGAGACCATGGGACTTGGTGGAATGCTTGGCGTCGCCTCGCTAGCTGACAGCGCAAGACGTCAGACACCTGAAATTGACCGTCGCCAGTGCTCTGGCGCATTGTCTGCGGCCACGCAGCCGGGACCGCCCCAAGAGCGCGTCCAATCTGTCGCCGGCTGCGGGAGGTGCAACGTGCTGCGCTCGTCGCGCTTGCGTCTTGTTTCCGGATCAGTTGGAAGTAGAACAGGAAGGCTACGCGATAAATCGTTGATGGAAGTCTGTGTAGTTGGGTCAATCCTGATCTGTGCAGCGGGCGCTCAGGAATCTCCGCAGCCCGCACTGCAGAAAGGTGTTTCGGTTCATACTGCCCGTTGCGGATCATGCACTGGATGCGGCAGCTGACGCACAACATGCAACCGTAGTAGCCATCACGGTGGACGGAAATTGTTTGCCGGCACCGAACCCACCGAGCCCAGTGCGCTGAGTAACCAAAGCGGAGACCGTGTATTTAAAGGCCGACTCTCGAGTGGCGTTTCAGAAGGTACTCACAGTGTTGGACGCTTTACGTGGTAAGTCGGTGGTGCTGCTTGCCGCACCGCCCAATAACGTGGAGAGGGCGAAGACTGTGCCGCCTTATGGGATGAAGGTGATGGTGCCCGGTAGGGACCAACTCGGTGCCGCTCGCGTTCAACACCGCTCACCGGACGTCCGTGCGGAACGGCACGGCCGGCAGGCCCTCGGCGTTGAAGAGGTTGCAGTCCGGAACGTCGGCCCAGGCGTAGCGCACGGCCACCGGCTCTTTGACCTCCGGGTTTGAAACCACCACGGTGTGGTTCTCGATGCGCGCCTCGGCGGGCACGAACTTGCCATCCTTGCCGGCGATGGTGAAGCCTTTCAAATCGCCGTCCCGGGCCCGCAACCCGCCGCCGGTGTGGTCGAACCAGACCCGCAGTGCGCGGCCCTCCCCGGTGAGTTGCCGGAAGACGGGGCCGGAGTAGACCAGCTTCTCCCCATAGGCGATGGCGCGCGCCGCCAGACCCAACCGGAGCCCCACGTCCTGTTTGTTCTTCGGGTGGACGTCGACGGGGTCGCCGATGTCCACGGTCACGGCCATGCCCGTGTTGCGGAGCTGCAACGCCATGGCCTGCGCTTCTCTCAGCTCCGCCCACTCGACGTTCGGCCCGACCTTGAAGCTCGGCAGTTGCACAAACAGAAACGGGAAGTCGCCCAGCCCCCAGGCCCGGCGCCAGTCCTGGATCAGGGTCTGGAACAGCCGGCGGTAGGGGTAGGCGCGGCCCGCGTTGCTTTCACCCTGGTACCAGATGGCGCCGCGGATGGCGTAGGGGGTCAGTGGAGCGATCATGGCGTTGTAGAGAACCGACGGCGCCCGCTGACTGTCCGGTCCGATGGGCGGCGCCGGTTTCGTCCCCGGTTGCTTGAGCTGCTGCTGGTAGCGTGCCTGGGCCTCGGGATACAGGTCCATCATCTTGGCCCAGTCTGACGCATAGATCAGCAGCTCCGGATCAGCCGTCATGGCGGGCCCGCTGGTCCAGGCTTGCGCCGGGGTCGCGCCCCACGCCGACAAGATCACGCCCACCGGCACACCCAGCTTCTGACGCAGATGGCGCGCAAAGAAGTAGGCCACCGCGGAGTACCGGCGCACGGAGTCCGGGGTGCACCACGACCAGGCTCCCTTCACGTCATCCAGCGGATACCCGGACGTGGCGGCACCCACGTGAAATAGGCGCATCTGAGGATAGTTGGCCGCGGCGATCTCCTCTTCGGCCTTCTGCAACATGCGCATCGAGAAGGCCATGTTCGACTGCCCCGAGGCCACCCAAACCTCCCCCACCAGCACGTCTTGGATGGTGATTATGTTGGTGCCCTCGATGGTCAGCGTGAACGGCCCGCCCGCACGGAGGGGCTCGAGGAACACCTTCCAGCGCCCCAGCGTATCGGCTTGGGTGCGCACGTTCTGAGCGAGGAACCGGACCGTCACCTGCTCGCCAGGATCGGCCTGTCCCCAGATCCGCACCGGGACGTCCCGCTGGAGCAGCATGTGATCGGATACCAGGCGCGGCAGTCGCACCTCGGCCCGCAGCGCGAAGAAGGCGCAGAACAAGAGCGGCACACCAATTCGCATGGGTTTGCTCCAAAGAGACGAAAGGGGATAGACGGAACGTTTTCCAGCTTGCATCGACGCCCCGACTTTATCACAGTCGATCACCGGCCGCCCGTTTGAAGCATTCGCAACGCAGCCAACTACGCCACCACGTATTCTGCCGGCCGGGAGAATGCGCCCTCCCCACCATCGCAAAGAATTCGACATCCTCCTTCCCATGCGGATAATATGAGTCTGGTAAACAAATGAATGGATTTGACACCAGCATCATTGGGTTTCTGAACCAGTACGCCAACCGCTCGTGCCGGTTCGATTGGCTGGTGTTCCATTGGAGCGATACGGACCTGCTAAAGGGCGCTGTAGTGATGTTCCTGGCTTGGTGGGCCGCCTTTCAGCGAGGCGAGCGGGACGGGGACAGCAAGCCCTACGAACTCCTGACAGGCATGCTGTTGAGCGCCGGCCTGGCGGTGGCCGCGGCCAGAATTCTGGCCTGGATGCTTCCGTTTCGAGAGCGGCCGTTGCGGGTCAGCGCCCTCCACTTCCAGTTACCCTGTGGGATGGACGGGGGAACGCTCCCGGGATGGAGCTCGTTCCCCAGCGATCATGCCGTTCTTTTCGTTACGCTCGCAGTGGCCATCCTCTTCATCTCCCGGCCTCTTGGATGGCTGGCTCTTTCCTACGTGGTGGCGTTCATCTGCCTGCCGCGGATCTATCTGGGGATACACTGGCCGACTGACATTCTGGCCGGCGCGCTCTTAGGGGTGGGGTTCGCTTACCTGGTCAAAATGCCGGCCTTCAGCCATGCGGTTGGCCGGTGGACGGTCAGATGGCGTCGCGAGCAGCCCGGCCTTTTCTTTGCGCTCCTCTTTTTTGCGAGTTATCAGGTCGCCACCCTGTTCCGGGAGATCCGCCTGGTCCTCCCCGGCCTGCGGCATTGGCTGGAACGCTGACGCGCTGCCTCGGAATGGAAAACCCGGCCTGCGCGGCTGATTCCCCCGAATCTTGCGGGCCACGGGCGTTTAGCACTTTTGGTGGGGCGCGTTTTTCGCGCGCGAGAAACTATTACGGTCCCAGCAGATTCTCGACAGCGCCGACCAGGGCGCACAGCAGAACCAGAGCAGGAATTCCGTAGTGCAGCCAGTTGCGCGTGTAGCGGATGAGTTGGGCGGACCGGCGGTTCATCTCTTCCACTATCTCCTGGAAACCCTCAGGGACCAATAGAAAGACGGTGCTGGACCCAGGCGGGAGAAGTCCTGGTACAAAACCGGCCGAACGCGGGGGATGACGCGCGCGGCGGGTAATCAGAGAGTAGCATGCCTCGCAGCCGCTGCGGCCACGAGGTGTCGGAGTTCGGCACGAACGCCCTCGCCGGTGAAGGCGCGGGAGATGGCATCAAGCGCGCCGATGGCGTTCTTGTGGGCTGTGGAGATGTAGTTGCGGATGCGGCAGAAGGTGTTGGCGCCCGCTTCGCTGCGCAAGAGCCCGGTGTTCTCTACTGCACCACCATCCTGCGGATGTCCCGTTCGGCCAGGTTGTTGCCGAAGGGGACGCAGAAGTCGTACAAGCTGGACAGTACTTGCCCACGCTGCTGATCGGGCCCTTCGAGCAAGTTCCCGGGCTTGGTCTCTTTCCGCCGCCCTCGTTTCTTTCCAGTCGGGGCGGGCGACCAGGGGTTGCGTGAGATGCTCAGCCCAGAGCCCTTGCATCTGAACGATGTCCTGGGCGCCCAGACCCCTCCTTGCACCACCATGGCGCCTGTCATGGTTCACTCGGTACGGCATGACCGCAGGCCGAATTCAGCAGAAGAATGAAATCCGTTTCGTTTGACTTGCTGGGGGGCGGTATCAGCTTGCTGCGGATTGAGACAATCTTCCCGCTGGGCTCACTCATATTCAGGTAGGCATGATGGTGATACCTGCCTGAATAGTTACGAGGTTTCGCGATTGGCCAAGAACTATCGCGCCTGCCCGAAAGGCGGGGCGGAATGTTTCTAATCGACCCGAGAAACGAAACTTCCGCTGAAAGAAGAGGGCGGCTTCCAGCAGCGAGTCCGGCGGTCTCGGCTGGGAGCGGTAACGGGATGCGGGCGGCCATCGCTTGGATCGGCAGGAATATCGAGCCGCCTCCCGCAGCCGGCAGGATCCGGGCGGTTGAAGGCACGCGGGCGCTAGCCGCCATGCTGGTGTTCCTGTTTCATTTCCAGGCTCAGCAGATGCTTCGTCCCGCACAGGGCGTGATCGGCACGCCGGTGAGTCTGCTGTGGCAGGCGCTGGGTCCCCTGGGAACCAATTGCTTTCTGGTCATCAGCGGTTGCTTCGTCTACCGGTCCCTGACACAGTCCAGCGTGAACTGGAGCGAGTTCTATCGCCGGCGCGTGTTTCGCCTCTACCCCTTCTACCTGATTGTCCTGTCGGTGTATCTGATTCTTTCGTTCTGCCATCCTCAGGCTTCCCGGCTGCCGGCGAATCCGGCCGCCATGGCGGAATATGTGATCGCGAACGCGACCCTGCTGGCGGGCCTCCTGCACATCAAGCCGGTCATTACCCAGTCCTGGACTTTGGGCTATATTTTCGCTTTCTATCTGGTGTCCCCCTGGCTGGTCCGCTACACCGGGTTTTATCGGCTGCCCAGACCGCATCGCATGGCTATCCTCGCCGGTTTCACAGCGGCCTGCGGTTTGGGTTTGGGAGCGCTCGGCTCCAACCTGGTGCGCGTCCAATTCTTGTTTATCGGCATACTGGTGTGGGAGACGACGGAGTGGTTCACGCGGCTCCCGCGCCAACCCTCCTGGCTGCCCCGCACGCTACTGGCCTGTGCTGCCGTGGCACTCGCGGGCTACGTCCTTCTAGTGTTTCACGCACCACGCGCAATGGGCATCCGCCTGCTTGCCGCCCTGTTTCTGTTCTGCTTCTGCTTCTGCGCATTCGGAGGCCACCGCGGCCTGAGCCGCCTCCTAGCCCGCCGCCCCATTCGGCTGTTCGGGGGCCTCAGCTACTCCTTCTATCTCACTCACGGGCTTGCGCTGAACTTCCTCAACCACGTCGCGGCTCCACGTCTGTTCGGGGGCGTCGTCCCTTCCCCGCTGGCGTGGCTGTGGTATCCCGCGTCCATCACAGCGGCGACGGTGGTGGCGGCCGGGTTCTTTCTCCTGTTCGAGAGGCACTTCATTCGCCGCCACGTAATTACTCAGGTCGCTTCCCGGCAGGAGGATTTCCGTGCGGGGATGACGTGCGCGGCGGGTAATCAGAGAGCGGCGTGCCGCGCAGCCGCCGCGGCTACGAGGTGTTGAAGTTCGGCACGAACGCGCTCGCCGGTGAAGGCGCGCGGCATCGGTACAGGTTATCTCATCCGGCATGGCGCTGCGCCTTCTCCAAGCGCATGGAACCGCCGGGCGCAGCGACGCGCCGGTTACGGCAAGTATTCAGGTGGCACGCGACGGTACGGAAGCGTTCGCAGGTTGGCCGAACTGACGCCCGGCGTGTCCACCACCAGCATCTTCGCCGCGAAAGGCGCGTACTCGGCGCGGAAGCCGGCGGCCGATTTCACGATCACAATCTTGTACTCGCGCGGTTCGATCCCCTGGCTGCGATAAAGCTCCGGGTCGATGTTGTTGGCCGACAAGCTCGAAACCAGCACCGTCACCGCGCCCACCTGTAACACCGCGGCGCGGCCCATACTGGTTTCGAGACCGGTGTACTGCGACCCGCGCATGGTGAAGTGGCCGTCGGAGAAGCGCAACACTTCGGCTTCCACCCGGACGCGCTTTCGATTCACCTTATCGTGCAAGCCGCCCAGCGCCACTTGGATGCGGGCGCCGACTCCGGCGAGCCGGGCCTGTTCCACCGCTTCTTCGTCCCGCAGCCAGACCGCCGCCTTGGTGCCGGGCGCATGTTCAAGCAGCGTGGCCAGCATTTCCGCACTGTCGCCCGGCGATCCGGCCGTGGGGCTGTCGGAAGATTCCGACAGTACCACCGGCGCGCCAACCGTGGCGAGCGCCTCGCGGATGGCTTCGGCCGGGGTGACCAGCGCGACATCGAACTGGTGCCGCAACTCTTCGAAACGCCGCGCCACGCCTTCGCAAAAAGTGCGCGCGCGAACCGCTGTCCCCGTGGTGACGGCCACCACCGCGCAGCCCATTTCGTCTATGTCCAGCCAGGGTTGCACGCCGAACACGGAGAAGCTCGGCACCTCGGCCGGCTGCGTCTCCACGCCGCGACGCCACACCTGGGCCATGGGGCCGGAAGTGGTCTGCATATTCTCGGCCGGCACCACCATGGGCAACTTGTGCATCACCGTGCGAGGCTTCGGTTCTCCCTTCAGGATGCCCAGGAGCATACGCGCGGCGGCTGTGCCGGTCTCGTGCATATCGATGTGCGGATAGGTGCGATAACCGATGACGGCGTCGGCGAGCACGCAAATGCGGCGCGTGAGGTTGGCGTGCAGGTCCAGGGTGAGGATCAGCGGCAGCCGCGCCCCCAACACTTCGCGCAAGCACTCCAGCAGCGCGCTCTCGGCGTCGTCCACTCCTTCCGCGCACATGGCGCCGTGCAGCGCCACCAGCATTCCGTCCAGCCGTCCTACCGCCCGCGCCGTGGTCCTGGCGATGCACTTCATGCGCTCGAATTCGCCCGCCAGGATGCGCCCCTTCGTGATGGCCCATCCCGCGAACAGCGGAACGATTTCGATTTCCGGAAGCTCCAGCGCATCCAGAAAGCCGCCAATTTCCGTGCGCGTGCCGCGCCAGCGTTCGACGGCTTCGCCGCCCAGCGTGATGTCGAAATCGTCCAGCGTCGTCGAGAGCGGCGAAAAGGTGTTGGACTCTTGCAGCAGGTACGCTACGCCGACGCGCTTCATTGCATCCTCCCGAACAACACCATCGCCACGATTTGCACGGCGATGCCGGCGCCCATCAACAGGACCGCCCGCGCGCCCGCGCGCCGCCACTCGCCCGTGGCCCATCCCCAGAAGTTGTTCGCCAGAATCATCGCCGACATGTAGATGGGCCAGCCGATTACCGTGCCCAGCGGCCCCAGCATGCCCGCCGCCGAGCCATACAGCACCGTGCTGGAGATCCACATCACGCCCATCATTACGCAAAGCACCGCGTTGCGTCCCGGATGTCCTTGGCCGTACGCCGTCCACGTCCCATTGCGCCGCAGCTTGTGCGTGGTGTAGATCAGGCTGGGCAGGGAGCCCAGGCTCACGGCCAGGCTCCAAACGGCGTTCGAGGCGTTGAATGGATCGGCGCCCAGGCGCTGTGCCGCGCGCGCGATGGGCGCGCCGTAAGCCAGCGCGATGTTGAACAGCGTGGCCAGTAATCCGGCGGCGAAACAGATCAGGATGCCCGTGCGGAAGCGCGGGTCACGCGGCCGCGCGGCTGCCACCGTTTGCGCGCTCTCTCGCGCATGTCCGGCCCAGGCGCACAACACCACGCCCAAAAGCATCACGGCGTTTACCGCCACCAGGGCCGTCACACTCGCCGAGGACTCTCGCGCGCGCGGCAGAAAGGTGAGTGGCAGCAGCGATCCCAACGCCACCGACGAACCCAAAATGATGCCCGATGTCAGCGACAATCCCACGATGTCGGCGCCCACGCCGTATAGCACCACCGCGAAGCCCCAGGCCAGCCCGAATGCGCCGGTCGTGAGCACCGTTCGCCCGTCCACGCCCCCGTAAACGGAAAGAAGATGCGGGACCGTGAGAAAACCTACCAGCCAGGGAAAAATGAGGTACGCGCAGGCGGCGTAAACCAGCCATAGATTTTCCCACTTCCACCCACGTACGTACTTCATGGGGGCGAGCACCGTGCCGCCCAGAATGCCCGCCACCAGGATGAGAGCCAGACCGCCGAAAGTGGGCGTCATCTCAGTACATCACCCAGCCGCCGTCCACATTCACGGTCTGTCCCGTCATGCCGTCGCTCAACTCCGAGGCCAGAAACACGCACACCCTGGCCACGTCCAACGGCACGATGCGCCGCCTCAGGCTTTGCAGCGCGACCACCGCGTCCACCTGTTCCTGCGTGGCGATGGCCTTCTCCGCCTCGGTCTCGATGGCGCCCGGCGTCACCGCGTTCACGTGCACGTTCGCCTCCCCCACTTCGCGCGCCAGCGCCCGCGTGAATCCGATGATGCCGCCCTTCGACGAGACGTAGTGCGTCAGCCCTTTCATGCCGATGTGGAAGGTGACCGACGAGATGTTCACAATCTTTCCCGAGCCCCGCGCCACCATGTGCGGCAGCGCCAGGCGCGTGCATTGGAACACGCCCTTCAGATTCGTCGAGAGGATTTCGTCCCACTGTTGCTCGGTCATTTCCAGCAGGTTGTGGCGCGGGTAGATGCCCGCGTTGTTGACCAGGATGTCCAGGCGTCCGAATTCGGCCAGCGTGCGCTCGATGGCGCCGCGAACCGCCTCCGCGTCGCGCACATCCCCCTGGCAGGCCACCGCCGCGCCGCCCGCCGCGCGTATGTCCGCGGCCACTTTCCCGGCGCCCGCGCCGTCGCGGTCGAACACGGCCACGCGCGCGCCTTCGGAGACGAATGTTCGCGCGATCGACTCCCCGATGCCCGTCGCCGCGCCCGTGATGAGAGCAATTTTCTTGTCTAGTAGAGCCATGGATTGAATGGTGATGGAACTGAACCAGTGTATGACAGTGCGGGGTGCAAGTGGGTGCGCGCACGTTGACACTGCCCGCCGCGGCGCGGTATGTTCGCTAATGAAGGACCTGCCTGGGGCGCGGTAGCCAAGTGGTAAGGCAGAGGTCTGCAAAACCTTTATTCACCGGTTCGACTCCGGTCCGCGCCTCCACAGATTTCATTGGATTTCCACTTTATTCTTCCAGACTTGTCTGGTTGCTGCCGATTGTGCAATCTTCCGCGATTTTGTGCAGTTTCGTGCCAGCATTTGCCCCGGACTTGACCCGGAATTCGGGTCTGCGGATTTCACTGCGTGAGCATCTTTCCGGGTTCTTTCGGCAGTTGGGCCAAAGTTGCCTCGTAAATCTTTATGGCCGCATGGATGGATCGCCTCGCGTTCGGATAGCTCGGACATTTGCCTTTCGCCTAAACAATCGTCCTGATTCCCTTGAAGGCTTAGCCAGGAAACACGGGCACTTGCCGGTTTCTCCTTATCCGGAGGAGCCAGAGCTGGCCCCTTCCGGGGCCGCCGGAGTCGCTCGGGACAGGCAAGATGGTGACAACGGCTTCAACGGTCACCGCTGGGTGTAGAATTAGTTGTATCCGGGATGCGAAAAAGGGAATTCTGGATAAGGAGGTTCCATGAAACCTGGAACTTCGGCCTGCATACTGTTTCTCGCTTCTATTCTTCCTGCCTTGTGCCAGTCGTCTTCGTCGTTGAACTGTACGGCCTCTTCCTCCACCGCCCTGGTCCGGGCGGAGGGCGTAACGGAGAGAATCGGGGAGATCCTGTTCGACTGCACCGGCTCTCCGAACGCCGTTATCAACGTTAACCTGACCCTATTCCTCCCGGTCGAAATCACCAACCGTATCGGCGCGGGCAACTCGGCCGATGCGCAGCTTACGGTGGATACCGGAGCAGGACCCGCATCGTCCAACGCGAAAGTCCAACTCCTGACGGCGAACACATTGATGTTTTCCGGCTTCAGTTTCACCGTCCCGGCATCGGGCCGGGTGTCCATTCGCATCAACAACGTGCGCGTAACGCCGCCCCCGGGCCAGCAGTGGTTCGATACGCCGGTTCAGGCGCTTCTGTCGGTGACGACGGGAATCGTGGTCAACAGCACCATGTTCATGGTTGCCCGCGCGCAACCCGGGCTGCTGGCTGCGTCCGCCAGCCAGACCGTCTCGTGCAGCGGAGCGATTCTGCCGGCCTCCACACTTCTGACGGAGCTCGTCGGCGCGGGGGCCGTATTCTCATCGACGCGTGTCACGGAAGGGTTCACGGAGGCCTTCCAGAGCCGCGGCCCCTTGACCGACAGCGGGACGCGCATCCTGGTGCAGTACTCCGGGTTTCCCGACGGCACGCGTCTGCTCGTCCCGGACGTGGTCGTGGGATCCAGCAGCCTGGCGCCGACATCCGGCGGCGACCTCGGACTCGGCGTATCGGGCGGCAGATACCAGCCGAGCACCAACGGTTCCCTGCTCCTTGCGCGCGTAATGACGACGGACTCGAATGGCGCCGGCGGCGCACCAGTCTACACTCCGGGCGCACTTGGGTCGAATGCCGTCGACTTCAATACCGTCAACGGGGTTCCGCTCGTGAACGGCGCCGGGATGGCCGTGTACGAAGTGGTGGACGCCAACGCGACCGTCCTCGAGAGCGCCCAGTTTCCGACCTTCTTCGGCGTTCCGTTCAACCACACGGGGCAGAATATCGTAGCCTCGGTGCGGGTCATGCTGGGTCCCCTTTCCGACGCGCCCGCGGCCTCGGCGACCGCACCCATTCCGCGTTTCGCCGCCTCGGTGCCTTCGTCGGATTGCGCGGCCCTCGGAGATTGCGCCGCCGCCTATTTTCCGCATCTGGCGGTGGACGCTCCCGCCCTGGATTTTACCGCTCCTTTGGGCGGCTACTCGCAGACCAAGTACCTGGATGTTTCCAACTCGGGCAGCGGACTGCTGAACTGGACGGTCAGCGTTCAATACAAGTCGGGCAACGCCTGGCTGCACACCTACCCGAACTCGGGCCTCGACGCTTCCGTGGTTCGATTGGACGCGATTCCCCAGGGCCTCGCCTTGGGAACCTACCAGGCGGTTGTGACGGTCGATGCCGGACCGCTCGCCGGCACACGCAGTTTTGACGTGAGCTTCGTGGTCACACCATTCGTGCCGCCGCCGCCCGCCGTTCCCCGCATCACGGCCGGCACCAACGCGGCGAGTTTCGCCAGCGGTCCGTTGGTTGCCGGCTCCCTGGCGACTATCTGGGGAGCGGCGTTCCAAGGGAAATCGGTGGTGGTCACTTTCGACGGGCTTCCGGCAACGGTTTTGTTCGGGAACGACCGGCAGATCAATCTCCGGGTGCCGGCGGCGCTGCTGTCGCAGAACAGCGCCCAGGTGCGGGTCTCGGTGGACAATGTGGACAGCCTCCCCTTTTCGGTCGCGCTGGCCGACGCGAATCCCGGCATTTTCGCGAACGGAATCCTGAACCAGGACAACAGCCTCAACAGTGCCGCGAGCCCGGCTCCCCCCGGCAGTGTGATCCAAATCTGGCTCACCGGACTGCTGTCGCCGCAGGTGACCCTGGTGGTCGCGCGCATCGCCGACCGGAACATCGCTTTTCCGGCGTATTTTGGACCTGCGCCGGGCTTCGCCGGGCTGCAGCAGGTGAACCTGGCGATTCCTGGCGACCTGCCTGCCATGGCGACCCAGGTTTTCGTCTGTTCGCTGACTGTTAGCCGGCCGGAGAGTCCAATCTGCAGTCCGCCGGTGCCGGTCGTGATCGGCGCGCGATGAGCGCCCAGTTTTCCAACTGACCCGGCTGCCAGCCGCTTCGTACATCGCCACGACGTTCCCAATGGGGGTGTCCGGTTGGAAGTTGTTCGACGACGCCAGGATTGACCCGCCGTTGACTCCGATCGTCTCCATGCGGTCGCGAACCACGGCCGCAATCTCTGCAGAAGTGCCGAACGGCACCAGCGTCTGCGCGGCGAGGGTGCCGTGCAGGGAACGTGGAAGCCGGCAGCTATCGCCTGACCGCGGAACGCCAGGGGTTCGTCCGCCAGTTCTATGGGGCACGCCGCAACTCGATGATGGGGACCACGATCAAAGTAGCGCCCGGGCAAGGCGAAGAAGACGACGGCGCCGAAGAAGGACCGGGCATGGTTCAAGCGGAACATGGTTGAAGGAACAGTCGAGGTCAAATGCCGCCTGCGAGAATCAGCTCTTCTGCTCCGGTTCTCCAGCCCCGTCCCCGTTCGTCCCGGTGCAGTTCAGGCCCCGCATTGGCCCCAGATTGGCCCCGGAGTCAATCTCTTCAACGTGAGTTGATTGATTGGAAACGACTTACAAGTACCAGTGCAGAGGTCTGCAAAACCTTTATTCACCGGTTCGACTCCGGTCCGCGCCTCCACTGATTTCATTGGATTTCCACTTTATTCTTACAGACTTGTGGGGTTGCTGACGCTTGTGCAATCTTCGGCGATTTTGTGCAGTTTCGTGCCGGCATTCGACCCAGACTTGACCCGGAATTGGGATCTGGCCGGTTTCACCGCCTGACGGGCTTGGCCGATTCTTTGGGTATTTGGGCCAAAGTCGCTCCATAGACCTTCATGGCGGCGTTGACATGATCCTGGCTCGCATGGACGCACTTCATGCGCGAATGCGGAGAGCCCACGAAGTTGGATTGTCCGGCTTCCTCCACCGGATCATGCCTCGGATCTCCCGGCTGACGCAGACGCGACCGCCACCGCCAATACACCTGGAGCCCAGCGCGATGCCGGGAGATCACCGTCTCCGGCTTGGCCAGGATCAGAGCGTCTTGCCAGGACGATCACAGACGGCGGAGTAAGATCCCAAACAACCGGTCCGCGTTTCGCGGCTGGCCGTGGCGGTTTCCGTTTGAAGACTGTCACCACTGGGATGACCAGCGGCGCCATCGCTGCATGATCCGCACGGCAGCCCTGGGCGGGTCTCGCTGCCCCAAACTTCCCGATTCTGTTCGCAGATGGCTTCTGGATGAACGGCACGGGCGTTTCACCACATGTCGCGAGTTCCGCAGTGGAGAAGTGCCCAGACAAACGGCGAGAATGGGAAGATGCTCTCTTCGCCTCGTGCCACGGGGAAATCGCACGTCTCCAGATTCGTGCTTGGGTTTTACCGCAGCGAAGAACACGGCGAGGAGGCGCTTCGCGAGACCCGCAAGAATGGGTTCCGGCGCTCGGCTGTCATCCATCGCGCCTCAGACGGCGGTCTGAAGTATTTCCATGACGGACTCGGACCTCGTGAGCGGGCCACATTCGGCGTAGCCATGGCGCTCGCCGTCGCCGTGCTGGCCGCGATCGCGGGTATTCCTCCCTGGGCCGTGGTCCCATCGGCGTTGTGCGGTTTTCTGATCACCTGGTTTGGCACGCTCTGGTTGGGACTCGGGATTCGCAACCGAGTTCTTCGCGGCTATCGCGGCATGGTCCTTCCCGGAGAGAGCCTGGTGGTCGTCGAAGCAACCGAAGACGGAAGCGGCCGATGTCATCGCGGTCCTGCGGCACATCGCTCATCCATCCGTCTTCGCGATTCGTCCGGGGCCTGGCTTCACTGCCTCGACGGAAACTGCCGGGCAACGGCGCGAGCCGGCCACCATGGCCAGCTTGCCGGATTGCGCGGCGGGGTTGGCGACTTCACACGAACTCGAGTCGTCGACCCGATCGCGGCCGCTGCTGCCGATTTTGCGCGAGTGCGAGGTTGTCATCGAACGCGCGCGGAGGGATCTGGCCGAAGCCGCGCGGCTGGAGTATGGCATCACGCATGCGGCCGAGTGGCTCCTGGATAACGCATACCTCATTCGCTCAAACATTGCCGACATCCGGCACGACCTTCCCGACAATCACAACAAGATTCTGCCGGTGCTAACGGACCGGAGTTGTCTGATCCGGCTGCGCGTCTATCATCTCGCCGCTGAATTGAGCGATCGCACCGGCCACCGGCTCGCGGCAGAGAGCATCATCAGCTTTCTCGACGCTTATCAGCATCGGTCTCCGTTGACCATCGCCGAGCTGTGGGTGTTCCCGCTGATGTTGCGTTTGGTGCTTCTCGAGCGGCTGCGGCGTCTGTCGGAGTTGGCCAGCCTGCGCCAGCATCAGAAGGAACTAGCCGACTTTTGGGCCGACCGCCTTCTGAACGCCGCCCATCGCACTCCCGAGCAGTTCGAGGAAATGGTCGCCGAACTCGATCGTCGTGGCAACCGGCTAACGCCCCATTTCATTGCGCGCCTCGGCGAGCAACTGCACCAGGAAGAGTCCGCGCTTGCTCCGATCCAGAAATGGATTCAGGAGAAGACGGAACACCACTTAGCCGATATCATCCGGGGCGAGCATGCCGAAGAAGCCAACGATCTGATGTTGATCGCCAGCGCGATTGGGAGTCTGCGCCAGTTGTCCGAACTGCAATACCCGAAGATTGTCGAGGCGGTGAGCCGGATGGAGGCGATTCTGCGCCAGGACCCGGCAGGCATTCATGCCCGCAGCGATTTCGCCACGCGCGACCGTTGCCGCCGGGTGGTCGAAGCGGCGGCGCGCCAGTCGAAGTTCTCCGAATGGGACGTGGCCCGGCTGGCGGTGGACCTCGCGCAACCCGCTCCGCGCGGCAGCCGTGAGCAGTGCGTAGCTTACTACCTCCTGGATGAAGGATTGCCGGAACTCGAAAAGCGCCTGCGGCGCCGCATTCCCTGGCGCGAACGGTGGCTGCGTTTTCTACGCCGGCATGGGACGTTGTTGTACCTGGGCAGTCTCGCCGCACTCACCGCCGGACTTTCGGGCGCTTTCGGGTTCGCGGCGCACAGCGCGGGAGTGGCTTCACAAGGGATGCTCCTGTTGCTGGGGATACTCGCGCTCTTCCCGGCCAGCGAACTCGCCACCTACCTGCTGCAGATGTTCCTTACGTGGATTCTTCCCCCGCGTGTGCTGCCGAAGATGTCGTTTGAGGAGGGAATACCGGAAGACTGCGCGCACTCTTGTCGCTGTGCCGATGATGCTGCTTACACCGGAGTCGGTCCGCGGCGAGATCGAGAGGCTGGAAGTACGCTACTTCGCGAACCCGGGCGCGAATCTCTGGTTCTCACTCGTGTCGGACTTCACTGACGCTGCCGAGCGCGAGATGCCGGAGGACGACGGTCTGCTGGGGTTGGTAATGAAAGGCATAGAGCAGTTGAATGCACGTCACGGCAATGGCCGTTTCCTGCTCTTCCACAGACCGCGGATGTGGTGCGAGACCGAGAACCGCTGGATCGGCTGGGAACGGAAACGAGGGAAACTCGAGGAACTCAACAGTTTTCTGAATGGCGGGGAAAACCGGGAGTTCCTGCGCGTCGGATCGCTGCCGGAGAAGATCCGGTACGTGATCACGCTGGATGCCGACACCCAACTCCCACACGGCAGTGCGCAAAGGCTCGTCGAAACCATCGCGCATCCCTTAAACCGCGTGGAACTCACGGAGGACGAACGCAACCGCGCTCGCGGCTACACCATCATTCAGCCGCGCGTGAGCATCACGCTCCCATCGGCAACGGCCTCACGTTTCACGAGGTTATTTACGGACGCGCGCGGGACGGACCCGTATTGCCAGGCGGTTTCCGACGTCTATCAAGACCTGTTCGGCGAAGCCATCTACCATGGAAAGGCCATTTACGATGTTCGCGCCTTTCACAAAATACTCAACGGGCGCTTCCCGCAGCAGAGGCTGCTCAGTCACGACCTCATCGAAGGAGCCTACGCCGGCGTCGGGTTGGCCACGGACGTGGAACTCTTCGAACAGTTCCCGTACGACTACACGAGCTACAGCAAACGGCAACATCGATGGATCCGCGGAGACTGGCAGATCGCTTCCTGGATCTTGCCGCGAGTTCCGGCCGCAACCGGGACGGAGTACGTGCCGAATCCCCTGACGCCGATCAATCGCTGGAAGATTTTCGACAACCTGCGCCACAGCCTGGCGCCGCCGGCGTCTTTGCTGCTGTTACTGTTCAGTTGGAGCTGCCAAGCCGCTCCCGCGGCCGCCAGCACACTCGTGGCGGCGACCCTCGTGGTTCCGCTTCTCTTTCAATTTCTCGACCGCCTGATCGCGCAATGGCGGGGCGACGGGCGGGGCTGGCGGGAAGCCAACAGCGATGTGAATCGAGCGATCGTCAAGGCTGCCTTCCTGCCGCATCAGGCCTACCTCTCCGCCGATGCCATCGTTCGCGTCCTGTACCGGCTTAGGATCAGCAAACGCCATCTGCTGGAATGGCAGACCGCGGAAATGTCGGACCAGTCGGCACGACTGTTCCTGGATCCCTACCGTGCCCATTTCTTCTTGATCTACGTCCTCTCCGCGGCGTTCAGCCTGGCGCTGGAATTCCGCGGCAGTTTTTGGGAACCGGCTTGGGCTCCTTTTCTGGCGCTCTGGGTTGCCGCTCCCGCGGTTCAGCATTGGATCAGGTCGCAACGCAGCGCGCTCAGGAAAGTGGAACGGGTCGAAGTCAGACGACCAGCGCTTTCTGCGGCGCATCGCCCGTGACACCTGGCGCTACTTCGACGACCTGGTAGGACCGGAGCACAACTGGCTTCCGCCGGATAATTCCCAGGAGGCCTTGCACGTTGAGGTCGCCGATCGTACTTCGCCCACAAACATCGGACTGTGGCTGATGTCCGCGGTCTCGGCTCGCGATCTCGGGTTTCTGACTCCGGAACCAATGATCGACCGTTGCACCGCAACGATCGAAACGCTGACAAAGCTGGAATCTTGCGAGGGTCACCTTCTCAACTGGTACAACACCCGAACTCTGGAACCGCTGCCGCCCAAGTACGTATCGACAGTCGATAGCGGAAATCTCATCGCGAGCCTGTGGGTGCTGAAGCAGGCCTGTCGAGGAGCTGGACGCGGAATCGCAATTGGACGCGCGCGCACTGCGCGGTCTGGCTGACACGTTAGCGGTCATTACGGAGCGGCTCCCGCCGGACCACAGTACCGGTGTTCCTCTGGCTGTGTTGCGCGGGCTGTTCGAGGAAGAGTCTTCGGGCATCGAAATTCTGGGGCGAATCCGCCTGGCTGCCGAGCCCGCACGCAAGCTGACCGATTCCCTGCGTTGGAGCGTCTCGCCGACCGGGGAGCGCGCTTACTGGTTTACGCGGCTGGAGCAGCAAATAGAGAGCTGGATTCAACACGCCGACCATTATTTGCGCTGGCTGGACGTTCTGGCTGCTCCACCTGACGAGTTCCTGCAGCCTCTCGGTGACAGCGCGATTGCGGCGCGCCGCAAGCTGCTGCGCGAGTTGCCTTCCTGGGGCGCCGTGGCTCGCGGAGAAACCGGCCTGCTTAGCGAGATCTTGCAGGACTCCGGGAACAAAGACGGGCTATCGGCGAACCTCACCGCCTGGATGGCAGACGTCAGAGCTGAGTACGAGAGGGCTCGTGGAGCGTCGGCGGATTTGCTCGACCGATCCAGGCATCTCGGAGAAATGAGCGATGCCCTGGCCGACGGCGTGGATATGCATTTCGTGTACGACGCTCAGCGGCGTCTGTTTGCCATCGGATACCAGGTAGGCGGCCCGCTGAACTTCACCGCTCACTACGACTTGCTGGCGAGCGAAGCGCGTCTTGCCAGTTTGGTGGCGATTGCCAAGGGTGACGTACCCGCGGAGCACTGGCTGGCGCTCGGACGGCCCTACACGTCGGCGAATGGCCAGGTGCTGCTTTCCTGGAGCGGCACGATGTTTGAGTACCTGATGCCGCTTCTGTTCACGCGCAGCTTCCGAAACTCCTTGCTGGAGAACGCTTGCGCCGCGGCGGTAAAGCGCCAGATTGAGTACACCAAGGATCGGGGAGTGCCTTGGGGAGTCTCGGAATCCGCATACAGCGCTCTCGATTCGCACCAGATCTACCAGTACGCAGCTTTCGGCGTTCCATCGCTGGGCCTGAAACGGGGGCTGGAGGAGGATCTGGTGGTGGCGCCCTATGCCACCGCGCTCGCTTTGCTGGTGGATCCGGCTGAATCGGTCAAGAACCTCAAGCGTCTGGTGAAGGCCGGTATGTACGGCCGCATGGGATTCTATGAATCGCTGGACTACACGCGTCCGGAGGCGCGGCAAGGCGGAAAGGGAGTAATCGTTTACGCCTACATGGCTCACCACCAGGGAATGAGCCTCATGGCCCTGAACAATGTGCTCAACCGCGGCATCCTGCGGCAGCGCTTCCATGCCGATGGCCGGATCAAAGCCGTGGAGCCGCTGCTGTTCGAGCGCATACCGCCGGTGCCTTCGATGCTGGTTCACCGCCCCTCCGATCAGGTCGCCATGCGGCTGCTCTCCGGCCCATCGGCGCCGGAATACCGGGTGTTCGATGAAGACACCTCCGATTCCCCGCGTTCAACTGCTCGGCAACGGCCGATATGCGCTGATGATCACCAACACGGGCGCGGGCTACAGCCGGTGGGGCGAGTTCGACATCACGCGCTGGCGCTCGGACACCACGCGTGACAATTGGGGAACTTTCTTTTATCTTCGCGAAGCAGAAAGCAACACCCTTTGGTCCGTGACGCATCAGCCCCTAAACGTGAAAGATCCCCGCTACACCGCGACCTTCAGCGGCGACCGCGCCGAGTTCCGCCGCCGCAGGCTGGGGATCGAGAGTCATCTGGAAGTGACGGTGTCGCCGGAAGACGATGCGGAGATTCGCCGTATCACACTGGTCAACGAGGGTTCGCGAGCGCGGACACTCGAGTTGACCAGCGCCGCTGAATTGAGCCTGGCGCCCCATGGCGCGGACCGTGCGCATCCAGCCTTCAGCAAGCTGTTTATTCAGACCGAGGCGCGGGCCGATCTGCAGGCGCTGCTGGCATGGCGCCGCCTGCGTTCTCCCGATGAATCGCCGATCTGGGTTGCACAATTGATGCTTGGAAGTCCGGAGGGCGAGAGCTCGTTCGAATACGAAACGGACCGCGCGCGCTGCCTGGGGCGGGGACGCACCTGGCGGGACCCGATCATGGCGCTGAACCAGACCGATGGCTACGTGCTTGATCCTGTGTTCGTCATACGACAGCGGGTTTCGCTTGAGCCCAGGCAGCGGGCGCAGATCACGCTGGTTACAGTGGCCGCCGGATCGCGCGAGGAGCTGATGCGTCTGATCGTCAAGTACCGCGATCCCGACGTCTGCAGCCGCGCCTTCGAACTGGCCTGGTCGCACGCGCAGCTCGAATTCCGCTATCTCGGTATTCAGAGCGATGCGGCCATGCGTTTTATCGAACTCGCCAGTCACCTCCTGTATCCCAACATCCGGTTGCGGGCGCCAGCGGAACGCCTGCGGCGGAATGTGCAAACACAGTCGAAGCTCTGGGCTTATGGCATCTCCGGCGACTTGCCGCTGGCGGTGGTTTGGGCCGGCGATTCGCAAGGTCTGCCTCTGGTGCGCGAGCTGCTGGTGGCGCATACTTACTGGCGGCTGCGCGGCTTCAAAGCCGATCTGGTGATTCTCAACCGCGAGCCGGCCAGCTATGAGCAGCCTCTCCATCAGGAGTTGCTCCGCCTGGTGGAAGCGCACTCATTGCACACGGGGGTGCAGCAGCCCGGGGGCGTGTTCCTGCTTAAGGCGGACCAGATATCCGCGGAGGATCTGAATTTGATTCTCACCGTGGCGCAGGCATCCATGGGCGCGGTGCGCGGATCGCTGGCGAAGCAGCTCAGCAGTCCTCCGGAGGGAATCCTTCTGCCGCCGCCGTTGCGGATCCAGCGTGGTGAGGAACAACCCTCTGAGCCTTTGCCCTTCCTGGAGCTTCCCTACTTCAACGGTGTGGGAGGATTTACGGCGGACGGGCGTGAGTATGCGATTTACCTCGGCCCGCATGTTTTCACGCCGCTGCCGTGGATTAATGTGATGGCGAATCCGGTGTTCGGCACCCTGGTGAGCGAAACCGGCTCAGGGTGCTGCTGGTACGGCGACAGCCAGTCGAACCGTTTGACACCTTGGAGTAACGATCCGGTTTCGGATCCTTCCGCCGAGGCCCTCTATATTCGCGATGAAGACGGCGGAGTTTTTTGGACACCCACGCCGCTGCCGGTGCGCGAACTGGATGCGTATCGTGCCCGGCACGGGCAGGGATACACCGAAATCGAACACAACAGTCATGGGCTGGGACAGACGCTGATGACTTTCGTGCCGGTACACGCCGAGAGGGCCGATCCGGTTCGCATACAGCGTCTGCGGGTCAAGAATAGATCCTCGCAAAGGCGGCGTCTGTCCGTGACCTCCTATTCGGAGTTCGTGCTCGGCACGGATCATGAGGCCACGCAGATGCACGTTACGTCCTCCTGGGATGAGAGTGCGAAAGCGTTGTTTTCGCGCAATCCATATCATTTGGATTATGGAGGGCGGGTCGCCTTCGCGGCCCTGACACCCGAGCCCACTTCCTACACCGGTGATCGCACTGTGTTCCTGGGGCGCAATGGCACGGTGGAAGCCCCCGCGGCCTTGCGGCGGGAGTCGCTTTGCAAGCGCACGGGTCCCGGGCTGGATCCCTGCGGGGCCCTGCAAACGAAATTCGAACTGGGCCCCGGGGAAGAAAAGACCGTGATTTATGTGCTTGGGCAGGCGGATGATGCCGAACACGCCCGGCGTTTGATTGCGCGGTACCGCGATGCGGAAAACGTTGAGCGGTCGCTCGACGAGACGCGGGAGTGGTGGGATAATCTCCTGACTACAATCCAGGTCAAGACGCCGATTCTCTCGGTTGATTTCATGCTGAATCGCTGGCTGCTATACCAATCGCTGAGCTGCCGCATTTGGGGACGTTCCGCTTTGTATCAATCCAGCGGGGCGTATGGCTTTCGAGACCAGTTGCAGGATGCGCTGGCGCTGGTCTACGCCGCGGCGCCGATCGCGCGCGGGCTGATTTTGCGTGCCGCTTCGCGGCAGTTCACCGAAGGCGACGTGCAACATTGGTGGCACGTTCCTTCGGGAGCGGGTGTTCGGACCCGGTGCTCGGACGATATGTTGTGGCTCCCGTTCGCAGTGTGTCAATACATGGATGTCACCGGCGACGCCGGCATTCTCGATGACACGGCAACGTTTCTCGATGGACCGCCGCTAAAAGAGGGGGAGCGCGACGTCTATTTTCAGCCGTCGGCCTCCATCGACCAGGCCACCATCTTCGAGCACTGCCGCCGGGCTATTGAGAAGGGCACCACCTCTGGGCCGCATGGGTTGCCCCTGATGGGCACGGGCGACTGGAACGATGGCATGAGCAGCGTCGGCAGTGAGGGGAAAGGCGAGAGCGTCTGGCTGGCGTGGTTTCTGGTGGACGTCTTGAAGAAGTTCGCCGGGGTATGCGCAGGCCGCGGCGAGCAGGAGTTAGCCTCCCGGTACCGCGACCGCGCGGACCGCTTGAGCGAGACGGTGGAACGCACCGCTTGGGATGGGGAATGGTATCTGCGGGCCTTCTTTGACGACGGGACGCCGCTGGGCTCGCGACAGAATGAGGAAGCCCGCATCGATTCGCTATCGGAGTCGTGGTCCGTGATCAGTGGCGCCGGCAACCCGGATCGGGCGGAAGTGGCCATGCGCTCGGTCGAAAAATATCTCATCCGTGAGAAAGAGAAGCTCGTGCTGCTTTACACGCCACCCTTCGACAAATCCAGCCCGCACCCCGGCTACATCATGGGGTATCCGCCGGGTGTGCGCGAGAATGGCGGCCAATACACGCACGCCGCTTTATGGGTTGCCATGGCGTTCGCGCGCATGAGAGACGGCGATCGTGCCGTCAAAGTTCTGCAGATGCTGAATCCCATCGAGCATTCACGCACACCGGAGGAATGTGCGGCCTATCGAACGGAGCCTTACGTCGTGGCCGCCGATGTTTACTCATTGCAGAGCCAGGTTGGGCGCGGAGGTTGGACGTGGTACACCGGCTCGGCGGGCTGGATGTATCGGGTGTGGCTGGAGGAGGTCCTGGGGTTCAAGCTGCGAGCCGGACGTCTGTCCATCGAGCCTGTGATTCCCGGGAACTGGCCTGGTTACACCCTGACCTTCCGCTATGGACGCACGGAGTACCGGATCGAGGTGGAAAACGGCGGGAAACGGTCTGACCAGGAGATCCAGTTGGTCGACGACGGTGAGAGCCACGTGATTCATATTTACGCGGGCGCCCCCGCTTCGCGGACTATGGCGGAGGCCGCTGACCCGCCAACGACTGCCGCGTAGCCTGTTTGCCGGCGTAATTTCCTGATCCCGAAATGGCTTCGGTCAGGGGCAACCTTCGGATCAGAACTGCCGCGAGGCGCCATACGGCAGCTTTCGCTGGCTCCCGCAGGCCGATTTGCGAAAAGCGTATCTGTCATGCGGGCTGAAGCCGCTCACGATGTCTCTTCTCTCCGCCCCTGATGGTCGGTAATTGCGGGCGGTGTAGGTGTCTCAGTCATGTTGGCACAGGGGGGTATTCCCGATTGTGCGCATTGGCAAGTCACGTGCTTGAGAGAAGTGCATGAAGCAACCAGCCGATCAAGGAAACCGGACGTACGCTACCGTTTCGACCCGGGAGAAGGGGGGACCGGCAGATTCGGACGTCCAGTCTGGGGACACGCAGGGATTATCGGACGTCGCGGAGGCAGACTCAGAGAGCGTTGAAGAACTGCTCGGGGAGGGGCAATTCTTTGAGGCCGAAGCGATCAGTGGCGTGGAAAATGCACCCGACCCAGACGTGGCTGAAGTTCACACCAGACAAGTCCCCGAGGACGATGTGCCTTCGGAATACCTAGGGAGAGATTAGGCCGCGCGCGCCCTGTTCGTTACTGTGCGCCACCGCCATATCATCGTCTCTCGCAGTTTCGTCCAGGCAGGTGCCACCGGGACCTTCTTCTACCGCGGCATCACCGGCACCGGGAACGACGCCACGCTGAGCCGGAGCTGACGTTAACAGAAATTCACCACAGCCGGGATGCGAATGTTGCGCCTGAAATGCGAAATTTGCCAACGCGCGATCTGTGCATGGCGGTTCAGCAGCAGTCCGTTCCCGGGTTCAGCCGCGAAACCAGCGGCGTTGGGACTTCTTGCTCCACGGTCTTCGAGTGGTAAACGAAATGCAAGGAACTGCTTAAGAGATTCGCCGTTGCGCTTCCAACTGCATCCACTTCGAGGGACTGCTTCCAAATGCAGCAACGGCGGATCGTTGACGGGATGCGCCAAAGGTAGCCGATGATCATGACCGAAGCATCCCCAAGATAGCCTGCGGCCCTGGACTATGCGGGTGTCTAAAGAGCGGGAAAGACGGAGAGCCACTCATTTGTATCCGCCTGAAAATGTTGTCGCACCGTCCGGCCGGACCGCCGGAACCTTAACGTGAGCCGTCAAGTTGGGCCAGCTCGTGGGAGAACGCCCGCATTTCGGACCAACAGAAAGGCGATAGAGCAATGATCGACAGACCGCTACACGCCGAGCAGTCAAGACCGCCCGCAGGCGAACTGGGTAGAGCGGCCGGAAACTACCGCATCTTCCGGCAAGGGCGTACGCTGAAACTCATCATCGCTGCAGCGGTCGTACTCATCGCTCTCCTGGCCTTCATCTCCGGCTTGATACAGAAGGGGCTGTGGATGGGGCAACTCGGGTACTCCGGCGTCTTCTGGACACTCCTGACCGTGTGCTGGGAACTGTGTTGCGCGGCTTTCGTTGTCGCAATTTTATACATCTGGCTCAATCTTCGCCTTGCGGTAAGAAACGATGCCACTTTCGGTGCCGGTAACTTGACAAGCGAGGCTACCGTTGTCGCGAATCTCGACATTCAGGCCTCTCCCACGGTTTTGAAGCTGGCCACGGCCGCGATCGCTGCTGCCGCGGCGCTGATCTTTGCGACCGTCTTCTATGCGCAATGGGATACGTATCTCCGCTTTCGTTATGGCGGATCCTTCGGGTTGTCCGATCCTCTCTTCGGGGTCGATATAGATGCCGGCCGGGTGCTACCGCAAAACCGGCACAACATCGGCGCCGGGAAGAGCCGCGCCGTGCTGGAAGAGAACTTGTGCAACGCAGACCCCGAACTCGCCATGGCCAACCTTGGCGGGCCATCCGGCTTACTCTGCAACATCCGGGCTGCGCTGGTCCGCATGGAAGACGAAGTATTCGGGTTCGGTCTGCGCGGCGGGATGAAGATTGACGTGATTTGAACACTTTGCGACGGAGGTCGTATTATGCCGAAGACTGCAGTTGGATTGTTTAAGAATCCTGGCCTCGTGGACGACGTCGTCCGCGAGATCGAGACCCTTGGTTTTCCCCGGAAAGAGGTTCGCACCCTGGAGGAGCCGGCGAACTTCGAGGTCACTGGTGTGATGAGCTTCCCACGGCTCGATTTCGAAGTGGACTTGAACCGGGAGCTTACCAGGATCGGAGCGACCAAAGCGGAAGCGCAGGCTTACGTTGAAGGACTGCGCCGCGGAGGAGCCCTGGTTTTCGCGACAGGTTCGGACGAGAAGGTGGATGCCGCCGCGGATATCATGAACCGGCGCGGCGCGGTGGAGATCGAAGAGACCAGTGGACCTGAACCGCAGTTACCCGGTGTGGCTCGCGAGAGCATGACTCCGGCACGCGATAACTCGGTCATGGCCGGGCGGGTCCGCGCGTCGGGCGGCGGCACCTCCCTTTTCGTGTGGTGACGAAAGGCCAACTGATCCTGCAAAGCATTCGCAAGAACGGCGAGATCACGGTGATGACTACTGGGGGAACCTGCCGCCATTGCGTTGAGGGGAGAACGATGCCGGTTCCGACGGGGTGTGGGTCTTGAACCATCGGGGGAAGGGCAAACCTGATGCTGGGTACCTGTCACCGTTCCACGTTTTGGGTTCTGCGACCCATGAATTTGTCGTCCGTGCACGCGGGGAATCCCCCCCTCGCCTGCTCGGAACTCGCACGGAAATGCAGAGAAAGAGATCTGAAAAGAAAGGAAAGATAAGTCATGTCTGAAACGAACTCGGTTGTAGCTATTTACCAATCCCACTCCCAAGCAGAGGAAGCGGTGAAGGAACTGCAGAGGGCTGGGGTTGACATGAAGAAAATGTCCATCGTCGGCAAGGATTATCATACTGACGAGCACGTCGTCGGTTACTATAACGCCGGCGACCGCATGAAGTACTGGGGCGCCCAGGGCGCCTTCTGGGGTGGTATCTGGGGGATGTTGTTCGGAGCCGCTTTCTTCGCCATTCCAGGCATTGGGCCGGTATTGGTAGCCGGTCCGTTGGTCGCCTGGATCATCGGCGCACTGGAAGGCGCCGTGGTGGTGGGCGGATTGAGCGCGCTCGGCGCCGGGCTGTACAGCATTGGCATCCCCAAGAACAGCGTCGTGAAATACGAGTTGGCGCTCAAGTCTGACAAGTTTATCCTTCTGGCTCATGGCACGGCGGAGGAGGTGGCCAAGGCTAGGGACATCATGCAGACGACGCACCCAGTGGAGGTTACCGTGCACGCCAGGGAACACGAGCAACCCGCTTTGGGTAGCGTCAGATAGACCTTTTGCCGGTTAGGAGAAACACGTCGGCTACAGGCCGTCGAGACTGTATGACCAGGGCTCTCACCAGCCCTGAAGAAACTGAAACCATGGAGGGAGATAAATCATGTACAAGAATCTGTTGACTGTTTCGGTTGCGGGCCTGGGTTTGGTCCTGCCCGCTTTGGCGTCGTCGGACCGGGGTGATGACATTGGGCGCATTCAAAAGGCTACCCAGGTCTTCCAGGAGATCATGAGGACGCCTGACAAAGGCATTCCCCAGGAACTGCTGGAAACGGCGAAATGCATTGCCATCGTTCCAGGAGAGGAGAAGCTCGCCTTCATATTCGGAGGCAACTATGGCAAGGGACTGGCGACCTGCCGCACGGCCCATGGCTGGAGCGCTCCGATGTTTGTGGCGGTCGGAGGAGGGAGCGTCGGCTTCCAGATTGGTGGCTCTTTCACCGACGTGGTGATGCTGTTTATGAACGACCATGCCTTGCAAAGTCTGCTGCGTGACAAATTCAAGATCGGCGCAGACGCAAGCGTGGCGGCCGGGCCGGTGGGTAGACATGCGGCCGCCGGCACGGATATAAAACTCAATGCGGAGATCCTGAGCTATTCGCGCAGCAAAGGGGCTTTTGCCGGGGTCAGCGTGGATGGCGCCGTCGTGCAGGCCGACAAGAGCGGAGACAAAGCCATGTACGGCTCCCATGTCACCCGCCGGGAAATCCTGGATGGCAAAGTTGCGGTTCCTGGGCCGGCGCGGAGCCTGCTGGGGGAAATTGCCAAGTACTCCGGACGCCGTTGAAATCGGCAGGCCGCCGCTGGAAGCATCTTTTGCGACCGCCGGCATGGCCGGCGGATTGTCGAAGCGTATGACTTCCGTGGACCCAAGCGGCACGGGAGTCTATACGCGGCGTCAGAAGTTCTTGCGCAAGATGCAGACCGCTTGCTCACGGTCGCGGTTCAGTATCGTTGCTGAGCCGCGACCGTCAGGGAGCGGTGGCGCAATCACTTTGTGCGCCGTGTATAAAAATCGCGATTGACCTTGTGTCCGCGCGCCCACTGGAACAAGGATTGCCCAATGACTCCACCATCTCCCGTTAAGGATGTCCCGTCCTCGACCGGCCTCACGAGCGATGAAGCCCGCCGCCGGCTCGAGAAGTTCGGTCCAAACACAATTCCCGACACGGCTCTGCATCCCCTGCGCAGGGCTCTGACCAAATTCTGGGCGCCGGTTCCATGGATGCTTGAAGCCGCGATCGTGCTTGAGTTGGCGCTCGGCAAGTACGTTGAGGCGTCGATCATCGCGGGTCTTCTGGCGTTCAACGCCGTGCTCGGATTCTTCCAGGAAGGGCGCGCCCAGGCGACGCTTGCCGCGCTGAAGTCGCGGCTCGCGCTGAACGCCTCAGTCCGCCGGGACAATGCCTGGAGAACCATACCCGCTGCCGGACTGGTGCCGGGCGACATTGTGAAACTCTCGCTTGGCGCCGTGGTTGCCGCCGACGTGCGTCTGATCGAAGGCGAGGTCCTGCTCGACCAGTCCATGATCACCGGCGAATCCATACCCATCGAGGCGGGGCGCAGGCCTGGAAACCTATGCGGGGGCGCTGGTACGGCGCGGCGAAGCAGTTGCGGAGGTCACGGCGACCGGCGGGCGCACAAAGTTTGGACGCACCGCGGAGCTGGTCCGCACCGCGCACGTCGTTAGTTCCCAGCAGAAGGCCGTTCTGCGTGTGGTGCGCAATCTCGCCATGTTCAACAGCGTGATCATCGTGCTGCTGGTGGCGTATGCCTACGCTCTCAAAATGCCGGTTAGCGAGATTGTTCCCCTGGTGCTCACGGCGGTTCTGGCGTCGATCCCGGTAGCGCTGCCGGCTACCTTTACGCTTGCGGCGGCCATCGGCGCGCAGGCCCTGGCGCACAGGGGCGTCCTTCCCACGCGGCTCTCCGCCGTGGATGAAGCGGCAAGCATCGACGTGCTGTGCTCGGATAAGACGGGCACGTTGACGCGTAACGAACTGAAGGTGACCGCCATCCGTCCCATGCCCGGCTTCGACGAGGCGCACGTCCTGGGAATGGCCACTCTCGCAAGCTCAGACGGCGGGCAGGATCCCGTGGACGGGGCCATTCGCTCGGCCGCCTCGCAAACCGCGGCCTCCGATCTGCCGAAGCTGAGTAAATTCGTGCCGTTCGACCCCAGCACGAAGATGTCCGAGGCCACGGCTGTAGATTCGAGCGGGGCCACGGTGCGCATCGTAAAGGGGGCCTTTGCCGCGGTCATGGGCCTCACGCCATCCATGCCGGATGCCCTCACGGCGGCGAATGAACTCGAGGCCCAGGGATTCCGGGTTCTGGCCGTCGCGGTGGGTCCGCCGGAGGCGATGAAGCTCGCGGGAATCATTGCTCTCAGCGACCCGCCTCGAACGGATTCCGCGGCGCTCATTACGGAGTTGCGCGCCTTGGGCGTCCGGACCGTAATGGTGACGGGCGATGCGCCGGCGACGGCAGCGATCGTGGCTCGCGCGGTGGGTCTCGATGGAGCGGTCTGTCCACCCGGGCCCATCCCCGACAGCGTACGCGCGGAGGATTTCGCGGTCTTTGCCGGCGTGCTTCCGGAGGGGAAGTACAACCTCGTCAAGGCGTTCCAGAAGAGCGGCCACACCGTCGGCATGTGCGGCGACGGCGCCAACGACGCGCCGGCGCTGCGCCAGGCGCAGATGGGAATCGCGGTGTCAACAGCGACCGACGTCGCCAAGTCGGCGGCCGGCATCGTGCTGACCGAACCCGGACTCGGCGGCATTGTCGCTTCGGTAAAAGAAGGCCGCGTGACGTTCCAGCGTATTCTGACCTATACGCTGAACTCCGTGATCAAGAAGATCGTGCAGGTGCTCTTTCTGGCGGTCGGACTGATCCTCACCGGGCAGGCGATCCTGACCCCCATGCTGATGGTCATCCTGATGATCACCGGTGATTTTCTGGCTATGTCCCTGACGACGGACAACGTGCGCCCGTCCCCGGCGCCCAATGCCTGGCGGATCGGCCCGTTGACGATCGCGGGCGTCGTGATGGGAGTTGGTGAACTGATCTTTTGCACCGCCGTCCTGGCCGTCGGCAAATTCCGGATGGAACTCGGAATCGAGGCGCTGAGAACCCTGTCCCTGGTCGCGCTCGTGTTCGGCAGTGAGGCGACGCTCTACGCCGTTCGCGAACGGCGGCGCCTGTGGAGCTCCCGGCCAAGCCTCTGGGTGATTGCGTCGTCGGTCTGCGACCTTTTGATCATCGTGACGCTGGCCACGCGCGGAATCGCAATGACGGCGTTGCCGCTTCCGGTGATCGCCTGGACGCTTGCCGCGGCGGCCGCCTTCGGATTCGTCCTGGACCTGGTAAAGGCGCCGGTATTCCGCCGCCTGAGGATTTCGTAGAGCGCCGCGTCATCCGGCCTGAAGCAGGGCATCGACAATGCGGCTAGCGCCGTCGAGAGAGCGTGAATATGAAGATCAATTGTCGTACCTGCGGGCGGCTAGGCGAAAAAGGTCAAACTCGAAAAGGGGCCAACGTGGAGAAGAACCATGCCTGATTCACGAACAGTGCCGCCAGGGACGCCGAAACGCATCGGTGTCGCTGCGGATCACGGAGGATTTGAGTCGAAGGAGTATCTGGCCGGGAGGTTGCGTGAGGCCCACTATGAAGTGGTCGACTTTGGCGACAGCCAGCCGAAGCCGGATGATGACTATCCGGATTTTGTTGTGCCCCTGGCCCGCGCAGTGGCTCGCGGCGAGGTGGATCGCGGCGTGGCCATCTGCGGTAGCGGCGTGGGTGCGTGCATTGCCGCCAACAAGGTGCCGGGTGTGCGGGCGTGCCTGATCCATGAGAGTTTTTCGGCGCACCAGGGGGTCGAGGACGACGACATGAACCTGATCTGCCTGGGCGGCCGGGTGGTCGCGAACACGTTCGCCTGGGAGTTGGTCAGAGCGTTTCTCGAAGCGCGATTCAGTGGCGCCGAGCGTCACCGGCGTCGTCTGGCCAAAGTAGCCAAGCTGGAAAGCAGGGGGCCGGAAACATGAGCAGGAACCCTGTGCAGCAGTTGGGAACGCTGGGGCAATCCATCTGGCTGGACTACATCCGGCGAGATCTGATGGCTAGCGGCGAGCTACGGCGCCGGATCGGGGAGGATGGGCTGCGAGGGATGACCTCCAACCCATCCATTTTTGAGAAGGCGATTGTGGACAGCCACGATTACGACGAAGACAATCGGGCCGTGGCGGTTAATGGGGATGGCGTTGAGGCGATCTACGAAACCTCGCCGCGTGACGTCCAGAGCGCCGCCGGCGAGTTCGGCCTCTCTACGACCGGACTGACGGCCAAGACGGATACCCACTGCCGCAGAGACTATACGGCGCGAGTGATGCCTCAGCGTTCCGGGGTGGCGGTTCCGTTGGAAATCGCTCGAATCCCAGGGCCACAATGATGAAAACTCCTCAACGCGAGTTACAAGATTACATCTCGGAAATCTCCGAGCACGCCGACGTTCGGGCGGGCTCTCCTTTGCCTTTGGGAACCCAGGAAAAGGGAGGAGGGGTTAATTTCGCCATCTTCAGCCGTGACGCCAGCCGCGTTCGACTGGAGCTGTTCGACCATCCCGAAGACGCCGCGCCCGCCCGGGTAATCGATCTGGATTCAGCGCGCAACCGTACCGGCGACGTGTGGCACGTTTGGGTGGCGGGGATCGGGCCCGGTCAACTCTATGCTTACCGCATGGATGGCCCTTACAAACCCGCCGAAGGACATCGTTTTAATTTCAACCGGCTTCTCCTCGATCCCCTCGCTACCGCGGTTTCGCGGATGCCCCCGTGGGATTTTGCTTCGGCTCGTGGATACGACCCGTCGGCGCCGGAGCAAGACTTGGCTTTCTCGAAGCTGGACAATTCCAGCTCGATGCCCAAATGCGTATTTATCAAAGAGTACTTCGAGTGGGATGGAGACCAGCCACTCCGGCATCCGTGGTCGAAGACCGTCATTTACGAAACGCATGTTCGCGGCTTTACCATTCACCCCAATTCGGGCGTGGACCATCCGGGAACCTATCGAGGGCTGGTGGAAAAGATTCCCTATCTCAAAACTCTGGGAGTGACCGCCGTGGAACTGATGCCCGTGCAGGAGTTCAATGAAACGTCCGTCACGCGCCGGAATCCGCAAACCGGTCAACCACTCAGGAATTACTGGGGATACGATCCCGTGGTTTTCTGTGCGCCCAAAGCTTCCTACAGCAGTTCGGGAGGTTTGGGGCAGCAGAAGCTGGAGTTCAAGGAGATGGTCCGGGCCTTTCACAAGGCCGGCATCGAAGTGATTCTGGACGTGGTGTTCAACCACACGGCGGAGGGAGACCAACTGGGGCCGACGCTGTGCTTCCGTGGGATGGATAACGCGATCTTCTACACGTTGGCCGACGACAAACGCTACTACAGGGACTACACGGGGACCGGCAACACCATCAACGCCAACCATCCCGTGGTGCGCGACCACATCTTGGCCTCGCTCCGTTATTGGATGATTGAAATGCATGTAGATGGATTCCGGTTTGACTTGGCGTCGGTCCTCGGCCGGGACAGCACCGGCAAGCTGCTGACCAACGCCCCGCTTCTCGAAAGGATCGCCGAGGACCCCATTTTGAGAGACGTGAAAATCATCGCCGAGGCGTGGGACGCCGCCGGCGCATATGAGGTGGGTAGTTTTTCAGAGCGGCGTTGGGCGGAGTGGAACGGCCGGTACCGGGATGATGTCCGGCGATTCTGGCGCGGCGATGATGGGATGCTGGGTTTGTTCGCCAGCCGTATCTGCGGCAGTGCCGACATCTACACCAAGTCGGGCAAGGGCCCGGAGAGCAGCATCAACTTCCTCACCTGTCACGACGGCTTCACTCTGAACGACCTGGTGAGCTATCGCTACAAGCACAATGAAGCCAACGGAGAAGACAACCGTGACGGGGCCGACGCCAACTTCAGCCAGAACTACGGCGCGGAAGGGGAGACGGCGGATGCCGGGATCGAGACCGTGCGGAAAGGCCAGATCAAGAACTTCCTTCTGACCCTGCTGATCTCGCGCGGCGTGCCGATGCTGCTCGGCGGGGACGAATTTCGCCGCACGCAAGGCGGCAACAACAACGCCTACTGCCAGGACAATGAGACCGGTTGGGTTGACTGGTCTTATCTGGAACGGCATCAGGAGATCTACCGGTTTGCCCGCGGCATGATCGCCTTTCGCCGCGCGCATCCGATTCTGAGCATGGAGCAATTCTACACGGACGCCGGGATCCAGTGGTTTGGCCCGCAAGGAGGATTGCCCAACTGGGCCGGCCCGAAAGAAAAACAGTTTGCCTGTCTGATCCATGAAGATGAGCAGCACGGACTTTGCCTGCTGTTCAACGCGGGCGCCGATGCGGTCGATTTCAATTTGCCCCCCGCACTGCCGGGCGCCCGGTGGCACCTGGCCGTTGACACCTCTGGCGAAGCGCCGCACGATCTGTTTGCCGCGGGCGAGGAACCGCTCTGGGAAGATTCACGCACTTACCACCTGAGCGCCCGATCTAGCGTCATCCTTCTGGCTCGGACAACGGAGGCCAAATGAAAAGAGCGATCCCGATCACCACGTTGTTTCTGGATATCGGCGGCGTCCTGCTCACCAACGGCTGGGATCATCATGCCCGTAAACGGGCGGCGAAGCACTTCAAACTGCCGTGGGCCGAGATGGAGGAGCGGCATCACCTGACCTTCGAAACCTACGAGGCGGGAAGGCTCACGCTGGATGAATATTTGGATCGGGTGGTCTTCCATCAAAAGCGGCCGTTCACCCGGGCTCAGTTCAAGAGCTTCCTGTTCGCGCAATCGAAACCTTACCCCGAGATGATCGAGTTGGCCGCTCATCTGAAGGTCCGGTACGGGCTGAAGATCGCCGTGGTCAGCAACGAAGCGCGCGAACTGAATGCGTATCGGATTCGCAAGTTCAAGCTGGACGCGTTTGTGGATTGCTTCATTTCCTCCTGCTTCGTCCACCTCCGCAAGCCCGACGCGGAAATCTTTCGACTGGCGCTGGACATCGTCCAGGCGCCGGCCCGGCAAGTACTGTACATCGAAAACACCGCAATGTTCGTCCAGATCGCGGAAGGTTTGGGGATTCGAAGCATTCTTCACACGGATTACAAGTCCACCCGCGCGAAACTGGCTTCGTTCGGATTGCAGAGTGACGAAGGAATCCTACATGAAACCAGCTGACCCATACATCCTGACCATCAATGGCGGCTCGTCGAGCATCAAGTTCGCGCTATACCAGGTCGGCGAACCGCTGAAGCGAGGGCTGTATGGAACGGTGGATCGCATCGGCCTGAGTGGGACGAATCTGACGTTCCATGACCCGGCCACGAATCACCAGGACAGCCGCCGCCTGGACGCCTCCGACCACAAATCGGCAGCGGCTTTTCTGATGGATTGGCTCGAAGAGCAGCCTGGTTTCGAATCGGTCCGGGCGGTGGGACACCGTGTGGTCCACGGCATGCAACACACCTCGCCCGAGCTGGTCACCCAGAAATTGTTGGATGAACTGCATCGCATCAGCCCGTGCGACCCGGACCATCTGCCCAGTGAGATCGAACTGATCGAGACGTTCCGCCAGCGTCATCCGAAACTGCCCCAGGTGGCCTGTTTTGACACGGCGTTTCACCGCACCATGCCGCGGGTTGCCAAGCTGCTACCCATCCCGCGCTGCTACGACGCGAAGGGAGTGCAACGCTACGGTTTCCACGGGTTGTCCTATGCCTATCTGATGGAAGAACTCGCGAGCCTCGGAGACCCGGCGGCAACCACTGGCCGCGTCATCCTGGCTCATCTGGGCAACGGCGCCAGCATGGCCGCCGTGCGCGACGGCCAGAGCATTGACACCAGCATGAGCTTCACTCCGGCATCGGGATTGGTGATGAGCACCCGCTCCGGCGATTTGGATCCCAGCCTGGCGCCGTATCTGGCGCGAACCGCGCAGATGACCATGGAACAGTTTTACAAAATGGTCAACCACAAGTCCGGGCTGCTGGGAGTTTCGGAGATCAGTTCCGACATGCGAGACCTGCTTGCGCAGGAAGCCCATGAACCCCCAGCGGCGGAAGCCGTGGCGCTGTTCTGTTATCAGGCGAAAAAGTGGATTGGGGCCTTCGCCGCCGCGCTGGGTGGCTTGGACACGCTCGTGTTCGCGGGAGGCATCGGCGAAAATGCGCCCCTCGTCCGCGCGCGCATCTGCGAGGGACTGGGCTTCCTCGGCATCGAACTGAATGAGTCGCGTAACGCGGAGACTGCGGGAGTGATTTCTACGGACGCCAGCCGGGCCACGGTTCGCGTCATTCGAACGGACGAAGATCTGATGATTGCGCGCTCGGTGTGCCGACTTCTGGAAACCGGCGCGGGGAATGAAAAGGATTGAACCATGACAACCAACACACTCACGCCGGAGCTGCTCCACA
This sequence comes from Terriglobales bacterium, assembly GCA_963745655.1. GTDB lineage: Bacteria > Acidobacteriota > Terriglobia > Bryobacterales > Bryobacteraceae > JAJFUV01. The sequence goes on along the minus strand of CAVUYK010000026.1, from coordinate 155,636 downwards.
AGATGGATGCCTACTGGCGCGCCGCCAACTATCTGTCGGTCGGCCAGATCTATCTTTACGACAACCCGCTGCTGAAGGAGCCGCTGAAACTGTCGCACGTGAAGCCCCTGGTGGTCGGGCATTGGGGCACGACGCCAGGTCAGAACTTCATTTACGTGCACCTGAACCGGGTCATCAAGAAGTATGACCTGGATATGTTTTACATCGCCGGTGCCGGTCACGGCGGCCCGGCGATTGTGGGCAACGTTTACCTCGAAGGCACCTGGAGTGAGGTTTATCCGAACGTCAGCCAGGACGAAGCCGGGCTCAAGAAGCTGTTCATGCAGTTCTCGTTCCCCGGCGGGATTTCCAGCCATGTTGCGCCGACGACGCCCGGGTCGATTCACGAAGGTGGCGAATTAGGTTACTCGATCAGCCATGCTTTCGGGGCGGCGTTCGACAATCCCGGTCTGATCGTCGCCTGCGTCGTAGGCGACGGTGAAGCGGAAACGGGGCCCCTGGCGACCGCATGGCAGTCCAACAAGTTTCTCGACCCCATCACCGACGGAGCCGCGCGCCGCGGCGAATACAATGCGGCCATGGAAAGGACATGAGCATGGCAACAAGCATCGCACCACTCACCACACTCCCGGCATGGCAGGCCCTCGAAGCCCATTACCCGACAGTCCGGGAGGTGCATCTTCGGAAGCTCTTCGCGGACGATCCAAGGCGCGGGGAGCGCATGACCGCTGAGGCCGCCGGCATCTACTTTGACTATTCGAAGCACCGCATCACCGGCGAAACACTCCGGCTCCTTCTGCAATTGGCCGAGGAGTCTGGCCTGCGGGCTCGCATGGATGCTATGTTCCGGGGCGAGAAGATCAACGTCACGGAGAAGCGGGCCGTCCTGCACGTGGCCCTGCGCGCCCCGCAAGGGCAATCCATCGTCGTAGACGGCGAAGACGTCGTGCCTCAGGTACACGCCGTGCTCGACAAGATGGCCGGCTTCTCCACCCGGGTGCGCAGTGGGGAGTGGAAGGGCCACACCGGCAAACCGGTCCGCAACGTCATCAACATCGGCATCGGTGGGTCTGACCTGGGGCCGGTGATGGCGTATGAGGCATTGCGGCATTACAGCCAGCGCGACCTGACCTTCCGCTTCGTCTCCAACATCGACGGCACCGACTTCGCCGAGGCCACCCACGACCTCGACGCCGGGGAAACCCTGTTCATCGTCTCGTCGAAGACCTTTACCACGCTGGAGACGATGACCAACGCGCATACGGCCCGCGACTGGGCCCTCCAGACTTTGAAAGATCCCGCCGCGGTTGCCAGGCATTTCGTCGCGGTCTCGACCAACGCCGCTGAAGTGGCTAAGTTCGGCATCGACACCGCAAATATGTTCGAGTTCTGGGATTGGGTCGGCGGGCGGTACTCCATGGACTCGGCCATTGGCCTCTCGACCATGATCGCCATTGGCCCCGAAGATTTCCGCGCGATGCTCGACGGTTTCCACCAGATGGACGAGCATTTCCGCACTGCCCCTTTCGAACGCAACTTGCCGGTGCTCATGGGGCTCCTGGGCCTCTGGTACAACAATTTCTTCGGTGCGCAGACCGTGGCGGTGCTTCCGTATGAGCAGTACTTGAAGCGCTTCCCGGCTTACCTCCAGCAGTTGACCATGGAGAGCAATGGCAAGCACGTCACGCTTGATGGGACTGAGGTCGTCTGCGAGACCGGGCCAATCTACTGGGGGGAGCCGGGGACCAATGGGCAGCATTCCTTCTACCAACTGATGCATCAGGGGACCAAGCTCATCCCCTGCGACTTCATCGGGTTTGTCCAGCCGCTCAACCCGCTCGGCCGCCACCATGACCTGCTCATGGCCAACCTGTTTGCCCAGGCAGAGGCGCTGGCCTTTGGCAAAACGCCGCAGGAGGTCCTGACCGAGGGCACACCAGCATGGCTGGTGCCGCACCGAACCTTCGAGGGCAATCGTCCGTCCAGCACGATCCTCCTGGAACGGCTGACTCCGCTGGCGCTGGGGAAGCTCGTCGCACTGTACGAACACAGCGTCTTCACGCAAGGCGCCATCTGGCAAATTGACTCATTTGACCAGTGGGGAGTCGAACTGGGGAAGGCGCTTGCCGCGCGCATCATCCCCGAACTTGAGAGTGGGGCCAAGGGCCAACTCAAGCACGATAGCTCAACCAACACCCTGATCCGGCGCTACACGAGATCCAAGGAACTGTTGCATGGGCGATAAATTAGTCCCTCGAACCTCGGCGCGGCGGTCTCGCTAGGTGCGCCTCATCACCTTCGAACAGCCGCACCAGCTTGTGCGGGCAGTTGATTCTATTGACAAGGACCTTGAAGCGTTACCGCACGCGCTGGGGCTTGCCCCAGGAGCCCGGTAACTTGACGGTGACGAGCGACGTCTACAGCCACAGAGGTCGAGGGGAAATATGCTTATGCTTCGCAGATGGCAGCTATCGCTACTACCCATTTCCATCGCTCTGTTGGCGGCTGGGGATCAGTCCTGGAAGGACAAGCGGATGGCCGAATGGAATGAGGACGATGCCAGGCAGGTACTGACCGACTCGCCCTGGGTCAAGACCGTCACACCGGTCTTCAATAGATCCGGGAATAATGGTCAGCGCCGATCGGGAGGCGGTATGGGCCGGGGCGGGGGTATCGGAATTGGGGGCATCGGAATCGGGCTGCCTGGCGGGGGCGGCATGGGCCGGCGCGGCGGAATGGGCGGGCCCGGCATGGGTGGCGGAGGCTACCCGCCTGGCGGGCAGCCTAGAGGCACGAACGACGGCAGCGGCACGCATTCCACCGAGCCGCCAACTCTGAAGCTTCGCTGGGAAAGCGCACTTCCGGTCCGTGAAGCCGAACTGAAGACCCACGACAACAGCGCCCCGACCTTGGATGAGAACCACTATGCCATCGCTGTCTACGGAGTCCCCCGCCGCATGGTTGATGCCGACTCTGAGAACCTGGCCGCTCGACTGAAGAAGCAGGCCGCCATCAAACGTGACGGAAAGAAGGATCTGAAGCCATCCAGAGTGGAGGTGTTGCAGCGGGAGGAAGGGCCGGTGATCGTTTACCTGTTTCCCCGGTCAACGGAAATCACGCGGCAAGACAAGCGAATCGAATTCGACGCGGAGATCGGCCGGCTTAAATTTACACAAGCTTTCTACGTGGACGAGATGACCTACCAGGGCAAGATCGAGCTCTGATCGGTTAGTTGCCGGAGGAGCCGCCCCCTGGGGGCGGAAGGCGGCCAAGAGCAATTCCGGGCACTGGCCATTTTGCCGTTGAGGGATCAACCTACTGAGCGGGAGCCTTGGTCACCGCCGGTGCGGCAGCCGGGGCCTTCTTCGCAGCAGCCTTCTTAACTGGCGCGGCCTTCTTCGTTGCCTTGGCTGCGGCCACCTTCACCGCCGCCTTTTCAGCGGAGGGCTTTTTCGTACCGGCTATCTTTCCTGGTGCTGGGTGCGCCTTCGCAGCCTGAGCCTTCTGTAACCGCCAGCGCTTCTTGGTTGCCGCAATAATTCGCTTCATGCCCTCTTCACTGATGCGGCGTTTGGGCTTGGGCGGTTCCGGCGTGGCTTTTGATGCTGGCTTAGAATGCTTCACCGGAGGTTTCTTCGCCTTCCCGGAGGATGCCTGTAAACTCACAGCCTCCTTCGCTCGAGAGACAGCAGCCTTCGCCTCTTGAAGCACTTCTCGCATGTGGGGCGCACTTTTTGAAAAGCGCTCCGTCACCGCCGACATCAACGCATCAATCTTGGCAAGTCGCTTGAGAGCCTTACTTGCTTTCATGATCCCTCCTCTCCGTCACGGTTGGCGATGGCCCGAAGGAATATCGCCAGAACTATGTCGTCACTTCCAGGATCCTTAGACGACGTAAGCATAACACACGCACGCTCAAACATTCGGTTTCAGTGGCGTGCAAATGACATTTTGTAGCGGAACGCAATCTGCCCACCACAGTCCTGGCTGATACTCATGCGCGATCTGCTCCAATCCGATCAGCCGCCCAAAGCCTTTTCAGAACCTCGTCCACGCCGGCCCTCAGTTCCGCATACCTACAACGCACGCCCAACCGCTGAACGGAACTGAGCGACATAGTCTCTGCTCCGCCGAACTCCTGATTCAGAAGCTTCGTGGAAATCACGTAGAACTCCCACGTCGAAGCGTCCAGCACGTTGCTCTTGGCCTTCTCCTTGTCCTTTTCGGAGTGAAGGCAAAAGACATAAACATCGGCAAAACGGGTTCGGTCTCCGTAATATTCACCTGTCCTTGAGTCCCACGCTCGCGCCTTGCCGATGTTGAACTTGATGGTTGACAGCCTCTTCTGGTGCCAGCTTTGGCAGAATGCGGATGCCTTCACTTCAATTCTGTGCTCTCCGTACCGCAGGTCCACTGCATCCCATTCCACTCTCGGGCTATCGAGGCAGCTTAGAGCAGTTCCGACCATGAACTCCGCAAACACGGAGCGATTGCCGTTGGAGAGCAGGTCGGAATAGGCCCATCGCCAGAAGTCGCCAATCGTGTGCGCGCCCAGGCCTGGGATCAGAGTGCTGCAGGTAACAATGTGTGGGCCGTTGTCCATCGGTGACATTAGGGGTTCTCGCGATAGCCTTGCTCGAACCGCTTCAGCGTCTGGTCGAGCACGGTCTCCACGGTGCAGCGAACCGCCACTCTGGTTGTCTGCCGCTTCTTCCAGTCGAGCATCAGCTTCTCGTTCTTCAGGGTCTCCGGTAGGGGCTTCGCCACTTTCTTCACTTGGCCCTGGCGATGTGCGGGACTCTACTTGCGACGCTCCAGCTTCTCCATCTCGCTCGGGCGCACGCGGCGGCCCTCATCCATGGCCAGGTTGGCCAGCAGGATGGTTTCGACACTGTTGAGGCCGGCCTCGAGATCCGCCTTGGGGGGCTTGCCTGTCCGGCAGCTTGCAAAGAAGCTCTCCAGTTGCGCGTCCACCGCGTTCTTCTCCTCGCGGGGAACCATGATGCCCTTCGAGTACAGCCAGCGCCGCGCATACTTCAGCTCTTTCTCGAGGAAGGTCTCGTCCCCGGTGAGCTGGTCGGGCGAGAGCAAAATCGGCAGCCCGCGCGAGCTACGCCCCGAACTGGACACCGTGGCGCCCGCCATGCGAGACATCTCCTTCTGCTCTTCGGTCTGGGCGGCTTTCGCGGGACTCGGTTCGTAGAACCAGACGCCGATGGCCGGCTCGTCCGCGGTGCCCGAGGGTGATCTCGATGGTGCCCTCCGTACCCATGATGATCTCGCCGGCTTCGCTGCGCGTGCCTCCCAACAGGGGCAGGTGCTTGTTGGTGCTGGAGGCCGAACAGGTCATGCTGGCGGCCCTCGGCGTACCGGAAGATCAGCGAGTGGCTGTCAAAGACGTCGCGCCCGTCCTTGCGCCAGTCCAGATCGCCGACCCCGGTGACGAACTCCGGCCGGTCTCCGAACACCCAATCCGCAAGGTCGATCTGGTGCGAGGAAAGCTCCGCCGTCAAGCCGCCGGAGAATTCCCGGAACAGCCGCCAGTTGCGCTCGCGTGGTTCGCCGCGGTTCATGAGTCCAACCCGGATTCCGATGCCACTGGGCCTGAATGTTGGTGACCTCGCCGAGCATAGCCCTTGGCCGCCATCTGCCGCGCGGTCTGGTAGAACTGGCTGTAGCGGCGCTCCAGGCCCACCTGCACGTACCTGGTCGGGATGCGCGGCCGCCGCCTTCCGGAGCGCGCTGGACCTCCTCCGGTTTGATGCACCAGAGGTTGCTCGCAGAAGACGTGCTTGCCGGCCTCCAGCGCATCCCGCACGATGGCGAAATGCGTGTGCGGCGGCGTGGCCACCAGGACCGCCTGGATGTCCTTGCGGTCCAGCACCCGCCGGTAGTCGCGAATACGCCTGGGGCTCGGAAACGCGCTCGCCGGAGCGCCTTGCGCCGGTCGCGTTTCGTCAACCTCGCACAGGGCCGCGCAGCGGCCCGCGGCGATGCGGTTGAGACGCTCCAGAAGATACTGGCCGCGCGCCCGCGCCGATGAGGCCGAAGACGACCGCGTCGGCACGCCGAGAACCGGGGCGCACGGCCGCCGCGGCGGCCATCTTCGACGCCTCCCGGCGCGTGTCACCGTCAGACGTTCTCCCAATTCCGGAGCCACTGGTAGCCGGGCCGCAGCTTCGCCCACATTTCCTTGGAGGCCTGCTTCCAGAGTTCGGCTTTCTCGTGGACGTCGAGCTTGCGCCGCTCCATCACCGTCTTCGGCGGCGTTCTCCACCTGGTGGCATGTTAATCAGGCCGGGAATGGGCGCGGTGATGGCCGGGTTGCCCAGGATGTAGCGAAGCGCCAGCCGCGCGCGCCGGTCGTCTTCCTCCCGGTGCGGGCTCTCCGGCGTGCCGTCGCCCTTGAAGAGCGCGTTGTCGGCGAACGGCTTGATGCCGAAGACGCCCACGTCGTGCTTGCGGATGGCGCGTGAACACGCTGTCGGTGGGCAGTTCCTTGCTGTCGGCCGTGTAGGGCGTGCACACCACCTGCACCTCGTTCGGGTACTGCTCGATCACCGACTTCAGCCACGGGCGGTTGTGCGTGGACGAACGCCGTGAAGCGCACCTTGCCCTGCTTGCGGGCCTTCTCCAGCGCTTCGAAGGTGGCTCTCCTCGACGCGCGTCAACTCCGCCAGGTCCGGCAGTCCGTCCTGCGGCAGCGTGACTGCGCCAGAGGTCCACGTAGTCCAGACCCGCCGCCTTCAAGCCCATCGTCGAGCGCTTCCGATGCAGTTTCTTGACGTTGCGAAACTCCTTGTTGCGCGGCTCCTTCTGGTACCAGGAGTAGCCCAGGTACATCTTGTCGCGCCGGCCTTTGAGCGCGCGGGCTGTACGTCATGACTTCCTCGCCCGTGCAGGCGTCGATGTAGTTGATGCCGAGCTCGATGCAGCGGCTCACCACCTCGTGCCGGTTCTTGATGAACTCCGGGATCGTTCAGGTTCACCGCCAGCCAGTTCTTGCAGTAGCCGGTAGCGTCGCCGGGCGCCATGTTGTCGACGCGCTTCCAGTGCCCGCCCAGGCACACCGCCGATACCATCAGGCCGGTCTTGCCCAGCCTGCGGTACTCCATGTTCTCGTTGAAATTCAGGATGCTGCGCCGCGCCACTTCCGGCTTGGCCGCCTTGGCGGCTTCCGCCGCGCCGAGCCCGCCCGCCACCAGACCGCCCACGAAATTACGTCGATTCATGAGTTCCTCCACCATGACTCCGCTGTTTCGAAAAACTGTGACACGCCCCTGGCCGTTCGCGCCAGGTTCTGGCCATTATACACAGCGCCGGGATGACGTTCACGGTCCGGCCCGATTCTTCCGCAGAATCTTCGACCTCGCCGCCTGCCGCCGCCAACCCTCGACGTAGCGTCTCTATGCGGCCCGCACCGTCAGCGTCACTCCCACCCTCTTCTGAAGCGCGCGCAGGATCGCGAAGAAGTTGGCGGTGTTCGGATTTCCGCGTGGTCCGAGCATCCGGTGCAGGCTCTTGCTGGGCTTCTGGAGGTCAGCCGCCAGTTGTTCGAAACCGGCGGTTGCGTTGATCACTTCCCGCAGAACCGTCTTACCCGTCACTTCGTCCCCGCCCAGATATGCGTTCACCGCCTCCGTAAGCAGCGCCTTGCGGAATGCCCCGTCTTTCTGGGCGCGATTGTAGACGGTCTCCCGAAACTCTCTCGTCAGTGCCATTTCTCACCACCCTTGCCGGCCTTCGCCCGCTTGTATGCCGCCCATGCCGCCTGCGCGGCGGCAATCGCGGCGCTCTGCCGCTTCTTGGCGCTACCGCCCAGCAGAATCACAATGCGTTCGCCGTCTTTGCCGAAGTAGATCCGGTATCCGGGTCCAAAATCAATCTTGTATTCATGGACGCCCGCGCCGACGCCTTCCACATTCGAGAAGTTGCCGTTGCCCAGGCGCGTCAGCGCGACGGTGACCCGTGCCGCCGCTACCGCGTTCAGGCCGGCGAACCATAGGGCAAACCGGGAGCGGCCGGTGGGATCCAGATACTCCAGAACCTCGATGTCTCGCACCGCCTCAATGGTAACACATACGTTACTACCTTTCGATAGTGCAATTGTACTAGTCGGGCTAAAGGCCGCCGCCACAGGATGATTCCGGAACTCCTGCACATTGCGGGCGGATCTGAGATGTCTCCCCTCAGATACCACTGCCCATCTGAAGCGGCAGATGGGCTGGATGGCGGCCTTCTCTTCGGCGGTGTAGTCCTACCGTAACTCTTTCACGCGTTCGCTCGGTCATCCTAACGGCAGAAGGGCCCTCTCCCTTTCCAACGGAGGCGGAACAGTCTTCGTTCCCGGAGTCCAACCGCTAACGAACTCAAACTGCACCTGCTTGCCAGCGTCAATGCGCTTGGAAGCAATTGGAACAGGCTTGACTACACACAACTTGTCGTGCACTGCACGATGGCAGTTCCTGCACGCCGTGAGCAAGTTCCAATCTGCATCTTCGCCGCCATGAGAACGGAAGACAACATGGTGGCAGTTCAGATTGTGCCTTCGTTTGCATACCCTGCACTTCCATCCGTCTCTTCGCATCACCGCTAGGCAAAGGACTCTATACTCTTCCATGGAAATCTTCAGTGTGGATCGCTGTGCGCTATTCAATTGACCCACCCTTTCGAACGGCGACAGGCAGTGCGGGCGCTGGCAGTGCAGCTATCCCCATCTGCTTTGGCAATTCCGCCATCTGCTCTGGGCGCTATTGGCTGGATCACTTTGCTGACCACAGAGATGAACGATCCAGATGCCACCACGGCATCCAGTTCGGTGGCTTCAATCCCAATGAGCAAGACAGTTTCCACTGCGCCCTTATGAGCGTCCATGTCAAGCGACCGTAGCAATTCCACAATGAGCCTGGCATGGACCAAGTCCATCACCACGCTAACGTTTACGCTGTCATACGCCGTCACTATCATTTGTCAAGTGTCCTTTCACACTCAGAAGTTGTACGTAGCTGGCGCAGATAGGGGCCATCTTACGTGAATTGCTGCCCGCACCACGCCGTCTAATAATCAGCGCTGCTTCCCACATCGGGGCAAAGAAAAAGCCGGATAGAGGCGAACCCCTGTCCGGCTTATTGTGTTTCCTTCTCTACACTCAACTGATACAGCTGAGCGCCATGATCTCTAAGTGCGCCCAAACAAAAGCCGAGCAGACCCGAAAGCCTGCTCGGCTCATTCCGATGAGTTCTTCCCTACAACTAAAACCTTGCGCGGTTGGTGAATTACCACACCACGTCTATACAAAGCAAAGCCGAACAGAAGTGATTTCCTGTTCGGCTACAAAGGAATGTTAGCATCCAGTGTTACGCTCGTCAAGCTGTGCCAATCTGGATGGCTTCCATTCCGTCCCCTATAACTGTAGGATCCCGCCTTGTGTGACAATCAGCGGACTGGTTTAACAATCTGCTGTCTGTCGGTCCGTCGCAGACCAGGACGCTGTTTGGGTAGAAGAAGTACGACCGTGTGGATGAACTCCATTCCAGTGTCGGCACCGAGAGCCCATATATTTCGACAAGTGACAGGCCTGCGAAAGTTCTCTTGAGACCAGCCAGGGAAAGGGCGTTGGCATACCGTACTAAAGAGTCTTGCTGCGCTCTTGGGAGAAATTTCATTGCTCTGTGGAGTGCCAACTGCGTCTTGATGTGGTGTTCCAGCTCAGCGTGAAATGAGGAACGGGCGTTCTCCATTTCACGCTGAGCCGGAACATAGGGGGCGCGGACAAGGTCTGCAACACACCCATTCACGGGTTCGGCTCCGGTCCGCCGCCTCCAACCCTCATTTCGCCAGGTGGCCCAGTTCCATGTTGCTGAGTGTGGCTATGGCTCCGGGCTCGATTCTCACTTCGCACGCACCGTCGTTGCGTGCGACGGGGGCGGCCCGCACCATGTTCTCCTCACTCGGGCTGGCCGTTTCCAGGTAACGGAACGGCTTGCCCGGCCAGTGGACCACCACGCTCTGCGGCGCCATGGAACGGTTCAGCAGCACCAAGGTCCTCCCGCCGCCCGCGCCTTCGAATGCCGTAACCAAAACGTTCGGGTTCGTACTGGATGCCTCCAGGCGCGTCATCCCCTCCCGAATGCGGCGGCTGTAAGCGCCGAAGACGCGGAGTTGATGGCTGGGGGCGACCGGCATGAAGTTGTGCTCCGCGTCGGGCACCATCAGGGAACGGGTCCAGCCATAGGAGGGCTGTTCCACGTTCAGCAGCGTCCAGCAGTACAGGATGCCGACGGCATCCGCCAGCGTCAGGTTCTTGTGATACAACTGCGCCATGGCCAGCGCGATCCGGTAGCTGTGCCCCTGGAATTCATCATTATTGATGGAGATCTCGGTGGAGAGAAACTCCTTTCCGCCGGTGATCTGCTTGAATTGCCTCAGCAGCGGATCGAACGTGTCGGGGTCGAAGAAGTGCCGCTGGTAATCGTACATGTTCGAAGCGGCGTAGTCGATGGTCTTCCAAACCGCGGGGTCTTCGGCAAACGCTTTCGCGCTCTCGATGCCGGCTTCGAGCCGGCCGGCGTTCTGCATGTGGATCTTCACGCCGCCGAAGCCCGCCGCATCGAGCGCCCGGCGCAATCCCAGCGCCATCTGCCGCCACACCGGCGCCGGCTGCGTCACTTCATTCTGGATGCCGACAATCTCCGGAGGCGCGCCCACCTTCTCTTTCGAGATCTGGCAGTAGCGCACCATGGCTCTGGCGTACGGCTCAATGTCGGCGACTCCTTCGTGAAGCTTACCGCCGCTGTCGCGCCAGTCGCGTTTGGCCCACGGCGGCAGTTGCCAGAACTCGAAGATCACTTTGCCGCCGATGCGCCGCACCTCTCGCAGGTACTCGAAGTCGCTGATTTCGCCGTTGGCGAAGTTGTCCCCGTAATAGTGCGGGACGGAATCCTCCAGGCGATCCCAATTGGTCATCTCCCGATTGAGACGCGCGCCGATCGGATACTCTCGATGCAGCAGCAGGTTGTACTCCACTAACTTCCGCCACCAGGCCCGCTTGCCCTCCGCGCTCAGCATTGCGTAAGCGTTCGCAATGGCGATGCCGCCGAATCCCAGCATCCGCTGCCGCCGGGCCGCGGCGTTTACGGTGACCGTCGCCTGTTCCGCCACTGCGGGTAAGAGACGCCCCCGGGCGCCTCCCGCGGCGCCGGTGAAGGCCAGTTGATGGCGATTCAAGTCGAACAGGCAATGCTGTTCCAGCACCTCCCGGCCGTTCAACAGGACGCGGATGCCCAACCGGTGGTCCATCCGGACGGTGATGGCGCGCAGCGTGCCGCGGTACGGGGCCATGGAGGCCTCCCAGAGGCCTTCGGGATGCCGCGTGGGACGCTCCTGGGCGGGCGCGGACTTCCGCAACCCGAAGGAGTCGTAGTAGCGCTGTATCAATCGCGCGCGCGACGGCGTGACTTCCACCGTGACGCCGCCCGAAGGGCCCGTGAAGATCCACTCCAGGCGGCTCCCCGCTCCGTCGAATTCCTCGATCTCGATCGTCCGTTCGAACAACGCGGGAAGGAGTTCGGAGAAGTACTTGCGCGGAACGCCCGGCACGCGCCAACTCACGCGCGCCGTGGGTTCCGGCGCGCCTTTGAATGCGAAGCCGTCACCCGGGCCTGCCCGCGGAGTCCAGACGGGCAGATCCACCGTCTGCGCGGCGGCCACGGCCGCGAAAACTAGAATCACGAAAAAGTAGCGTGTCTTCATCGGGGGCCTCGCCGCGGACCACCGTTCACACGCGATACGTGTCGGCTTTCCAGTTCTTGACGGCTTTCTTGATGTCGGTCTCGGAGAGATTCTCCTGGGCCGCGCGGTGCGCCAGCGCCACGAATTCCTCGTCGGGAGCGAAGCGCAGCCCGATGATCTGGCGTATGGAGAGCCGCGGGTCCAGCAGCTTGCCCGTGAGCACGAAGTGGCGCAGATTCTCCTCGGCGCGGATGGCGCGGTCCTGCGCCTTCAGGGCGAAGCTGCGGGCGAAGAGCGCCGCAAGAACAACCGCGATGGTGAGAGCCAGGATCAGCGATGCGCTGTAGACGCGTGTGTGGTCGCACCAGGACTTGACCAGGTTGACGACGGAGCCGCCCAGGGTGGCCAGCAGAAGGAATAGCAGCCCGAGATATACGGGCACGTGCCGGACGTGGTTATCGAAATTCTGTGTCTTCATAGAGACGCTCCTCGATCAAACATTACCGCGTTGCATCCGCATATGCCACGGCTCCCTTATAAGTTCGCGACATGAGTCCTCGTGGGGCGGACGCCTTCGTCCGCGCCGGACCCCCTGGTCCGGCTCTCCGCGGACCCGAGTCAAATGCCCGAAACAAGGCCGACGAGGGCGTCGGCCGCGGACGAGGGCGTCCGCCTTACAAGCCAGACTTATCAGCTAACGACTACCACCTCGTCCAATTCGGCCGGTGGAATATCGGGCAGGGTCACCACCACGCGGTCGCCGTCCTTCTTCCACGGCACGCTCTGGCCCGTGCGCAGAAGCCTGGCGCTGGATGGAGGTTTGATCCCGGTGAGCGTGGCGGTGCGCTGCTGGCGCGAGAGGAAGTGCAAGTACCAGGCGCCGCCTTTGACGGTGACCGGGACGTCGCTGCGTTCCGGATACGGGCCCGCCTCGACGTCGAACACGGATTCGCCGCTGTGTTTCATCCAGCCCGCCATCTGGCCGCAGGTCTCGTAGAACGCCGGCCTCATGGTGCCGTCGGGACGAGGGCCGAAACTCACCACGTAATTGCCGCCCCAGGCGCGGTTGCGCACCAGACGCTCGATTAGATACGAAGTGGGCTTGCAGGGCAGCTCACCCTGGTAGCTCCAGGTGCCACAGACCGCTTCGCACTGCTCCCAGACGCCCTCGGGCCGCTGGCCGGGGTTGCGGTTCTCGAACGCCGTGCTGTAGTCGCCCAGCGTGCGCCCCTTGTCCCAGAGCATGTTGCGATCATTCAGCACGATGCCGGGCTGGAGTTTTCGGACATAGTCTTCCAGCTCCTGGCCGTGGTGGTCGATGCCCACGGGCCAGTCGTAGCCGTCCCACCAGAGCAGGTCGATCTTGCCGTAGCGGGTCAAGACTTCGCCCATCTGCCCCTTCACAACGGCATAGAGTTGGTCGAAATACTTCTGCATTTGCGCGATGGGCATACTGGCGTAGCGCGGCGTGCCCTGGCTCCGCTCCGGCCGCCGGTAGCGAAACTCGGGGTCGCGCAACGGAAACCCCCGCCAGGGCCAGCCCTTGGGATTGAAGAGCCAGTCCGTGGGCGAATAGCCGAAGCCGACCTTGAGTCCACTCCGGCGGCAGGCCTCCACGAACGGCCGTATCAGGTCGCGGCCCTTCATATGCTGTTTGGTGCCGAACTCGCCGTATTCGGTGGGCCACATGGCGTAGCCGTCGTGATGGCGCAGCAGAGCGACGGTGTACTTGAAACCGGCCTGCGCCGCCGCGGCCAGACACTTATCGGGATCGTAGTTCTGAGGATTGAAGCGGTCGGCCAGGGCCATGTACTTCTCGACCGGCCAATACTTGTTGGGCTCGCCCATGTCACGGAAGATGCCCCAGCCGCCCTCGATTTCACCCACGCTGCACGGCCCCCACGGAAGCATGAGGCCCAGCCCGGCTTTCGGAAACCATGGCTGGATCTTGCGGTGCACGACCGTTTCGTGCGTTCGGCGGAAGGCTTCGGTGTCCTGCTGCTGCGCGGCCAGCGGCAGACCAAGTCCGGCCAAGGCGGCATGTTTGAGCAGGGTGCGACGGGGAATGGCGGTTGGCATGGCGGTCATTTCGCTCTCCAGTATAAGTCCGCTCGCGGACAAGGTCTGCAGAGCCTTCAGTTCACACGCGATACGTGTCGGCTTTCCAGTTCTTGACGGCTTTCTTGATGTCGGTCTCGGAGAGATTCTCCTGGGCCGCGCGGACCGCCAGCGCCACGAATTCCTCGTCGGGAGCGAAGCGCAGCCCGATGATCTGGCGTATGGAGAGCCGCGGGTCCAGCAGCTTACCCGTGAGCACGAAGTGGCGCAGATTCTCCTCGGCGCGGATGGCGCGGTCCTGCGCCTTCAAGGCGAACAGGCGGGCGAAGAGCGACGTGAGAAAAACCGCGATGGTGAGAGCCAGGATCAGCGACGCGCTGTAGACGCGCGTGTGGTCGCACCAGGACTTGACCAGGTTGACGATGGAGCCGCCCAGGGTGGCCAGCAGCAGCACGAACAGCACACCGTGAAATCCGGCGACGTAACGGGCGTGGTTGGCATAGTTCTGTGTCTTCATGGAGACGCTCCTCGAAGTGGCATAGCCGCGCTACAGGCGGCAGCCAACATGGTAGCACCCGGATACGTAGTGGGTATCGCGCTCGTCCGGTTCCGTCGCCGCGCGCCGCGCCTACGCCGGCGTGCTCTGCGGGATACTCTCTGCTGAAGCAGAGTAACGCGCCATGATTACAGCGGATATTCGCTACGCTCGCCTCGCAAAACCAGAGTTACGGCAACCTGATGATTAACCGGAACAGCAGGCGGAGTTCGTTGAGGAACAGCCCGAAGTCTTCGTGCCCATTGCAGGCGGATGGGGAAGGATGGGAATGACCCATATTCGGCTGGCAGCGGCGAACCAGGATATGCTGGCCGGTGCTCGGCGCACGGCGTGGAGTCTGCGGATCGAGAAGAACTCAAGGTCGGGCGGAAAGAAGCGATGACCCGCAGTAACAGGTCATTCACGCCGAAGCCGAGCCATCCGGTCATCCGACGAGCTGAAAGCGTCAACAGAGACCACGGCCGGCAGGTGCAAACTGCGTCCCCGGTCGTTTACCGCAATGACAGCCTGCTGGTAGCCCTTGCGCTCATCCGAAGGGGAGAGCTCATTTGTAAGTTGCGGGGTCACACACTCGGGTGGATTCGGAGCACCAGGTCTTCTCCACCAACGCCATTCGTTCTAGTTTCCACATACTCCCGCCGCAAAAATCGGAATGCGCGAGTGCGCGTTCTTACTATGGAGCCGCTCCCGCCAGCTTCTTGCGATTCTAAAGAAGCGCTTCTCAGAAACACATCCTCGGCATTAGCGGCTGATGTCCAGATATCGAAATGACTGAAACCGCTCTGATCCGCAAGATGCGCGATGCTCGCCGGGCAATAAATAAACACGTGTCTCGGCGGCTCGAGCCCTCGCCAGAACTTGCCGAAGTGGTTATGGCCGCAGCTTTCGCTATTCGGGGTGACCGCCACGATTAGACCACCGGGCTTCACGATCCTGCCACACTCCCTTAGCAAGTCGATGGGCCGGTGAACATGCTCGATCACGTGATTCATGATGATCACGTCGTAGGAATGCGCTGCCAGCCGGGCGCTTTCCAGCGGCACACAAAACACTCGCGCTTTCGCCGTCTTGCGGGCCGATTCGGCTGCTTCCGGATCGATCTCCTGACCCTCAACTTCCCACCCTGCCTTCTGAAAATGCAGAAGCCGGGCGCCACTCCCACAACCGACGTCAAGCAAACGCCCGGGGGCCATGTCATCGACATACATAGCCCAGAGTTTCTTATGTTCCTGGGTGAGCCGTCCAACTCCTATAAGCCGGTAGATAAGTTTCCTTATCGTTAGAATTGAGAGCGAGCGTAAAGTCGCCCCACCCTCCTCATGGCGCTCGTGGGTATAGTAGCGCTTATAGGCGTTGGCGATGTCCTCCTCGACCGGCATCGGGTCCAACCACACCAGCCCACATTTTGGATCCGGGCACCGCTTTAAATTCCACTCGCCAGGAGCGTCGAAGATTCGATCCCGTAGCCCCGAGTAGAGCGGAAACCCCGGCGTATGACACAACGCGCAGTTGGGATTACTTACAGTTCTCATCGCGCACGTCACGTAAGCGGTGCCCTCCTCCACAATCTCGTACAGATGGCGCGTTCATCGAACCACGGTCCGGCCTGCCAGAGCTTCCGGCCAAAGCGGGTATCATCAGGGGCGTCCGTTCTCGTGCTCGGCCCCCGCATCCCTGAATGTCCGCCAAGCGCCCCACAAGCTGCGACCTCCACTTTCGTATTCCAAATTCTGCACCGTTCCCCGCGAGAAGTTCGCCGCTCGCGCGCCGTTTACCCCCGTCCATGAATCAGTCTCAACCCTGTGTGCCAGAAGTTCTTGCCGGAAAAGGGATGCTGTAAGCGCGGCGCGGATGTCCCCTATTCCGCCTTCCTCCGCATAAAACTGAGGCTATCACATGTGTGCGGCGCAGTTACAAAGGCCTCGGTGAGCCACGGCGTCACGCTCCCCACGCGGCCTCCAGCATGGAATGGCAAGAGTTCAAGTGGGTGGCTATCGGTGCTGGAAGCAAGCGACGTGTTGACCAGCTGCGATGACAGGCGATAGCGGCGGACAGATAGCCGGATGTTGAGGCGCCATAGGTCACAGGTTTCGGCAACGGTCAGCAAACGTGCCGTGGCGATTTTACCGTTGGCGCTGCGCCGTCAGATACCGGCCGAAGCTCCCCGTAGCTTCTTCCGGCGCTGGCGGAAGCCCAGATCGAACTGTACCGGCGCCATGCGCGCGGCGCGCGTGGGCATCGTGATGGGGGGACGCGGCGTAGTTGCCCGAGTTGTCGGAAAGAACGATTCACCCTTCCGGAGATTGCGCGTTTTCCGGCTGTTTGATAAAAGCCTGGCGGCGTGCCACCAGGAACCAGATCGGAACGGCGAGCAAGAGACAGCCGGCAATCATGCCCATTGGCGATGTGTACGGGACGGTCCCGTAATCCCCGGCGCCGCGCATGGCGGCAGGCAGGGATCGCAACGAGTCCTGCAGGCGCTCCGTACGCCCAGGCAAGACGGCAAACAGCAAGCCATTGATGATGCCGAACCCGAAAAACGCGATGGCGAGTACGCGGCTCAACGACTTCAGGCGGAGCAATCCCATGCCGAGCCATAGTTCGCAAGCCGCGAAACCCAGATAGAAAACGCGCGCGGCCCAACCCTGGAACATTACTCCGAAGACCATGGCTGGGAATGGAAAGAACGCACAAGCGAAACAAACCAAGCTCCCCAGCAACATGAACCAGGCGATGATGGACACGCTCAGAGGTCTGCCGCCGGTCTCCACGCCATCGGCCGCCATGCCGAACTGCGCCCGCACACCAGCAGCGTTGAAATAGAACAGCCAGAAGATGCCGATCAACCCCAGAGCGGCGTAGAAGCCGACCAGGGCGATCTTGATTCCGGCCAACAGCTCGGGCGAAGCATTCGGGCCCGGCGGTAATCGCATAAACGCCGTTGATAAACCTGCGCTTGCACCAAAGAACGCCAGTAGTGAACTGAATACGAGTAATGAGTGCGGGACCAGCTACGCAGACGGAACAGCCCCACCGCCGTTGCGATACCCCAGCCCGCGAGAGCGAGCATCACGAAGCACATGACATACAAAGCAACCTGCGCGAACGCGGGCGCATTCGGCATCCTGCCCTTAACCAGCATCTTGAAAAGCATGAACAGCGCGAACAGGATCAGGATCGCGGAGCCGAGAATAGTTGCGATGGCGGAGAAGGTCACGCCCCAAGAGCGTTTTGCAGACATGTTCCAACCTCCGCGTGAATCCTATCAGATCCTACGCTCCGCTGGAAGCGTGCGCCTCCCGCACCGATCCAATACTGGCTTCAGTCCCTCCACGTGTGCTCAGGTTCTGCGAGAATTCGGCAGGTGCGGCGGTCCTCGCCTCTCCACGCGAGCGGAAACCGGGTTTTGTGTTATGATTCTGCCGGACCGAAGCGTTATCCGCGGCCCGTTGGCCGCAGGGGTTGGGGCTTGCATTCATCGCGGCGAGTGCCGGGCGCCATCGCATTGCTGATACTGGCGGCAACCTGCCCGGCGAAGTGTGCCGTCAACCCAGACGAGAAGGTGCTTGTTTATCGGCTACGCGGCGAGGTCCGGCCTTTCCTTTTCTGGCTTGGACGGGACGACGTCGGAGGCGGCCACATCACGATCCGCCGGACTTACGCGACGCCGACCCGCTGGCGCGAGGAAGTCGAAGTCCTTTTCGGCTCAGAACCGGAACGGATTCCGGGGCACATCAACCGGTGGGGCCACGGCTGGGAAAGCGGGGACTGGATTTGGGACACCGGCGCCGCGGCGCCTTTGCTGCTCGGTACGGAGTTTGAGGGGATCATGAGGCACTCCACCGAGTCCTCGATCGACCAAGTCATTCGTGAATCCGGCGGAGCCAAAGCCGCGCACCCTTATGATGTCACGCGCAGCGCCGTATTTTCCGAGCGGGCGTACCACGAGCTTCGGGTTTTCACCGATGAAGAGGAGTTCCATTACCGGCGTCCGGAGCGATTGCTGGCTAAGTACCGCGAGTGCCTCGCCAGCAAGCCTCCGCTGCGGCGCAGAGTTCTGCTCAACAGCCGCCAAGCGTACCGCGAACCCTACGGTTTTCTTACGGCGCTCTCGCGCAGCCTTGGGCAGATTACGGAGGCGTTTGCGCGGTCGCCGGAGGCGCTTCGGCGGACGCGGCCGTCGTTGATCTTCGTGTTCAACACGAAACCGTATACGCTCGATGTGACCGGCGTTCGCCGGGTGGCGTCTTTCTCGACTAAGTATGGGGCGCTGCGGCTCCGCGATGTCGCTGTCGTGGACTTTCATTGCTTCAATACGGTGAAGCGCACCCGGACGGATTTCTCGCTCTGGGTACCGCTGAGCGGTGACCTGAAGGGCCTGCCGGTCCGGATTCTTCTCCAGCCGCGGTGGTGGCTACGGCTGCAACTGGACCTCGACCCGAGCATGAGCCGAATCCTGCCCGAACAGCAGCGCCGCAAGGCTCAGATCGGGAGTGAAACGCCATGACTCCTCTGTTAAGCGGGATACAGCGGTTCTTGCGATATAACCTGGTGGGCGCGATGGGCCTGGGCGTCAAGTTCTCGGTCCTCACCGCACTGGTTGAGCTGGCAGGGGTTGGGTACCTTGCGAGCACGGCCGTCGCCGTCGAGGCCGCGATGATGCACAATTTCGTTTGGCACCTGCGGTGGACATGGCGCGATCGTTCCACCGGCTCCTCCCACCGCGAGACGCTCATGCGCCTGGTGAGGTTCCAACTCGGGACCGGCGCCGTCGCTATGCTCGCGAACCTCCTCGTCACGCGGCTCCTTGTTCAGGAACTCGCAGTCCACTACGTGGCCGCGAATCTGGCCGCGACGGTTTTTGCGGGGCTGGCGAACTTCATGGTTTCCAATTTCGTTGTTTTCCCGGCGGTGGAACGCCCCGCATCTCACCGAATTTGAGCAGACAGACTCCATGGCCCAAGAATCCGATCAAGAGACCCCAAGAAACTGGTAATAGTACACGATTTTGGGAGTATGATTGGGCAGTCCGAGCTGTATCTCTCAGCAAGGAGGTGAATCTTGGAAACAACTTTGCTCAAGTTAGGATTGCTGGCGGCAGTCACAATGCTGCCGGCCAGTGCGGAAGTTAATCGGTCCTGGGAGACGCTGGTGCAGACGCTGAAACCAGGCCGGACGGTGGTAGTGACCCAGATGACTGGCAAGAAGGCCGAGGGAAAGCTGCTGTCGCTTTCGGAGTCGGCCATCGAGGTGAAGCAAGGCGGTCAGCCGGTGAGCATTCAACGGGCGGATGTGTTTCGGGTGCGGATCGCCAACATCCGGCGACGGCACACGCTCCTGGGGATGGCCGTCGGCGCGGGCGTGCGGGGCAATCATCTGGGGGCTGGCGGGAAGGGATAACCACAACGTCGGCGGTTACGCTGCGGCCGGTATGATCTTTGGAGTTGGCCCAGGCGCTGCCGCAGGCGGAGCCTTGCCGATCGGGGCGCCGCTGTACGAAGCGCCAGGCGGGTTGAAGAGGAAGGCGCCGTAAGAGCGATCCGGCTCGGAGGTAAAGGATGAGCAGGGCGGAACTGGCGTCTTCCCTTCGATTCACAGCGCCGCAGGTTCTTACGGCCATCCGGGCCACCTTGGGGCTTTATCTCATCTTCCTGGTGGTGCGGCGCCAGATGGAGACCGCCGCCATCATCTGGCTGTTCGGGCTGGGGACTGACGTACTGGATGGAGTGCTGGCACGGCGGTTGGGTGTTTCGAGCCCGTTCGGAGAACTTTTCGATCTCTCTGCGGATCTCATTTACCACGTGCTGGCACCGGCCACCATGTCTCTCTTCCTGCTGAAGGAAGGCGCCGGGCCTCTGCGCATGATTCTGCTGAGCCTTCCGGCCCCTTTCGCATCGATGCGTTACGCGAGAAAAGCGGGGCTGAGCGATACGGAGTACCCGGGGATCCCCGCCTCTCGTGGTCTGGCGACCATCGTGTACGGGTTTTATGTAGTGGCGCTCGTATTCCTCCGGCGGGAGCGAGTGCTGGAGCCCGGCGTGCTCACCTGGCTGCTCCTGGCGGGCGTGCCAGTTCTCTCGGTTCTCATGATGGCGCGGATGAGGTACCCGAAGCTCGGCGCCTATCCCTGGATTCTGGTTCCGATCCTCACCGGCCTCATGATCATGCCGTTCTTCCAGACACCCATCCTGGCCCGCGTCATGATGGGCATTGTGGTTGCCTATGTTCTTCTATCGCCGTTGCTGATCGAGCAGCATCCGGAGCGTTCGCGAGGTGGAAACCCGCAATTCCATTAAGGTGAGTTTCAGAGGCTCCCAAACACACCGATTGTGGTATGCTGCTTCCCGGCCGCAAGGCCAGCGAGGGGATTATGATCGACGTTTATAGAGAGCCGCTTTCTAAGCTTGCTATCCCGCTCGGACGCGCCTTGTCGGTCGCAGGTGTGTCCCCGCATCTGCTTTCGTTCTCCGGCATCGTCTTCGGCGTCGTTTCCGCGTACTTCTTCGTGTCCCACCAGTGGATCCTCGCCGTCGGCTTCTTCGGACTGAGCGGACTCTCCGATGCGGTCGACGGAATGGTCGCCCGAGCTAGAGGTCTCCAGTCGTCGTTTGGATCTTTCTTCGACAACTTCTGCAGCGCGTATACCGATTCGGCGGTCTTCGCAGGGTTGATCGGGGCGAAGCTGTGCGATCCGTGGTGGGGCGTGGCTGCCCTTGTCGGCACATTGACCCGGCTGCTCACGTTCCGGCTGGATGGCCTCGTTCCAAAGGGCGAGGCCGAAGCGCTGCGGTCGCGATTTCCGAGCGCGCTTTTCGGCAAAGGCGATCGCATTGTCCTGGTAGCCCTCGGCACCGCGTTCGGTCAAATCAATGCGGCGGTCGTGACCATCGCGATCGGCGCAAACTTGATCGCCGCTCATCGCTGCTATCACCTGTACGCCTGGGATCAGAGGACCGGGAAGTCCCGAGATTGAACTGGTCGCCATGGAACAGCTGAAACTGTTTCACCGAGACGTGCTGACGATGCGATCGCATCAGTGGAAGTACTACGTCGAGCCGTACTCCGGCTGTGCGCTGCAGTGCACGTACTGTCTTTACTGGGAGTCGCAGGCGTTTGTGGAGCATCTGCAACCACCCCAGGATCTGCTGCAAGGCGTCGAGAGGGACCTCGCGGCCATGCCCAGTAGGCAGATCGTCTACATCGGCTCCACTATCGATCCGTACCAAATGCTGGAGAGGAAGGTCCGAGCGACGCGACAGATTCTCGAGCGCCTTGTCCGTCGCGAGTTGCCCGTCGTCATCCTCACCAAGTCCCCGCTGATCCTGCGAGACCTGGATCTGCTTCTCGAACTGAACCGCCGAGGTCTCGTGCTCGTGCAGTTCACGATCCTCACGACCAACCAGGCGAAGGCGCGTGTCATCGAGCGCGGCGCGCCGGCCGTCGCGGACCGGCTGAGGGCGGCATCGGAGCTGACCGACGCCGGCATTCCAGTGCACTTCCATTTGTCGCCGGTGATCCCGGGTCTTTATGACGATGGTGAGTTGCATGCCACGATACGGGCCATAGCCGAGCATGGCGGACAGTGCATCTACTCGAATATTCTCGGCATGCGCCATCTCAATACGAAGGTGTGGTTCGACTCGGTCGAGAAGCTCCCACCAGGAGTCGCCGGAAGAACCCGCTCCGCGTACACGCGCACGGGAGACCCCGGCAAGAATGTGTATTCGCCGGACATCGACCTGATCCACGTCGAGATGTCGAGGGTCCGCGGGGTTTGCCGGGACAACCACATCGACTTCATTTGCGAATTCATTCCGGGCCTGGACGTCTTCGACCCAGCGCGATTCGAGCAGGGCATCTTCCGATATGGCCTGCCGACGGTGTACCAGATGGCCCGGATTTTCGAGGCTCCGCCCGCACGCAAGTACTGGGCAGGCTTCAGCGAGGCTCTGAGGTGCCATTTCCAGGCTGTAGACGACGAGTATCTCGGTCTCGTGAAGGAATTTTGGGACGACGGACAATTGTTTGAGAACACAATGATCGGCAGCGACGTCGTCAATGGCCAGCGTGTGTACTTTCAGACGGACCGTCTGCAACTTGCGAGTGACTCGGTTCTCGCTTGGGATTGAGCCTTCCTATGCGCTCCGCCGCCGCACTTACACCGCGCCAAACCGCCAACATGAGGATTATGCTTCCAGGAGGAATAGCCGAGCCATGTCCCTGACTCAGGAAATTATCAAGACGCTCGCAGTCCCGTCCCTTTCCCGCTGTCTCACCGGCCAGGTGCAGGATCTCCGCAGGCTGCTCATTCTCGAGAAGACCCCTTTTCCCAGCCCGCTTCTGCGGGCCTTTCTGAAGCGCCTTTCCAAGGACCTGGATGATGGAGGCGGGGTTTTTGCAAACCTCCTCGCGCGTATCGGCCGCCTGGCGAATCCCGTGGCGCGCAGACGGCTGATCCGCAATCTATTCTTTCACTGGGGTGTGAGGGGCGCCAGTCTCCGGATACGCATCCGAAACAGTGGAAAGTGGGTGCCGTTCGTCGTCACGATGAGCCCGACGATGCGGTGCAACCTACAGTGCCGGGGCTGCTACTCCGGTTTGTACTCTAAACAGGGGGAGCTGAGCGAAGCGGAGCTGGACCGGCTGTTTACGGAATGCAAGAACATGGGCGACTACTTCGTCGTGCTCACCGGAGGCGAACCCTATCTGCTGAAGGACAGCCTGCTGCGGCTCTTCCGGAAGCACAATGACATGTACTTCCTCACCTTCACCAATGGAACCATGCTCGACGAACTCCTGGTGGACGAACTGGCGCGCCTGGGTAACGTGGCACCCGCGCTCAGCCTGGAAGGGTTCGAGGCGGAGACCGACCGGAGGCGCGGGCCGGGCGTGTACCGGCAAGTGCTGCGGAGCATGGATCTGATGCGCTCGAAGGGTGTGTTGTTTGGGATCAGCGTGACCTACGCCAGCGACAATGTGGAGGTGGTGACCGGCGACCGGTTCATCGAGTCCATGCTCGATCGCGGCGTCCTGTTCGCCTGGTATTTCATGTTTCTCCCCGTGGGCAAGGACCCGGTCCTGGAACTCGTCCCCACACCCGAACAGCGCATCCAGTGCGGCAAGCGGGTGGCCCAGATGCGGAAGACCCACGGGCTGTTTATGGCCGACTTCTGGAACGATGGACCCGCGGTCGGCGGTTGCCTGGCCGGCGCCCGCCGCTATATGCACGTCTTAAACTCCGGCCGTGTGGAGGCCTGTGTCTTCGCGCACTTCGGCGTAGACAACATCCGGGAGAAAAGCCTACTCGAGGCGGCCAATTCTCCCTTCTTCAACGCTCTCCGCGAGGCCTTCCCCTACAATGAGAGGGCCAACCTGAAGCGTCCCTGCCTCATTACGGACAACCCGCAGGTGCTCCGAAAACTGGTCGACGACCACATCGTCGCCAACGGCCATGTTCACTCGGAAGACATCGTCCGCGATCCGGCGGTGACCCGCTGGATCGATGCTTACGCCCAGCGCTTTGAGAAACTCACCGAACCGGAATGGATCAAGATCATCGAGAATCCTGAGTCGCGCTGGCACAAGGAGAAGGACGAGTACAAGAACCTTTTCAAGCTAGGGAAGCGTGGCCCGGGAAACCAGTGGCAGGCGTGAGGAACCGTCGCGCAGGCTGATCCGCTCTTTGGCCAGGCTAGCGAGATCGTTTAGGTCAAGGAATCCGGATTTGATCGCCTCCTGAATCCGGCGCATGAGCAGCGAACCGACGCACAGGATTCGGCTCATACGGACCTACCGGCGGTCGGAAACTTGAAATCACAGAGTGTGATTTCAGGTTGGGGTGGCCTCCGGCACGCGACTCCGTACGCCTCCACCCAAAAGGGCGTGGCGATGCTCTCCAGCGTTCTTTGGTGCTCGTTACAGAACAGATCTGGTTCGATGGCGCCGTCGGTCTGGGATCCGAATAATCGATGACCCAGAGTCAGAGTCAACGTTCCGTCTGCCCAAGCGCCTCAAGCGGCGGCCTGCACGTCGATGGTGAGCTTCTTGTTCAACGCGGCGAAGGCGAGTTCCATTTGATCCATGCGCGAGGCGTGGTGCACATCCAGCAAGCGGTCCACGTGGCGCATGTGGCACTTCAACCGCCGCGCCAAGTCCGCCTTGCGAACGCCTGCTACGCGCATTTCCTGATAGAGGCGCACTTTGGCTTCGGTCAGGACCGGCAGCGTCACGGCGCGGTCGCGCTTCCGAATCCTGGACGGGGTGGGGATATCGCGACGGCTCTCGATGTAGTCGGCGAGCACGTCTTCCAGCAGTTCCATCGCGCGCGCCAGCGCTTCGGATTCGTCGTCGCCGAAGGTGTGAGCTTCGGGAAAGTCCGGAAACGACACCAGCACCGTAGCGTTCGTGTCGATCTCGAAAACCGCACGGTAAGACAGCATGCTCACGCTCCTTGCAGAACCCGGCAAGCGTCTGGTTGAGAAGATCAGGAAAGACCTGCGCCCACCACCGTCAGGTACCCGCATTTCAATCCGAAAATTCCCCACCCGCGTCGGGCCAGCCACTTCCTCAATTGTGAACTGGTCAGGATACGATCATACGACAGAAGTGTCGTGTTGGAGTGCGGTCAAGCAGGCACCGTGGCTCCGATGTTTTCTCGGTAATCGCTCGGCCTCAGTGAACGTCCCGTCTGTCCCTACCGCAAATGTCTACCGCAAATGGGCCCCCACCTCTTCCAGCCAGTCCGGGCGCTTCAGGACTTCTCGGGGGCGGCTGCCGTCGGGCGGGCCGATGATGCCGTCGCGTTGCATCATGTCCAGGATGCGGGCGGCGCGGCCGTAGCCCAGGCGCAGGCGGCGCTGTAGAATCGAGGTCGAGGCTTTGCCCATGTCGATCACCACGCGCACGGCATCGGCGTAAAGCGGATCTTCGTCGCCATCGAGTTCCTCGCCTTCCGGCCCTTCTTCTTCGTCGCTGGGCGGGGCCACCAGGTAGGTGGAATCGTATTCGGCCACCGCCTGGCTCTTCCAGAACTCCACCACGCGGTTGATTTCGTTTTCGGTGACCAGCGCGCCGTGGACGCGCACCAGGCGCGCCGAACCCGGCGGCAGGCACAGCATGTCGCCCTTGCCCAGCAGATGCTCGGCGCCCATGACGTCGAGAATGGTGCGAGAGTCCACGCGCGTGGCCACGCGGAAGCTGATGCGCGCCGGGAAATTCGCCTTGATCAACCCGGTGATCACGTCGACGCTGGGCCGCTGCGTGGCCAGCACCAGGTGCATGCCGACGGCGCGCGCCATCTGCGCCAGGCGCGTGACGGCCTCTTCGACGCTGGCGCGCTCCACCATCATCAGGTCGGCCAACTCGTCGATCAGAATCAGAATGTAAGGCAGCGGGCGCAGGTCTTCGGGCTCGGCCGATTCGTTTTCGGCGAACAGGCTGCGCGGCTGTTCGGCGAGCTGGCGCACTTTCTTGTTGTACTGATCGATGTTGCGCACGCCCTGCGCCGCCAGCAGCTTCAGGCGCCGCTCCATTTCGAGCACGGCGTTGCGCAGGGCGTTGGTGGCCTTCTTGGGATCCGTGATCACCGGCGTGAGCAGGTGCGGGATGCCTTCATAGAGGCCCAGTTCCAGGCGCTTGGGATCCACCAGAATCATGCGCACGTCGTCGGGCGTGGACTTGTAGAGCACCGACATGATCATGGAGTTGAGCATCACGCTCTTGCCCGATCCGGTGGAGCCGGCGATGAGCAGGTGCGGCATGGCGTCCAGCGCCGAAACCTTGATGCGGCCGTTGATGTCCTTGCCCAGCGGGATGGCCATGTGCGAACGCGAGGAGCGGAACTCCTCCGATTCCAGAATCTGCCGCAGGCTGATCACCTCGCGCTTGGTGTTGGGCACTTCGATGCCCACGGTGGGCTTGCCCGGAATGCGTTCGATGAGGATGGACTCGGCCTGCAGGCCCAGGCACAGATCCTCGTTGAGCGTGGTGATGCGGCTGTACTTGATGCCGGCATCGGGCTTGAATTCGAAGGTCGTGACCACCGGGCCGGGGTTGATCTGCACCACCGAGCCGAACACGTTGAACTCCTCGAACTTGCTCTTGACACGCGCGGCGGTTTCCTTGAGTTCCTGCTCGTCGAAGGCGCTGCGGGCGGGCGGCATATTCAGAAGTTCCGTATCCGGAAGTTCGTAAACGTGCCCGGTGGCAGCGGCCGCCGCGGCGGTCACGCTGGAGGCGCGGCGCGGGCGCGGCACGGGATCCGCGGCCACGGCCTGTTCGACGATGGGCGGCGCCGCCGGCGTGACGGCGGGCTCCTCGAACGGGCGGATGGGGATGTCTTCTTCCCAGGGTGGCGTGGAGGCGTTCCCGGCCGGAGCCGCCGGAGCCGCCAGGGCGGCGGGCGCGCGAGCCGGCGCGGGTGGCCTCACCAAGAGCTTCCTGGCCTTGGCGCGCTCGGCCTGCTGGCGCTTCTTTTCGGCGATGACAGCGCGGCGCCGGGCGCGCCAGGCGGACCAGTGCGCTCCCACGCGGGCAAGCCAGGCCAGGGGCCCCCGGAACCAGATCGCCAGCTTCGTTACCGAGAACGACGACACCAGATACAGCGAAACGGTCAGACAGGTCGCCGTCAAGATCAAGGCGCCCGTCAGGTTCATAGCCCGCACCAAATAATCCGCCAACAGCAGGCCCAACATCCCACCGGCGGGGATCGCGTCGTGGAACAAACGCCACCCGGTCTTCATGGACACCAACGCCGAGGCGCTCCCCACCAGCAACACCCAGCCGAAAACCTTCACGCCTTGCGCTTCAATGGGCTTCGAGCGCAACCACTTCCAGGACAGCAGGCCCAGCAGTATGGGGAACACGAACGCCATGCCGCCGAACAACTGAAATACGGCGTCGGCCGCGTAGGAACCCGGGAAGCCAATCCAGTTGAGCGGAGGCGCGCCGCTGGCGGAGTTGAGGGACGGATCTTCGCCGTGATAGGAAACCAGGCTGAGGGTGAGCAGTATGGCGCTCGCCGCATACACTACTGCTGCGGCCTCGTTCAGGCGTGAGCGTTCGGACGGACCTAAAAGCTTCATCCCGCTAGACGCGGAAAAAAGCCAGAGCAATCACTATTATGCCAAAAATCACGCGGTACCAGACGAAAAATGTAAAGGTGTTCCGTCGCAGGTAGTCGAGCAGGAAGCGGATGACCAGCCAGCCGGTGATGGCGCTCAGCAGCACGCCCAGGGCGAAGCCCAGGCGCATGTCGGGGGGCACGCCGCCGGTCTTGTGCAGATCCCAGAGGGCTTTGGCCGCCGCGCCGGCGATGGCGGGCGTCGACAAGAGAAACGAGAAGCGCGCCGCCGCCGGACGGCTGATGCCCCGGAACAGCGCCGCCACCATGGTGATGCCGCTGCGCGAAGTGCCCGGCACGATGGCCAGAGCTTGCGCCAGGCCCACCACCATGGCGTCGAAAAACGAGATGTGCGCGATGCTCTTGGCCAGGTGCGCCTGGCGGTCGGCCAGCGCCATCAACAACCCCACGCCAATGAGCATGCCGCCCATCACGAACGGGTTGCGCCAGGTCGATTCGGCCTGGTCGTGGAAAATCATTCCCAGCACCGCCACCGGCAGCGTCGCCAGGGCCAGTACCCACAGCAGCCGCGGTTGCTCTTTCAGCTCCGGATCGGGACTGTAGCGGATGCCCAACGCCTGCGCGGCAATCTGCAGCCAGTCGCGAAAGAAATACACCAGCACCGCCACGAGCGTGCCGATGTGCAGCGCGATGTCGAACGACAATCCCGGATCGCGCCAGCCCATGAGCCACGGTGCCAGCGCCAGATGCGCCGTGCTGCTGATGGGCAGAAATTCCGTCAGGCCCTGAACGATCGCCAGAACCACTATTTGATAGATAGGCATGCGGAGGGGTTAAACCGTCATCTTACCGCAGAACCACCTTCGCCAGCCCGGCGTTGCCCGCCTCGTCGAAGGCGCGGAACACCACCAGGTGCTCGCCCGGGCGCGGTTCGGCGAAGCGTACGACGAACTTTTCGGCGGGCGAATCGATGATTCCATCGGCCGGTTCCGCCGGCGTCCAAGCCGAAGCGTCCACCGAATACTCGGCGCGGCGCAACGAGCTGGCCGCGTCGGCGGCGTCGAATTCGATTTCCACCTGCGCGCCGTTGCGGCGCGGTGCGCCCGCCACCACGCGCGGCGGTGTGTTGTCTATCAACACCGGCGCGCTCACCAGCTCCGCCTCGCGCGCCGCCGCCGGAGGATTCGCCAAACGGTCGGATGCCGTGATACGGAAAAAGTAACGGCCGTCGGCGAACATCTCGGCTTCCAGCGACACGGTGTTTTCGGTGACATTGTCCTTCAGAAGCTTCCACTCGCGTTCGTCTTCGCCGCGAAAATGAATGGCGTAAATCAGACGGTCGCCGTCGAGGTCTTCGGCCTGCCAGGAGATCTGTACCAGCGGCGGCGCGGCGTGCGTGAGCGTCTGCGTCGGCGTTCCGGCCGAAGACGCGGGGGCCGCGTCGCCCGTATCCATAACCGTGATGCTGTAAGTGGCCGCCGCCGCGGCGGGCGTCGCCGGGCGTACGGTGGCGGCGCCGGAGAGTTGCGTGGTCACGTTGATGGACTTCACCAGCGGCGAAGAGTTCTGCGGCAGGTAGGCCACCGCCACCTCTTCGATTACCGGTGTCTTGCCGGCCGCGCCTCCCAGCGTCGCGCGCCACTGTATGTAGCGCGCGTTGGGACTGGCCACCGCCCCCATGCCGGCATCGCCCACTACGTCCGCATAATCGCTCCAGGTCCGGTCCGGCCGCGCGGAATTGCCCGAGCGCGTTTGAAACGTTACGCGGCCCGTCGAGGGGTCTTCCAAAAGCCAGTTCATGCGGCCCCAGCGCGCCACCGTGCCCGCGTCATGCACGGGTGCTTCGAAGGTGCCTTGGGCGCCCGGCGCGAGCCCCAACTTCACGATACGCCCCTGGTTGGCCACGGCGGCCAGTAGCGAGCCGCCCGCGAACGCCAGGCGCGTGATCTCGCCTTCGCCCGTTTCGGTGGCCAGCGTCAGCTTGCGGTCCATGGTGAGACGATAGACGCGGCCTTGCCCGTCGGTCGACAAGATCAGCTCATTCGGGCGCCACACCAGGTCGTAGACGTTTTCTTCTTTCGAAGACCACAGCGACTCCACCGTATTGTCCGGGTTGATGCGATACACGGCGGAGCGTTCGATGCCCAGGATGTCCACCAGGGGCGGCGTAACCACCGCCTGCGGCGCGGCCGGCGCCGCTTGCGGCGCGCTGGGGCGTGGCTTCAGATCCACACCGCTCTGCGCCGCAGTGTCGCTCACCGTGATGCTGGACGAGGTGGCCGTCACCGTAATGCTGGCCGCCGCCGCCGTAGCGGCCGCCGCAGCCGCCGCGCGGCGCGCCGTCGAGCCGCCTAGCGCGGCCACGTAGATGGTTCCGCCCGGCGCCGGCACGATGGCGCGGATCTCCGGCAGGTTCGAATCGTACAGCGTGAAGGCTTTGTCCTTGGCGGTGATGCGGTAGAGAATGCCGTTTGGATCGGTGCCCGCCAGCAGGCGCCCTTGGCCGTCCACGCCCAGACAGGTGACGTTGGTCTGCGACGTCTCGTAATACACTTCGCCTTTGCCCGGGCTGGTAACGCGGAAGATCTTGCCTTGATCGCCGGTCGCGACATACAGCGCGCCGTCGGTTCCGAACGCCAGCGCCCAAATGTAGCGCGCGCCCGGGGCGAAGTATTCGATGGCCTTGCCTTTCTCAATCCGGTAGACGCGGCCGTTGGGCGATGTCGCGGCGTACAGCGCGCCGTTGGGCGCGACGGCCAGCGCGAAAATCTCCGGCTGCTCGCTGGTCCACCATAAGGTGCCTTTACCGGATTTGTCGATGCGGTAGACGCGCCCGCGATGGCCCGTGCCCGCGTAAATCGAGCCGTCGGGCGCTTCCACCAGGCTCCAGATCACGCTCTGCTCGCTGGTGAAGACGGTTTCCAGCGGCGGCGCCAGCAGCAGTTTGCCGTCGCGCGAAAGCGAGACGCCCTTGAAACGGCCGCGCAGGAAATCCTGGTAGGAGTTCATCTCCCAGTTGGCCGTCCCCGACGCCCCGGCAATCGCGGCCGCCAGAAAGAACGCCGGGGCCAGCCGTATCCGTCTCATTCCTTCACCTCCACCTGCAGGGTTTTCGCCCCGCTGACCACGGCGTTGTCCACTCCGATTTCCAACTCCGCTACTTTGGAATTCCGTCCCATCCCGGCCCCTCCGGCGGCGGTCGCGCTCCGCGTGAGAATCATCGCCACCGAGGGCGGTGGATCGGGCAGGTCTTCGCCTTGCACCTGGAAGCTGGGTTCGGGGCGCCACACCCGCACATAGGCGCGCGTGTTGCCGCGCAGCGAATTCAGCAGCGTCACCACCTGCGCGGCCGACCGCGGCACGGCGCCGATGGTGCCGGCGAACTCCGTCATGTTCGTCGTCAGTCCATCCGCCACCGTAAAGTAGAGCGGCCCGGCCGGAGCGCCCGGCGGTATCCGGTACGCCACCTTGCGCTTCAACTCCGCCCCGTCATCGCCGGCCAGCGATACGAA
Organism: Terriglobales bacterium; assembly: GCA_963745655.1. Classification (GTDB taxonomy): domain Bacteria; phylum Acidobacteriota; class Terriglobia; order Bryobacterales; family Bryobacteraceae; genus JAJFUV01. Next base: position 124,699 of record CAVUYK010000026.1, on the reverse strand, counting down.
AAGTTCCACCGTCTCGCCCGGCCGCGCCACCGGCCGCGACGCCCAGATCTGATCGATCTGCCACTGGTGCTTGGCCGCCGAAGAGTCGATGGTGAGATCCACGCTTTTCAATCGCAGGGATTCGAAGCCGCTCTGCATGGCGTAGGCCACCGGCACCGCGGCGGCGAGCGAAACCTGCATGGGCACGTTGGCATCGCCCGAGAACATGTTCTCGATGCGGACCGGCGCCGCCGCGCCTTGAAATTGGATGCGGCCGTGGATGGAGAACGTGGAAGCGCCCATGGTGCGCTCGGTCGCGTCGATGGCCGAGAACGCGGCGATCTGCAACAGCAGCGGCGTGAGCAGCGGATCGTTCACCATGCGGATTTGATAGCGGTCGAGCGGCGCCGGAGCGGCGCCATCCCGCACACGGCGCACCGCAATCGAGACCGGCACCAGCGACGCGCGTTTGCCCAGTTCGCCCGCCACCGCCGTGTTCGCGTCCATGGTGATGGTGCCCAACCACTCGCGCGCGGTCGAAATCTTGAAGGAGGTGGAGAGCGTGGGCAGCAGCGTCAGCACCTCGGCGCGCGCGAACGGCAGCTCCGCCGGACCGATGTTGAGAAACCGGTGTCCGAACGCGTAGATGCGCTTGCCGTCGATCATGGTCAGGGTGCCGTCGGCGCCGACGTTCATGTCGCCCGAAACCAGTTGCACGCTGATCATGGAGCCGGGCTGCGGGGGCCGCGTGGATGCCGCCGCGGTTCGCGGAGCGCCGCCGCCGCCGAGGCCGGCTCGCGGATCCAGTCCCAGCGCGCGCAGTTGCGGCGCGAACGTCTCCACCGTCGCGCGCGTGAAGCCGCCGAACGAGACCGGCGTGGCGATGTCGATCAGCCGCCCTTCGCCCGCGGCGGGTGCCGGCGCCTGCGCCAGCGGCCGCGTGAGATCGCGATCGAAGAGCGAAACGCTCGCGCGCCGCGCGGGCGCCGGCGGTTGACTCGCTACGCGCAGCATTTCCTCGATGGGGCGCACGCCCGCGATGGGTTCCTTGGCGAACTGGAACGCGAAAGCCACGGCCCCCAACAGCTTCCCGCCAATGTAGACGGGGCTGCCGCTCATGCCCTGCAACACGCCCGAATGGGCCAGCGGTCCGCCCGAGAGCCGCACCAGGATCACGGATTGTTTGGGGCCGGAATTCTCCAGCACGCCCAGGATCTCGACCTGAAACTCCTCAATGCGCGTGCCCGAGAACACCGTCTTACCCACGCCGCGCATCCCCGCCCGCACTTCGCGCAAAGGAAGAATCAAGGGCTGCGCCGCGAGCACGCCGATACACAGCAACCCCATGATCCAGGAAAGGGAGGGCACCATCCCATTCTAACTTGGAATAGGAGGCGGGGCCTGCGGTGCGTCGTTGGGCGCTACCATTCGCCCGCTGCGGGGCCGGTGGTCCCGGCCAGCTTCCCAGATCCGGACTTGGGTCCACTCACAACCACACAGGCGCTCTGAACGATGGATTAGCGCGGTGTGGTTGACCCGGCTATCGCTTTAGGGGAGGCGCTGCCCCTCGCGCTCGCCATGTATTTTTCTTTCGCCTAAAACTCCAGGTATCGTAGTTGCTATAGATGAAGCGCAGAGAGTTCTGTGTTGGATGGGCCGCGGCCTCAGCGAGCATAGCTCAGGAGGCGGCGCCACTGTGGACGCTGGAGTGGGATCGCGCGGTGCTTGCCGCGGGACTGGCCGCTGAAGACCGCACCTTCGATACCGGCGAACAAATGCTGGCCCGGCGGGTGAGCGCGGAGTTCAACTATCACAGCGGACTCCGCGGCACACGCGCGCACCCCACGCGGGAAAGTCTCACCTACGCCTGGCTGCTGCTCGAGTCTGGAAGACACTGCGCGCGCCGAACGCGCGGCGCGCATCATCGAGCGGGTGGCCGCGCTCCAGGAGACCGATCCCGGCAGTAAGTTCTATGGCATCTGGGGCTATTACCTTGAGGAACCCGCGCCTCGGATGTTCCGGGCGGATTGGAATTGGGCGGATTTCAACGGCGCTACCCTGGCCCTGATTTTGGCGCGGGCGGGCCGGCGCCTGCCCGCCACGGTGCGCGAGAAGGCCGCCTTGGCGCTGCGGCACGCCTGCGAATCCATCCTCCGGCGCAACGTCACCATGGCCTATACCAACATCGCCGTGCAAGGGACCTTTGTCACCATGACCGCGGCGGAACTACTGGACGATCCACGGCTGCGGCAGTATGCCCAGGACCGCCTGCGGCGCTTCGCCGCCACGGTGGACCAGACCGGCAGCTTCGCCGAATACAACAGTCCAAACTATGGCCGCGTGACCATTGCGAATCTGACCCGCATGCAAATGGTGGTAAAGAACGAGGAGTTTCTGGCGCTCGCCGGAAAGATCCAGGAGCGCGTATGGCTGCATCTGGGCAAACACTGGCACGCGCCGACGATGCAGCTTGCCGGCCCCATGAGCCGCTGCTACACCACGGACATCGGCAAGCCGCTGTGGCTCCAGAAGGCGCTCGGCGGACGGTTGCGGTTCATCTCGTTGGACCAAATGCGAAGCGGCCAGGTGAGTGGCCGCGGCGAGACGGGAGTGCTGGCTTACCGTTGCCCGGAATCTCTGTCACCACTGTTCCTCGAGCCAGGCGGCCCGCGGCAGCACCGCGAACTTTTCTACTATCCCAAACCTGGTGCGGGAGCCGTGCACGGCGCGACGTGGATCGAGCGGGAGTTCACGCTGGGCTCCATCAACCGCAGCGATTTTTGGATCCAGCGCCGCCCTCTGCTGGCGTATTGGGGCGATGCCAGCCGGCCGGCGCGCTATCTGGCGCTGCGATTTCTAAAGGACGACTACGACTTCGTCTCGGCGCTTTACTACGGCGTTCAGGAACACGGCTGCATCCTGGGGCTGGTCAACTTTCGGTCGCCGGGCGGCGACAAACACGCGCCGATCGGACCGATTCCGAACGCGGAATTCCCCGCCGCACGGTTGAGGGCGCGTTTCGATTTACAGGGGGTTCCCCCAGATGCCGCGATCCTGGCCGACGGCCAGCCGGTTCTGAAAATCCCCGCCGAGTTCCCCATAGGTACGCGTATCGCGGTGGACCTGAAATCCGCGCACCTGTGGCTGTGCGTTCGCACCGCGGCATTCGGCGACCAGCCGTGCCGGCTGACATGTTCGAGGGAAGGCCATCTATTGACCATCTCGGTGGATCTGCTGCGCCGCGACAAGCCGGAGCTGGTGCGCTGGCGGGACATCGCGAGGGCTTACGCGGTGTTCACGCTGGCCATGGATGCCGGCGGCGGGACTCTGGAAGCAACCGACCGTCGCCTTCACGCATCTGCGTTCAAACACCAGCCGGGGGAGCCCGCGGAATTCACCTGGCGCTCTCCGCAAGGAAGGCTGAGCCTCACCGGGAATACGCGAGTCGCAACCATCGAAGAGCAGGATGGCGCATTCCGCGAGCGGCTGAACGGCGGCCATGTCCCACTCGTGCGGCTGAGCGAGGTGCGGCTTCTTCAACGCTGAGCATTCTCCACGGCTTTCGACCGCGATGGCTCCACCATTCAGGCGAGCGGCCGGGTGACAAACGGTTACGTCCACCGTTTAAAATGAGAGAACCTCGATGGTGCCCGACTCACGTCAACGGGAACGGCTCAACCAGGACCTCGGACTGGGCGGCAAGCTCTCCGACCGCAGTCGCGTCCGCCTGCTCAATCGCGACGGCACCTTCAACGTCCGCCGCAACGACCTGAGCCGATTCCATCCCTACAACGCCTATCACACCCTTCTCTCGCTTCCGGTCCCCCGCCTTCTCGCTCTCATGGCTGCCGGCTACTTTGCCACCAACCTCCTGTTCGCATCTCTGTACTGGCTGGCGGGCCCCGGCGCGCTCTCCGGCGCCGCCCCTTCGCCACTCTCGCGCTTTGAGGACTGCTTCTTCTTCAGCGTGCAAACCCTCGCCACCATCGGCTATGGCAAGCTCACCCCGTACACGCGAGTGGCCAACTTCCTGGTCGCCTTCGAGGCTCTGGTCGGCCTCCTCGGCTTCGCCGTCCTCAGCGCCCTGTTGTTCGCGCGCTTTGCCCGGCCGACCGCCAAGATCAGTTTCAGCCGCAATGCCCTCATCGCACCCTACGAGAACGGTTGGGCCCTGATGTTTCGCCTCGCCAACCTCCGCAACCATGACCTCACCGACGTCCACGCCATCGTCACCTTATCCCGCTGGAGCGAATCGAATGGCCAGCGCCACCGCCGCTTCGACCAGCTCTCCCTGGAGCGCGACTTCATCATCTTCATGCCTTTGCACTGGGTCATCGTCCACCCCATCACCGAAACCAGCCCCCTGCACGGCTTCACGCCCGAGTCTCTGACCGCCGCCGACGCCGAAATCGTCTGCCTCATCAACGCCGACGATGAAACCTTCGCTCAAACCGTCCACGCCAAAACCAGTTACGACAGAAGTGACGTCATCTGGGGCGCCCGCTTCCGCGACATGTACCTCCCCGATGCCGACAAGGTTGCCATCGACCTAAACCGCCTCCACGACTTCGAACCGGTGACCGCGCCCGACTCCCTCTGATCGGACTTTCCCAGGGCCAGCCGCCCGCACTCGACATTTTGATGTGCCACGGCCATGATCCTGTGGAAGCCATCGTTCGCGCGGGTTTAGCGGAGATACTGTTCACTTGGTCTTCGTGGGGCGGACCCCAGGTCCGCGGGTCGACGCCCTCGTCGGCCCTCCCAGTTCGCCGGCAGCGGCCGGACCAAGGGGTCCGGCGCGGTCCAGGGGGACCGCCCTACAAAGACCAAGTGAACAGTTGAGGACGGCCGGGTGTGCCGTCATTAGTGACAGTAAACAAATGACTTACACATTTGTTTACTGGAGAGTATTGGGTTTAGCGGAGATCGGCGGGACGGAGGGAACGATTACTGCGGCCGAGGGTCGGCGGTTGTTCGCATCAGACGCCGATGTCGCCGTCCCACTTGGCTTGCCGCCCTCGCGAAGACCCTTTCTGCAGGTTTCTGAGGCATCTCTTAGGGTGAGGTCCGGCTGGTTGGACTCAATAGTTTCGATACCCGCTCATGCCGGCCCGGTCAACCGCAACGGATCGCCAGACGATGTCACGTGTCCGAAATGACCCCGCCCTTTTTGCTTCCTGAGTCTCAACTCGGCTGGAGGATGTACAACGAGATAAAGTCGAAGCCGTCAACGGTCCCTCGGTAGAAGCGGCCGTAGACTTGCCCGACATTGGGCGGCCAAGGGTCGTGGATGCGGATCATGGTGGCGCTGGCGTCTTCGGCACCGTCGCTCCACAGGGCACTCAGGACGATCGCGTGCAACCAGTTGCCCGTGGGGCTGGACCCGCCGCCGACCGCCCAAACCGGCTTGCGACGCAGTAAGCCTGCCAGGCCACCCACTGTCCAAGTTTGTGGATAGTACATTCTCCATCCCAATCCCTGCGCGAACCGCTGAACATTTTCGGGACTTGGCACCAGGCCTCCGCCGGTACCGAGGTTGGCGCTGCCCGGACCGATCGACATATTGCCAACGATCATAGTGGCCGCCGCCGACCAGCATGTCATGTTCGTGGGTTGGGGGAACAACCGCACGGGATGCGTGATGTCGATGGTGATGCCCAACCGCGACCACGTAGTGGGACCGGCAACCCCATCCTGAGTGATTCGCTCCCTCGCCTGGAACGCCACCACCGCCGCCCGGGTTATCGGTCCAAAATTGCCGTCCTCCGTCAACCGGGGAGCGGCACCTTTCTTATTCAGGAGACGTTGCAGTAGCTTTACAGAAATGGCGCGGCTGCCTTGGTGCAGTGTTTCCATGGGTCCCTCCGAATTGGATTAAATCCACTCTACAGGTAGAGCCTCCCCCACAATGTGGAGTAACGAGATCTCGACCGTCTAACTGTTGCCCAGGTTGACTTGGATAAAACTGGTCCCGATTAGCCTAACACAAAACCGCCATCCGCGAACTTGGGCGGCAACCATTCAAATTGTAACCACTTCTGCCATGTCCAACGACGTCCCCTCCCAGTCCCCCGTTCTCTGAGGTTCGACGTCCCGATTGTAAGCGGGGACAGCGTGAACTGCAATATGCGTCTTCCGAGGCCACCCCGCGCGTAGCGATCGGCCAGAACTCGGAAAGTCAGCGCCCCAAATGTCACCTCTTTGGCTTGAGGCGGGTCCGTGTCTGTGGTCTACTGGTGAAAGCCATCCATGGCCTCCATTGCCGAGAACCAACCCGAGACGCATCCTCCCGGAGGAAAGCCGGTTCAACTCCCCTGGAGCGCCATCATCTGGACCGGGGTGTTGCTCATCGTCTGCTACGCGCCCGTGCTTTTGCGCCTGGTTCGCCAGTGGATGAGCGACGAGGACATGGGACACGGGTTCTTCGTGCCCGCCATTTCCGGCTACATCGTTTGGAAAATGCGCGACGAGTTGGCGGCCGAGCCGGTCTCGACGAATTGGTGGGGCCTGGTTCTGGTGCTCTATGGCGCGCTGCAAGTCACCGTGGCGACGCTGGGCGCGGAACTGTTCCTGGCGCGCACCGCGTTCATTATCTCGTTGGTTGGCGCGGTGCTGTTCACCTGCGGCACACGCTGCACGCGCAAGCTCGCTTTTCCGCTATTCCTGCTGGTTTTCATGATTCCGATTCCCGCCATCGTCTACACCCAGATCACTTTCCCGCTACAACTCCTGGCCAGCCGCGTGGCGGCGGCGGCGTTAGGGCTGATCGGCATTCCGGTGTTCCGGGATGGGAACATCCTGGAGTTGGCCAGCCAGCGGTTATCGGTGGTGGAAGCCTGCAGCGGCATCCGTTCGCTGCTGTCGCTGAGTTTCCTGAGCCTGGTCTACGGCTACTTCTTCGATGAGAAACCCTGGATGCGGCCGGTGCTGTTCGTGGCCACCGTGCCCATCGCCATCGCGGCGAACGCGGCGCGCGTGACGCTCACCGGCATCATGAGCGAATACAACAAAGATCTCGTCGAGGGCTTCTCGCACGCCGCCTCCGGCTGGGTGATCTTCATGGTCGCGCTGGCGCTCCTGGTGGCCTTTCACCACGCCGTAAACGCTCTCTATCGGAGGTGGCATGAGCGCGCCTAGCTTCTCGTTCGGTTTCCTCCAGTCCCGCTCCATGCGGATCCTGAGCATCGTGTTGATCGCGCAAGCGGCGGTCTTCTTCGGCTTTTCGCGCCAGGAGGATGTTCCGAATATGCGCCCGCTGAAGGAATTCACCACGGCGGCGGGCGGTTGGACCATGGCCCAGGAGGGCATTCTCGATAAAGAGACCCTCGACGTTCTGAGGGCCGACGATACGTTGAGCCGTCAATACATAAACCGGGACCGCAACGCGGTGGCGGGCCTGTTTGTGGCCTTCTTCAAGACGCAGCGTACCGGTCAAATGCCGCACTCTCCGAAGAACTGCCTGCCCGGTTCGGGTTGGGTGCCGACCGAATCGGGGAAGGTGATGGTGGACGTGCCGGGAGAGCGCACTATCGAAGTGAACCGGTACCTGGTTTCCCGGGGCGACGAGCAAAGTCTGGTGATGTATTGGTATCAGACCCGCAACCGCGTCGTCGCCAGCGAGTACAAGGCCCGGATCTACCTGGTGGCCGACGCTATCCGCTATAACCGCACCGATACCGCGCTGGTGCGCGTTACCGTGCCGGTGAGCGGCGACCTGCCACGGGCCGAGGCGGCGGCGATCGACTTCGTCAAGACCTTTTTCGGTCCGTTGCGCCATTACTTACCGTCCTAGCCGCGCCGCCGGGCGCGCGCGTGTGATGAAAGCCGCGGAGAATGCTGGCCCCTGAGAGTCAAAACCTTGTAACCTAAGAGTTTGGCGATTCGCCATTTCTTTGGGACCATTCACTCCCCAGGCAGTGGCGGCCGCACGAAAGCGGCATGCTGGTTGAATTTGAACTGATCGAGCGGGCGCGTGGAGGCGATGATGCGGCCTTCAACCAAGTCGTTCTGGCTTATCGCAAGCGTATTCTCGGCACTATCGCCAGGCTCATTTCTCGTCCCGAAGACGTGGAAGACGTCGGACAGGAAGTGTTTGTCCGGCTGTATTTCTCGCTCGACCAGTTGCGTACGCCGGAGGTCTTCGAGCCGTGGCTCCATCGGCTGACGGTAAACGCGGCCTACGATTATTTGCGGCGGCAGCGCCGCCGGGGCGAGGCGCGGCTGGGCGATCTCAGCGAGAAACAGGTTCTGATGGCCGACGCGGCCGAAAGCGGCCGGCGGCACGAGGAACTGGAGAGACGCAAGCGGCTGCACGAACTGGTAGAGTCGCTTCTCGCGGAAGTGTCGGAGGAAGATAGAATTCTGTTGACCCTGAAGGAAGTCGAAGGTTTGTCGCTGAAAGAGCTTGAAAAGATCTACCGGGTCAACGAGAATGCTTTGAAGGTACGGTTATACCGTGCGCGGCAGCGCGTGCTGAAGGCATTTGCGGCGAGGGGCCAAGCCGTGGGGCAAGGCACCACGCCATAGTGGGTAAGATTATGGATCATCTTGACAAAAGCGAGGCTTCGGATCACCTGGAGACGAGGCTGGACGGTCTGTTTGCGGCGTACCGTGATTCGATTCCGGATCCCGAACCGGGCGCCGACTTCATGCCGCGGGTGTGGCGCGGGATCGAGGCCCGGCGCTCGATTCCCACTTCCTTGCGGCACCTGGCGCAGAGTTTCATCACCGCCGCCGCCGCGATTTGTCTGCTTCTCGCCGTGTTCTTTCTGCGGCCCGCCCCGCAGTCGTCCGTCTTCACCACGGGCAGCTACGTGGAGGTGCTGGCTTCCGACCCCGCGCCGGAACGCGTGGCCTACGCGGACATGTCCCACGACGATGCCGAATTCGAGGAAGTCCACCCATGAAGCGCTCCAACCTGGTCCTGACGGCGTACCTGCTGGCGGTTTTTCTCAGCGGCGGGGCGGTGGGATTCCTGGTCCACCACCTCTACAGCATGCAGTCGGTGAACGCCAAGAGTGCGCCGCGCGACCCCGATGAGTATCGGCACAGGTACGTGGAGGAGATGCGCTCGCGCCTGAGCTTGCAGGAGGCACAAGTCCAGCAGTTGAACGCCATTCTCGACAGCACGCGGCTGCGGTATCGCGAATTCCGCGCGAAGCACCGCCCCGAGATAAACGCCGTTCAGGAGGAGCAGGTCTCGAAGATCCGTTCCATGTTGACCGAGCCGCAGCGGGTTCAGTATGAAACCATGCGCGCGGAACGGGATCAGAAGCGCCGCAAGTCCGACGCTCCGCAGCGGTGGTAGAGCCTGATCGGCCCTGTTACGCGGTAGGCTGCTCGGGAGGGTTGCCGGTTTGACCGCCGAACTTGACCTTTCCCCGGTTGTACTTCTTCTGGAAACGATCCACGCGACCCTCGGTGTCGATCAGCTTCTGACGGCCCGTGAAGAACGGGTGGCAGTTAGAGCAGATTTCCACGCGGATGTCGCCCTTGTGGGACGAACGGGTACGAAACGTGTGACCGCAAGCGCAGATGACGCTGATTTCTTCGTACGGGGGATGAATCCCTGCCTTCATGGGGTAATACGATTCCTTTCCTCGAGAAAACCTGAGTTCCTAGTATAACACTACGGGCAGGCATAAGCGCAGAACCCCCGCGGCGATCACTTGGATCACCGCGGGGGCAAGGTAGCCCAGGGATTATTCCTGAGGCCCGCGGAATCTCGCCAGGAGTGGCCGTTCCACAGGAGCAGCAGCCTCTTCACTGCGCGAGGCCATGAACATTGAGAGCGGTCGACTCAGCAGTCGGCCACCTCCTGGGGGTAATAACTGCCAGATACCATTTTGTTGGACCACCTCCTTTCTTCAGTGATGCCTATATGCTATGCGGAGTTGGGTTCGCTGTCAATAGAAAAATGGGAAGCTGGATAGACCATCTAGGGGGTGCCGCTGCGGACCACTACAAATTCTTGTATAGGTGTTGACACATCGCCAGCCCATCCACAATATTGAATGGAAATTGGCCGATGGTGTAGTGTCCGCATGGCAGACATAAGGCGCGGTGGGGCAGTTGAAGGCGCCGGAATCTTTCCAAAACCTGCCGCGAGTGGACCGGCGGAAACGTGGTGTCGTAGCGCGTCCAGATCAACAGGCTGGCCATGTCCCGGCCAGTCAACCGCTCGATATAGGTTGCCGGACTGATTACCGCCCAATGCTCGCGCAGTTGGTCCTGGGTCACATGGCCCTCAAAACTGCGGCGGATGTGTTGGGTGGAAAGGCCGCCCCAGACCACATCGCTGAAATACATGGACACGTGATTGAGGACCGCTGCGCGAACGCGCCGGTCGTGGGCGGCGGCGATGAAAGCGGTGCAGGAGCCCAGGCTGGTTCCCAGCACTCCCAGCCTTTCGTATCCTCGCATGGCGAGCCAATCCAGGGCGCTGCGAGTATCGATGACGGCCTGGCGGCAAGCGTGGATGGTTCGCCCGACATTGCTGGAAACGTGGTAGTCGGCGCGCTGGAGTTCGGCCGGCATGCGCAGATCGTGGTAGGGCATGCTCATCCGGAGCGCGGTAATGCCGAATTTGTTCAATAGCTTGCAGAGTCCGATGTGACCTTGGGCGTCGGAGTTCCACTGCGGCAGCACCACCACCGCGCGCCGCTGCCGGTTGGCGGACGGAAAGAAGACGCCGTGCACGGTGTTGTTTTCGGGATAGCAGCTTCGGAGGGCACTGGAAAAGGTAAGGTGGCTCCCCTGTAGCTCGAAGTCGCTGGGCGTTTCGTACGAGAAGTAGCGGTCCGAGGAGGCGATCGACCGCCGCACGTAGTCGCTCACCGTGGCGTGCGTGTCGCCGTTGGGAGTCACCCCGTCCAGCCAGTCAAGGCCCCAATCGAAGGGGCGCGCCACGCGGTTCTTATCTCGCGTGGCCAGATCGTTTTCCCACCGGTCCATCCAGCGGGCATACCAAGTGAACATGGTTCGACAGTCGAGATATCAGTTTAGCAGACTGCCGGCAGGCAAAGAAAAGCCCCGCTAGAAGCGGGGCGAGGAGAACCCTCCGGTAGAGGCAATCCCCCAAAGCTCGCAAAACCTCGCTAGACCCATAGCAGCAGGAAGCAATCGGCGTGCCAGACGATAAGTGATAGAAAACACGACCAAGGCTCCGTCGAGTTTCTGGAATTCCGTATTGTGGACCCCGGGGATACTACGTCTTTTGGGAGCCAGCCCCAGCGCGGGGGTGCCAGAGAAGAGATACAATACTGTGGTGCCTGAGCGTCCGCAGGGACCAGTTCGTTCACAACCTGCGCCGGAGGAGATTGCGCACGCCGGCGTTGCCAGAAGGGCCATTGGCGGATTCTTTCTTTCCGGTATCCTGTACGCCTTTGTGGGCGCCATCCTCCTTTCGTGGCGCCACCACCTGTCGGGAAACTATGTAGAAGTCGGTAACTACTTCCTGGCCATCGCGTTAGGCATCCTGCTCTCGAGCGGGCTCACGCCCCGCCTGCTGGAGAGAAAAGGCATCGTCTTCACGCTCACCCTGGCGTGCGGCATCGCCTGCGCGGCGGTCCTGGGTTTGGCGCTGGCGTCGCCGCCGCGATCGGCATGGCTGCGGGTGTTGGCGCTGTGGGTTCTGGGGGGCGGAGTGGGCATGATGAACTCCGCGCTCTTCCAGGCCGTTTCCTCGGCCTACCGGCTCAATCCGGCCGCCACGGCGAACCTGGCCGGGGTGACCTTCGGACTAGGGTGTTTGGCGGTCACGCTGCTGGTGGCCGGCACCTTCTACACCTACACGGTTCCGAGCATTCTGATCTTCATCGCGCTGGTCCCGGGTTTCTTCGCCGTCTCCTACGCCCGGTCGACGATGAGCGGCCCAATTTCCCCGCGCGCGCAGCCCTCCTGGCGCGAGGCGCTGCAGGATTTCCGGAGTACGGGTGCCATCCTGTTCACTCTTCTGTTGTTCTTTCAATTCGGCAACGAAGGGGCGCTGGCCGGCTGGCTGGCCCTGTTTCTGACGCAGCGGCTGGGCATCAGCCCCGAATCGGCGCTGTTCACGCTGGCGCTATACTGGCTGGCTTTGCTGGTGGGCCGCGTGGCGACGCAAGCTGTGCTGCCGCACGTAAACCATGGCAAGTTGCTTTTGAGTACTGCGCTGGGGGCCATGTTCGGGTGCACCATTCTGAGCGCGACGAACAACCTTTTCGGCGCCGTCGCCGGGGTGCTGCTGGTGGGGTTGAGCTTCAGCGCCATCCTGCCGCTGGTGGTCGAGAAGATCGGCGCCAAGTTCCCGTATTTTCACCCCGGCTTCTTCAGCGGCGTGTTTTCGGTGGGACTGGCGGGGGGGCTGCTGGCTCCGGCCACGCTGGGCTACGCCGCTTCCATCATGGATCTGCGCGTGGTGGTTGGTTTGCCGCTGGTGGGATCCTGGCTGGTGGTGGTGCTCACCCTGCTCATCTGGCTGGTGGCTCGATTTACCTCGCCCCGCGCCGCGGAGCCGGGCCACTGAGATGAGGGCCTGGCGCGGTTTACTCATCTTCCTGCCATTGGCAGTTTGGGCTGCGGGTCTGGCGGACCGGATTGACGGAGTGCTTTCCGGGAGCGCGGCGGCGCGCCGGGCGCATTGGGGAATTCAGATCGTGGATGCGCGCACGGGCGCGCCTTTATACGCGCGCTCGAGCGACAGCTTCTTCGTGCCGGCGTCCAACACCAAGCTGTTTTCGACGGCGCTCGCGCTCAGCCGCCTGGGACCGGATCATCGCTTCCGTACCGTGGTCCTGGCGCGCCAGGCGCCCGACCAGGCGGGCCGCTTGCCCGGAGACCTGATCCTGGTGGGCGGCGGCGATCCGACGCTTTCGGCGCGATCCTTTCCGTACAAGAAAGGATCCATCGAAGGCAATCCGCTGGCGGCCATCGAGGAGTTGGCGCGAGCTTGCTTCGACGGGGGACTGCGCGTGATCGAAGGCCATGTGACCGGTGACGACACCGCCTATGTTTGGGAGCCCGCTCCGGAGGGTTGGTCGCAGGACGACGCCACCTGGGAATACGGCGCTCCGGTGAGCGCGCTGAGTGTGAACGACAACGCTTTCTCGCTCACCATGCGGCCCGGCACGCGGGAGGGCTCGCCGGCGCGGCTGCGCTTGAATCCGCCCATCGAGTATTACTACATCGACAACCGCATCCGCACCCAAGCCGGCGCGGCGGCGCGGGTCCGCATCGAACGCTGGCCGGGTTCGCCGGAAATTCATTTAAGCGGCGAGGTGCCCCCCCACTGGAAAGGCGAAACCAAGATTCTGGCGGTGGACGATCCGGCACTCTACGCCGCCGCCGCCTTTCGCCAGGCACTGATGCGCTTGGGTGTGCACGTGGCGGGGCCGGCGGTGGCGCGGCACCGCCGGGGCAACCAAGCCGGAGAGTGGGAGCATAGCGGCTATGTGGAACTGGCGCGGCGCGTATCACCGCCCCTGATAGACATTCTGCGCGTCATCGACAAGGTCAGCCAGAACCTGCATGCCGAAATGGTGCTGCGCGAGGTGGCGCGCGCGCGTTCCGGCGCTCCGGCCACCCGCGAGGGCGGCCTCCAGGAACTCGATGCGTTCCTGGGAGAAATCGGACTCGACAAAAGCGAGTACAGCTTCGCCGACGGCTCCGGGTTGTCGCGGCTGACGCTGGTGACGCCGGCCGCGGTGGTGAAGCTTCTCCGGTACATGTATCAGGGTCCGCACCGCGACGCCTGGCTGTCGCTGATGCCGGTGGGTGGGGAGGACGGCACGCTGGCCTCGCGCTTTTCTCTCCAACCGGCGGGCCGCCTGGTGCATGCCAAAACCGGCTCGCTCAGCCACGCCAGCGGCCTCAGCGGGTATCTGGATGCCCCCGGCGGCCCGCGCATCTTCTCCATCCTGGTGAACAATTACAACACCGGCGCTTCCGAGATCCGCTCGGCGATTGATAGAATCTGTTTAGCAGGCCTCGAATAGGGAGACAAACCGCATGCCGATTTACGAGTACGTTTGCGAAGACTGTGAAACGAAGTTCGAAAAGCTGGTGCTCCGCGCCGGAGACAAGGAGAATCTCGTGTGTCCTTCCTGCGGCCAGAGCCGCCTGGCGCCGCAGCTTTCCACTTTCGCCGCGCCCTCAAGCGGCGCGGCGTCGCAATCGGCCATGCCGCAATGCCCTTCGGCCGGCGGATGTCCCGGCGCGGGCACGTGCGGCATGGGTTAACCCGCGGCGCCTATGCTGCCACGCGAACGAGTCCTTCGCGCGCTCGAATTCAGGGCGCCCGATGTCGTTCCGGTCGAGTACCACGCTTCGCCGGCCGGCTCTTACGAGCACGGTGAGAGGCTGCACCGGTTGTGGGCGCGTTATCCGGAGGACTTTGGCGACTCCCGCCGCTTCCCGCGCGCCGCGCCCGATCCGCGATGGGTGGACGCGGACGGCCGCTATGAGGAAGTACGGCGCGACGAGTGGGGCGTGCTGTGGAAGTACCTGATCTACGGCGTGGCCGGCCATCCCCTGGAACGGCCGCTGGACGATTGGGCGAATCTGGAGCGCTACAGTCTGCCGGAGGCGCCCGCGCGGAACGGGGAGGCCTTCGAGCGCGAGCGGGCGCGCGCGGCCGTCCATCAAAGCCAGTGGTATCTGAAGAGCGGCTGGGTGGGCATCTTCGAAATCCTGTGCGCCGTGCGCAAGTTCGAAGACGTGCTGATGGAGATTGGCACGGACAGCTCCGAAATTAACCGTCTGGCCGACAAAATCGTGGAGTTCCACGAAGGGCGCATCGCCTACTGGCTCGACCGGGGCATCGACGCCGTGCAGTTCGGCGACGACTTCGGCACGCAGTGGGCGCTGATGATGTCGCCGAAGACCTGGCGGCGCTTTTTCCGCCCGCGTTTCGAGCGGTTAATGGCCCCGGTGCTCCGGGCCGGGAAGCAGGTGTTCTTCCATCTGTGCGGCCAGAACGCGGGCATTCTCGACGATCTGGCCGAGTTGGGCGTCCAGGCCATCTGGCCGCAGTTGAACGCCTACCCGGAAGGTTGGCTGGCCCCATGGAGCCGCGCAGCGGGAGTGGCCGTGGCGGTGCACCCGGATCGTGGCGACCTGATGGCGCGCGCCGCGCCGGGGGAGGTGCGCGCGGCAGTGCACCGGCTTAGCGAGGAATTCCGGCTCCCGGAAGGCGGCGGCTGGTTCTACGTCGAGATCGACAGCGGGTTCCCCTGGGCCAACGTGGAAGCGCTGATCGAAGAAGTGGGCCGTTTGCGAGGGTTCTAGAAAGGTTCCGGTGCGAACCGTCTGTGTGGGGAGTGCGGATGGCTGAAGGCAAGAGGCGGTTCGAGCTGTGGTTCAGGCAGGTGGCCCTGGGGCGCCTGGTCCGGCGGTGCGGTCCGCTGTTGTTCCTGCTGGCGCGGCTATGGCGCAGGCTGATGGTGCGCACCACCTTCCTTGCGGTGACGGGCAGCCTGGGCAAGACCACCACCACCAGACTGCTGGCTGGTATCCTGGCCACGCGCGGCCGTACCTTCCACAGCGTGGGCAGCCAGAACAGCGGCGTCCTGATGCTGCTGAACATCTTGCGTGTGCGGCCCTGGCATCGCTATGCGGTGATCGAGGTGGGCATCGACAAGCCCGGCGTCATGCGCCAGATGGCCGGCACGCTACGGCCCGACGTAGCGGTCATTCTGGCCGTGTCGCGGGTGCATACAACCGCTTTTGCGAATCTGGACCTGTACGCCGGGGAGAAGGCGATGCTTCTCGACTTCTTGGCCCCCGGCGGGCTGGCCGTGTTGAACGGCGACGACCCGCGCGTTGCGCGCATGACCGGACGGACCCCGCATCGGACGTGCTTTTTCGGAAGCCGCGGGGAATTCGATGTTTGGGTGGACGAAGCGCGCGCCCGCTGGCCGGATCGGTTGAGCTTTCGCGCGCATTGCGGAAACGAGTCTCGCGAGATTCAGACCCGGCTGCTCGGTTCCCACTGGATTCCAGCTCTTACAGCCGCGCTGGCCACGGCGGCGCGGTTGGGCTTCCGGCTCGAAGAGGCCGCCGGAGCGCTGGGGCGTGTCGAGCCGCACGCCGCCCGTATGGATCCGGTCCAACTACCGAACGGCGTGGTGGTGATTCGCGACGACTTCAGCGGCACGCTCGCCGCATCCGAAGCATCGCTGCAGTTCTTGCGCGAAGCCCGGGCCAGCCGCCGCGCGCTCATCGTGACGGATATTTCCGACTCGGGTATGAACCGAAAGAGCCGGCTCCGGTGGCTGGCTGGGGCGGTGTCGGGATGGCTCGATCTCCTGGTTCTGATAGGCAAGGAACATTGCTACGGCGTGCGTAAGGCCACCGAAGCGGGGATGATGCCCGGACAGGCGCATGGATTCGACGATCTGCGCGCGGCCGCCGAGTTCCTCCAGACCGAGCTCCGTAACGGCGACCTGGTGCTGTTGAAGGGCCGTACGACGGACCATGCCGCGCGATTGTTCTACGCCCAGTGCGGAACTGTGGAGTGCTGGCGCGACTACTGCCGCAAAACCATGCTCTGCGACATGTGCTGGGAACTGGGATTCCGGCCCAGCGGAAAGTTCATTCCACCTTCGCTGGGCGCGCGTGTGTAAGGCAGACGGGGAGTCGAATCCAGGACCGTCACCCATCCTTCGGACTTGACTTTCCCTTTTTGTTCGCCAACAATAGCTGTTGGGAGGCTAGCGCATGGCTCTGACCAAACGGCAGAAGCAGGTTCTGGATTTCATCGCGGATTTTATCGACCGGCAGGGCTACAGCCCCAGTTACGAGGAAATTGCCGCTGGTCTGAATCTGGCGTCACTGGCCACGGTGCATAAACACATCGCGACGCTCGATGGCAAGCACTACCTGAGGCGGGGATTCAATCAGAGCCGCTCGGTGGAACTGGCGCCACGATACTATCAGGAACTGCACCGCGTGAGTCCCGGCGAATTGGCCGTGACGAGCGTACCGCTGGCCGGCCGCATCGCCGCCGGATCGCCGGTGGAGGCTGTGGAAGGGAAAGACACGCTGGCATTCGCCGATTTCGTTGGCCAGGAGGGAACCTTTGCGCTACAAGTGCGCGGAGACTCCATGATCGAGGACCACATCTGCGACGGCGACTACGTGCTGCTGGAACGCGCCACAACCGCTCGCGACGGCGATATTGTGGTGGCCCTGGTGGGAGAATCCGAGACGACGCTGAAGCGATTTTACCGGGAGTCCGCCGACACCATTCGGCTTCAACCCGCGAACTCTTCCATGTCCCCGATAATTATCCCCGCCACGCAACTGGCCATCCAGGGCCGGTTGCTGGCGGTGCTACGCAAGTACGCCTGAATCAGGCGGCGTTACGCTACGCTGGAGCGCCGGCTTCTGAGCTCGTTTTCGGCGCGGAGCCAAGAGAAACTGTCGACCCAGGTCGAGACGGGCGACGGACGCCGTCAGGATGCAGTGTAGCAGGGCGGTGAAGAAGGTCAGCGGAGCCCCCATGAACGCTCAAGACCGAACGTTACAGACCATTACCGGTCGTCGAATCTGGCTCGGAAGAGGTAATTGTCGCAGTAGCGTCTTACAGCCGGAGTCATCCTCAATCTCCACAACCTTGAGACCAAGTGCATTGACGTCCTAATCTTCAAGTAGTCTCGAAACCTCGTCAAGCAGGTCCTCGTCATATGCTTCAGGTCGGCGCGTGACGATATAGTGGCTTGAGTATGAGGAATAACGCTTTCGCGGACCGGCTCGGCACGGCGAGCGGCATCGTCAAGATGCACGTGCGAAACATCACCAGTAACTTAGTGTAGTGCGGCAAGCAGAATGCCGATTATGCGACCGAACATTTTGGACGCCGAGTTACCTGTTCAGACACGATTGGAAATGCGTAGGGCATCAAACCGCAGCCCAGCGTGGACTGAGGCTCCGCTGAATGATCCACGAGATTACCGCCGCAGACCACCAGGCGCCTCGGACAGGACTCATGCAGCCTGGATCGCTTTCCGGCGGGGCATCTTCCAGGTGAGCTAATGCGCATCATCCACCGCGTCGCCGCGGGTATCGCAATTGCTGTAGTGCTTGTCTACGCAGCCGACGCCGCCTGGGTCCGGCTACGCATGGCGAACCATCAAGATCCCACCAGCGCCATCCAGGTGCGCGTGATGCTTGCGGTTCCCCAAAAAAACGGCCGCATTGAATTCACCCCGGGCGGTACGGAGACCCAGTCCTGCGTTCGCTCCTGGTTTCCCCATTTAGGGCTGGAGCCCTGCTGGTACGTGGAGCGGCACACCAGGAAACAAGTCGATTTCTAAAAACTTCGGTTCTCGCTCACGGTGAGATATGCTGAAGGACATAGTGGGAAGATCGGCCATTGGCAGTTCGGTCCGGCCGGCCACCCGCACCATAGTTGAAGAATCTAATGGACGAGCCCAAGTCAAATGTATTTGAACCAGACGGAAAAGGCGCACCGGTCAGGTCCAGCGACGGCATTCCTCAGGCGCCGGGACGGCGCCGGCGCGGCTGTATCTGGTTTCTGATACTGCTGGTGGTGGCTGCGGGCGTTTATTATCTTTGGTCGAAGCGAGCCGCTCCGCCATCGTCCACGCCAACCGCGCCAGCGGGGGCCGGCGGAAGAGCCGGCCGGGGTCCCGGCATTGTTCCGGTGGTGGCCGTAAGAGCTCAGAAGGGTATGATCGGAGTGTATTACGACTGCTTGGGGGCGGTGACCCCAATCTATACGGTTACCGTGAAGAGCCGGGTCGATGGCGAGTTACTGGCAGTTCATTACAAGGAGGGCGAGATCGTCCACAAAGGTGATCTGCTGGCCGAGATCGACCCCCGGCCGTACCAGGTGCAGTTGACGCAAGCGGAAGGGCAACTCGCGCGGGATCAAGCGCTGCGCGACAACGCCCGAATAGATCTGGCCCGCTACGAAACTCTCATCAAGCAGAACGCGGTTCCCGAGCAACAGCTCGTGACACAGAAAGCCTTGATCGCGCAATATGAGGGTACCATCAAGACGGACCAGGGAGTCATTGACAGCGCGAAGCTGAACATCGCCTACAGTCACATCACAGCCCCGATTGCCGGGCGTATCGGCTTACGGCTGGTGGATCCCGGCAATATCGTTCACGCCAGCGATACGAACGGGCTTCTCGTGATTACGCAACTCCAGCCCATCAGCGTTATTTTCACGATTGCCGAAGATCAACTCCCGCCGGTCATCCGAAAGATGCAGGCCGGGGCTCGTCTGATCGTGGAAGCCTACAACCGGGACATTAAGACCAAGCTGGCGACGGGAACGTTGACGACCATCGACAACCAGATCGATCCGACCACCGGCACGCTCAAATCCAGGGCGGTCTTCGACAACTCCAGGAACGAATTGTTTCCCAACCAGTTCGTGAACGCGCGTCTGCTGGTTGAAGAGAAGTACGGCGTGACGCTGATTCCCACCGCCGCGGTGCAACGCAATAACCAGATGACCTATGTCTGGATGGTGAAGCCGGATTCCACCGTCGCCGTGCAACAAATTGGGATTGGTGTCAGCGAAGGCACGCAGACAGAAGTTACCTCCGGCCTCGACCCTGGCACCGTCGTAGTGATGACCGGAGTCGACAAGCTGCAGGGGGGCACGAAGGTAAACGCGCAGTTCGAAGGTGCCAAGGCGAGTGCGGGTAGTGGAGCGGCGGGCCACGGGCCTGAAGCCAGCAAGGGGAGGCAAAAGCATCCGCAGTGAGCCCGTCACGCGTATTCATTCTCAGGCCGGTCGCCACAACCCTGTTGATGGTGGCCATTCTGCTGGTCGGAGCCGTGGCCTACAAGCAGTTGCCGGTCTCCGCGCTGCCGGAAATCGACTACCCGACCATCCAGGTGACCACGTTTTATCCGGGCGCGAGCCCGGACGTGATGGCGTCCTCGGTGACGGCTCCGCTGGAGCGCCAGTTTGGACAGGTTCCCGGGCTGAAGCAGATGACTTCCACAAGTTCCACGGGAAGCTCAATCATTACCCTGCAATTCAATCTGAGCCTTAACATCGACATTGCGGAACAGGAAGTTCAGCAGTCCATCAATGCCTCAGGAACCTATTTGCCGGCGGACCTGCCGACGCCTCCGATCTACAGCAAGGTCAACCCCGCCGACACCCCGATTCTGACGCTCGCGCTGTCTTCCTCCTCGCTGCCACTGTCAAGGGTGGAAGACCTGGCGGATACCCGGCTAGCGCCGAAGATCTCCCAGTTGCCGGGTGTGGGACTGGTGTCGATCAGCGGGGGCCAGAAGCCCGCGGTTCGTATTCAGGCCAATCCGACCGAACTGGCCATACGCGGCCTGAACATGGAGGATCTGCGCGGCGCCCTGATCGCGGCGAACGTCAACCAGGCTAAAGGCAGTTTCGACGGGCCTCACCAGTCGTACCAGATCGGCGCGAACGATCAATTGATGTCGAGTTCGGACTACCGGCCGCTGGTGATCGCCTACCGCAACGGTGCTCCCGTGAAGCTGACGGAGGTGGCCGACGTGGTGGACGATGTGGAGAACGTGCGTCAGGCGGCGTGGATGGACGCGACGCCCGCCGTCATCCTGAACATTCAGCGGCAGCCGGGCGCGAATATCATTTCAGCAGTTGACCGCATCAAGAAGCTTCTCCCGCAATTGACCGCGACCCTGCCGTCGTCGGTCGACGTCCGGATCCTGACCGATCGGACGACCACCATCCGGGCCTCTGTATCAGACGTCCAGTTCTCACTCCTGCTTACGGTCGGGCTGGTGGTGATGGTCATTTTTCTATTCCTCCGCAATATCTCAGCGACCATCATCCCCAGCGTTGCGGTGCCTCTGTCCCTGATCGGAACATTCGGCGTGATGTACTTGCTGGGCTACAGTCTGAATAACCTGACGCTGATGGCCCTCACCATCTCCACCGGCTTCGTAGTGGACGACGCCATCGTGATGATCGAGAATATCGTGCGCTACATCGAGAAAGGCGAGACTCCACTCCAGGCAGCGCTGAAGGGCGCCGAGCAGATCGGATTCACGATCGTGTCGCTCACCATCTCGTTGATTGCGGTGCTGATCCCGCTCCTGTTCATGAGCGATATCGTCGGGCGGCTGTTTCGCGAGTTCGCGGTAACGCTGGCCGTCACGATTCTGGTCTCGGCGGTGGTTTCGCTGACACTGACGCCCATGATGTGTTCGAAACTGTTGAAGCACACTCCTGAAGCCAACCAGTCGCGCCTGTTTCGAATCTCGGAGCGCGTGTGGGAATCGATCATCAGTGTGTATGATGGAACGCTGAAAGTGGTGCTGAGGTACCAGTTCACCACGCTTCTGGTCGCGATCTCGACGCTGGTGCTGACCATCTATCTTTACGTGGTGATCCCGAAGGGTTTCTTCCCCATCCAGGACACCGGCGTGATTCAGGGGATCTCGGAATCGGCTCAAACCGTCTCGTTCCCCGAGATGTCGCGCCAACAACAGCAAGTGGCGAAGATCATCCTACAGGATCCCGCGGTGGAGAGTCTGTCATCCTTCATCGGCATCGACGGAACGAATACGACGTTGAACAGTGGGCGGATTCTCATCAACCTGAAGCCGCTCGATCAGCGGGAACTATCCGCGAGCGACGTGATCCGGCGCGTGCAACCCAAACTGGCTACCGTGCCGGGTATCACGCTGTTCATGCAGCCGGTTCAGGACATCTCGGTGGAAGATCGAGTCAGTCGCACCCAGTTCCAATACACGCTCGAAGACCCCAATACGGAGGAGCTGAATCTCTATGCTCCAAGAATGCTCGAACGCCTGCGGCGGGAGCCGGAACTGCGCGATGTGGCGAGCGACCAGCAGGTGCTGGGGCTTCAGGCCAGGCTGACGTTCGACCGCGGCACTGCGTCGCGACTGGGCATCTCGCCATCGTCCATCGACCAGGCGCTCTACGACGCCTACGGCCAACGCCAAATCTCCACCATCTTCACGCAGCTCAACCAATATCACGTGGTGCTCGAGGTCCAGCCGTCGTTCCGGACCAGTCCGGCGGATTTGCGGAATCTGTTCATCCGCACCGGCATGGGCTCATCGGGCGGCACGGGTGTGGTGAGTGGCGGAGGGGCGGCGACCCAGGCCTTCGGACCATCGAGTGCCTCGGCGGCGGCTCTGAACGCGAACCTGGCGGCGGCGCCGGGTGGAAACGCCGCCATTGCTTCCAGCCGGGTGTTTGGCGCACAGCCCTCCTCCGCAACCGTGTTCCAGAACGGAGGGCAGGTGCCGTTGGCCGGGTTCACCCGCCTGGAAACCCGGACGGTTCCCATTGCGATAACCCATCAGGGGCAGTTCCCGGTGGTGACGCTCTCCTTCAACCTGGCTCCGGGCGTATCGCTCGGAGAGGCGGTCCGGGCCGTGAACCGGGTCAAGCAGGAGATTGGCATGCCCTCCAGCATCCAGGCGCAGTTCCAAGGCACGGCCGAAGCCTTCCAGACATCGCTGGCAAACGAGCCAATACTGATTTTGGCCGCCCTCATTACGGTCTATATCGTACTCGGGGTCTTGTACGAAAGCTATATTCACCCCATCACCATTCTGTCGACGCTGCCCTCCGCCGGGGTGGGCGCATTGCTGGCGTTGATCCTATGCCGAAACGATTTCAGCGTGATTGCGTTGATTGGAATCGTACTGCTCATCGGCATCGTCAAGAAGAACGCCATCATGATGATCGACTTCGCGCTCGAGGCCGAGCGAAAGCACGGCCTGGCTCCCATCGACGCGATCTACCAGGCCTGCCTGTTGCGCTTCCGGCCCATCATGATGACCACCATGGCTGCCTTACTTGGGGGCGTGCCTCTGGCTCTGGGCACAGGCACGGGTTCGGAGTTGCGGCGTCCCCTGGGCATCACCATCGTCGGCGGCTTGATCCTGAGCCAGGTGCTGACGCTTTACACAACGCCGGTGATTTACCTGTACTTCGACCGGCTGGCGCGCCGGGTGTCTCGCCATCGTGGTGTTGACCCTGGTGCGGAACCGGTTCCGGTGGAGTAATCACCCATGAACGTCTCGGCGCCCTTTATTCACCGGCCGGTTGCCACCACGTTGCTGACGGTTGCCATTGCCCTGGCAGGTGCGGTGGCGTATCGGATGCTACCGGTATCGCCCCTGCCGCAGGTGGACTTTCCGACCATCTCGGTTTCGGCGGGCCTGCCGGGAGCCAGTCCCGAAACCATGGCTTCCGCTGTAGCGACACCCCTTGAGCGGCAGTTTAGCCGGATCGCGTCGGTCACCGAGATGACTTCATCGAGTTCCTTGGGCTCGACAAATATTACACTCCAGTTTGACCTGAACCGTGGCATCGATGCCGCCGCGCGAGACGTCCAGGCCGCGATCAACGCAGCGCGGGGCTACCTGCCAGCGAACCTTCCGAGCAATCCGAATTACCGCAAGGTAAACCCGGCCGACATGCCGATCTTCATGTTGGCCCTGACCTCACCGGTGCTGACCAAGGGTCAGATGTACGATGCGGCTTCCACCATCATGGCGCAGAAACTGGCCCAAGTGCCCGGAGTGGGACAGGTGATCGTCGGCGGCAGCTCACTACCCACGGTTCGGATCGAGTTAAATCCGCTCGTGATGAATAAGTACGGCATCGGCTTCGAACAGGTTCGCGCCGTGTTGAGTAGTGCCAACGCCAATACACCCAAAGGCCACTTCACGGACGACCATCAGACGTGGGAGATCGGCGCCAACGACCAGATTTTCAAGGCCATCGATTATGAGCCTCTGGTGGTGGCCTACCACAACGGCACAGCGGTGCGGATCGCCGACATCGGGCGCGCGGTGGATTCGACCGAAAATATCCGAAATTCCGGCTATGCCAACGGGAAACCCTCGGTTCTGCTGATCGTGTTCCGGCAGCCGGGCGCCAACATCATCGAGACCGTAGACCACATCCGCGCCTTGTTGCCGCAACTGAAAGCGGCCATACCGCAATCGATCGACATGCGGGTGGCCATGGACCAGACCGTCACCATACGCGCCTCCGTCGAAAACACGGGAGTGACCCTGCTGATCTCGGTGGTGCTGGTGATTCTGGTGGTGTTCGCCTTTCTGCGGAATGTGCGGACGACTCTGATCCCGAGCGTAGCCGTGCCGGTTTCTCTCATCGGCACGTTCGGGGTAATGTACCTGTTCGGCTTCAGCCTCGACAACCTGTCGTTGATGGCGTTGACCATCTCCACTGGATTTGTGGTGGACGACGCCATCGTGGTCATTGAGAACATCACCCGCTATCTCGAGCAAGGAATGCCTCCGCTCCAGGCAGCGCTCAAGGGGGCTCGCGAGATCGGTTTCACCGTCATCACGATCAGCCTCTCGCTGGTGACCGTTTTCATCCCGCTGTTACTGATGGGCGGGATCGTGGGCCGCCTCTTCCGTGAATTCGCGATCACCCTTTCGGTGGCCATCGGGGTCTCCCTGCTGGTCTCACTTACCACCACCCCGATGATGTGTGCCTATTTGCTCAAACAGCACACTGAACATGGCTGGCTCTACAGGGTCACTGAGCGGATCTTTCAAGTGGATCGTGAACCTGTATGGCCGGACGCTTACCGTGGTCCTGCGATACGCGTTCCCCACCTTGATGGTTTTGCTGGCGACCATCGCACTGAATATCTATCTGTATATCCGTGTGCCCAAAGGCTTCTTCCCGCAACAGGATAACGGACGGCTAATGGGCGCCATCCAGGCCGACCAGGACACCTCCTTCCAGGCCATGGACCGGATTCTCCTGCAGATGGTCCATATCGTCGCTGCCGATCCGGCCGTCGATACGGTGAACGGTTTCACGGGCGGAGGAAACACGGCCCGTATGTTCGTGTCGCTGAAGCCGCTTGCGGAACGCCAGATCACGGTCGATTACGTCATCGCGCGCCTGCGGCCGAAGCTGGCTCGGGTGCCTGGGCGACTCTTTTCTTACAGGCCGCGCAAGACATTCGCGTCGGTGGACGCTTCGGTAACGCGCAATACCAGTTCACGATGCGGGGCGATAATCTCGCCGACTTGATGAAGTTCGCGCCGGCCATGTTGCGGGATCTGCGGGCCGTGCCTCTGATCACCGACCTCAGCAGCGATCAGCAGAACCGGGGATTGCAAGCCCTTCTCGAGTATGATCGTGGGACCGCCGCCCGCTTCGGTATTTCTCCCCAGTTGATCGATGCCACTTTGTACGACGCGTTCGGCCAACGGCAGGTCTCCACCATGTACACACCGCTCAATCAGTATCACATCATCATGGAGGCCGCGCCGGAGTTCTGGCAGAATCCGCTGACTTTGCGCGACATCTACGTTCGCTCTCCGAACGGACAACCGGTACCGCTGAGCGCCTTCACGCACTATACGCCGACTACCGCACCACTAGCCGTGACGCACCAGGGACTCTTCCCGGCAGTCACCCTTTCCTTCAATCTCGCGCCTGGCGTGGCTCTCGGGGATGCCGTCGATGCGATCTATGACAGCGCTCAGAAGGTGGGGCTTCCTCCCACCATCCAGACCGGCTTTTCGGGAACCGCGCAGGCTTACCAGGACTCGCTCGGCAGCCAACCGCTATTGATTGCCGCTGCTCTGGCGGCGGTCTACATCGTGCTTGGGGTCCTGTATGAGAGCTACATTCACCCGGTCACGATTCTGTCCACCCTTCCATCCGCCGGTGTCGGCGCCCTGCTGGCCCTGATGCTAACCAGGACTGAGCTGAGCATCATCGCCATCATCGGCATCATCCTGCTGATCGGCATCGTCAAGAAGAACGCCATCATGATGATCGATTTCGCTCTCGCCGCCGAGCGCAACGAGGGCAAGAACTCCCGCGATTCGATCTTCGAGGCCTGCATGCTGCGGTTCCGGCCGATCCTGATGACGACCATGGCCGCGATGCTCGGTGCTCTGCCCCTGGCCATCGGCAAGGGCGTCGGTTCCGAACTGCGCCGTCCGCTCGGGATTACGATCATCGGCGGTCTTCTCGTGAGCCAGGTACTTACGCTGTACACCACTCCGGTCGTCTATCTGTATTCGACCAGCTGCAGCACTGGTGGGATCGCTTGCGGAACCGGCAGCCGCAAAAGCTCGAGCCTCTCGGCTCGGAGGGGCAGAGCGGGGACTGAACCATGATCACGATGATCATGCTCTCTCAACCATGCGGGTCAATCACACCGGGTGCCGGCGGAGCGCTTCGGAGGCAACCAATCGCTTATGAGCCAGATGCCTGATCTCCGCTCGCCACTTTTGCGAACTGGTGCCGCGTTGGCCGTGGCCATGGCGCTCTTTTCAAGCGCCTGCATAGTCGGCCCCCATTATCAGCGTCCGGCTGCTCCCGTGCCTCCAGCTTTCAAAGAGCCCCCTCCGGCCGGCTGGAAGGAAGCGCAACCCAACGACGGCGCCACCCGCGGCAAATGGTGGGAGATCTACGGCGATCCGGCGCTCAATTCGCTCGAGGAGCAGATTAGCATCTCGAATCAGAATGTGCTCGCGGCCGGAGCGCAGTTCCGCGCCGCCAAAGACGCCATTCGCATCGCGCGAAGTGCGCTCTATCCCAGCGTGACGGCTGGTACGGCGATCACAAACTCCAGATCGTCCACTGCCGGGCAATCCGGCAACGCGGCCGCTGCCTCTTCCCGAACCAGTATTCAATTCCCGATTGTCGACTTCTCCTATCAGGCCGACGTGTGGGGGAGCATCCGGCGCACGGTGCGGGCCAGTGCCGAAACCGCGCAGGCCAGCGCCGCCCAGCTGGAGAATGCCCGTCTGTCAATTCAGGCCGAACTCGCCATCTACTACTTCGAGTTGCACGGCGTCGACGGTGCAGCCGAGTTGCTCTCGAACACCGTGAGGTCCTACGAAGAGTATCTGACGCTTACGCGGCACCGCTTTGCCGGCGGGGTGGTCAGCGGAGCCGATGTGGCGCAGGCCGAGACGCAACTGGGCACCGCCCAGGCACAACTGACCGATGTGGGCGTGGTTCGCGGGCAGTACGAACACGCCATCGCCATCCTCACCGGGCGGCCTCCTTCCGAGCTTAGTATTGAACGGCGGGCGCTCACGGCTCCGCCCCCGCCGATCCCCGTCGCCCTGCCTTCGGCACTGCTCGAGCGCCGCCCGGACATTGCGAACATGGAACGGCAGATGGCCGTGCAGAACGAGCAGATCGGGATCGCGCGGGCCGCGCTCTATCCATCCATCGGTATCAGCGGCTCTCTGGGCCTTCAGGGATCGACCCTACTGAACATCCTCAGTTGGCCGAGCCGTTTCTGGTCTCTCGGCCCGAGTGCCTCCCAGTGGATCTATGACGCGGGACGCCGTCGCGCGATCCTCCAACAGCAGCAGGATCTGTTCGACTCCGCTGTAGCCAGCTACCGGCAGACCGTGCTGAATGCTCTTCAGCAGGTGGAAGATGCTTTGTCCACCCTGCGGATACTCGAAAGTGAGTCCGGCCAAGTCAAACAGACCGTGAATGCCGCGCAGCGTGCGCTCGACATCTCCACGGCCCAATACAAAGCCGGAGTTGTCAGCTACCTTCAGGTCATCACCGCACAGACGTTCCTGCTGCAAAATCAGCGCTCCGCGGTGGATCTCCTCACGCGGCGCCTGACCGCCAGCGTACAACTTATCGAAGCCCTGGGCGGGGGATGGGATGCGTCGCAACTCCCCTCAGTGGAGAGCCTCAAGTCCGGCTCCAACTGAAACCGCCGCGAAACCGGGACAGTCAGCAATTTCACCATTTTCGGCCATGGCGCTACTCTTCCCTCTCCGTGGGTGCATTATGGCGGGAAAGGTGTCTGTCCAGGACTTGACTTTCCCTTTTTGTTCGCCAACAATAGCTGTTGGGAGGCTAGCGCATGGCTCTGACCAAACGGCAGAAGCAGGTTCTGGATTTCATCGCGGATTTTATCGACCGGCAGGGCTACAGCCCCAGTTACGAGGAAATTGCCGCTGGTCTGAATCTGGCGTCTCTGGCCACGGTGCATAAACACATCGCGACGCTCGATGGCAAGCACTACCTGAGGCGGGGATTCAATCAGAGCCGCTCGGTGGAACTGGCGCCACGATATTATCAGGAACTGCACCGCGTGAGTCCCGGCGAATTGGCCGTGACGAGCGTACCGCTGGCCGGCCGGATCGCCGCCGGATCGCCGGTGGAGGCTGTGGAAGGGAAAGACACGCTGGCATTCGCCGATTTCGTGGGCCAGGAGGGAACCTTTGCGCTACAAGTGCGCGGAGACTCCATGATCGAGGACCACATCTGCGACGGCGACTACGTGCTGCTGGAACGCGCCACAACCGCTCGCGACGGCGATATCGTGGTGGCCCTGGTGGGAGAATCCGAGACGACGCTGAAGCGATTTTACCGGGAGTCCGCCGACACCATTCGGCTTCAACCCGCGAACTCTTCCATGTCCGCGATGATTATCCCCGCCACGCAACTGGCCATCCAGGGCCGGCTGCTGGCGGTGCTACGCAAGTACGCCTGAAGCAGGCGGCGTTACGCTACGCTGGAGCGCCGGCTTCTGAGCTCGTCTTCGGCGCGGAGCCAATCTTCCTCGGGCGAAGCGCCCTGACAACCGCGCTGTTCCCATAAAGTGTACGCCAGGCGGGCGATGTCGTCCCGCGAAACATCGATGGACGACTGTTCATGGCCATTGGTGGCGCGAGCCACGCCCTTGGCCTGTGTGGACGATCGCCCGGAGCGGACCGGCGGCTTCGAGCGGCTGGTCTTGGTTTCCCTGGCGGGTTGAGCGGCCGCCGCGGACCCTCCGTTGCCGGCAGTGGCTAAAGGTTCGGATGTGGGTGTAGACTTTCTTGCCATTGAAAGAAACTTGCCTCCTCTAAGAGTGTCTATTTAGAATCTATTTTATCAAATAATTCTGACAACTTCATGACTGGGACATGAATCTTCCATCAGTAATTTTTATAGCCCGGCAAAGCCAACCTGGACTGGCGAAGGGTCAGGGCGTCGTCAGAGCCGGATCGGGCACGGTGCCGGCGCGCTTGTACTTACACTCGGAATTGGGGCACTGAATGACCGGGCCGTTCTTGAGCCACTTCTCGACCAGATAGGCGTGGCCGCAGTTGGGGCAGGCCTCGGGGAGCGGTTTGGCCCAGGCGACGAAGTCGCATTCCGGGTAGCGTTCGCAGCCATAGAAAGTCTTGCCGCGCTTGGAGCGGCGTTCGACGATGTCGCCCTCTTTGCACTGCGGGCACCGCACGCCGATGGTATTCTGCTTCACGTACTTGCACTTGGGATAGTTGCCGCAGGCCGTGAATTCGCCGAAACGGCCGCTCTTCAGAACCAGATTACTGTCGCAGCGCGGGCACTTTTCCTCGAGCGCGACATCGGCTTTGCGAACTTCCTTGGAATCCAGCCGGCGGGTGGTCTTGCAGTCCGGATAACCCGAGCAGGCCATGAACTGGCCGAAGCGGCCCTTCTTGAGGACCATGGGGCGGCCGCAGTTGGGACAGTATTCTTCGGCCTCCTGCTCGGAGAGATCCACGTTGTCGACGTCGGCGAGATCGACGTTCAACTCGCGTGTGTTGGTGCACTCGGGATAGCCGGTGCAGGCAATGAAACTGCCGTGGCGACCCCACTTGATGACCATGGGCTTGCCGCATTTGTCGCACACCAGGTCGGTGGGCTTTTCCATGCGCTTGATGTCGGTCATCTCGGTTTCGGCGCGTAGGAGATCGAGGCGGAACTTTTCGTAAAACTCGTTGAGCGCCATGCGCCAGTCGAGCTTGCCCTCTTCGATTTCGTCCAGGGCTTCTTCCATGCTGGCGGTGTATTGGACTTCGAAGATGTCGGCGAAGCTCTCGACCAGCAAATCCGTGACCACCATGCCTAACTCGGTGGGCGTGAAGCGGCCGCCTTCCTTCTGGACGTACTCGCGCTCCTGAATGGTGGAGAGGATGGAGGCGTAGGTGGAGGGGCGGCCCACGCCGTCGGCTTCGAGTTCCTTTACCAGGCTGGCCTCGGTGAAGCGCGGCGGCGGCTCCGTGAAGTGCTGCTCAGGCGCGAGCGAGCGGAATTTGAGCGTCTCGCCTTCGACGACGGCCGGCAGTTTGTGCTTGAGTTCTTCGTCCTCTTCGTCCTGCTGGTCCTTGCCTTCCTCGTAGACCTTAATGAAGCCGTCGAACTTGGGCACGCTGCCGGTGGCGCGGAACAGATAGTTGGATTTATCGGCGCCCTCGGCGGTGATCTCGATGGTGGTCTGATGGAAGACGGCCGGATTCATCTGAGAGGCGACAAAGCGCATCCATATCAGGCGATAGAGTTTGAATTCATCCTCGCCCAGGTACTTCTGCACGTCCTCGGGCGTATGCAGCACCGAGGTGGGACGAATGGCTTCGTGGGCGTCCTGCGCGGCCTTCTTAGTGCGATAGAAGTTGGGCGTATCGGGCAGATACTCCTGGCCGAAGCGGTCGACAATGAGGCCGCGGACTTCGGTGAGGGCCTCGGAGGAAACGCGCGTCGAATCCGTGCGCATGTAGGTGATCAGACCGGTGAGGCCTTCCTTGCCCAGCTCGATACCTTCGTAGAGACGCTGGGCGATCATCATGGTGCGCTTGACGCTGAAGCGAAGCTTGCGCGCGGCCTCCTGCTGGATGGTGGAAGTGATGAAGGGCGGCGCGGGATTGCGGCGCTTCTCGCGGGTCCCCACCGAGCCCACCAGGTAGGAGGCGTTTTCAAGCTGGGCGACGATGCCGCTGGCGGTGGCTTCGTCGGGAATCTCCACGGTCGCGTCGTCGCGCCGCACCAGGCGCGCGGCCAGTACCGGGGGCTTCTTGGCGCCCAAGTGCGCGTCGATGGTCCAGTACTCGCGCTTGTCGAAAGCGCGGATCTCGCGCTCACGGTCCACGATGAGCCGCAACGCGACGGTCTGCACGCGGCCGGCGGAGAGGCCCCGGCGCACCTTATCCCACAGCAAGGGGGAAATCTTGTAGCCCACCAGGCGGTCCAGCACGCGGCGGGCCTGTTGCGCGTCCACGCGATGCAGATCCACGGCCGCCGGCGTCTCGAAAGCCTTGCGGATGGCCTTGGCGGTGATCTCGTTGAACATCACCCGGAAGACCTTGGGGCCGCCGCCGCGCTTGCCGGCGAGCTCTTCCTGCAGGTGAAAACAGATGGCCTCGCCCTCGCGGTCCGGATCGGCCGCCAGATACACGGTGTCGGCCTTGCCGGCTTCCTTGCGAAGTTCCTGAATCAGCTTGTGTTTGCCTTCGATGACGACGTAGGTCGGCTCGAAGCCGTTTTCGATATCGACGGCCAGGCTCTTCTTGGGCAGATCCTTCACATGGCCCAGGGAAGCCTTGACCACGAAGTCCTTGCCGAGGTACTTGCCGATAGTTTTCGCCTTCGCCGGCGACTCGACGATGACGAGAGATTTTGCCATATGAGTATCGTGACGATGCAGATGAAACTAATTTAATGAGGAACCGTCCCCCGTGGACGGCTTCTCACCACACTTTAACAAAGTTCTTGCCCGGAAGTTGTTTCACCAGTCCCAGCATCTCCAGTTCGAACAGCACGGCGATCAGTTCGGAAGCCGAGCAGCGCTCCAGTTTTTCGAGCAAAACGTCCAGATGGATGGCCTGGTCCACGCGCAGCAAATCGAGCATGGCGCGCGCGGTATCGCTGGACGGACCCAGCGGAAGCTCGCCCTGCACGGGCGCCCCGGGCGGCTCGACGCCCAGCCGGGCGCGGCTCTTTTCGACCAACCGGCGGCGAACCTCCGGCGCCAGCTCGACCACCACGTCGTTGTAGTCCTGGACGAGTTTGGCGCCCTGTTTGATGAGCAGGTTGGGTCCCCAGCTTACCTTGGAAGTTACGTTGCCGGGGACGGCGAAGACCTCGCGGCCCTGATCCAGCGCCAGCCGCGCGGTAATGGAGGAGCCGCTGTATTGAGCGCCCTCCACCACCAGGATCCCCAGGCTCATCCCGCTGATGATGCGATTGCGGACGGGAAAGTTCTGCGGATAGGCGGGCGCGCCCATGGGGAATTCCGACAAGAGCAGACCCTTTTCGGCGAGTTGGGAGGCGAGTTTGCGGTTTTCGGACGGGTAGACCACGTCGACGCCGCAGCCGAACACGGCCACGGTGTCGCCGCCCGTCTGGAGCGCGCCTTGATGCGCGGCCGTGTCGATGCCGCGCGCCATGCCGCTGGAAACCACCAGGCCGGATCGGGCCAGATCGGCGGCGATGTGTTCGGTCACGGCCGTGCCGTAGGTGGTGGGGCGCCGCGTGCCGACCACGCCGATCATCGGCTCCGAGAGTATTTCGACGCGCCCGCGCGCGAACAGCACGATGGGCGGATCGTAGATCTCGCCCAGCAGCGGTGGGTAGCGTGGGTCGGAGCGCGTGATGAGAACGGCGCCTGCAGTCCAGCATCTTCTGCTGCATGGCGGCGGCGTCCTCGAACGAGCAGCCGCTGGCAATGCTTTGCGCCACGCTGCCCGAGATTCCCGCCGCTTCCAGCTCCGAGCGCGAGGCGCGGAACACGGCTGGCGGCGCGCGGTAGGCGTCCAGCAGTTGCCCGGCCTTGCGCACGCCCAGGCCCGGTATCAGCCGCAACGCGAGCCAGTGGAGTTCGTCCTCTTTGGTAAGCCCGGGCATACGTGGTCCTACATATGTCGTGCGCGCGCAAAACGGGGACTGGCTCGAATTTCGCCGTTCTTGCGAAACTTCGTGCCTGTACCCGGTTTCGCTCACCGGGAATCTTCCGCTTCAGGAATTGCGCCGCACTACACTAGTGGTGCGGGCGCCGCCAGCGGATTCTCACACCGGATGCGCTAATCTGGAAGAAGCATAAGGAGATCGTATGGATAGACAATCGACCTACGACGACGTCAATCTGATTCTGAAGCTCTATGAACTGCGGCGCGAGACCAAGCTGCGCCAAGCGCGCGAGTGGTTCGGCTCGAGTTTCAAGGCGTCCACCATGGAGCAGTTCTCGGAACTCTGTCCCCTGGGTTCGGACAACAACACTTACTTCCGGATGGTGGTGAGCTACTGGGAAATGGTGGCCAGCTTCATCACCGGCGGCGTGCTGAACCAGGAGTTGTACTTCCAGAGCGGCGGCGAACTGCTGTTCGCCTTCGAGAAGATCCGCGACGTGCTGCCCCACCTGCGGAAAGCCTTCCAGAGTCCTTTCTACCTGAAGAACATGGAGACGGTGGCGACTGACTTTATCCAGTGGATGGAAAAGCGCGCGCCCGGCAGCCACGCCTCGTTCCAGGCCAGGGTGCGCGGAGCCTAGAACGGATGCGCCAGGACGCCGCGTTTTTCGAGGACCGCGAGCCGGTTCTGGTCTACATCGCCAAACGGTTGAAGGAAGCTCTCAAGCTGGAAGACGCTTTCACCAAGGCGGGCATCGACTACTCGGTGGAGGCGGACACGTACACCGGGGGCATCATCTTTCGCAGCGAGCGCACCGGGGCGTTCTTTTACGTGGCCGAGGAAAGCGCGGAAGCCGCCCGCGGCATCCTGCGGGAAAACGGCTGCAAGACTCTCGCATAGCGGGAGGGGGGCGAGCGGGGCTCTGGCGAGAAGCCTGCTGCCGATAGTGCTCCGAGCAACCCGGGACGATAAGCCGAGACAGGCAGCCGGTACACAGCGGTCCTGTCGGCGCGCAGTTGCTCCTCCCGGGCGCGAGGATAGAGTTCCTCGTATCGCCTCCGGATTTTCTCCCACCAATCGGATCCACTCATTCTGCCTGCCTGAAAATCAGGAATCTTCGGTCCCGTTGACCTCCGAGCGTTCCGACGGTTCGCTTCGGTCTTTCTACGGCCTGTCATCGTGTCTACCTTCTGTTTCCTTGTCCAAGAATCCGGGGCTGAACGAAGCATGTTCCCAACCGAGGGCAGTCTTCACTTGATTTTCTGATAAGCCAATAGCGCCCTCCAGGTTGGCCCTCGTGAGGTTCGCGCCCTCCAGATGGGCTCCCAGGAGGAGCGCGCGTTCCAAGCGGGCTTCCGTGAGGTCCGCGCTCTCCAGGTGGGCTCCCACGAGGAGCGCGCGTTCCAAGTGGGCTTCCCGAAGGTTGGCGTGCTCCAAGCGGGCTTGCCTGAGAACCGCGCGCTCCAGGTGGGCAAGCAGGAGTGCCGCGCCCTCCATGTGGGCTCCAGTGAGGTCCGCTCGCTCCATGTGGGCCCCAACGAAGGCCGCACCCTCCATGTGGGCCCCAACGAAGGCCGCGCCCTCCATGTGGGCCCCAACGAAGGCCGCGCCCTCCATGTGGACTCCACCGAGGAGCGCATCCTCCAGGTGGGCTTCACAGAGGTTCGCGCCAGAGAGATCCGAACTGCAAAGATCAACACGGTGGCCAGGCGGCTCTCTTTTCCTGTTCCGGCGGCGCCTCCCAATTACAGTAAGGACTGCCTGGATGTCGGTCCTTGGGGGGGCTGGAGGATTGACGCGCTTGCCGGCCTGGTCCGGTGATGGCGCGGGTGCATTACGGCGTACATAGGCGGAAAGGACCTCGATGATTGTCCAGTGGTCGCGTGGAGAATCCTGTGCAATCCTCTCCAGAGCGTAGATCGCGCCTAACCGCACCTCGATGTTGGGCTTACCTTCTTCCACCTTCCCCAGTTGCTCAATCGCTTTTGTGTATCGGTCTGTAATGTGACCTTGTTGTTGGATCCAGACACTCCGGTCGTTTGCTCGGACTCGCCTCCAGGCGAAGTACAAAACGACGAGACCGAAGCACCCCAGGATGATTTGAGTGAGCGTTTTGCGCGCTTCATTCTCCAACTCAAACGCCTTGACGGCATCCCTCTTGACGATTTCATGCACCTGCCGGTGGGGAATCTCTCTTAGGCCCCAGATCGACACGAGCACCACGCCGAACACGACGATGAACCCCAGAATCGCCAAAGCCCTATCCTTCAACGGGGAGTCATTTCCATGGCCAACGTGAATTAACCATCTCCAGGATTGTCTGGCGTAGTTCTTGATGCTTACGATAATCGGCGTTTGCGCACTCATCAGGCTTATTTTGGCAGCTCGATCGCCAAGGTTGAAACGTCCTCCTTAATGGCCGCTACGTCCTCCTTGATGACTGCTACGTCCTCCTTTACCGCCCGCATCTCGTTCTCTAACAAATCGATTTGATTTTTCTGATCGTTCACGTCGACAGCTACCGATTCCGTGTACTTTCGGATCAACCTCATCTGATACAGGACTGCCACCCCGTTCAGGATGCTCACGAGCGTGAGAATGGCCAACAGACCGCGTATGGTAGTCAGCGGTTCAAACACCCCGCAGAGCTTTGCCAGAGCCTTTCTCATTTCATCGGCCTCCCGCCTTTGTTCTCATCGCTCTTTGGTTTCCACTCCCGCGCCCGGCGCGGCGCGTCGGCTATCTGTTCGGCGGTCATCGATTCAGAGTTGATTGTTCGCTCTGCGGATATTCTACGCCCAGTGGCGGGACGGTGCAGCGGGTGGCTCTGTGCCTGGGCGCTCGCCAGGAATGACCCATTTGTGCTTCGGGTACAGCCGCGAGAAGCCGTTGCTTCACCATCAAGAAATCAATTGTCTTGGCTCCATGCTGCGTTCCGATAGCTTCAGGAACCGCTCGTGTAGTGCGGCGCAGATCCTGAGGCGCAAGATGCCCGGTAAGCAAAATCGGGGACAGGCACGAAGTTTCGCAAAAGCGGCGAAATTCGAGCCAGTCCCCATTTTGCACAGACGGCAAGATGGCGCGCGGGTTTGACACCTTGTTCGAACCCTCACTATATTCATAGAGAAGGTCCTTTCTCAGAGGGACTCATGCCGACGTCATTTCCACAGATATATTGGCCGGTCTTTTTGCAGGTTGCGCTCGCGGCGGTGGTGGCGGCCGGGATGCTGGGCGCCTCGGCGCTTTTGGGCCAGCGGGTGCGCAACCGGGTGAAGGACACGCCCTACGAATGCGGCATCGTGCCCCCGGGCAGCGCGCGCGAGCGCTTCAGCGTCAAGTTCTACCTGGTGGCGATGATCTTCATTCTGTTCGACATTGAGACCGTATTTTTATATCCCTGGGCGGTGGTGTACCGCGAGCTGAAGATGTTCGCGTTCGTCGAGATGCTCATCTTCATCGTTCTGATTCTCTCCGGGTTCTTCTACATCTTGAAGAAGGGGGCGCTGGACTGGACCAGCACGGAAACGAGGGGCTGCGGCCAGTAATCGACGTATATGCTCAATGAGCAAGCGCAGACCATGCCGCTGGCGCGGGCCATGGCGGAGCGCGATCCATCGGCTGTCGTGCATGCCGAACAACGTCTTGGAGAGTTGACCCTCGAGATCGCGCCGGAGAAGATCGCCGAGGTCTGCCGGTGGCTGAAGGACGAGTGGCAGTTCGAGCGTCTCTCGTCGGTGACCGCGGTGGATTGGCCCGAGCGCGAGCCGCGCTTCGAAGTGGTCTACCACCTGCACTCGATCGACCGGAACCAGCGGGTGCGCCTGAAGTGCCGCGTGGGCGGGGACGCGCCCGGGATCGATTCGGTGTCCGGCGTGTGGCGCGGCGCCGACTGGTACGAGCGCGAGGTCTTCGATCTGTTCGGCATCCGGTTCCGCAATCATCCGGATCTGCGGCGCATCATGATGCCGGACGACTGGGAAGGGCATCCGCTGCGCAAGGACTACCCGGTCCACGGGGACCGTTACAGTTACACCGGCGAGTAGGGGACAACGAGTGAGCGACGCTGGGATTCCGGTCGAGAGCAAGAACGCCTCCGAAGCGCGGCGCATGACCCTGAACATGGGGCCGCAGCACCCCTCCACGCACGGCGTGCTGCGCCTCATCCTGGAGCTGGACGGCGAGAGCGTGGTGCAGCGCGCAATGCGACATCGGGTACCTGCACACGGGCATCGAAAAAGAGTGCGAGGTCAAGACCTACCAGCAGGTGGTCACGCTCACCGACCGCGTGGATTACCTGGCCCCCCTCTCCAACAACCTCTGCTACTGCCTGGCGGTGGAGAAACTGCTGGGCATCGAAATCCCGCCGCACGCGCAGTGGATGCGCGTGATGCTCACCGAGTTGACGCGCCTCAACAGCCACCTGGTGTGGCTGGGCACGCACGCGCTCGACATCGGCGCCATGAGCGTGTTCCTCTACTGCTTCCGCGAGCGCGAGGACATTCAACGGATCTTCGAAATGTTCTCCGGGCAGCGCATGATGACCAGCTACTTCCGCATCGGCGGGCTGGCGCTGGACGCGCCGCGCGGCTGGCGCGAAGCCGGTCAAGAAGTTCCTGGACGCGTTCCCCAGCAAGGTGGACGAGTACGAAGACGCTGCTGACGAGCAATCCGATCTGGATGGGCCGCACCCAGGGCGTGGGCTGCATCCCGCTGGAAGACATGCTGGACGCTGGGCGTGACCGGACCCATGATCCGCGCCGCCGGCCTGGCCTGGGACATCCGCAAGTCCGAGCCGTACTCGAGCTACGAGAAGTTCGATTTCAAGGTTCCCACGCGCACCGAGGGCGACGTATACGCGCGCTACCAGGTGCGCATGGAGGAATTCCGCGAGTCCACGCGCATCGTCCAGCAGGCGCTGGAAGGCATGCCGGAAGGCCCGTGCGTGGCCGACGCGCCGCAGGTGGTGCTGCCGGACCGCGAGAAGATGAAGACCCAGATGGAGGCGCTCATCTATCATTTCAAGATCGTCACCGAGGGCTTCCGCGTGCCGGCCGGCGAAGTCTACCAGGTCGATCGAATCGCCGCGCGGCGAACTGGGCTACTACGTGGTGAGCGACGGCGGCGCGAAGCCCTACCGCGTGCACATGCGCACGCCCAGCTTCGGCAATCTGCAGGCGCTGCCGCGGGGTGTCGAGGGACGCATGCTGGCCGACATCATCGCCTCGCTGGGGAGCCTGGACTTCGTGCTGGGAGACGTGGACCGCTGAGATGACATTCTCTCCGGAACTGGAAGCCAAGTTCGACAAGCTCATGGGCTGCTATCCGCCGGGCCGGCAGCGCGCGGCGCTGATCCCCATGCTGATGTTCGCGCAGGACGAGATCGGCTCCATCACGCCGGAACTGGTCGCCGAGGTGGCCTCGCGGCTCTCGCTGGAGCCGCTGCAGGTGGAAGAGGTGGTCAGCTACTACTCCATGCTGCACCGCAAGCCGGTGGGCAAGCATCACATACAGATCTGCACCAACATCAGTTGCCTGCTGAACGGCGGCGAGGAGCTGTGCGAGCACGCCTGCGAAGAAGCTCGGCATCGGCCACAAGGAAGTCACCGCCGACGGCGAGTTCTCGCTGGAAGAGGTGGAGTGCATGGGCGCCTGCTCCTGGGCGCCGGCCATTCAGGTGGACTACGAGTTTCATCATCACATGACCCCCGAGAAGCTCGACCAGCTGATCGACAGCCTGAGGAAGAAGCCACTGACGCGATGCTGTACAACGAACCCAGCCCGCTGGAAGTGAAGGTCCTGACGCGCCGCTTCGGCCTCGCGGATTCGGCCTCCCTCGACACCTATCTGGCGCACGAAGGCTACCAGGGTTTCCGAAAAGCGCTGGAGATGAAGCCCGAGGAGATCATCGACGAAGTGAAGGCCTCGAACCTGCGCGGGCGCGGCGGCGCGGGCTTTCCCACGGGCATGAAGTGGAGCTTCGTGCCGCGCAACTCGCCCAAGCCCAAGTACATCGTGGTGAACGCGCGACGAAAGCGAGCCGGGCACCTGCAAGGACCGCGTGCTGATCGAGAACGATCCGCACCAGTTGATCGAAGGCATGCTGATCGCCGGACTGGCGGTGGACGCGCACGCCGGCTACATTTACATTCGCGGCGAGTACCGCTACCTGATCGACATCATGGACCGCGCCATCGACGAGGCGTACGCGCGCGGCTATCTGGGCAAGAACATTCTGGGCAGCGGGTTCGACTTCGAAGCTCTACACGCACACCGGCGCGGGCGTCGTACGAGTGCGGCGAGGAATCGGCGCTGCTGGAATCGCTGGAAGGCAAGCGCGGCGTGCCGCGCATCCGCCCGCCGTTTCCCGCGGTGGCGGGCGCGTTCCAGTGCCCCACCGTGTTGAACAACGTGGAGACGTTTTGCGCGGTGCCGGACATCCTGCGCGAGGGCGGCGCGGCGTTCGCCGCTCTCGGCACGCCGAAAAACGGCGGCACCCGGCTGTTCTGCCTCTCCGGCCACGTCAACAGCCCGGGCGTCTACGAACTGCCGATGGGCTTCAACCTGCTGCGGATGATCGAAGAGGTGGCGGGCGGCGTGCGGAACGGCAAGAAGCTGAAAGCCGTCATCCCGGGCGGTTCGTCCTGCCCGGTGCTCAAGGCCGAGGAGTGCGACCTGGCCATGGATTACGATTCGCTCGCCAAGGCGGGCAGCATGCTCGGCTCGGGCGGCGTGGTCGTCATGGACGAAGACACCTGCATGGTGAAGGCCGCCGCGCGCATCATGCGTTTCTACGCGCACGAAAGCTGCGGCTGGTGCATCCCCTGCCGCGAAGGCACCACGTGGCTGAGCAAGCTGCTGGCGCGCTTTCACGACGGCGCGGGCGAGCGGCAGGAAATCGATCTGATCGGCGAACTGGCGCGCAACATGCTCGGCCGCACCTTCTGCCCGCTGGGCGACGCGGCGGCCATGCCGACCATCGCCTTTGTGGAGAAGTTCCGCGACGAGTTCGAAGAGCACCTGGACGGACGGCCCTGCCCGTTCGAGGGATCCCAGCGGCTGGTGACGGCGTGATGGCGGATCTGGTTCACCTGACGATCGACGGCCAGGCCGTGGAAGTTCCGGCCGGCACGCTGGTGATCGAAGCCGCCAAGACGGTGGGCATCGAAATTCCGGCCTTCTGCTATTACCCGGGCCTGTCGCTGCAGGCCGCCTGCCGCATGTGCCTGGTGGAAGTGGAGAAGACGCCCAAGCTGCTGACTTCCTGCACGCTGCCGGCGGCCGAGGGCATGGTGGTGCGGACCGTCACGCCGCAGGTCCAGGAAGCCCGCAAGTCCATGCTCGAGTTCCTGCTCACCAACCATCCGCTGGATTGTCCGGTGTGCGACAAGGGCGGCGAGTGCGAATTGCAGGACATGGTGTTCCGCTACGGCGCGGGCGACAGCCGCTTCCACGAGCTGAAAGTTCACACGGACGAGAAACGCTTCTCGCCGTTGATTTACTACGACGCTCCGCGCTGCATTCTCTGCTACCGCTGCGTGCGCATCTGCAACGAAGGCATGGGCGTCAACGCGCTGGGCATCGTGAACCGCGGCGTGGTGAGCGAAATCGCGCCCAACCAGGGCGAACACCTGGAGTGCGACGAATGCGGCATGTGCATCGACATCTGCCCGGTGGGCGCGCTGACCAGCGAAGCGTATCGCTATCAGACGCGCCCCTGGGAGATGCAGCACGTGGGCACCATCTGCACGCATTGCGCGGACGGCTGCAAGACCACGCTGGGCGTGCGCAACGACGAGATTATCCGCGCCAACAACCGCGACCGCTCCGGCATCAACGGCGAGTTCCTCTGCGTGAAGGGGCGCTTCGCCTTCGACTTCCACTCGCACGCCGAACGCCTGCAATCGCCGCTGATGAGGGTGAATGGGCAAGCTCGAGCCGGTTTCCTGGGCGCGGGCCATCGCGGTGGTGGCGGCGAAGTTCGGCGAGATTCGCGCGCGCGGCGGTAAGTTCGGCGTGATCGGATCCAACCGCACCACGAACGAAGAGAACTACTACCTGCAGAAGTTCGCGCGTCGCGGGCTGGCCACCGCCAACATCGACCATCACCGCACCGGCGACGTTGCGGCGTTGATGGCGGCGCTTAGTGGACGCCCGGACGCGCTGGCGCGCACGGCGGATCTCTACAACAGCCGCGCCGTGCTGGTGGTGGGCAGCGATCTGGCCCAACAGCATCCGCTTTCTCGCCTACCAGATCCGCGCCAACTGGCGGCATCATCAATCGCACACTTACGTCGTGACGCGCGGCGTGGTGCGCGAGGATTCCTACGCCACCGCGATGGTCCGCGCGGAAACGGGCCAGGAGCTCGCGGGCGTCGAGAGCCTGCGCGCGAAGCTCGCGGCGGAGCCGGAACTTGTGGTGGTTTTCGGCGACGCCATTCAGGGCGACAAGGTGCGCGCGCTGGTGGCCTTCGCGGATTCCCTGGGCATTCCGGTGAAATACGTTTGCCTGGTGGACTACGCGAATTCGCGCGGCGCCATCGACATGGGCCTGGCGCCCGATCTTGCGCCCGGCTACGCGCCGGTGGCCGAACCCGGACTGACGTTGAAGGAAATGCTGGAGGCGGCGGACCTGGACGCGCTGTGGGTGGTGGGCGCGAATCCCCTGGCGCGCCAGGGGCTGTCGGCGGCGCATGCATTTGTCGTCGCGCAGGAGATGTTCCTCACGGAAACCGCGGCCCGCGCCGACGTGGTGCTGCCCGCGCTTTCGGCGTACGAAAAGACCGGCACCATGACCAACGTCTGCGGCGAACTTCAGAAGCTCGCGCGCGGCGCAGCGACCATGGGCGCCAAAAGCGATCTGGAAATCTTCGCCTTGCTGGCGCGCGCCATGGAGATCGACCTGGGGCCCGCCACCAGCGCCGCGGTGCTCGAAGAGATCCGGCGCGAAGTGCCCGGATATAATGGCGCGCCGGTGGCCGCCACGCCCGGCATTCCGCACGCGGGCGAGGTTTGGTCGAGCAACGATACGCTGTTCACCTCCGGTACGCTGGGACGGTATTCGAAGATGCTCAACTCGGTTATGGAACGCGACAGGAGGCTCTACCAACCGTGAACTTCCTGCTGCTGAGCGCCATCAAGACGGCCGTTTTCGCGGTCATTCTGCTGACCACGCTGGCCTACCTGCAACTGGTGGAGCGCAAGGTGCTGGGCCACATTCAACTCCGCCCCGGACCCTACCGCGTGGGCCCGCACGGCATTCTGCAGCCGCTCGCCGACGTGATCAAGCTGTTCACCAAGGAAGATCTGATCCCGCCCATGGCGGACAAATTCTTCTACATGCTGGCGCCGTTTCTGGCCGTGTCGCTCTCGCTGATTCCGGTGGTGGTGCTGCCGTTCGGCCCCGAGGTCCGTATCTTCGGCATCGACACGCGGCTGCAACTCACGGACCTCAACGTGGGCGTGCTGTTCATCCTGGCGGTGTCGTCGTTGAGCGTCTACAGCATCGCGCTGGCCGGCTGGTCGTCCAACAACAAGTACGCGCTGCTGGGCGGGCTGCGCGCCGCCGCGCAGATGATCAGCTACGAATTGCCGCTGGGCTTGACCGTCGCGAGCGTACTGCTGGTGACCAACAGCATGAGCTTGCACGACATCGTGATGAACCAGGCCGGCTACTATTTCGGTTTCATCCCACGCTGGCACATACTTCAGGTGCCCGGCCCACAGGCTTTCGGCTTCATTCTGTTCTTGATTTCCGGCTTCGCCGAAACCAATCGCATCCCGTTCGATCTGCCGGAAGCCGAAAACGAACTGGTGGCCGGCTTCCACACCGAATACAGCAGCATGAAATTCGCGGCGTTTTTCATGGCCGAATACGCCAACATCATCACGGTCACGTCCATGGCGACGCTGCTGTTTCTGGGCGGCTGGCATCCGCTGTTTCCGGCCGCCATGGGATCGAATTTCGTGCCCTCGGTGTTGTTTCTCTCGACGGGCCTCATGACGCTCTATCACGGGTTGAACCCGGCGCGTCCGCGGGACCGCTACAGCCTGCCGGTGTTCGCGATGGCGTTCTTTGCGCTGGCGGCGGTGTTTCTGGTGCCCACCGTGCAAGCGGTTCTGATGCCCATCTTCTGGTTCGGCATCAAGACGAGTGTGTTGCTGTTCACTTTCATCTGGGTGCGCGGAACGTCTGCCGCGCTTCCGCTACGACCAATTGATGGGATTCACCTGGAAGTTCCTGTTCCCGGCGGCCATGCTGAATCTGCTGGTGACGGCGTTGCTCGTGGCGCTCTACGGCACTTGATCCTATGGACCTCTTTCTGTTTCTGTTCTTCGCGCTGGTCGCGGTGGGTTGCGCCATCAACATGTTGGTGCAAAAGCACCCCATCCACGGCGCCATCTCGCTGATCGGCGTGATGGCGTCGCTCGCCATGCTCTACCTGATTCTGGGCGGAGAGTTCATCGCCGCCGCGCAGGTCATCGTGTACGCCGGCGCCATCATGGTGCTGTTCGTCTTCGTGATCATGCTGCTCAACGCGGGCCGCGAGGGCCCTTCGCGCCAGCCGCGCATGGTGCGCTGGCTGGGCATTCCCGTCTTTGTTGGATTTCTTACCGTGCTGGGCTACGTGGCGCGGCGTGTCGTGCCGCCGGGCGAAGGCGTGCGCTTCGGCGCGTTCACCGGCGGCGACCGCGCACGCGGTCGGTATGAAGCTGTTCACCGAGTATCTGCTGCCCTTCGAGTTGACTTCGGTCCTGGTGTTGATCGCCATCCTGGGCGCCATCGTTCTGGCCCGGAAGGAGATCGACTGAGATGAGCGGTGGCGTCCGCTCTAAGCTGGTACCTGATTCTGAGCGCCGTGCTGTTCAGCCTGGGCGTGGCGGGCTTCTTGTTCCGGCGCAACATCATTATGATGTTCATGTCCATCGAGCTGATGCTGAACGCCGTGAACCTGAGTTTCATCGCGTTCTCCTATCAGCTGCGGCAGATCGATGGGCACATTCTCTCGTTTCTTCGTGATGGTGGTGGCCGCGGCGGAGGCGGCCGTGGGCTTGGCCATCATCCTGACGGTGTTCAAGAACCGCGCAACGCCTGCGGGTGGACGACGTGAACTCCATGAAGAACTGACGCGATGCAGCATCTCTGGCTCATTCCCGCATTCCCGCTGGCCGGCTTCCTGGTCAACGGCCTGGCCGGCCGCCGCGCCTCGCGAAGCCTGGTCAACGCCGTGGCCATCGGCACGCGTGGTGCTGTCGTTTCTCTGGGTGCTCAAGACGCTCGCCGCGCTCGGCGCCATGGAGACCGCGCACATCGAGCGCTAC
Source organism: Terriglobales bacterium (assembly GCA_963745655.1). Taxonomy (GTDB): domain Bacteria; phylum Acidobacteriota; class Terriglobia; order Bryobacterales; family Bryobacteraceae; genus JAJFUV01. The sequence continues at coordinate 80,778 of CAVUYK010000026.1, read as the reverse complement.
TTCACCTGGATTCGCCAGCGGCGGCCTGCACGTCGGCTTCGATCTGCGCGGTGGACCGTCTTACCGCGGTCATGCTGCTGGTGGTCACCGGCGTCGGCTTGCTGATTCACATCTACGCCGCCGGCTACATGGCGCACGAGGGCGGCTACTACCGCTTCTTCGCCTACCTGAACCTGTTCATGTTCTTCATGCTGATGCTGGTGCTGGCGCGCGAACTTCCTGCTGCTGTTCGTGGGCTGGGAAGGCGTGGGCTTGTGCAGCTACCTGCTGATCGGCTTCTACTTCCTGCGCAAGAGCGCCACCGACGCCGGCAAGAAGGCGTTCATCGTGAATCGCATCGGCGACTTCGGCTTTTCGCTGGCCATGTTCCTCATCTTCATCGCAGTTCGGCTCGCTGGATTTCGCTCAAGTCTTCGCGCAGGTGAGCACGCGGCCGGTGGAACAAAGCGCCGGCGCGCTCACGGCCATCGGCCTTCTGCTGCTGGTGGGCGCCACGGGCAAGAGCGCGCAGATTCCGCTGTATGTCTGGCTGCCGGACGCCATGGAAGGCCCCACGCCGGTCTCCGCGCTGATCCACGCCGCCACCATGGTGACGGCGGGCGTCTACATGGTGGCGCGCTGCGCGCGCCATTTACCTGCACGCGCCCGCTGGCGCTGGACACGGTGGCGCTGGTCGGCCTGGCGACGGCCGTCTTCGCCGCCACCATCGGTCTGGCGCAGAACGACATCAAGAAAGTCTTCGCCTACTCGACGGTCTCGCAACTGGGCTACATGTTCCTGGGCCTCGGCTCGGGCGCGTTCTCGGCGGGCATCTTCCACCTGGTGACGCACGCGTTCTTCAAGGCGCTGCTGTTCCTGGGCGCCGGCAGCGTCATCCACGCGCTCGGGGGCGAACAGGACCTGCGCAACATGGGCGGGCTGCGCAAGAACACGCCGCTGACCTTCTGGACCATGCTCGCGGCCGCCGTGGCCATCGCCGGCGTGCCGCCTTTCTCCGGATTCCACAGCAAGGACGCCATTCTGCTGGCCGCGCATCATCACGCGCCGTGGATGTACTGGGTGGGCGTGGTCACGGCCGGCATGACCGCCTTCTACGTCTTCCGCGCCATGTTTCTGGCCTTCTTCGGCGACTATCGCGGCTCGGCGCATCCGCACGAATCGCCCGCCGTGATGACCGTGCCGCTGGTGGTGCTGGCCGCGCTGTCGCTCGCCGGCGGCTACTTCAACGTGCCGCGCTGGCTCGAACCGCTGTTCCCGCTGGCGAACGAGCACCACGACCCGCTGCTGGTGTTCATATCGGTCGGTGCCGGATTCGCCGGTATCGCCCTGGCCTACTATCTCTATCTGGTGCGGCCCGGCACCGCGGACCGCGTCGCGGCCTCGCTCGGCTGGTTCTACCGCCTGGTGCTCGACAAGTTCCGCATCGACGAGTTGTATGGCGCGTTGATCGTGCGCCCGCTGGTGAAAGGGTCTGAGAAGATTCTCTGGAAAGGCTTCGACGTGGGCTTGATCGACGGCACCGTGAACGGCGTGGGATCGAAAGCCAGGTCCATCGGCGGCGTCCTGCGCCTGGTGCAATCCGGCTACATTCGTAACTACGCGGTGTGGATCGTGCTGGGAGCGCTGCTGATTCTCCTGGCGGCGGTTTTCACGGGAGGCGTCCGATGAACCTGCTCGACATCGTATTGGCGCTGCCCGTCTTAGGCTTCCTCGCCTTGCTGCTTGTGCCCAAGGACCGGCCCCAGGCGATTCGCGCCACCACGCTGGCCGTCTCGCTGCTGGTGTTTCTGGCTTCGCTCGGCCTGATCTGGCCGGTAGTCGCCGATACCGCGAACGCGCATTTTACGACCGACATCGTGTGGATCGCCTCGCCCCCCATTCGCTTTCACGTGGCCGTGGACGGCCTCAGCCTGTGGCTGGTGATTCTCTCCACCCTGCTCACGCCCATTGCCGTTCTGATTAGCTGGCGGCACATCGACAAGCGTGTGAAGGAATTCCACGCACTCCTGCTGCTGCTGGAATTCGGCCTGGTGGGCGTCTTCGTGGCCATGGACCTGTTCCTGTTCTACGTCTTCTGGGAGGTCTCGCTGGTTCCCATGTACTTCCTGATCGGCGTGTGGGGACACCAGCGGCGCATCTACGCGGCGGTCAAGTTCTTCCTCTACACCATGGCCGGCTCGGTGCTGATGCTGGCGGGTATCATCTACCTTTACAACGCGACCGGCACGTTCGACTACCCGCGCATTCTGGAGATGCTGGCAAGCGGCCAGGCATCGCTCAACCGCCGGCGAGGAGTTCTGGCTTTTCCTGGCCTTCTTCTTCGCCTTCGCCATCAAGGTGCCGTTGTTTCCACTGCACACCTGGCTGCCGGACGCGCACGTGGAAGCGCCCACCGCCGGGAGCGTCATGCTCGCGAGCGTCATGCTGAAAATGGGAACCTACGGCCTGCTGCGGTTTTGTCTGACGCTGTTCCCCACGCCCTCGCGCGAAAACGCCTGGTGGATTGCGACGCTGGCGATCATCGGCATCATCTACGGCGCGCTGGTGGCCATGGTGCAGCCGAACATGAAGAAGTTGGTGGCCTATTCGTCGGTGAGCCACCTGGGCTTCGTGGTGCTCGGCATCTTCTCCTTCACGCAAATGGGTTTGGATGGCGCGGTCTACCAGATGCTCAACCACGGCGTCTCCACCGGTGCGCTTTTCATGCTGGTGGGCTATCTCTACGAGCGGCGGCATTCGCTGGAAATCGCCGACTACGGTGGCGTCGCGACGCCGGCGCCCAAGCTGGCCATCGTTTTCATGATCACCATGCTGGCCAGCATCGGCCTGCCGACGCTCAACAACTTCGTGGGCGAATTCCTGGTGCTGCAAGGCACGGCGCAGGCCAATTTCCGCTGGGCCGTGTGGGCCGCCGTGGGTGTGATTCTCTCGGCGTGCTACATGCTATGGCTCTACCAGCGCACGTTTCTGGGCGAGACGCCGGAAACGGTGCGGCATCACATGATCGATCTGAACCTCCGGGAATGGGTCGCCATCCTGCCCTTGCTCGCGTTGATGCTGTGGATGGGCGTGGGGCCGCAAACATTCCTGCCATCGGTCAGCGCGGTCAACGCAAGTATTCTCAATCGCGCGACGGCCAGTGCCGAATACCGTGTCGAGTTGAAACGCCCAACTTCAGTGCTGGCCGGGGAGGCCGCCGATGTCCGCTAACTACGCCCCCTCTCCCGCCGAGATCTTGCGGTTGCTGCCCGAGATCATCCTGGTTCTGGTGGCCACCGTCATCATGGTGGCCGAGGCGCTGCGCGGCACGCGCGAGGCGCGGCCTCTGGGGCGCATCGCGGTGGGCGGACTGCTGGCCGCGCTGTGGGCGTGCATTTCCGTGGGGAGCAATCCCGGCTTCGGATTCCACAACGCGGTGATCCTGGACGGCTTTGCGGCGTACTTCCGCGTGCTGGTGATTGTGGTGGGCCTGCTCGCCGTGCTCATGGCACAGCAGTATTTGCGGCGCGAAGGCGTGGATGGCGGAGAATACTATGCGTTAATCCTGTATTCGGTGGCGGGCCAATGCATTATGGCGTCGGGCACGGAGCTGATCGTGCTCTTCATCGGCCTGGAGATCTCCTCCATCGCCACTTACGTGCTGGCCGGCTACCTGCGCGACGACCGCCGCGCCAACGAAGCCGCCATCAAGTACTTCCTGCTCGGCTCGTTCGCCACCGCTTTTCTGCTCTACGGCATGGCGTGGATTTATGGCGCCACCGGCACGACGAATCTGATCGAGATCCGCCGCGTGCTACTGAGTCACGACGCCGCGCCTTCGCCCATGCTCGCAGGCACGGCCGCTGCCTTGATTTTGGTGGGCCTGGCATTCAAGGTGTCCGCGGCGCCCTTCCAGAGTTGGGCGCCGGACGTCTACCAGGGCGCGCCCGCGCCGGCGGCGGCCTTCATGTCCGTGGGAGCCAAGGCGGCGGCCTTCGCCATGCTGCTGCGCATTTTCGTCACCGCATTCGAGCCGGTGGCGGACCGTTGGTTGCCGGTGGTATGGATTTCGGCTCTGGCGACCATGATCGTGGGCAACTTCGCGGCGCTGCGGCAGACCAACATCAAGCGCCTGCTGGCTTACAGTTCGATGGCCCACGCCGGTTACGTGCTGGTGGCGGTGGTGGCTAATTCAACCAGCGGCACCGCGGCGGTGATGTTCTACATGGCCGCCTACGCGCTGATGAACCTGGGCGCGTTCGCCGTGGTGACTTACTTTTCGCGCGAAGGCGAGCGCTACCTGGAGATCGACGACATGGCCGGCCTGGCCTCCCGCCAACCTGTCACCGCGGCACTGTTCAGCCTCTTGCTGCTGTCCATGATCGGCGTGCCGCTCACCGGCGGTTTCTTCGCCAAGTTCTACGTGTTCAAGGCGGCGCTCGAATCCGGCCTGGTGTGGCTGACGGTTCTCGGGTTACTTACCAGCGCGGTCGCGGCGTATTACTATCTGCGCATCCTGGTGATCATGTACATGCGCGAGCCGGCTGAATCCACCGAACACCTGCCGGCGCAGCCAGCCGGGATCCGCTTCGTATTGTGGGCCGCGGCGCTCGGCACGCTGGCGCTGGGCATCTTCCCCGGCTTGATCCTCGACTTCATCAACCGCGCCGCGGGCGTCGCGCAGTAAGCGCGCGTACTGCGTCGGAAATGCTGTCCAGTATGGGCACTGCGCGCAAAATGGGGACTGGCTCGAATTTCGCTGCTTTTGCGAAACTTCGTGCCTGTACCCGATTTTGCCCAGGATCTTCGCCGCGGGCGTCGCGCAGTAAGCCAGCGTCAACATTCGCCACTCCATCAGGTATAATCACGTAGTTAGTCTTTGAATCCGCACTCCTCAATTAAGTAAGTAAGTCGGAGGTAGTTAAGTGAAACGTCGCTTGTTACTCTTCGCGGCTGCCATCGCCATGCAAGTGGTTTTCGCGCAACCGCCCAAGGGAATAGCCACCAGGAACTTCGGCTCGGCGGAGTTCTACCGCCCTCCGCAGTTGAGTGTCATGGTGGGCTTCATCAAGGACCCGCAGCACACCGGCTTTACCATTCCACAGTGGCAGGCCGGTCTGGGGAAGAACTTCGATGCCCGCGCGCTGGTCAGCCGCCTCAAGGCGTCGGGCGCCGCCACGGTCATTTGGTACGACAAGTGGATCGACGGTCTGGTATTCCGCAAGACGACCACGACCTCCTACCATACCGACCGGGACTTTCTCGCCGAGTTGGCACCCGAATGTCACCGGCAGGGGTTGCGCCTGGTGGTCTACTTCAACACCTTCTACGATGGCAATCCTGAGTTTGAGAAGTATGCGGCCCGCGACCCGCGCGGCGAAATCATCACGTATCCGAAGCCTTGGCCGGCCGCGTTGCTGAGCGTACACTCGCCCTTCCGCGCGATCGTCCGCCGGCAGATCGAAGAGCTCTTCCGTAACTATGGAGTGGACGGGCTCTGGCTCGATTCGGTCCAATGTCCCCCTTACTCTTCCGACGCCTGGACCGCCGCCGCCTTCTCGAAGCGTTACGGCAAGGACTACGGGACCGCCACGCCCGACGAGCGCCGCGCGTTCGCCATCGATTCCGCCATCGCATGGAACAAGGAGGCCTCCGCGCTCGCGCGATCGGTGAAGCCCTCGGCCGTGCTGACCTTCAACGGGCTGGTCGATCCGTTGTGGCTTGGCCCGCGGGCAGCCGAGGGGCTCGGGCAATCGGCGGACTACTTCAGCACGGAGATGCCCCCCTACCATCGGCAGCGGCAATACGCGCACCTGCTGGGCATCTTCGAAAAACCTTATGAAGGTCTCACCATGCTGTCGGACCAGTGGTTCACACCGATGGGCGGCGAGGCGCCGCCGACCACCATGCCCTTCGCCGAACTGCGCGCCGAACTGGCCACCGTGCTGAGCGGCGGCATGAATCTCTGTATGTCGATAACTATCGGCTACGATGGCACGCTGGAAGAGCCGGCCATGCAATTGATCGACAACGCCGGCGCATGGCTGCGCGCCCGCCGCGCCCACATTGCAGGCGCCGAGACCATCCACGACGTCGCCGTCGTGCTGGGCACCAACGATCCGAAGCTTCTCGACTGGCCCGGCGGCGGCGACTACAGCCCCACGCTTCTCAAAATGGAAGAGCATTTGCGCCAGAGCGGCTATCTTCCCCGCCGACTGCTCAACAGCGCCAATTCGCAACGCTGGGATTCGATCCCGGCCGGCATTCGCGCGTTGATCGTGCCCTCGCGCGCCTGCCTCACCGAGTCCGACGCCGCCAAGATCGACCGCTTTGTGCGCTCGGGCGGGCGCGTCATCGCCTTCGGCCGCGGCATCGGATTGGGCCATCCGGCAGACGCGCCCAAAGCGCATCCGCTGTTCGGCGTGACGGTGGCCGGTTACAGGCCACCGCCCATCTGGCGCGGGATGCAAATGCAGTGGGCGAGCGAGCGCTTGCCACTTCTGGATCCGATGCTCGACCTGCGGATGCAGGGCGCGGAAGCGCTGGCCTGGGCCACTACGGCCAGCGAAGGGGCGCTACCCGCCATCACGCGCGCCCGCGCCGGCCAGGGGACCGCCGTCGCCGTGGCCCCCGCCGAGACCGCCTTGGTGGACAACGCGAACGTGCTCGCGGCGCTGTGGAAGGAGTCGCTGCCGGCGCCCATCATCCGTGTTCGCGATACCGAGGGCCGCGACGTTACCGAACGCTATACCGTGCGTCTGCGGCGCGATCCATCCGGTTATGTGCTGCACGTGATCGACAGCGCCATCGCGCAGGAGGTCCGCAAGGGTCTGTACTACAAAGCCGCTTACGTCGATGTCAGCATCGACGCGAGCCTCTACCCCTTCCGCGAAGCCACGCTCGTTCCCGAAGGCCGCCGCCTGCCACCATCGTCGAGCCCAGGCTGGAACACCATCCGCGTGATCCCATCGCCCGAGGTCATCGTACTGCTGCGGTAACGGCGCCGCGCGCCGGCCACTTCACATCCAGCTCGCGCGCGGCCACAATTCGAACCGGCCCCAGCAAGCCCGAAGTGCGCAGCGGCGACGCGGCCGTGAACTTGTGCATGTTCGAGTGTGTGTAGCGTTGCGCTTCGGGCAACTTTTCATCACCGATCATGCGGTTCACCCATAGGTTCACTACTTTCACTTCCAGCCGGTTCCCCGCGCCCTGAACCAGTCCCGTCACGTCCACGCGAAATGGCGGCTTCCACAGCACGCCCAACTCGCGGCCGTTGAGGCGCACATCGGCCAGGTTGGCCACCGCGCCCAAGTCCAATTCAAGATGGCGCCCCTGGGCCAGAAAATCCTTCGGCAAGTCGAACAGGGTCTCGTAAGTCGCCGCGCCGGAAAAGTACTTGATGCCGTCCTCGGGACGCTCGGTCCAGGAAACCAGCTTGGGGAACACGGCGGAATCAGGCGCGCCCCAACCTGCGCGCGAAACGAACTTTCCACTCGCCCTCGATGACGTGCGCTGAGGGAAGCGCGTCGACGGTAATGGTGGTAGTGCGGCTCGCCGCATCGCGCAGCGTGTATCGCCCGGGCTCCCAGGCGCGCAATCGCATGCCGCCGCGCGGCGCCGCAACCAGTTCCGCGCCGTCCGTCCGCCCGTCCTGGCGCGCCATGGCGACGGCATGATTGGACGGTGAAACACCGCGAAAGACCACGAAGACCGATCCATGCGGCGGCAGGCGCAGGGGAACCACCGTACCAGCGCGCCCGGCGCGGAAGAGCAACTGCGCGCGCCTCTCGCCGGTGGAGGGGTCCCACAATTCCGGCGGGCGGCCCGTCGCGCGGAAGGCGCAGTCGATATTCTCCCAACGGTCGCGCTGGTTCACGACGAAATAGATGTCGGCATCGTCCGTGCGACGGTGAATGGCGTCCAGCTTCGCATCCGGCGCGCCGCCCGAGAACGCGAAATCCGGTCCGGCGCCTGAAGCCAGCAGAACTTCGCGCAGCGTGCGGCCCCATATAACGCGGCCTTTGCCGTAGCGATTCTCGGTCACCTTCTTGGCGTCCACCGCGCCCCACATGCGGCGCGCGATGGCCTTCACTTCTTCGTCGCGCGCGGGATAATTCGTGAGGCCGGGCGCTTCAGTGGGCGGCGGGCCCACCACGGTGGCGCCCGCCTGGACCAACGCTTCGATCTTCAGAAGCGTCTCAGGCGTCACGGGTTTGCCTTCGGGCATGACCAGGATGCGGTAGCTCATCCCATCGCTCAGCGCGATGCGCCCGTCTTTTACGGACATCCGTGTCCGAATGACTTCGCCGTTCGCGACGTCGTAATCGTAACCCGCGCCGAGGGAAGGATCCACATGCTTGCCCTGCACGTAGGCCGGCACCTGGTCTCCGTAGAAGTAGAGCACATCGGCCACGAACAGACCTTCCGACAGCAACAACTGGCAGCGCGCCAGATAGTCGAACCACGCGCGCGACTGTTCCCACCACGTGATGTTCGGGTTGAGGTGCGTGCCGGCGAAATATTCGATACCGGGTTTGCCGAACTTCTCCGGCGAGTGCGTGAACGTGTGTATGTAGAGCCGGTTGGCGCCTTCGAGAAACGCCTGATCGCCCGACGGCTTCAAACTCCACGGATCTTCTTCCCAGTGCCGGCCGATGCTGGTGAAGGCCTCCATGGCGGCGTAGCGTTTTCCGTAGACGTGCGCCGCGGTGGCGCGTCATCTTCACGTAGAAGCGCTCTTCCGGTGTGACGCGATGCGTCTCTGCCTCCAGCCAGAACTCGCCCATGGGATAGTCGTTGCGCCCCAGCGCTTCCAGGGAATCCAGCGCGATCACTCCGGGGCCGGCGGATTCGCTATGGAACTTCAAGCCCCGGCTGTGCGCGAGATCGTACAGACGCTGGTAGTGGTACTCGGCGAAGCAATCGGCGCGCGTGCGGTCCAGATCGGCGCGAAAGCGCGCGGTGATGGCGCGGCTCTTCACGTGGCCGCCTTCGAGGGTCGGCAGAAACGGCGTGGGATCGTAACCCCTGCGGCGGCGGAATTCGTCCAGCAGGCCGGGCGTCCAATTCGCGCTGGAAATTTCGTAACTGTCGCAGTGGACGTACTTGAGGCTGGCGGGCAGTGGCCCCGTGCCGAACAACTCCTTGAGCATGGTGCGGAAGTTGAATTCGATGGCCTTCGGATTCATGTGGTCGGCGTAGAGGCCGGTACCTTCCGGACGAAAGTAATCGGGATGCTGTCCGGTGGCGGTGTGGCCAATCCGCAGGATGCGATACATGCCCGGGCGGTACGTCCCAGGTGAGGCGTCCTCTGGCATCCATGCGGCTGGTTACGTCCGTCCAAGGGTCGCCGATTTCGATGTTCTGCAGATCCACAGTCGGATACAACTGCGCTACTTCAGAGCCACCGCGGCCTTGTCCCACGCGGTAAGGTTCCCCCGCGAACACGGCGATGTCTTTGTAGTAAAGTGGACGGCCGTCGGGGCCGCGTGGAACGCCGTCGGGCAGCTCCAGCACTTCGGAAAAGCGCATCGGGCCGGTGACGTTCGTGACGCTCCACACGACTTTCTGCGCGCTCAACTCGGGTGTGATCCACGGCCCGGCGCAATTGGCTCCCGGCATCAGCGCAATGGCGCCCTCCAATCCCAACCGGTCGGCTTCGGCCAGCGCGTGACGCAACGCGTCGCGCCACTCCGGCGACATCCATAAGGGCGACGGCGGCAACTCGTCGGCGCGCGTGCCGTAACGGCTGGGCCCTGGGCCGGGGTCCCACTGCAGGAATCCGCCGATGCCTTTCTTTTTCATCTCCTCGAGATCGTAAGTGATGCGGCTCTTGCTAGTGGTCGAGTGCAGCCACAGCCACCAGACCCGCGCGCGCGCGTCTTGCGGCGGGTCGGCGAACTTCGTCGCCAGGTCGGCCGCGGCCGACGGCAGCGCGCTCGCCACAGCGAAGACGGCCAGTAGAGCCATGAGCAATATTCGGTGCATGCGGGAGATCCTTGCCAAATGATGGAGTTGTAAACCTCGCCGGATACTCACGGCCAGGGACAACCTGGATTGTCCCCCGTCTTCGTGCCGGGGCGCAAGCCATCAGAAGTAGCAGGATTTGAATTGTGATGTCAGCAGAGGTTACAATTCCGTCCAGGGTCTCGCGAAGTGGAATTGCGTCAGTTGGACATGCTGAAGACGGTGGCGGATTCCGGCGGTTATAAACGCGCCGGAGAACTGTTGCATCTGTCGCATCCCGCCGTGCACCGGCAGATCCGCATGCTCGAGGAGGAACTGGGGGAACGCGTCTTTCGCCGCATTGGCCGCGGCGTGCAGCCGACCGAGGCCGGACGCAGGCTGATGGCCCTGGCCGACCGGATTCATCGCGAGATCGGTTGCGCCCTCAGCGAAATTCGGGACCTCTCCGAACTCGAGCGCGGGGGATTCCGCCTGGGTACCGCAACCACGGTGCTCATGTTCTTCTTGCCCCACGTGCTGCAGCGCTTTAGCCGCAAGTACCCCAAGGTTTCGCTCCAAGTATCGACCAGCACGGTCACCGGCATTTTCCACCAGATCGCTGACGGCGACCTGGACCTGGGCCTGGTCTTCTCGCCTCGCGAACTGCCCAACGTGCGGACGGAGGTGGTCGAAGAACTGCTCTACGAAGAGGAGTTTGTGCTGGCCGTGAGCGCCGATCATCCCCTGGCGCGGCGACGTGTGGTATCGCCGGCCGATCTGCAAGACGTTCCCTTGCTGGCCTACTCCCCGCACAGCACCATGCGCCAATATCTCGACCTGCGGCTGCGCAGCCAGGGCATCGAACCGCGCGTGTCGATGGAACTGGAGAACGAAGAGACCATCGCCAAAATGCTCCAGACCAACGGCGGCGCCGCTTTCCTGTCGCGGCGGCGCGCGGTGGCCGACGGCATCCGTCACTTCCGCGTGCGCGGTCTGGCGTTCTCTTGCCCGGTCTGTCTGGTCTACCTCAAGAAGGGCTATCTCTCGCCCGCCGCGCAGGCGTTCGTGCGCATGTGCCGGGAGGAGTGCCTCATCTAGCGTTCCAGCACCAGCACCCAGTCGGCCACCGTCGGCAAAACAGGCACTTGCCAATCGCCCGCGGCGTCGCCCGTGACCTCGCCCAGGGGCTGGCGTTTGCCGTTGCGCGGGTTGAACAGGAACGCGCGGTAGGTGACGCCGGGCTCGAGCAGTTTCAGCTTCGGCGGATCCCAACGCGTGGGCAGGAACATGATGCGCATTTTCCCCGGAATGCCTGCCGCGAACGGCAGCATGTAATTCTTCTCGTTCCAGCGCGGCTCCACCCACTCCGGATGCGGTTCGAATCGCCACCATTCGTATTGCATGAGCAACGCCTTGCCCACGCCCAGTTGCCGCGAACCCGGCAACCGCATGGCTTCGTCCCACGGCCGGTCGCCCCAACTGCGTCCGTGCGGCGAGGGGCCGAAGGGCTGCCCGGCGCGGTTCAACTGCCAGAGGCCGTTGGCGCCGTAAGTGTGGCCGGCGGTGCCGCTGAGAATGCAGGCCCAGAACATGAAGCGCTGGATCTCTTCGCGGCTGGCCTCCAGAATCCCTTCGTAGCACACCTCGCCGTTGACCACCGGCATCCTGGGTTCCCGCTCTCTCTCAGCCGTCACCAGACGAACGGTACCGGGGATGCTCTGCCGGTCGCTGTGCCCGGTCTGCAGCATGTCGAAGTCCAGCACGCTCTGGTCTTCGACGCAGTTGCGCGCGCTCGCACTGGGGTGAATGGTGATGGGGTGGTGGAATCCATCGATGGTGCGCACGTAGCGCGCAATCTCGGTCCAGCCTTTCTTCTGTAGCGCGGAGTCGCCCTCCTTGTCTTTCGACAGATAGTACGGCATGGTGCCTTCGCCGGCCAGACACCACACCACCGGGTAGGCGCTCCAGCGCGCCACCAGGTTGCGCCAGTGTTTCTTCAATTTCTCCGTCCCCATCCAGGGCAGAAAATAGCCCCAGCAGCCGACGATGCACGGAACCAGGCCGCGGCTTACCAGGTGCTGGATGCGCAGATCCGCCATATCGAAATACGCGGGGTTGATGCGCGCGTAGTCCTTCTCCCAGGGGAACCCGGCTTCATTGGCGCCGCGCGGATCGAAAGGCGGCATATCGGGATAAAGGCCTGCGATGATCTGGACGACGGTGAACCCTTTGGCCACGCGGTCCGCGGTCAGCCGCTCGAATTCGTCCGGCCATTCGAGGCGCTGGCACAAGGACATCCACCAGGTATCGCCGAGCCAGAAGAAGGGCGTCCGGTCGGCGTGTTCGAAATGGCGCGCGCCGGCGGCCACGCGCACAGGTCCGTGGCGCAGCAGTTGGTTCGATCCTTCGTAAGGAACTACGTCGAGGATGCCCGTGAGCCCGTGCAGCTCGCGATTGGACGGGTCGGTCGCGATGGTGCGGTATTGGTAGCGTCCCGGCGCGCTCGCCGCGTAGCGCACGCGCCACTCGCCGCCGCCGGCCCAATATGCCGGCACGCGTTGCTCCCCGCCGGGCCCGCGGAACACGACGTCGAGTTCCACCTCGTTGAACGGGTCGGCGTAGTTCTTTCCAGTCGTGAAGCTCCACTCGGTGGCCTGGTGCGTCACCGCGAAACGGTTGGCCTCCGCGGCGCGCGCCGGAGAGAGCAGGACGGCCCCGGCGGCCCATCGCGAGAAATCGCGTCTTGAAACCATTCCAGTATTCTCCCTTCTTTCAAAAGTGCCGCGCAAGATCGGCGAAGCGCTCCAGCACCAGCAACCGCTCGCCGGCCGCGGGCACCTCCTGCCGCTCCAGCGTCCAGGTGTGCGCGTGCGGAATGAAAACGGCGTTCAGCCCGGCTTCCAGCGCGGGATTCACGTCGGATTTCGGCGAGTTTCCAATCATCCACGTGCCGTGCGGCCGCATGCGGAGCTCGGTGGCCAGTTTGCGATATGCGGTGGCGTCCTTCTCCTTCACGATGGCGGTGTGGTGGAAGTACGAAGCCACGCCGCTGCGGTCGATCTTCATGCGCTGCTCGTCCGGGTGCCCCTTGGTGAACAGCGTCAGGCGATGGCGCCGGGACAGTTCGGCGAGCGTCTCTTCGACGCCCTCGATCAGTTCGACGGGTGACTCGAGAATGTGCCCGGCCAGCGACAGGATGCGATCGATATCCGGTTGGCGAATTTCGCGCTCCACCAAGTGCCGGTAGCACTGTTCGAGGTTGCGGACGAAGTTCGCCGTGCCGTAACCGTGAATCTTGTTATTCACCAGCTCGATCTCGTCCAGCACGGCGCGCACTTCGACCGCGTTCAGCGCCGAGTGGTCCAGAAATTCGACGAATTCCGCGAAGGCACGCTCGAAGTAAATGTTGTTTTCCCACAGCGTATCGTCCGCGTCGAAAACCAGGTCGTACCTCAAAGAAAAATGCTCCTCCGTTTCCCAAGCCGCTATCACGCCGCATGGTAACATGAGCAAAAAGGGGACAGACGCATTTTCCGCCGAGGAGCGCTGTTCCATCGGCGCGAGTGTACGACGGCGGAAAATGCGTCTGTCCCCTTTTTGCGGCGATGATCCTGAAACTTAAGCGCGCGCCGGCAATCTACCTGGTGGGTTTCATGGCCTGCGGCAAGAGCACGGTGAGTCGAATGCTGGCCGAGCGGCTGGGATGGCACTGCATCGACCTGGACCAGGAGATCGAAAAGGAACAGGGCGCCGCCATCGCCGAAATTTTCCGCCATCGCGGCGAGGCCGAGTTCCGGCGCCTGGAAACCGAAGCCATCCGCGCACGCGTGCGCCTGGCGCAGCGCGGCAACCCCGTCGTCATGGCGCTGGGCGGGGGCGCCTTCCTTCGAGCCGGACAATTTCGAGTTGATCATTTCCCACGGCGTCACGGTGTGGCTGGATTGCCCGCTGGAAGTTTTGAAGGAGCGTATCGCGGGCGACGCCACGCGCCCCTTGGCCAGCGATCCGGAGCAGTTCGAACGCCTCTACGCGTCCCGCCGTCCCGGTTACGCCCGCGCCAATTACCGCATCGACACAACCGGCATGAACGCCGAACAGGTCACCGAAGCGGTGCTGGCTCTGCCCATTTTCTGACTTCCCATGCACGCACAATTGCGCAAACAAGCCCTCCAGATCTTCCGCGCCGCCCTCACCGCGGCCGACCCCGTGGAGGCCGTCGCGCGCCATCTCAGAGTAGACGGCGACAAACTCGTGGTGGGCGAGCGCCGTTACCGCCTCGGCTCCTTCCGCAACATCTATGTACTGGGCGCGGGCAAAGCTTCCGCCGCCATGGCCGCGGCCGTCGAGCGCATTCTCGCGCGCCGCGTTACCGGCGGCTTGATCAACGTGAAAGACGGCCACCTGGCGCGCCTGCGCCGCATTGAATTAAACGAGTGCGGGCATCCGGTACCGGACCAGCGCGGCGTCGATGGCGCGCGGCGCATCGCCCGGATCGCGGGCGATGCCACCGAGCACGACCTGGTGTTGTGCGTCATCTCCGGCGGCGCGTCGGCGCTCCTGCCCGCCCCGGCCGCGCCCATCACGCTGGAAGAGAAGCAGGCGGTCACCAAACTCCTGCTCGCCTGCGGCGCCGACATTCACGAGATCAATGCCGTGCGCAAACACATTTCGGAGTTGAAGGGCGGTCAACTGGCGCGGCTCGCCGCGCCGGCCACCGTCGTCTCGCTCCTTCTTTCCGACGTAATCGGAGACGACCTGGACGTGATCGGCTCGGGTCCCACCGCTCCCGATCAGTCCACCTTCGCCGGCGCGCGGGAAATCCTTTCGCGATACGCTGTCTGGGAACAGGCGCCCAAGAGCGTGCGCGAGCGCATCGAGGGCGGCATCGAGGGCGAAATTGCCGAAACACCCAAGCCCGGCGCCAGCGTATTCAAACGTACCCAGAACCTGGTTGTCGGCAGCAACAACCTCGCCGTCACCGCGGCCGCCAGGCACGCGCGAAGCCTCGGGTTGCGCACCCTGGTGCTGTCCACATTCGTGGCCGGAGAAACGCGGGACGTGGCGCGCATGCACGCGGCCATCGCCAAGGAGATTCTCGCCTCCGGAAGGCCCGTCAAGCCGCCCGCCTGCATCATTTCGGGTGGTGAGACCACGGTGAGAATTCACGGTACGGGTCTGGGCGGGCGCAATCAGGAATTCGCGCTGGCGGCGGCCATCGATCTGGCTGGGCTGGACCGCGTGGTGGTGCTCAGCGGCGGCACCGACGGCACCGACGGACCCACCGACGCGGCCGGCGCCATGGCCGACGGCCGCACCATCGCTCGCGCTCGGCGATTGGGGCTTGACCCCGCGCGGTACCTCGACAACAACGACTCGTACCGGTTTTTCGATCCGCTGGACGGACTGCTAAGAACGGGGCCCACCAACACCAACGTGATGGACGTGCACGTGTTGCTGGTGGGCGAATAGAGACTCTGTTAGTCCTAAATTACTGGCGCTCCGCCTGCACCCTCACGGGCCCCTGTTTGGGTGCCTCGCCGGCGGCGCGCTGGACGGCCTTGCGGACCGTGATGGAGCCGCGGTCCGTGGTCAGTGTGATGGCGGGGCCCTGTCCCACGGAGCCCTTGAGCGAACTGCCGTTGTGGCTGCTCTCGGTGGTCAGGGGCGTGCCGAAATCGTTTTGCACGTCGCCGCGCCGAGTGTCCGCCGCTAGCGTGAACTGAGCGCCGCCGGGCAGGGAGAGATCGATGTCGCCCGCGTCGGTGCGGGCCACGATCTTCCCCATCTCGCCCTTGGCCGGCCGCAGATCGATGTTGCCGCGACCCACGGTTACCTCCGCCGCCTGTGTGAAATCCACCAGTTCGATGTCGCGCCCGCGCGAGCGTGCTTCCAGGCGCACTGGGCCCACCAGGTTGTTGCCGCGGATGTCGCCCACCGTGATGTGAATCTGCCCCGGCACCTTGGCCACCTGGAACTCCGTGGCTTGCGTCGAGAAACTGAAGGACTTGGCCAGCTTGCGGAACTTCAGGTCGCCCGTGTAAGTGCCGGTGACCACCGTCGGTCCCTCGATATTGTCGAGTTCGAGATCCTCGCCGCGGCCCTTCACGCTGACTTCCACGCCGCCCTTCACGTTTACCGCGCGCACAATGTCGCTGCGGCGAAGGTCCACGCGCACCTGCGAGCCGATGTTCTGCAACCGCACGCCGGCATTGTCGCTGACCACTTTGGTTTCACCGGCGATTTCCGAGATGTCGAAGTCACCGTAACGGCCGCGCGCTTCCACGCTGGCGCCGCGAGGCACCGAAATTTCGATGTCCATCGAGACGCGCTGCGAACCCGTTGCGCGTTCCTGGTTGGTGCGCACCGTCACGTGGTCGCCTTGCACCGTGACTTCAATGGGCGTCTGACGGTCGGCCGCGTCGGCGTCGTTCTTGGCCATGGCGCGTATGGATTTGCGGCCCGTCACTTTCACCTTGTCCTCGGCCGAACCGATAATCCGCGCGTTGCCGCGCAGGTTCTCGATGAGAATCTGGGGTGTCTTGCCGACGTTCTGCTCCGCATTGACCGGATAATCGTAGGTCTCGCCGAACATCTCTACGCCACGAATCCAGGGCCGCTGCACCCACCAGTGCTGGGAAACGAACAGGCCCGTGCCAATCAGCACGATGAACGTGATGGCCACCCATTCACCACCGGAAATGCCCCGGCTAAGAGGCTTGTCGAGAAACCACCAGATCAGGATCTCGATGAGGCGCAACGTGCCCCAGGCGATCAGGAGGTACGGCCAGTACTTCGAGAGCAGATCGATCCAAGGCAGTTCCGGGTGAAGGTTGTTCACCAGAAACAGCGCGCCAATCAAAACCAGCAGCAGTGGACCAATGATGGAACGCGGCCTCATGACACATTCCCCCTGGTTGGATCGGGAGCCGGCGCGGAACCCAGGGTGGCCCGCTCGGCAAGTTTCAGCAATCCCAGAACGATCAGGATCACAGGCCAGGTGCGCGAGATGCTATAGGGCCCAAAGTGATCGACGGCGAATAGCGCGCCCACCGTGATCAGCATGATCGGCCCGCGGATGGCGGACATCAGGTTACCTCTACTGCCGCTCATGGCCAACCTCCTCACCGGTATTCCCGGATTCGCGCGTGCCGCGCATGCGGCCGTAGAGCATGTATATGCCCAACGCAATGAGAAACACCGGCCAGTAACGCAAGATCTGCTGCAACCGCAAAAGGTCCAGATTATTCAGTAGGAACAGAACCCCGGCGGCGATGAGGACAACCGGCGCCACAGGGAAGTCGTTGCCGTGGCCTTTCATGGGTACCAGGCTCGAAAACTCGTCCACCGGTTGCCCCAACTGCCGCCGCTTCGCCGTGTGATAGGCCTCGAAGGCCATGTAGAAGAACCACAGCGCGATGAGAAGTCCGAACAACGGCTCTAATCCACCCGCCGCCCCAGAACTCGTGATACTGATCAGCAGTCCCAGGATGACGACGTGGATCACGCCTTTGGCGTACTGCCCGTTATAGACCGCGCCCACACCGGGGATGAGCCCCAGTACGAAGGCCAGCCCCGGGCTTACGTCGGAGGACGGCGTGGGCGGTGGTGCGGTCCAGGCGGACGGCGCGGGCGCCGCGGCCGGCCGCGGCACGGGCGCGTGTTCGGCGCAGAAGACGGTTCCTTCCGCCGATCGTTGACATTCCGGGCATAGCGGTTTACCGCAACCGCGGCAGTAGGCCGTCGCCTGCATCTCCGCATGATTCACGCAGTTCATTTCGCACCCCTCTCACGACGTTCTGGAGACGACTTGCCGGCGGCCCCGCTTGTGGCGGGTGGCGCCGCGTCGTCGGCCGGCTGCTGATCGCCTTCCTCCGGCACGGTCCATTCCTGAATGCGCGTCTGGATTTCGTAGACCAGCCGCAGGCTCTCGTAGTACTTCACAACCGCCAGCCAGCCGCGATGCACGCGGTCCTCGACGCTCATCACGATCTTGGCCGGATCCAAGTCCGCTGGATTGAGTTGCCGCACTTCGATTCCGGCAAAGCGTCCCAGCATGGACAAAGACAAAATGGTCATGGCCATACCCATGGCGAACTTGGGCTGAAGCGCCGACCGCAGCCAGTGAGCGAACCACTTGCGCACTCCGCTGGCCACCGGCGCTTCGCGTTGGATCTCGCCCCGCAGATCGAACAGAATCCGGGTCAGCAACTCCGGAGGCGGCTCCACCACCTCGGCCCGCCCGATGAACTCCACCGCCACCTGGGCGTCCTTGGCCAGGCTGGCGCAGGAAGCACACCCGGCAAGGTGTGCCTCTACCTCGGCTTTGCGCTCGAGGTGGAGCGCACCGTCCAGGTAGTCGCAGAGCAGGATTTCCAGTTCCGCGCAGTTCATACCACAACCTTCTGCCTTCGCAGCACCCGGGCCAATTCGGCCCGCCCCCGGTTCAACCGCGACTTCACGGTGCCTTCCGGAACGTTCAGGGTCTGAGCGATTTCGCGATACTCCAACTCCTCGACGTCCCTCAGAATCACCGCCTCGCGAAGCTCCGGCGACAACTTCGCCAGACCCGCCTGCAGCGCCTCGCTGGCTTCGCGCCCGGCCAGCATCCCATCGGTGCGCATGGAGAGCGTCATCTTCTCTTCCAGCTCGCCCCGCTGCTCCTCGATCGAATCCGTCACGCGGTCGGCCCGGCTGCGCCGGTAGTGATCGATGAGCAGGTTCCGGGTCAGCCGGGTGAGCCACACCAGGAAGGATCCCTCGCCAACGCGGAAACTCTTGAGCGTGCGGAACACCCGCAGGAACACTTCTTGGGTGAGATCCTGCGCTTCCGTGGGACTGTTCGTGAAGCGATAGCACAGGGCGTAGACACGCCGGGTGTAGACCTTCACCAGGTCTTCCCAAGCCGTGTCTTCACCGGCCAGGCATTGCTCGATCAGTTGGGCTTCGGGATCCAAGTTTCTTGCCGGCGCCTGCCGCCATCGGCTGGCTTCACCGCTCCCCCACCCGAGGGGTCGCCGCCCTAGCGCCGTGAGCGGCCCGTTTTCCAAAGTGAGTGCAGCGGCTACCATCGGTTTCCCGGTTCTCCGAAGCCCCCAGGGAGCCCTTAACTTTCGGGCCGCCTCTGATCGGCTTCCACAATGAGAAACGAGGAACTATCATAAGAAGTTCACCCGAATGCGAAACTTCGGGAGCATGTCCGGGATGCCGCTCCGGACATGTAGAATCTATTCTAGCTTGATGGAAGCGAATTCGAAGCGCGGGCCGTTCGATTTTCTTCTGTCTTGAGGGAGGTTCTATCAAACTCGACCGGCGTCTGGCTTGGATCGTCGCCACCGCGGTGCTTCTCGTCGCGGCCGTAGTTCTCATTTACGTCCGTTGGCACGAATCCGGTTTCCGTTGGGATCTGTTCGCGGCGATCTTCTCGCAATTGAACTGGTTCTGGGTCCTTTTGACGGCCCTGGCGAACCTGGCGACCTATGTTGGCCGCGCCGTGCGTTGGGCCGTCATGATTCGCCCCCTCAAGCCCCACCCGAGCTACTGGAACTTGTTCGTGGCCACCGCCATCGGCTTCACCGCCGTCGTATTATTCGGGCGGCCCGGCGAGTTCGTCCGTCCCTACCTGATCGCCGTGAAGGAACGCGTCTCGTTCTCCTCCCAAATGGCCGCCTGGCTCCTGGAACGCATTTATGACCTGCTTGCCGTGGCGCTGATCTTCGGGCTGGGATTGAGCCAGGTGCGGGTTACCGACGCCAAGCTGGGACCGGGGCTCAGTTGGGTTCTCAGCACGGGCGGTTATGTAATGACGGGGATCGCCGCCGCGTGTCTGTTCGTCCTCATCGTGTTTCACAGGTTTTCCGGCGTACTGCGCGCCCGCTTGATGGCCGTGCTGGCCCTGCTGCCGGCGCACGCCGGTGCCCGGGGCGAAAGAATGCTGGACGCTTTCCTCAAAGGAACCCAGGCCACTCGCGATACGTCCGCCGTTTTGAAGGTCCTTTTCTATACGTTCGTCGAATGGCTGCTGATCATCGCCGGCTTCATTTGTATCTTCCAGGCCTTCTCGGCCACTTCCTCCTTGAGTTTCATGGAAGTGCTTATACTGCTAGGATTTGTGGCATTCGGCGGGATCGTGCAGATCCCTGGAGTGGGTGGTGGGATGCAAATTGCTATCATTGTAGTATTAACGGAAATGTTCCGCCTCCCCTTGGAGTCGGCCACCGGTATCGCCATCACCTTCTGGGTGCTCAACATCGCCGTCATCGTTCCGCTGGGCCTGCTGTTTGGCTTTCAGGAGGGTCTGAACTGGCGCTCCTTGAGACACATTGAAGATATTGAAAAAACATGATTTGTCCATTTTGTGGCCATCGTCAGGATCGCGTAATAGACTCGCGCGAAAGCAAAGAGGGCGACTCTATCCGG
Source organism: Terriglobales bacterium (assembly GCA_963745655.1). GTDB lineage: Bacteria > Acidobacteriota > Terriglobia > Bryobacterales > Bryobacteraceae > JAJFUV01. Next base: position 60,438 of record CAVUYK010000026.1, on the reverse strand, counting down.
CGCCGGCGCCAGTGCCTGGCCTGTGAGCGCCGCTACACTACCTATGAGCGGACCGACGAGATCCCCTACATGGTGGTCAAGAAGGACGGGCGCCGCGAAAAATTCGACCGTCAGAAGATGCTCTCCGGCCTGCTCAAGGCTTGCGAGAAACGACCTATCCCCATGGCTCGCCTGGCTGAAATCGTGAACGAAGTAGAGGTGCGCCTCAACGACAGCGCAGAGCGTGAACTAAGTACTACAATTATAGGAGAAATGGTGATGGAGCGTCTCCGAGGCCTCGACAAGGTGGCTTATGTGAGATTTGCCTCGGTATACCGGGATTTTCAGGACGTCGAGGCGTTCCTGTCCGAACTCAAGATCTTAATCCGCAAGAAGCGAGGTTGAAACAAACCGCCTGCCCAGCCCACTCCTAGTTGGAGGGATTTCGGTAACCAGACACCCTGCCGGAACATCAACATAATTAGAAGCTTAACTTTGAAGTCAACTGATGATATAATGAGGCAGATGCCTTGTCCCGTTAGGCATCATCCCAGACAAGTTGGGCCGGCGGATCAAATCGTCATGCGTAACCCCTTCTTTATTAGGGACTTAGTTCCCTTTCCGAAGGGGGAGGTGAACCCTGGTGGATCAATACGAAGACCACTTTCTGACTGATAACCACGAGCCCCTTGGGCTGCCCTTCGATGAGGAAGCTAGTTTCTTCCATCCCGAAGAAGTCCATGAGGTGGACGACGTCCACGGCGCGCAGCAGGTTCAAGAGTCCATCTACACGGACGATCCGGTTCGTGTATACCTTCGGGAGATGGGCGTCCGTACCGCTGCTGACCCGCGAGGGTGAAGTCGACCTGGCCCGCCGCATGGAACGCGGCAAGCTGCGGATGCAGAAGGCCATTAGCCGTTCCGCCCTGGTCCAGATGATGGTTCTGGACGCGACCGAACAGCTCAAGAAGGGCACCGAGGACCTGGACGAATTGGTCGATCTTGGTGAGATCGAGGAAGGCAGTACTTCGAACGATCGCCGGCGCCACGAGGTTCACCAGCAGTTTCTGGACATCGCCACTCTGCAGAAGAAACTCCAGCAACTTGATGAAAAACTCGACACCGTCGAGGCTGGCAACAAGAAACTGCGCCGCCGTTGGCTCGGTAAGTTGAATCGGTCCCGGGTGGAAATGTCCCGTGCGATTCGCGCTATTCCCTTCCTGCTGTTGAAATGGAAGCAGTTTGCCAAAGAGATCGAGCGGGTGGTGGAAGAACTGAACCACCTGCACTCCGAACTCCGCCGCGCGGAGGAACGTTCCGGCGGCGCGGCACAGTCCCGTGTCCGCGAGATTAAGCGCGAGATTCGCAAGCGCGAGATCGCGGCCAGGGCCACGCTGTCGGACTTGAAGCACAGCTTGACGGTGATCCGTCACGGCGAATTCGAAGCCGAGCGCGCCAAGAAGGACCTGGTCGAAGCCAACCTCCGCCTGGTGGTTTCGGTCGCCAAGAAGTACGTCAACCGCGGGCTGCACCTGCTGGACCTGATCCAGGAAGGCAACATCGGCCTGATGCGCGCCGCCGACAAGTTCGAATACCGCCGCGGCTACAAGTTCTCGACCTACGCCACCTGGTGGATCCGTCAGGCCATCACGCGCGCCATCGCCGACCAGTCCCGCACCATCCGCATCCCCGTGCACATGAACGAGAGCATGAACAAGTTCCTGCGCGCCACGCGCGAGCTGGAAAAGGAACTGGGCCGCGCTCCGACCAACGACGAAATCAGCCGCCGCATGGACATCCCGGTCGAGAAGGTCCAGAAGCTCAAGACCATTTCACGCGATCCGGTGTCGCTGGAAACGCCGGTGGGCCGCGACGGCGAGTCCGCGCTCGGCGACCTGATCGAGGACCGCTGGGTGGGTTCTCCCGTGGACGCCGTCATCGACACCAACGTCCGCGACGAAACCGCCAACATCCTCAAGACGCTCTCCCCCAAGGAAGAGAAGGTCATCCGGCTGCGCTTCGGCATCGGCTGCGAGCGCGAGCACACGCTCGAGGAAATCGGCCAGGAGTTCGACGTCACGCGCGAGCGCATCCGCCAGATCGAAGCCAAGGCGCTGCGCCAGCTTCGCTCGCCGGAACGCGCCCGCCACCTGCGCGCCTTGCTAGCCGCGCGCTAGCGGCCCGGCTCTGAAATTCGATGAATATGTTCGCGCGTGGGGCGGTCCCCCTGGACCGCGGGACGACGCCCTCGTCGGCCTCTTCGGAGCGATGGCAGGGGTTCGCGGAGAGCCGGACCAGGGGGTCCGAGCGGACGCGGGCGTCCGCCCCACTCCTCGTGTGCTGCTGATTTCGAAGGGTGTTTGGGAAGCGGTGGTGTCCCATGCCCGGGAGATGTATCCCGAAGAGTGCTGCGGTGCGCTACTGGGTGTCGCGGACCACGTGGAACGCGCCATGCGCCTGGCGAACACTTCCCCGACCGGCCGCCGCCGGAGCTACCGCATCGACCCGGCCGATTTGCTCGAAGCCACGCGCCAGGCCCGGGCTCGCGGCATGAAGATCCTTGGTATCTATCACTCCCACCCGGATGCTGAGCCGTGTTTCTCGACCGAGGACCTGGCGAACGCCTGCCCCTGGTACCGGTTCCTGGTGCTCGCCGTGCACGCCCAGGCGGGTTACCGCGGCGTGCTGCTATCAACCGGCAGCGGACTTGAAATCGTTCGAGGAAACCGGATTCGAAGTAGCAGCGCCGGCCTCAGCGGAATAGCCGCCGCTCGCGGCGCAAGAACGCGGGCGTGTCCAGGTCGTCTTCGGGCGCGGCGGGTTCTGGCTCCTCTTCGGGCTCGGCGGCAACTGGCTCGGGCGGCGCCTGAGCTGGTTCCGGTTCGAGCGCTTGCGGCGCGGCCATGGTCTGCCTGGAAGCCGCTTCCAACTCCGGCATATCGAAGCCGGTGGCGATCACGGTGACCTTCACTGAGTCGCCCATCGACTCGTTCATCACCACGCCGAAGTTGATCTGGGCGTCGTCGTTCTGGGCGGCTTCGCGGATCAGCGAGCACGCCTCGTTCACCTCGTGCAGCCCCAGGCACACCCGAACCGGTGATATTGATGAGGATGCCGCGTGCGCCCGCCAGGCCGCCGCGTTCCAGCAGCGGGCACGCGATGGCCTGACGGGCGGCTTCGACCACGGCGTTGTCGCCGCTGGTGGTAGCCGTGCCCATCATGGCGTGGCCCATGCCGAGCATGATGCTGCGAATATCGGAGAAGTCGCGGTTGATCAGGCCGGGCGTGGTGATGATGTTGCTGATGCCCTCGACAGCCTGCCGCAGCACGTCGTCGGCGATGCGGAACGCCTCGAAGACGCTGGTGCCGCGGGGAACCAGTTCGAGCAGCCGGTCGTTCGGAATCGAAATGACGGTATCGACGGTGGCGGCGAGTTCCAGCAAGCCCTGGTCGGCCTGACGGCGGCGGCGCGGCCCTTCGAATTCGAACGGCTTGGTCACCACGGCCACCGCGAGCGCGCCCAGTTCCTTGGCGAGCGAGGCCACTACCGGCGCGGCGCCCGTGCCAGTGCCGCCGCCCAAGCCGGCGGTGACGAAGACCATGTCGGCGCCTTGGATGATCTCCACGATCTTCTCGGTGTCCTCGAGCGCGGCCTGGCGGCCGACGGCCGGGTCGGAACCGGCTCCGAGCCCATTGGTGACCTTCGCGCCGATGGCCAGCTTGTTGGGGACGGTGGAAGCGCGCAGCGCCTGAGTATCAGTGTTGAGGATATGAAACTCAACTCCAGTCAGCCCTTCGCTGATCATGCGCGCCACGGCGTTCGAACCACCGCCGCCCACGCCGATCACCTTGATGCGCGTTCCCATCAAGGTTTCTTCCTGGATCTCGAATCTCAGATCGTCCAAAGTATGTTCCGGTTGTTGCATGCCTGACATCCTCCACGGGAGAGCCACAGGCGCCCGAGCGCGCCTCAACGCAACAGGTGGCCCAGCAATCCCGGCGCGCCGTGGTTCGCCCCATGTCGATGCTTCAAGCGCGCCGAATACATGGCCAACCCGGCCGCCGTCGTCCAAGCCGGATCGTTAATCGGATCCGGCCAACCAAGAATCCCCACCGGCAGGCCGTTGCGGGCCTGGCAATTCAGAACCCGCTCGGCCATGTCGCACATCCCATTCAGGCGCGCCCCGCCGCCGGTGAGAATCACACCCTCCATCAACTCCTGTTCCATGCCGGCGGCGGCGAGTTCTTCCCGCACGAACAGGAACAGTTCCTCGGCCCGCGCTTCGAGAACCTCATTCAAGTCGCGCCGCGGCGCCTCGCGCGGCGCGCGCCCGTCCGGCGTCGGCACGTCGATCAAACTATTGTCGGCCGTGAGACCGAGCACGGCGCAGCCGTATTGCTGCTTGATGCGTTCGGCGTCCTCGAGCGACACGGTGAAGCGCCAGGCCACGTCGCGCGAAAAATGGTCGCCCGCCACCGGCAGGCTGCAGGCGCTCACGCAGGCTTCGCCGTCGTAGACGATCAATTCCGTGGAGTGCGCGCCGATGTCCACGACGGCCACGCCGCGCGCGCGATCCGCGGAGAGAACCGCGGCGTAGGAGGCCGCCATGGCCTCGAACACGGTTTCTTCCACCGCCAGGTGCGCCTGGTGCACGGCGTCCACCAGGCACTGGTGCTCAGGCATGGTGGTGGTCATCAGACAGACATTGGCCTCCAGGCGCGCGGCGCGCACGCCGAGTGGATTACGGTAGCCGGCGCGGCCGTCCACCGTGAAATCCTGCGGCAGCACCTGGAAGATATAGCGGTTCGATTGCAGTTGCGCGGCCATCTCGACGGTGGCGTCCAGATGCCCCTGCTCAATCTCGCGCAGGCGCCCAAACTCGTAGAGTCCGCTGCCACTCGCGCTTTCCACCGCGCTGCCGCCCAAGCCCACCACGGCGCTGTCCACGGACACTCCCGCGCACGCCTCCGCTTCGCGGATGGCCTGCCGTATGGATTCCGACAACGCGGTTTGGTCCCGCAGCCGGCCCTTGTTCCAGGCCATGGAGGGGGCTTCCCCGTATCCGGCGAAGCGGAGTTCGCCGTTGTCCAGCGCGCAGATCGCCGCGCGCGTCCAGGCGCTGCCGGCGTCCAGCCCGACCGCGTAGCCGTTCTTAGCGGACACGGGCGTTCACCTCCACGGCCGTGATGCGGTCTTCCAGGCGGAGATCGAACGTGCCGGCCTCGGGGAGCCGCTTATGGATTTCCGGATAGCGTTGGTGGAAACGCTCCAGCCGCGCCAGGAAATTGCGGTTGCCGAGAATCAGCGCCACGGCCTTCCCGTCGATCTGTTCCATGATCTGTAGATTCTCGGGATCGCCGACGTGCACTTCGGAAACTCTTTCGCCCAGCGATCCCAGTTCCTCCAGTAGACGCAGCATGCGGTGCACACGATCCCGCCGCAGGGCCGCTTCCGCGCCCGGCGGATGCCCACCAGCACGGGCAGAGCAAAGCGCGCCGGCGTGCGGGGCCGCAGGATGACGCCTTCCTCGTCGATGAGCGCGAACGAGGCGGCCGCGTCCGGCGCCGAAGGCAGTGGCACGAAGGCCACCGGTTTGCGTTCGACGATCTTCACTTGAATGATGTTCGGCCAGGCGCGCGATACGGAGGCTTCCTTCACCCAATCGATGTCCAGGAGTGCGCGCCGGCGTTCGGTGAGCGAAAGCAGGTACACGCTGCGGCCGAAATCCTCGCGAAACACGTTCCTCACGCGCCCGCGTGAGACGTGCTCGATGCCTTGAATGAACAGGCTGGGCGAAGCTTCGCCATACTCGGGGGGCGGCGCCATCACGAAGCGCGCGTCGGCGATCAGAAAGCGTTCCAGGCGCCAGTAGGCGGTCAGGCTTCCAGCCGCCAACAGCACTACGGCCATGAGAATCGCCGCATAGTAAAGCCTGCGCTTCATGCCGGCTTCTCCCCCAGCCGCTCCAGAATGCGGTCGCCGGCCTGCCACACGTTGCCCGCGCCCAGCGTCAGCACCAGGTCGCCGGGCGAAGCCAGTTCCAGGATCGATTCGACGCCGTTCGCGAGCGTGCCCACGTAACGCGCGCCGCGATGGCCGAACTCGCGCAACCGTTCGGCGAGCGCCTCGGCCGTCACGCCTTCGATGGGCGGTTCGCTGGCCGCGTAGATGTCCACGAGGTGCACGGTGTCGGCCTGATGGAAGCTGGCCGCGAACTCGTCCATCAGCACCTTGGTGCGCGTGTAGCGGTGCGGCTGGAACAGGACGTGCACCTGCTTGAAACGGCACAGCCGCGCGGCCGCCAGCGTGGCGCGAATTTCCGTGGGGTGGTGTCCGTAATCGTCGATCACCGTGACGCCGCCCGCTTCCCCGCGACGCTGGAAGCGGCGGTCCACGCCCGTGAAAGTTCCCAGCGCCTGGCGCGACGCTTCCGCTTCCACGCCCAGTTCGAGAGCCACGGCCACGGCCGCCGTGGCGTTCAGCACGTTGTGGTAGCCCGGCACGGCGAGGACGAAAGTGGCCCAGATCGTCCTGGCGGAACTTGAGGCGGAACCGGGAGGAGAAGTGCCCGCAGTCGGGATCGGAGATATTCAGGTCCGCTTGTGCGCTGGCTCCGTATGTAATGGTGCGGCGCTTGATGGAGGGCAGCGTCTGCTGGACATTCTCGTCGTCCAGGCACACGATGGACGCGCCGTAGAACGGCACTTTGTTAGCGAAGTCGCTGAAGGCCGCGCGGGTTTCCTCGATGGAGGCGTAGTGGTCCACATGCTCGCGGTCGATGTTGGTGACGACGGCGAGAATGGGCGCCAGTTTGAGGAACGAGCCGTCGCTTTCGTCGGCTTCGACCAGCAGCAGTTCACCGCCGCCCACCCGCGCGTTGGTGCCGCCCATCAGGTTCACGCGCCCGCCCACGATCACCGTGGGATCGAGTCCGGCGTGCGTCAGGATGGCCGCCGTCATGGACGTGGTGGTGGTTTTGCCGTGGCTGCCGGCGATGGCCACGCCGTACTTCAGGCGCATTAACTCGGCCAGCAGTTCGCCGCGGGGGATCACGGGGATCTGCATCCGGCGCGCCTGGCGCACCTCGGGGTTGGTCTCGTCGACGGCGCTGCTCACCACCACGGCGCGCGCGTCGCCCACGTGGGCCTCGTCGTGGCCTTCGTGGACGGTGGCCCCCAGTGCGGAAAGCCGGTGGGTGATAGGGGTGAGTTTCAGATCCGATCCGCTGATCTGGTACCCGAGCTGCAGCAGGACCTCGGCGATCGCGCTCATGCCGATACCGCCGATACCCACAAAATGCAAATGCTGGGGCCTAAAAAACATTTCCCTCTCGTATTGTTCCGGCTTTACGGCCCCGTGTCAACCACATTCGCGGCTCATCTCCTCAATTATGGACGCCGCGCGCCGCGCCGCGCCGGGGTGCGCCATCGAGCGCGCCGCCGCGCCCATGCTTTCCAGCAGGCCCTCGCCTGAGGCGAGCGAGGCCGCTTCGCGGGCGAGCCGCTCTCCGTTCATCTCCTGGTCCGGCACCAGCCGCGCCGCGCCCGCGCGCTCGAACGCCTCGGCGTTGCGCAATTGGTGCTGGTCGGCGGCGAAGGGAAACGGCACCAGCAGCGAAGGTTTTCCGGCCGCCGCCAACTCCGCCACCGCGCCGGCGCCGGCGCGGCACACCACCAGGTCCGCTTCGGCGAAGGCAGCGGGCATGTCGTCGATGAACGCCGCCACGCGGCCGTCCATGCGCGCGGCTTGGAAATCGCGCGCGATTTCGGACGCGGCCGCCGCCCCGGTCTGATGCAGCAGGCGCACGCGAAGGCCGCTCGATTGGAAGAGGGGCCAACTCCCGCGCGCCGCCTGGTTCAATGTGCGCGAGCCCTGGCTGCCGCCCGTAATCAATATGGTGAGCGCCTCGCCGCGCGGCTTGGGCGGAAGCTCGAAGAACTCCCGGCGCACGGGCAGTCCGGTAATCTCGGTCCGGCCCGGACGAAAATGGCGCGCGGCTTCCGGAAAGCTCAGCAGCGCGCGATCCACCCAGCGGCTGAGCTTGCGGCTGGTCAACCCCGGCATGGCGTTCGGCTCCATCACCGCCAGGGGGATTCTCTTCCACAGCGCGGCCAGCATCACCGGGCCCGCGGCGTAGCCCCCCATGCTGAAGACGGCCGCCGCTTGCTTACGGTCGAGAAGCCCTAGGGCGCGCCACACGCTGGAGGGAAGCTGCCAGGCGCTCTTGAGCATGCGCGAGAACCCCACGCGGTTGAGTCCGCCGATTTCGATCCACTCCAGGTCGAAGCCCGCCTCCGGCACCAGGCGCGCTTCCATGCCGCGCCGCGTGCCGATGAAAAACGGACGGTGACCGCGCTCCACCAATTCGCGCGCCACGGCCAACGCCGGGATGACGTGTCCTCCGGTGCCTCCTCCGGCCATGGCGATCACCAGCGATCGGCTCATCCGGCGTGCTCGTTCACGCTGAGCAGCAATCCCAAAGAAGCCAGCGTGCTCACCAGTGAACTGCCTCCGTAGCTGATCATGGGCAGCGGAATCCCCTTGGTGGGCGCCAGGTCCAACACCACGCTCATGTTCATAAATGCCTGAATTACGATGCTGGCCGTCACGCCCAGCGCCAGATAGCGGCCGAAATGGTCCGGAGCCACGCAGGCCAACCGCACGCCCCGGCTCAGGATCAGCAGGAACGCGAAAAGCACCGCGGAGCAGCCCAGAAGGCCCAACTCCTCCCCAACCACCGCGTAGATGAAATCCGTGTGCGCTTCCGGCAGATAGAGGAGCTTCTGCTGGCCCTGCATCAAGCCCATGCCAAGAGCGCCACCCGAGCCCACCGCGATCTTCGACTGCCGGGCGTGGTAGCCCGGATCGCGCGAGCTGGAGATGCCTCGCACCTTGGCGCGAATAACGCCTTGGTAGTCGATGGCGTCGATCAGTTTTAGTTCAGGATCGAAATGTCCGATAATGCGCAGGATGCGGTAGGGCTTATAGGCGATGGCTCCGCCCATGCACAGTAACGCCGCGACGAAAGCGATGGTCAGGTAGCGTTTTTCTAGTCCGGCCACGAAGAACACGGTGGCCGCCGTGGCGACCAGCACCACGGCCGTTCCCAGGTCCGCCAACACCACCATCCCGGCCAGAAAGCTCAGACAGATCATGGCCGGATAGAGCGTGTGTCTGCGGTCGTTGATGGCGGGGGCGCGCAGGCTGACGAACCAGGCGAGGAAGATAATGAGCGCGGGCTTGGCCAACTCGGATGGCTGAAACTGAACGCCCCCTCCCAAGCGAATCCAGCGGTGCGCCCTGGCGTCGGCGAAGTAGGCCACCGCCAGCAGCATGATGGCGATGCCCATCGGCGCGAACGCCCACATCGGCTGGTTCCAATCGCGATAGTCCCGGTTCTTCAAATACATCATGATCCCGAAGGCGATCACGGCGAACCCAAACTGGCGCAGCAGGAAGTAGGTGCTGTACCCATACTTGATGTCAGCCACCACCGACGACGCGCTGTACATGACCACCAGCCCGAAGCCGACCAGCGCCACCACGGCCGTAAACAGTCTCCAATCGGTCTTGCGCTGCATCCCCATATCAGGATTTCTCCTCCAGGCGCGCGACCAGGTCCTTGAAAACGCGGCCGCGTTGCTCGTAGCCCATGAACTGATCGAAGCTGGCGCAAGCGGGCGCCAGCAGCACGGTGTCGCCCGGCGAAGCCTTTTCGTAGGCGACGCGCACAGCCTCACCGATGGTGCCGCAATCGAAAAGCGGCAGCGCGCTTTCCAGATGGCCGGCGATCTTGGCCGAGGCCGCGCCCACCAGCAGCACGGCTCGGGCCTTGGCCTCGAGCGAAGGGCGGAGCGTGCGATAGTCGCTGCCTTTGTCCTTGCCGCCGAGGATCAGCCACAGCCCGCCGTCGAAGGCGTCGATGGCTTTCTGCGTGGCATCGACGTTGGTGGCTTTCGAGTCGTTGTAATAGGAGACGCCGGAAACGGTGCGAACGAACTCGATGCGATGCTCGACGCCGGGGAAGGTTCCGACGGCGGCGGCGATGGCCTCGAGCGAAGCGCCGGTCTGGCGCGCGGCCAACACCGCGGCCAACGTGTTCTCGACGTTGTGCAGACCGCGCAACGGTATCCCGGCGGCGTCCATCAGCACGCGGCGCTCGACGAAGAGCTGGCCGTCTTCCAGATAGGCGCCTGGATCGACACGCCGCCGAAGACTGAACAGGAGCACCTGGGCGCGCGCGCGCCGGGCGAAATCCATGCACGTCGCGTCGTCGGCGTTCAGCACCGCGACGTCGCCGGCCAGTTGATTCTCGAATAACCGTTCTTTCGCGGCGGCGTACTTTTCAAAGGTGTGATGCCGGTCGAGATGATCCGGCGTGACGTTGATGGCCACACCCACGCGCGCGTGGAAGGTTTCAATGGTTTCCAGTTGAAAGCTGGAGAGTTCCAGCACGTTCCACTGTCCGGGATGAGAATCCGCCACCATGGCGGCGGGAGGGCGCCCGATGTTTCCGCCCACCTCGACGGCGAACCCGCAGCTCTTAAGGATGTGCCCGGTGAGCGCCGTGGTGGTGGTCTTGCCGTTCGAGCCGGTGATGGCGATCGTGTCGCCCCGCAGATAAGCGCCGGCCAATTCCAGTTCTCCGATCACGCTCACCCCGCGCGCGCGCGCCGCGTCGAGTTCGGGCAGATCCGCCGGAACGCCCGGCGAAACGACGATCCCGGCGCATCCGTCAAAGACTTCCGGCGACTGCACGGCGAACTCCACATGGAGTTCTCTCAGACGCTGCGCCACCGCGGGCATTTCCTCGAGCGGCTTCCGGTCGGTGGCGCGCGGCCGCGCGCCCAGCGTGCGCAGCAACTCGACGGCGGCCAGGCCCGACTTGGCCATGCCCACCACCAGGATGTCCGCGCCTTCCACCGGCATCATGGCGTCACCTCAACTTCAGGGTGGTGAGCGCGAACAGCGCCATCACCAAACCCGCGATCCAAAACCGCACGATGATTTTCGATTCCTGCCAGCCCAGCGCCTCGAAGTGATGGTGCAACGGCGCCATCTTGAAGATGCGCTTGCCGCGCAGCTTGAAGCTGGCTACCTGAAAGATCACCGAAAGCGCTTCCAGCACGAAAACGCCGCCCACGGCCAGCAGCAGAATTTCCTGTTTGATCAGTACGGCCACCACGCCCAGGCCGCCGCCGAGAGCCAGCGAGCCCACGTCGCCCATGAACACTTCCGCCGGGTGCGCGTTGTAATAGAGGAAGCCGATGGAGGCGCCCATCATGGAGCCGCAAAAGATGCTCAACTCGGCGGCGCCGGGCAGGCGCGCCAGCCCCAGGTAGTTGGCGAACACGGCGTGGCCGCTCACGTAAGTCAACACCGTCATGGCCGCGGCGGCGATGATCATCAGCCCGATGGCCAGCCCATCCAGCCCGTCCGTGAGATTGACGGCGTTCGACGCCCCCACAATCACCAGCATCAGGAACGCAAAGAACAACACATACGCCAGCGGATACGTCAGGGAATTGCCCAGCCAGGAGTGGATCAACAACTCAGGCTGATATCCCTTGAGGAACGGTACGTTCATGGCCGTCGAATATCCGCCGCGCGCGTGCAGCACCAGTAGCGCGACGCCCGTCAAACAGGCCACCATGCATTGCAGCGCGAACTTCAGCCGCCCGCTCAAGCCCAGGTTCTGCCGCCGCCGCACCTTGATCAGGTCGTCCCAAAAACCGATGGCGCCGAACGACAGCAGGCCGAACAGCGCCAGCCACACATACGGGTTGCGAAGGTTCGTGAGCAGCAGCGTCGGCACCACAATGGAGACCACGATCAGAACACCGCCCATGGTGGGCGTGCCGGCTTTCTTTTGGTGCGACTTCGGGCCTTCCTCGCGGATGTGCTGACCAATCTGAAACTCTCGCAGCCGGCGGATGAACCAGGGGCCCAGCACGATGGAAAGAAACAACGCTGCCAGACTCGCCGCCGCCGTGCGGAAGGTAACGTAACCGAAAACGCGAAGAGGGCTGAAGTGGGGATAAAGTGTTTCGTAGAACAACCAGTAGAGCATGCGTTAGCCGTCGTTGCCGGCCAGGAACCTTTCCAGGGCGATCTCCACTCGCGTGCCGCGGGACCCTTTAAACAGTATGACGTCTCCGGGTTGCGCGATGCCGAGCAGGAAATCTCCCGCCGGCGCGGGGTCCTCGAAAAAGCACGCGGCGCTGTCCGGTAGACCAGCGTCCAACGCCCCGTGGAGCGTGTAGCGGGCTGCGCCGCGTATCCCAACAAGCACATCAACCCCGTGGGCCACCGCGCAGCGTCCGGCGTCGCGGTGCAGGGTCTCGGACCAGCGCCCGAGTTCGAGCATCTCCCCCAGCACGGCGATGCGGCGCCGCGCCGGCGTGGCCCGGAGCACGTCCAGCATGGCGCGGACCGCATCCGGGTTGGAGTTGTAGCAATCGTTCAAAATCGTTACGCCGCGCCGTTCCATGCGCTCTCCGCGCATGTGGCCGGGCGCGAGCGTGCGCGCGGCCTCGGAGAGCCGCCGCGGTGATATTCCAAACACGCCCGCCACCGCCAGGCCGGCCAGGACGTTGAGCACGCCGTGAAGACCCAACAGCGGGCTTTCGAACTCCACACCCGCGGCGCGAAACCGCGTACCGCCGGAGAGGTATTCGACCTCGGTGGCGCGGACGTCGGCTCCTTCCGAAAGACCGAAGGTGATAGCCGGTCCCGGATGGATGTCGCGGAATCGCGCCACCAGCGCGTCGTCGGCGTTCAGAATCGCAGTGCCGTCCGGAGCGAGCGCTTCCACCAATTCCCGTTTGGCGAGGGCGGTCTTCTCGAGCGTGTCAAAGTATTCAATGTGCGCGTAGCCCACGTTGGTGACCACGGCCATGGTGGGTTGCGCGATGGCCGCGAGTTGACGCAGTTCGCCTTCGTGGTTCATGCCCATTTCGAGCACGGCCACTTGCGAATCTTCTTTCAGGCGCAGAATGGACAGCGGCAGTCCCACGTGATTGTTCAGGTTCCCGATGGTTTTGCTCACATCGAGACTGGTTGAAAGCAAATGCGCGATGGTGTCCTTGGTGGTGGTCTTGCCCGCGCTTCCGGTAACGCCGATCACGGCGCCACCAAAGCGGCCGCGCGCCCAACGCGCCAGTTTCTGCAAGGCAGCCAGCACGTCGGCGACAACCAGGAGAGGCCCCGGCGCGTCTCCCTCCCGGTCGACCACCGCGGCCGCGGCGCCGCGCTCGAAGGCTTGCGCGAGATGCGTATGGGCGTCGTGGTGAGGGCCGCGCAAGGCGAAAAACAGATCGCCGGGCGCGAGAGTGCGCGTGTCCGTGCTCCAGCCTGAGACGGGAACGTCCGCCTCCGGCGCGGGCATCCCGAGCGCGCGCGCGATCCCGGAGAGTTGGGCAGTCATTTGCGCTGCTCCCCGTAACCCATCTCGCGCAGCACCGCGCGCGCCACTTCGCGATCGTCGAACGCGATGGTACGGTCCTTGAGCACCTGATAGCTTTCGTGCCCCTTGCCGGCGAGAATCACAATGTCGCCGGGTGCGGCGGCTTCCAGCGCCTGACGGATGGCGCGGGCGCGATCCGGCTCGACGATGTGTTGGACGTCGTGACGACGCAAGCCCACCAGCGCGTCGTTCATGATGGCCAGCGGATCCTCCGAGCGTGGATTATCGCTGGTGAGCACCACCAGGTCGCTCAGCTCTCCGGCCACTTCCCCCATCTTGGGACGCTTGTTGCGGTCGCGGTCGCCACCGCAGCCGAACAGTGTGATCACACGGCGCGGATGGAGGCCGCGGGCCACGCGGATCACATTGCGCAACGCGTCGTCGGTGTGCGCGTAGTCCACCACCACCAGGAACGGCTGGCCTTCCTCGACCTGCTCGAAACGGCCCGCCACCAGGCGGCAGAGGGCGATGCCGCGCTGGATGGTTGCGACATCGATCGAGTAACTCCAGGCGGCCGAGCAAGCCGCCAGAATGTTGTAGACATTCATGCGGCCCGTCATGGGCGAATCGATTTCGAACTGGCGGCCTAAAGCGTTCACCTCGAACTTCAGCCCACGGAAGCCCGCCACAAGACTCGAGGCCCGCACCTGGGCATCCGAATCGATACCGTAGGTCAGGGTCTGGCAAGTTGGGGCGGGAGAAATCCGGCGGCCGTAAGGATCGTCCACATTCACCACGGCGAACGGCGGAGGCGGCGCGTCCAACCCTTGGAACAGCGCCAGTTTGGCCGCGAAGTAGCGATCCATGGTGCCGTGGTAATCCAGGTGATCCTGCGTCAGGTTGGTGAAGACCGCGGTGTGAAAGTGAATGCCGTGCACGCGGCCCAGATCGAGCGCGTGCGAAGAGACCTCCAGCGTGGCGTGCGAACCGCCCACGGCTTCCAGTTCGTGGAAGATGCGGTAGAGATCCAGCGACTCGGGCGTGGTGTTGCGCGCCGGGAGCACGCGGCCCGCCAGATGGTACTCGATGGTGCCCACCAGGGCGGTAACGCGGCCCGCTTCGCGCAGGATGGAATCCAGAATAAAAGCGGTGGTCGTTTTGCCGTTGGTGCCCGTGATCGCCGTGAGGCCCAGACGCGCGTCCGGAGCGCCGTAAAAGCGGCGCGCGGCCAGCGCCATGGCCCGGCGGCCGTGCGCTACCTGAATCCAGGCGCCGTCAAATCCGGGGGGCCGGGACGCCTCGCTCACCACCGCCAACGCTCCCCGGTCCCGGGCCTGGGAGGCGAACTGGGGGCCATCCACGTGCTTCCCCGCGAAAGCGAAAAAGAGGTAGTCTTTCTCCACCCGCCGGGAATCGTAGTCGAGGCCCGCCACTGACCGCCCGGCCGTTCCGGCGGGCAGGTCCATCGAGGGCGTCACGCCTTCCAGTATTTCTTCGAGCGTCATCCTTGGCCGTCCCAACTACCGAGCGAACTGTACCCGTACTCGTTCTCCAATCGCCAGCAGAGTGCCTGCCGGCGGCGCCTGCGCCCACGCCAGGCCGCTGCCCTGAACGTCCACGGGTAGACCTAGCGCGGCGGATTCCTGCAGCACGGCCCGCATGGTCTTCCCCTTGAAATCCGGCACCGTGGGGCCCACCGCTTGCGCATGCGCCGTCCCGGCGGGAGAAATCGCTGGGAGAGCGCCCCCCGGGGCGGCTGGAACCGCCGCGGGGGGCGCCAGGGGAGGAGATGACAGGTCGGCTATGGCAAGATCGTCCACGTTGTCTGGCTCGGTCGAATCCGGGGAGACTCCTTCGGGCAAATCCTTAGGCACATCCAGGAGGCGCAGAGCGGTTGAAGCCACGTCGCGAAACACCGGCGCAGCCACCGTGCCTCCGTATTTCGAAGCTCCATTCAGCGTCACCACCACCACCACACTGGGATTGGTCACCGGCGCGAACCCCATAAAGGAAGCGTTGTAGCGGTGCGTGTAGACTTTCTTTTCGAGATCGAAAATCTGTGCGGAGCCGGTCTTCCCGCCGGCCGTATATCCGTCCAGATGAGCCTTCTTGCCGGTACCGTGAAGCACCACGCCCTCCATCATCTGCCGCACCTTGATGGCCGTTTCGGGTTTCAGGATCCGGTTCTGGTTCTTCGATGAGCTCCGCCTCGGCCTTGCGGCCGGGCTTCTGGTGGAAGAGGATCAGCCGCGGCCGCACCAGCAATCCGCCATTGGCGATCACCGAACAGGCTCGCGCCAGTTGCAACGTGGTGGTGCTCAATTCGTGCCCCATGGCGATCGAACCGATGGAACTCGGCTCCCACTCGCTCACCCGCCGCACCATGCCGCCCGATTCGGCCGGCACCGGCACGCCCGTGGATTTGCCGAAGCCGAAGCGCTTCACGTATTCGTACATGCGCGCGTCGCCCACCCGCAACCCGATCTGTATGGCGCCGATGTTGCTCGAATTCGCCAGCACGTCGGCCATCGACAGCGACGAGTAGGAGTTGTGATCGCGGATCAGGCGGCCGAACAGATTGATCCTGCCGTTGCCGCAGGGAATGATGGAGGCCGGCGTAAGCGACGTGGTTTCCAGAGCCGCCGACACCGTGATCACCTTGAAAACCGAGCCGGGCTCGAACGGCACCGACGCGGCCAGGTCGAAACGCGCTTGCTTGGCCTGGTCACCGGGTTTGACGGGCTCGTTCGGGTCGTAGGTCGGATAGTTGGCCAGCGCCAGAATGTCTCCGTTGCGCGGGTCCATCACCACGATGCTGCCGGTCTCGCAGTGGTTGTCTTCCACTGCGGCCTTCAAGCCGCGCTCAGCGACGTACTGAATGCCTTCGTGCAGCGTGAGCGTAAGATTGCGCCCCGGCTGCGGTTTGACGAACACCTCGGAATTGTAGCCGCGCTGCCGGACATCGGTGAGCACGCGCACGGAGCCGGGCAGGCCCTGCAGCTCGTCCTCGAGGGACATTTCGATCCCGGCGTTGCCTCTTTCCTCGAAGTCCACGCCGCCCAGAACGTGCGCCGCGAGGGTCCCCTTGGGATAGTAGCGTTGGCTTTCCTGGCGAAACTCCACCCAATCCAGCCGAAGGCTGCGCAGCCGCTCGGATTCTTCGCGCGAGATCTTGCGCTTAATCCAAAGAAAGCCGCGACGCGTGGGACCAGCGACCGCGCTTCTGAGTCTTTCGAGCAGCACCGATTCGTCCAGATCCAATACGCCGGAGAGGATTTCCGCCGCCACCACCGGATCTTTGATCTGGCGTGGATCCACTGCCACCGAATCCACGGGCAGGCTCATGGCCAGCGGGCGTCCATTGCGGTCGAAAATGGCGCCGCGCGGCGCGCGTACCTCGAGATTGTGCAGATGCTGGGCATCGGCCCGCCGGCGCAATTCGTCGTGCGAGACGATCTGCAATTGGAGGAGACGTCCCAGGATCAGCACTGCCCAGGCCAAGGCAATCCAAAGCAGCAGGTTCAGCCGGCTGGCGGCTCTGTCGCTGGAGAGCGGTTCCACGATGGGTTCCCTGCTCAGGACGCCCGCCCTACTTGGGGTTCACGTTCAGAGCCAACTCGGCGCCCGAACCCGGACTCAGATAGACCACGCTTCCGGCCGCCGGCGGCGCCAATTCCCTGGCTTGCGCCAGTTCCTGCAGCCGGGCGGGAGACAACAGACGCGCCTGCTCGAGTTCCAGCGCGGACCGCTCGTCCAGCAGACGATTCTGTTGTACTTTCAATTCTTCGAGGTCGTAGCCCAGAAACAGCCCGTAGGCGCTCGGCAGAAACAGGCCGATCAGCAGCAGCGTGATCAAGCCTCCCGTGCCGATGAACTTCCAGCACGTGCGCCCGGCACGCGGGTTCGCGGCGCGCACCACGCGCGAGTTGTCGATGCGCTTGACGAAGAAGTAGACGTCTTCGTTCGGGGTGGGCCGTAACCGGCTCGACCCTGCGGGCGTTGCCAGGCGGGCGGAGGCGGCCCCAGCCGTCCTCGTCCCGCTGAATCGATTCCAAATTGTTGCCAGCGTCGCCATTCGATTACCGTTCTTCCTCGATCACCTCCAGCGCACGCAGCTTCGCGCTGCGTGACGCCGGATTGCTAAAGACCTCTTCTTCCCGCGGCCTCAAGACGTGGCGGGTAAGGATGCGCGCTCGCCGTTCGCGGGCGAGCGCTTGAAAACTGCGCTTCACTTTGCGGTCTTCGAGCGACATGAAGGTGATGACCACCACGCGCCCGCCGTTCGAAACAACCTTGGGGACAATTTCCAACAGCCGGTCCAACTCCTCCTGCTCGCCGTTCACCGCCAGGCGCAGGGCCATGAAAGTTTGCGTCGCGGGATGCAGCCGCCCCGTTCGCGGCACGGCCCGCTCCACAGCTCGGACCAGATCTTGGGTGCTGTGGAGGGGCCGGGCGCGAACGATTGCTCTGGCTATTCTTCGCGATCTCCTTTCTTCGCCGAGGTTGTAGATCAGGTCGGCGAGCGCCTGCTCGGACATTAAGTTGACCAGGTCGGAAGCCGTCGGCCCCTGGCTGCGGTCCATGCGCATATCCAGCGGCCCGTCGGCGTTGAATGAAAATCCCCTTCCGGCGTCGGTCAACTGGAATCGGCTGGCGCCTAAGTCCGCCAGCAACCCGTCCAGTTTCACGCCGCCCATCGATTCCAAAACCTTGTCCAATTCCGAAAACCGCGCCTGTTGGAACTGAATCCGCCCAGCCAGCGCCGCCAGGTTGGCTCGCGCCATTTCGAGCGATTCGGCGTCCCGGTCGCAGGCAATCAGCATTCCCGTCTCCAACCGCGCCGCGATGGCCGCGGTATGCCCGCCCATCCCCGTGGTGGCGTCCAGGTACCGGCCTCCCGGCTTCACCGCCAGGTGCTCCAGAACCTCCGCTGTCATGACCGGTACGTGCATACATGGCGGCTACTTCATCTTCTTCTTCCGCAACTTGGTGAGCTTGGCGGCCAAATCCGCGCTCGCCCGCGTCGCGTTGGTCTGGAAAGTCGCTTCGCTGAACACTTCCACCACGCCCATGCGGATAATCAGGAACACGGGCTGGTTCTCCAACCCCAACTTGCGCCGCAGTTCCGGCGAAAACAGCACGCGCCCCTGTGCGTCCATCTCGGAGTCGGAACCGTAACGGTTGGCGACGAACAGGATGTCCGCCGCCTCGTCGGCGAATTCGGTCTCTTCCTCAAACAGCTTTTCGTTGGCGCGCCACACCGCAATCGGATAAACTCGAGCTGTGACCTCGTCCACGCTTGTCACAAACAGCTTTTTCTCCGGCAAACCGTCCAGGTACGCCTGGAAGTTGGCCGGGAGTTTAAGGCGGCCTTTGTCATCGACACGAGCCGGGTAGGTACCGCGAGGCGCCTCGAGCAGGACCGGCGATGGGTTCTCTTTCTCCACTATTAGGCCACTTTTTGGCCAACTTTTTCCACCTCGATTGTGGCATAGGATCTTTTTCTTGTCAATCGGAAAGATTAGGACAGAAACGCTTTAGGCGCGCGGGAGTGGAAGCGCCTTGTAGGGGTCGGATATATCCGGCCCTTACTGTGCTGTGCTGCGGTCCACGTGCGTGCGGGGTGGAGAGGTGCCGGAGAAGCAACTACTACATCAGTAGGTATGCGGTGGGCGGGTTTGTAGGCTGTAGTAACGGCCGGTAGCTGCGGCGCACTGGAAGCGCGCCCGCTTCACTGCCCTGAAATCTGGCGGGGCTAGAACAACTCGGAGAAACGGTGTGCCACGTCGCGGGCTTCCAGATGGATCAGGCCGGTGTTGCCGGAGGCCGGAGCGGCCAGCGCGAGAACGGCCCTGGGGCCGGCTGCGTAGATGTAGATCTGCGCCTCGCTTCCCGTTACGCTGATTTCGGCCATGGGGCCGGCACTCAAGTTTTCGCCAAACTTCTTAGCCAGGTTCACGGCAGCCGCGGCCATGGCCGCGAAGCGCTGAGGGTCCAGTCCGTCGGAAAGCGAGTGCGCGACGGGCAGACCTTCCGTGGTGGCCAACAGCACGCCGCGCAACTCGGGCACGGCGATGCGCAACTGACCGATTCCTGTTTGGATTTCCTCAACCTTCGACATCGTGTTTCCCCCAACCATGCTCTCAAACTGGAGATTTCCGGTAACTGAAACCTCCATCGACGCCGGCGCCGAATTGCTTTAGGGTTGGGCCTGAGAAATCCTGTGGCGGATCCCGAAAAACACCCGATTGGCACTGCAGTGAAAGGCTCAAGGGACCGATAGACATTTGATACTCAACAGGAGGCGGCGCGCATGAGACCCGAGTCGGGCCCGCCCGCGCGTGAGAAGCGCGGCGGAGGTGCGGATTTGTTCTTGAGCAGGCAATCCTCGGCCCGTCCCATACCTACGCGAGTGGGAGTGCGAAGGCCGGGCAGCGCTACGCTGCCACCTGCCCTGGCGCCCCATCGCGTGCAATTCCGCTGGAAACTGGTATGGGATGAGTCCGTGGAGGCGCTCATCCCGGCGGCGCGGCCAGAGCCGGTGTTTCGAACCGCCCCGACGGAGAGCGGCACGTCGGCCGTTCCCCGCTTCGCCATGCTCGAACGGCCTCACGTGCAGGAGCCGGAGAAGGCGCCTCGCTCCACCCTGACCAGGCTGGATCTGACGTTGGACGATGTCGAGGAGAGGCAGGCGGCGGAGGCGGCCACCGGGACCATGGATCCGCCGCGCCCCTCCGGAGCCAGCCGGCCATGGTTGAAATGGGTGGCGGGCGTGATGGTGATTCTGGGCTTGGGCGGCGGTTACCTGCACTTTTCCACCCGCGGCTCGGAGAACGCGGCCAAACAAACCGGATCGCGCGGCCGCAGGGCTTCCGGCGCCATGCTGCCTGTCGGCGCTCCCATTCAGATGACGCCTTCGGGCTGGCGCAACATGCCGGCGGGGGACACTACCGGGATGGGCGTCGAGAGACGATTCTCGCTGTACCGCACGGTGGCACCCATGACGGACTACATCGTGGAATTCAATGGCCACATTCTTTCCAAGAGCCTGGGGTGGGTGGTGCGAGTCTCCGATTCCAAGAACTACTACGGGATGCGTCTGGAGCTGGCGAAGTCCGGTCCCGATGAGCGAGGTCGAACTGGTTCGTTTCGCGGTGGTGGACGGAGAACAGGGCGCGGCGAAGTGGATCCCGATTCCGGTGGCGATTCGCAACCAGACCATGAAGGTGCGCGTGGATGTGGTCGGGCCGCGCATCACGACCTACGTCGAGGGGCGTGCCGTGGACTACTGGAACGACACGCGACTAAGCGCCGGGACCTTTGGATTCATGAACGACAAGGAGGGGCGCGCGGAGATCCAGTCCGTGCGCGTATCCAGCCCGGGAAACACGGCTGGCAATTGAAGCCGGCGGATCCAGTCCGCTAGAGGCGAAGCATGAACAGGAGCCGTCCATGAGCCAATCGGACGAGAAGGCCCGTTTATTCGTTGATGAGAATCTGCTGCGGGAGTTGCTGGGTGACTCGCCCGCGCTAGCCGCGAAACCCGCCGCACAACCGGTCGATACTCCCCCCGCGCCAAAGCCCGTGGCGGCTCCCGCTCCGGTGGTGAGTCCGGCTCCGGCTCCGGCTCCGGTGGCAACGCCTGCGGCAGCGCCGGTAGTGGCGGCCGGGCCGGTGGCTCCACCGCCGGCCGCGCGAAGGCCATCCACCACAGCGCCGGCCAGCGCACCCCGCCAGGTCAACTGCGAACGTCCGGAAGAAGCGCTGGGTGCCTTCGAAGCTGTGCTGATGGCGAAACCCGAAGACCCTCAGGCACTCTTTGGCAAGGCCGTCGTGTGCCAATTAATGGGGCGGGACGAGGAAGCGCTGGACCTCTACGAAGGTCTGTTGGCGAAGGGTAAGGAATCCGCCGCGCTACTGGCGAACCTGATCACGCTGGGCGTTCGGCGCGGCGAATGGGAGCAGGCCGAAGTGTGCGCGCGGCGGTTGCTGGCGCTCGATCCTGATTCGACCCAAGCCCTCGAAGCGCTGACCAGCGCCGCCTTGGCGCGCCGCGAGTGGCAGACGGCGTCCGAGCACGCCACCGAGCTTACGCGGAAGAATCCCGCCAACTTCGAAGCCTGGTTTAATCTGGGCGTAGCCCAGCAACGCAAGGGATTGCGCGAAGAGGCCATCACAGCCTTCCGCGAGGCCGTTCGGCTCAGGCCGGTAGCGGCCGAAGCGCACACCGCGCTCGCCATGCTCTACGAGGCCAACCATGAACCGGAGCGGGCGGCGCAAGAGCTGAGCCGCGTGGCGGCGCTAGACCCGCAAGCGCCCGCCGTGCTGTGGCGGGACGCGATCGCAGCCGATGGGCGCAACGAGTTGGCGCGCGCCGAAGAGTGTTTCCAGAAGCTGCTGGCCGTAGAACCGAACATGCCGGAGGCCTGGCTCCGTTACGGCTGCCTGCGTTTTGAGCGCGCCGATTTCAAAGGGGCGCGCGAGTGCTTCGAACGTTGCCTGTCGGTACACCCCGAATGGGTCGAGGCGCAGTTGAACTCCGCCCTGAGTTCGTGGAAGCTCGGCGATCCGGACGCGGCGATTTCCGCCTTACGGAAGGTGGTGGCGCGTGAACCCCAGGCGGCCGACGCCCTGCGCGCACTGGCCGCCATCCACCTGGAGCGCCGCGAATACCGTGAGGCCCTCGAGTTGCAAGCACGGCTGGCCGACCTGGGGCAGCCCATCTGGGCGCTCTCCTACAATCTCGGCCTGCTGCACCAGCACGCCGGAGAGAACGAAGCCGCCGCGCAGTGCTACCAAAAGGCGCTGCAGGAGAAGCCGGATTTCACCGAAGCTCTGGTCAATCTGGGACAGGCGCTGAAGGGTCTGGGCCGCGAGGAAGAGGCCCGCTTCTGCCTGGAGGAAGCCTCCAAGGCGGACGGCGGACGGTAGCACGGCGGCTCGGCCTCGCGCGAGATGCGCGCGTGATAACCTTGACGGGGAGGTGCTTCCCGTCGTGCGCTTTGCGTTCCTATTTCTCGCGGCGTTGCTACTGCCCGCCGAAGAACCGGCAACGGTCCGCTTGATGGGGTGGGAACGTGGCATCGCCGTTCAGCCTCAAGCTCGCCCGGATCTGACCATGTACTTCTGGTTCTACGAGTGGAACATGTTCGAGGCCATGTCTCCGGGGCAGCATACCCATGGCAGTTGGAAGTCTCCGAAGAGCATCGCTCGGGACCAAGCCACCGCGGTGCTCGGACCCCCGTCTCTGCGTTTGACCGCGAGAGCGGTTCAGGGCGGCGCGGAACTTTCCTTGCGGGCGACCAACCTTTCGGCGCACGATTGGCCCGAACTGGCCGGCATTATTCCGTGCTGGAACCCCGGCCAACTGCAGTCCGGTGGTTCTATGAAGCCGCCCTCGTTCTTTGGCACGCCGCGGACGCCTCAATTCGCCGACAACCAACGGAGCAGAACCTACTTTGTCTCCCCGCATGGCTTGGCGGGACTCGCCTCGCGGGCCATTCACTTCAGCGATGGGCTCCGCGCCAGGATCGAAGCGGCGTCCGACCGCGGTCAATTCATGTTTTCCTACAAGTGGCCCACTTCGGATGTGAATGCCGGGGCGGGCATCCTGATTCGCGAGTCGGCGGACGGAGAGTGGGTGACGGGCATCGGCTGGTCCGACTTTCTTTCGGTTCAAGGGCACAATCCGTGGAACTGCATGCACGTCTGCGTGCGAGTCGGTCCCTTGAAGAGGAAGGAGTCGAAGACTGTGCGCGGCCGGCTCTACCTGTTCCGCGGCCGCAAGGAGGATTGTCTGGCAAGATTCGCCGCCGACATGGGGCTTGGGCGCGCGCCGCGCGAGATAGCTGCGGCCGGGCGCCGCGCGCGCGGCACGCCATGAGTATAATCGTTGATTCATGATTCCGGCCATCTTTCTCGCGGGTGCCGCGGGTGGCGGCTCCCAGCGCCTGCTTTCGCTAGGCGCCGTTGACCTCTCGATCATCGCCGTGTACTTCGCGGCGGTGCTCGCCATCGGCCTCTACCTCAAGAGCCACACGCGCACCGGCGAGGATTTCTTCATGGCCGGCCGCGAAATGACGGCCTGGATCGCGGGCTTGAGCTTCGTGGCGGCGAACCTGGGCTCGCTGGAACTGATGGGATGGGCCGCGGCGGCCTATCAATACGGCATCCTGGCGACACACTGGTACTGGGTGGGCGCCATTCCCGCCATGCTGTTTCTGGGCGTGGTGATGATGCCGTTCTATTACATTTCGAAGACGCATTCCGTACCTGGATATCTGCAATTGCGTTACGGCGAGCCGGCCCGCGCGCTCTCGGCCATCAGCTTCGGACTGATGACGGTCTTCATGAGCGGCATCAACATGTACTCGATGGCGCTGGTCATGAAGGTGGTGCTCGGCTGGGACATCAACTTCAGCATCTGGGTCTCCTCGCTCACGGTGGCGGCTTACGTGGTGGCGGGCGGGTTGCTCTCGGCGATCTTCAACGAAGTTCTGCAGTTCGTGCTGATCTGGCTGGGCGCGCTGCTGATCCCCATTCTAGGGTTGGTGGAAGCGGGCGGTTGGGACGGCCTGACGGCGCGCATTGCGCGCAACTTCCCGGGGCAGGATTACACGCATCTGTGGCGCACCATGGGATCGTTCGGCGACAATCCCATGGGCATCCATTGGACCGGCATTGTGCTGGGCTTGGGCTGGGTGATTTCGTTCGGCTATTGGACGACGGATTTTCTGGTGGTGCAGCGCGTGCTCGCGGCCAAGGACCTGCGCTCGGCCAAAATGGCGCCCGTCATCGGCGCCGCGTTCAAGATGATGGTGCCGCTCATCGTGATTCTACCGGGCCTGCTCGGCTTGGCCGTGCTCCCCATGCATCTGACCGGCGAAGCCGAAGCCGTGGCCACCGGCGGCCACAGCTACAACGAAGTGCTGCCGTTGATGCTGGCGCGCTACTGCGGACCGGGCCTGCTCGGCTTGGGCATCACGGCCTTGATCGCCGGCTTCATGAGCGGCATGGCGGGCAACGTCAGCGCCTTCGCCACGGTGTGGACCTACGACATTTACCGCGCGCTGTTCCGCAAACAAGCCAGCGACGCGCACTACGTGAAGGTGGGACGCTGGTGCACCATTCTGGGCGTGCTGGTCTCCATCGGCACGGCTTACGCGGCCATGGCGTTTCTCAGCATCATGGATTACGTGCAGGCCCTTTTCAGCTTCTTCATTGCGCCGCTATTCGGCACCGTGCTGCTGGGCATGTTGTGGAAGCGTGCCACGCCGGCCGCGGGATTCTGGGGCCTGCTGGCCGGAACCGTATCGAGCGTCGGCATGTGGGCCTGGGTGAAATTGGACCCCGGCGCGCTGGCCTACATCGCGCTCTCCACCAAGGCCAAGGACATGGCCGAGAACATGTACCGCGGATTGTGGAGCTGGCTCATTTGCGTGGCGGTCACGGTGGCGGTGAGCCTGGTTACGAAGCCCAAACCGGATGCGGAACTCCGCAACCTGGTCTACGGCCTGACGGCCGTTCCCAGCGAGGGACACTTACGGCTTTACCAACGCCCGGTGTTCTGGGCGGCGGTGGTGGCGGTTGTGTTAGCGGCTCTCAATATTGTCTTCTGGTAGTTGGCACCGATGATTTGGGAAGAACGTTGGCACCCGCTCCGCGAGGAGTGGGTAGTGGTGGCGGCGCACCGCCAGAACCGGCCCTGGAAGGGCGACCAGGTGGCGGGCGACGCCAAGGACCTGCCCGAGTACGTGGACGATTGCTATCTCTGCCCCGGCAACCTGCGGGTAAGCGGGAAACGCAATGCGGACTACGATCGCATTTTCGTTTTCGATAACGATCATCCCAGCGTGGGCCTGAACGCACCGTCGGAGCTGGAGACGCCGCCGGGCATTTACCGCAACCGTCCGGCGCACGGCATGGCACGCGTGCTCTGCTACAGCCCCAAGCACAATCTGACGCTCGCCGAACTCTCGCCCGCCGAGATCGAGCATTTGATGGCCTCCTGGCGTGAGCAGTATCTCGAACTCGGCGCGCTGAAGGAAATCAACCACGTGCTGATCTGGGAAAATAAGGGCGCCGTGGTGGGCGTCTCCAATCCGCATCCGCACTGCCAGATCTACGCCACCAACTTCGTGTGGAAGAACGTGGAGAAGTACGCTGAAGTGAGCCTGCGGCACAAGCGCGAAACCGGCCGCGTGCTGTTCCAGGACATTCTCGCGGCCGAGCGCACGGACGCGCGCCGCATGGTTTACGAAAACGATACGGCCATGGCCTTCATTCCCTACTTCGCGCGCTACGCCTACGAGCTCTACATCGCGCCGAAGGCCACGCACGCCAGCCTGGCAACCATGTCGGAGAAAGAGATGGCCGATCTATCGCTGGCTTTGCACCGCGTCGAAATCTGTTACGACAACCTGTGGCGGATGTCGTTTCCCTACATTCTTTCGCTGCACCAGGCGCCCACCGACGGCGCCGATTACAGCGGCTTCTTCCACTTTCACATGCAATTCCAACCGCCGCTGCGCCAACCGAACCTGCTCAAGTATCTGGCCGGTTCGGAAACCGGCGGAGGCAATTTCCTGAGCGACACGTCGCCGGAAGAGAAAGCCGCCGAATTGCGCGCGCAGCCGGCGCTGCACTATAAGCACACGCCTCACCAGGTGGGAGGATGACGGACGCGCATAGCTTGCTCGCGCCCATCCGCAAGCTGCACGAGCGTATTCGCGACGAAGTCGTGCGCGCCTGCGAGCGTGCTTCGCTCGAGGAGATGGCGCGCGTGGCCAAGGAGGAATCCGGCGACACCATCTATGCCGTCGACGAGATCAGCGAGGCGCTGATCGTCGAGGCGCTGGAAGAGGAAGTGGCGTGCCAGGCGCCGCTGGTGCTCATCGTCGAAGGGTTTCCCAACGAAGGCCTGGTGTTGCCGCGCGGCGCATCCGGGAAGGATGCGCGCTGGCGCATTATCATCGACCCAATCGACGGCACGCGCGGCCTGATGTACCAGAAGCGCAGCGCGTGGATTCTCACCGGCGTCGCGCCCAACCGCGGTGCCCAGACGACGCTCGCCGATATCGAGCTCGCGGTGCAGACCGAGATTCCGTTGCTCAAGCAGTACCTGATGGACGAACTGTGGGCGGTGCGCGGCGAAGGCGCTTGGGCCGAACGCGTGAATCGGCTCACCGGCGAGCGGCAACCCATCCGGCTGCGTCCCTCGCAAGCCCAGACCATCGCGCACGGGTTTGCCATGGTGGTGCGGTTCTTCCCCGGCGCGCGCGACGTGCTGGCGGCCATCGACGAGGAGATTATTCGCGGCGCGCTCGAACCCATCAAGCCCGGCAAGGCGCACTGTTTCGAGGACCAGTACATTTCCACCGCCGGACAGCTCTACGAATTGATGAGCGGGCACGACCGCTTCATTGCCGACCTGCGCCCGTACGCTGAGCGCGTGCTGGCGCGGCAAGGCCTGGCGTTGGGTCTGTGCTGCCACCCCTACGATCTGTCCACGGAACTCATCGCGCGCGAAGCCGGCGTGATTGTGACGGACGCGACCGGCGGGCCGCTGGCTGCGCCGCTCGACACCGAAACCGACGTCAGTTGGGCCGGCTACGCCAACACGGCGATCCGCGATCAAATCGCGCCGTTGCTGGTGGAAGGTCTGCGCAAGCGCGGCCTGCTAGTGTAGTGCGGCAGAAATGCCGCCCGGTATCGGAACTACGCGCAAAATGGGGACTGGGACGAATTTCGCGGTTTTTGCGAAATTTCGTGCCTGTACCCGATTTTGCTCACCGGGAATTTTGCCCGTCAGGATTTGCGCCGCACTCCACTAGGCTGAGGGCGCTCCACGCGCGGCGTTCGCGTAGTCCGGAAACTACTCGTGACGGTGCACGATTCCCCAGGGCTTCCGAAGCCGGTCCAGGTCAGCGCCTGTGGGAGGCCGGAAAACAGGGTCGCCGGGAGTCTCGGTGGAAAGCGGAGCGGTATCTCCGAATTGAGCCTGGGCGGCGCGCAACTTCGCCAGCATGCGCGCCATGCGGCCCGCCTGCGCCGCATCCGTGGAGAGGTCGTGTACTTCGTCCGGATCGCGCGCGAGATCGAACAACTGGCGCCGCCCGATCTTGGGATACACGATGAGCTTGTAACGCTCTTCCCGCAGGGCCCGCTGCACGTCCCGGTAAGCGAGAAAGATGGAGTCTCTGGCCTGGTTCGCACGGCCACGGACCACTGGGGCAAAGCTACGCCCGTCCAGACCGGCGGGTACGCTGCCACCCACCAGGTCGAGGATGGTGGGAAAGATGTCCATCAGGTACACCATCGCATCCGTCGTGCCGGGCCGGATGCCGGGCCCCGCGAGGAAAAGCGGCACTCGCATGCTGTCCTCGTAGAGATTCTGCTTGCCCATCAGCCCATGACTGCCGAGCGCAATGCCTTGGTCGGACGAGAACACCAGGATGGTGTTGTCGTAAACGCCCGACTGCTTCATGGCGGCGATCAAGCGGCCGATGTTCTCGTCCAGGCCGGTCACCACGGCCCAGTACTCGGCAAGCTGCCGCTGGATTTCCCGTCGCGTGCGCGGCCAGGGCGCCAGCAGCTCGTCGCGGATAAGCATCTCTCCGTTGTCGAAAGGATGCACCGGAAGAAAGTTTCGAGGCAACGGAATCTTACGGGGATCGTAGAGGTCCAGATAGCGGCGCGCGGCGACCCGCGGATCGTGCGGATTCCCGAAAGCGAGGTACATGAAAACGGGCCGTTCGCGCGGCTCTCGCAAGAATCGGATGGCGTCGTCGACAATCTGCCTGCCAGGCTCGCCGCTCAACCGTTCGGCGGCATCGTCGAGATACTTGTTGTGCTCGAAGCGCGCCTGAATCAGCAGCGCGGTGTTGCCGCGCTTCCCGTGATGGTAGGTCTCGTAGCCGGCTTCGCGCATGGAGTCCGGAAAGTTGGGAGCATCGGCGGGCGCGCTGGCCCCGTAACGGAAAAAGGTGCGGCCGCTCAGCAGCATGTTGCGGCTGGGCAAACATACCGCGGGCGAATTGCCGCCCAGGCAATACGCTCTGCGGAAGACCAAGCCGGAGCGTGCCAGGGCATCCAGGTTCGGCGTTTGGATGTGTGGATTGCCCAGCGCGGCGACCGTGTCGGCGCGCTGGTCGTCGGTGAATAGGAAGACCACATTCGGACGTTTCCGGGGCGCTGCCCGGAGCGGTGCGGCGCACGCGGCGGCACCGGCATTTTTC
This sequence comes from Terriglobales bacterium, assembly GCA_963745655.1. Classification (GTDB taxonomy): domain Bacteria; phylum Acidobacteriota; class Terriglobia; order Bryobacterales; family Bryobacteraceae; genus JAJFUV01. The sequence continues at coordinate 31,817 of CAVUYK010000026.1, read as the reverse complement.
AGCCAGGTTCTACGATCGATAGCAGCCATCACGCCATAAGCGTACTCTTGGCATGGCCGCAGGGACAAGGCCGCGGTTCGGCGATTTGCTAACCTTTTGGAATCGGGCAGTTTTCCCCTATGTACCGCATCACACATGGCTCGACGCACGGCCTCGACGACGTTTCGGCGTTTCTCGACACGCTGAATGGCGAAGGCGGGCGTCTGTTCGCGCCCGGCGAACCGCTGTACGTTGCACGTGCGCCGGGCCGGCTCGACGTGATGGGTGGCATCGCGGATTACTCCGGTTCGCTGGTGCTGGAGTTGCCTTTGCGGGAAGCGGCTCTGGCGGCGGTGCAGATCGACGCGGAGCGTTGCCTGCGCATCACCAGCCTGGGCGCGGAAGGCAATGGCCGTAGCGCCAATTTCGAGATGCCGCTGGATCTGTTCGATCAGGCCGATTACGCCTCGGCACAGGCATTTTTTCGACGCCATCCGGCTACCTCCTGGGCCGCCTACGCGGCCGGAGCATTCCTGGTATTGATGCGCGAGCGCGGCGTGAAGTTCGACCGCGGCGCGCGAATCCTCATCGACTCGAAGGTGCCCGAGGGCAAAGGCGTCAGTTCGTCGGCCGCGCTGGAAGTGAGTGTGATGCAGGCCGTGGCGGGGGCGTTTGCGATACGGATGGAGCCGCGGGAGATGGCGCTGCTGTGCCAGAAGGTGGAGAACCTGGTGGTGGGCGCGCCCTGCGGCGTGATGGACCAGATGACGTCGGTCTGCGGCGAGCAAGGCCGTCTGCTCGCGCTGCTCTGCCAACCGGCCGAGTTCGTGGGGCTGGTGGAGTTGCCGGCCGATATCGCCGTCTGGGGCCTCGATTCCGGCGTGCGGCACGAAGTCTCCGGCGCCGACTACGGCTCCGTGCGCACGGGCGCCTTCATGGGCTTGCGCATGATCGATTCGCCGCGCCTGGAGCATTACCTGGCGCGCCTCGCGCCGTCGGAATTCGAACAGTTGTATGCGCCGCGTCTCGCCGAGCGCATGTCGGGCGGTGATTTCCTGGCACTCTACACTGAGACGGCGGACCCGGTTACACGCGTCGACCCCATGCGTGAATACGCTGTACGGACTCCCGCCGCGCATCCGGTCCACGAGCACTTCCGGGTGCGTGCGTTCGCCGAGTTGCTGAGCGGTCCACTCACCGAGCGCGCGCTCGAGCTGTTGGGAGAGCTCATGTATCAATCCCACGCCAGTTATTCGGCTTGCGGGCTGGGTTCGGCGGCGACCGACCGGCTGGTGGAGCTGGCGCGCGAAGCCGGCGCGGCGCGGGGCATTTACGGAGCTAAGATCACGGGCGGGGGAAGCGGCGGGACGGTCTGCGTATTGGGCCGCGCGTCGGCCTTCGAGGCGATCCAGAGAATCGCCGCGCGGTATGCCGGGGAGACCGGACACCAGCCTTACTTATTCCACGGTTCGTCGCCCGGCGCGGCCGCATTCGGTTATCTAAGATTGGAGGACAATCCGTGAGCGTACTGGTAACGGGTGGCGCCGGCTACATTGGCAGCGTCACGGTGGAGATGCTGCTCGCCAAGGGCGAGAAAGTTGTGGTGCTCGACAATTTGTCGCGCGGGCATCGCGAGGCGGTGCCGGAGAGCGTGCCCTTCTATCAGGGCGACTTGCGCGATCAATCCCTGGTCGCGAAGATCGCGCGCGAACACGCGGTCCATTCCTGCGTGCACTTCGCCGCGTTCGCCTACGTGGGCGAATCGGTGACCGAGCCGCTCAAGTACTTCGAGAACAATTCGGCCGAAGGTGTGGCGTTCCTGCAGGCGCTGATCCAATCGGGCGTGAAGCGGATGGTTTTTTCTTCCACCTGCGCCACCTACGGCGAACCGCGCGCGGTGCCCATGACTGAGGATCATCCGCAGCATCCGGCCAACCCATATGGCTGGACCAAGTTCTTCATGGAGCGGATCCTGGAAAGCTGCGACCGGGCCTACGGCTTGCAGTTCGTCGCGCTACGCTACTTCAACGCCGCCGGCGCCACCGAACGGTGCGGCGAGGATCACCATCCGGAAACGCACCTGATCCCTAACGTTCTGAGCGCGGCCACCGGCGGTCTGCCGCACGTGGAAGTATATGGCAACGACTACGCGACCAGCGACGGCACGGCCGTGCGCGATTACATACACATCGCGGATCTCGGCTCGGCGCACATTCTGGCGCTGGATTACCTGGCTGCGGGCCATGCGAGTGACTTCTTCAACCTCGGCACGGGCCGCGGCAACTCGGTGCTGGAAGTCATCGAAGCCGCGCGCCGGGTGACGGGCAAGCCGATTCCTGTGGAGTACCGGCCGCGCCGCGCGGGCGATCCATCGCATCTGGTGGCGGGGGCCGGCAAAGCGCGCGAGGTGCTTGGCTGGAAGCCCGCCTTCGAAAGCATCGACGAGATCATTCGCACGGCCTGGCAATGGCAATCGAACCATCCGAAAGGGTACGCCGCGGCGTGACGATGCGCCAACGAGTAGCGAAGCTCGCTTACTGGACGCTGCCGTCCCTGTTCTGTCTGGCGCTCTATTGGCAGGGGCTGACCATCTGGTTTCTGCACGACGACTTCGCCTGGCTGAGCCTGCGCTTTCAAGTTCACGACTGGCCCAGCCTGCTCCGCGCCGTCTTCACGCCCGCCGAACATGGTACTTTCCGTCCGTTGAGCGAGCGCGGCTTCTTTCTGTTGTTCACCACGCTATTCGGCGTGGACCCGCTGCCGTTCCGCATCTGGGTGTTCCTGACGCAGTTCGCGAATCTGATTCTGTTGAGTTCCATCGTGGGGCGTCTGACGGGATCGAAGCTGGCCGGATTTCTGGCGCCCGTGTTTTGGGTATCCAACACGGTGCTGGCGGTGGCCATGACCTGGAGCAGCGCCTACATGCAGGTGCTGTGCGGATTCCTGCTGCTGCTCGCGTTTCACTTCTTTCTGCGCTACGTCGAAACCGGCCAGCGGCGTTATCTCTATTGGCAGTGGGCGCCGTTCCTTACCGGGTTTCTGGTGATGGAGACCAACATCGTGTACCCGCTGCTGGCGGCCACCTATGCGCTGTTGTGCGCGCGAGAGCATTTCAAGAAGACCCTGCCGCTGTTTGCGCCATCGGTGGTTTTCACAATTCTGCACATGGTCCTGGCGCCGAAGCAGGCCGTCGGAACGTATTCGATTCACGTCGACAGTTCCATGGCGTTCACGCTCTGGACTTACTGGCGTTGGATCTACGAACCGTTCGCGCTGACCTTCCACGTGGAATCGCCGCTGCATTGGCTGCTGTACGCGAGCACCGTGGTCTTTTCGGCGGCACTGGTGGGCTTTGCGGGATGGATGGCCTGGCGCGGCAAGCGCGCGCCGCTGTTCTTCCTCGCCTGGTTCTTCATCCTGGTGGCACCGGTACTGCCGCTGCGCGACCACATCACGGATTATTACCTGACGCTGCCCAGCATCGGCGTGGCGAGCCTCGGCGCGGCGGCGCTTGGCATTCGCATTTTCGCGGCAAGGCAAGCTGCTTTGGACGTGGCGTGTAGTGGCCGTGGCGCTGGCCGGTTTCTTCTTAGTGATCTCAGTGCCGGAGGTGCACAGCGTCACACGCTGGTGGCACCAGCGCGCGCGGCGCATCAAGAACATGACGCTGGGCGTGGCCGAGGCGCGCCAGTTGCATCCACGTGAAACCATCTTGTTGGTGGGGGTAGACGACACGTTGTTTTGGGGCGGCATTTTGGACGGCTGCTTCCGTGCCGTCGGCGTCTCGGACGTGTTTCTCGAACCGGGCACCGAGCAGCGCACCGAAAGCCGGCCCGCTCTGGGCAATGTGGAGCGCTTCATCCTGCCATCGCAGGCCATTCTGCGCGGCCTGAGTGAGCATCAGATCGTGGTGTATGAAGTGGGCGACCAGTTGGTCAACATCACGCGGCGTTACCACCAGACGGCGGCCCGCCGCCTGGTGGACAAGTTGCCGTCGCGCGTGGACGCGGGCAATCCACTGACCGCCTATCTGTTCGGCGGCACCTGGTACGGGATCGACCACGGCTACCGCTGGATGCCGCGGCGCGCGACGCTAAAACTGCGTGGGCCGGACGCGCCGGGAAAGACGCTTTCGATTCAGGGCTTCTGCCCGCGCCGCCAACTGGAAGCCGGCCCGCTGTCCTTCTACGTCACGGTGGATGGTGTGCGCATGCCCGCCTCGAAGATCACGCGCGGCGACGCGCAATTCACCTTCGACTATCCCCTGCCGGCGAGCGCGACCGGTAAGCCGGAAATCCAGATCGCGCTCGAAAGCGAGCGGGTCTTCGTTCCGGAAAAAGACAGCCGCGAGTTAGGTCTGGTGTTCGGGGTGTTCGAGATCCGCTAGGCGTGCATCGACGCCAGTTCCACCGGCGAGTGATGGCCCTCGACAACCACGATCCCGCTCTCGGTCACGTAGTGATCCTGGCGGTCCTTGTCCAGGTCGAAGCCGATGAGGGCGTCTTCGGGAATGGACACGTTCTTGTCGATGATGGCGCGGCGGATACGGGCGCGGCGGCCGATATCGCAGTAGTCGAAGATGATGGAATCTTCGATGTAGGCTCCCGCGTGAATGCGCACGAAACGTCCCACGACCGAATTGCGCACCGTGCCGCCCGAGAGGATGGTGCCTCCGGAAACCACCGAGTCGATGGACTGGCCGCGACGTCCCTCGTCGTCGAAAGCGAATTTGGCGGGCGGATCCGAATACCCGGCTGTGCGCAACGGCCACTCGCGGTTGTAAAGGTTCAGCGAAGGGCGCACGGCGCGCAGGTCCATGTTGGCGGCCCAGTAGGCGTCCACCGTCCCCACGTCGCGCCAATAGACTTCCTGGTCGGTGGGCTCGCCGGGGATCACATTGCTGTTGAAGTTGTAGGCATACATGGGCGCGCGGCCAACCAGCGAAGGAAGGATGTCGCGGCCGAAGTCGTGGCTGCTTTCTTCGTTCCTGGCGTCGGCGCACAACTCCTCGTACAGTCGTTTGCGCGAGAAGATGTAGTTGCCCATGGAGGCGTAAACCTGCTCGGGATCGCCCGGCAGGTGCGGTGCATAGGGGTTCTTTTCGTGGAAGTCGACAATGGCTCCGTCCGGCGCGGTCTCGATCACGCCGAACTCCACCGCCTGCCGCCGCGGCACCGGGATGGCCGCCACGGTAACCTCGGCCTTCTTCTCCAGGTGGTACTCGATCATGCTCCGGATGTTCATCCGGTAGATGTGGTCGGCGCCGAAGATCAGCACCAGGTCCGGATCGGATTGTTCGATCAGATTGATGTTCTGGAAGATGGCGTCGGCGGTGCCCTGGTACCAGGTTTCGTCCGGCGTGCGCATCTGGGCGGGCACCGGAATGATGAAATGGCTGGTGAGCAGGCCGCTGAACTGCCAGCCGTCGCGCAGGTGTTGCAGCAGCGACTGGCTCTTGAACTGCGTCAGCACGTAGATCGAATAAACGCCGGAGTTAATCAGATTGCTAAGTACGAAATCGACGATCCGGTACTTGCCGCCGAACGGCACGGCCGGCTTGGCCCGCTCCTTGGTGAGCGGATAGAGGCGAGTCCCCTTCCCTCCAGCGAGCACGAACGCCAGCACGCGAATTTGCATCCATCAGGCTCCCTTATAAGACAATAGCGAAAAACTTCGTGCTCTTGGCGTGCCTGTTTCGCCGCCTTCAGGTCCGGGCGTGATTGGATTGCCGCGGCGCCTGGTAGCGCACATCCAGATGCGGCGTCGGCAATCGTTTCGCGCCTTGCGCGCGCGAGGTGAGGCAACTCTCCAGCATGCCGCTCACGATCAAGGTGCGCTCCACCGGGTAGGGCGCCTTCCCGGTCCGGAAGGTCTCTTCTATCTTGTCGACCAGACAGGCCGAATAGGTCACATTCGGCACCGGCGACAGGAAGAACTGCGTGGAAACGACGCCGAGTCCCTGGAGGCGCGCGGCGAAATTGAAGTCCGCGACGGCCCCGTTCAACATGAGCAGCGTGGTAGGCAAGCCATCGTTGTGCTCGATGAAATAGGCGGCCGGATTCTTGACCAGGCGGCGCAATTCTCCGCTGCCCACCAGATCTTGCGTGCGGCCATCGACGAGAGTGAGCCCTTGCGGCGAGTCGCTGCGCGATAGCGCCGCGATCAGCAGTTCCTTCGGCCAGCGCCCGGCGTCGGCGGCCTCCCATACCGCGTCGCCTTCCAACATCTGGACCGAGCGCACGCCCGTCTCGCCGCCCTGGCGGCGTTCGATCATCGACTGCATGGCTTCGAGCGCGTGATAATCCATGGGGTCGGAGCCTCCCACCCCCACCATCAGCGCGCTTTCGATCCGGCATCCGAACGGGAGTTCGAGATCCGGCAACCGCCAGGTGACCGGCAGCGACGAACCGGCCAGGAAAGCGAACTTCAGGCGGTGCGACGCCTCCACCATCCATTTCGCCTTTTCGAAGCTGTAACTCAGATGTTTGTCGTTGTAAACCGGCACCGCGCGGCGGTCCTTTTCGAACACCTCCACGCATTGCTGGAAGAACTCGTAACGCGGATAGAGGATCTGGCCCTTTTCGTTGCGCGGATAGTCGCCGTGTTCGCCGATGATCAGCACGGCGTCGACCGCCAGCTTGTCGCCGCCGCAACGCAAGGCCTCGGCGATGGTGGGATACACCTCGAAGCCAAATTCCTTGGCGCGCTCGCGGCTTTGGTCGCCCGGCGGGCGCTGGTCGACATAGAGCGAAACCACTTGCATGTCGGGCTTGTGCCAGCCCCCTTGCTTGGGGTAGCCGACCAGGAACCGGTCGCCGATATGCTGCGCGTGCGAGAGGTACTTCCAAACCGTGGTGACGATGGCGATGCGCTGCATGGCTCAACTCCTCCAGAAGGTAGACTCGCGCGGCGCGCGGTAGGAGATCGCCAGATGCGGCGTGGCGATGCGCGCCTGTTTCTGAAACAGACTCTCGACGCCCGCCGCCGTCAGCCCCGTGGTGAGCAGCGCACGTTCCACCGGATAGGTGGGTTTACCGCTAAGAAACATCTTCTCGACATTGTTCACCAGCGGGCTGAAGAAATTCGCGAGCGTGGTGCGCGCCGGCGGCATGGGCAAGTACATCTGGGTTGAGAAAGGTGCGGCGCGTCCGTCGATGCGCGCGGCGAAGTTAAAATCCTGCACCAGACCATTCAATAGCAGCATGGTGCACAGGAGCCCATCCGAGTGCTGGTAGCGATAAGCGATGGGATCTTTCGCCAGGCGGCGCATGTCGTCGAAGGTGGGGAAGACATCATTGAATCCCTCGCGCGCCGGCGTGAGCGTGTGGCTGCGGCACAGCGCGGCTTCGACCAGATCGACGGGAAAGACCTTCTCCGCGTAGGCCTGCCAGAAACGGTCGCCGCGATAGGCCTCCACCCACTTCACCCCCGTTTCTCCACCGCGGCGGCGCTCCACCATCGCGTGTATGGTCTCCAGCGCGTGAAAGTCGTAGCTGTCCACGCCGCCGTAGCCCACGCACACGGCTTCGCGCACCGTCGCGCCGTAATCGAGTTCGAGCGAGGGCGTGCGCCACGTGACCGGCAGGCTCGATCCGGCCATGAAAGCAAAGTTGAGTTCGCGCGCCGTATCGTACATCTCTCGCGCCCACTCCCATTTCCACGAGAGGTGCTTGTCGTTAAACACCGGCACCGCGCGGCGGCTCGCGCGGAAGACCCCGACGATCTTTTGAAAGAGTTCGTAGCGCGGGTAGAGATGCTGTCCTTTGTCGTTGTACGGATACTCTCCATGCTCGCCAATGAGGAGCACGCCGTCCACCGAAAGCCGGCTGGAGCCCAGCGTGAGCGCGTCAGCCACGGTCGGGTAGATCTTCAGGATGGGGAAACGGCGCGCCCGGTCCCGGCTCAAGTCGCCCTTCGGTGTTTGGTCGACGTAGAGTGACACCAGGTCCATGGGTGGATGATGATGCGTGCTGTTCCAACCGTAACCTTCCAGAAACCGGTCGATAAAGTGCTGCGCGTGCGCGTATTTGTGCACCACCGTCGCGATGCAGGCGATCTTGGGGCGTGCGCGCGCAACGTCGGCGCCGAGCGCAACGCCCATGCCGGCGCCGCACAGCAGGCTACGCCGGGAGATGGATCGAGACATGGCTCCTCCTGGTGAAACGTGTAACGCAGATTGTAGCGTATCGGGAAACGGCGCGTACGGCGCGATGCGGCTAAATGGCTTCGAGTTCCTCTTCGATCAACTGTTTCCGGTAGAGATCGAAGTAGAAACCGCCGGCCGAGAGCAACTGGTCGTGCGTGCCCTGCTCCACCAGAGCGCCGTGATCGAGCACGAAGATGCAGTCGGCGTTGCGCACGGTCGAGACGCGGTGCGAAATGAGAATGGTGGTGCGGTGGTGCATCAGGCCGGCGAGTTGGGCGAGGATGCGCTCTTCGGTGATGGTGTCGACGCTCGACAGCGCGTCGTCCAGAATCAAGATCTTCGGATTGCGCAGGATGGCGCGCGCGATGGCCGCGCGCTGCTTCTGGCCGCCTGAGAGCGTGATGCCGCGCTCCCCAACCATGGTGTCGTAGCCGGCCGGAAATCCGGCGATGTCGCTGGCCAGTCCGGCCGCCTCCGCCGCCCACTGAATTCGCTCCGCGGTGGCGTCCGGCACGCCGAAGGCGATGTTTTCGGAGAGCGTCGCGCTAAACAGGAAAGTCTCCTGCGGCACGAATCCGATCAGGCGCCGCAACTCGGCCGGATCGCACTTGCGCAGATCCACGCCATCCACCGTCACGCTTCCTTCGCTGGGGTCGAGCAAACGCGGAATCAGGCTCACCAGCGTCGTCTTTCCGCAACCGGTGTGGCCCACCACCGCTACCGTGGCGCCGGCCGGTAGATCGAGGTCGATGCCGCGCAACGCCCAACCGGCGGTGTGCTGGACGCCCACGCCGCGGAATTGGATGGCGCCGCGCGCCCGCTCCCCGAGCGCCTGCGGAGAAGCGGGCGCCGCGATGCTCGGCCGCGCCTCGAGAATTTCGTTGAAGCGTTGGAGCGACGCCTTGCCGCGTTGCATGAGGTTCACCACCCAGCCCATCGCAATCATGGGCCACACCAGCATGCCCATGTAGGTGTTGAACATGACGAAACCGCCGATGGTGATGCCGCCTGAGAGCAGGCGCTCGCCGCCGCCCCACAACACCAACAGAAACGTGAAGCCGATCAAGAACTGCAGCAGCGGCATGAACAACGCCGAAATCCGCGCCAGCCGGATGTTCTCGGCGATGTAGCCGCGGTTGAGCCGTTCGAACTGTTCCAGTTCGGCCTGCTCCTGCGCATACGCGCGCAGCACGCGCACCGAGCTGAGGTTCTCCTGCACGCGGTTGCTGATTTCGCTGAACATGGCCTGGATGATCTCGAAGCGGTCGTGAATGCGGCGGCCGAAGACCACCACCGACAGGCTCACCAGCGGCGCCGGCAGCAGCGCGAACAGCGTGAGCCGCCAGTCCACTCCCAGCATGACGACGAAGGCCACCAGGAACGTGAGCATGGTCTCGGACCAGTACATCACTCCGGGACCCACCATCATGCGGATGGCGTTCAGATCGTTGGTGGAGCGCGCCATGATGTCGCCGGTGCGGTGGCGCGAGTAAAAGTCCGGCGAGAGCTGGATGAGCCGATCGAAGAAGTCGTTGCGCAGATCGTACTCGATGTCGCGCGAGACCCCGATCAGGATGACTCTCATCCAGTACTGGAACAGGCCCTTCAGAGCCGAAATGACGGCCAGTGCGCCGGCCAGCCACAACAGCACCTCGAAGCGGAAACCCTTGGCGAGTGAATCCACCGCCTTTCCAATCACCAGCGGCATAGCCGCGCCGAGAAGATCCTTGACCACCAGGGCGCCCAGGCCGCGCCCGAGTTCACCGCGGTAGCGCCGCGCGTAAGGCCAGAGCGTTTCGAAAGACTTGCGCATCCTAAAGACCTACCCACTCGGCGATGGTCTTCATCCACTCCCAAGCGAATGTCTTGCGTCCTTCGCGGCTCTTCCACCAATCCTGGGGACGGAAGTATTCGTCCGGCGCCGCCACCACGCGGAATTCGACGTCGCGCGCCAGAGACCGGTAAATCGCGCCGGCGCGCCGCGTGTGATAGTCGCTGGTTACGACCAGGAACTTATGTACGCCCATGCGGCGAAGCTCTTCCAGGACCACGCCGGCCTCTTCTCGCGTCGAATGCGCCAGGTTGGGCATGGGGATAAAATCTTCCGCGCGGTAGCCCCGCTGCACGGCGAAGTCGATGGCCAGGTCGCATTCGTAATGGCCATAGGCGCCGGACGGGCCGCTCACCAGGGCCTTCTTCACATAGCCGCCGCGCACCAGGCCGGCGCCGGTCAGAATGCGGTGGCCGTAGAAATCGCCCGCCAGCACCACGGCCACTTCGGCGTGTTCCGGCGCCTGCGCGCGCACCAGGAAGCGCGCCGGCACCGGCAGCCACACGCCGCGCGACACATATGCCAAAACCGCGGCGAGTAGGGCGATCAGGAGATAGTTGAAAACGCGAAAGCGGAATTTCACCACGCGCTAGTTCTCGTCGGAAGAGTTTCGCTGATCGAGGTAGCCGACCGACTTCAGCCGCTGGAACAACCGCTCCACTTCCGCCTGGTCCTCCGGACGCAGCAGACGGCCTTCGGTCATCGGCTGCGGTTCGGGCAGCTCCACGGGTGGCAGAATCTCTCCCCAGAACTCGCGGTGAGGAACGCCGTCGATGAGCGCTTCGCGAGCCTGGCGGCGCATGTGGCGCAGCAAGCTGTTGGCGGAATCCAGATCTCCGGGGTAGACCATCAGGATCCGGCTGTCGTCGTAAAGTGTGATATGCACAACCAGCGGCGACACCCAACCGGCGCGGTCCAGACGGCGAACATCTTCCCAAGCGATCTTACGCCGGCCAATCTTCAAGTATTTTTCACCGATCTCGATGGGCGGACGCAACGCCAAGGACAAGACAAAGATGGCCGTGACCCCGAACAGGATCGCCGCCAGCAGCGCCAGAGACCATTGCAAAGCCCGCCAGGCCGAAAATGCGGTCAACCCGCAGGCGACCACACCGGCCACCAAATAGTGACGCGAGGGCACGTATCGGGTTGGCGGCATTCCCACAACTTTAGCCTACTGCTTGCGCAACCCGCCGTCAATCGCCTCCGGGGTACGACATAGAAGCGTAGAGGTACCTCAGACAGAGCCGCGACCGTGAGGGAGCGGTAGAATTTGGGTCACAACCCTTGATTTACCCGATCACCTTTGCCTGCTACGGCAGCCACTTGCACGGCAGCGAATCCGGCTCCGTCGACCGCGAACACAATGCGCCTGGAACCCCCATCTTGGAAGTGGATTCCGCGCGCGCCACAGCCGAGAGCGAACGCATGGATCAGATTCCCTATGGCCTGGACCAGATCCGTCGCGACACCGTATTGGAAGCGATACAGGAGGTGTGTCCGCATCGCGGTTGGAGTCTGCTGGCGGCCCACGTGCGCAGCACCCACGTGCACACGGTGGTGGAGACGGAGGTTCCCCCGGAGCGGGTCATGAGCGACTTCAAAGCTTACGCCAGTCGCCGTCTGAATCGGATGAGGCTGGATGAGCCGAACCGGAAGCGATGGGCCCGCCACGGCAATCCACGATGGCTGTGGAAACCACGGCACGTCTCCGCGGCCATTCAGTATGTCGTCGCGGAACAGGGTGATGCCATGTCTGTATTCGAGTCTCACGAGCCGTAATCGCGTGTGCGACATCCGCTCCCTCACGGTCGCGGCTCCGATGAGCGAAGCCGAGCGCCGTGATTTCTGGGAGACCTGCGAGGATCGCTACCAGACCCGCTCGACCATCCTCATTTCCCAACTGCAGGTGACACGTTGGCACGAACAGATCGGCGATCCCATCGCCGCCGATGGCATCCTTGACCGGCTAGTTCACAACGCCCATCGCATCGACATGCGCGGGGAGTCGATGCGCAAGAAGCGGTCTACCAAGCCGACGGGCTGAGTAGCAGTGGGCACATGTGACCAACCAGCCCCGATAGGTGGCTACGGGGGTTATCGGTATCTATCCGGCGCTAAGCGCCCGGATCGAGGAAGACTACGGGCGTTATCGGTAACTATCCTGAACCACGAGGATGCGGACAGCGGGTGGCACAAGGCGCGCGTCAGCGCCCGGCAACACAGCCCTCCGCTGCTTGCGAAGCGGAGGGCTGCAGGGGCGCGCTTGGTACGTTCACCAGGGCCACGGTTGCGGTTCGAAGCTCGGGTCAAATCCTAGGGCGGGTGTAAAGAACGAAGACGGGTCCGGGCGATTTCCGGTGTCGAGCCAAGAGCTCATGGCGTCAATGGCGGCAAGTTCCTGAGCCGGAGTGAACGTGCAATGCGCCACGCCGTGCGTGAACTGCTGCATCAACAACAGACCGTTGCCCTGCTGCTCGACGGTGCTTCGGTACGCGCCCTCGTTTTGGGGTATGGCCAGCGAATCGCCCGTTGTGTGCAGCGTCAGCACGGGCCGGGTGATCCGGCCGGAGGGGTTGAAGTAATGCTCGACATAATTCCGCGCGTTGCGGTCGGAGCTAAAAATGGTCTGCGCATTCATCTGCGCCAGCAATTCGTCGGCATTCACGTCGAGGCCGGCTAAATACGTCTTTTCGTCGTCCGTGAGCGTGTACACGCGACCAATGTTTTGGGCGACCGTCCCGCCGGCGCGATGTTCCACGTCCACCCGTGTCACGAACGCCATATACAGGCTTTGCAGTCTATACGGCAGTCCAAACGGGAAGACATACCAACTATCGATGGGCGACCGGCTCACCAGCCGGATAAACTCCCATCCCCCAATCTTACCCGGGGTCAGTTGCAGCATTACATGGGGATATACCTCGTCCATGAAGCTCAGGTCATCGCGGAGGTTTCCCGGCGTGCCCCAGGCGGGGTTCCATCCGAAAGCGACGGCGTAGGCCAACGTAATGTCGAGCCTCTGGTCGAACATGCGTGGCGCGCCGGCCGCCGGTGGGCACAAAGCGACGCCGCCGTCATAGAGTCCGGGAAACTTTTCGATCAGGGCGAGGGTGACCGCGCCGCCCATCGACTTGCCCCACATGATCGTCCGCTGCGGTTTCCCCACAATCCCACGGAAGGCCGCGGTCAGGGCCGCTGTGTTCTGCATCCTCTCCTTGAAGTTCCAGCCTGCAAGCGCCGGAATGCCCGCCATTTCCACGGCACCGGCGGCGCGGCACGCCGCCAGCGCAAAACCCTTGGCTAACAAGAGGTCCACTTCCGCGGGCTGGGGGGCTAGTGGCGGCGGCGGTTCCTTGGGACCCTCGCCGTATCCGTACGAGTAAACCAATAGCGTTCCGTTCCAATTCGCTGGAACGCGGATTCGGTAGGGCACGCCCTCCAGTTCGTCCTGCAAGTCAGCAGGAAGAGGCACGAATGTCGCGGGCTGCCTGGCGTTCAAAGGCACAAGCAGCGCGGAGTATCACTGCAAACAGAACGACCACCATGCGCAACTTCATAGGCACTCCATGTTGCACTCTCCAGGTGACATGATCGTCGGCCTTCGGCAGAATGCCAATAGACGCTGGCTTTATTTGTCCTTTAATCTTCCTTTCCACGCATCTCGCTGATACAATGCAATTTACTAGTTGGAGCCGGACAATGTCGCACGTCGTCCGTTTCGACTGTTTCGAGGTTGATCTGGCCGTCGGCCAGCTCCGCAAGCGCGGTATCAGGATTGGCCTCCGCAATCAGCCTTTCCAAGTGCTCGCCTCGCTGCTGGAGCACCCCGGACGAGTGGTCACCCGCGGTGACCTGCGGCGGCTGCTTTGGCGCGACGAGGTGTTCGTTGACTTCGACAACAGCCTGAACATCGCCATTGCCCGCTTGCGCACAGCTCTGGGCGACTCGGCCGGCAGCCCCGCTTTATCGAGACCCTGCCCGGGCGGGGGTATCGGTTTATCGGCGATGTGTCCCAACTGCCTTTCACAGCGGCCGGCAGGGCCGCTACGGAAGCCTAGGCTGGCGGTGCTTCCATTCGTGAATCTGAGCGGCGATCCCGCCCAGGAGTACTTCAGTGATGCCATTACCGACGAAGTCATCACCGCGCTGGCGAGCTTGGCGCCGGAGCACTTGGCAGTGATTGCCCGCACCTCGGCCATGCATTACAAGGGCAGCCGCAAGGATTTGGCCCGCGTCGGTCGCGAGTTAGACGTGGACTACGTCGTAGAAGGGGCTCTCCACCACGGCGAAGAGCAAGTTGTTGTCAACGTGCAACTCATTCAGGTCAGTGACCAGGCACACCTGTTTGCCCGGCGATACCAGGGAGGATTGCGCGACATTTTCGAGATGTACGGATCCATCGCGCAAGAGATCTCCGCGCAAATCCCATCAGTTGCGCGCGAAGCCCGCGGGGCGCAGGTCACAAGGAAGCCGACGGAGAACCTCGCAGCCTACACCGAGTACATTAAGGGCCGCTACGAGATGTGGAAGTGCACACCAGAGAGCATAGCGAAGGGCAAGCAGCACTACGAGGCAGCGCTCACACTCGATCCTCGGTTCGCGCTGGCCTGCGATGGCCTAGCCAATCTCTACGGCTACCTAGGCCTTTGGGGATTTTCGCCAGCCGATGAAACTGAGCCGCTTCGGATGTTCTATGGGCTGCGGGCTGTGGAACTCGATCCCACGCTGGCCGAACCGCGCACTCACGTTGCTTATCGTCCCGTGAAATGTCATTACAAGGACTCCTATTCCATCAACTGGTCGGAAGCCGAAAGGCTCATGGCGCAGGCACGCGATTTGAACCCGTATTCACCGCTGATTCGGGTGAGGTACGCAGCAGTTCTTGGGGTGCTCGGACGCACTGAACAAGCTCTCACGGAGGTGGAGTGTGCGCTTGAGTCCGATCCACTGTCGATGGAGGTCCGATTCTGGCTGATCATAGCGCTCTTCAATGGTCGTCAATACATGAGAGCGCTCACGCACGCGAGGCAAATGGTCGAGCATGAACCGGGGCACCACATTGCGTACATGATGCTCGGCCTGGTTTATCTGGGAATGCGAAAATTCGAGGAGAGCGTGGCGGCATTCCGCCGTGCAGCTGAGCTCTCTGATGGACTGCCTCTCATGCTGGGATGGCAGGGACTGGCGTTGGGTCTGAGCGGACATGCGAATGAAGCCAGGAGCGTGCTGGAGCGTCTTCGTGCAATCGCCAAAGAGCGGTTCGTGCTGCCGACGTGTTTCGCATGGCTCCACCTGGGGCTCGGTGATATCAACGAAACCTTCACTTGGCTGGAGCGGGCGGTTGATCGCGATGACGAGTGGTCACATCCCCTCAAGACCTATCCGTTCCTGGATCCGCTCCGCGCTGACCCGCGGTTCCATGCGCTTCTGCGCAAGCTGAACCTCGACAGAACGTGAGGACGGTTAATTCCCGCCCGATTGGCACTCCCCGGTGCAGACGCCACGGCTGACAGTCCCGTAGTTGCCCACCGTGGGAGGAAAGTCCAGGCCGGGTTCGCGGACGCTGGTCGTTTCCTGTACGGTGTTGCCGGCGCCGAATCCTCTATGTCGCGAACCCGTCTCCGGGGTGCGACGGGCGCTTGTCGCGCGCCCGCCGGGAACAGGTGGGGCGGGCGGGTTCCACCTATACTGGAACACAGCGACATCGGACAAGCATGAAGATACTGGTGGTCAACTGCGGCAGCTCGTCGGTCAAATGCCAGCTCATACAGACCGGCCCCGAGGAGACGCTGGCGCGCGTGCTGGTGGAAGGCTTGGGCGGCGGCGAGGCCCAAGTGGTCCACGACGGTCCGGGCGGCCGGAGGACCTACGCCAAGCCCATCCGCGAGCACCAGGAAGCCCTTGAAGAAGTTCTCCATATTCTGAGTGCGCCAGAGTCGGACCTCCTGCACAATCTGGACGAGATCGACGGTGTGGGGCACCGCGTGGTGCACGGCGGCGAGAAACTCACCGCCTCGACCATCATCACCGAGGCGGTGGCCGCGACGATCAAAGAGACTATCGAACTCGCCCCGCTGCACAATCCGGCGCAATTGCGCGGCTACCACGCGGCTCGGGCGCTGCTGCCCAATGTGGCGCAGGTGGCCGTATTCGACACGGCGTTCCACCAAACCATGCCGCCCGAAGCCTATATTTACGGGCTGCCGCACGACTACTATACGCGCTGCCGCATCCGCCGCTACGGATTTCACGGCACCTCACACCGGTTCGTAAGCCAGCGCTTCGCCGGGATCCGGCACGCCCCTCCGGCCGACTTCAAGCTCATCACCTGCCACTTGGGCAACGGGTGCTCGGTGTGCGCGGTGAGCCAGGGCCGCTCGGTGGACACCTCCATGGGTTTCACGCCGCTCGAAGGGCTGCTGATGGGCACGCGCTGCGGCGATATCGACCCGGCCGTGATCCTCTACATCATGGCGCGGGAAAACTTAAGCATCCCCGAAACCGACGACGTGATGAACTTGCGCGGCGGTCTGCTGGGCATTTCCGGTATCTCAAACGACATGCGTACGCTGGTGGCCGCGCGCGAGGCGGGCGACCCCCGCGCGGCCCTGGCCATCGACGTTTTCTGCTACCGGCTCAAAAAGTACATCGCCGCTTACCACGGCGTACTGAACGGCGCCGATGCGGTGGTCTTCACCGGCGGCATTGGCGAGCACCAGCCGCTGGTGCGCGAACTCTCTTGCGCGGGGCTCGACGCGCTGGGCATCCGCATTGACGCGGAGAAGAACCGCGCCGCCGTGGGCGCCGAAGCCGACATTAGCGCCGCCGGAGCGGGCACCTCCGTCTGGGTCATTCCGACCAATGAAGAGCTTCTGATCGCGCGCGATACGGCGCGCTGCATCCTCGATGCCCAGGGGAAGATGGATGAGTGAGCAACACCTGAACCGGCGCCAGTGGCTTCTGGCAAGCGCTTCGGCCAGCGCCGTGGCCGCGCCCGGCGCAGGCACGTTCCGCGTGGGAAACCATCTGCTCGAATTCCGCCTGACGCTCGCATCCGCGCGCGTGGTGAAGCGCGAGTTCGTTCAGAAGGCCGCTCGCGAAACTATCCAACTTCCCGCGGAAGAATTCGCGCTGGAGTTTCTCGACGGCTCCGGGGCGGCTTCGGCGGATCTGGACGCCAGGGTGATCGAGAGCACCCCTCAATCCCTGTGCGTGCGTTATACAAGCGCGGAGATGGAGGTCGAGGTCCGTTATACCGCGCCTTCCAACCGACACTACCTGCGAAAGCAGATATCGGTGCGATTGGCGGCGGGCCGCGAGCGGCGCCTGGTCCGCGCCACGCTGGAGAACTGGCGCGGCGTTGCACGCGATTGGCAGACCATCCGCAAGGACCGTTATCCCTACGGCAGCCATCCGGTCTTCTGCGACAACCTCTGGGCGGGCGTCGAATTCGTCGCCGCATTCAACGAAGTTGCGCCCGCGGGATTCGCGCTTATCAGCCGTCCCGGCGGCCAGAAGGTGGGGTCCGGCTGGGTTGCGCTGCATTCGACCGTCGTCGGGGCCGCCGAGCCGAATCGTGCGCGCGAAGCGTTCCTCGACTACATCGAAGACGTACGTCTCACGCCGCCGCGCATGTTGGCCTGCTACAACACCTGGTGGACGCTCACCGCCGCCGACCAGCAGCCTGAAGCGACCATGGCGCTGATGCGCACCTTCAAAGAGAAGCTCTTCGACGCGCACGGCGTCTTCTTCGACCTGGTGGCCACCGACGCCGGATGGAGCGACCAGCGCGCCATCTGGCAAATCGACCGTAAGAAGTTTCCCCACGGATTTCGCGACGTCCGGGCGCTGGTGGAATCCGCCGGCGGCAAACTGGGCCTGTGGATCTCGCCGAGCGAGATGTATCCCAACATGTTCGACTACGCCTGGGCCGAGGCCAACGGCTACCACATCATCCGGCCCGCGCGGGAGGCGCGCGACAAGGGCGGTCTGGGGCTTGCCGGCGTGTCGCTGGCGGACCCGCGGTATCGCGAGGAAACCAAACGCCAGATCGAACGCCTGGTGCGCGAAGAAAGCCTGGCGCACATCAAGTACGACGGCTTCCTGGCCGAGGAGGACACTCCGCACGACGGCCTGCTGGCGGGCCTGGATTCCGTCGAGCCGCTGGCCGAGTACTCGCTGGAGCTTTTGCGCGCGGCCAAGCGGGCCAATCCCGCGCTGGTTACCGAACCAACCTATCTCAATACTTTTGTCTGCTATATCAGCCCGTGGATGATTCGCGAATCCGACACTTTGTGGGCCAGCGCCGGCGGCGATTCGCCGCGCGGCATGCTCCCGGCCCCGGACTACCGCGAAGCCGCCACCAGTTCGCGCGACTACTTTGTTTTCTACTCGCTCGACGAAGTGTGGCTGCCGCAAAACGCCCTACAGTACTTCGACATCGTCCACTGCAACCCCAGCGGCGGCTTTCCCAACCACGTGGCTATGGCCTTCGGACGCGGCCACTTCTTTATGGCCACCTATATGAATCCGCGCTATCTGGGCGCGGAGGACTATCGCGCCTACGCCGGCCTGCTGAAGTGGGGGCGTGCCAACCAGGACAGTTCTGCAACGGACCACCATCGTCAGCTCGCGTGTCGAACAGGGCGAGCCGTACGCCTACGCGCATTGGCTGGACGGGCGCGGCATCCTGGCCGTGCGCAATCCATCCAACGAAACCCGCGACTATCGGTTGGAACTCTCCCGCGCGGGCGCTCCGGCGACGCTCGCGGACGCAGTCTGCTACACCGAATATCCCTACCGGCGCGGCATCGCCGCGGGGCTCGCGGCCTCCAGCGCCATCGAATTGAAGCTGGCCCCGTGGGAGACGCTGATCCTCGAAATCCGTCCGCGCAAGACGCTCGGGGAAGCCGTGGCGCTGGATGCGCGCTGGTTTCGAAGGCCCGACGGAACCATGGGAATCGTGGCTGCGCCGCTCATCGCGAAGGTTCGCGTGCTTGCCCCGGGCGGCGTCGAGCATTCGATCGAAACCACGCCGCGCGCGCCGCTGGAACTGCGCGGGAAAGCCACCGCGCAGTCCACCCGCGCGGCGCCGGAATCCGAGTGGCTCAAACCCTGGTTCCGTCCGCGCAACATGAGCGACGCCGGCTGGAACCGCGTGAGCCAGACCGCGGAGCCCACCATCTTGTTCGAGCAGGAGTGCGAAGTGGAAGTGCCCGCGGGAGTCTCGAAGACTACCGTGCTGCTGCTGGTGGCGTTCCCCGGCCGGCGATTCCACCCCAGCCGCGCCGAAGCGAGCGTGAACGGACAACCGGTCAAGCTCGAACCGCGCCATTCGGCGGGACACATCGGCTACAACATTCCTCGCACGTATTCGGCCTACGCGCAGGTCCTCCCGCACGAAAACGAATGGACCTGGTATCTGTGCGAGGTTCCCCCGGGTGTCTCGCGGGTTCGCTTTCAAGGAGCCGCGGCGGATCCAGCGGCGCGTTTCGGCTTGTGGCTGTGGGCCGAGCGCGACATCACCCAGTTCGAGATTGCCACCGGCGTCGAGTGCCCTGAAGCGGCGCTCCCGCCGCACAACGAACGCATTGAGCGCACGGGCATTTGCCTCAGGCGCCCGTAGCAGGCGCGCCGCGTCAGAAAACCAGGGACTGACACCTTTTCCGCCGGGAGGAAAAGGCTGTCTGTACCGGTTTTCAAAGTACAATAAACTTTATGTCCTTGCCCGCGTCCGCAATCGCTTTCATGGCCAGTGCCGAAGAGCGTCTGCGGCGCCTCCGGCCGAAAAAGCGCATTGTCTTCCCGGAAATCGAAGACCCGCGCATTCAAATCGCCTGCGAACGTCTCGCCGCGAACGGGGTCATCGAGCCCATTCTGCTTAGGCCGGATACGGTCGCCATCGAAAAGTACGCGTCTATCTACTACGAACGGCGCCGCGCCAAAGGCATCACGCAAATGGAAGCCGCTGGCGTGGCGCGCAATCCTATGTATCTCGCACCCCTGATGGTGGCCGCCGGCGACGCCGACGGTTGCGTGAGCGGCGCCATCTACAGCACGGCCGATGTGGCACGTGCCGCGCTACAGACCATCGGCACACCGCCCACCCTGCGCACCGCGTCGAGCTTTTTTCTGATGTGCCTCTACAACGAAACCGCCGGCCATCGCGGCCAGCTCATGATGGCCGATTGCGGCGTGGTGATTGAACCCAATGCCATGCAATTAGCCGACATCGCCATCTCGACGGCCGCCAGCACCCGCCTGCTGCTGGGCGTAGAGCCAACCGTCGCGCTGCTTTCGTTTTCCACCAAGGGCAGCGCCCGGCACAAGGAGGTGGCCAAGGTGATCGAAGCGCTCCGCATCATTCGCGAGCGCGCGCCGGAAATGCACGTGGACGGGGAACTGCAACTGGACGCCGCCATCGTGCGTGAAATCGGCCAAGCCAAGGCGCCCGGCTCTACCGTCGCCGGCCACGCCAACACCCTCATCTTCCCGAACCTCGCGGCGGGCAACATTGGCTACAAACTGCTCGAATGCATGTGCGGCGCGGCGGCCTACGGCCCCATCCTGCAAGGGCTGGCCAAGCCGGCCAACGACTTGTCACGGGGCTGCTCAGCCGAGGACGTCTACAGCGTGGCGCTCATCACGGCGCTGCAATCGGAGAGCGGCGTGAAATTCGCTTGAGGCCATGCCTCGCCTGCTTCCGTTCCGACTGGTTTATAGCAACGGCTACGATCTGAAGCTGCGCGATCACATCTTCCCCTGGCACAAGTATCGCCTGCTGCGCGAGCGCTTTCTCGACGAGGGCTTCGCCGCCCCAGAGGATTTCATCGCGCCGGAGCCGGCCTCGACCGAGAACCTGATGCTGGTGCATGACGCCGACTGGGTGATCCGGCTCAAGAACGGCACGCTGACCTATCACGACATATTGAAGCTGGAACTGCCGTATTCGCGCCGGATGGTGAACGGCTTCATCCTGGCTGCCGGCGGCACCACGCTGGCCGCGCGACTGGCGCTGCGCGACCGCATCGGCTACAACGTGGGCGGCGGATTTCATCACGCCTTCCGCGACCACGGCGAAGGCTTCTGCGCCATCAACGACGTGGCCGTGGCCATACGCCGCTTGCAGCAGGAAGGCGCCATCGAACGGGCGCTGGTGATCGACTGCGACAATCATCAGGGCAACGGTACCGCCAGCATTTTCGCCGGCGACAAGAGCGTCTTCACCATCTCGCTGCACCAGTTCAACAACTACCCCGCGGAGAAACCGCCCTCGGACATCGACATCCACTTGAAGGACGGCGTCGGCGACGAGCAATACCTGATGAGCCTGCGCGACGCTTACTCGACGGCCATCGCCGCCTTTCGACCCAACCTGGTTGTTTACGTGGCGGGCGCCGATTCGTACGTCGAGGACCAACTGGGCGGCCTGGCGCTGACCATCGAGGGCTTGAAGGAGCGCGACCGCATCGTCTTCGAGTCCGCTCTGCGCTACCGCGCCGCCGTGGTGGTGACGCTCGCCGGCGGTTACGCCCACGACGTCCGCGACACTGTCACCATCCACGCCAACACCGCCAAAGCCGCCAACGAAGTCCTTCGCGATGCCGGCTGGCATCGGGGGTAAGGGGGAACGCCGTTACAGACGAGTACGGCGCTAACCGGAACCGGCCGAGACAATTCAGTTTCTCAATCAGAGGGAGCTGACCACGGAACCTCCGCGTAGAACGGTCCTGATCGCGATCGCTGGCAGAGATTTGGGCAGCTACGCTCCTGAACCATCAGCCGCTCCCTGGTATCTCCGTTCCGATGACAGAAACTACGGGAATGTACGGTTCAGCCGGGGATGACGAAGCACATCTATCCGCCCGGTCTCTTCAGTTACCATTGCAACTCGGTGCTTGTCACGCCGCCATATTGCAACAGATCTGTTGAGTGACGAGCACCCCAGAATGCTGGAGAGCATCGACGCGCCTTCGGCTTGGGACACAGGAGGCGAGTCCGGCCAGACGTGTGATGCAAGATGGTAACATTGTGTCGATCCAAACCATGAAGAACGTCATCTTTGCCTTCCTCACCGCCGTCGTCTCGATGGCTTCTACCAGCGCCCCGCCTCTCGAACTCGTCTCGGGAGGCCAACCGCGCGGCGTGGTGGTGGTCGCGCCGTCAGCCGGACCGCTGGCTCGGCGAGCCGCCGCGCTGCTGGTGAGCCGCATCGAGCGCAAGACCGGCGCAAAGCTCCCCATACAGGACAGGTTGCCGGCGGCGGGCCCGGCTGTGGTAATTGCCGCGGCGGGCAGTCGCGAGTTAACCGGCGTAAAGGCGCCTTCGGCGGAGGAACTCGGCGAAGAAGGTTTCGCGCTGATCGCGCAGAGCGGCCGAGTATACGTAGTGGCGCGGGAAGGGCGAGGGTTGATCTATGGCGCCGGCAAGATCCTGCGCACCGCAAGTTACGCGCGCGGCGCTATGCGCGCGCAACCGCCGCTGGGTCTGGACAAACCCGCCATGGGCCATCGCATGCTGTATCTCGCCATACACGTCGAGAACTACTACGAGATGCAGGAAGCGCGCACCATCATGCGCGAGGTGGTCGAGGACATGGCGCTCTGGGGCGTCAACGGCGTGTGGGTGTGGTTCGACCAATCGCAGTACAACGATCCCTTCGAAAAGGGTGTGGACAATGCCGACGCCCGCAAACGTTGGGACAAGGAAAAGGAGGTGCTGCGCCTGGCGCAGGATCTCGGTCTAAAGCCCGGCTACACGATGAGCGACAACGACCTGTATCGCAACCAGGTCACGGCCGAAGTGAAGGCGCCCAATACGGAGAAATGGGCGAACTTTCAGATGCTGGCTTGCCCTTCGGTCCCGCGCGCGCGTGAAATCATTCTGCGTAACAAAGACAACCTGGCGCGCGAATTGGCCGCGGCCGGTGTGCACCTGGAGATGGGCTGCCACTTCGCCTACGACACGGGCGGCTGCCTGTGCGACCGCTGCAAGCCGTGGGTTTTGACGTTTCTGAACCTGGCCAAGGACGTGCACGAAACGTTCCGCAAATATCACCCCGCGATGCGTTCCTACATGTCGGACTGGCACTTCACGGACGAAGAAGCGCGCACGGCCATCGACTTCTTCCACCAGCGCAAGCCCGCCTGGTTCGGCGGCGTTTTCAAGGACGACCGCCATCCGGCGGACCGTTTCGCCGGGATGCCCCCGGGCTATCCGGTGCTCACGTTCCTGGAGATCACCGAGATCGGCGGTTGGGGTACGGTGGGTGCGAATCCGTTTCCCAGGCGTCTGGTGAGCATTTTCGGCGATCTGCGGCGCACCGGGCAGGACGGCTACGTGGCTTACAGCGAGGGCATCTACGACGATTTCAATAAAGCCGCCTCCGCGCGCATCGCCTGGGATCCGGCGGTCACGCCCGAGCAGCTTGCCTCTGAATACGCCAACTACTTCTTCGACGCGAGCGTCGCTACCGACTTCACACGCTTGACGGCCGGCATGGAGAGCGCCTGGACCAATCCGATGGGTAGTTGGGGCCAGCAGCAGTTCGTGCAAGGGAGCGAGGATGCCACGCGCGTGGAGAAGTTGGCGCTTTCGATCGCCGCGCGTCTCCCCGCTAAGACGCGGCAGTCGTGGCGCTGGCAAGTGTTCGAGCATCGCGCGCGCATCGGCGCGGCCATCGCGGATTTGGGCGATCTCGAGGCTTTCCGCGAACGCGTGAAGGCCATGGCCCGCGCGGGCGCCTCGCGCATCGCCAAGCGGCGAACCATTGAAGCCAAGCGCGCGCGCCTGGAAGAGTACGCCCGGTTGGTGGTAAATCTCCGCGACAACATCTATAAAGAACCCTGGAGCCGGTACCCGCCGATAATTCCGGGTGACTGGTTCATGAAGGGCCGCACGCGTCTCGATTACGCGGCCTGGGTACAGTTATTTCTGGAACTGGGCGCCCTCGCCGATGGCGTTCCGCAGGTCTAGCACGCGCGTGGCCGCGCGGCGGCGATTCGCGCGCAAGCCGGTTTCGGCTATGCTGTGAACCATGCGCACCTGGCTTCCGACCCTGGCGGCGGCGTCCGCCCTGTACATGCTTCCCGGCGCCGAACCGGCCCGCGAACGTGTGAATAGCATCGGCGTGAAAATGATTCGCGTCCCGGCGGGCGCGTTCCGCATGGGCAACGACCTGGCCACCGATCCGGCCAGTTTGAAGCAGCCCGCGGTGCTGCCGCGCGGCGACTACGACGAACGTCCGGTGCATGACGTCCGCATCTCCAACGAGTTTTGGATGTCGGAGACCGAAATCACCTCGGCGCAGTTCGCGCGTTTCCGGTTCGACCATCAGGACCTGGGCCCCGCATCGCCCTACGCGACGGGCATCGCTTGGGACGATGCGGTGGCGTTCTGCGCGTGGCTGAGCCAGAAAGAGGGCCGCCACTACCGCCTGCCCACCGAAGCTGAGTGGGAATACGCCTGCCGCGCCGGCACCAGCGGCCACTTTTCAAGCGGCGAAGCCATGCCCGCGAGCGGCGCGCCGAACGCCTGGGGGTTGAAGAACATGCACACGGACGCGGCCGAATGGCTGCTCGACTGGCACGGGCTGTATCTCGCCTCGCCGCAAACCGACCCGGTGGGACCGGCGACGGGATACGCGCGCGTGGTGCGCGGCGGAGGGATCATGGGCGAGCGCGCGCACGACGCGGTGGCCGGCACCCTGCCCTACTACCGGCGCTCGGCGAACCGCGCGAGCATGGCGCCGGGCTATCGCGGCCGCCATAACATCGGCTTTCGAATCGTCGAAGCGCCTTACCCCGCAACGCCCCCTCACACGCCGGAGCCGATCTTCGTCCAGGAGTGCGTGAAGCAATCCACGGCGTACGTGAAGCTGGGGCCGCCGGCCGCCAAGCCGTGGTTCCGGCGGCGGCCGTTGGCGCCGATTCCGCCCGAGAACACGCCCTCGGATGCGATAATCGCAGCGGGTCTGCGTCCGGAACTTCTCTGGCATAACCACTCGGCCGGTCTCACGGTGTGCCCCAATGGCGATCTATTGTGGGTGGCCTTCGCCGCCTCCACCGCTTCCACCGAATATCTTGCCAACACCACCTTCATCTCCTCGCGCCTGCGATTCGGCAGCGACCGTTGGGACATGCCGGGCCCCTTCGAAGATTTCGCCGACGCCAACGATCAGAGCGCGCTGCTCGCGACCGAAGGCGCGACCATGCATTTCTTCGGTGGAGGCGCGGGGATGGACGGCGTGCCCTTCCGGCACCAGACGTCCACCGATAGCGGGGCGCACTGGAGCGCGGTGGAGTTGCCGCTGATTGCGGGGCCGCGCGGCGGCTACTGGCCGCAGCCCATCTCGCACGCGTTTCGCGCCGCCGGCGGCACGTTGTATTTTTCGAGCGACGCCGTGGCCGGCACGTCGCTGCTATGGGCCAGCCGCGACAACGGCGCCACCTGGTTCGACACGGGTGGACGCACGGCCGGGCGGCACACCGTCTTTGCGCTGCTCAAAGACGGCCGCATCCTGGGCATCGGGGGCAAGAACACGAACATCGACGGCTACATGCCGCAAGCCATTTCAAGCGATGGCGGCAAGAGTTGGTCCACCAGCAAGACCCCCTTCCCCGCCCTGTCCAGCAATCAGCGGCCGTCGCTGGTGAAGCTCGCGAGCGGCCGTTTGTTCTTCGCCGCGGACTGGCAGAATCGCGAGGGCCAGCAACCTGCCGGCGTTACCAACCGCGGCTCCTTCGTGGCCTTATCGGACGACGAAGGCCAGACATGGAAGATCAAGACTCTCCCCGGCACGCTGCCGCACGAGAACTGGGTGCGGCAAGGCAAAGGTCATTCCAGCGGCACATTGGGTTACTCGGTAGCGGCGCAGGCGCCTAACGGCGTCATCCATTTGATCACCAGCATGAACCACCCCTCGCAGCATTTCGAAATGAACGAGGCGTGGATTTTGTCGGACGAAACGGCGGAAACGAAGACCGGCCCGGCGCTCAGCGAGCCCATTCATGGGCGCGAGACGTTCGCCGGCGGCAAACTGCGCTCCACCTGGACGGGCGCGTTGGATGCGGCCGGCAGATTCGTACTTTCGGGCGATGAACTCTGGTACTACCCCAGCGGCGCGAAACAGTATCAGGCCGCCTGGCGCGACGGCCGGAAGACCGGTTCGGAAATCTACTGGCTCGCCGATGGGAGCAAGCTTTTCGAGTGGCGGCACGCGGACGACGGCACCAGCGTCTGGACCCAGTACTGGCCGAACGGCCGCAAGAAGCACGAATCCACCTGGCGCGATTTCAAGTGCCAGGGTACGGCCACGGCGTGGGACGACGCGGGCGCGGTTGTGTCGCGGCACGAGTTCCGGGACGGTGAGATGATCCAGTGAAACCGGATCGACGCGGAACCCGGAACATACGCCACGTCGCCCTGATCTACGACGCCACGCGCGCCTACGACCTCAAGGTGATGACCGGTGTCGCGGCCTACCTGCAAGAGGGCGCGGGCTGGAACGTCTACATCGAGGAGAACAGCCTGAAGGACCAGCGGCTCCCGGATCTGCGCACCTGGAAAGGCGACGGCATCATCGCCGACTTCGACAACCCGCGAGTGGCGGCGGCGGTGGTCGAGTCGAAGCTGCCGGCGGTGGCCTTCGGCAGCGGCTACGGTTGGTACGCGCCGGAATCGCGCATCCCGTATTTCTTCACCAACAACCGTGCCATCGCGCACCTGGCCGCGGATCACCTACTCGATCGCGGCTTCCGCAACTTCGCTTTTTGCGGCTACCCGCGGACGCCCATCAACGGTTGGTCCGAGGAGCGCGAGCGGGCTTTCGTGGCGCGGCTGAAGCGGCGCGGCCTGGCGTGCCAGGTCTACCGCGGCCCTCACACGGACGGCCGCGGGTGGACCGCCATGCAGGGCGCCCTGCGGCAGTGGCTGGAAGCGCTGCCGAAACCGCTGGCCGTAATGGCGGCCAACGATAGCCGCGCTCGCCAGGTACTGGAGGCCTGCCGGGCGCAATCCTTGCGAGTACCGGAAGAAGTGGCGGTGATCGGCGTGGATAACGACGAGCTGCTGTGCCAGCTCAGCAGTCCTCTGCTCACCAGCGTCGAGCAAGGCGCGCGGCACGTCGGCCACGAAGCGGCCGTGCTGCTGGACCGCATCATGGACGGACGCCAGCCGCGCCGGCGGCGCATGGTGATCGATCCGATGGGCGTGGTGACGCGCCACTCCACCGATATCCTGGCCATCCAGGATCCGGTGGCGGCCAAAGCCATGGCGTTCATCTGGGAGCACGCTTTGCGCGGCATCAAGGTGAAAGACGTCGCGGAGGCGGTCACCTGCTCGCGCGCGGCGCTGGAGACCCGCTTCAAAGCCGCGCTGGGCTACAGCGTCCACACGGCCATCGGCAACGTGCGGCTGGAACAGGCGCGGCGCCTGATCCGCGATACGCGCCTGTCGCTCAAGCAGATTGCCGCCCACACCGGATTCAAATCCGTACAGCACATGACCACCGTCTTCGGCCGGGCCTTCGGGCGCCCTCCGGCCGGGTACCGTCTGGCCTCCGGCGCCCCCCGATCGAAATAATTGTAAAAGATTTACGAAATTCTATAAACCGCGGGCATTGATCGGCGGCGCGCCCCGGGCTACAAAGAAGATGGATCACCCAAGACGCTGGTGGTTTGCCGGCTCATGCGACGACTCCCTCGCCGGCTCCGCCCTGGAGGCCTACACGTGCAATTCGGTATACACTCGCTGCTATTTCGAGAAACCTTCGCCGAGAAAGACCTGCCCTTGCTCGATAAGTGCAAGCGCATGGGATTCGACGCGGTGGAGATCATTCCGTTCGACGTGGACCGTTTCCCGGCGGCCACGGTGAAGAAAGCGGCCGCCGACCTGGGGCTCACCATCAACATGGGCTTCGGGATGCCGCTCCAGTACAACATCATTTCGCCCGACGCGGCGGTGCGCCAGGCGGGCCTGGATTTCTCGCGCAAGCTAATCGACGTGAGCAACGAAGCCGGCGCCAAGGTCTTCGGAGGGATGATCTACTGCGGCTGGGGCTACCTGACCGGCAAAGCGCGCACCGCCCAGGAGTGGAACTGGGCCGTGGACGGATACCGCGACATCGCCTCTTACGCACAGCGCAGTTCGCAGTTGATTCTGGCGATCGAACCCGTCAACCGCTTCGAGTCGCACTTCATCAACACGGCCGCCGACGCCGTGAAGTTCATTCAGGCGGTGGGACTGCCCAACGTGCGCGTGCATTTGGACACGTTCCACATGATTCGCGAAGAGGACGACTTCACGAAAGCGGTGGAGACAGCCGGCAGCCTGCTCGGCTACGTACACGCGTGCGAGAACCAGCGCGGCATTCCCGGTACCGGCCTGGTGCCGTGGGTGCCGCTTCTTCCAGGCGTTACGCAAGGTGGGTTACGACGGCTGCATAACCATCGAGAGCTTCGATCCCGACATCGAGAGCGTCGCCAAGCTCTGCTGCATCTGGCGCAAGCTGGCCGATTCTCCGGAGCAACTGGCGAGCGAAGGGCTGAAGTTCCTGAAGGGCGTCTACCAGCAAGTGCAGGCGGCGTAAGTACCGGCAGAATCTGCGCGTTAGGCCCACTCTCCGCGGTAGGCGAATTTCTCGTGACTCCGTTTGACTCCGATCACACGGTTGCCGCGTCGACTGCCTCCCGCGTGACCTGGGACTCGGGGCGATCGTTGTTTGTTTTCTCGTGCGCGATGAGTCTCGCGTTGTGGTCCTGCCAGAGTTCGTCGTGCTTTGGCTTGACGGATTGCCGGCCCTCTGTTGCAGTCACTGCCTGGCGGCCTTCGAGCCCTCGCTTTCCTGCATATAAATCCCGCAGTCGTCGACATAGACTTTGCCACCCGGGTCGAGGCTACCTAGGTTGAGTTGCAGCCTCATGGTTGCCGGTTCTTTCCACTTTCCGAGCGAACTACTCTTAAGGGCAGGAAAATCAATGGTGGTAGCTATCGGCGTCCACACTCCAGGCTCCATGAATAGTGTTTTTCTCCGATAATGCTGGTCGATGGCATTCCCGTTCACATCTAGAATCACAACGTCCAGGTAACCGGCTTTGCTTCTGGATCCGGTACTCTTCACGAATCCGAGGCAAGTGTACTTCTTGTTGCCGCTTACCGGCACCTCCTGCGAAATCGAACCAGTCCCCTCTCCGGAAAGCGCGCCAGCGCCATCATGGCCTTCCCTTCCATCCCAGGTCATCGCCGTGGGGTCTCCCCGTCCAAGGTCCCATCCGTCGAGTGATTTTGAGAAGTCTGAGTTCTTGGTGATCGGCTTCCTTTTCCCATCGAGGATGCCGCACATCAATTGTGCTGCGTCTCTGAGTACTCTATCTTGCGATGAGGCGAATTGGTTGAGACGGCTCCTGACTTTTCCGTCTCTGTTTCTTGCCCAGTCGTATAGACACCAAAGCGGGTAGCATCCCCACCGGTCTCCCTCATTGACCCATTGGGGCGGTTTGATGACAGGATCGTGAAAGAACAGTTCATCAAGGAGGTCTTCCCTTCTTTGTTTATGGGACAGATAGCTTTCCACAGAAGTTGCGCGTTGCAGTGCCTCAAGTTCGGAAGCGGGAGGAGCTTTGCCTGCTCTTATGACTTCCATGAAGGTAAGGGCGGATGCCTCATAATAATCGAAGGCCTTGAGAATCTGCTTTGCCCGTTGCTTTTGCGCTCCGGTTTGCGCTTTTGCCACGGCGGATTCGAGCCACTGTCGGCTTTGCGCCATATCCTTCTTGGTCACAATGTCGAAGTAATCATAATTCCTGAAGTTCAGATGGTAGCCTTTCGGCTGCCAAAAGGACGATTGGAATATTCTTTCCGTCCACATTTGCTCCCAGTGAGAGAAATATGCCTTCAGATCTGGGGCGGCCGCTTTCCCAACCGCACGCTCATACCAATCGTCAAGTACGTGATCGACATTGATCGAGGGATTCCACAGAAGTTTATAGAGGAGATAGAATTTTGGCCCTTCTCCCCAGCGAAAAGGACTCATCTTGTCCTCAGCCGCCTTATCGTATTCCACATAAAAATTGGTCTCGGCATAATACCCACGCACCCCATGTTTCGAGCCGTATTCGAGGCCTTTTGCCATCTGATGAAACCACACCTTCGGGAGCATGTAGGGGTAACCCCATATCCAGTCATACCAGGCGAGGGAGGACGTGGTTGAATTCCACCATTCGGTGATTCGGTGTGCTTCGGCCTCAACTTTTTGGTTACACCACCGCATTCTGTCGTCGGTCATGTAGATGGCGATGCGCGGATTAATCTTCTTTATCTTCTTCGGGGGCTGAGACAGGGGGCCATAGGCGAGGGCACCGAACCATGCGTCCGGATATTCTTTCAACACGCTCTCGACAACCCTATTGGCCCATTCGAAATAGCTGTCGGAGAAGTTTCTGAATCCTAAGAAGTTAAGTTCCGGATCCTCTTTCGATCTGCAGCGCTCGCACTCGCAGAAACGATTGGTGTCATTCATCCCAAGGGAAAAATACTTTGTACCTGGATGCGTTCTGAAATACTCCTTGATGTTTTTGCTCGCCTCTTCCACGATGCCGTCTGCTGAAAAACATGGCTGCCAGTTTCCGTCCGCATCGTCCGGGGGAATGTATCGTTTGCCGTTCAAGATGGGAAAGAATTCAGGATGGGACTGTGCATACTTACTTGGCGGGAATAGCTGGTTTAGATTATGATAGCTGGGAATGATCTCCGAGTTGTTACGGTTCCTTCTCGACCAGGTGGAACCTATGTCCCCGCTGACGCGCCGCCACTTATATGCGGGTTCCTGACGAAGTTCATCCCTCGATACCGTAATCGTGGATGAATGCGGAATATCCTCCCCGTATGGGCCCGGCATCAGCCATCGGACCCCCACGTATCGTTCCAGAAATTCGTAAATGCCGAATTCCGTTCCCCGATCTTCGGACCCGGCAATTACAATGTTCTTGCTGTCCGGGAACGTAATTACAAATCCGTCCGCGCCGACGCTCTTCAGGTCCAGACCGAGCTGCCTCGTATAATCATCCTCGCCTACGTGGATGACGACCCTCCCGTTGGCGGGCACGCCTCTTTCCAGCGGCAGCTTTGCATTGGTACTCTTCTCAATGCATGTGCTCAGCAATTGAGCTGCCGCTGCAACCGGTTTGGAAGCACCGGTGGCAATCGTAATCAGGGCCAAGGGCTTTCCATGCTCAACGATGGTGATACCGTCGGCACTCGAAGCGTTTCCGGCGAAACACAATAATCCAATTATGCTCTGTACGAAGAACTGTCGCATGCCGCCTCCGTTCTAGACCTGACCGGCATCCTGAACCAGTCCGATTGAGAGTGTACCTCCAGGTGCATGCGGGGCGTCAAGGGCCCAGCTTGAATGTGCTGCGGGCCGGAGATGCCGGGATTAGGATGGCAACCACTCGGACGGCAGGGTTGATGGCGCCCCACGCTGAGCCGCACCTCGCTCAGAGCCGCGCAAACAAAGTGGCGAATCATGTTAGACGCAATCAGGACCACGGAGCAGCGCGCACGGTACCGGGCGGCCTGAAGCCCGACCGATACGCCACCACGACACCAAGAAGACGACGTTGAGCCAGCCAGTTGGACGCGATGCGGGTTGCGTACGCGAACCAGCACGTTACCGCTTGTGAACATCGTCCCCGGCGAACTATACTCTCAATGTTCGCTGTCTGACTGTAGGAAGAAGAACGAACGGCAACCATCTGGGTCAGCACGGGCCAGGCAGGTAGTTGAACGACTCAACGGCATAAGGGGGGGATGTGTCAGGACAAAGGATTCATCGGCGAGCTTTTCTTGCGACAGGGACAG
>CAVUYK010000025.1:0-275201 GCA_963745655.1 Terriglobales bacterium | reverse complement strand
TTCCTTATGCGCGCCCTTCTAGGGGTCCTCTGGCTTGGATGGTGGTCCGCGTTCGCGCAGCAGGCGGCGCCGAAGCCGGCGCCGCCTGCGCCGGCCGAAACCACGCCCGCACAAGCAGCCAGCCCCACCGCCGACGCGCGGCGGTTGGAGCTCAACCTGATCGGTAAGACGAATACGGCGGCCGGCGAGAGCCGTCGAAACGAGAACGTTCAGTTCAACCTGGTGGACAACAACGCCCTGAAGGAACTGAACATACGTTTGGGCGCCACCGCCACCATCGTGCAGGAATTTCGCCCGGAGCGCGGCTACTTCAGCGCCGAATTCGGCAATCCGCCCACGCCCGTGCTGCACGTTTCCCCTTTCCGCGGCGGGTTTCATGGCGACGTCTGGGAGACGCACCAGAACAGCATTTTCAGCGCGCGATCATTTTTCCAGGTGGGCGGCGTGCAGCCCGCACACGAGAACGACTACGGCTTCCATGCCGGGGCGCCGCTGTGGCGCGGCGCGGATCTGTTTCTGGAGGGTGGCCAGAAGAAGGCGGGCGGGAGCGTGAACGGGAATGTGCTGGTGCCCCAGGCCGACGAACGTACCCCGCTGACCAGCGACCCGGCGACCCGCGCCATGGTGGTGCGATTTCTGGCGGCCTACCCGGCGGAGCTTCCGAATCGCACCGACATCAACCCGCGCATGTTGAACACGAACTCGCCGCAGACCATCGACCAGAACAACGCCGGCGGGCGGCTGGACCAGCGCCTGGGCACGCGCGACCGGGTCAGCTTGCGCTACCAGTTCACCAGCCAGCACGTGGAGGCGTTCGAACTGGTGGCGGGCCAGAATCCCAACAGCGACACGCACGCGCACACCGCGCGCGCCACCTGGGAGCGCCAGTGGAGCCCGGAAACCACCCTGGACGTCTCGGCGGGCTTCGACCGGATCGGGACGCTGCTGGTGCCGGAAAAGAACGCGGTCGGCCCGCTGGTTTCGATCTCGGGGCTGGAGGCGCTGGGGCCGCTGTCGTCCATCCCCATCGACCGGGGACTGAATATGTTCCGCTACGGCGCGCAGCTACGCCGCACTGGCGGCGCACACGACTGGACGGCGGGCTTCAACCTGCTGCGCCGGCAGCTCAACGGCCTGGAAACCGACTGTATGCGGGGCTTCTTCGCGTTCGGCAACGATTTTGGGCGCGACTCGATTACGAACCTCCGGATGGGCACTCCGACGCAGAACATCACGGCCACCGGCGACTTCCGGCGCGGCTTTCGTAACTGGGACATGCAATTTTACGTGGGCGATAAGTGGCAGGCGCGGCGGAATCTCACCGTGCAGTACGGGATGCGCTACCAGCCGGTGACGCGCCCCGTGGAAGTGAACGGGAAGAACACCATTCCTTATCCCTGCGACTGTAACAATGTGGCGCCTTACGCCGGCTTGGCTTACCGGCTGCCCGGCGGATGGGGAGCGCTGCGCGGCGCCGGGAGCGTGCAATACGGCGAGATTTACCCCGTGACGTTTCAGCAGGTGCGCTTCAGCCCGCCGCTGGTGCACAAGGTGGTGGTCACGGCGCCCAACCTGGTGAATCCGTTAGGCGCGCTCACGCAATACGGCGCCGTCCCGGACCCCAAGACCAATCTTTACCTGCTCGACCCGAATCTGCGAACACCGTACGAATACCAGTACAACGCCAGTTGGGAGCGGCGCGTGGCGGGCAATTGGAACATGCAGTTGGGGTATGTGGGCAGCCGCGGCTACAAGCTGCTCACCATGTGGTATTTGAACCGCGCCCATCCGGTGGCCGAGATTCCGCTCCTGACGGCCACCATCAACGAGCGGCGCGCCGATACAAACTACGCCGAGAACCGCTGGGTGTTGAACGGCTCGCAAGGCTATTATGACGCGGCGCGCGTCTCCCTGGTCCTGTCGAGCTGGCGGGGGCTTTCCATGGACGTGGCGTACTGGTTTTCGAAGGCGATGGATCTGGGATCGAGCTACACCAACACGGCTTACGACGCCGACTCGCGCATTGGCCGCAGCCAGAGCGAATTTGAAACGCACAAGGACCTGAAGGCGCGCAGCGAATTCGACCAGCCGCACTCGTTCCTCTGGCGAGCCGGCTACGCCTGGCGCAACTGGACGGTTTCGCTGGTCACGCTGCTCAAGAGCGGCACGCCGTTCAACGTGGTGACGGGCTCGGACGGTCCCGGTTTCGGCAATGTGGACGGCAGCGGCAACGACCGTCCCAACCTGCTGAACCCGTCCGTGCTGGGCCGGACCATCGGCGATCCCGACACCGCGGCGAGCTTGCTGCGGAAGGCGGACTTTGCGTTCATCGCGCCGGGTGCGGAAACCGGCAACCTGGGCCGCAACGTCTTCCGCAAGGGCGGCATCCGGAATGTGAACGCGGCGCTCTCGAAGGCGTGGGTCCTGCGTGCGGAGACGCGGCTTACTTTGCGGGCGGAATCTATCAACCTGTTCAATACTCCGCAATTCGCCGCCCCCGGGGCCGAATTGTCGTCGCCGAATTTCGGCCAGATCACCAACACTTTGAACGATGGGCGCGCGTTTCGAATTACGGCGCAGTTCGGATGGTGAGGCGGACGGCCGCTATCGCGGAGGCCGACGAGGGCGTCGGCCGCGGACCAGGGGGTCCGCCCTACCGGGCGGCGGGAACAAATAAAAAAAAAGACTCCGATTATATGGTTGGAGTTATGCTTGATGGTGGCCGGGAGGCCAATACGGAAAGAGAGGGACAAGGGGTATGACGAGCGAACGGTCTTCGGTGGCACGCCGGGCGCGTGCGCTTCGGGCAGTAACGGCGCTGGCGATAATTCCGATCTCCTTTGGTCTTGGCTGGCCGCGCGCGCTGGCACTGTCCACGAACCGCACCGAGGCGAAGGTCATGAGCGTGCCGTTGAGTTTCGAGCCGAACCAGGGGCAGGTGGACACCACGGTTCAGTTTCTCTCGCGCGGATCTGGCTACGCGCTCTTCCTCACTCCGGGCGAGGTGGTCCTGAACCTGGAGCGGCAACAGCCGGCATCGGCCGCGTCCGTCGACACCGTGCGCATGAGCCTGATCGGGGCAAATCCGCAAGCCAACGCAGCAGGACTGGGCCGGCAGGCCGGCGTGGTGAGCTACTTCATCGGCAACGACCCGAAGAAGTGGCGCTCCGGCATCCCGACCTATGGCAAGGTCGAGCTATCCCCAGATCTACCCCGGCGTGGATCTGGTCTTTTACGGTAATCAGCGCCAGTTGGAGTACGACTTTGTGGTGGCCCCCGGCGCCGACCCCAGCCGCATCGCCTGGCGGATCGACGGTGCCCGCGCCAGCGTCGACGCGGAGGGCAATTTAGCTCTGAGTGCGCCCAACGGTCCAGCCACGCTTCAAGAAACCGGTGCTGTACCAGATGGATGGAGACAAGAAGACTCAGCGTCGAAGGGTCGTTCGTCGTGGCCGGGGACCAGATACGCTTCCGGCTGGGCAGCTACGACCATTCCAGGGCGCTGATCATCGATCCCGTGCTCAGCTATGCCAGCTATCTTGGCGGAAGCAGCACCGATAACATCGGGCTTACCGACCGGACCCGGTATCCGTCAGGCCGGTACGTCGCAGGGTCTCGCGGTGGACAGCGCGGGCAGCGCGTATGTGACGGGCTACACCTACTCGTTAGACTTCCCGACGAAGAACCCTTATCAAGAGCGCGCCTCCGGCAAAAGTGACGGGCGTCACTCCCGGGCAATGGCCTTCGGCCTTTGTAACGAAATTCAGTCCGGATGGCAGTTCGCTGGTTTATTCCACCTATTTGGGCGGCAACGGCTACGACCTCGCCTACGCCATAGCGGTGGACTCCAGTGGCAATGCCTACGTGACCGGTCAGACAAACTCGCCCAATTTCCCGGTAACCACCGGAGCGTACCAGACGGTCTGCTCCCCAATTCCTAACAATACAGGGGCCGCCCTACCGCGTCAGCGAGCTGCAACTCCTCCAACACGTCCGTATTTGTGACCAAGCTGAATTCCACCGGAACGGGCATTGTCTACTCGACATTTCTGGGCGGCTACGCGTGGGCGTACGCAACCGCCATTGCCGTGGATGGCGCCGGCCGCGCCTACATTGCCGGCAACGAGACGGAGTATTGCTCCGTAGGCTATACGTTCCAATCCTGCTTTCCAACGACCAGCGGCGCGGTAATCGGCGGAGACAAAACCGGCGGGGGATCGCCCCAATACGCCTTCGTCGCGGCGTTCGATCCCACCGGCGCCCAACTGCTGTATTCCACTATCTTTGGCGACTTGAATGGACTTGGGTCGCCGGCTTCGGGTAGCGGCGCTACGTGGGCCACCGGGGTCACGGTGGACGCCAACGGCTACTTCTATCTGGTCGGCGAGACCATGGCCGGCAAGCTGCCGACGACCGCCGGCGTCATTCAGCCCACCGGCGCCCCCCTGGACAGCGCCGGAGTGTATGTGATGGGCTGGCGCGGCTTCGTTGCAAAGTTCACTCCGGTCACTTCCGCCGGTGGAGTATCGCTGGCCTACGCCACCTACCTTGGCGGGCACACTCAAAACGTAGGCGACTACATCAGCGGCATCGCTATCGATAGCTCGAGCAATGCCTATGTCGCCGGATATACCAATTCCAAGGATTTTCCCGTGACGGCGGCGCTTATGGGACCGTCTGCGCGCCGAATGGCGGGACCTGCGCGGCGGCCCACGTGACCAAGCTGAATCCGACCGGCACCGCCATCCTCTGGTCCACCTATGTGGGAGGCGGCAAAGCCGATGGGAGCGACTCCGTATTCTGGACCGGCCCCGTCCAGTTGGATGGGAACGGGAACGTCTATATCACGGGGCAAATCCGTACGACTTTTCCAATTATCAATCCCCTTGAGCCAACTCCAACCAGCGGGTCCATGCAGGTGTTGGTCGCCGAACTCGACCCCACCGGCGCGAACTTGCTGTTCTCCACAATGATCGGATCCAAGGGACTCAACACTGCGCAACCAGCCGGGCTTGCGGTCGATACTGCCGGCGGCATCTACCTTGCCGGCAACACCAACGGCCCGGACCTGATCACCACCCCCGGCGCATTCCAGACTACCTCCAGCGACGGCGCGTGCTGCCAGAAGGGGAACGGCTTTGTCGTTAAGATCGCACCAACCGCCGCGCCAGCCCTGCAACCCGGCAGTCTCGCGAATGGCGCGACGTATGTTGCCGGAGGGCTGGTGCCGGGATCCTGGGCGCAGGTTAAGGGCACGAACCTCAGCACCACCACGCGCATCTGGGCCGCATCCGATTTCACCGGCCTCGGGAATAGCCTGCCCACCAACCTGAGCGGCGTTCAGGTGAACGTCAACAACCAGGCTGCGGCCGTGTATTACATCAGCCCCACGCAGGTGAGTTTCCAGGTGCCTGCCGGAATCACCGGAACCGCTACGGTGGAGGTAATCACCAACGGCGTGGTGAGCAATTCCGTCACCGCCGCGGCCGCCACCAACTCGCCCGGCATTTTCCCGGTTATCCTGGGTGGCACGAACTACGCGGCCGCGGTCTTCCTGGATGGCAAGATCGCCGCCGACCCGTCGAATGGCCCGGCGTTCCGCAACGCCGTCCCCGGCGATACGGTGCAACTCTTCGCCACCGGCTTAGTTCCATCGCCCGCGGGCACATTGGTCTCGACAACGTTATTGAGCGGCGTGACGGTGACGATTGGCACCGTCACGATTCCGGCGATCGCCGCCGCGCTGGTGGCGGTTGGAGAATTCCAAATCAACTTCACAGTGCCGCAGGAGTTTTGCCTCGATGTCGCCAGGCTTGTACCCCATCACGATTTCCATCAACGGGGTTACGTCGCCGGCGAGTATCAATTCCTCGCCGCCAGGTCCGGTAGTGATTCCGATCACGCACTGAGCCGCGTCTGCGAAGATATGCCGATTCGCATTAGAGCGCTAGCCCTCGACAGAGAGGCGAGTGCGGACGATTCTTCCAAACGGAGTAGGGGTGTATCTTTCGACGAGGAAGGGGGCGTTGCACCAACTCCACGCAGTCCAGCCTATCTGAAGTCTATCGAAGTAGTCGGCGAGTTTCTGGCCCCATTCGAGATCACCATCAAGACCACCCCATTCGCCCGCGAATACGGGGACTTGACTCGCAAGATTGCCGAATGCCTCCGCCCAGCCGCTACCCTTTATCGGATAGACATGGGTGGAATAGACCAGGTGTGGGATGTCGAGCGGCATACCGCGCAGATCGTACGCCCAGTCGGTGCCGGCGACAAAGATCAAAGCATCGGGATTGACGTTACGAATGGCCGCGATCAGCTTGCGTGCCCATGGCTGCCATTCCGTCATTGTTACGCGATAGAGTTTGACCGGATACGTCGTACCGTCCTCACGATTGAGTGGATACGGGTCATCGGGTAGCCGATCGTGCGGCTCGTTGAAGATGTCGTACAATACAGCCGGCTCTCCGCGGTAACGAGTGGCGAGCAGGTTCCAGAGTTCGATGGAATCTAAGTTGGGCAATGGAGCGACGAAGTTGCGGTCGCCGCCATAGATGCGATCTGCATCCAGCCACTGCAGGTCAACAAGAGTATAAGCGCCGAATCCGGATGCCCAGTGGATCACCTGGTCCAACGCCCTCCGATATGCGTCGGCCGTCCAATTACCACGCCCACGCAAGACCCAGTCCTGGTTGAAAGGCAACCGAATGACGTTCGCGCCCCACTTCTTGACGATCGTCTGAATTTCGGCCCGGGAGATTTCGGCGGCGGAGAGAAAACCTTGCTCATCCGGTTCTGAGTATTCCATTCCGGACCGGTTCAGACCGCGCAGAAGAGCCTGTTCTCCCGTATCAGATCTAATGATCCTGTTACCGAGAGTGGTCAGGCGCGGCAATCCATTCGAGAGTTCACCATCCATCGCCCCATCCTATACCGGGATGCTGGCATGCGGGTATCAATGGAGACAGGCGGGGGCGCCGGCGCCAACAGCATCGCCCTATGCCATGAACGGACTGTTGAAGTTGGCGATTGCGAGTGCTGCCCGGCAGCGAGTCTCATGTTTGCGGGAAGCGCTCTGGCCTTCCAGCCTGGAGCGACGAAAGATGGGAAGGCCGTGACCGCAAGTAAGGTCACCTTGAATCGCGCAGTTACGGAGAAAGTAATCGCGGACGCGAAGGCGAAAAGATTCGTGTGGGTCGATACGAGTTCAAAGGCACCGTGGACGAAACCTGCCTCGGTCTGGCGATGTGCCGCTGGCAGGGTGTACGCGCCTCTGCTCAACCGGCTTTGGTGGACTCGCCGCGCGCGGCGGTGGCGCGGGCCTGCTTCATGATTTCGCCGTAGCCTTCTTTGTCGAAGGGCGGGCAGCCGGTGGGCCATTGGCCGAGCGGGTTGTCTTTGCGGCGCATCAGGTAGGTGCAGTAGGTGAGCGTCTTGCAGACGCGCTGCTCGTCGAGCTCGCCCTTTTCGAGCGCGTCGCGCGCGAAATCCGGATAGGCCAGCGCGCCGCGGCCGATGCCCATCACGCGGATATTGCCGTCGGCGATGTTGCGCGCGCCGGCGTTGATGCAGTACTTCTGCAGCCAGCTATAGCCGGTACCCACCATGGGCAGATCCGGGAAAGTGCGCTGCAATTCGCCGGCGATGCGGAAGTGCCGCTCGACGCCCAGGAGCGGATGTTCGGGCGGTTCGTAGTTGCCTTCGTCGGGCTTTTCGAACGGGCCGTCCCACGTGTGGATTGAAGTACGGCGAACCCATGGAGACGTTGAGCAGTTGGATGCCCCACTCGCGAAACCACCCGATGGCCTGGCGCACTTCGGCCAGGTCTTCCAGGAGCGGATGGTCCGGATCGACGCCGAACCCGGTGGGATAAGGCAGAGGGTACTCGCACGGCACGCCCGTGCCGGTCGAGGGATCGCGCGTGTAG
This sequence comes from Terriglobales bacterium, assembly GCA_963745655.1. Taxonomy (GTDB): domain Bacteria; phylum Acidobacteriota; class Terriglobia; order Bryobacterales; family Bryobacteraceae; genus JAJFUV01. Next base: position 267,274 of record CAVUYK010000025.1, on the reverse strand, counting down.
GGCACGCCTTCGAAGACGCCCAGCCGCATGCACAGGATAAGCTGCCTGCCGAGCGCCGCGCGGATCTTGCCGATGACGTTGCGGATGAACCGCGTGCGGTTTTCGAGCGATCCGCCGTACGACCCCGGCCGATTCTTCGCCCCCAGCAATTCGTTGAGCAGATAGCCGTGGGTGGCCTTGATGTCCACGGCGCGGAATCCGGCCGCGAGGCCCAGCCTGGCCGCTTCGACGTACTGGTCTTCGAGACGCTCCAGCTCGTCGTCGCTGATGAGCGGATAGTCCGCGGCCACGCCGGTCCGGCGATCCACCGCCGGGGAGTGGCAGGCGATGATGCGCGCGGGGTGGCTGTAACGGCCGGAGTGCGTGAGCTGCAGGGGTTCCAGCAGATCGTCCGTGGTGGCGTAGCGCTCGCGGTGCGCGCGGCGAAGATGGTCGAGTAATCGCGCGAAGTCGCCGAGACTGTCCTGGTGAATCCAGAGCTGCCGCGGGTTGGCGCGTCCCTCGGGCGTGACGGCGGTGGCTTCGAACCACACCAGCTTGGCGCCGCCTGAGGCGAAACGCTGGTAACGGCGCAAGGTCAGTTCATCGGGCCGCCCGTCGAGGGTTCCGTCGCAGCCTTCCATGGGATGGATGGCAATGGAGTTTCCGAGCGTAAACTCGCCCAACGGGACCGCACGCGCCAGAATCCGCTTCACGCGCTCCGGGTCCGGCTCGAACAGAACGTGGGTGGCGCCCAGTTCAACGGCGCTATTTTGTAACTCCCCCAGACTTCTGTATTGGAAGTGCCGCATTGGTCTTATCTTGGCGTGGAAGCATCAGAATGGCAACCGCGCCCAGCAGAGCCAAACCGAAGACCACCATCATGGGCGTTTTGTAGTGGGGGTAATAGTTGTCGCGCAGGATGGAGATGAAATACGGAAACCAGGTCTGCCCAATGGTATTCGCGGGCAGAATGATCGCCATGGCGCGCGCAAGCGAGTTCACGCCGAACTGCTCGGCCGCCATGAGCGGAATCAGCATGTAGTCGGCTCCCATGGCCAGGCCGAACAGCAGCGAGAAGGCCCAGGGCGTTCCCGGAGGCGTCACCGCGAGCAGCAGCGGAATGGAGAGCGCCGTCAGGAAGTACGATGCCGTCATCACCCACTTCATCGGAAACGCGTCCGAGAATCCACCGATGAGCAAGCGGCCGGCGATGCTGGACCACAGGATCAGAATCGACGCCGAGCGCCAGACCGTGTTCAGATCCGCCTGGTTGGTGAACCCCTGGTCGGCGAAGGCAAACTTCATGTGGAAATTCACCGCGCCGATGGAAGAAATGGAACAGACGCTGCCCACCAGCAGCAGCCAGAACTTATAGCTGCTCAGCAAATGCTTGAAACTGTGCGGCTGCGCATGCGCTTCCGCGGGAGCTTCCGAGGCGCCGTCGGCGAATTGGCCCACGTCCGAGGGCTTATCGCGGAGAACGAACAGAGCCAAAGGCCAGGTCAGAAACAACGCGCAGCCCATGATGACCAGCGCGTTCTGGAAGCCGTACTTCTCCGTGAGCGGCTTCACCACGTACGAGCCCAGCGAACCGATCAAGCCCACGCCCACGTAAAGCACACCCATGGCCTTGCCGCGATTCTTGCGGAACCAGTGCGAGATGATGAGCTGGTGAGGAATGGGTCCCGACAGGAAATAGCCGACCGTATAAAGGACCCAGATGGCGTAGTAGACCAGCAGCGTGCCGTTCATCTTGCCGAAGCAAGTCATGGCGAGGAACGTCAGGCCGGTGCCTACCAGGATGAGCCGGCGCGGGCTGAAGCGCGGCACGATGAGGGGTCCGACCCAGAGCGTGAAAACCGCCGCCAGCGGAAAGCCTAGCGTGATGTCGGCCCGCGACCACCCGTACTCCTTCTGAAAGTAGTCGTAAAAGAAGGTCAGGTTGTAGTAGGGGAAACCCACGGCCAGGCCGAAGGTTATGAACGCCGCCGCGGTCATCCACCATCCGTAGAAGTTCTTCTTCATCGCCCTAGGGCTCTCCAAACGAATATTAAGGAATCTTTACTTATATCACAGTCGCGCCGGCCCCCTTTCACGAACATGGCCCGGCCCTGAAGCCGCGCGCTACCGGCCCGGACTACCGGCGGAACCGCCTTCGGCAGCGGCTTGCGCGGCAGCATTTGTTCGCGGACGGCCGTGTGATAGGCCATGGCGGCCACCACGGCGGCCGATTGCATCAAGTCGCCGGGCGGGGCGCGATCGTACAAATCCATGTTCGAATGGTGCGTGCGCGTGCCGTAGTCGAGCGAATCCTGAATAAACTGGAAGCCGGGAAGGCCCACGGCGTCGAAGGACAGGTGATCGGTGCCGCCGGTGTTGCGAATGGTCACCGTGGTGACGCCCAGGTCGCGGAAGGGCGCCAGCCATGCCGTGAAGATGGGCCGCACCATATCGTTGCCCTGGAGGTAAATACCGCGGATCTTACCGGCGCCGTTGTCGTAGTTGTAGTAGGCCGAGAGCTTGGCATGCTCGGGTTTGAGCGCCATGGTCTGGCGCTCGCCGAAGTGCTCCTTCACGTAGGCGCGGCTGCCCAGCAAGCCCTGCTCCTCGGCGCTCCACAAGGCCACCCGGACGGTGCGGTCCATCTTGAGGTCGAGCGCCTTGAGTATGCGCGCCGCTTCCATCATGACCGCGCAGCCGGCGCCATCGTCGGTGGCGCCGGTCCCGCCCTGCCAACTGTCCAGGTGCCCGCCCAGCATGACGACTTCGTCCTTCTTGCGGCCGCCGGGAATCTCGGCAATGACGTTGTAGGAATCCAGCGTCTGGTCGTGGACCTTGGTTTCCACCTGTAACTCGATGCGGACGGGAATCTTCTTGTCGATCAGCCGCGCCAGGCGGTTGTAATGCTCGATGGCCAGCGCCACCATGGGGGGCAGCAAGGTGTCCTTGGCATCGCGCGAGCCACCGCGGTCGGCGAAGACCACGCCGCCATCCCCGCGCAAACTGGGCCTGATGACCGCCAGGACTCCCTCATCCTTCAGAAACTGGTTCAGCTTCCCGCGAAAGACCATCGCGGGGCTGGCGGGCGGAGTGGGCATCCGCAGCAGGCCGTAAGGCGGGGTAGCGGCGCCGGGATCGGTGGCCATGGCAACTTCGTCCAATTCGGCGTCGGTCAGACGGTAAGCCAGCGGCTTGATGGGAATCCCCAGATTCCGCGCCGGTTCGGTGAGCACGATCTTCCCTTTGAGTTTCCCCTTGAACTTGGCCAGGTCTTCTTCGGTGCGCAACAGCGCCAGCACGGGCGCGCCCTGCACCGCTCCGTCCGTCGAGCCGGTCCAGGCTAGCGGATAACCGATCAGCGGGGCGTACTGCGGTTCGATCAAGTGCGCGCTGAAGCGCGTATAAGTCCAGCCGCGGCCGAACGGTCCCCACTTCTCCTTGTGCGCGTTCTCGAAACCATACTCCTGCATGCGCTTGATGGCCCAGTCCGAGACCTGGTCGAAGGCCGGCGTGTTGGGCAGATGGGGACCGTAGACGTCGGTAAGGTAAAACAGGTGATCCATGACTTTGGAATTCTCGAAGGCCTCCGCTTTAATGCGATGGACCACGCCTAAGTCGGGGGCATCCTGCGCCCACACGAGCAGGGGCAGGATCAAGAGGGCAAGCAGAATGCAGATTTTCTTTTTCATGGCTGAACTTTGCAGTTTAGCAGGCGCGTGAGCGGCCGGCGATGCCGCATCCCCGTTTTGCATTCGCGTCGCTGGCGCGCCCGACCCTTGGTCCGCACGCGGCCGGGACCGCGGGAGGGCCGACGCGGTTTGCCGTAGTCGAGCGCGAGTGTCAGGCGGGCGATCTCGGCGCGGTGGCGGGGGTAGCGTTCGACGTCGGCCCAGGTGTGCCAGATGCGGCGGTCGCCGGCGGGGAGAAAGTCGCGGCTTTCGATGAAGACCTCGTCGGCGAGATCCGCGATGTCCTGCAGCGCGCGCCGCAGGACCGCGCGGGCTTCTTCGACCACCGCGGTCTTGGTGCCGGCGCGCCGGTGCGCTTCCATGCGCTGTTCGAGCAGCGTGATGGCGGCCACGTCTTCCATGCCGTCGCGCACGGCCTCCCAACGCACGCTGGGCACGGGCAACTCGCCCGGATAGACCAGCGCGTACTCGTCGTTGATACCCTTGCCGGCGAGCCACGGGTCGTACTCGATGGTCGAATGCGTCCAAAAACCCAGCCCGGACAGCCCGAAGAACTTCGCGCGCCAGGCGTTGGCGCGGTTGTAGCGCAAGGGCGAAAGACTCTTCACCTGGGAGACGCACTCATACGACCAGAGCGTCTTGCCACTGGCTCATCATGCGCTGCATGCGTGGATCGCCCGAGGGGAGGCCGCTCACCAGACGCATGCTGGGCGCCCAGATGTCGACGTAGGGCGCGATACGCTCGAAGTCCTTCCAGGAGAGACTCGGGACGGGATCGGTGTAGATCAGGAACTTCGGGTCTGCTTCTCTGTATAAGCGGCCGGCGTCCACCAGGTTCGCCGTGTTGGGGCCGTAATCGAGACCCGGTTCGTCGATCGGATAGAAGGCGTAATCCGCATAGGTGCGCCCGCGCGCTTGCAAGTGATCGCGGAACGCATGCAGGTAGGCGATTTCGGCTTGGCGTTGGGCTTCGGCCGTCACCTTGGCGGCGAAGCGTATGGGCGGGTGCAGGAACTGGAACAGGATGATGCCGCGCCCGGCCAGCAACTCCAGTTCCGTGTCGAGCGGCTTCCAGTCCATCGACAGGCGCCCCTGGGCATCCACCGACCCTGGCGGCATCACGGTGGAGCGTGGGAAGACATTCACGCCGTGGCGCGTCATGTCGTCCAGCACTTCGCGCGTGCGGCGCGGGAACATCTTGTTCGGAACATAGTCCCACGTGCACAGCTTCAGCGGCATCCCGGCCGGCATCGCCAAATTGGGAATGTCCAGCTTCAGTGCGAGTTCCAGGGCGGCGATGCGCCTGTCGAGCGGTGTGACGCGTATCTTGCCCGTGTAGACGCCGGCGTGCGCGCCGCGCGCGTCCACGCTCACCCAGATCTTCGCGGCGCCGCCGGCCGGAACCGTGACCAGCCCCGCATCGCCGAGCGCCGGCAGGGCATCGGCAACTTGTTCGCCGTTCACCGTTCCGGTTTCGACCACCTCGCGAAGCACCATGGCACCTGAAAAAGGCGCCTTGCCGCCGGCGGCCGGTGTCTCCACGGTTACGCGAACGCGCATCGGCGTGTTCAGGCGCGACGCAACGATGAAAGCTCCTTGATCGGCCTCGCCGATATAGAGGTCTGCAATCTTGATTTCGTTCGCCGATTCAGCCTCGATCGTGTTCGGCACAATGCGCTGGGGATCGAAAGTGGCGTACGGCGGTGTGGCCCAGGCGCGCAAATCCGCGCCGGCGGACGCGACGGCCTCCGGCTCGGAGGCGGGTTCGGCGGCCGGCGTGGGGTGGCCGTCACCGAAGCGCACACGATAAGCGAGTAGCGACGCCGTCACCACCAGAACGTCCGGGCGGCCGTGCAGCACCGCGCGGAAGCGGCTCGGGAACGCTGGCAATGAGCCCGCCCAAACGCACGGTGTCGAGCCGGCGGCCGCGGTTGTCGATCTGAAACATGACGCTGCGAAAAAGTGCCTAGAGCGATCTCGGGCGCGGCGCCGTGTCCGGCGTCCATGACGCGCGGCGCGCGACTGCGCGAGCGATAGGCATAGGTCCAGGCCAGGCGTCCCGACGAGTCGATGGCGTACAGGTTTCCCGCATATCCCGTGGCGAGGATCAGCGGCGTCGAACCCGGGCGAGGGAGCAGATTGAGGTACGTCTCCATGGGACGGCCGATGGATGCCTCCCAAATGGGTTCGCCCGTCAGACGCAGCGCGTACAGGTGTCCGCTTTCGCCGCCGCAGACGATTGCCGGACCCTCCGGAAGCGTGAACTGTTCGGGGCGCGTCAGGATGGGGCTCTTCAGATTGCGCTGCCAGGCGACCTTCCCGGATGCGTCGAGCGCATACAGTGTGGCGCCCGCGGGAACCAGCAGATGCCCGCCGGCCCACTGTGGCGGCGTGCGGAAGGGACGTTCGCTGAATTTGCGCTCCCAGGCCGCGCGGCCGTTTGCGTCCAGGCACGTGAGCGTCCCTGAAACAGCGCTGTAGCAGGCCAGTTTGCCGGCGCCGGCATCCACCAGTGTGGGCATCGTCTTGCCCCAAACCGTTTCGCCGGGAAGTTGGTGGCTCCACAGAATCTTGAAGTTCGTGTCCAGGGCCATCACCAATCCCTCGACACTCACCACCAGCACTCGCGCGCCGGAGGCCGCCTCGAACAGCGCCGGCGTGGACGTCCAACGCCCCTTGGGCAGTTCCGCGATGGTGCCGTCCTGGCCGCGGCCGAGTGGACTGCCGTCCAGCTTCCACAGCATCAACTGGCCGGCGCGATTGAGCAGGAGGATCTCTTTTTCGCCATCGCCATTCAAGTCCGCCACCAGGGGCGCGGCCTCCACGGGCATCTGGCCGGTCATGCGCGTCCAGACGATTTCCGCCGGGCGGCACGGGGCGGCCAGCAGAAGCACAAGAGCAAGCTGTCGTGTCATTCGGAGCCTGTTTGTTTGATAGCAGACGGGGAGGGTCCTTGACAAAGGAGAATAATTATCGTGTAATAATTGTTATGAACAGAGGGACGGCCTTCCAGGAGCGTAATCTGGATCGCCACATGGAACTTTTCCGGACGCGGTGCGCTTCCAGCGGCCTCGCGTTCACGCATCAGCGCCAGGTGATCTATCGCGCGTTGATGCTCTCGGAAGATCATCCCAGCCCGGAAGGCCTGTATGAACAGGTGCGGCACGAGATGCCGGCCATTTCGCTGGGCACGGTTTACAAAACCGTCCGGACTTTTGTGGAACTGGGCCTGGTGAGGGAAGTGAGTCCGGAACACGCCACGGTCCGGCTGGACGCGAACCTGGAACCACATCATCACTTTATTTGCTTGCGGTGCAAGACCATCCATGACCTCCGCGAGGAGGACATCGAACCGGTGAAATTGCGCCGCGGGCTACCCAAAGGATTCCGCGCGGAACGAACGGCGGTGGAGGTGCTGGGCCTCTGCGCCAAGTGCTCGCGCGAGAAACAAGCAGCGTTAACGACAAAGGAGAATTGAGAATGGCTACTCTGAAGGGCAGCAAGACACACGAGAACCTCAAGGCCGCCTTCGCGGGCGAGTCGCAGGCCAACCGCCGCTACCTGTATTTCGCCAAGCAGGCGGACATCGAGGGATATCCGGATGTAGCGGGATTGTTCCGCGACACGGCCGACGGCGAGACCGGGCACGCGCACGGCCACCTGGACTACCTCAAGAAGGTGGGCGACCCCGCAACCAATCTGCCGATCGGCGACACCTCGGACAACCTGAAGGCCGCCATCGCCGGCGAGACACACGAGTACACCGACATGTACCCGGGCATGGCTAAAACCGCCCGCGAGGAAGGCTTCGCCGAGATCGCCGACTGGATGGAGACCCTGGCCAAGGCCGAAAAGTCGCACGCCGGCCGCTTCACCCAGGGACTCTCCAGCATCGCCTAGCGTCCCGTCCCTGAAATTCGATGAATATGTTCGCGCGTGGGGCGGCCCCCTGGACCGCGGGCCGACGCCCTCGTCGGCCTCTTCGGGGCGACTCCAGGGGTTCGCGGGGAGCCGGACCAGGGGGTCCGGAGCGGACGCGGGCGTCCGCCCCACTCCGACTTCTGCTGCGAACTTTAGAGTCAGTAGACTAGCAAAATGGGGACTGGAATCGAATTTCGCTGCTTTTGCGAAACTTCGTCCCTGTCCCCGATTTTGCACGCCGCACCCCCAGAAATGGGGTAAGTTGAATAGCCATGGAAAACGTTATTAAGGGTGCCCCGACGCCGGGCATGAGCTACAACCCGAACGATCCCATTTATTGGGATCAGAAGGCCCTGGCCGCGGAGCTCGAGCGTGTCTTCGAAATCTGCCACGGTTGCAGGCTGTGCTTCAACCTATGCCCATCGTTCCCCGCCCTGTTCAAGGCCGTGGACGGGCACGACGGGAATGTCCGCAAGCTCACCCGGGACGAAACCGACTGGGTGGTGGACACCTGCTACCAATGCAAACTCTGTTACGTGAAGTGCCCCTACACGCCCGACGACGGGCACGATTTCCAGCTCGACTTCCCGCGCCTGCTGATGCGGGTGGTGGCGCTGCGGGCCAAGGAGAAAGGCATCAGCCTGCGCTCGCGGCTTCTGTCGCGGCCGGAATTGCTGGGCAAGTTCGCCAAGCTCACCCCGGGCCTGGCGAATTGGGCCAACCGCCAGCCCATGATGCGCACAGCCATGGAGGCCATGATCGGCATCCATCGCGAAAAGCAGTTGCCCGACTTTTACGGCGAGACGTTCGAAGACTGGTACCGCAAACAGGCCAAGCCCGCCGGCGACGATTCGAAAGCCGTGCTCTTCTATACCTGCTTCGTGAACTACAACCAACCGCAGGTGGGCAAGGATGCCGTGGACGTCTTCTCGCGCAACGGGGTGGCACTCACCTGCCCCAAACAGAATTGCTGCGGGATGCCCGCGCTCGAAGCCGGCGACATTCAACTCGCCAAGAGCCTCGCCGAAGCCAACGTGCGCTCGCTCTATCCGCACGCCGCGGCAGGCAAGAAGATCCTGGCCATCAACCCGACCTGCTCCTACATGCTGCGCAAGGAGTACGCCGAACTGGTGGGCACGCCGGAAGCCAAGAAGGTGGGCGAGGCCACGCGGGATCTTTGCGAGTACCTGTTCGAGTTGAAGAAGCAGGGCCAGTTCAATAGCGAATTTCAGTCAACGCCGGAAACAGTGGCCTACCACATACCGTGTCACTTAAAGGCGCAGAACATCGGCTTCCGCTCACGCGACATGCTGCGGCTGATCCCGGGCTCGACTGTCAAAATGGTGGAGCAGTGCTGCGGACACGACGGCACCTGGGCCATGAAGAAGGAATTCTTTCCGCTGTCCCAACTGGCGGGCAAGAAAGCCTTCGATCAGATGGCCGAAGTGGAGGCCCAGACCATGGCGACGGACTGTCCGCTGGCCGCGGTGCAGTTTGAGCAGGCCCTGGGAACGCGGCCGTTGCACCCCATCCAAGTGCTGGCGAAAGCCTATCGCCCGGACGGGTTCGAAAAGAAAGTGGAGAAGCTCGAGGAGCCAAAGTAAACCGGATGCAAACCGTAAAGGTCGAAGAAATCAAGAATATCGCCGACTATGAATTGGAGCGCGAAGTTTGGCGCCCGCAAGTGATGGCGCTCAAAGACCGGCGCCGCGTACGCGTGGGCGGCCACCTGACGTTCCTGTTCGAAAACCGCGACACGGTGCGCTATCAGATCCAGGAGATGGTGCGGATCGAACGCATTGTCCGAACCGAGGACATCGCCCGGGAAGTGGAGACGTACAACGAGCTGATCCCCGGGCCGGGCCAGCTCTCGGCCAGCTTGTTGATTGAATACGGCACGCCGGAAGAGCGGGACGTGCATCTGCGCGAACTGCTGGGAATCGAAAAACACGTGTGGCTGGTAGTGGGTGATACCGCGCCGGCACTCGCGCTGTTCGACACGCGGCAGATCTCCACCGACCGCGTCAGCGCGGTACAGTACATCAAGTTCCAGCTCTCGCCCGAGCAGGTGGCGCGCTTCCCTCAAGGCGCCGCGCTCCGAGTGAATCATCCGTACTACACCTTTGAACGCCCCCTGACCGCGGCCGAATTGGTGGAGCTGGCCGGGGATTTGAAGTAGGAGCCCCGCTCAGAAACCAGCTGAGCCCCGCGCATTATTCGACCAGCCCCAACCGCCCCTACCGCGCATGGCAGCGTCTCCTCTCCTGCGTCTGATGCAAATACCTGCTAAACTCGCATATTGCCGCGCGGCGTTGCGGCGGAACGAGTTACATTAGCCTATTCAAGACCGAAATCAAGGAGTGGCAGCAGCAATGTCAACGGTCGAGTCCCCACAAAGCAAACTGTGGCCTGAAATTTTCGATCCGAAGGCGACTGAGACGGATATCCTATACTGTTTCCGCCTCTTGTTGGGACGGTTTCCCGCGAAGCACGAATGGGTGGGCCACGCCCTCCAAACAGGCTGCGACCTCCCGGCCGTCGTTAGAACGTATTTGAGTTCACTTGAATTCGCGAACCGAAGGCTCTTGGTCCCCCCCAAGAGTTCTTACGAATGGAAGGCCATGGATGGGTTTTCTATGTACGCCTCTCCGGAGGATCTCGCGGTAGGCAGAGTGATCCTCGCGAAAGGCATCTACGAACCCGCCGTGACGCGCGCATTTCGGACCCGCTTGCGTCCAGGAATGACGGTGGTCGATGTCGGCGCCAATATCGGCTACTTCAGCCTGCTTTCCGCTTCGCTGGTGGGGTCGACGGGTAGCGTGATAGCAGTGGAACCAAATCCGAGGAACGTGAAGGCCCTGCACGCAAGTGCGGCGCGGAACGGGTTCCGGAACGTGCATGTATTCCAGACCGCGGCTTCCGACGAGTGCGGTCTTCTGTTTCTAAATGTGGATTCTTCCAATGGGACGGTGTCACCGGCAAAAGGCGACATTGATGATATGCTCAGCCGTGAAACGGTGCCGGCGCTGACTCTCGATACGATCATCGAGCCCTCCCGGCGTGTCGATCTTATTAAGTTAGATACCGAAGGCGCCGAATACAAAGTGCTCCGCGGCGGCAGGAAGTTTTTGTCTGCTGCCCGGCCAACCATTATCAGCGAATTCTCGCCCGCCCAACTTCAGTGTGTCTCGGCGGTGGCGCCTGAGAAATATCTTGAGTTGTTTGTCGATCTCGATTACCAGATCAGCGTTCTGGGCGAGACGGCCGAGTTACCTTGCGGCACCGACATCGCGGCCGTCCTGGACAAGGCTCACAGCAGCGGCACCGACCACATCGATATCGTGGCGGAACCCGGGGAGCGCGCGTCTCAGCAGCCATAGCGGCCATCACGCCCCGCCGCGCACCCTCACCCGGGCGAACCCGAAGCGTCCGCCAGCAACGTGTGAGCAATTTGCCGGGCCACCGCCGGGACCGCGTGGCGCCGCGCCACATACTCCGCCGCCGCCTGCCCCATGCGCGTGAATGGGCCACGGTCGTCGACGAACTGGCTGACAGCGCGCGTCAGTTGCCCGACCACATCGCCGCGCGTGGGAACGTCGGTTTTGAGCACCACGGAGTCCGGCAACTCCGAAAACCAGGCGTGGTTCGTAACGATGCACGGCTTGCCGAGGGACATGGCACGTAACAGTGCGATGGAAGTCTCGCCCATGGAAGGGTACCGCAGATTAACGACTAAGTCCGCGCAGCGCAAGTAGTCTTCGTAGTCGCTCTCCGGCACGTAACCCGTAACGCGGATGTGATCGCACAGACGATCGTCCACGTAAGTCCCCTCGCCCACCATGCAGTAATAGATCTCGGCCCGCGATTGAGTGCGCACGCGCTCGACCGCCTCGCACACCATGTGATTCAACTTCGTGGGGGCGACGAAGCCGTATGAGCAGATCAACACTGCGTCTGCGGGAATGCCCAGGCGGTCGCGCACATCGCGCATACTTACTCCATCCCCTGGTGTCCCGGCCGGGATGGGCATGTCGATTCGCCCGAGCCGGGCTCCCGCGCAGCCTCTGCGCCTCAGAAGCTGCAACGCATACTCGGAGTGCACCAGAATACGATTACCCGAGCCGAGCAGTTCGTCGAGAAACGGCAGGAGTTGCGGCTGCGAGTATCGCAGCAGATGTTCCCCGCTCTTCAGTTGGTCCTTGATGATCGCCACTCCGCGGGCACCCTCCAGCCGATACACGGTGTCCAGGAAGTCCGGACGGTCCATGTAAAGTCCGACTACCAGAAAGTAGATCACCGCGTCGTGCAGAATGACGAGACCCGGCCACTGCAGGCAACATTCATAGATGTAGCTGTGGAACCAAGGGTTGTTACCAATGTTGTAGACGCGGTACGGGTACTCACGAAGCACACCGATTTCATCATGGCGGTACGTCCGAACGCGGCACCCATCAAGAAGCTCAGCATCCGTAATCTGGTACCCTTCGGCGAGCAGGGTGACGTCGAAATGCTCGCGGAGGCCGCCGGCCAGGTAGCGAGAGTATTCCGAAACGCCGCTTTGAAGGGGCGGAAAAGGGCTGGCGTACAGCAAGGGCGGCTTAGACATCCGCGGCTCCCAGCAGGGACGAAATCACGTAGTCCCAGTTCACCCGCTTCTCTTCCAACGTGCGGGCGCCCGCTCGTCCCAGTCTCTCCGCCAAGCGCTCGTCATCGCCCAGAAGATCGATGCGGCCGGCGAGCACGCGCGCTTGATTCGCGGCGATCAAGCCGTTCACGTTGTCCTCGACGAATTCCAGCGCTCCACCCGTGTCGTCGAGTGCGATGACCGGTTTGGAGGCGTAGAAAGCCTCCAGCGGAACGTAGCCATAATCTTCCTCATAACCACCAAAGAAGACGGCGCGGCATCGGGCGTAATAGTCGCGCTTCTGTTCCTCGCTGATGTAACCGGCCAGAGCGACACGGTCCGACAAGTCATGCTCGCGAATCAAATTCACCAGATGATCGGTCTCGCCCTCGCTGCCGCGGCCGGCGATCACGATCTTCATACCGCTCTTTAGGTATCGGGCCGCTTCCACCACCAATCGCTGCCGTTTCATCTGGTCGATTCTTCCGGGACAAAACACGAAGGGTTCGTAGCCGTCACAGCGGTACTGATCGTGACCGGCCGGCGGATGGTAAAGCGGCGTCGAGTTCAGGCCGTTGTATTGTGCCAGCCGCCGCGAGACATTTTCCGAGATCGTGAAGATGCCACGGGACTCGCTGAGGTAGCGCGTGTCGTGCTCCGTGATGAGGTGCCGCATTCGCTCACCCGAAGCGAATGTGTGCAGGTCGCCGAATTCCGTGCCCCAGAGATCGTAAGCCTGCCGATGCTGGTGCAACAGCCAGATCACTTTGTTGTCGTGCCTGGTGTAGTAGGCGGGAAACTTCAATGCGATTACGACATGGATCCGTTCGCCATTCACTTCGGTCAGGTCGAGCATTCGACCCATCATCATGCAGTCGGCAAGCGTCTCCGGCGGATACCATTTGAACGGTACGCTAACGATGTCGCAACTGTGCCCGCGCGCCACCAGTTGAGTCTTAAGCGACTGCGCGAGGATTTCGGCGCCGCCTTGAATGAACGGCACCTGTACGCTCGCGATCGCCACTCTCATAGCACCGCTCCCATCCACCGCTCCAGGGCGAAGCGGAACCGGGTTTCAACCGCGGTGCGACTGAATCGGCGGGCGAAGTTGGCGTATCCGCGGGCGATCAACTCCTGCCGGAAGTTTTCGCTCCGCGTGAATGCGGTGGAGCGCGTCGGCATACGCCACCGGGTCTTCGTCGAGCAGAATGCCGCCGTCGCCCAGCGTCTCCGGCACCGCCGCCCGGGCTTTCGCGACCACCGGCAGATGCGCGTATTGCGATTCCGCGATGGGCACGCAGAAGCCTTCATGGTCACTGCAGCACAGGTACACATCCGAACCCAGGTAGTAGGAGAGTAACTGTGAGTCGGTAAGTTCTCCCACGTACTGCAAATGCGCCGCAAGCCCCCAGTCCACGGCACGGCTCCGAGACATCGTCGTAGTAAGGCTGGCAGGCAGGATCCAACTTACCGATCACGTTCGCCACGATGCCGCCGCCATGGCGCCGCACAAATTCCTTCAGGACGGACAGCAGCATGCGATGCCCTTTGTTGGGGACGAAGCGTCCCGTAAACAGAACATGAATGCGAGGGTCGTCGATGAGTGATTTCAGCAATGCCACATCCGGTTGAACTTCTCTCGGATCGGTTAGCGGGACAAACGGAGGCACGACGAAGCTGGCCATCCCGGCGCCGATGCCCGCGTCGGAGAGGTTGAAGCGGGAGTCTCCAAGCCACAGCGCGTCTGGGTGAGTTTCCATGCAGAACTTAGTCTGCTCTCCGCCAAGGCGGCATTTGTCGGCGTAATCCGCGTACCCGCCGAAGAATTCAGGCGGCGTCAGGTTGTGGTACTTGAACACGAATCTTGCTCGCGTCCCTCTCAGCCACTCACTGGCCTCCGGCCAGTAGTTACTGTGGTGATAGATTACCGTGTTGGAGGGATCACCCAAGAAGTCCGGAAGCGCCGCATCGGGCAGGGCGCGGCAACAACTTACGCCGCTGACGTAGCTCCCATATATGTAACAGTCGTTCGACCGGGAGAGTATCCTGTACATGCCCAGGATATCCTGCCCGATGGCGTCGTGATCCACGATGCTCTGATGCGTAAGTAAAAAAGCCACCGCACACCCGATCGCGCCCTCTCATGCGGGCGCGTCCCTCTTGTTCGCCACAATCTACGCGCTAGGCCTTCCTTCCGATGATGGAGTAATCTTGTGGGCCGTAGAAGTACTGATTCAGTCTTTGCGCCACACCCTTTTCGTCCGCTTCGAACCTGTATGACTGTGGATAGGGATGCAGCTCGAGAATTTCGACATTGCACAATCCACGCGATTCCGCCAGAAACCGCAACACCTGTGGCGGCAGGGGCTTAACGTGAGTCGGATCGTTATGGAATTCGGTGCTGCCCACCAGGATATTATTCGGGTTGGGCGTTTCGAAGATGGCCAATCCGCCCGGCTGCAACACGCGCACAACCTCGTCGAGCAGTTCGATGAGCGCGGTAAACGGCATATGTTCCACGATGTGGAAACCCGTGACGCAACCGGCCGAACCATCCTTCAACTTACTTAGAAAGGAGTGGGCATCCGACAATTCGGCTGGTAGGCCAAGTTCGGTGCAGCGCTCCACCATGACGCGGTTGGAATCCACGCCTTGCACCGCCAACTCCTGTTCCTGCAGCAACTCGAGCCACTCGCCTCTCCCGCACCCCAGGTCGATAATGGGAGCATCCTTGGATCCAGCCTGGGACCCCATTAGATAAGGAAGATACACCGCCTGCCGTGCCTTGATATCTTTCCGGCTTCCGCGGAACGCGTCCTGGAAAGAGGCATAGAGCGAGTCCAGGTTATGCTTGTCGTGCTCGTCCACAATGTGCTGAATCTGGCGCTGGTCGAGCGGACTGGGCAACCGCTTCCTCGCTTCCGCTACAAACGCTGAAATTCTCCAATCCGTGTAGGTCAGGTCGCCCCTGGTCTGGCGGGCGACGCGCTCGATTTCCGCGAACCGCCCCTCCAGATCGTGCCGCTTCTCAAACTCCTCGTTGAAATGGCTTCCCAGCCATTCCCGGGCTTTGACTTCTTCGGCAAACTGATCAGCGCGCCGCTGAAGTTCGGCTAACACCGACTCGGAGGTCGTGCGAATCTCGTCGGCGCGCGCCTGCCATTCGACCGCCAGCGCTTCGCGGGCGGCGATCTCGGCAGCGAGCTTCCGCCCCGTCTCCCCGCTCTCCTGCTCCAACGCTTGACCCATCGCTGCGACGCGCTCGCCGACCTCACCGAGCCTCTGCTGCCATTCGACCGCCAGCGCTTCGCGGGCGGCAATCTCGGCAGCGAGCTTCCGCCCCGTCTCCCCGCTCTCCTGCTGCAACGCCTGACCCGTCGCTGCGACGCGCCCGCCGATCTCCCCGAGCCTCTGCTGCCATTCCGCCGCCAGCGCATCGATTCTCATGGCCAGTTCGGCGACGCGCGGATCGGGTACCGGAGCAGTGGACGGCGCGCGGCCCATCATCGAACCACGCAGGTCCTCGATGGTGGAATCGAGCGTCACTTCCCTGGCGGAAGATCTTTGGGAAGCGGCGGCTCTCTGAGACTCGCCTTCACTCAAGAACAGGACGTTAGCAATGTCACGAACGCTTCTTTCCAACGCATCCAGCCGCTCCTGCATCTTCACGCGCGCGGCTGGCGGTTGGCCCAGGGGCGCCAGCGCCGCGCCGCGGGCGTCCTCCAATCCGGCCGCCACAGCCACCGCTGGCTGTACTCCGCTCCGCTGACGGTGGCTCGCCTGAAGAGCGGTGAGCCGCGCGTTTGTGAACGCTTCGAAGCGTTCCATATTACCTAGAACCTGCGGCAGTCTCACCAAAACCTCTGCCGAACGCAGCAGGTAGCCAACCACCGGCAGCCGGAATAGCTTTCGAACCGTGTAGGCTGATCGCAACTGGGCCACCTCCACCCCTGCACGGCGGCCTTCCTCCGAATATCGCAGCGAACCCAGCAAATCAATCTTGTTCCAATCACCTGACCGCAGACGCTCCAGCGCATTCGCCAAGCCCGACGCATCCGCTTCGCGACACAGCAGCTTGCGGTAGGCATTGCGCACGAACTCCTCGTCGTGGCAGTCGACCAGTTCTCCCAGGGTGACCGCGCGAGGATTTCCCCCGCCGCCTCCGCCGAATCCGCCGTCCGGCGCGCCGGATGCCATCAATTGGTACCGGCGCTGGAAGCGCCACTCCGCACGGTTACCCGGAGGTTGGAACATGGTAACTCCTTTCTCACTTCAACACCGGAATCTGGCCAAGGGCTTCGCCCTTGAAATCCCAACGGCTCACGGGGACGATCTAACAATGTTAAGCCACCGGAATGGTGGAAGTAGCTCTGTTTAAGAATTGCCGCCCTAGAATCTTGGTAAACACCATAGACTACCGGCATGGAGGTGCCTGCCGCGGGACACAAGATCCGCGCGCCACCGCCAGCAGGTGCCAATCCGCACAGCCCCAAAGCGTTGTCCAGGCGACCACGCGAGAATCGATTGATGGGCTCCGCGCTAAACTCCTGGAATGGCGCATAAATGTGTGTTCCAGCACATGATACAGCACCCCGCGATCGAAAGTCCCGATACCGGTGGGGCGTTTTCCGAGCCAACCCTGCCAAGTTTCGCCGATTTTCTCGCGGGGCGACTGAGTGCACGCCGCCAGGGGATCGACACCGACCAGGTTCCGGTTCCCGCGTCGCTTGTCGTGGCCGATCTGCCTGGCACCGGCATCAGCATTTGCCGCGCCGCAATTCCCGCAATGCGCTACGTCGTAGCCGCCCGTCAGCGGGTGATCTTTGAACATTACGAACTGCTGGCGGTGGGAAGGAGTGCTGTCCAGCGCTACGCAAATCGGACATGACGGGCGCGACATGAGCGCGGGCATTCCAGCCCCTTGTTTCATTCGATATTAATCCTATCAAGATCCCGAATCCAGTCTATTTTTGAAGCGGCGTCAGCGTTCCATCGGACACGGTGCGCTTTCTCTCAAATATACTTCAGCAACCGGAGTCAGCCGAGGGTGTCCCGTGCTTGGTTGAAAATTGCCACGGCGGGCTTTGATTAAGTTTACGATCCCCGTTGCTTGGGAACGGAACGTTCGACTGATTTGCGGTCCAGGATCGTCGCCAGCGTCCAGAATTTGTGCGGGCAGGTGTCTCAAAGTCGTAAACAAGTTCCGCAATAGTCGCAGGGGACACGGTCCAGCTTCGGGCCGGAAAGCACCGCCATCCAACGTTCGCGAGCTTTCGTCATCGCGTCTACCGCGCAATCAGAACACTCACGGGCGCAAACGGCTGCATGGCCAGTTCGAAGCCACCCTTCACTACCTTCACCGGTTGTCCCACCGGGCGTCCCCGCAGGTCGCAGGGTTGCACCGATTCCGTCCGGATGGTCTTGGGCAGCCGCACCGTGCAGGGACGCGCGCTTCCGGCCTCTTCCCACAGGCGCAGCAGCAGCCCTTCGCCGTCCGGATTCTGGCCGAAGGCCGTGATCTTCACACCGCGCCGGCCCAGTTCGAGTCCGGCTTCGGTGACGGGCAGCCGGCCCGCGCCTCCGGTGGCCTGGCCGGCCACGAGCGGCACGCGCGCCTCTTCCGAAGGCGCCAGCAGACTGTTCGTATCGTCGTAACCATCCACCGCCCACACCCGCACCCGCGACGACCATGAGCCCTGAATCCACTGCTGGAAGTTGGTCGAGTAGTGGTTGTTGTACAGGTTCACCAGCACCAGCGGCCGCTCGGGGAGAAAGTTGCGCGAGTACTTGTAGACGCCCGGGCGATCCAGGCTGACCAGCGGACTGTCGATGGGGCACAGGGCTACGCCGTGGCCCTTCTCATCCACCACCGCCATGCCGCTGTTCAGGCAGTAGATCTCATGGTTGCTGCCGAGGATGGTGTCCTTGCCGGGCTCGACCACGGCGCCCAGCCGGCCCAGGCGAAAGCGCGGTGTATCGCCACCTTCAGGGGAAGCGCCAGCCAGCCGGCCTCGGGCCACGGTGTGGGCTGCTTGTTTTCGATGCTCCAGGTGAGGTCGACAAAGTCGCCTTCGCTCAGCAGCGTGACGATGAGCCGGCTGGCATGCGGAATCGCTTCGGTGGCCACCGCCTTCAGCGTGGCGCTGACGCCCACAGGACTGATGGAGTACTCGACGCTCATGTTGGAGGCTTGGGCCGCGCCATACGGCGTTTCGAACGCAGGTGGGAGGTCGGGTTTGCCACAATCTTTCACCGCCCAGAGAAAACGGCGCTTCAGATAGGAATTCAGATAGCTGTCAATCTCGTTCCGGCTGAAGCGCTCGCGCAGGTAGCCGCCGAAGCCGAGGCCGTCGATGCGATCCACCAGTTCGCGCCCGGTACGCTTGTCGAGGATGGAGGCGATGCGCCCGCCCTGGGCGTCGATGGTCACTTGGAAGCGCCGGTTTTCGATGGTCCTCGCTTCCTTCTGAATCCTGAGCTCCGCCGCCGGCGCCGGCGCGGCCGGTGCGTGGACATAGGTGCGATAGCCCATCGCCGGCACATCCGAGGCCAGAAAGCGCAGCCGGCCGTTGGCCTTCTCCGTCCGCACCGTTTCGCCCGTGACGGCGTCCTTCAGCGCTTCGGGCGCCGTGCCCGGGATCTCCACTTCCACTAAGCCCCCGCGCCGCCAGGGCAGGCCGTTGTACACCACCACCCGCGGGCCTTCCACACTCACGCTTTGGGCTAGTGCCAGCAGGTTGGCGGCCGCTGTTGTGGCGGTAAGTTCGTGCAGACGATTGCTGTAAGCGCCGTGGTCGGCAAAGGACTCTTCCATGCGGGCGAACTTGCCCGCGGCGTGTTCCTTTTCCCAGGCCTCGCCGTAAACCCGGCGGCCAAACTTCTGCACATTCAAACCCCAGGTGTGCTCGCCGTAGAGCAGGCTCTGCTCGTAGGCCGCCGCCACTTGCGGGGCGGCTGAAGGCGCAACGTTTGCGGCGGCCAGCAGCGTGTTCAACGCCTCCACCGCCGCCAACAACGGCCGCGTGCGATGCGCCTGGTTGGTCTCGATCGGCATCGACATCAGGCCGTGGATCCAGGTGTCGGGCATGTCACCGCGTACCACCGGGATGGAGGGCTTGGAGGCCAGGATCGAGTCGGAGAAATCCGACAGCCGGCCCATCCGCACGTCCACGCCAGGCAGCTTCTGCCGTGCCTCCAGCAACAACGCGCGGATGCTCTCGGGCGAGGGCGGGCCGTGATTGTCGCCTGAGTGAATCAGCGCCAGCCAGGTGTCATAGGGCCAGCCCTCGGGCGGCGTCAGTTGGGATCCGTAGGCGTCCGAATACATGGTGAGCACGCGCGAGCCGTCCGGTCCCTCCCACCAAAACAGCCTCGGCAGGTCGGGGCTGGCTACGCTCTCGTTGCAACCGATGTGGAAGAACTCCACGCCGGCGTGTTTGAGCATGGTGGGGATGATCCAGGAGTGGCTGGGCACGTCGGTCATCTTGGCGTCGCGCGGCAGCGCGAGGCCGGCCGAGCGCGAGAGGCGCGAGGAAAAGCCCATGCCGCGCACCAGATCCTCGATCTCCAGCGACTCGGTGTGGGTGGTGAAGGGCAGCGCGTGGGTGACGATGCGCCCGTCCCGATAGGCCTCCTCCACCCGCCTCCGCCGCTCCGGCGTCTGCCCTTCCCAAAGGATCTGCGACATCGGCCAGCCGGGCACGGTCCAGACGAAGCGCTGCGCCGGAGGCAACGCGCGGCTCTGGTCCACCAGATCCAGCGCGCCGTCGATCATGGACGTGCGGTAGCGCGCCAGAACGTTGCGAACCAGGTCCGTGTATCCGATATCGAAATGCGTCTTATAGGCGACGATCACGCGCCGCAGACGGACGGGTTGCGTGGCGCCGTCACTGGCAGCCAGAGCCGATGCCAGCAATCCGGCCAGTAGAAGACTCCGAAGTGTCGAAGGGGCGGACATAAGACAGTCTCACCCTAGATGATACCGATGCGGGAAGGGCGGCGCGTCTGGCTCAGGCGCATGACGTGGAATCGGCCGGCCACGCTGCGGGCGTTACAACACACCCGGCACTCCCACACGTGTGGCATAACGGCCGGTCAGGAGACCGGCGCGAGCCGGCGAACACACCGCACTTGCCGAGCAGTACTGTTCAAAGCGGACGCCCTCAGTGGCGAGACTATCCAGATACGGCGTCGGGATGGCGGAGCCGTAACAGCTCAGATCGCCATAACCCAGGTCGTCGGCAAGAATGAAGATGATATTGGGGGGGGAGGCGGCCTGAATCGGCCGTGGCCGCCGGTGGACCGCAGTCGCCAATCCCACATTCAGGAACGTACGCCGGTACATGAGAACTGTTCAGAAAGCCCCGAATAACCCACGGTTCTAATTTCCATCTATAGCGCGGAGCCGCTCGCCGTGCAACTCAAGGAACATAGAGACTTTGCATCCGGAAACTCCGGTAAACCGGAGTCTGGGCCTGAATCTCGTAGACGATGTCGCCCGAAGGCGTCACCTCGACGGCGCGGCTGGCGGAGGGCACGCCTCCCAAACCGGTGAGCCAACCCAGTTCGAAATGGTAGGGGAAGTGCTTGCGTACCAGAGCGCGACAGGCCGAGGCCAGCCATGGAATTGAAGTGCCTCATACTTGCGATAAGTGCTGAGCGAATGGAGTGTCAGTACCCCTTTGGTAGGGGTCAAATCGAGGTCAGGAATTGAGGACCCGATTCATGCGTTCAATGGCTTCGTCGATCTCGGCCGTACTCTTGTAGCCGGTGGTGACTGCATCCACCGCGCCCAGGCCCATAACAAACTGGAGCGCGCGATCGCGCTCTTCCGGAGTTTTGAAGCGCCCCTCCCCAATGAGTTTCATGCCCAGCACGCCGGTTCCCCCGGCGTGGATTTTCCGGGCGTGGGAGACCACCTCGTCGACATCTCCCAGGTCATCGGTGTCGCGGGTCTGCAGGGTGTCCATTCTGGTGCCGTTGTGATTCATGCGCAGCAGCGCCACGTCCAGCCACTGGTTGCCGGGGAAAGCGCGGAGGGGCAGCAGACCGTGCACCGACGCTCCGTGCGCCAGAATGATCTTCTTCGCTTTCGCCTCGGAGAACTGGTCCTCCAGCCGCTTCAACTCTTCCGGCCAACGCGGGCTGCGCACGCAGTGCAGCAGCAGAATATCGAGGTACTCCGAGTTGAGATCCTTGCGCAACCGGTCGATGGTGGTGGAAGGATCATCCGTCTCCCGCAGGCGATACTTCGTCATGAGCCTGTAGGAGTCGCGGGGGACACCTTTTAATGCGGTGGCGAGCATCTGCGGCATGCCGGTGTAAGCGTCCGCGGTCTCAAAGAAGCGGATGCCGCGCTCATGGGCGTGGCGGACCAGTCGCGTGAATTGCTCCTGGCCAAGTTCGCGCTGGACACGGCCGCCGAAAGACCCCGTGCCGAAGGCGAGTCGCGTGACCTTCACGCCCGATTTCCCGAGTGTCACCCAATCCGTGGCGGTACGCTTGGCCGCTCGCGCCGCGGATGCCTGGTCTAATCCACCCAGCACCGTGGCGGCGGCCACGCTGGTTTTCAGAAAAGTCGCGTCTGGTTGTGTCCAATCATTCTGCACCCCCCTAGGGCTAACTTATCACAGGGCGGCGAAGTACAATTACACGAGACTGTTCAGTCCAGCTTCAAGGAGTGATGGAGAGTGCTAGGGCTTCTCGATTCGATTATTATCCTCGCCAGCCTCTTGCTGGTGGTCACCGCGGTGCTGCGGGCGGCGGGCAAGAAACAGACCGGCAGCGAGTATTTCCTGGCCGGCCGGGATCTCCGATGGCCGTTCGTCGGCATGTCTTTGCTGGCGTCCAACATCTCGGCCGAACACGTCATCGGAATGGCCGGCGACGGGTACCGCATCGGCATGGTGGCGGGCGGGTATGAATGGGTAGCGGCCTGGTGCCTCATCATCCTGGCTTCTCTGTTCGCGCCACTGTATCTGCGCAGTAAGATCTACACCATCCCCGAATTTCTCGAGCGGCGCTTCGGGTGGAGCCTGCGCGCATTCCTTTCGGCCAACCTGCTGGTGATGAATGTCCTGACCAAGAACGCCATCGATCTGTGGGCCGGCTCGCTGCTGTTCGTGTGGCTGTTCGGCTGGAACCAGATGGCCGTCATGATTGTCCTGTCGGCATTCACCGCCGTCTACACCATGAAGGGCGGCTTGCGAGCCGTGGTCTATGCGGACATGGTGCAGGGCACGTGGCTGATTGTGAGCAGCGTGATCCTGGTGATCGCCGGCCTGTTCGCGGTGGGCGGCTGGCAGGCGCTGGTCGCGAAAGTCCCGCCGTCGATGATCCAGATGGTGAAGCCGCTGGACGCGGAGCTTCCCATCACAGGTTTTCTGATTTCCAACCTGCTGGCGGGAATGTTTTATTGGTGCATGGACCAGACCAACGTGCAGCGAGTGCTGGGCGCGCGCTCGGTGGCGGATGGCCAAAAAGGAGCGATTTTCGCCGGCTTCATGAAACTCCTCATTCCCTTCATCCTGGTGCTGCCGGGGGTCATCGCCCGCGTGTTGTATCCGAACCTCCCGCGCTATGACGCCGCCTATCCCCGGCTGGTGCAGGACATCCTGCCGGTGGGGCTCCGCGGCGTGGTGCTCGCCGGGCTGATCGCCATCCTGATGTCCTCGATGAGTGCGTGCTACAACTCCAGCGCGACCCTGGTGGTCCGGGACTTTGTCACTGCGCTATCGGCCGAATCTCTCCGAGCGCGCACAGTTGGCTGCCGGGCGCCGCGTCACCGTGCTCATGGCCATTCTGGGTGTCCTGGCAGCGCCCCTGGTGGGCCTCTCCGTTACCATATGGCACTACCTGCAGTTGATCTCCGCCTACCTTTCGGTGCCCTTGTCGGCGGTGATCTTTCTGGGGTTGCTATGGAGGCGGGGTAACACCGCCGGAGCCATCGCGGGAGGAGCGGCCGGGTTCGGGTTGGGCATGGTCTGTTTCCTCGACCAGACACTGGGGTGGTCCCTGCCGCTGCTGTCGCATCCTTACATGCACTCCTTCCTGCACCGGACGCTCTTGGTGTGGCTGTTTGCGGCGGCGGTGATGATTGCCGTAAGCCTCCTGACTCACCCACCCCGTCAAGAAATGGTCGAAGGCAACGTGTTCGCTATTTCAACGGATGAGATGAGGGGGTTGTCCGATTACCGCCCCTGGGCCGTCCTCTTGTTCGCCTGCACGATCGTTCTGTGGTGGGCTTTCCGCTGAGGGGCGAATTCGCCGCACAAGATTGCCGCTGTTTCCGGGGACAGTTTCGGGGACAGGCTACGTGATCCCGAAACTCAGGGCACCGCGTTTTCCGTGGGAGTTTCGGGATCACGTAGCCTGTCCCCGAAACTACGAAACTACCGCCGCTGGTGGAGCCAGTGCCATAGAGTGGCGTTTTGAAGGCGCTCATCGGCTGTGGAGCCGTCAGCCAGGAGCAGGCTTCCGAGATACCCGACGGTAAACAGGATGACGTGACCGGTGGCCCCCACCATATAATCGTGCCAAGGGAAGTTGAATGGTGCCATATCGATCCAGCGCTTCTCTCCCATGGTGAGGACGGCCCAGATGGTGAACAGCCAGCAGGCAACTATCCCGGCGTAGACCCCTTTGCGGTTGGCGCGGCGGCTCAAGAAGGCCAGCAAAAACAGGCCCGCCAAGCCGCCGCTGACGATGGCCGAAACGGAGAACCACATTGACAGCGCGCTGCCTTTCGTGTGTGCCAGGAGGACGGCCGTGCCGGCAGCCAGCACGCCGAAACAAGCCACGATCAGCTTGCCCAGCCGCAACCGCTGTGGGTCCGTGGAACCGGGCCGCAACAGGCGGTAGAAGTCCTCCACACCCACCACCGCAAGCGAGTTCAGGTCGCTGGCCAGCATGGACATGGCCGCTCCGGTGAGCGACGCCATGAAGAGACCGGCCATACCGATGGGCAGATGCGTTGACAGGAAGTAGGGGAACACCTGGTCAGCTTTGGTAATGAAGGCCGGCAGTTTTTCTCCCGTAAGCTGGTAGAAGGACCAGGTGCAGGTGCCGATCAGCATGAACAAAGTCCAGACCGGCACGCACAGGATGGCGCCCAGCGAGACGCCCTTCAGCGCGCCGCGATCGGACTTGGCCACCAGATAGCGCTGCACCACGGTCTGGTCGGCCAGATATCTTTGCAGATACCAGAAGAAACCATAGATGATGAGGACCGGCATGGTCGGCTTGGAGAAGTCGGCCGCCATGCTGCCCAGGCTGAATTTGTGGTTGTCCGCGGCCACGCGCAACACCGCGGAGGGGCCACCCGCCGGCAGAAACAATAGATAGCCGAGGCAGATGATCACCCCGATCCAGACCACGAAGCCCTGGATGACATCCGCCCAGATGACTGCCTCCAAGCCGCCGATTACCGTATAGAAAATGGTGGCCGCGGCCACGATGACTATGACGACGTCCACCGGCCAGCCGGTCATGCTGTTGATGGTCAACCCCAGCAGGTAGATCACGAACCCCATCTTGGAAAAGTGGGCCAGGGTGAAAGCGATGGAACTGTAAACCCGCGTGGGGCGGCCGAAGCGCCGGCCGAAATACTCGTATGCGCTCATGCCGACGGCCTCCCGGTAGAAGGGGATGATGACCGTCCCCACCAGTCCGAGCACCACCACCACCATGAAGCCGGGAACCAGCAGAGACCAGTCCTTGCCGTAAGCCGAACCCGGGTAGGCCACGAACGTGACACTGCTGATCAGCGTGGCCAGCAGCGAGAGCCCCATGGCCCAGGCGGGTACGGAGCGCTTGGCCACGAAATAAGTTTCGGTGGAGGTCTGCCGCCGGGCGAACCGAATCCCGATGCCCACCAGGACGGCCATGTAACCGGCCACAATCGCCAGGTCCAGCCAGCGCAGATTCGAATTCATGGCTTCCTCACCTGCCGCTGCGCAGTCACTCGCCGAGCGCCGTCAGCCCGGCGCGCAACTCGGCCACGGATGCTTTGGCCCGCTCAATCAGCATGTTTTGTTCGCTGCCGCCGCCGATCAACCGCATGCCGCGCGCGAGCCATGGCATGGCCAGGGCCGCGCTACGGCAGTGAATGCCCGGAGCCACACCGTGCGCGTTGCATTTGGAAACGAACCGCTCCACCATTCCGACCAGGCCGGGGTCGTCGAACTGTCCCGGCATTTCCAGCGAAACCGACAGGTCCGCCGGGCCCACCATGGCCACGTCGATGCCCGGCACGGCCAGCAGTTCATCGGCGCGCTCCATGGCGAGCCGCGTCTCAAACTGCACAACCGTGAGCGTGTTCAAGTTCAGATGATTCATGATGGCGGCCATGGTGCGCTGCTCGTAATCGATCACCGGCGGCAGAACGCCGAAGCCGCGCTTGCCCCCCGGCGGGTAGCGCATCCAACTGAGCGCCTCCGCGAGCAACGCCGGATCCTCCACACGCGGCAAGATGATGCCTTGCGCCCCGATATCCAGCAGGCGCGCGACCAGCGAATAATGCAGTTCGGCCACCCGCACCACCGGCGTGATCCCGGCCGCGACTCCGGCGGCGATCATGTCCTGGGCGGTCTCCAGGTCGAACCCGCCATGCTCCATGTCGATGAAGAAATAGTCGAACCCGGCGGCGGCCAGTGCGCGCGGAATCTCGCTGGAGCGGTAGCCTTGCACGGCGCAGCCCAGAACGGTGGTCCCCGCCCTCAGGCGCTCGAGTGTATGGTTGATTCGCATCTTGAATAGCTTGACAGTTTTCGTGGCGCAATGGAAGAATCGAGCCTTGACACGGATAGCCGTTAGATGAAAATTCTCGCTCTCGCCGACGACGCGACCGGGGCGCTCGAAGTGGGCGCGCAGTTCGCCCGCGTTTCAGGACCGGTGCCGGTGTGGTTTGGCGTCGAGCCGCCGGATCTTGAAATCTTCCCGGAGTCGGAGAGCCTGGTGATCGACACGGAAACCCGCCATCTGACTCCGCAAGCAGCCGGCGCGCGGGTGCGCCGGTTCGCACGCCCCGGCATAACTGCGGTCTATAAGAAGACCGACTCCACTTTGCGGGGCAACATCGCCGCCGAGTTCCGCGCTCTACTGGACGGCTGGCCGGAGCGGCCGCTGGTCTATGTGCCAGCCTATCCGGACCTGGGCCGAACGGTTGTTGAGGGAGAGCTTCTGGTGGATGGGCGGCCGCTGAAGGAGTCGGCCTTCGCGCGCGACCCGCTCAACCCTGCTACCGATGGACGCATCGCCGCTCTGCTTCGAGATTGCGGTGTGCCGGTAACACTGGTGCCGCGACCCGCGCAATTGGCGGCGGCGCTTGAACGTCACGCCAAGGGCGGAATTCTGGTGTGCGATGGATCGCGAAACGAAGATCTGCGCGCGGTGGCCAATGTACTGCGCGAAGCGCCGGTCCAAGCTCTCGCGGCTGGTCCGGGCGCCTTCTCGCTCCACTGGGTGCGGGCGCTGGTCCCGCACGCGGCGAGCGAATCCGCGCGGCCTCGAGTGGGACGCTGTCTGGTGGTGAACGGGAGCCGGCACCGCACCAGCCGCGAGCAGGTCCGCTGGGCGGCGGAACAGGGCTGGCAGGTCATCGTGTGGCGAGGTACGGACACGCCGCTCGGGGGCGCCGGTCACTGGACGGTGATCACGACGGTTGCCGAAACTCTGGACTCGACCGTCCGCGGTCGCCCACGAACTGGCCCGCGCAGTGAGCCAGGCGCTCCTTCGATACGCTGGTGGTTTTCGGGGGCGACACGCTGCACGCCATCCTTGCCGCGCTTAAAATTGAAGTCGTCATGGCTTGCGCGGAACTGTTGCCGGGCGTGCCGCTGTCGCGCGCGGGCGATCTCACTGATGATTACGAAAGCCGGCGGCTTCGGCGGCGCGGACTTGCTCGGCGCCATCCGAGCGTTGGTGTAACGCGCGAAATGGGGACTGGCACGAATTTCGCCGCTGCGAAACTTCGTGCCTGTCCCCATTTCGCCCACTAGTGGAAAGGGGTTCATGATTCTCGGCATCACGATGGGCGATTCCAGCGGAGTCGGTCCGGAAATTCTGCTGCGGGCGTATCGCGACCAGGACTTGCGTGCGAACTTTGTGGCGTTCGGAGATCTGGCCGTGCTGGCGGCCTGCAACCGGCGCCTGGGTTATGCGGTCCCTCTGCGCACGGTCGAAGCTCCGTCGGATTGGCAGGCGGGCGCGCTGAACGTCATCGATCTCAGCCTACTGGAGGAAGCCGACATTTCCATCGGCAGGATCAGCGCGAAGTCCGGAGCCGCGGCACGCGCCTATGTGGTGGCGGCGGCTCGCGCCGCCCTGGCCGGCCAGATCGCCGCCATGGTGACCCTGCCCATGAACAAGGAGGCCACCCAACTCTCCGACCCACATTTCACGGGCCACACGGAACTGATTGGTTCGGTGTGCGGCGCGCGCGATGTGACCATCATGCTGGCCTCGGAGCAGTTGATTGTGACGCACGTCAGCACGCACGTTTCGCTGCGCACGGCCATTGAGCGCGTGAAGAAGGAACGGGTGGCGCGCATCATCGAGCTGACCTGCGAGGCCGTGGCCCGGCTCAAACCGTCGCCTCGCGTGGCCGTGGCCGGGCTCAACCCGCACGCTGGCGAGAACGGGCTGTTCGGCCGCGAGGAGATCGAGGAGATCCAACCGGCCGTCGCCTGGGCGCGCGAGCGCGGCCTGCCGGTGGAGGGGCCGTTTCCGCCGGACACGCTGTTCTACATGGCCGTGCGCCAGCAGCGCTTCGACGCCATCGTTTGCATGTACCACGACCAGGGCCACGTTCCGCTGAAGCTGCTGGACTTCGAGGGCGGCGTCAATGTGACGCTGGGGCTGCCCATCATCCGCACCTCGGTGGATCATGGCACGGCCTTCGATATTGCGTGGCAGGGAGTCGCCTCTACGCGCAGCCTGGTGGCCGCTTTCGACTTTGCGTTGAAGATGGCCGGAGGCGCTAAATGAATCGGGCGGACAGCGAACCGGTTGGGATCATCGGGCTGGGCTTGCTGGGCGGAGCCATCGCGCAGCGTCTTACCAAGGCCGGCTTCACGGTGTACGGCTTCGATGTCCGGACCGGAATGCGGCGGGCAAGCCGAGTCCGCGGCGGATGTGGCCGGCCGTTGCAACCGCATCGTGCTGAGCCTGCCGACCTCAGATATCTGCGCGGCGGTCATCGAGGAGATGCAGCCGCATCTGCGCGCGGGCGCGCTGATCATTGACACAACCACGGGCGATCCGGAGCAGATCGCGGGGTTCGGGGCGGCGCTCGCGAGTCGAGGTGTGCGGTACTTGGATGCCACCGTCGGCGGCTCCAGCAAGCTGGTGCGGGAGGGCGCGGCCATCGTGATGGTGGGCGGCGACCCGGGCGCGTTCGAGGATAGTCGTAATCTGCTGGCCTGTTTCTCCAGCCAGGCTTTTCATGTGGGACCGTGCTCGAGCGGCGCCCGCATGAAGCTGGTCTTCAACCTGGCGTTGGGGCTGCACCGCGCCGTGCTGGCCGAGGCGCTCAGCTTCGCCGCGAAATGCGGCATCGATCCGGCGGCCGCGCTGGAAGTCTTGAAGGCGGGAGCGGCCTACTCGAAGGTGATGGACATCAAGGGCGGCAAAATGCTCAACGGCGATTTCACACCCGAGGCGCGACTCTCGCAGCACCTGAAGGATGTCCGCCTGATCCTGGCGGCGGCCCAGCGGTGCGGGGCGATGGTTCCGCTGTCGGAGATCCACCGCGAACTGCTGGAGCGAGCCGAAGCGGCCGGATTCGGGACGCTGGACAACAGCGCGGTCATCAAGGCGTATCGAGGCGGAGTGAGGACCGGGGTGCGGTTCCGGAAGGCCGGGCAGGTGTTCCGCGGCCGTCGTCAATTTCCCACAACCGGTGAGGCTCGCGTCGACCGGCGCACGTCTACGGATCTAGCGCTACGTGTGTGGGCAAAACCGGGGACAGGCACGAAGTTTCGCAAAAGCGGCGAAATTCAAGCCAGTCCCCGTTTTGCGCGCAATGCCGATACCGGGCGATATTTCCGCCGCACTACACTAGCGGCCGCGCCCTCCACCACCATGGAATCCGCCGCCACCACCGCGGCTGAATCCACCGCCATGAAATCCGCCGCCGCCACCGCGGCTGAATCCGCCGCCATGGAATGCGCCGCCGCCACCGCCCCGGCTGAATCCCCCGCGACTGAAGCCGCCCGCGGCGCTTCCACGAAAGCTACGCGCGCGTCCAACCTCCCCGGCATTGTGACCACCGCCGGCAAAGAGGGTCCCACGGTGGCCCTGGCCGAAGTGATGATAGCCGCCGTGGCCATAACCCCAACCGCCGTAGCCATAACCCCAACCGCCGTACGGCGCCCCGAACGCGTACCAGGGTGCATAGAAACCCCAGCCGAACGTATTGAGGAAGATTCCGTCGGCCGGAATGAACGTATAGGCATCGTACCAAGGGTCCCAATACCATCCGCTGCCATACCAGATGCTCGGGGGCCAGCCGCCCCCGCCCGCATACATACGGGCCAGGTTAACGTTGGCTTCCGCCAGGTAGGAAGACCGCAGGCTGGCCCATCGATAGAAATCATCTCCGTACGCTTTCTTATCGAATTTCCGCGCCTTGGCCCGTCCTGCCTGGTTAAGTTGGATCTGGCGTCCGCCCTTCACTTGGATTTCCTGACCGCTGGTCTGGACGACGGCTTTCCCGTCGAATACGCGAACCTCGCCCCGATCCGCATCGAACTCGTACAGGCCCGGCTTCATCAACCGCGTGCTGGAGCCGGCTTCGCCGATCTGAACATTATTCTCCGGAAGGATGTTCGCGACCTCGATCAGGGCGCGGCCCTTCTGCAAACGGAGAACCGTGTCCGCTAAATTCGGCGAAACCATCCGGATGGAGCTCTGATCGTCGATTCGAAGAAAGATCCCCGGCGCAAGCAGGATCTCGGCTCTGCCACCTTGCGTCCTGAGCACTTGGCCCGCCGCCAGCCTGGCGGATCTGACCGAACTTTCGTTCAAGGCGCGTCCACTTATGGAGACGTGCCCCTCGACGTAGTTCACCGTTCCGGGTTGCGGAGGTGCTGAGCCCCAAGCAGGGCTGGACAACAGCGCAGCCAGGAAAAACCCTCCCATGGCATTCAAACTTGGTCGTTTCATCTGGTTCCCCGGCCTCTACCCATTAGATGGGGCCTTTCCCTGGCCGGTTGCTACTGCCTCGACAGTAGAGGAGCGCGGGTGGCGGCAGTATGCGCAAAATCGGGACGGGCAAAAACGGATCGGCCTGATCCAGGCAATTGCCCCGGCGAAGCGCCGAACTCCCGCGGAAGGTGTCCGGACGGCGTGCGACACTGTGTGCATGGGCGTCCGTATCGCAGTATTGGCGGCGCTGGCCGCCGTCGTGGTCTTCGACGGCGCAGGCGCCACCGGTGGCCGCCGAAGTCGTCCCCTCCTGCCTCCGTACCACGCCCGCCCCGTATGTTCAGCCCATGGTACGCGGAGTCGTTGCGCGACATCCTCGCACTGGAGGAGCCCGATGTGGCTCGGCTCGAACAGCAGCTTGCCGCGAATCCGGACGACTTCCCGGCGCGGCTCAAGCTGATGGCGTACTATCAGCGCGCGGATCGGTCCGGCCGCCAGGAGGACCGCGCCAAACGCGTGCGGCACGCGCTCTGGTTGATTGAGCATCACCCGGAGTCGGAGCTTCTGCACTCGTACGTGTCGCGGTTCTCGCCGGGCGAGCTGACCCCTGCGGAGTATCGGCGCGCCGCCGCCCTCTGGGATGCCGCGGCCAAAGCGCGGGCCGGCCGACGCAGCGGTGCAATGGAATGCGGCGTCGTTCTTTCAGCCTCTGGACCCCGGGCTCCACATGCACTATCTGGAAGCTACCGCCGCGGCCGACCCGAACCATCCGTTCGCCCTGCGTCCGCTGGCGGATCTTTATGCCCTCTCGATTCTGGAGCGCGGGCCGCTGGCGTCGCGTGCGCAGGCCGGGTTGGAGGCGTCGAACAACGTATGGGTGATCGGCAACGCCGCTTACATGCTCCAGTGCCAGTATAATCAAACGCTCCAGATGGGAACGCCGAACCCCCGCGCCGCCGAACTGGCCGAGCGCTACTTCCTGCGTGCCAAGGCTCTCGATCCGAACCTCGACCGGACAGGCGATCCTGCCGCAGATCGACCTGCGGGAGATTGCGCGTGCGCGGCAAGTCGAGCGGCAGGCCCAGCGGGATTGGCAGGCGCGCGCCGAGGAGGCCATCGGCAAGATCCGGCGTCTCCCGGTGGAGGCGTTCCCCGAGCTTCCCACGGCCGTCGCCGGAGTCCTGCGCGCGCGGAACTGCAGGGTGCCTCAGCCGTCGCCCGAGGGCGCTCCGCGCAATGTGATTCGCGGCGAGTTCTTCGCCCAGGGAGAAGCCGGTTGGGCGGTGTTGTGCTCCGTCAACAATTCGACGGCGCTGCTCGCGTTCCGCAATGATCGCGACACGAATCCGGATACCGTCACCACCAGCGACGACCGGATCTACCTGCAGGGGCTGGACGGCGACCAGATGGGCTACTCGCGCGAGATCACCGCCGTCGGTCGCGACTTCATCATGCGCCACTACCGCGCCTACGGCGGTCCCGAGCCTCCGCCGATCGACCACCATGGCATCGACGACGCGTTTCTGGAAAAGGCTTCGATCACCTGGTATTTCCATCAGGGGAAGTGGCTGCAGTTACAGGGCGCGGATTAGGCCGCGCCTGGCGCTCTTCCTCCTTCCTGGAACCGCCGGCAGGCACTTGGAGTGAGGGGCGCGTGTCGCGAGATGGTGCCGTCCGAGCAGCTCGTTCCAGACCAGTTTGGCGCAGGCAGTGAGCGGACCAATCTCAAACGGGACGTGCCCCCATGTGAAATCGGCATCGATCCAGCGGCCGCGCTGGAGGTCTTGAAGGCAGTAGCGGCCTACTCGAAGGTGATGGACCTCAAGGGCGGCAAGATGCTCTCCGGCGATTTCACACCCGAGGCGCGGCTCTCGCAGCACCTGAAGGATATCCGCCTGATCCTGCGGCGGCCCAGCGGTGCGGGGCGATGGTTCCGCTGTCGGAGATCCACCGTGAACTGCTGGAGCGAGCCGAGGCGGCCGGATTCGGGACGCTGGACAACAGCGCCGTCATCAAGGCGTTCGAGGCGGAGTGAGGGCGGAGGCGCGGTTCGGAAGGCCGGGTAGGTGTTCTGCTGGTGAAACAAGGCAAGTCGCCGCTGCCGCCGCAAGCAGCGGTGCGGGTCAGAGTGCGCATCTACGTGGAGGCGACGTTACTGGAGTTGATGCGGTGCTTCCAAGGATGCGGCCACCATGACAGCCGCGCTTCAGATTACAGGCGGTCTCCGTATTCCTTAACGGCAAGGGCAAGCGCTGCGTCAAACCACTTGCCAAATGCATCTGCAATTTCACTCACTTTGGTCTTGTGGGTGAACACAAACGGTTCAACCGAGCACAAAGAGAACCTTTCGGACACAGACTCTCGGTCTTCCGAGTCTTCGTAGGACTCTAGCTTTGAAAATGCAGTGGCTTCCATGATGCCCGTTAGGTCTCGTCCAACATGATGAAACGATACTACAAAGGTCAAGCGCTCCGTGTTCACTCGGATCAAGCCTCTGACAAAATAGTGATCCTCCGCAAAGTTTGCGAACTTGTCCGCCTCTTTCGCTGACTGCACGACCTCAAACTTGTACCAATGAGCGTTTTTCCGTTCCGGACCTCCGTCACGGACATACATTGTTGGTTCCCCGACCTCGTGAAGGGTCGGTCCAATCTCCGCCAAGGCTTGGTCCAGTAGCGAATGAGCAATGGTTCTAAGCTCAACAGCCACCGAGTTCACTTGGCGAAGTTCCGCCAATTTCTGGATTCGTCGCTTTCCGAACTTGTCGGCTAGACTTCCTATGACAGCTGAAGTCAAACTCTTCTGATGTGAGATCTCTGCGTCAGCATCAACGCTAAGAGCCTGAAGAATAGCGTTTCGCTCTAACCGGGCGAATACTTCTGCCAGTGTAGAGAGTTGTGCCTGGTCGGCAAGTTCGAGGGCTTTGATGTACTCGGTCCTAAGATCACGGTCCACAACAAGCGGAAGTAGATCGGAACGGAGAAGAATCAACGTTGTTAGGGCACGGGCGACCCGCCCGTTTCCATCCTGGTACGGATGGATCTGTGTGAAGCGGTGGTGAAGCCACGCGGCCACGATAATGGGATCTTCCTTCGCGTATTCGGGTAGCCAGCCGAGGAGATTGTCTACCTCAGAATCAACATGAATCGGCGGACAATATTGATGCAGGGTCCCATCTGGGCGCTTCGGGTTATTGGGCTGCTCTTTGAACTTCCCTTTTAGCAATGGTATTTCAAGTCGATTGCCAAACTGATCGACTGCCGTCGTTGTGTCCTGATGTCTTGTTAGAATTGTGTGAAGCTCATGGAGCAGACCCTTTGTCAGTTCTCGGTTCTTCGTAACACAGTCGACAACGAGTTGGACCGCTGCTTCCTGGTCGCGCAGAATGTCAATGAGCCGCGTGGGTTCAATGTTAGTGCTGGAGTGCGAAACCAGATCCTCCAGGAATCCATTGGCGACCAGTGCTTCCGTTGTTCCACGATCCAAATCGTATAAGCGTTCGAGAATACCTGTCTCGACGCTTAGGCGACGAATCAAGCGTCGATTGAAATCCGCAAGCCGCGCTTCGCTTGATTCTTGGAGCCGCTGCTTCGACGCCCGCCAGTTCTCATACAGAGGGCGCATGGCAGCAAGGTCGGTTTTTCGTTCATCGTCCGAGAGAGGCTTGATGGGCTTCCATGTATAGTTAGCCATAGTGTCCTGAAAACAAGTGTAGTGCGTGCCGTGAGCCTTGTCATCCACGCATCCCCAGGCACTTCTGCTGTGAGAGAACCAGGCATTCTCGGTGCCAACTTCGACGTATAAGCCTTATCCACAAAAGTGCTGCGCCGCAACCAGAGGAGCGTTTCAGCTAAGTCAACCCCACGGCCCTGATCGGCGAGCCGTCGCGGCCCTTGATGTTTAGCGGGAAGCCGATGAAGGTGAAAACCGGCGGAAGCAGGTGGAGGTTCGCCAGGCCTTCGACGATGATCAGTTCCACTCCCTTGCCCAGCAGGATGTGGTGGCACTCGAGCCAATCGGCGCTGGGCGTCGGCGTATCCATGCCGAGGAGCGAAATCCCGCGCGAGGCAATCCAACGCGCGGCTTCGAGCGTCAAGGTCGGGAACTTGCTGAAGAATTCCGGACGGCCGAACATGCGGTCCCATCCGGTTCGATACACGATCTTCGCGGCGGGCTGAAACACGGCCTCATGGCGCGTGAACATCTCCAGCGTCAGCGGCGTTTGCGGCGGGAGGACGGCGCCGGGCGCGAGGTCCACCAGATGCGCCTCGCCGTAAAACCGCTCCAGGTCCATCTGGTCCACCGTCTTGCCGTCGTCGAAGAAATGGAACGGGACATCCAGATGGGTGCCCTGGTGCGTCGACAACGATACTTGCGAGATGTTGTAGCCGATGGATGCCACCGTGTTGTGTACCACCACGGAGGGCTTGGGATCGAACGGGAAGTTCAATTGCCCGTGCTCGATGGGATGCGACAGGTCGATCAACATGGCGGTTCGGCCTCCCGGCGGAGTGAGGGTTGCAAGGACATTTTACTAGAAGAACAGGAGACAGGAGACCGCCCGGGATAAAATTAAACCATCGGATCGACTGGTTGATAGAGAGGTCACATGCGCGAGATTCAAGCATCAGAAGCCAAAGTTCATCTTCCCCAGCTCCTGGATGATGTGGAGCGGGGCGAAACGCTGATCATCACGCGCCACGGGCGCCGTATCGCGCGGATAGTGCCGGAGGTGGACGGGCGCCAAGAGGAGATCGACAAGGCACTCGCCGGCATCCGGGAGGTTCGCAAGCGAACCGGCAGGATCACGTTGAAGGAACTGGTGTCGGCGCGCGACGAGGGACGCAAGTTCTGATGGCATTCGTACTGGATGCGTCGATCACGGCGTGCTGGGCGTTTGAGGATGAAGACCATCCCGACGCCGGTCAAGCTTTCGCTTCAGATGCGCCTCGAAGAGGCGGTGGTGCCCTGCCTGTGGTGGTTCGAGGTGCGGAATATCCTGGTAGTGAACGAACGCCGGGGACGGATCAGTGAATCAGACACCGCCGCTTTCCTGCTTAGCCTTTCGCGGCTTCGAGTGCGGCTAGACCGGCTCCCGGAAGCAGATGCGGTTCTGCGGCTGGCCCGGACGTACCGGCTATCCGTATATAATGCCGCTTATCTGGAACTGGCGCAGCGGGAGGGCTTACCACTTGCGACGCTTGACGCGGATCTTCGAAGGGCAGCGGCCGAGGCAGGGGTAGCGCTGCTTTCCCGGGGAGGCGCTGGGGAGCTGAAGATAGAAGACAGGAGACAGAGAGCCATGAACTCGAGAACAGCCGTGCCGAACCGCTTCCAGGGGAAAGTCGCCATCGTGACAGGCGGGTCGTCGGGAATCGGGCGCGCCGTGGTGGAAGAGTTGTGTAAGGAGGGGGCCGCGGTAGCCTTCAGCGGAATCAGCGACATCGGCCGCGCAACGGCCCAGGAGCTTTCTTCAGACGGCCACCAGGCGCTGTTTTGCCAGGGAGACATGGCGGACGAAGCGTTCTGCCACGAGCTGGTGCGGGAGACCCTGGCACGCTGGGGGAAAGTGAACTATCTGGTGAACAACGCGTTCTCCTTTACGGCCAAGGGACTCGACGCGACGCGCGACGACTGGGAGCGGGTCCTGCGGGTGGGCCCCATGGCCTACGCCCTGATGGGGCAGTTGGTGGCTGAACCGATGCGGCGCGAGGGGGGTGGATCGATCGTGAACATGTCCAGCATTTCCGCGTTCATCGCGCAGCCCAACCGTTGGACCTATAACGCCGCCAAGGGCGCGGTACACACGCTCACCAAGTGCATGGCTCTGGATCTGGCGCCTTACAACATACGGGTGAACAGCGTGAGCCCGGGATGGATCTGGACCCGGGAAGTGGATAAGGCCGCCGGCGGCGACCGCGCGAAGTGGGAGCCGGCCTGGGGGCAGTTCCACATGCTGGAGCGCTGCGGCGAACCCGTCGAATGCGCGGGTCCCATGCTCTTCCTGCTGAGCGATGATGCGTCCTTCGTCACCGCCGCCGACCTTCCCATCGACGGCGGATATCAGGGCCTGGGCAGCGAGGGGATCGGCAAGGCAAGTAAATTCGCGGGCTCGCTCTGACCGCAAAATCGGGTACAGGCACGAGATTTCGCAAAAAGCGCGAAATTCGTCCCAGTCCCCATTTTGCGCGCTAGCCGTTTACCAGGTGCATGGCCGATTGCGGATAGCGCGCGCCAGCCGCCACGCCTTTCGGAGCGATGGCGTCGATGCGGTCGAGGTCCGTCTTGGTAAGTTGGATGCCCTCGGCGTCCACATTCTCCTCCAGATACTTGCGGCGCTTGGTGCCCGGAATCGGCACGATGTCTTCACCCTGCGCCATCACCCAGGCCAGCGCGAGTTGCGACGCCGTGCAGCCTTTCTCACGCGCCATCTCCCCGATGCGCTTCACCAGTTCCAGGTTCCGGTCGAAGTTCTCGCCCTGGAACCGCGGCGACAACCGCCGGTAGTCGCCGGGCGCGAAGTCTTCGAAACGCTTCAACTGGCCGGTCAGAAAGCCGCGGCCGAGCGGGCTGTAGGGAACGAACCCGATGCCCAATGCACGCACCGCCGCCAGGATCCCGTCTTCCGGTTCCCTGCTCCACAGCGAGTATTCGGTCTGGAGCGCCGTGATGGGGTGCACCTGGTGGGCGCGGCGAAGGGTGTCCGGAGACGCCTCGGAGAGTCCCAGATAACGCACCTTGCCGGCGCGCACCAGTTCGGCCATGGCGCCGACGGTTTCCTCGATGGGGACCTGCGGGTCCACGCGGTGCTGGTAGTAAAGATCGATGGTCTCGATGCCCAACCGCCGCAGGCTGCCGTCGCAGGCCGAGCGCACGTACTCCGGGCGCCCGCACACTCCCCGAAAGCTGGCATCCTCGCCGCGCATGATACCGAACTTCGTCGCAATCACGACCTCTTTGCGCCGGTCTGCGATGGCCCTTCCCACCAGCACCTCATTGGTCAACGGCCCGTACATATCCGCCGTGTCGAGAAAGTTGATGCCGAGTTCCAGCGCGCGGTGAATGACGTTGATCGACTCCTGATCATCGCGTGCTCCGTAAAAATCGGACATCCCCATGCAACCCAGGCCCATGCTCGACACTTCCAGGCCCTGGGTTCCAAGCTTGCGTTTGCGCATGATGTTCACCTATCCGAGTACCTTAACTTTCCAAGGGGCCGGACGTCCACCGGGCATCTCGCAGCAGCGCCGCTTTCAGCCGGTGTAATTGTTCGATCGACTTAGGAGCCGGCGCTCCTTCCTGGTAAACCCCCACATTGAATGTCATGGGAGCCTGGTGCCGATGGCAGGTTTGGACGAAGGCTCTCAGTTGTTGGCCGGAGTAGAGTGGCGGCGGAATCGGGGTGTTGAGTTTGGTATGAACCCAGGCGCGATCTTCCAGGCACGTCCAGCCGAACCACTGGAGACCGTTGCGGAGGTAGCGGCTGGCGGCCGGATGATCCAGGTTGGTCATCTCTCCGGCCCAGTAGTCCTGGTGGCGGGTGTAAAGAAATGTCTCGTTGATGCCGGCGTTGTAAGTTACCAGGCGCCCGGGGTGTCCCGTCTTGGCCGCCACGGTGAACTCTTCCCAGGGAAACTGGAAACCCCGCAAATTCGTCGTGACGGAGTTGTGCGGGCCGCGGGGATCCACCGAGTAGGGGCTGTCAAACCACCAGGCCTTGAGCATCTGGCCGTAGCGCGCTCCCATCCAGGAGACGATCTCGATCAGGTTCCGGGCGAACCGGCCCAGGTCCTGAGCGTGGTAGCCGACGGCCTGCTCCCAGGCCGGGTCGTCATTCTGGTTGCAGGAGTGGTTGTAGTAGACCAACAGATGTATGCCCCTGAGTGCCAGCGCATCCGCGAGTTCCCGGATCAGGTCGCGCTGGCAGGTTCGACCGGGGAGTATCCTGTCGATGACGGGATGGGGCGCCGGCAACATCTGCAGCGCGTGAGTCGCGGTGAAGAGCACGTAGTCGGCCCCGGCGTGTTCGACGGCCGCGACAAAGCCGGCCACGTCGAACGCGTCCACTGCCGCCTGAAAGGTCCGCGGCTGTCCCTGCATGGGGGCCGTGCGCGCAGTCCAATGAACACCCATGCCGAAACGGCATTTGGCGAGCCAATCCGTGTTGGCGCGGCGGTAGGGCAGCTCCGGCGCCGCCTCCACCTCACGCGTGAACAGGTGTCCCGCCGCGGCGCAGGAGGCGGAAGTGACGGCTGCGGTCCGCAGAATAGATCGCCGGGGCAGCCCTACACCGTAAGAGCGGGAATCCTCCATATGCCGGTGTTACATTTTATCGCCAAAACGGGCTGAGCCATGGCGCCGGACAAGTATGGTGGCCGGCTCTTTACCGCAGAGCCTTTTCGATGGCTTGAATCACTTCCGGCGATTCCGGAGTGACCGGCGAGGCGAAGCGGGCTATGATCTGGCCATTTTTATCCGCCAGGAACTTGGTGAAGTTCCAGCCAATCTCCCCTCCCGTGGAAGGATTCGCGTTCTTGTCGGTCAAGAACTGATACAGCGGAGCCTGGTCACTCCCCTTGACGGAGATCTTCGCGAACATCGGGAAGGTGACCTGGTATTTGGTGGAGCAGAAGGTCTTAATTTCCTGGTTGGTGCCGGGCTCCTGACTCTTGAAATTGTTCGCGGGGAACCCCAGCACGACAAATCCACGATCCTTGTATTTCTGGTAGAGGGCTTCGAGTCCGGCATACTGCGGCGTGAATCCGCAGCGGCTGGCTACGTTCACCAGCAGGACCACCTTACCCTTGAAATCCGCCAAAGGTACGGGCTTGCCGTCGATGGAATTCAGCGTGAATTCGTGGATACCGGAGGCCCCCCACAGGGATGTGATCATAAACAGACTCGTTAGCAGAAGCGGTTGCACTCTCACACTGGTAGAGATGCGCGGAAAGAGGGTTTCGATCCATGGCAATTCGCGCCGCGGCGCAGCCGGGCGCCTTCGACCGATACGGCATTTCTTTAGAAACCGATGCTCGCTCCGCCATCCACCCGCAGCATGGTGCCGGTGACAAAGCGCCCGGCCGGCGAGCTGAGATAAACCGCCGCCCAGCCGACGTCCTCCACTTGACCGAACTTGCCCATGGGTGTCCGGCCCAGGACCTTGTTCTGCCGCCACGGATCGTTGTGTAGAGCCTCGCGCATCATGGGCGTCTCGATCCAGCCGGGCGCGATGGCATTCACGCGCACCCCCTGCGGCGAGAACTCCGCGGCCATCGACCGCACCATGCCCGTAATGGCGGACTTGGCAGTGGAATAGGCCATGGCCAGGGGAATCCCCATCAGGGATGCCATGGATGCGATGAACACGATGCTCCCCTCGCCACGTTGCAGCATGGGGGGCGCCAGCAGGCGTGTCAGCGCGAAGGCGCCCAGGACATGTGTCTCCAGCACTTTCATCAACTCCTCCGGAGTTGTGTCCACGGCGGGTTTCTTGAGGTGCACGCCCGCGTTGTTGACCAGGATGGTTGGATCGCCGGCATGCCGGCGCACGCGCTCCACCAGGGCGGGTAGCTCGCTGACCTTTGTGACGTCCCCCGTTTCGGCCGCGGCCATGGGGCCAAGCTCGACGGCCGCCGCTTCCAGTTCCGCCCGCCGGCGACCCACCAGCACCACGCGCGCGCCGGCCTCCACAAAGCAGCGCGCGATGCCCAGTCCGATGCCGGTGCCGCCCCCGGTGATCAAGGCGGTCTGGTTGCTCAAGTCAAAGGCGTTCATCACAGGGCCTCTCAGCAAGCGGAAACCGCACACAGGTCCTGAGCCTTGTATGGGATGCAGTATTCGCGATGACCGAGCGCCTCGGCACGCGTGGGGGAGCCCGCGGCGGTCTGTTCGATCAGGCGTACGATCTCGGCTCCTACCTCGGGCAGGCTCGCCTCCCCGGTCATGATCCGCCCGGCATCGATGTCCATGTCGCCGCTCATTCGTGCATAGGTCTTCGGGTTTCCGCAGACTTTCAACACGGGAGAAATCACGCTGCCAATGACACTTCCCCGGCCCGTGGTGAAAACCACGATGTGGCAGCCGCATGAAATCAGGGCCAGGATGCCCTCGGAATCGTTCGGGTTGCTGTAGCCGAAACCGAAAGGCGACGGGTCGGGCACACTGTCCAGCAAATAAAGTCCTGGCACGGACGGCCGCTGCCCTACTTTGAGCACGCCCCGGATGGGCCGCGTGCCCCCCTTCACGAATGCACCGAGCGACTTTTCCTCAATCGTCGTGAGGCCTCCCGCATGATTTCCCGGGGCGATGGAAAACTGTTCCGCCCGCACCGAAAACTCCTCCGCCTTCGTGATGGCCTTCCGAATCTCTTCGGCGACCCCCGCATCGCAACCGCGGGCAGCGATGATCTCGCCGCAGCCCAGCATCTCGAGAGTCTCTTCCAGCATCACCGATGCGCCCGCGTCCACCAGCAAGTCGAAGGCTTGCCCGACCGCGGGGTTGGCGGAAATGCCGGAGGTAGCGTCCGAGCCACCGCATTCGGTTCCGATCACGAGGTCGCGCAGTTCCATCGGAACTCGAGGCGTGCGATCAAGTTCCGCCAGCAGTCGCGTGGCGACGGTTCGTCCCAGCCGGATAGCCGGCTCGGTCCCCCCGGCCTCCTGAATCCTCAGCACTTCCACCGTGCGCCCGCTCGCGGCGATTTCCGTGGCGAGCTTCGACGCGTCGGTCCCCTCGCAACCGAGACTCACCAGCAGCACGGCGCCTACATTGGGGTGCGTAGCCAGGGACGCCATCAGGCGGGACGCGTAGGCATTGCTATAGCAGCCCGGAAAACCCAGAGCGTGAATGCGCGGGTCCGTAGCGGCAATCTGCTGCGAGACGAACGACGAGCATTCCACCGTATGAACGCTGAGCACCAGATTGCGGATGCCAGGGCGTCCGGTTGAGCGTGCGTAGCCCAGGATGGAACTCATGACCTGGCCTCCTTACGGCGCGCCATGAAGTAGGACTCCAGGTTGTGGCTATGCACCCAATCTCCGCGGCGGATAACAGCGGCGGAGAACCCGATGGGAGCGCCGTACTTGCGAATCGGCTCACCCATCGGAATGTCGTTCAGCGCCATTTTGTGCGCGAACGGAATAGCTTCGCTCGCCACGACACTGTCCGCCTCCGCGGAACCGAGCAGGACCACCGGCTCTCCCGCTCCAATGTCGGTAAGTGCGATGGCCACGTTATCCTCCCTGTGCAGAAGCAACGCTCTCCCTGGTGAGGTCACCTGAATTTCCGCCTTTCTTACGGCGCCGGAGCGATCACCGCTCCACACAGCCGCAGGCTGCCTTGAGGGCGAATGGTCAGTTCGAGGGCGCCCACGATGGGTCCCAGTTTCATGGTGAGAGGCTGCTCCACGCGCAATTCTGTTCGGCACACCTCTTCCCCTCTCTTTTCATCATACGCCTGCGCATTCGTTTCCTTCTCACGGCGCCAGGGCGAGCGCAATCACGGAAGTGGTCGCGTTTCAATCGTCCTTCCCGAAGGCTCACGTTTAATAGAACGCCCTCCGGGCAACCAGGATGAGGTACAACAAAACTT
Organism: Terriglobales bacterium; assembly: GCA_963745655.1. GTDB lineage: Bacteria > Acidobacteriota > Terriglobia > Bryobacterales > Bryobacteraceae > JAJFUV01. The sequence continues at coordinate 225,325 of CAVUYK010000025.1, read as the reverse complement.
TAGGAGCGCTCCCGCATGAAACTTGGGCTGGGACTCTACCGCCAGATGCTGACTCGCGATAACTTCCGGTTCGCCCGGCAGGTGGGCGCAACGCACATCGTGGCGCATTGGACGGACTACTTCAACCAGGGGCCGCGCATTCCGGAAACGGACGCCAGTAAATGCTGGGGCGTCAGCGACAACCGCGATCGCCTGTGGACATACGAAGAGCTGGCGGAGTTGAAGGCCGCAGTGAACGCCGAGGGCCTGGAGTTGGCCGCCATTGAGAACTTCGATCCCTCGCACTGGTACGACGTGCTGCTGGATGGCCCGCGCAAGAAGGAACAACTCGAAAACCTGAAGACCATCATCCGGCGCGTGGGCCGGGCGGGTATTCCCGTGATGGGCTACAACTTCAGCATCGCCGGCGTGTGGGGGCATGTGACCGGGCCGTTCGCGCGCGGTGGGGCGGAGACGGTGGCGTTTCTGGGACCGGACGGACCGAAAGAAGGACCCATTCCGAACGGGCAGATCTGGAACATGATTTACGATCCCGATGCCGCGCCGGGCATGGTGCCCAACGTGACTTCAGAGCAGCTCTGGCAGCGCCTGGAGGACTTCCTGAAAGCTCTGGTGCCGGTGGCCGAAGAGGCAGGCGTACGGTTGGCCGCTCATCCCGACGACCCGCCGATGCCGACGCTCCGCGGCCACGCCCGCCTGGTCTATCAGCCGCACCTCTATCAGAAGCTTCTCGACATTGTGCCCAGCTACTACAACGCGCTCGAGTTCTGCCAGGGCACCATCAGCGAAATGGCCGGCGGGGACGTCTACGAGGCGATCGACAAGTATAGCCGCCAGGGAAACATTGCTTACGTGCACTTGCGCAACGTCAAGGGCAAAGTGCCGCGCTACTACGAGGTTTTCCTCGACGAGGGCGACGTGGACATGGTGCGAGCGCTGCGCATTTACAGGAAGAACGGTTACGACGGCGTGGTGATCGCGGACCACACGCCGCACCTCAATTGCGAATCCTCCTGGCACGCCGGCATGGCCTACGCGATGGGCTGCATCAGGGGCATCCTGAACACCATCGACGCGGAATAATGTGGCGGTCGCAACATGTTGCGCGCCCCCTTGGGTTCCGGCTTCAGAGCTACGGCAGTGCTGTAGTGTGATGAGCAATTCACGGCAGGAGAAACACTCAGACCGAGGTTGAGTTCTTGAGTAGAACGGATAGAATCGTGGCATGAGACGTCGTGAGTTCGTACTCGGGGCGGCGTTTCAACCCGCCGCTGCTTCCGTTTCTGTGCCCGGGTCCATCCTGGTCCACGAGCATATCCTGGTGGACTTCATTGGGGCGGAAAAAGCCTCACGCTCGCGTTACAGCCTCGACGAAGTCGTGCGAGTGGCGCGGCCGAAGCTGGAGGCATTGAAGCCGTTCGGCTGCCAGCGTCTGCTGGAGGCCACGCCGAACTTCCTGGGGCGCGATCCGCGGTTGTTGCGGCGGTTGGAGGACGCGACCGGTATCGAGATTTGGACCAACACCGGGATCTATGGCGCGGCCAACCGCAGCGGCGTGCCTGCCTTCACTCGGGAAGAGAGCGCCCTGGAGTTGGCCCAGCGCTGGATCGCGGAGTGGAAGAGCGGCGTGGAAGGGAAGAAGCCGCGCTTCATCAAGACCGGTGTGAACGGATTCCCGCTGGATCCGCTGGACCGCAAGCTGGTGGAGGCATCCGCGATGGCTTCGCTGGAAACGGGCTTGCCCATCGCGTCACACACCAATGGCGGCGGCCGTGCGGCGGAGGCGCAGATCGAGATTCTGCAAAGGATGAAGTGCCGGCTGGACAAATTCGTCTGGGTGCACGCGCAGGGCGAGAAGGACCACACGTTCCATGAGCGTGCGGCGCGCGCCGGCGTATGGGTGGAGTTCGATGGCATCCGTGAAAAGTCGGCCGATTGGCATCGCGACTGTGTGCTGTTCATGCGGAAACAAGGCCTGCTCCGGCGCACGCTCATTTCTCAGGACTCCGGTTGGTACCGCGTGGGCGAGCCGGGCGGCGGCCACTTTCGCGGATACACGTTTCTCTACACGGACTTTCTGCCGATGCTGCCGCGTGAGATCTGGGTGACGCTGCTGGTGGAGAATCCGCGGCGGGCGTTCGGGGCGTAGCTCCGCACGGACTGTACCTCCTCCGCCAACGCAAATTCCGGCGCATTCGGGATTTACGAAAAGCGCTGTTCGGCACCGGAATTGCGGGTGTCCTATACTTCCGTCTATGAGTCTCTTCACCCCCCTGCGGATCCGCGAGATCGAGTTCCCGAACCGCATCGCCGTCTCGCCGATGTGCCAGTACTCCGCCGTGAACGGCATGGCGGATGACTGGCACCTGGTGCACCTGGGCAGCCGCGCCGTGGGCGGCGCCGGGTTGGTGATCGCGGAAGCCATGGCGGTGGAGCCGCGAGGCCGCATTTCGCCCGGTGATCTTGGGCTGTGGAGCGACCAACACATTCCGCCGCTGGAGCGCATCGCCGCGTTTGTGAAGAGGCAGGGCGCCGTGCCGGGAGTGCAACTCGCCCATGCCGGGCGCAAAGCCAGCACGCGCGCTCCTTGGGACGGTGGTGCGGTGATCCCCGAGGCGGAAGGGGGTTGGCGGACCGTGGCGCCGAGCGCGGTCCCTTTCCGGCCGGACGAGCCGGTGCCCGAGGAACTCAGCAGGTCCGGAATCCAGGCTATCGTCGCTAGCTTCGTGGACGCCGCCCAGAGGGCGCTGGCAGCCGGGTTCGAGGTGGTCGAGATCCACTCCGCCCACGGATACCTGGCGCACCAGTTCCTGTCGCCGCTTTCCAACCAGCGAACCGACGAGTACGGCGGCTCGTTTGAAAACCGCGTCCGTTTCGTAATGGAAGTGGCCCAAGCGGTGCGCGGCGTGTGGCCGGCTCGACTGCCTCTGTTCGCACGCCTGTCGGTGACCGATTGGGCGGCAGGCGGCTGGGACGTTGAAGACTCCGTGCGCTTGTCGGCGCTCCTGGGCCATGCCGGCGTGGACTTGATCGATTGCTCTTCGGGCGGCGCCGTGCCGCATGCGCGCATCCCCGCCGCGCCGGGTTATCAGGTTCCCTTTGCGGCCCGGATCCGCCGTGAGGCGGAGATCCTGACCGGCGCGGTCGGTCTGATCACGGAGCCGCTGCAGGCTGACGGGATCATCCGCAGCGGTGACGCCGACCTGGTCCTGCTGGCGCGGGAGTTCCTGCACGATCCCTACTGGCCGTTGCACGCGGCCCAAGCACTCGGCGTCGTCCCGCACGTCCCGCGGCAGTATCTGCGCGGTTTCTGAGATGAAACGCCGCCTCTCCACAGGCGGGCGTCAGGCGTCATCTACCTTGCAACAGTGTTGGGCAGAACCTCCCGGCTCATTGATTCCAAGCGCCGATGTGTTTTCCGGCAGGCACCCCTGTCGCGCCCAGCATCTTTCAGCGCTACTAGGATCCTGACTTGACCCCAGTCAGCTCAGCCAGCCGATTGCGGGCCTGGTCCTTCGGCAGAATGTTTTGCCGGCTCAGTTCTTGAGCGGCCGTGGTCACCACCTCCGGCCCAAAAGCCGCACAGAGCCTGGCGTGGCGTTTCAAAAGATCGGTCTGACTCGGGTGGACGAAGCGCCATTGGAAGGGGTCGCCGCTAAGCCCGGGACCCACGTAACGGTGTACATGCCACCACTCGATAAGCGCCGCGGCGCCCTTCGCGAGGCTGTCTGCCGCTTCGGCGACGTTGCGCGGCTTCCTGTCCACCGCCTCCAACAACTTCCGCCGGGATTCCACCTGCGCCGCGAGAATCTCCACATAGCGGGCTGGACCTCCCGGAATGTTGCGGGCGAATGGACTAGTCAACTTCATCGAACGCACCCGGCGGGCCAGGTCAGGTGGCAACTCCGGGAGCGAACGCTTCAGGCAGGACCAGGCAGGTACCAGCACCGCGGGATCGCCGCCCAGTTCGCGAGCCAGGTCGGCCAGGACCTTTGTCTCCGGGGTGTTCAGATAGCTGAGGTCGGCGCTGCCCCGCGCGAAGTAATACAGATTCGGCAGTACCATCACGGGCTGCTGTGTGTTGCCAAACACGCCGCGGGCCGTGGCTGCGAATTGCCCCTCTTCGCGCAGAATCGCCCGGATCAGATCAAACTGCAAGACCGCGGCGGGCGGAGTCGGTTCGAACTCGATGGCCTCGTAACACATGATGGTCGATTGCCCGATCAAGCCCGCCTTCTCGGCGAGTTCGACATTCTTGCGTCCGTTGGCCCAACCCTCCCGGTGGCTGCGTCCCGGCATGATTTCCCAAGGCTTTCCCGGCTGTGACTTCAGCGCCTGAAGGGTGGCCTCGACCTGAGGCTCGATGGGTTGATTCCAGAATCCGCCCTTGGTGTGATCCCGCCCCCAGCCGCTCCAGATCCATGGAATGACGCGCTTGCCCGGCAGCACTTCCCGGTCCGCCGCGAGGATGCGCATATACTCCGCCACCGGCGCGCCGGGATAGCCGCCGGGATCGCCGTCGATCACGACGAAGGCGTCGGCGTTGTCGAACAGGCGCAGCACGCGGGCGCGATGCTGTAAGTAGGCAGGACCGATCTTCGGATCGTCCAAGCGAACCGTACTCATCCAGGCGTACAGGCTGCGTTGCGCCCATGGAGTGGATCGAATCCCCGCCTTGACAATCACGGACGGAGCCGAAGTGATCCAACATTGTAGTCCCGCACTGTGCGCGTCTTCGATCACTGCCCGGTATTTGCGCAGCGACTGGGCGTCATCCCGGCTTAAAGGTATGGGTGCGCATTCCTGCGCGGGCCAAATCATCACAGTGTCGAATCCCATGCCTCGCAGCAGGCGGAACATCCGCGCGAAATCCTCCCGCTCCCAAGTGCGCGTGGAGAAGGGATAATTCATCACCCAACTGCCATGGAGGTAGGCCCCTCGATGGTGGAAGCCTCGCGGAGCTGGTTCCTCCGCGTAAACCGCCGCCATCCCCAGCGCCAGGCATGCGAGCACACCGGTGATGAGCGCCCCAGACGCTCTGGGCATTTCGTGGTGGAAAACAACTCCGCTCTTCTTCATGAGGCCCTTTCCGCTTCGACTATGACGGGACGCGTTCCCAATCCTCAAGCCGGTCCCCTTACAGCATAGTGGAGCGCGCCTTCGACAAGCAGCAGGCCGCCCCGCGAGACTCTGAAGTTCCGAACGGACTATGTCACGCAGTGAGTGGCCGATGCGCGGAAATTCTCCGATAGACGGGACGCTCGGCCGGTTGAATCACGTCGCTAGTTTGGTGATCACTTTAAGGTCCGTGGAATCACCATCAAGGGCGCATTGTAACCGGATGTACGCAAGTCGCGTCTCTATAAATGAAGTCTGGGAAACTCAAAGGAGCATAACCGATGCTGAAGAGAATGCTGTTTGTGTGCGCGGTCGCGGGACTCGCGATCGCCAGTGCTAAGACTTACGACATCGTGCTTAGCGATGCATCCACGGTGGGCACAGCGCAACTGAGACCAGGTGAGTACCGGGTGCTGGTGGAAGGTTCGAAAGTGATCTTTAAAGACAACCAGAACCGGCAGGTAGCGGAGACGAACGCGAAAATTGTGAACGCCGACAAGAAGTTCCAGCAGACCGCAGTCGAGACGAAGACGGTTGCCGGCAAGACCATGATCGAGGACATTCGACTGGGCGGCAGCACGACGAAGCTCGTATTGAACTAACAAAGGCGCCGTAGCCTGGTAAACCACGCCCCCAGGCGGTGTGACGGTTGGTATTTCAATGTGACTCGCCATACCGCCGGGGCGGGCTTCCGGGATCCGTTTCCGATTGTTGATCGCGCTGCTTAATTCGGAGATTCGGGTCTTCCCGTGCGCACAACTTTCACCTATTTCAGCAGGCTGTCCTGCAGTCGCTTCTCCGCGTCGGCGCGATGCCGCAAGGAGACGCCGTACGGAAAGTGCTTAGTCACGGTGGAAGGTTTCGCCGGGTCGTAGGCGCTATTCTTGATCGGCAGTTCCGCCTGGCACTCACGCAGGAACGCGTCGAGCATTCCCGAAAGCTCGCGCTCTTTCTCCGGGTGTTCTCGCACAAGATCGCGCAACTCATACGGATCGGACTTCAGATGGAACAACTGATGCCTTCCGTCCGCGTCGTTGTAATAGCGTATCAACTTCCAATCCCGGTGAATCACCGACGAAAACGGACCTGTGTAGCCCGTGTAACTGGGAAAGTGGAAAAACAGCGGCCGTGGGGCAAGCGGAGCCGCCGCGGTCAGCAGAGGCATCAAACTAACGCCGTCCAGTCGCTGGCGCGGATGGCGGGCGAGTCCGGCCATTTCCAGCATGGTGGGATACAGATCGATCTGGATGACTCGCGTATTCACCCAACTGCCCGCTTTCACCCTGCCCGGCCACTTGACGATCCAAGGCACGCGCAAGCCAGCCTCGTAGCCGAGGCTCTTACCGCCCAGCAGCGGATAGTTGGAGGTGATCGGTGTAAGTCCTCCGTTGTCGGAAGTGAAGATGACAACCGTGTTCTTCTCGAGTCCGGTTTCCCTGAGCGCGTCGACTATCCGGCCCACGCTGTCGTCGACGCTCTTGACCATCGCCGCGTAAGTCGGGTTGTAGTGATCGGAGGCGGGAAGTTTACGAAAGATTTCGATATCCGCCGGCTTGGCCTTGATGGGCGTATGCACGGCGTAATGGGAAAGCATGAGCGCGAACGGTTGGTCGCGGCGGGTGTGAATAAAGTCCACCGCGGCGCCTGTCAGCGCGTCGGCGACGAACTCTTCATCTTTCAGATTCTCCATGCCGGAGAGTTTTCCCGCGAAGTCCTTGCCGAAGTGTCCGGAAGGCCCTTCGAGGGTTTTCCAGTGGCCGGCGGCAACCGAAAAACCGCGATCCTGGGGACGAAATCCGGGCTGCAAGCCCACATGCCACTTGCCGAAATGAGCGGTCGCGTAACCGCCATCGCGCAGAGCCTGAGCAAAGGTGTACTCAGATAACGGCAACGCGTGGCGCTGGCGCCCTTCGCGGTATTGCGCATTGCCCCGCTGGATCATCCTGGCGAGTATGGGCTTGCTGACTTCGAGCAGGCGTTCGTCCGGCGGTTGTTCGCCACTGTCCCACACGGTGGTCAGCTTCGTTCGCGCCGGATACTTCCCGCTCAGCAATGCGCCGCGAGACGGACTGCACAAAGGAGCGCTGGCATAGCCTTGGGTGAACATCATGCCGTCGGCCGCCAACTGATCGATATGAGGGGTGAGATGGTAAGTGCTGCCGGTGCAGGCCAGGTCCTTCCAGCCCAGATCGTCGATGTAGATGAGCACGATGTTGGGTCTGCTCGGCGCGCTCGAGGCGCCGCGCAACCAACCGCTTCCACCCGCAAAGAGAGATCCTAACGCCGCCCGTCTGGTGATCATGGCCGATTCCAGACCTATGCATACCCCGCGCGCTTTCGGTGTGTCAAGGCGCGTGAGGGTGCGCTGTGGGGGCAGGCGTGCCGCCGCCCCCTGGAAGCGATATGATCAATGGCGCACAGGATGGCACGCATGGCCGACTCCCAATGTTCCTCTCGCAGACGTTTCCTGGAATGCGCCGCCGCTTCTTTCGCGGCGCCGCTGATTGTTCCGGCCCGCGCCTTGGGGCGAGGCGCCACCGCACCCAGCGAGCGTGTGACAGTGGGTATCATCGGCAGCGGCGGGCGCGGGGTCTTCGAAACGCAGCAATATCCCTGGTTCGACAACGCCGAGATCGTGGCCGTTTGCGACGCGCAAGAGAGCCGCCGCGCGACAGCCAAGGAAAAACTCGAAAAACTCTATGGCGCGCGCGCGAGTACGGGCACCTATCGCGGTATCGCCATGTACCCGGACTTCCGCGAACTGCTCGCGCGCCGGGACATCGATGCGGTCTACATCGCCACACCCGATCATTGGCACGTTCCCATCACCATCGCCGCCATGAAGGCCGGCAAGCATTGCCACACCGAGAAGCCGCTGGGCGTGAGTATCGAACAGGATCTCGCCACGCTGAAGGCCGTTCGTAAATACAAGAAAGTCTTCCAGTATGGCGCCGAGCGTCGCGCAACCGCCGACGCGCGCAAGGCCGTCGAATTGGTCGTGAACGGGCGCATCGGCAAGGTTCAGAAGATCTTCGTGGTGGGTCCGCCGTCGGAAAGCGGCGGCTCGGCGACGCCGGTGATTCCGGCTCCGAAAGGATTCGACTACGACATGTGGCTGGGCCCGGCCCCCGAGAAGCCCTTCTGCGCGGACCGCTGTTTGCAGGGCAGCCGGGGCCGCAACGGCATCTTCTTCATTTACGACTACACCCTCGGCTTCCTGGCTAACTGGTCCGCACATCCGCTGGATCAGGTGCAGTGGTGGGCCGAACACACGAGCCGCAAGACGATACCGGTCAAGTACGTTGGGTCGGGCAAGATTCCGAACGAGCGGCCTGTTCGACACGGCCGTGCAGTGGGATGTGTGCTGCACTTACGCCGACGGACTGGAGTTGCAGTATGTGGATAGCTCCACTTACCGTACTTACAAGGACGCGCCGCATCCCGAGATGCCCTGGGGACGCAAGGGCGTCACCAACGTGCACAACGGCGCGGTGTTCATCGGCACCCAAGGCTGGGTGATGGTCTCTTACGAAAAGGTGGCAACCCATCCGGCGACGCTGATGGATTCCGCGATCGGGCCGCATGAGGTGCATCTGCCGGATTGCGCGCTGGCGAGCATTCCGGCCGGGATGCCGCGCGGCCATCAGGAAGTGGCCACGGCGGGACTCCATCAAAATTGGATTCGGGCCATCCGCAACGCCACACCGACGGTGGGCGGCATCGAGAGCGCGGTGAGGTCGGACATGATAAGCCAACTCGCGGAACTCTGCGTGCGAACGGGCCAGAGCCTGCGCTGGAATCCCGCGAAGCAAGTCATCGAAGGCAACGACGAGGCGCGCAAGATGATGTCGCGCTCCATGCGCGGACCGTGGAAACTGAGTTAGGGATTTGGATTTCAACGCTGACGACTAAGGAGTGAGGGCTCCATGTGGCGATTTAGAAGATCGCGAGGCTTGGGCTGCCTCGGATGTCTGCCTTTGGGCGGATTGATAGTCACCTTGATTCCGCTGATCGCGATCGGCGCGGTGATTTATTGGCTGGTGAGCCGGCAGCAAGCCGCCGCACCTCCACCCGCGGCGCCGCCGCCGGGCGCGCCCGGTAGTTACTTCTGCTCCCACTGCGGAAACCCCATGAACGCCGGGGAGAAGTTCTGCGCGAGTTGCGGAAATAGAGCGGCCCCGTAGCTGAGTTGGCTAGCCCGAGGTGGCCTCTTGATGCACCACCGGTGCCGGAAGGACTTCGATGGGGACCTCCGCCGGCGTGGCACCCTGCTTGCCCGGACCGTTACCCCGGGGCAAGGCCGAGCGCTCGCCATCCCATGCCACCATCTCACCTTCCGTGGCGACGACGTGGTAACAGCAGCAAGCGAACATCGATCCCGAGCGTGGCCAACGATTGCGGGAAGTACTCATACACGCCGGCGAAGTCGTAGCTTTCCAGCACTTCTACGGCCGCCCGGCAGAGACGGATCCCCGTTAGGCCGCATGTACGGAGATCCTCCAGGGCAAGGGAACACGTCTCGCGATTGTCATCAGGACGCGAATCCATGCGTGAGGCAGGTCGATGAATTCCCCGAGCATGTGTCGCTTGGCCAGCAGCACTTGTTTGGCTGCGATATCGGCGGGCCGCGAATGGTCGTGAAAAGGGCCGCGAGTGAAGCGAAAATGCCCGGTCACCATGCGATAATCCGCCAGAATCGAGGGCGGAGTGTACAAGTATTGTCCCGAGGCATGAAAGACATTGGTGGAACCGAGAATCCGCTCAAACAATTTCCCTAGACTGGTCCCTCCCGCCTTCACAATGTGGTGAAACAAGTATTTCTCGGAAAATGGCACGGTTAAAAGAATAGCATTTACCGAGTCGGCGGCGCCTCCCGTGGATACGGTAGACGCCGATTCCCCGCAAACAGGTGGGGAATAGCCGTCTCGGGCCGCACCGGCAGGCTCCCGACCGTTGCCTTTTCTTTCGCTTGCCCCGGACTTGCCGTTCTGGCATTATGTAGATGATTGGAGGAGCGGACCGGGATGCAAGTGTCAGCCGCCTCTTAGCCCACCCACCCCTGGCGAGCGATCGACCTTCAACCAATAGGGACGAGGAGAGAGAGTACGATGAAGATCTTTGTAGGGAACCTTCCTTACAATGCCGGAGAGGCGGAACTGCAAGAGATTTTCGCCAGCGCCGGTTTGGTAGTGGATGAAGTCAGCGTTGTCCGCGACCGGTTCTCCGGAGTGTCCAGGGGATTCGCTTTTGTCGTGGTTAACGACCCGACCCAGGCAGAGGCTCTGATCAAAACCTGCAACGGCCGCGACATGCAGGGGCGCGCCTTGGTAGTGAACGAAGCCCGGCCGCAACGTGAAGGCGGCGGCGGTGGCGGTGGCGGCGGATTCGGCCGGCGTCCGGGCGGTGGCGGCGGTGGCCGGGGCGGTGGCCGCGGCCGCGAAGGCGGAGGCAGCGGCGGGCGCGACGGCGGCCAGGGACGAAATCGCTGGTAAGCGCGAGGGCCTCTGGCGGTGTCAGAGGCCCTTCACGCTGGTCACAATTTCGATGCCCTGGCGGACGCTGGCCGTCACGGTACAGAAGTCTTCAAAGGCCGGCAGGCAAGCTCGGACCTTCTCGATGCTCTCCGCATCCAGGCCGGGATCGATTTCCACTTCCATCCGGCCCACGCGCAGACGTTTATTTTCGTTCCGCACGATTTCGGCCCGCACTTCGGCGTGCACGTTCTCCATCTTCACGCCGCGCTTGCGCGCGCAAAACACCAGGCTGGCGGCCAGACAATTGCCGATGGCCGCGGCCAGAATCCGCACCGGATTGGGTCCGGCGTCCTTACCCAGCGGCGCAGGTTCGTCCGTGGCGAGCGCCGCGTAGTGTTCCTTGTCGAACTTCACGCGGAACTCATACTCCCGCACCTGTTCGACGGAAACCACAAACCGGCTGACGACATCGCTCATCTCGGTTCTCCTTCCATAAAGGGAAGGCCACCCCGTTGGGGTGGCCTTCGAACTCCACGAGTTTCCGATCCGCTTATGCCCAGAAGGCTACGCCGGCCTTCTGCTGAATGACGATGGGCTGCAGGAAGCGCACGGCTTTGGTGAAGCCTTCGTCGGCCGACATCAGGCTGTCTTCGTGTTCGATCGACATCACGTAGTCGTACTTGAACATGCGCAGCGTGCTGACGAATTCGCGCCACCAGCCTTCGTCGTGCCCATAGCCCACCGTGCGGAAGATCCAACCGCGGTTGGCTTCGTCGGTGTACATCTTCATATCCAGCACGCCGCACTTGGGCAGATTGTACGGGTAGATCTGCGTGTCCTTGGCGTGTACGTGGAAGATGGCGGGGCCCAGCACGCGGATGGCGGCGATGGGATCGATGCCCTGCCAGAACATGTGGCTGGGATCGTAGTTGGCGCCGATGTTCTTGCCGCAGGCCGCGCGCAGTTTCAACATGGTCTCGGGACTGTAGACCGAGAATCCCGGGTGCATTTCGAGCGCGATCTTCACACCGTGGTTTTCGGCGAACTTGGTGCGCTTGGACCAGTACGGGATGATCTTCTTTTCCCACTGCCAGGCGAGCAGTTCCTGATAATGCGGAGGCCACGGGGAGACCACCCAGTTGGGGTACTTGGCCTTGTCGCTGTCGCCCGGGCAGCCCGAAAAGTCGATGACCACCGGCACGCCCAGCTTCTCGGCAAGGAGAATGGTTTTGCGGTTGACTTCCTGCGCGGCCTTGGCAATGGCCGAGTTCGGATGCAGCGGCTCACCGTGGCAGCTCAGCGCGCTGATGGTGATGCCATTGTCGGCCAGCTTCTGCTTGAACTCCTTCAGCTCGGTCTTGCTTTCCAGCATCGACAGCTTGCAGTGCGGGCCGCCAGGATAGTTGCCCGTGCCGAGCTCGACGGTGTCGATACCCAAGCCCTTCAACTTCTCGATGACCTGATCGAAACTCAGGTCGGCGAATAACGCGGTCAGAACTCCGACTTTCACGTGCGTCTCTCCTTGTGCAGAGGAATTACGGAAATGCTAGTGATCAGGATATCAGAACTACACGCGCGGCGAGCGCGTGAGACCATGGAAAGACTCCGCCGCGAGACGCGGCGTTCGATGCCGGCATCCGTCATGAAAGTCTTGGTACTGGACAACTACGATTCCTTCACCTGGAACCTGGTTCAGGAAATCCAGGCATGCGGCGCGCGTTGCGACGTGCACCGCTCGGATCGGATCAGCATCGGGCGAGTCCGCAAGATAAAACCGGACCGGATTGTCCTTTCACCGGGACCGTTCGGCCCGGACAAGACCGGAATTTGCCGCGAAGTGGTCCGCGCGTTCACCGGCCAAGTGCCCATTCTGGGCGTTTGCCTGGGCATGCAGGTGATCGCCGCGGTGGCCGGCGCGAGCGTGGTGCCATCGGGGCGGCCGGTTCATGGCATGGCTTCCCGCGTAAACCACGACGGACGTGGTTTGTTCGCCGGCCTGCCGAACCCCTTCGAAGCGGCGCGCTATCACTCCCTGCATGTCGCGCCCTTGAGCGTTCCGCCCGACCTCGAGATCACCGCCTGGACCGACGATGGAACCATCATGGGGTGCCGTCTCCCGGGCCGCGATGTGGAGGGCGTGCTCTTTCATCCGGAGTCGTTCCTGACAGAGTGCGGTCCCATGATCTTCCGTAATTTCCTGAAGGACGCGATGCATGTGGTCTAGCCGGCCGTCGCCAACACATCGCAGGGAAATTGTGGAGCGGTTGCGCCGCATACTGCCTCCCCCATCCGCGCACTGGTTGAGCGGGAAAGCAGAGCTGCTGGGAACACCGTCCCCGGCCCAAGTGGCGGAGCTTCTGCGTGGAAAACCGGGCTTCCTGTGGCTGGATGGAGCAGGTACCGAACACCGTTTGTTCGCCGAGCCCGTCGCCGAGCTGACAGTGAGGAACGGTCAGGCCATCGTAAACGGCCCAGGCGGGCAAAGCACCTTCCCGGCGCGCGGATTCGATTTGCTGGAAGCGGCGTTGGAGTGCTGGGGCGGGCCGTCCGGCGCCATGCTGGCCGGTTTCTTCGGATATGAATTGGGGCCGGAGCTGGAATCGCTGCCCGTGCCACCATGCGGCGATGGCGAGGTGCCTGACCTGTACCTGGGCCTGTTCGACTTTGGGCTGGGGTTTGGACCTGCCGGGTGGCGCTTGTGGAGTACCGACGCCTGGCGAGGAGCGGGCGGATTTGCTTTCCGTCCGAAACAGGCCGAAGCGCTTCTCCACGCCGCCGGCGGCAACGGCGCCCGGACGGAGTGCCGGGGCGCGCTCTCGAACGGACCGCTCCTGAGCCGGCCGAACCGCGAGGCATTCAAAGCGGCGGTGTCGCGGACCATCGCACGAATCTACGATGGCGAACTCTTTCAAGCGAATCTGTGCCGCCGCCTGGAAGCCCCACTCGAGGAAGCTCTGGCTTGGCCGCTGTTCCTTCGGCTGCGCTCGTTGAGTCCCGCCGGGCATGGCGCGTTCCTGGCTCTCGGTGGTGGGCGGGCCGTGGCGTCGGTAAGCCCGGAACTCTTCCTGAAAGTTCGCGACGGCCAGGTGGAATCCCGTCCCATCAAAGGCACTCGTCCTCGCGGAGATACACCCGTTGAGGATCTGCGCCTGGCGCTGGATCTCCAAAGTAGCGAAAAGGATCGGGCGGAACTGGCCATGATCGTGGATGTGGTGAGGAACGATCTGGGCCGGGTCTGCGACGCGGGTTCGGTGCACGTGGAGCGTCACGCCGAACTCGTCAAGCTCCCCACGGTGCATCACACCTTCTCCACGGTGACCGGCCGTTTGCGCACCGGCGTCAGTGTCGCCGACCTGTTGCGCGCGACTTTTCCACCCGCTTCCATCACGGGCGCGCCCAAGATTCGAGCCATGGAAGTGGCCATGGAGGAGGAGGGCCAACGTCGAGGCCCCTGCATGGGAAGCCTTGGCTGGATCTCGCTGGACGGGCAAATGGAACTCTCCGTGGCTATCCGCACAGCCGTGGTATCGCTCGGGCGAGTGTCTTACCACGCCGGTGGTGGTATCACCGCCGGCTCGGATCCGGAACGTGAGCTCGAAGAAACCTGCCACAAATCGCGCGTCTTTGTAGAATCGCTGGGGCTGGACTCCTCGCAGCCCTGGTGAGAGGGCTTGCCCGGCACCAAGGATCCGCGGATTGCGCGCAGGCATGTGAACCAGCCGTCGCGCAGACGCTTCCGCCTGCGCGCGGATACACGCGGCCCGCTAGCCGATCTGGTCGTCTCCAAATTCGTTGCGAAGTATTTGCGCCACGCGCAAGCGAAGATGCGGAATATCTTCCACAAGAGTCTTCCAGAGTAGACTCCAGTCGAGGCCGAAGTAGTCGTGAACGACGCGGTTGCGCTGAGAGATGATATCGGGCCAAGGTATGTCCGCATGCCTCTCGCGCAGATCGGCAGAAAGACGGTTCGCGGCCTCTCCGATCACCGTCAGGTAATGGAGCGCCGCGGCCTGCAAGACGGCCTCGCCTATCAACGTCTCCAGCTTCAAATCCCGGACGATTCCCGCAATTCCATCGGCCGCCTCGATGATGTCTTCGAGGTAGGCGGGTCACGCCGCATACAGCACTCGCGCATCGCGTAGAACGTGTGGGCGCACACGCGGCTTCAGACCTCGCTTGGAAACCAGATCCACCTTTCGGGCAAACAGGTCCGCAAGCTCGCGTTCCATCGCGGAGAACTCGATCAAACCGATCCAAGCCGACGGCTGAAATTCGACGAGGATATCGACATCCGAGTCGGAGCGCATTTCTCCGCGCGCGGCCGATCCAAACACAGCCAGTTCTTTCACCGAGTACTTGCGGCAGATCGCGGCGATGCTTTCAGTCGGAACTTCGATGCCGGGTGCAAGCGTCAAGGCCAGCCTCCGTCCCCATTATCCAGGAAAACGCGCGTCGAGTGGAGTGGAATTCGCCCCCGGCCACCACCCGCGCACTCGCCGTTCCGCTACAATTGGCCGATGATCGCACGAAGAGCGTTTCTGCCGATGGCGCTGGCCGGAGTGCGGGCCTGGTCGAAGCCATCCGAGTTGCGGATCACGGACCTGCGCTGCGCTGTCGTCGAGCGCGCGCCGATGCGTTGCATCCTGATCCGCATCGACACCAACCAGGGCATCTCGGGTTTGGGCGAAGTGCGCGACGGCGCCAGCCCCACTTACGCGCTCATGCTCAAGAGCCGGTTGCTGGGCGAGAACCCCTGCGACATCGACCGTCTCTTCCGCAAGATCAAACAATTTGGACATCACGGCCGGCAGGGCGGCGGCGTGTGCGCCGTGGAGATGGCGCTGTGGGACCTGGCTGGCAAAGCCTACAACGTGCCGGTGTGGCAGATGCTCGGCGGCAAATTTCGCGAGAGCATACGCTGCTACTCCGACACCACCGAATCGCACGACCCGGGCGTCTACGCCGCGCGCCTGAAGAAGCGCATGGAGCAAGGTTTCACCTTCCTCAAAATGGACCTGGGTATCGACCTGGTCGAAAACATCCCGGGCGCCGTCACGCGGCCGCTGGGCGGCGACCTGCGGCAGTGGGTCCCCTCCATCGAGCATCCCTTCACCGGCATCGAACTCACGGACAAAGGCATCGCGCTGATGGCGGACTATGTCGGCAAGATCCGCGAGACCATCGGCATGGACGTGCCGATGGCCGCCGATCACTTCGGCCACATCGGCGTAAATTCGTCCATCCGGTTGGGCAAGGCGCTCGAAAAGTACAACCTCGCCTGGCTCGAGGACATGGTGCCGTGGCAGTACACCGCGCTCTGGAAACAGATTACCGATCAGGTGAACCTGCCCACCTGCACGGGCGAAGATATTTACCTGAAAGAGTCCTTCGCCGAACTGTGCCGCGCGCACGCCGTCGACATCATCCATCCGGACCTGATGACCTCGGGCGGCATTCTCGAAACCAAGAAGATCGGCGACATGGCGCAGGAATACGGCGTCCCCATGGCCATGCATTTTGCCGGCTCGCCGGTGGCCTGCATGGCGAACGTGCACTGCGCCGCGGCGACGGAGAATGTCCTGGTGCTGGAGAACCACTCGGTGGACATTCCCTGGTGGAACGATCTGGTGGACGGCGTCGCGAAGCCTATCGTCAAACGTGGCTTCATTCCGGTGCCCGATTCGCCCGGCCTCGGCATCACGCTGAACGAGGAAGCGGTGAAGCGGCACCTGGGCGAAGGCGGCTTCTTCGCGCCCACTCCGCAATGGGACAAGGAGCGCTCCTGGGACCGGCTGTGGAGTTGAGCCATGCTGCTGGCGCTGCTTCTGCTCAACCTCGCCACACTTGAGCCGCTGCTCGACCATCTCTTCCTCTATCGCGACGCCGCGAACGTCTACGTCATCCGCTCGGGCGATCGGGCCGTGTTGATCGACTTCGCGAGCGGCGGCGTACTGGACGCGCTGGCTTCCATCGGCGTGCGCCATGTGGACGCCGTTTATCTCACGCACCGCGACCGCGATCAATGGTTCGGGTTCGAGAAAGCCGCCGCGCGCCGCATCTCCATCCACGCCCCCGGCGCGCCGCTGGCCGATTACTGGCGCAAGTTCTTCCCCGCCCCGGACGGCGCCGCCATCCACTCGGTGGTCGTGCCCGGCGAAAGCTACGCGACGTTCGACGTCGCCGCCGGAGCGAAGATCCCCACGCCGGCAGGCGCGCTTGCCGTTGTCGCCACACCGGGGCACACGCGCGACCAGGTGGCCTACGCGGCTCGTATCGACGGCAAGAAGGTGGTCTTCTCCGGCGATGCGATTTACTCGCGAGGCAAGGTCTGGCAAGGCTATCAACTCGATTGGGACCACTGGCGCGGGCGCGGTTACGAAGCCGCCGCCGCATCGCTCCTCAAGCTGCGCGATCTGGATGCGGCGCTCCTGGCGCCCTCGCACGGCGATCCGCAAACCAGCGGCATCGAGGAGACGCTGGCCCTCACCGCCGGCAGGTTGTGGCGCGCCGCGGAGTTGAAGAATCTGGATCTCTACGCGCTCACGCGCACACCGCCGGCGCCCTCGTCCATTCCACTGAAGCGCCTTGAGAGATCTGAAAATCGGATCTCTAAATCTTGAAAAGCTCAGCCCGCATCTGTGGATGGCCGGGAACAACTACTTACTGCTCGACGATTCGGGCGCCTGTTTCGCCGTGGATAACAACCTGGACCCCGCGCAGTGGGCGCCGATTCTCGAACGCATCGGCGCGCGCGGCGTCGAAAAGATCTGGGTGACGCACCTGCACGTGGACCACGTGCGGCGCCTGCCGGAACTCAAGGCACGCTACGGCGCCGAGCTGGTCACGGTGCAGCCTCTCGCGGACCTGCTGGAGCATCCCACCGCCTACTGGCATCCGTTCTCCAACTTCGACGGCGCCCGGCCGGACCGCGTGCTCGCGGATGGCCAGGAGTTGGTGTGGCGCGGACATCGTTTCCGCGCCTGGCACGCGCCGGGACAGACCTGGTTCCACGCCTTTCTCGAAACCAATATCGACGGCCACCGCGCGGTGTTCAGCGGTGACAGCTTCCAGGGCATCGGCATGTGGGACCTCGCCAACGCCACGGGCGGTTGGAGCGGATTCAATCGCGGCTTCCCCGCCTATCACGCCGCCTCCGCGCGCCTGATGCGGAAGATTGCGCCGGAGTGGGTGCTCGCCGCGCATGAGCGCCCCTTCGAATTTCGCGAGGAAGAGTGGGACATGCGGGTGCGTTGGGCCGAGGACGCCGCGCGCGCGCTCGACGATCTTTCGCCGACCGGCTGCCACCAGTTCGACTTCAATCCTCACGTCGTCAGCGTGTACCCGCTCATCGGCGAGTGGAACGCGCCAGGTCAACACGTCGAACTGCGCGTTTCGAATCCGCTCGATGTGCCGCTGGAAGTTCGGTGGCACCGGCCTGTGAGCGGAAGCATCACCGTCGCCCCGCATAGCGAAGGCGTCGCACCACTCTCCATCCGCATCCCGCCACCACCGCCGGATTCGCGCACGGCGGTGACCATCGACATCACGGTCCAGGGTAAGTATCTTGGACCGGCAGCGTTTTTCCTGGTCGACAAACCGTGAGACCCACCATGACACGAATCGCACTCGCCATTGCCGCTCTTTCGTTCTGGACCGCCGCAGCCGCGCAGAACTTCACCGGCATCAAACCCAGCCCGCAACAGGTGGCCTGGCAGGATTTGGAAATCGGCGTCCTGGTTCACTTCGGACCGAACAGCTTCATGGACCGCGAGTGGGGCGACGGCACGGCCGATCCGTCCGTGTTCAACCCCCGGCAGTTCGACGCCACGCAATGGGTAGCCGCGGCCAAGGCCGCCGGCGCGCGCTACCTGGTGATGGTGGCCAAGCATCACGACGGGTTCTGCCTGTGGCCGTCGCGCGCCACCAGGTACTCGGTGGCCGCCAGCCCTTGGCGTGACGGCAAGGGCGACGTCGTGCGCGAGGTGGTGAACGCCTGCCGCGCACAGGGTCTCAAATTCGGCGTCTATCTTTCGCCCTGGGACCGCCACGAACCCAGCTATAAGGACATCAAGGCCTACGACAAGTACTATGCGCGGCAGGTCGCCGAGTTGGCCCAGCGTTGCGGAGAATTGGTGGAGTTCTGGGTGGATGGCGCCGGCAGCGAAGGGCACGTCTACGATTGGGACCGCTACATCTCGACGCTGCGCGATTTCCAATCCAACACCTTGTTCTTCAGCGGCGCCGGATTTCTGAAGGAAGGCCACATACGGTGGTGCGGCAACGAAGACGGCTACACGGAGCCGGACAACTGGAACGTTATCGACGTGGGCGGCGTGATGCGCTGGCGTCCGCAGGAGTGCGACACCCCGCTGCGCCGGGGCGGCTGGTTCTGGCATCCCAACGCCGAGAAGAAACTGAAATCGCTGGATCAGCTTCTGGACCTCTATCACCGTTCGGTGGGCTACGGCGCGCAGTTGATGCTGGGCCTGGCGCCGGACAACCGCGGCCTGGTGCCGGAAGTGGACGTCGCCCGGTTGCGTGAATTCGGCGACGCCATCCGAAGCATGTACGCGAACAACCTGGCCGGTAAGGGCCGGATGAATGCCACGCGCACCGCCATCACATTCCCCCAGCCGGTGACTTTCGACCGCGTGGTCACCATGGAGGATCTCTACTACGGCCAGCACGTGCACCGCTACGAGATCCAGGCCTTGGTGGGCGGCCACTGGAAGACGCTCGCCGCGGCGCGCACCATCGGCCACAAGAAGATCGACCGCTTCCCGCCGGCCACCGCCACGGCCGTGCGGATTCGCGTGATCGAATCTTCCGATACGCCGCGCATCCGCGATTTCGCGGTCTACAACGCCAGCGGCCGAAAGTAGGCCGCGCGCAAGGCAAAGGTAAATGCGGGACAGTACCCTCATCAGTCGGTTTCTCTGCCTGGTCCGGCGCGAGCGTCGTGGAACGATCCGGGCTTGCCGCGGGCCGTCTTGCGCGCGCGCCGTTCGGCAACCTTGGAACGCCTACCAGCGAGACTCCCGGCCTGCCCATGGTGCGCGACGGCGAACGACGCTCGCAAGAAAATAGGAATTGAGGGTACTGTCCCGCTGTACGCGACCATCGGGCCGCCCTCAGGAGCAACCTTTCAAGCCATTGAACGCACCGGCTGTGCCGCGACAATCAAGGCGGCGAGCCGTGCGGCGAGCGGCGAGGGAAGCCAAGGGAAAAGGTCGAAAGTTCGAGAATCTTCCGGTCCGAACCGCACTACCATGGCGCCGGGATCTGCCGCGCTAATCTTCAACTGCGGCTGGGACATCCTGCTCCAAAGGAACCTAAAGAAATGACAAGGGAAGTTCACGGGCGTTTCCCGCTTTCAGCGGCTGGCCTGACGCTTGCGTTGGTCATCTCGGGCGCGCTGGCCCATGCGCAGCAGCCCAACATCCAGGACCTGCCCAATATGGGCCAACAGATTACGCCGCTGGCGCCCCAGGGTTCCCGGTTCGAACCGATGAACCCCGATCTGCCCGACAAGCCGGACTGGCTGGCCGGGCAAGCGGTCACCACCGTGGTGAGTCCGGATCACAAGACCCTGCTGGTTCTGACCAGCGGGTACAACCGCGTCTTCAACACTCGGCGTCCCGCCACCGCCGTACCCATGGTACGGCCCGGACTCGAACGAGTACGTGTTCATCTACGACATTTCGACGCCCACGCCGGTCAAGAAGCAAGTAGTGCAGATCCCGAATACCTACAACGGGATTGTCTTCGATCCATCCGGCACGGCTTTTTACGTGGCCGGTGGCGTCAGATGACAACGTCCACATCTTTACGCGGAGCGCCGCCGGAACCTGGGCGGAGCAGCCCGGAACTGCGCTTGCCTTGGGCCACAGCAACCTGGGCGTTGGCCTTGACCGTGCAGCCTGACGCCGGCGCCGGTCGCGATCAACAGCCAGGTTGGCGTGAAGCCTTGCGCCGCCGGCGTGGCGATTTCGAATGATGGCAAGACGCTGGTGGTGGCGAATTACTACAACGACTCGATCACGGTGTTCACCGGAGGCTTCGGCAACTGGTCGAAGGGAACGGAACTCGACCTGCGCCCCGGCAAGAGCGACCCCTCGAAGGCGGGCATGCCGGGCGGCGAATATCCGTTTTGGGTGGTTGTGAAGGGTAACGGATCGAGCGCGACAGCGTATGTATCCAGCATTCGCGACCGCGAGATCGTCGTAGTGAATCTGGGCGGGGCGCCGGCGGTAACGGCCCGGATCCCGGTGAAAGGCCAACCGAACAAGATGACGCTGAACGCGGCCCAGTCGCTCCTGTATGTCGTCGAAGACCAGTCGGATACGGTTGACGTAATCGACACCGCGACGAACGCGATACTCGAAACCATCCCGGTAATCGCTCCCGCGTCGGTGCTGCCTTCCTGCGCTGGCGCAATATACGGGCGCGAACCCCAACAGCGTGACGCTCTCGCCGGATGAGAAGCAACTCTACGTGACGAACGGCAATCTGAATTGCATCGCGGTGGTGGCGCTGGGCGGAACCAATAGCGGCGACCAGGTAGTTGGTCTCATTCCGACCGGTTGGTACCCGAACTCCGTGAGCTTCAGCGGCGATGGCAACTCGGTGTACGTGGTCAATGGGAAGTCGCCGACGGGCCCGAATCCCGACTTGTGCTATGGAGGCTACGGGCCGCCGAACTCGCCACAATTGCAATCGCATCGAATCAGTACAATCCCCAGTTGATCAAGGCCGGCTTCCAGAGCTTCCCGCGCCCCGGCCCGGCGCAACTCACGACGCTGACGGCGCAGGTAGCCACGAACAACCGGTTCTCCTACACCGAGAGCGCCAACGACGCCGCGGTCATGGCGGCCGTGCGTCAGGGCGTCAAGCACGTCATCTTCATCATCAAGGAAAACCGGACGTACGACCAGATTCTGGGTGACCTGGAAATCGGCAATGGCGATCCCGACTCTGGCTGAGTTTGGAGAGGCGATCACGCCGAATCAGCATAACCTGGCGCGAAACTTCGTCACGCTCGACAACTTCTATGCACACCGCCGAAGTCAGCTATGACGGCTGGCCGTGGACCACTTCGGCTCGCGCCCCCGACGTGGTGGAACGCCAATTCCCGGTGGCCTACGCGGGCCGCGGCCTCAGCCTGGATTCCGAGGGTGTGAATCGCAATGTGAACGTTGCCTATTCCGACCCTCGCCGAGCGCCGGGCCGCCAATCCCCTCACACCGGACGATCCGGATCTGTTGCCGGGCCAGACCAACGTGGCTGCGCCGGATGGACCGAACAATGAAGTGAATACCGGCTATTTGTGGGACTCCGCGCTGCGGGCGAGTCTCACGGTTCGCAACTATGGTTTCTTCGTGGACACGACCCGCTATGCAACGCCGCCGACTTCAGCCATTCCCCTGGTGCGCAACCCGGCCGCAACCGGCACGATCGTGGCCTACCCCGCGAGTGTTGCCCTCGCCCCGTACACCGATCCGTACTTCCGCGGTTTCGACAACTCGTTTCCGGATTACTACCGTTACAAGGAGTGGGAGCGGGAGTTCGATGCCAATTACGCCAATGGCCATCACGCGGGACGTAGCGCGAAGGATCTGCCTGCGTTGAGCCTGGTTCGCTTCATGCACGATCACACCGGAAACTTCGCTACCGCGATTGACGGCGTGAATACTCCGGAGCTGCAGCAAGCCGATAACGACTATGCGGTCGGCTTGCTGGTTCAGAAGATCGCCAACAGCAGGTACGCGAACAACACTCTGATCTTTGTCATTGAAGACGACGCGCAGGATGGCGGCGACCACGTCGATTCGCACCGCAGCATCGCGTTCGTGGCGGGCGCCTACGTGAAGCAGGGCGCGCTGGTCTCCACGCAGTACAACACCATCGACTTCCTGCGCACGATCGAAGAGGTTCTGGGCCTCCCGCCGATGAACCTGAACGACGCGCTCGCCAGGCCCATGGCCGACATCTTCAACACGACGCCGAGCCCGTGGAGCTTTACGGCCACTCCCGCGGCGATTCTCTACAATACGTCACTGCCGCTGCCTCCCAAGCGGGCCGGCCTGATCGTGCCAAAGCCGACGCACGACGCGAGGTACTGGGCGCGGGTCACCAAGGGAATGGACTTCACCACCGAAGATCGCTTCGATTTCGCGGGCTTCAACCGCATTCTCTGGAAAGGGCTGATGGGCGACCAGCCTTATCCCGCCGCGCCGACCGGAATGGACCTGCGCCAGAACCGCGAGGAACTCCTCGCGCGTTACCGGCGGTCTCTGAAGCCCAAAGCGGCGCAGGCACCCAAGACGGGCACGGACTGAGCGCGGGGAGGCGGTCGCGCGCGGACGGGGTTTCCCCTAGCAGCGCAATAACTAATTTGGAGGAATGCTTTGTGCGTATGAAATCACTTCATCTTTGGGGATTGATTGCCCTGGCCGCTGCCACGCTGCACGGCCAAACCTATTGGTCCACTTCGAAGCCGGATTGCTCTAGCCTGGCGGGAGAGTCGCCCGTTGCGATTACGAACTCGTCGGGAACGACCATCGGCTATTCCTGCTATGTGAGCGGGACGTTCGTATGGCTCGCCGCGGGCGGGGGCTGGAGCACCTCGATCCGCGTGGCTGCGCCCGCCTCAGCCGCCATCGGTGTCGACTATACGTTCTACGATACGAGTGGAAACAACCTGAATTTAGACACCACGTTGGGCAGCGGTTCGTCACCCACATCCAGCCATGGCGTGAACTTTGCCTTGTCTGCCAATCAGCCTGTGGAAGTCAACCTGCTTGGTGCTACCAGTAACGCTCCGAACTACAGCTCCACGTCGACCGGCTCGGTGTACGCCGTGTTTTACTGTCCGGACGCAACCACTTGCGGCAACGTGCTTCCGCAGTTGCTCTATTCGGCGCTACCCACTGTTGCGTGGTCGCTGAGCGTGCCGATCTCGTGGGACACCGAGCTATGGACCCAGTGGTCGGCGGAGGGCATCGATGACGGCGGTACGCACAAGGTGTCCTTGGTTGTTTACAACGAAGACATAACCGCCACGAGCTACACGGTCCGGGTCTATGACAACACGGGGTCCCTGGCCGGGACGGGCACGACGCCTTCGATTCCTCCCCTGCAATCGCTCCCCAACGGTTCCCTCGGGCAAGGAGGGACATACGGAGCACTCCTTTCGGATGTGATTTCTACGCCGTTGCCGTCGGGCATCTTCAAGGTCCTGGTCGACGGCGGGTCGCAGTACTGCGCGGTCGAGGTGCTCCAGTTTACCGGGCCGTCCGCCACCACCCTGCAGGTTGCCTATGACACCGAGCCCGGTTCGAGATCCAGCGCCGCGTCCCTCCGGCGCTCCAGCGTCAGGAGTTCGCGCGTGGCGTCCATGCCAAAGCCGGTGTTTAGAGCGCTGGCGAAGTAAAACGGGGAACGGCTTGCACCGAAATTCGCTATTATCTCTTAGACTCCCGTTAGAGGTAATTGTGCGTTTCTTTCCTGACATCATCCTCCTTCTGGCTTTGGCCGCGCAGATCCAGGCCCAGGCCGACCGCGATCAAAGCGGGAATTCCACTCCGGCGACGGCGGTGCGGGCCGTCCAGGCGGCCACCCACCTTGGTTCAGCGCCTTCCCACCTATGCGCGGTACTACGGAATCGGAGAAATCGCTGATGCGTGGATGCATGGTCTGGTTGACAATTGCCGTGGCAGCGCTGGCACAGCAGGCTACCGTGACTCCCAGCGCTCAGCCGGGGACCACGGTTCCGTCTGGCGTTCCCCTTCGTGTGGCACTGGAACGTCGCGTCCCAATCAAGCGCGTAGGCGAGCCGATCCAGGGACGGTTGGTGGACTCAGTTTACGTTTTCGATCGGGTGGTCCTTCCGGCCGGAAGTGTAGTGGAAGGGCATATCGCAGAAATCGGCGGAGTTCCAGTCCGTCGGCGCCTCACAGCGATCCTGTCTGGCAACTTTACACCGCCGCGGGAGGTTCGTGCGCAATTTGACGCCTTGGTGCTGAGCGACGGTTCGCGGCTGTCTCTTCGCACTTCTCCCTCGCGCGGAACAGCACACACCATGCGTATCGCGACGCAACGGAAGAAGCGGGAAGGACAAAAGTCCGCTCCGCAAGGCGCTCGATACGGGCTCGAAGAAAGGGACCGGGCGGCGATTCGCGCCTTCACAGCGCCGGGCAAGATGAGCCGGCTGAAATCCACTCTGCTCGGTATGCTTCCCTATCACCGGCAAGCGTGGCCGGCCGGGACGCTTTTCACTGGCGTATTGCAGGAGCCCTTGACCGGAGCGCCGCCAAGTCATCTCGAAGCGCGAACGGATCAACCTGCCGTTTCCCAACCTGAGGCCCAGGAAGTCAACGCGCGCCTGCTCAATCCGATCAGTTCCGCGACGGCCCGAAAAGGAGCGCCTGTGGAAGCGGTCGTGACCCAACCCCTGTTTTCGACCGATCATAGCCTGCTGATTCCGGAAGGCAGCCGCCTTCTCGGGGATGTTGTACAAGCGCAACCTGCTCGCCGCTTTCACCGCAACGGGAAAGTGCTATTTGTGTTCCGCGAGCTCAGGCTGCCGGCGGGCATCGTGCAAGGTATTCAAGGCTACCTGGAGGGTGTGGAGGCGGACTTCGATGCCCACCTGGCGCTCGACACAGAAGGGGCCGCCCGCGCCCGCAGCCCGAAGACCCGGTTCATTTTTCCAGCCGTTGCGATAGCCGCCGCCGGCCTGTCGTTTCATCAGGACTATAATGCCCAGGGTGTTCCCGATCAAGACCTGGCAGGCCGCGCCGAATCGGGGGCCGTGGGACTCGGATTGATTGGCACCCTGCTGGCGCAGACCTCCCGCACCTTGGCTTCGAGCATCGCCTTCACCGGCGCTGGGTTCAGCGTTTACTCGAACTTCATCGCGCGAGGAGAGGACGTGGTTCTCCCAGCGAACACACCCCTCAAAATCAGCCTCAGGGCGCGCGGCGTCGACGCCGGCGGCGCTCAGCCGGTGAAGCGAAGTCTGCACCAAGCAGCGACCCCGTGTCGATCCCATAATACCCGTCAGAGCAATTGCCAGGCTCGGATTGCTAACCACCCGGTCGTAGCGTCGGCATCAACGCAGGCGGCGGAAGGAGACCGCGCGCAAGGCAAAGATGTTATACTGACGTTCATGCGTTTGCGCAAGGTGGTTTTTTGCGCATCGCGCAATCCAAGAAACCCCAGGTTGGGCGCGTAGCTCAATTGGCAGAGCAAGTGACTCTTAATCACTAGGTTGAAGGTTCGATTCCTTCCGCGCTCACCAACCTTTTCAACAACTGACCACCATCACATTCTGACGGTTCCGAGTATTGTGGGGACTTTTGTGGGGACCTCATCCGAGACTGGGCGCTGACGTGGGGCGCTCAGGGACTCTACCGCCTCCCTCTTCGCCGTCTTCGGCAACTCGGCACTGAAAACGACGACCTGTCCGGTTTTGGCACACTCAATGACACGTTCACGCTCAAGGTCGAGGTCCAGAGCCTCACCGCGTAATCCCTGCCATGTGGCCAAGTACTTCAACGTCCCAGGCTTCCTCTCAACTTTAAGCTTCTTTTCTACTCCACCCTTCCAGACGAGCGGAACCAGTTCGCCATCATTAGCCTGCGCCGCAGGGTCAGCAGGAGGCGATAGGTCTTCCTCACCGCCTCTTTCATCAGCGCCTTCATCTCTTTGTCGCTGATCCGGGAAACTTCGCTCCATTTAACGGCGGGTGAGTCCAACTTGCTAAGCTGGCTGGGATGCCTCTGCCTGCCGCCATGCGCTCGCTGCGGTACCGCAACTTCCAGCTGTTCTTCAGCGGCCAACTGGTCTCGCTCGTCGGTACGTGGATGCAGAACGTGGCGCAGGCGTGGCTGGTCTACCGGCTGACGGGTTCGGCGGTGCTACTCGGGGCGGTCGGGTTCGCGGGCCAGATCCCGATCTTCCTGCTGGCCACGGTGGGCGGGGTAGTGGCGGACCGTTACAGCCGGCACCGGGTGGTGGTCGCCACCCAGACGGCGTCCCTGCTGCTGGCGTTCGCGCTGGCGGCGCTGACCCTGACCGGTGCCGTGCACATCTGGCACATCTTCACGCTCGCCGCCCTGCTGGGCGCGGTCAACGCCTTCGACATCCCGGCGCGGCAGGCGTTCATCGTGGAAATGGTGGAGCGGGAGGACCTGATCAACGCCATCGCGCTGAACTCCTCCATGTTCAATGGGGCGCGCGTGGTGGGTCCGGCGATCGCCGGCGTGCTGGTGGCGTGGATCGGCGAGGGGTGGTGCTTCTTCGTCAACGGCGTGAGCTACCTGGCGGTGATCGCCGGGCTGCTCATGATGCGCCTGCCGCGCCGCGCCGCCCTGGCGGAGCCGCGGGAACCGGTCCTCGAGCGGGTGATCGAGGGTTTCCGCTTCGTGATCGGGAACCCGCCCATCCACGCGCTGCTGATGCTGCTGGGGCTAGTGAGCGTGGCGAGCATGCCGTACACCGTGCTGATGCCGATCTTCGCCGACCAGATCCTGCACGGCGGCGCGCGCGGGCTGGGGCTGCTGATGGGCGCTTCGGGGGTCGGCGCGTTGGCCGCGGCGCTGCTGCTGGCCGCCCGGCGCGGGGTCAAGGGCCTGGGGCGGGTGGTCGCGGCGGCGGCGGGCGCTTTCGGGGTCAGCCTGATCGCCTTCGCCTACTCCCGCGATTTCCGGCTGTCGCTGGCGCTGATGCTGCCGGTGGGCTTCTCCCTGATGCTCCAGTTGGGATCGTCGAACACGCTGATCCAGACCATGACGCCCGACCGCCTGCGCGGCCGCGTGATGGCGGTCTACTCAATGATGTTCATGGGTATGGCGCCCATCGGGGCGCTGTTCGCCGGGGTGGCGGCGCACCGCCTGGGCGCGCCCGCAGTGGTAGCGATCGGCGGCGCGGCGTCCCTGGCGGGGGCGGGGGCTTTCGCCCTCTGGCTGCCGCGCCTGCGGCCTGGTGCGCGGGAACTCATCGCGACGCAAGAAATCGCGGGCGGCGACGCGCGCGAGGACGTGGCCCGCCCGGGGACGCCGTGATCCGGTCGCGGATTTCCATTTTGGACTTCCAGGTCACGTTCAGTGTAAACACAACCGCCATCCTTTGATCCTGCGAGTTGCATTTCTTCCTCTGGGAGCCGTCTTCGCCCCCGCGAGGCGGGGTTGTCGCCCTGTCCAGAAAATCCCGCAAATACCTCTCCGGCCCCTCACGTCCTGGTCAACCTGATTTCGCTGTGCCCATCGACTCCTTGCTAAGTGCAACGCCCCGGCGGCAACATCGTGGGCGCATGGCGCGTGTACATCTCTGACATGCGGTAAACCCATCGGCATGGAACCAGATCTCAAACGACGCCCCACCCCCACCCCCGGGTGGGCACGGGAGCTGTGGGAGGCAGGTGCGCCAGTTGTGGGGATTTTTGTGGGGATTCAGGGTGACAATTGGAATCGATTAGTATCTGGCGGTCGACCCCTAGTGATTAAGCGTCACGCCAAACGCATGATCACCGACAACTACGGTGTGGTCCGCTGGTTACCGGGCTCGAAGGGCGAGTGGCGGCTGAACCTGAAACTGCCCGGCGGCCCGCATCGGCAATGTCGCCTAGGGGGACGGCAGAGGCGGTACGGCGCGCTCATTGCCGTCAGAGTTCGCCTGCCGAAAGCGATCGGTGAGGAAGGCGACGATCTGGGCGATGGTGTTGGCATTCCGCAAGGCTTGGCCCGTGTTGGTGACTGAAATATCCTCCAGGCCAAACAAATGGAAGTATTCATGCGTTACGACGTCCCGCTGCAAATCCCTTGAGTCGCTGGTGAAGAACGGTTCACAAAGATGGCATTTCGGATCTGGTTGAGACGCAAATGTCCAGGCGTGGGGCAGTCCCTTCGCGTTGCGGGGATTGCTGGGATCGCAAAGCCCGGTGCGGCCGGCGGCCAACAGCGTCTTCGGATGCGCCAGATTGCGTTCGAGCAGCCGAATCACCTTGTCGAGTGCATCGCGGAACGCGCGGCTGGTGGGGTCTGGGATGAGGAAAAGGCGCTTGGCGAGAACCTGGATATTCCTCTTGTGCTTGTTCAATAACGCCAGCATCGCGGGCGTATTCGTCGGGTCGGGGCTGGCTAGCAGGTTGTTGATGTCTTCGCGCAGCCCGCGCAAATGAAAGAGAGCGGTACGTAAGGCGCCACGGCTGTCGTTGAAGGCCCGGTCCACAACGTCATTGCGGGGAGCCGGCTTTCCGAAAAGCTCTTCGTCCATGGCCTTGATCGTCATCTGGCCGACGATCTTATCCGGGCTTCTCTGATAGCTGAGGTTGACGATGGGAGGAACGTGAGTACTCTTGTAATGGAACACCGCATCAGCCGTGGTGGAACCGTAGGTCATGCTGGATTTCTCGGCCGTAGAGATGGCCGGGCCCGCGGGACGAAGCAGTGCCAGCGCGGCATGAATCTTGGCGACGTGGGGTCCCGGCGGTGTACCAATCGTAAGATGCCCCAACGGGCCCGCGGCGCAGGCCTCCAGCTTGGCGTCATCCTTGAACAGATCGGAACGAAGAACACCCATCAAGCACCCCTCAAGACCTGCCGATTGAGAACCCAGTTGCCTACCAGCATATACCAGGTACGATTCGCGCGGTGTGAATCATGCTGTCCAGGTCCTAATCTCTGAAAGTTTCACGCCGAGCAAGCCCCGGTTGAAGGGGAAGCCGCGGGAGGCGCCATGCCTCTGTTCCGCACTGCGATTCCGGCACGGGCGTAAATGTAGCTCTGGCGCCGGTCAGCCCATGCCAAACAGGATGGCGGCGACCGTAGCCGGAACGAATATCCCAGCAACCAAACCAAAGGTCCAGATTGGTTCTAGTACCTGTAGTACTTTTTGCATCTTGGCTGAACGGGCGTGACCTGGGAGGATTACGCAGGAGGTAAAGTCGGCGGCCTGGCGGGCAAGCAGGGATTGAGCATCCAGACCGAGCGGCGCATAAATATGTCCATCTTTACGATTGCCGGACACGTGAGTGGAGACGCACTGTCGCTGCAAGTTCTGGATGACCTGCCTGGATCGTGGGTGGTTCCCGTGGAGCAGCATCTGGCCTCCTGCGATGGTTGCCGCGTTGCGTTGAGGGAGACCAGGGACCTGATCGCGGCTTTGAGGATGTTGGCCAAGGCATCGCCGCCACGTCCTTGTCGAACGCCAATGGTTCATTGACCAGGTGAGAGCAGAAGACTTGCCAACCGCGGGCATTGAGCATCCCGCGAAAAAGAGGCCGGCTCCCGCGCAGACTCGATGGGGAGCGGCGCATAGCTTAAGGAGGCCGGGATGAGTGGACAGCAGGGTTTGCGTTGTCAGTCACGTGAGCTGTTCGATGCCCGAATTCGTGTGAGTTGGACGGATCAGAGTGGCACTACCCGTTCTGCCCTTTGCCGATGTATCGACATCGCCCAGGCCGGTATGCGCCTGGAGTCTCCGGAGCCGATACCACTGCGCACCATGGTCAACTTTCAGATTCAATCTCCGATCTTTGGAGGAGCGTCCGTGGTGCGCTGGTGCAGCCGGATTCGGATGCGCTATCACATGGGGTTGACGTTTGCCGGAGTGAAGTGGTCCGGCGCCTCGAAGGGTAGTCCGCCGCTGAAACCCAGCTCTTCGCATGATCAATAGGTTGGCCGTTAGCCTGTAACTTGGTTACAGCGGCGTGGCGCCCTGAGTGCCAGCATCACAAGAAGCTCCCCATCGGCTGCCGCGGCTCCAGCTAACCTGACCCGGGCCCAGCCGCGCCGGCGGGAGGACAGGAGAGTGTACTGGTTCACCCTCTGAACCAACGGTAGACAGATCGTCCTTTCTCCGGGCAATTATGCTCCAATCGGATGGAGAGACACCGGCGACGGCCACGGTCATCGTCAAAATGGAACCCTGGACAACTCCACATGCCACAGCCCACAGATTTGCCACCCGCTGAAAGACGGCCTCTCAAAGCCGCGGCACGGCCGGCCGCCAGGAAAATTTTGAACCCGCCGAGCCTGGCTCTCTACGGTGGCGTCACCGGGGACGCGCCCGTACTGGTGATCCTGGCGGCGGGCAAGGGCACGCGCTTCGGAAGGGACCCCAAGTGTATCCAGCCAGTGCATGGAACAGCGCTGGCGCGGCACACCATCGACGCATTCCGCCGTTTCCGCTCCGCGCCGGTCATCTGCCTGGTCGGATATCGCCATCACGAGGTGGCGGAAGCGCTGGGCGACGACAATATCTATGTAGAGTCGGACAACCCGGCGGGTGGAACGGCGTACGCCGTGTTCGAGGCGTTCAGCGTAGCGGCGCTGCTGGAGCAGAATCCTCTGCTCATCATTACGATGGGCGACCGGATTGTGCCGTCGTCGGTGCTGCGGCGTCTTTGCGCGACGCACGAGGCCGGGGCGCGGGAAGCCGACCTCACATTTCTGACGGCACGCTACGAGCCTCCCAGGAATCGCGGCAAGGGCCGGGTGCTGCGCACCCCCGACGGCCGCGTGCTGCGGATCATGGAAGAACGCGACATCCTGGCCGGCGAGGAAGGAGCCGCGCGCGAAGCGTTGCTGAATCTGACCGAGGGCAACTGTCCTCTTTACGCGGTTCGCGCGGCCACCTTGCGGCGCCATCTGGAGAACCTGACCAACGCGAACGCGCAGGCGCAGTATTATCTGACCGACATCGTGGAAGCCGTCAGCCGGGAGGGTGGCGACATTCGCACCACCACCACCACAGTCGCCGACCCGGAGTACGACCTGCTCTGTTCAGACGTCACGCAAGCCATGGATCTGGCGCTGCTGGAAGGCATCCTGGCATCCACTCGCGGCCTGCTGTTTCCCGAGGAGATCGAGGTGGAAGAGGCCGCGCGAGCAATCGCGGCGGACCGTCCGGCGCTCCAGTTGGCCGCCATCACTCGCCAACTAACGGAACTGGTGGCCGCCGCGTCGCGCGAGAAACTCTCGTACCGGCCGGAGCAACCTGTGGGCATCGGTATTTCGGGAGGACGGCTGCGATTGGCGTTCATGCATCCCGACATGATGCGCTTCTACGGTCCCGCCTGGCAGATGCCCATTGGAGCGGGTGGCCCGGAGGGAGAAGAGCAGATCGTCGTTTTGACGCAAAGCTCAGACGACCGGAGGATCCATCTTTACCCGCTGAATCCAAAGTATCGTGAGCCCATCAATTCGCTCCCGTCCGACAATGAGGCCATGTATCCCGGCGAAGAGATCTCGGACCTGCACAGCTACGAAGGGTTCGGGACCCGCATGAGCGAGAACCTGCTGCTCTCGTTGGGGTATTTCAGCGAAGAAGAACTGGAGTCCCGGCGCCGTAGAGGTCTGCCGCTGCCGCCGTCTTCGCTCTGGGCCGGCAGCAACATGCGCCGGCCGTTCGCGCTGGTCGGTAATGCCATTGCGTCCATGCGCACCCTGCGCAAGGGCTCGTTGGGCGCCCTGGTTCAGGAACACCTGGGGCGCGAGAATTTCAAAGGTCTGCGGCTGGTTTCGACGGGCAACATACCGCAGGGCGGTTTTTCGAGCAGTTCGGCCGTGACGGTCGCCACCAAGAACGCCGTCAACGCGCTGTTCAACCTCGGCGTACCTCCGGACCTGCTGGTGCATTTGGCCTGCCAGGCCGAGTACGGCACCGGTGTGAGGGCGGGTTCCCTGGACCAGGCCACCGAGCAAAAAGGACGCGCCGGACAAGGCACGCTGATCAGTTCCAACCCCCGCGACAACTACCGGATCATGGGGGTCTACCCCGTGCCGGCCGAACGTTTCCGGATCGTTTTCCCGTACAGCGTCGAGCGCGATCTGGGGGCGTGGAGATGGTCCTGGGGCGCTTACGGCGAAATTCCCGGAGACGGCCCCCTCACCACCGGGGAGACGCGGAAGATGACGGGCAAGGCCGCCGACATCGCCGCCGTGTTGACGCGGCTGCCACTCGATACCGACTTCTTCAAGGTGATCGAGGACGACCTGGTTGAGGACGGGGCGCTTAATCTGGATAATCGGAACTGGATCTGCTCTATTCTGCGGCAGCTCCCCCTGCTGGCCACCCAGGAAGAACTGCGCCTATCCGCCTTCGCCAACCGCGATTGGCTCGCCGCGCAACTGATGGAAACCGGAGGGCTGGATGCGCACCTGGCCGAGGAGAAGGCCCAGATCACCTTGGCTTCGCTGTTCACAGGTTGGCGGGACCCGCTGCTCAAGCACGCCACGGCTTCGGGAAAGGTCGAGCGCGAAAGGGGCGTGCCTCTGCGAGCGATGGTGGCGTACCTGTTCGCGGAGGTCGCCAAGAATTTCCACCTGATCCACCACACCGATCAGTGGATCGAGTACGTCACTTTGTCGCAGCATGGGGACCGCTCCGTCCAGATCGATCCGAGCAGTCTGCCCGGCCGGGAAGAGCTCGAAACAGGACTCGCTTGGGAGCGCGGGGTGACGGGCCCGGATCTGCTGAATCTTTGGTTGGAGCGGTTCGGCGCCGTGCCCTTCGATTTCAACCGGGGCTTGGACGACGCATCGCTATCGCCCGGCGATCCACCCGAGTTCCATCGGCTGATGGGAACCAACTTCTTCCGGGGACTGGCGCTGATCGATCTGGCCGAAGCGATGCTCAAGCGCGCCTTCGGAGACGACGCCGTCGCGGTGCGCGTGAACGCCGCCGGACAGGGCGATTATTTTCAGGTCCACCTGGACCAGCGCAAGGCTGATCCTCAGGAAGTGATGCAGTTCCTGGGCACCGCGTTTTACCGCCGCTTCGGCCTGTCGCCGGAATCGCCATTCGTGGAACTCCACCCGGGCGGCGGCGCCGTGGGCGTGCGCTTGAGCCGGTACGATGCGCTCATGCAATTGGTCCATCGTTTGCGCACGTTCCAGCATTGACCCGCTGGCGGCGCACCCGCTATGCTCTGACCTGAACCATGGATAGGCAGACAATCGCGGGACGGCGCGCGGCGCGAGCGTGCCTCGGACTTCTATGCTTTTGCATTTCACTCGCGGCGGCCGGCCGCGCCCGAGTCGCGCTGGACGGCGAATGGCGCTTCTGTCTCGATCCGCAAGACGCCGGCAGAGCTGGGATGTGGTACGCCAAGCCGGATCGCATCGACGGCAAGATCCAGGTTCCCGGCGTGTGGCAAGCGCAGGGATACGGCGCGCCCTCCGGCGTGCTGCGCCACCACTACGAAGGCGCGGCGTGGTACGCGAAGACGGTCCTGGTCCCGGCCAGGTGGGCGGACAAGCGCATCCGCCTTGCGATTGGCGGCGCATTCACCTACACGGACGTTTACGTGAACGGCCTCCCCGCCGGCTCGCACGAAGGCTTTTCGACACCGTTCCATTTCGACGTCACACCGCTGGTAAAGCCCGGCGCCGAAAACCTCGTGGTTCTGCGCGTGGCCAATGTGAGAGACGCGCTGCGGCCGCAGCGCCGTGATCTGACCACGCGGGATACCAGCGAAATCACGGGCGCGGTGAATTTGACCGCGCTCTGGGGCGGCATCTATCGAAGCGTGGAACTGGAAGCGAGCGAAGCAGCGACGGTCGAATCGGTCGCCATCTCCACCAGTATCGCAAAGCCTTCGGCGCGTTTCGCCATCGCATTGCGCAACGTGGGGCCACCGCTGGCCCACGCCACTCTCGACGTGCGCATCCACGAACGCGATGGACGCGAAATCGCGCGTGGCACGCAAACGGTTTCCCTCGCCGCATCCACCACCACGCGCGTCGAATTGAGCCTGGACGCCGCCGGCGCGCGCCTGTGGTCGCCTGACGAGCCTCACTTGTACCAGGCGCGCGTCGCGTTGCGCGAGGGAGCGCGCGAAATCGATTCCGTCGTCGAGACTTTCGGCTTCCGCGAGATAAGCACCCAAGCCATGCGCATCCTTCTGAACGGCAAACCGGTCTATCTGCGCGGCTATGGCGACGATAGCGTGGAGCCGCTCACCGGCGCGCCGCCCAGTTCCAAGCAGACGTATCTCGACCGCCTGCGAATCGCCAAGGGCCTCGGGTTCAACGCCGTGCGGTTTCATTCCACCACGCCGCCCACCGAGTGTTTCGAAGCCGCCGACGAGACCGGCATCCTGGTGCTTGCCGAGCTGCCGGTGGTGTATCAGGAGTACTTGCTGCCGCACCAGGACGTGCTGCGACAGGAAGTGATCCGCATCATCGACGCCCATCGCAATCATCCGTCCTGGCTCGCCTTTACGCTGGGCAACGAATTCGGCTTGCAGCGCATCGCCAACCAGCAAGGCAAGCGGCGCTTCCTCGATGCGGTGCACGAAATGGTGGCGCTCGCTAAAAGCCGGTTCCCGGGACTGCTGGTCTCCACCAACACCGGCTATCTGGTGGCGCCCATGGACATCGCCTATCCGTATCGCGGACTCGAACCGGGCGTGCCCAACGTGAAGCACGAATTCGGCGGCTACTACGCCACGCTGCCGGACTTTTCCACCATCCCCAAATTCACCGGCGTGCTGAACCCGGCCTGGCTGGTTGAACAACAAAAATGGGTGGCGAGCCACACTCAGCCTGGCGAGTACCGCCGGGACCTGGAAAATTCCTGGCGGCATTACGCCAGCGTCGCCAAGCTCTACCTCGAGCGGCTGCGCGCGCTGAACGAATTCTCCGGATACTTTTACTGGCTCATCAACGATTTTCCGGCCGGCACCGCCGAAGGCAGCGAATGGAACTGGGGCTGGCTGAACATGTTCTGGGAACCGAAAGGCATAACGCCCGTCCAGGGCCGGAGCATGAACGCCGCCGTCATGCCGCTGATCGACCTGCCACCCGAGTCGCGCACGTTCTGGTTCGAGGATGGCAAGACCATCCAGGCGATGCTCTCGAACTTCGGCGCGAGCGCGATCGAAGGTGGCACGCTGAGCTGGGAATTGACCTCGCAAGGACGCCAGCTCGCCTCGGCGCGTGTGCCCATGGCGCGCGTGGGGCTCGGGGAAGTGGCGCGTGTGGGGCGAATTGAAATCGCTCCCATCGAGGCGAACGAAGCGGCGCAAGTCGAATTGGTGGTCAACATCGAAGCCGGCGCGCGGCACGCCACGAACCGCTGGAACCTTTGGGGGTTCTCGCGCCGCGCACTCTTGCGAACCAGCGCCGTGCCGGTCCAGAGCCTGATCGAGTCCGCCGCCTTGAAGCGGGCGTTCCCGTTCCTGTTGGATGCGGAGCGCAAGAGCGCCGGCGGCGTCCTGATCGCCACCGGCCTGCAACCGCGCGTGGTGGAGTTTCTGCGCGAGGGCGGAAGCGTGTTGCTACTGGCGAGGCCGGAGCGCTTTGGTGGCCGTATGTCGTTCTTTACGGGCGCCGGCGGAGCGCTGGGCATGCAAGTGAGCGCGACGCATCCGGCCTGGAAGGGCTTCCCGCATTCCGGTTTTCCAGACCTGCAATTCTTCACGTTGCTGGAAGGCGCGACGCGCTTCACTTTGGACGGCGCCTCGCCCATCCTCACCGGCCTCACGCTCGAGCGCGGCCGCGCCGAAGGCGCCTCGCTTTCGCGCATCACGCTGATTTCCGAAGGCCGCGTGGGCGCGGGCAAGCTGCTCTGGTGCGGCTTGAACGTCCTGGGCAGTTTGGACGGCGGTGCGCCCGAAGCCGTGTATCTGCTGGACCGTTTGCTGCGCTATGTCACGAGCGGCGAATTTCAACCATCGGCTCGCATTTCTTCCGAAGAGATCGACGCGACGCGCATTCCGTACACCCAGATGATCCATTAGCCGGCGCCAAAGGCCGCTGCCGCTTACCCTGTGCTATCTTGAGAGATTCGGTAGGGCACTCCGCCCCGCGGTGCGCGCCCGCCAGCCACTCGCCTGAGTCGAGGTTACACCATGTCGAGAGAATACGAAGAGTCTACCTCCAGCCAAATTCCAGTCATCGCCGATGGTCTGACGCTAGGTGTCGTCGGCGCCGGCGTTATGGGCCAGACGTTGATCCGCGGCCTGCTCAACAGCGGCTTGATCGCGCGCGAACATATTTGGGCGGGCGATAAGAACGCCGCCACCTGCGAGAGCGCCGGCCAGGAACTAGGTATCCCGGTGGTCTCGGATTTCGCCGACCGCGTCGCCACGGCGGACCTGATCCTGGTTTGCGTGAAGCCGGGCGACGCGCCGGGCGCGCTGGCCACGCTGCGCAACGCCGGATTGCGGCGCGAGACGCTGCTGATCTCCATCCTGGCGGGCGTAGCCACCGACCGGCTGGAATCCATGATCGGCACCGAAAACCCGCTGGTGCGCGCCATGCCCAACACACCCTGCATCGTGGGCGAAGGCATGACCGTGATCTGCCGCGGGCGTAACGCGGGCAAGGAGCATCTGGATCGGGCCCGGCGCATCTTCGAAGCCGTGGGGCGCTGCATCCCCGTCGACGAGATGCACTTCAACGGCATCACGGCGCTGAGCGGCAGCGGACCGGCGTATCAATTTCTGATCATGGAAGCGCTGGCCGACGCGGGCGTGAAGGTGGGGTTGCCCCGGCAACTGGCGCTGACGCTGGTGGCGCAGACCGCCCTCGGCGCGGCGCGCATGGTGCTCTCCACCGGCCGCCATCCGGCCTCTTTGCGCGACGACGTCACCACGCCGGCCGGTTGCACCATCGGCGGCCTGCTGATGCTCGAGGACGGAAGAATTCGCTCCGTGCTGGCGCGCGCCGTCGAGGAAGCCACCAAGATCGCCGCCCATCTGGGCGCGGCGCCCGCCAAGATTTCCGAGACCCCTTCCGGCCAGCGCACGGGCCACTGATAGATCCTTTCCATGCCCGAAGATGAATCCCGCAATCTTGCGGAAGAGCTTATCGAGATAGAGGACCGCTGGGGGGC
Source organism: Terriglobales bacterium (assembly GCA_963745655.1). Lineage (GTDB taxonomy): Bacteria > Acidobacteriota > Terriglobia > Bryobacterales > Bryobacteraceae > JAJFUV01. The sequence goes on along the minus strand of CAVUYK010000025.1, from coordinate 187,889 downwards.
GCACAACTACCGCCCGCTGGACGTAGTGGTGGATCACGCCGCCGGAGTGTGGGTGTACGACGTGGACGGCAATCGTTACATGGATTGCCTCAGCGCCTACTCGGCGTTGAACCAGGGGCACTGCCATCCGCGCATCATCGCGGCCCTGCGCGAACAGGCCGGCCGCGTGACGCTTACCTCGCGCGCCTTCCGCAACGACCAGCTTCCGCGATTCGTCGCCGAGTTGGCCGAGTTGTGCGGCATGGAGATGGTGCTGCCGATGAATACCGGCGCCGAAGCGGTGGAGAGCGCCCTGAAGGCCGTGCGGCGCTGGGGCTACACGCGCAAAGCCGTTGCGGATGGCCAGGCGGAAATCATCGTCTGTGATAACAATTTCCACGGACGCACCACCACCATTTCCGGCTTCTCCTCCGAGCCGCTCTATCGCGACGGATTCGGACCTTTTACTCCCGGTTTCGTCTCCGTGCCCTTCGGCGACGCCGAGGCGCTGGAAGAGGCCATCACGCCCAACACCTGCGCCTTCCTGTTCGAGCCGATTCAATGCGAGGCGGGCATCCTGATTCCGCCCGGACGGGTTTCTGACACAGGCGGCGGAAATCTGCCGCCGCGAACGAGTGCTGCTGGTGGCCGACGAGATCCAGACCGGACTCGGGCGCACCGGCCGCCTGTTCGCCTGCCACGACGAAGGCGTTCAGCCGGACGTCTTCATCCTGGGCAAGGCGCTGTCGGGCGGCGTGTACCCGGTGTCGGCCGTGGTGGCGAGCGAAGAGATACTGGGGGTGTTCCGTCCGGGAAGCCACGGCAGCACCTATGGGGGAAACCCGCTGGCGTGCGCGGTGGCGCGCGCGGCGCTGCGCGTGATTGTAGAGGAACGCCTGGCCGATCGCTCGGCCGAACTGGGCGCCTGGCTGCTCTACGAGCTGCGGAAGATCCGGCACCCCCACATCAAGGAGATTCGCGGCCGCGGTTTACTCATCGGCATCGAGCTCATGGTGCCCGCGCGCGGCTACTGCGAAAAGCTCAAGCTCCTGGGCCTGCTCTGCAAGGAGACCCACGACTTCGTGATCCGCCTGGCGCCTCCGCTGGTGGTCAGCGAAGAGGATCTGGCCTGGGCCGTGGCGCAATTGCGCCGCGCGTTCGAAGGATCGTAACGGCTATTTGGCGCGCGGCCAACGGTATGGGAGAAATTAGGGCTGCTTCCGGCCGATCCGGCGTCCGATGATCATCTTGACCAGCAAGTGCTCGGTCCCGCCGGTGACGCCCACGCCCACGCCAAAGTTGAACTCCCAGTTCGGCCCGAAGTCAATATCGAGGCTGGGGATGAACTGCTGGAACTGATCGCGGAACGGGTCGAATCCAGTCACCGGTCCGAGAGACCCGTAGTATTCGATTCCTGCGCTGACCTTCCTGGTGAGTCCGTAGCCCAGCTTGAAATTGGGCGAGAACTCGAAACTGCCGCGCACACCCGGCCCATGCAGGGATCTTTCCAAGGCGGGATTGAAGGCGAGGTACACCTTTCCCAACTCCTTGTCGATGATGGGCCGGATCTCCCAGGTCCAGGTGTCGGTGGAGTAAGAGGGCCGCTGGTAACCGAACTCGGAGGACAGGCTGACGCCTACCGGCCAGTGCCAGTTCTCCGGCGCACGGACGCGCGGGCGGATGTGGCTGCCGACCCACTGCCACCCGGTTGCGCTTTGCGCCGAAGTGAACTGGTAGAGGCCGATCTCAAACCAATCGTTGAAGCCGTGTGTGATTTCGAGGGTCTCGTGCAACTGGTGGTTGGTGGGGTGCACGCCATCCACGGTCTGCTTGGTTCCCTGAAAGGTGAAATTGCTGTGCATCTCGAAAACCGTCTCGCCACGCGGGATGGTTTCGGAGCCATAAACCTGGATCTCATAGTTGGCCTGCGCCATGGCGGAACCGAGCGGCAGCAGGATCAGCAGAAGCGACAGGCATTGCGAGCGGCGCGCCATGATTCTAACAAAGACTACCACGGGTGTCTCAGTTCAACAGGAACTCTGGATTGAAGGGAATCGATCTGTCCTGGCGCGCCCGCGACTGCAGTGGTCTTACTTTCCAGCCTTAACCTGGCGAAGGCCCTGTCGGAAAACTCAACCGAAGGCGATATTCCACGATCTATCCAAGGACGAGCGCTATGTAGTTCGTTTTGCGGGGCTTAGTCCTCGCGTCCGCAGAAAGGTGGAGAGGCAGAGCGCATCCAACGGAGTGCCCAGGAAACGCGGTCCATCTAACGATGGCGGCTCATCCGCGCGGTCCGGCGGAAGTGCGAAGACGCTGGCCACCGCCCAAAGGAGGATAGTTTCGCGGGTTCACACGACGTGGATGCGACGTAATCCTATCGGATGTTACTTGCCTTTCAGTCCGTCGCGCCAGGCGATTGCTTCGAGTTCGACCCGGACTGCGTCCTCGACGGCAACTACGGGGCGCGCCTGGAATTCAAATGCAGGGAACGTCGAGCAAACCTTGTGAACCGTCAACGGATCGTCGCAGTCCACCAACATATGCCCACCCCACTCGCCCACACGCACTACGAACAACTCGATCTTGAAATTGGCTGGCGCCTTCCACTGGCGAAACACATCAAGGATTCGCTTCTGGGCGTTCTCGTACTCCGTAGGCGAGCCTTGCGGGCGTTCGAACCAGCTGATCATGTACTTCATCTCATCTCCTTCATTCAAATGGTCTGAACGATCACAACCTCTTAAGTTCATTCCCTCGGCCATAGGTGTTGGGCAACCAGCGCTTCGTTGAGGAACCTTGGCCGAAATTTGGGCCTTCGCTAGGTTAAGGACTTTCCGTGCACTTTGGCCATGCTGCTTGCGGCCTCGCCATCCTCAATGACAGGTGTGACTTGAATTTCCAACAAATCCCCCCACCCCGCTTCAAGTTCCGCCACGGCTGTCGCAGTTCCTTCCACCACGTGCCATCCGAAAACGGACCCCGGCGAGTGCCAGCGCCCAATGGTCTTCAACCCCTCGGGATCTGGTGCGCCCGTTCTCAGAAATCGTTCTGCTGCGGCTTTGTAGCAGGCCGGTGTAATCTTCCATGCAACCATGAACTTCATACTATTCTCCCCTTTCAGCGATCGCCTGACGCCAGCGTGATCAGCCTCACGATAACTATGATGATTTGCCGGCCTTCACGGGTTCAGCCGGTCTGGAAGTAAATATCAGCACTATGAACAAAGTCGCTGGGGAGCGGATGGGGAACGAATGCGCACCCGGAAAGTGGAATTCTAGCGCGGCGGTGCCCCAGGCCCGATCTGGAAGCTGGGATTTACCAAATGCTGTCGCGACACGCTGGACCCGTAATAAACCGCATTTAGTCGCCAAGTGTTCAGCAACGCTTCGGGACGGATCGGTCTGCATCACAAAGCTGGGCAGACGCAATGTCCCATACCCAGGCTGGCGCCTTTGACATCGCCCGGGGATGGGGGAGAATGAGGAAGATATGCGGCTCAAGGACAAGGTAGCCATCGTGACAGGTGCAGCCCACGGCATTGGCCGGGCCATCGCGGAACTCTTCGTCGAGGAGGGTGCGGCGGTGCTGATCGCCGATCTGGATGAAGCGGCCGGGACCGAACTGGCCGGGTCTTTGAAGGCGCGGGGCGGGCGGGCCGAGTTCCGGCGGACGGATGTGGCGTCAAAAGAAGCTGTCGCGGAAGCCGTGGAGACCGCCGCGCGGTGGACCGGACGTATTGACGTTCTCTGCAACAATGCGGCTTACCTCGGCCAGTTTCACGGTGTACTGGAGGCCAGCGACGAGGAGTGGGACGGCTGCCTGCGGGTGCAGCTTCTGGGCACCAACAACTGCACGCGGGCGGTGCTGCCCTATATGTTGCGGCAAAAGGCCGGATCCATTGTGAACGTGGTGTCGATCCAGGCCATGGTGGGGTGCCCGGCATCGGTGGCCTATACGGCGGCCAAGGCGGCTCTGCTCGGTTTTACGATGAGCGCGGCTTACGATTATGGAAAGCACAATATCCGCGTGAATTCGCTGTGTCCGGGGCCCATCCAGACGCGCATTGCGCCGGAACCCGGGAGTGTGCACCACGATTGGCAGCGCGCGCAGACGCTACTGGGGCGGGTGGGGAGTCCCCGGGAGGTGGCCTATGCGGCGCTGTTCCTGGCCTCGGACGAGTCGTCCTATGTGACCGGCGCCACGCTGCCGGTGGACGGTGGCTGGACGGCTCACTAGGTATTTTCCGATTAACTGGAATAGACCCGTGGCATGCGTCCCCATGGATCGGCTTCATCCAGCGATCGACTACTTCAACGCCAGCCAGTAAACCACCCCGAAATAGGCCATTGCCAGAACCGCGATGAACACCGCGGCGGACGCAGCCAACCGGCTGCAGCGATCCATGGTGTCCCGCGTTTCCGGCTGGCTCTGGTTGGTACGGGAATCAAAGGCTTCTGTCATTCGAGCGACCTCCTTTCAAGGATCTCGTCAAGGCCCGGCCATCTCCGGTAGTGCGCTGGGGGAGGTTCTCTCCCGCTTCCTCTGGCCCATGAATTCGCCCAGCGTAATCGGCACCGCCACCTTGAGCATCAGCGTGAACAGCAGGAAGCCCAGGGCGAAGATACCGGCGGCGACCCGCAACTCGGTGATGGTCGGGTAATACTCATAGATTTCGCCCAGCGCGTCCGGGGTCAGGCCCGGAATGATCAGCCCCATCCCCTTTTCGATGTAAACGCCGGCGTAAGTCGCGAGGCAGCCGAGATTCAGGGTCACCGGGTTCCGCCGCCCCGCCGGACTGATGAACAGAAAAAACGCCGCCAGGTTCAGAAACAGCGCCGACCAGGCGTAGGGCACCAGCGTACGATGCGCTCCCAGGCCCGAGTACCAGTAGCGCGTGTAGAGCAGGTGCTCCGTGTCCGAGTAATATTCCTTGAATGCCTCCGCCCCGTGCAGGAACAGGTTCAGGAACATGGCGTAGGCCATCAACTCCGCGATCTTCCAGATGGCCTCGTCCCGCATCTCGAATCTGGTGAACCGCCGCAGCAGTTGCAGCACCACCAGCAGGATGGCCGGCCCCGAGCAGAATGCGGACGCCAGAAACTGCGGCGCCAGGATGGACGAGTTCCAATAGGGACGCGCCGCCAGCCCGTTGTACAGGAACGCCGTGACCGTGTGGATTCCCACCGCCATGGGGACCGACAGCAGCACCAGCGGAACCACCAGTTGTTTGTTGTAGGACTGGCCGTGGAACGCGCGATACAGAATGTGCGTCGCCACCACGAAATTGACGATGAAATACAGATTGAGCACCCCTACGTCCCAGGCCAGCACCGAGTTTGGAAAGTTCAGGTACCCGAACGGCGGAATCAAGTGCCAGTAGCGATCGGGGCGCCCGATATCCACCACCACGAACAGCAGGCACATCGAGATGGCGCTGATGGCCAACAATTCCCCGAAGATCACGATCTCGCGGATGGGCTTCCAGTCGTATATATATGCGGGGATCACCAATACCACGGCCGCCGCGGCGACGCCCACCAGAAAGGTGAAGTTGCCGATGTAGAAACCCCAGCTCACCTGGTCCCGCATGGCCGTCACCACCAGTCCCGTGCGCACCTGGTTGAGGTAGGCCGCCGCGCCGGACACGATCAGGATCCCCAGCGCCGCCAGCCACAGATAATAGGCGCGGTTCCCATGGACGATCAGATGCACGCTTCCGCGCGCGAAGCCGGAGAACAGCCGGATGGTGCTGTCTGAATTGTCACGTGGCATAGAAGTAGAAGAACCTCGGTAACGTGTTCAACTCCTCCTTCAGGACCAGCACGCGCTTGTGCTCGATGATGTAGCGGATCTCACTGTTCCTGTCGAGAAGATTGCCGAACTTTCTGGCCCCCACCGGGCACACCTCGACACACGCCGGGTAGCGGCCCTTCCGGCTGCGCTGGATGCAGAAGGTGCACTTCTCCACCACACCCTTCGGCCGGGGCCGGTTGCCCAGCACGTGCAGGTTCGCATTCAGTTTTCCGGACGGAATGGAGGGCGCGCTCCAGTTGAAGTGCCGGGCGCCGTACGGGCACGCCGCCATGCAGTAGCGGCAGCCGATGCACCAGTCGTAGTCGATCACCACGATGCCGTCCGGCTCCGTCCAGGTGGCCCCGGTCGGGCACACCTTCGTGCAGGGCGCGTTGCGGCACTGCTGGCAGGCCACGGGAACGTAGAAGCGCGACTCTTCCGGAACTTTGGCGGGCTGGTAGTAAGGATCCGCGTGCGAGAAATCGACGCCCTTCTCCTTGTCCATCGACAGGACCCGTATCCAGTGAATCTGCGGGTCGCGCGACAGGTTATTCTCCTCGACGCAGGCGTACACGCACCGCCGGCAGCCCACGCAACGCGAAATGTCGAGGGCGTACGCGAACTCCACCCCGGGCAGCGGCGCCGTGTCGGACACTTCCACGTTCTTGCCGTAGCTTTGGCTGTACTGCCGTTCGAGATCCGCTAGCAGGCTCCGGAGACGTTCTTTGGGGGCTACGTGGAGCCGCTTCGGTCCGCACGCTGTCATGATCCAGGTGGCGGCGGCACCGGCCACGGAGGCGCCGAACAGACGCCGTGTCGGCTGGGACGATTTGCCTTCGGTTTCCATTTCGTCTCCTATCTCGTGGCGCGGCTGGGACGCAGAGGCGCCGGCATCGGCGCGATAGCGCGGAAGCGGGGCTGGTGGGGGTTGTGGCAGTGCGCGCAAAGCAGGTAGCCTTTGGCTCCGTTCCAGTACCCGGTCCGCCTTCCATGCACCCCGGCCTTCCAATCCCGCAACTTCTCTCCGTGGCACTGGCCGCACAGGCGGTAGGATTCCTGGAACGATACCCGTTCTCCGCTGGCCAGGTGCAGCCAGTCGCGGTTGGTCGCATCGTGGCAATCCAGGCACCACCGATGCTCTTCGTCGTGCTTCAGGACGATGTCCGTATGCATGGCCGAGAGCGTCCGCCGCGTCCGGTTGGGGGTCATGCCGGCATGGCAGGCCGAGCATGGGAAGATACCCTCGCTGAACGGGGGTGGCGGCACCTCCAGCCGTTCCTCCGCCTGCCGGTGGGCGCTGGCGGCCGGCTTCGCGGGCGTAGGAGAAGGACCGCCCGCCAGGGAGACCGCCAGACCCGCCACCGCCATGATCGCCACCCGCATGGAATGCTCCGTCATGCGCCGCGCAACTCGACCATGCGCTCCATCTCGCGCAGCCACATCGTCTGAAACAGTTGCAGCCGCTGCCCGACCACCGCCGCCAGGTTGAGGAATACCGCGGCGCCGATCTCCGGATACGCCAGGAAGTGGTGCTGCAGAGCCTCGCGCGAAAACGAGACCACCTCGGTCTCCAGCGGCGCCGTGGCCGTCAGCGTGAACCGGTAAGGAGGAATCAACGCCGACCAGCCCACCGTCTGGCCCGGACCCCGATCCTCGACCAGCACATCCTGCTCGCAGCCGCGCACCTGCATGGGCATCGTCAGCTTCAGCCGCCCGCGCGCGATCAGATAGATGCGGTCAGCCTCATCCCCCAGCCGGAACAGTTCCGCCCCGCTTGACACCGTCATTCGAACGCCCAACCCCAGCGCCTGTTCCGCGTCTTCCGCAGCCAGTCCCTGAAACAAATCCGGTTGTGAGTTCAGCATGGCGGTTTCTCAATTCACCAGCGTGGACATGGTCCTGCTGTGCAACAGAACGGGATTCGGCGCAGCCAGGTACGACTCGGCCGCCGCATGCTCCAATCGGACGTGGTTCTCGATCTGCAGCAACAGGGCTTCAATCGGCACGCGCGTGCGAGCCGCCATCGGTATCATCACCGGATCCGCAAAGAACCGGGGTGGTGCGACCGCCTCCACCTTCGCCAGTTCCGGCTGAACCGCCGGCGCTTCTTCTTCGCGAGGCAGTGCGGCGCTGAAGGCCAGGCAGGCCACCGCCAGCCCGAACATGCTCAAACAAGCACCCATCAGCAACATTTCCATGAGGAACCCTCCTGGGGCTCTCATAAGGCACGTCGTGCGCCATTCTCTTTGGGGGCCTAAACATCTGAAAATACACCATGATCGCTGCGGCCCGGCCCGGCGGACCTGCCAGAATGTCAGGCCGCCACCTGACGATCTGTCAGGCATTGACCGGTGATCCGGACTGTGACATCATTCTTCAACGAGGGGCGCTTTTGAAGTTACGCTTCGCCAGCACCACCGTTGGGCTCGCCGTGGGAGTTACCGCGGTCACCGTGCTCGCCTGTGCGGGCGGCGCTTACCTCTATTCCCGCCAGCACATGCGGTCCCTCCTGGAAACGGCCCGCAGCACCGCATCCGCGGAAGGCGAGCTGATCCGCGTGGCGCTCGAACATCAGATGATCGAGAACGACCGGACCCTGATCGCGCGCATGATCGCAAGCTTCCGCAAGCAGTCCGGGGTGGATCGCCTCATAGTCCTCGACCGTTACGGGAAGCAGCAGTACCCTATTTCCTCCGGAGAGTCCGACAGCGACCTGCGGATGGGCTCTCCCACCTGCCAGGCATGCCACCGGTATCCGCCCGGACAGAGGGCCTCGAGCCGCGTCATCGAGACTGCCGGAGGCGCGGTGCTGCGCACCGTGATACCGATCCGCAACCGGCCCGCCTGCTACCGCTGCCACGATCCCAATCACAAAATCAACGGCATCCTGATCCTGGACTACAATGCCCAGGAACTGCACGCCGCCATGACCCGGGACCTGCGCTGGCTGGTCGCCGGAACCGGCCTGATCACTCTGCTGCTGGTGGGCGCCATTGCCATCGTGATCCGGTTCGCCGTGCTGCGCCGGCTGCAGCGCTTCGAGACCGCCGCGCGCCAGATTGCCGCCGGCGACCTGGGCCGCCGGGTTCCGTCGGAGGGTTCGGACACCATTTCCTGGCTGGCGCGCGAGTTCAACACCATGGCGGATTCGGTAACCGGGCTGGTAGGCGAGGTACGCCAGGAGCGCGAGCGCCTGGAAACCGTGATCAACAGCATCGATGACGGCATCGTGGTACTCGACCCCAACCGCCAGGTGATCGCCGCCAACGACGCGTTCTTGCTCCGCGCCCGGCACTCCCGCGAGGACGTGCTCGGCTGCGCCTGCGTCAGCGTCATGCCCGGCGGCTGCAACCTGAACGAATGCCCCACGCTCTCCTGCTTGCAGATCGGGCGAGCGCCAGGTCCGCATCTGCGAGCGCCGGAAGAGCGACGGCGCGGTGGCCTGGGAGGAGATCCATGCTTCCCCGATTCGCGACGGCTCCGGCAAACTGCTTCTGGTGGTGGAGGTCTGGCGCGACATTTCGGAGCGGCGCGCGGCCGAAGCCCACCTGGCCGACGCGCACCGGCTGGCTTCCCTGGGAACGCTGGCCTCCGGTTTCTCGCACGAGCTGAACACTCCGCTGGCCACCGTGCTCACGTGCCTGGAAGGGATCCTGCGCGACCTGTCTCCCGACCCCCGGATGGAGCCCGATGCCGGCCGCATCCGCGAGAGCGCCACAATTGCGCGCGAGCAAATCCTGCGCTGCCGCGGCATCACCCAGCACTTCCTGCGCATGTCGCGGGGCCAGCGTTCCCCAGGCGACATCGTGGACGTGGAGTCCACCGTGACGGCCGTCGCGCGCCTGATCGAACCCACGGCGCGCGCCCACTCGGTCGGGATCGAGGTCCGCCCGGTCGCCGCGGGGCTGCATGTACGGGCCGACGAAGCGGAACTCCAGCAGGCTCTGATCAACCTGCTGCTCAACGCCATTCAGGCGTGCCAGGCAGGCGGGCGTGTAGGGGTGGAGGTGCAATCGAACGACGCCATTCATCTGCGCGTCACCGACGATGGATGCGGCATCCCGGCCGAAGCCCAGAAGCGTATCTTCGAACCCTTCTTCAGCGCACGGCAGGGTGGGACCGGGCTGGGTCTGTTTCTTTCCATCAACTTCGTGCGGCGCTGGGGCGGCGACATCCGCGTGGAGAGCACGCCCGGAAAAGGTTCTTGTTTCGAAATCGTCCTTCCGGTAGCGGCCCGGGCGGCGGATCGGGAATTCACTTCATGAACTCGAACGCGCGCATTCTTCTGGTGGATGACGATGCGGCGTTCCGCCACGTCATGGCCTCCGAGCTTCGCCGCCTGGGGCACGAGGTCACCGCCGCCGACTCGGGAGAAGCCGCCGTCCGCCTCAGCGCCGAGTTCGATCCCGAAGTGATCCTGCTCGACCTGCGCCTGCCCGGCATGGGCGGACTCGACGTGCTCAAGGCCATACGCGAGCGCAACTCGTCCATCGAGATCATCATGCTGACCGGGCACGGCTCCATCGACACCGCCATCGAGTCCATCCGCGCGGGCGCCTTCGACTACGTCATCAAGCCCTGCCCGCTCGACGAGCTGCAGGTCCGCATCCAGCGCGCGCTGGAGCGGCGGTCGCTGCGCCAGAGAGCCAAACTTCTCGAACGGGGACTGACGCCGCCCGATCTGGCCGGCTCGTTTGTAGGCGAAAGCCCTGAGTTCAGGCAACTGCTGCACTTGATCGATCGCGTCGCTCCCAGCGATTCCACCGTGCTGATCAGCGGCGAGACCGGTTCGGGGAAGGAACTGGTGGCCAAGCTGATTCACGCGCGCAGCCCGCGCAAGGCCAAGCCGTTCGTGGTGGTGGATTGCGCCGTACTTCAGGAGAGCCTTCTGCCCAGCGAGCTGTTCGGACACGAGCGTGGCGCGTTCACGGGAGCCGATCGCTCCAAGCCCGGACTCTTCGAGGTGGCCCACGGCGGGACCATCTTCCTGGACGAGATCGGCGAAGTCAGTCCCGCCACCCAGACCAAGCTGCTGCGCGTGCTGGACACCTCGGCGTTCCGGCGCGTGGGAGGAACCGCCGAAGTGCGGGTGGATGTGCGCGTGCTCGCAGCCACCAATCGCGACCTGCGCGCCATGGTCCGGCAGGGGCAGTTTCGCGAGGATCTGTATTACCGCATGAGTACCATCACGCTGGAGATCCCGCGGCTGCGCAGCCGCGGCTCCGACATCGCCCTGCTGGCCAGGCATTTCGTGGCCGTCCTGAACGAACGCTTCGAATCTTCCACGCGCATCAGCGACGCGGCGCTGGAGGTGTGCCAGTTGCACGACTGGCCCGGCAACGTGCGCGAACTTCTGCACGCCATCGAAAGCGCCATGGTGGTGTGCGAAGGGCACGAGATTCTGCCCGAGCACCTGCCGCCAACCGTTCGCGGCGCTTACCCGCCGAGCCGGCCGCTACCCCGGACCGCGGCGAAAGATTGCCGACGCTCGACGAAATGGAACGCTCGCACATCCGGACGGCGCTCGAAGCGTGCCATGGCCACCGCGGAAACGCCGCCAAAATCCTGGGCATCAGCGAGCGCAACCTCTACCGCAAGCTGCATGAACTGGGACTGCTGCCCGAGCGCGCGTGACCGGGTAAGCCCCTGGCCGAAAACCACCAGCGGTGGCCTACAACAGCCACTACGGGTGCTCTTCCATCACTTATTTTCAATAACTTAGCGTGGATTATGGCATGGCTACCCACGTGCATAGTTTTGTTGTTGTGCAGGGAAGGGAGTTCGTTATGACGGATCGATCTGGTAGACAGAAACGCGTTTGCTTTGCCGGGCTGGCTTTTCTGGCAGTGCCTGGATTTTTGTTCGCGCAGAGCCAAACGGACGCTCCTCCTCCGCCCGATCCGCAGCCACAGAGTTCGACGGCTGGCGGGGGGTGGCGGCGCGCCGATGAAGCGCCGCCGAATCGGGCCGAGAGCATGCCGCGGCGCGGGGCTCCGGTGGACGCGGCGAATTCGGAAGGCGGGCCACGGGATCAATATGGAGAACCCGTGGGAGGCGACCAGCGAATGATGGATGCGCCGCCGCCCGAGATGGCGATTCCGCCGCGGTTGACGCTGCGAAGGGGCTCCTTCGTGACGGTGCGGATCGATCAGCCCCTGTCATCGGATCGGAACCAGCAGGGAGATGCATTCTCCGCAACGCTGGTACGGCCGGTGGTGGTGGACGGCGTGGTGATCGCTGAGCGTGGTCAGACTTTGGGCGGCCGCGTCGTGGAAACGCAAAAGGCGGGGCGAGTGAAGGGGGTTTCCCGGCTCGCGGTGCAGTTGACGGACCTGAGCCTGGTCGATGGTCAGCAGTTGCCCATCCAGACGCAGCTCATTGGCCGGTCCGGCCCTACTACGGAAGGCCGTGACGCGGGCGCCATTGCTACCACCACGGGGATGGGGGCAATCATCGGCGCCGCGGCGGACTGGGGCCGGGGAGCGGCTATCGGCGCCGGGGTTGGCGCTGCCGCGGGCACCATCGGAGTGCTGCTGACCCGAGGCCACGAAACCGTGATTTATCCGGAATCGGTTTTGACCTTCCGCATTGAGGCGCCGGTGACCATTTCGACCGAGCGCGGGTCGCAGGCGTTCCGCTGGGTCGAGCGTGAAGATTACGACCGGCCCAATGAACAGGCCCGCCGGCCAACCCTGGTTCGCCGGGGCTGCGGACCCTACGGCTGTCCGCCGCAGGCTCCCTACTATTACGGTTACGGGTATCCGTACTACTACGGGTATCCAAGCTACTACGGAGGCGGGATTGGGTTCTACTATGGACCGAGGTTTTACCGCGGAGGGGGTTTCTATTATGGGCGCGGCTACTCTCGCGGTCGTCGCCGTTAGCGGCGCGCTCCGGTAGGTGTGAGGAAGAGGGAGGATTATTATGCGCAAGTTGATGGTTATTCTCACGTCGGTGATGCTGGTAGCTACCACGTGTTTCGCTCAAGGCCGCGGGGGATCGCGTGGCGGCTCGGGCGGCGGACGCTCCTCGGGCGGTGGCGGATTTCGCGGAGGGCAGTCTCACGGCGGCCGATCCTTCTCCGGGGGCGGAGCCATGAACCGGGGTTCCAGCGGCCGGTCGTTCTCCGGAGGCGGGAACATGAGCCGGGGTTACAGCGGCCGTGGGTACTCCGGGGGAGGAGCCATGAGCCGGGGTTACAGCGGCCGTGGGTACTCCGGGGGCGGGAACATGAGCCGGGGTTACAGTGGCCGTGGGTACTCCGGAGGCGGGAACATGAACCGGGGTTACAGCGGCCGTGGGTACTCCAGGGGCGGGAATATGAACCGGGGGTACAGCGGCCGTGGGTACTCCAGGGGCGGGAATCTGAACCGGGGGTACAGCGGCCGATCCGGACGGGGTTACTCGGGCGGCTATGGCCGCGGCTATCGCGGACGCGGTTGGGGCGGCTACGGAGGCGGATGGTACGGCAATTCGTGGTACGGCTACGGAGGCTACTATCCGTATTATTACGGGGGCGGTTACTACCCCTCTTATTACGGTTACGGGTATTATGACGACCCGTATTACTGGGACGATCCGTACGCCTACGATGGGTATGGTTACGATGGGTATGGTTACGACGGGTACGGTTACAACGGGTACGGATACTACGGAGCCCCCATTCGCGCTGGCCGAGGCATGGTCGTGCGGGGTGGATATGCGCCGCGGATTGTTGTCGGTGTGGGCGGGTGGAACCGCTTCGGCAGGCGCTAAAGCCCGGCTGCGGTGGGTCGTTTCGGGCTAAGCGTCAGAGCAACCGTACGGTTAACAGCATCCGGCTGCGCTTCGGCACAGCCGGATGCTGTTGCGCCCCACCTACTTAGCCGGCAAGGCTGCCACGCCGCCAACGGTGGCCACGCGCGGGATCACTCCCGAATCCACCGTCTGCCCGGTACGCGAGATGGTCTGGAAGTAAAGCTCGTCGCCGGCGATTTCGACCAGCATGAAGGAACGGTCCTGGTCGTAGCCGGCGGCGGTCATGTCCGTCTTCCTCAGGTTGCCTTTCCGCAGCGAGCCGGAAGCTCCTTCGGTGAAATAGTAGATGCCTTTTTGCGGCTTCACGCGCTCATAAACGTGGTCGTGCCCGGCGAAGACAACCTGCACCCCGTATTTTACGAAAAGGGGTTCCAGCACATGGCGGAGTTCGGTGGATGAGCCATGGAAGCCTCCGGAAGAATAGAGCGGGTGATGGAAATAGCAGATTTTCCAATCCGATCCTGAATTCTGCAGCTCCTTCTCCAGCCACGCGACCTGCTGTGGGGTCATGGAATTGCTGTCCATGGCGAAGAAGCGGACGTTGCCTTTCTTGTAGGTGTAATACTGCTGCCCGTTCATGTTGAAGGGCTTATAGAGCCGCTCGTTGGGTTTGTCGTGGTTGCCGAGCACCGCGTAGAATTTTACGCCCGCATCGAGCAGGGCCTTGTAGGGCCGCTCAAACTTGTTTTGGAAGTCAATCTGGTTGTGCCCGCCGTAGAGGTCGTCACCCAGCATCAGTACGAACTCGAAGGGAAATTTCTGACGATACTCAATCATCTTGGCGGCCAGCTCGTATTGCGGCGTCGCCCCCGTCCCCATGTCACCGATGACCGCGAAGCGCACCGAGTCCGGTTTCAGCGGCAGGGTCAGTTCCTGGGCGTGAAGCGACAGGCCTAATGCGGCCAGAGCAACACAGGAGAAGAAGGCGGCGCGGCGTATAGCAGGCATCATAGAAGGTCTCACGGAATGGCGTTCGGGATGAGGTCCACAATCAAACCGGCTTTCGTGTCCTTGAGCGTCAGGTCGTGCCCGACGATCCGATAGGCCAGTTCCTGGGGCAGTTGCGGCAGCTTGCTCAACAAAGTCGGCGGCGTGGTGATCAACTCGAGGTTGTCCGGGTAAACGTCGTTCACATGCAGGCGAACTATGACCTTGGACGGTTCGTCCGGTTGGATCGTCCGGCGCGCCAGCCGGCCTTCAGGTCCGCGAAATTCACCGCGGATGATTTTGCGGAACCGCTCCGTCACCTCGTGAGTGAAGATGTCGCCCTGCCGTGCGCCGCGGCGGGCGTCGGCAATCTTCCTGGCCAGCGCGCGCTGGCGATCGACGATCTGCGCCGAGTCTTTCGTAGACTTGAGGGCCGGCAGCGAGGCTTCCACGCTCTTCTGCAGCTTGATGTACTGCTGGACGCGGTCGGTAAAGATCTTGAAGTCGCGCGCCGCTTCCTCACTGACCCTCGGCACCTGCGCCTGGCTCGCCAGGACGGGCGTCATCAACGCAAAAAGCGCGAGCCACGGGAGTAAGCCGATGACCCGGATTTGGTGTTTCATAAACCCTCCCGAACGCCCACGAGGATTGCAGCGCTACAGGTAGCGATGGTTCGCCCATGGCTGCCGCTGGCGGGTCCACGGTAGCCTGTGACGCGCGCGCGGGAGAAATGTATGCTTCGCACGGGTTAGCTCTCCTCCAGGGATTCTTTCACCATTTCATCGACTCGCTCCCGGACCGCTTCCTTAACCGCTTCCTTAACCGTTTCTTTCATAATGCTCAGATTCAGACTGGCGCTTTCGCTCTTTAACGCCTCTTGTTTGACCACTTTCGCCACGATGGGATTCAGCGGCGACAGTTCCTTGACCAGCGCCTTCACGGCCTTCCTGGAGACTAATGGCTTGGCTCGCGAAGGCGGTTTCTCCTGGTCTGGTTTCCTCTCCCAATCCGCTTCAAAAGTCTGAATTAAGCCATTCACCGCTTTCGGTTCATGAACAATAATGCCGACTTCGCGCCGCGAATCCAGTTCAGCCCTGCGCAGGCTCTGGCTGCCCACAAAGGCCTGCTGGCGGTCGCGGATGATGGTGCGCGTGTGGAGGCGCAGGCCGGCCAGGCTGCGGACCTCCAGACCAGGGTTTGGCTTGCTTACGCGACCGATGACTTTGATCTCCACCCCCGCCTTGGTCCGCTCGCTGAGAATGCGCAGCATTTGCGAGTCGGCGATCAGCGGGTCGTAAATGAGTAGCTGCTTCCTGGCCTTGCGGATAAACGCGGCCAGCAGTTTGCGGGCGTTGGCGGGACTGACCACAAAGCTATCCAGTGTGGGTAGATAGGGCTGTCGCGCGCAATCAGCCTCAAATAACTTCACCGCTTCGTGGACGAACCTGACTTTGTTGGTGACGATGCCAAAACCCCGGCTGTGGTCGATATCCAGGTGGGAGAAGTTGAAGGACAGGACGTAGAGCAGCCGGCGGTCGATAATCATCAGCTTGTCGTGATAGCGCACCAGATCGTTGGCGGTCCGCGAAACCGCCACGCCCACTTCGAGCAAACGCATCTCCAGCTTGCGCAGGTTAATCTCGCCGCCCCGGTTGGTGTACGCAATCAGGGCGCTCACCGAAACACCGCGCGCCACCGCCGCCTTCAGGGCTGCCTCGAGCTCGGCGCGGTCGAAACGGAAGATAGCGATCTCGATGCTTTTCTTGGCGCCCTTGATTCCCTCAAGCAGCGGTGCGATTCCATCGTCAGGTTGGATCAATAGATTCACGGACGCTTCCCCAAGTGATCTGGTCGAGGCTCCGGCCGGGTTGGCGGGATCGGAAATTGGTGCGCCGATCTCGAGAGCATGGCCAGATAAGACAAATGCACACCCCTCCCGCTGGATCTCGTTTGCGACTGAGGTCCTGAGCTTTTGAGAGGCAATTTGAGGACCAGCCCAGCCAGGAGCAGACGGAACAGTCAGGCAATGGCTCGGAAGCACTGAAGAAGGCGCTGGGTTTGACGGGCTTGTACGAGCGAAGGTGCAGCAAATGCAGCATGTAAGTGCAGGTGCTGCATCTGGCGCCAGGCGAATGGTCTTCTGGCCACCCTGTATGAGGGGCTGCCGCCCTGGAAATGGCTCAGATTCGTGTATGGACCAATGCGTGCTTAGAATGATTCGCGTAAAGGAGCGGAGGAATATGCTTTGGACACTGGTTGTAATTCTGTTCGTGTTGTGGGCTCTGGGATTGGCCACTTCCTACACCATGGGTGGCCTGATTCACATCTTACTGGTGGTCGCAGTGATTGTGCTGATACTGCAAGTCATTCAGGGACGCAGGAGTGCCTGACGCGTAACCACCGTGCGGCACCGCCGCCGGTGCCGCAGGTGGAGGCACGGTAGTGGGCGTGCGTGTGCGCCGCGCTCAGATGGGAGAAGCACTTGTGAACCAGAAGATCCTTGTGGTGGTGGTTCTGCTGATAGTCGCTTTTCTTGCGGGGTTTGTCCCCCAATATGCAAAGGGGAAGCGCCTGGAGAAGGAACTGGGCGAGGCCCGGCAGGAAATCAGCCTGGCTCAGCTTCGCGATTTGGCCGGGCTGGCTTACCTGCAGGCGAGCCAGAAAGACTATGGACTGGCGGGCGGCACTAGCACGCGCTTCTTCAACCGCACCCGGGAAGTAGCCAACCAGACGCCGGACTCGAGCGGCAGGAAGCCCCTGGAAGACCTCTTAAGCCTCCGTGATCAGATCACGGGGGAGTTGGCGAGGGGAGATCCCGCGTCGGTAAACGATCTACAGACCCTGCTGGTGAAGACTCGCCAAGCCACGCTCGCCTCCGCCAGTGCCCGGCCATCCCCATAATGCCGCTCCGGATGAAGACCAAGAGTCCCGAATAAGGTTCTGGTTCAGATATGTGTACGGGTGCCGTACCTTAGGCGAGTCCGCCATTGTCCTCGTATCGGATGGCTTCCCCTGAATTGGTCAGCCAAGTGCTCCGTACCATTCAGGAGTGCCTGTACCGGCCTTTGCTGAACCTTGGCCGTGGTGTGGATCGTGGCTAAGGCAGGGATCGGACGGTTTTCACTTTAAGGATGGACTATGAGAGTTTCCAACAGGATTTTCGCGAGTGGTGTGGCTCTTGTTCTGGCGTTGCCGGTTTTCGGCCAGCAGGCCGGGACAGTCGCCGTACTGTGGCGCGACCAGGGCGACGTAGCGGCGCTGAACCTGCTGGAAGGGCCGGGAGGAAAGGCTCGCGCGCCGGGGAGCAGCTTCAAATTCATCGAGGAATCCAAGAGCGGGACTGCGCCCAAGTTCGATGTCGAAGATGAAAACGGCGCCAAGTGGAAGGTGAAACTCGGCCCCGAGGCGAAACCGGAAACCGCTGCAGCGCGCCTCGTGTGGGCAGCGGGTTACTTTGCCGACGAGGACTACTACCGGCCGCAAATCCGCGTGCAAGGGATGCAACCGCTCACGCGTGGGAAGAAGTACACCTCAGACGGCGGCGTGGTCCGCGAGGCGCGTTTGGAACGCGCCGACGACGGGAAGAAATCGAAAGACTGGAGCTGGTACGAAACCCGCGTGGCCGGAACCCGGGAGTTCAACGGCCTCCGAGTGATGATGGCGCTGATCAACAACTGGGACCTGAAAGCGGACAATAACTCCATCCATGACCAAGGCGACGCCGGGCGGCTTTACTTTGTCTCCGATTTGGGCGCCAGTTTCGGACGCACCGGCAGCACCTTCACCCGCAGCAAGGGCGTAATGCACGACTACCTGCAAACCGGGTTTGTCC
Organism: Terriglobales bacterium; assembly: GCA_963745655.1. Lineage (GTDB taxonomy): Bacteria > Acidobacteriota > Terriglobia > Bryobacterales > Bryobacteraceae > JAJFUV01. Next base: position 169,558 of record CAVUYK010000025.1, on the reverse strand, counting down.
AGAAGGTCAGGCCCGATCACGTGGACTTCGTCATGCACAGCCGGCCCTTCTTCCTGCTGTATGTTTTCCGTCACGGCTACTACAGCGATCGCACGCGAATGGAGAGCATCACCAAACAGATTCCCATCGCGGACGCGCGCTGGCTAGGCAACCTGCTGGGCCGGTTTTCCGCGGATCAAATCGGCGACTGCTTCCGGGCCGGGGGCTTCTCGCCGGCCGAGGTCGTGGGCTACACCGGGGTAGTGATGCAGCGCATCGCCGCGCTGAAGAAGCTATAGCAGGGTGCGCCCGCGCAGGCGGATACGTTCAGCCACTGCATTCGCGCGGCCCGCTAAGTCTTGGGCGTGTCCGCTGCCAGGGAATCTTCCTTTCGAAACTGAATTTCGTAGAGTTCCGCATAGAGGCCGCCCGCCGCCAGGAGTTCGTCGTGTGTGCCACGTTCCACGAGAGCATTGTCTTTCACCACAAAGATGACGTTGGCGCGCCGGACGGTCGCCAGGTGGTGCGCGATGACGATGGAAGTTCGGCCTTCCATCAAATGGTCCAGGGCTTCGAACACGGCTTGCTCGGACGCTGCATCCAGTCCTGAGGTGGGCTCGTCCAGAACCAGAATGGGAGTATTGCGGATCACCGCCCGCGCGATGGCGATACGCTGGCGCTGGCCTCCGGAAAGCGTTACGCCGCGCTCGCCGATCATGGTGTCGTAGCCTTCGCTCATTTGCTCGATGAACTCGTGGGCGTTGGCCAATTTCGCGGCGTCGATAATTTCCTCGCGGTTGGCTTCCGGGCGGCCATATGCGATGTTCTCCCAGACCGGTGCGTGGAACAGCAGCGTCTCCTGCAGTACAAAACTAATCTGCTGGCGCAGCGATTTCATGGTGTAGTTGCGGATGTCAGTCCCATCGATTTTGACTGCCCCGGAGATGGGATCGTAGAAGCGCGCAACCAGGCTGATGATGGTGGACTTGCCACCCCCGGTCGGGCCGACGAATGCCGCGACTTGTCCCGGCTCGATCTGGAAGCTTACATCCTTCAAGATCAATTGGTCTTGGTTGTACCCAAACGAGACCTTATCGAATTCGATTTTGCCCTTGAAGCCCGTGGCGCGGCGCGCGTGCGGCAGGTCCCGTACCCCGCTTTCGGTTTCCAACACTTCGCGGATCCGCTCGAATCCCACCGCCGCCTTTGAGACCGTGTCCGTCATTTTGGCCAGTTCACGCATGGGTTTATACATTTTGCCCAGGTAAAGCAAGAAGACCACCAGCGCGCCTGGGGTGAGTTGGCCCGCGAGCACCAAGCGCGCGCCGTAACCGAGCATCAAGCAGGTTCCTGCCGCCACGATAATTTCGACCACCGGCGAGAGCTTCGTCTTGATGTTTCGCGCCACCAGGGCCGTTTCGACATTTTCCAGGCTCTGGCGCTACGAAGCGGTCTTCCTCGTATTCCTCGCGGGCAAAGGCCTTGACCACGCGGATCGAGGAGAGAACTTCTTCCACCAGCGAAACCAGCTCGCTCTGCTTCTTTCGTACGTCGCGCGAGGCCTTCTTGATGCGCCGGGTGAACAGGTAAACTGCCATGAAAAGCACGGGCGCAATGGCCAGGGAGATGAGCGTGAAACGCCAGTTCAGGTACAGCATGACCCCGATGATCCCCACCAGGGTGAGGGCGTTGGTCACCATGCCCAACAGCGCCGTGGTGATAAACGACTGAATGGCTTCGATGTCGCTGGTCACCCGGCCAATGAGGTCGCCGGTCCTTTTCTCGTCGTGCTCGGCCAGCGACAGGCGGTGGATGTGATGATAGAGCGTGCGCCGCAGGTCGTGCATGACCCATTGGCCCACGCTGGCGGTGACATATTTTTCCAGGTAGGAGCTGAGTGCGCCGACCACGGCGATGACCGCTACCGCCACCACTGCGAAGTTCAGGACAGCCAGTTTGTCCGGCCCCATCCACCCGACCACTCCGCTCATCCAACCGGGCAGCCGTTTGGACTGGAGCAGGTAATCGAGAACGATTTTTAAGGGCCAGGGTTCCAGCAGATCGGTGACGGTTTCGCCCGCCACCGCCAGCAAGGCCAGCGTCAGGGCTTTCCAGTGGGGCCGTAGAAGGTCGATGATCCTAAGACTCTTAGGCTTCCCGGCTGCTTGCGACGTCATTGACCCGCCCCCTCCTGTTGTCCCAGCTAGCCGCTATTTCCCACGCGGGGCATAGCAGGAAGCCGCCGCTCGTGGCACAACTGAGTTTCCAGACGAGCAGTTGACGTCCATGAGACGCCAGCTTTCGCTATGACAGAGTGTATCTGATCCAGACTCCGATTTGAAGCTCATTATTCCCGGTGACGGCTTTCCCAGCGCTCCCCGGTGCGGTTCGCCGCTCTACCAGTCGGCGACCGATCCATCCCGATGATGGTAAGCCATGGCGACTTCCGGCTTCCACGGGTACTTGGCCGCCTCCGCTTCGTTGATCTCGATGCCGAGTCCGGGTTTGGTGGGAGCCTTGCAAGCGCCGGCCTCCAGCGGAATGGGTTCGTCGACCACGTCGTTGCGCCAGGGCACATCCGCCCGAACCATCTCCTGGATGAGATAGTTCGGCGTGGCGAAGCCGACGTGCGTCGAGGCCGCCGTGCTCACGGGGCCTTGCGGGTTGTGGCAAGCCACCGAAATGGAATAGGTCTCCGCCATGGCGGCGATGCGCCGCGCCTCGCTGATGCCGCCGCAGTGGCTGACGTCGGGTTGCACAATGGCGCAGGCGCGCTTTTCGAACAACTCGCGGAACTCCCAACGGCCCACCAACCGCTCGCCGGTGGCAATGGGGAACGGCAGCGCGCGTGCCACTTCCACCAGGGCGTCCACGTGCTCCGGCCAGCAGGGCTCTTCGTACCAGTAAAGGTTGTAGTCCACGAGCAGTCGTCCGAACTGAATGGCGGCGGCGGGCGTGGTGCGGGCGTGCAGGTCGAGCATGATGTCGATACCGTCGCCGGCGGCGTTGCGCATGGCCTCCACGCAGCGCGCGGCGTGCTTGAGCGTCGCGGCGCTTTCGATGTACTCGGCAACCGGGATGGGCATGGCTTTGACGGCCGTGAAGCCGCGCTCGACGCTCGCCTGGATGCGCTCGGCGAACTCCCGCGGCTCGGCGGTCTTGTACATGCCTTCCAGCGTTCCGCCGCCCAGGTGATCGTAAAACCGCAGCGTATCGCGCACCGGCCCGCCCAACAGCTCGCAGACGGGCTTGCCCAGTTCCTTGCCCTTGATGTCCCAGAGCGCCTGGTCGATGCCGCTCATGGCGGTGTAATTGGTGATGCCGCCGCGCCAGAAGTACTGGCGGTGCATGACCTGCCAGATGTGTTCGGTGCGGCGCGGATCCAGGCCGATCAGCAGCACGGAAAGGTCCTCGACCGCGCCGGTCACGCCCTTGGTCTTCCACTCCAGCGTGGCTTCTCCCCAACCGTACAGCCCCGGCTGGTCCGTATCGACTTTCACGAAGATCCAATTGCGCATCCTCGCGTTGACTACGATGGTCGAGATTCGCGTTATTTTCAACTTCCACTCCTATGGCTCGAGAGTGCCGGGTTCCAGCCTATCAGGTAGAGGCAAGCGGAATCCAGGCTTGGACCAGAGCCGTATGCGATAATGATCGCTCGCCGGAATCGGCGCGGAGGTGCCAGACGATGAACATCCCTACCGCGCGCCGGCCAGGAAATCGTATGCCTGCCCGATACTTGTTTCTGGTGGTCCTCGCCATGGGCGTGCTGCCGGGCGCGGATCTCACCTTCCAGTCGCGCTACATGAAGGTGGAATTCGCTTCCGATCAACCCGCCTTCCAGTCCTTTTCCCTGGACTCGTTGGGTAAGGGGAAACTCAAGGTGAACCTGATGCGGCCGCCCGCCACCGGGTTGCCGGGTCTGGAGGCGCGCCGGGTTGGTCCCGCCGTGGAGTACGGCGATGCGAAGGCCCCCTCATGGCGCATCGAATTCAACGACCGGCGCCTGAAGGTCCAGTCCAACTACTCTCCCACCGCGCCGGCGCCACCCCTGCGCCTGGAATTCGACCAGCGCCTGTGCCACGTCACTTTACTGGGCCACATGAACCAGGACGGCAGCGTGCGCCTGCCTGCCCTCATGCACCTGCCGGACTACGGGACTTTCCGGCTGAGCGTAACCGGCGCGAAGACGGTTGCCCTTCCCTACGATGCCAGCCGCGCCAAGGGCGACAACTGGGTCAGAATCTCCTTCCCCGCCGCCACCGCCGTGTCACCGCGCATCGAGTACACCTGGGACGTGGTGGCCATCCATCCCGGCCCGCCATCGCTCGAGAAGGACCCGCGCTTCGACGGTTACCGGCGCAACTTCCTGACCATCTTTCAGCTCAACCCCCGCGTGCGCGCCCTGGCCAACCACGCCGCCAGCGACGCTTGCCCGCTGACGCTTTACGAGTACGCCGAGATGGCGCGCTTCACGCCTCCACTGGCCGAAGACCTGCGCGCCACGGACCTGGTGCGGGCCACGCTGGATCGCTACCTCGGCGGCATGTTGGGTTACGGCCAACGGGGCTACCGGAATGCAACCCCGGAAACGGACGCCTACCCTCACGACAGCCTGGACACGTATCCGTCGCTGGTTTGGTCGGCGGCCGCCTATGTCGAGACCACCAAGGATTCCGCCTGGCTCCACCAGCACTACACCGGCATCAAAGCCTGGGCCGACCGAATCCTGAGCGACGACCGCGACGGCGACGGTTTGATCGAATCACCGTTGAGCGGCAATGCCGGTTCCTGGACGCCGCGGGTCACGCTGCGGCCGTCAAACTGGTGGGACACCGTGGGCTTCGGCCATAAGGATGCTTACTCCAACGCCATCGCATTCCGTGCTCTGGAAGGCATGGCCGGCCTGGCGCGCACCGCCGGCCGCGCGGGCGAGGCGGCGCGCTACGCGCAGGCCGCGCAGCGTATCAAAGCCGCCTTCCCCAAGACTTTCTACAATCCCGCGACCGGCGTCCTGGCCGGATGGAAGAGCGCCGACGGCAAGCTGCACGACTACTACTTCACCTTCGTCGCCGGACTGGCCGCCACCATGGGACTGGTGCCCGAAGACATGGCGAACCGCGTCATGGACCGCATGTTCGCCAAGATGCGGGAGGTGGGCTACACGAATTTCCGGCTGGGTCTGCCGGGCAACTTGATCCCCATCCGGCGGGAAGATTACGTGGATCACGCGCAGTGGGCGGGAGGCTCGACCAAGGCGGACGGCTCCGACGGGTTCCAGTATTACGAGAACGGCGGCGCCACCGCCTGTCACCTCTACTGGACCATTCAGGGGCTCTACAATCTGAACCGCCGCGCCGATGCGGAGAGAATCCTTTTCCCGGTCCTGGGGGCCTTCGAGGACGGCGATTTCCAAGGCTTGGGCGCGAACGGCAAATCCAAGGATTGGAAGCGCTGGGACGGCACGCCGGGAGGTTACGAAGGGCTGCTGGTCGACAACTTCCTCACGCTGCTGGCGGTCCATACCGGCTACGCCAGGAAGTAAGCCGACTGTAGCTGCTGGAACGCCGCGCCGGTCTTGGCCCCGACAGTCGCGCGGGCGTCCGCGGGGTCATCGTAAACCGTCAAAACCGCAGTACTCGCTTTTCTCCGGCTTTGAGGCGAATCTGCATGATCCGGCCATCGTTTGGCGCGACAAGCTTGAGGTCGCCACCCTTCTCGGACGCAATCTCGACACGTGTCACTTTCCCGCCTCGCCGCACCGCGGAGATTAGAAATGCACCGTCGGCGCGCAGGGTGCGGAACTCGGCGTCCTTCCAGGTGTCCGGCACGGCGGGAAACAGAATGACCTTGCCACTGTGCGACTGCAGCAGCATCTCCTGCAGGGCCGCCGGCATGGCAAAGTTGCCCTCCAGCGTAAACGGGCGGTAGGTGAACTTCGAGTACCCCTTTTTCAACTGATCGCCGTTGACGTGAAAACTGTTGCGCAGACAGAATGCGGTCGCGAAAATCTCCAGGGCCTTTTCCGCCGCGGCCCCGTCGCGCGCCCTTGCCGCCAGGTTGCCCAACCAGGAAAAACTGTATCCGCACCAGTAGTCGGTGCCCTTCTCGCGCAGTTCGTTCAGCGAAGCCCTGATGGTGCGCCTCGCATCGTCCCCCTGTTCCCAATCGATGAGCCCCAGCGGGTGGATGGCCATCAGGTGCGAGAAGTGCCGATGGGAGACCGGCAGTGGATAGCCCGGAGCGATCAATAAACCACCGTCGGGGGCCAGACTGAACCCGCGCATTTCGGCGAGCACGCGCCGCCAGCGGACCTCATCGTCCTTCAGCCCAAGTTCCGCGGCCAGTTCAGCCGCCTTCTCGAACGTCCAGCGGTCCAGGGCGAGATCGAAGTTCGTCACTTGATCGAACCACGCCGTAGGCTTGTTGTCGTTGATCTCCGGCGAAGCGCTCAACGGATGCGTGCGCTTGCCTTCAGCGTCTTTCTTAGCCGTGAAGGCCTCCAGGAACACGGCCACGTCGTGCAAATAGGGATAAGCGCGCTCCTTCAGAAACTCGCGGTCGCGGCTGTAGCGCCAGTGCAGGTAGAAGTGCTGCGCGAGCCACGCCGAGGTGGTAGCCGAATGCGTGTATTGCCGCCAGCCGCCAATCTGCCGGCCGTGGATGTCGGCGGTCATCGGGACGTTCAATCCGGGCAGCGCGAAGAACTCGCGCGTCCACTCGAAGGCTGTGTCGCGTGTCTTCCAAAGCCAGTCGAGATAACTCAGCCCGTCTTCGAGCCGGTTACCGGAATACCCCGGCCAGTAACTGAGCTGCGTGTTGAGGTCGTGGTGGTAGTCGCCTTTCCACGGCGGCAGCTTGCCGTTGTCCGCGGTCCACACGGCTTGCAGAGTGATGGGAGGAGCGCCGCGTCTCGCGGCCGCGCCCCACTTGTAGGTGTCCAGGTACCACTGCCGCTCCACAATTGGCATTGGGCACACGCACGGAGGATTGCGACCAGAACTTGCTCCACCACAGCTTGTGCGACGAAAACATGCGCGCATACCCGTGCTTCAGCGCGTTCTGTACTCGTTGTTGCGCAATCTTGAGCGGATCAGGACCCTCGCTCGAAGACGCAATGGACCACGCCAGTACATCGCCGTCCCAGCCGGCGTAGACAGCGAAGCGGAATCCCTCCGCCCCTTCCTGCGTGTAAGCCGACCAGCCGGGGCCGGACGAGGGAACCGGCGCCGGATACCCGAGCTGCGCCAGGTCGCCCGCATTGACAGCGCCTTGCGCGGCGTCCTTCACGGCGCCGGAGAACGGCGGCGCCTGCAGCTTTACTTGCGGGAAGCCGCCTCCCCGGATGCGCGCCATTCCGATGGGTTCGGTGGCGTGCACGAAGATCTCCGCCACCGCGCCGTTCAGAAACGTCATCGACGCGAGAGCCGTGGCCAGGTCCAGAGACGTTTCGCGGAATTGTGTGCCTTCCGGAAAAACCAGTTCGATGCGGCCGGCCGGAATCTTCGTCGGCGCCGGCCGCCGGTAAGGCTGCTCGTAGATCCGAAGCAGATCCGCCACGCGGCCTTCCCGGTGCCAGCGTTGCATGACGTCGAACTTGTAGTCCGGCCCGCTGAATTCAGGCACAAGGCGGGCGTCCCAGAGATCGGCGCGATCCAGCGAGACGCGCAGCGGCCGGCCGTCTCCCCACACCAGTGAACCCATCATGCCGTTGCCCAGGGGCAAGGCTTCGTCCCAAACAGTAGCCGGCGTCTGGTAGCGCAAGTTGTGCGGCGGCAGGGGCTGTGCCGCATCAGAAGAGGCGACGCCAGCAGCAGAATTAATCGGATGGTTGAGCGGTCCATATATTCGCGTTGGTCAACACGCAACAGCATACATCAGTGGCGATTCGTCCGGCTGGAACAGATACGATACACTGCAATGGTGCACAAAACCGGGACAGTCAGCAATTTCCCCTTTTCCGCCAAGGCGGTTTCGATCCATTTCCACGGGGGTTCGTTGGCGGAAAAGGGGAAATTGCTGACTGTCCCGGTTTTGCGTTAGCGAGGTAATCATGAAAACTGCTCTGACTCTCCTGCTTCTGACTATCCTTGCGGCTGCCGCGGCAATTGCGGGAGTCGAGGACGATTTCGACTACTTCGTCAACAACTGGAACGTGGTGGGCCTGCCCGACTACATGTACGGCGCCCGGATCACGCCGGATTCCGAGATGCAGTTGGCGGGCGGCACCGTGGTGCGGGTTCGCACGGGCCGCGAGCTTACGCCGCTCAGCCGCAAGCTCGGCAAGCGGGCGATGGACGGATGGCTTCCGGTCATCGAGGTGCCGGCCGCCGATGGCGCGGTGCGCTACGACATAACCTACTGGGCCACGCCGCTGCCCGATTCGAAGGACTGGCCGAAGGCCTTCCGCTGGCCCGAGGAAACCGAGAATTTCCTCTGCTGGATCTCCGTCAAGGCCACCAACTCTTCGAGCGCACCCGCCGAGGCCAGGGCCGACGTGCGTCCGGACCCGGCCGGCTACAAGCCCAAGAGAGCGGAGTTTATCACCGCCGGCAAACACACGCGCGAGTACTCCTGGAACTGGAAGCTGGCTCCGGGAGAATCCAAGGAGGGCATCGCCCGCTACACCTTCTATCCCATCCCCGACGCCACGCGCTACGATCAGGCCGGCGCCAGGCTCTGGCTGGATCGCACGGTGGCCTTCTGGCGCCAGACCATGGCCCGGGCGGCGAAGATCGACGTGCCCTGCCGCAAAGCGACCCGCGCGTTGCTGGCGGCCCACGTTTGCCAGATGATCGCCAACGACCTCGGCGACCTGCGCGGCGGCGAAGGCTTCTACGACGAGTTCTACATCCGCGACGGCGCCTACCAGCTCATGGAACTCGAAGAGGCCGGCCTGGACGATTTCGCCCGTCGCGCCGTCGGCAACTACCTGCCGCGGCAGCAGCGCGACGGCCGCTTCGAATCGCAGCGCAATCAGTTCGACGCCAACGGCCAGGGCGTCTGGGCGCTCTGGCAGTACGCCAAGATCACCGGCGACCGCGGGTATCTCGAGCGCGTCTACCCGCGCATGCTCCGCGCCGTCAGTTGGACCCTTGAGGAGCGGCGCAAAGCCCCGGCCGATTCCCCCTTCGCCGGCCTGCTGCCCGCCGCCCCGGCCGACGGCGAATTTCTCTGGGACGGCAAGCACCACATCGTCGGCTACGACTTCTGGAATCTGCGCGGCCTGCTCTGCACCGCCGACGCGGCGCGGATCCTCGGCAGGACGGAAGATGCCGCCTTCCTGCTCGCAGAGGCGGCAAAATATCGCGCCGCCATCGAGGCCGCCTGGAAGCGCACCGGCGTGGCCTACTTCCCGCCCAGTTGGGAAACCGACGGTACGCACTGGGGCAACACGGAGACACTCTGGCCCACCAGACTGTTCGACCGCGACGATCCTCGCGTGACCGCCTCCACCGCATTCGTCGAGAAGGAGTTCGCCGGCGGTTACGTGGAAGGGACTATCCGCTGGAAAGCGCCGAAAACCGAGGATGCCATCCATCCCTACATGGGTGCCTACACCATGATGAACACGCTCGTCCGCGGCGAGGCTGAAAAGGTGGTGGAGGGCTTCTACTGGTACCTGCTCCACAGCACGGCGGCGAATGCGTTTCCCGAAGGCATCTTTTACAAGCGGCGTTTCGCCTGGAGCGACACCATCCCCCACGTGACCGGGGCCAGCAACTACGCCATCCTGCTGCGCCACATGCTGGTGCACGAGGACGGCGATGAACTGCACCTGCTCGCCGCCGTCCCCGACGGGTGGCTCGCCGATGGGAAAGAGATCCGCATCGAGCGGCTGCCCACGCACTTCGGCCGTATCAATCTGCTGGTGCGGGGTTCGGCGCGGGGCGTGAATGTGGAGATGACCGGCCCGGCGCGCGAGCGGCCGAAGCGCATCGTGCTGCACCTGCCCGAATCGCGGCCCTTGCTGAACCCGGTGAGCGGCGTTTCGACCGCGCGCCGTCCCGACCAGAAGGTGCGCTGGGACTTTCCCACGGTGGTCGAGAAGTACCGTTCCTCGCTTACCGCCGAGGAGCGCCGGAAATGGGAGTCGCTCGGGCTTTAGTGATGAAGCTACTCCGTCTGACGGTCGAGTTGTGCTTGTCAAATTCCGCCAACAGTCTCGGCCGCCAAACGGCATTCTGATTTCCTGTTCCGATGGTGTTGCAGGGGGAGCCGGTAGAAACTGTACGTCTGCTCAATGTTGGCTTCCACCCAGTCGCAGACGCCGCCGTCCTTCGGGCCGGCCGCAATCGACTGACGAGGAACTTCCGACTCACCCCACACGCACGAGAATCCGGCTGACCGATTCCGCTCTCTCCTGCCGATCCCCATCGGCAACCGCCTGGCATTGGATACAACGTGACGCCCAGGGCACGGCGGCGAGGCGTTTCGGGCTGATGGCCCAATCGCATTCAATGCAGGTTCCAAAGCTGCCGTCGTGAATCCGCTGTAATGCGGCTTTTACCTGGCGCAGCACGCCGGACTCCTGGTCCACGTTTTGAATCGCCAGATCTCGTTCCGACGCATACTGAATCTCATCCATTTGGTCCGGGCTCGTCTCGATTGCGATGCCGTCTCGCTTTCGCAATACCTCCACCAACTCGACCTCTTTTCGTTCGCAGGATCCGTTGGAACCCATTCACTGGGGTACGTGCTTTCTTCATGGCCATCCCTTTCGCCCGTGCGGGCTGCCTCAGGTCTTTAGCACGCGATGGTCCAAAACAGATCCCTCGCATTAGGATGATCCGACCGCTTAGCCGGCGCGAGGTTGGGCGTAATCCACCGGAGTCGAAATGCAATATCTGCACTGGATCGGGAAATTACTGCCTCTCCGGTAGCTCTAATCCACAGAGCTTAGCCGCAGGCCGGTGGTGGGCACAAACGTGCCTGAATCCATCCGTAGGAAGCTATGCGGCAGCCAATACGAATCATTCTACTGATGGCAGTCTCTGCGTTTCTGGTTGCTCAGACGGATCCGCGGGGCCGCGAGGGACGACTCAGTTACAGCGACGGTCCGGTGTCATTTCAACCGGCCGGTGTGACGGACTGGGTGGATGCCAATGCCAACCGTCCGCTGACCACGGGTGATCAAGTCTGGGCCGGCGATGCCGCTTTCAATAACATACGATACGCCAACCGAACCGTGCGCGACGCCGTTATAGCGGTTCCGCAAAACCGGTTCGCCAGCGGCCGCCGTGTGAGGGAAAACGCGCGTGCCGTCTCGGTCGCCCAGCTTGGTACGGCGCGCAACAAGTGAAGCAGGCTCGGGTGGAGAGACCCGAGCCCGCGTCCCGCCCCAGAGGGGCTAAGGACCTGTAACGGAATAACGTTGCCAGCGGCTCGGGACCGCTTGCTGACGCGTGCGGCTCAGTATGGGCTTCTGAGCCGTGACCGTGAGGGAGCGGTTGGAAAGCTTGTTTCATGACAGGTCCTAAGGACAAGCCGGATAAGAATGACAAGAAGAACTGACGGGGAGTTCGCGCGAGCGCCGGGCATACGGACCGTATCTCTGGCGCTCGCCACAAATTCCCCTGGAGGGAAACCATGACACAACATAAGGCATTACGCAGGCTCCGGAGCCTTCGGTCCGCAGCCGCTCTGGGACTGTTGCTCCTATCCGCAGTCCCAGCCGCCTACTCGTATTCCGTGCTCAGCCACGAAGCCATCATCGATTCCACCTGGGACAGTGCGATCAAACCGCTACTACTCAAGCGATTTCCGGTCACCACGCCGGAGGAATTGACCCAGGCGCACGCATACGCCTACGGAGGATGCATTATTCAGGACCTGGGGTATTATCCGTTCGGCAGCAAGTTTTTCAGCGACTTGACCCATTACGTCCGGAGCGGTGATTTTATCCTCAACCTGATCCGCGACGCCCAAGACGTTAACGAGTATGCTTTCGCGTTGGGCGCGTTGTCGCACTATGCCGCCGATAATAATGGTCACCCCATAGCCGTTAACCTGGCAGTTCCTATGTTCTACCCGAAGCTTGGCCGGAAGTTCGGAAAGCGGGTCACGTATGCCGACGATCCGTTTTCCCACGCCAGGACGGAGTTTGCCTTTGACGTTTTTCAAGCGGCCAAGAACCGCTACGCCTCGGCTGCCTACAAAGACTTCATCGGATTTGAAGTTGCCAAACCCGTGCTCGAGCGGGCCTTCGAGGATACCTACGGAATGAGACCGGAAAAAGTATTGATGAGCATCGATCTGGCCATCGGATCGTATCGTCGCGCGATCGGGACGGTTCTTCCGGCTTTGACCAGAGTTGCCTGGCAAAACAAGCATCAGGAAATCCGGAGGGATGCGCCCAGCATGACCCGCAAAACGTTCCTCTACAATTTATCCCGTTCCAGCTACGAAAAAAACTGGGGCTCTACTTATACGCGACCGGGGATCCGGTCGAAAATCCTGGCATTTGTGTTCCGCATCGTGCCCAAGATAGGCCCCTTCCGATCGCTGTCGTTTAAGAGGCTAACACCCGAGACCGAAAAGATGTACATGGCCAGCTTCAATGCGACGATCGTCCGTTATCGGGAACTGCTGGCGGAAGAGAAGGCGGGCCGTCTAAAGCTGCCGAATGAAAATCTGGACGTGGGAAGGTTGACCGCGGCGGGGAAATATACCCTGACGGATGCCGCTTACTCGAAGCTGCTACACAAGCTGGAGAACCACTACACGGAAATGCCGCCAGAGCTCCGCAGCGATATTCTGGCTTTCTACCACGACCTGAACGTTCCCATTTCGACCAAGGCTAACGGCGAAGATTGGGCCAGGGTGCTCCAAGAACTGGATCGATTGCAGTCTGTGGATGCGGACCTGCGAAATCCTCCGGTGGCCGCAGTGGGAGCGTCTCTTTCCAGATGAGCGCTACCATTAGAACAATGGAACGCAGCCCGAGTTAGGCCATCTAAGTGCTAGTTCAAATCCTATGAAAAACTTGCAACGCTGTCTTCTAAATTTGGCCGCCGCTACCGCCCTGATGGCGCCGCTAGGCGCCCAGACGGTGGAGCGCCGGGCCACTTTCACAGGCGGTGGTGATAACAACATCGGCAAGTGCACCATCGAGGTTTACGTGGACGGCGCCGCGGATGTTGAAATCCGCGGGGACCGCGGCTACCTGCGAACACTATCCGGACAGCCGGCCCAATGGCGCCGGTTCGAGTGTACCGGACCCATGCCCACGAATGCGGGTGGGATTCGGTTTGTTGGCGTGGATGGCCGTGGAAGCCAGCAGTTGATCCAGGACCCCGGAAACGGCCGTGGCGCAACCGTGGTGAGAATTCAGGATCCCGACGGCGGCGCCGAGGGCTACACCTTCGACCTGGAGTGGCGTGGAGCAGGCTTCGGTCCCAATCGCGCGGGCCCGCCCGCGGGTGGTGTATATCGCGGGGCCTCGCCCAACGACGCCGCGCGTGCCTGCCAGGATGCCGTCAGGGTAAGAGCCAATCAGCAGTTCGGCCTGCGCGACATCAATTTCAGAAACCTGAACGCGGAAGACAACCGGGGCCGCAACGACACCATCATGGGCTCCTTCGATGCGCGCCAGGGCAACTCCCGCAATACCTATCAATTCTCGTGCGCGGTAGACCTGGCCAATGGAAGAGTTCGGGGAGTGGACATCTCTCAGGGACGGGGCGCGGCGGGTGCCGATCGCTACGACGACGGGAACCAGGCTGCTTTCGCATGCCAGCGCGCGGCCGAGCAGCGCCTGCAGCGCGATGGTTACGGGGACGTGCAATTCGGTAGGTTGAACTTCGACAACCGCCGGAACGACAGGATTACCGGGACCGCCACGGCGCAACGGGGCAATGACGGGCGCGCCTATAACTTCGAGATCAACTGCTCGGTCAATCTGCGCAACGGCAACATTCAGTCCATGCAAGTGACGCGCCGCTAAAGCGGGCCTCTGCATCCCTTGGCCGTGACAGAACCCGGCCGCTTTACAGTCCACATGCCGGCAGAACCGTCAACCGGCATGTGGAGTTTGCTGGTGAAGCGGACCTGACGCCTAGCGCCAGTGCCCCTGCACTAAAACCCAGCCGTTCCTTTGGTGAACCCAGCGGTGTGCTACCCAACGGGAACCCCGCCGTGGCGGCTGTTCCCACCTTCCGGGGGTCCAGGCGTACGCGTTGCCATTCCAATTCTGGTACCCGGGAACCCACACATGGTTACGGCTGGGCCTCGCCATGCGCCGTTCTCTTGCGGCACGGGGTGGACCGATGCGAACCACAACATCGGCCGCCACGGCGCTGAAAGCCAGCGCGCCTGCAAAAATCAACCCGATCAATCCTTTGCGAAACATAGGAAGCTCTCCTTTTCTTAGTACCTAACTGCCAAATAATCCAGCGGCAGGTGCACTACCATGGCCGCCACGAAGCAGGATGCCCTCACCTCGCCTATTCACAATCTTGCCGCCGATGATCCCTGCCATCCGATCGAGAACCATCCAAGCCAAAATTGACATCGACTCTCCGTAAGCGCCAGTTGCCAGTGGACAACAGAGCGCCAGCGCACGCAAGATGCGATGTGTCTTTCCCGGTTGGATAACCCTCTCACAACTCTCCAGGCTTTAGCTGTGCACGTGCGTGGCCGTATGGGAACACGAAACACGCCATCAGGCGTTACGCGGGTACCGGCAAAACCTGCACGCAAGTGCATTACTTCACCGCCGGCTCGACGGCACGGAATGCAGGCAAAGCCCTTGGTTCAGACGCCGCACCAGCAGGCTTTGTACTCCCTGGCGGAAATCCGGGATACGGCGATCACGAGAACGGATGGGGCGATGCAATGGCGGCGGCGACCGGGGATGTTAGTCAACCAGCGGCAGAGTGAAGTAGAATGTGGATCCCGCCCCAAGTGCCGATTCCATCCACAGTCGGCCACCATGCCACTCGATGGCCTTCCTGCAGAAGGCCAGTCCGAGTCCGTTTCCGGGGTGTTCTTTTCCGTGCAGGCGTTTAAACACTCCGAAGATCCGTGCTTGGAACGTGGGGTCTATGCCGGGACCATTGTCTTGCACCGAAAATACCCATTCGAGATCTTCTCGCCGGGATGAAATGTGAACGCGTGGAGCAGGCGCGGCGCAGTATTGGATGGCATTTCTAATCAGATGGTGCAGGACCTTGACCAGGGTTTCGAACTCTCCCATTACCGGCGGCAAAGGGTCGTGCGTAACCATGGCGCTCCGTTCCGTTATCTGCTTGTCCGTCGACAGGAGCGCCTGGCGAAGCACCGCTTCCATGTCCGTCCGGGAGGACCGCCGGTCGCGGGCGCCGGTGGCCCAGTAGTCCACCACGTCGGCGAGCACTGACTGCATTCTCGCCGCTCCCTCCTGGATGCGCTCGAGAAATACGCGCGCATCGGAATCCAGCCGGCCGGCATGAGTCTCGGCCATCAGTTGACTGAACGAGGCCACGTCGCGGAGAGACTCGCGCAGGTTGTGAGCCGCCATCGCGACGAATTCTTCAAATTCCGCGTTCGCCCGGTCCAACTCCCGCTGTACCTCGAGGCGCGCCCGCGTTTCCGCGTCGAGCGCCTGGCGTAAGCGCTCGATTTCCAGTTCCGCGCGGGTTTGGCCGGCTTTACCCATTCTCAGTTCGCGCGCCGCGGTGCGGTCTCCTTAAGGCCGCCGGGAATTGTGAACTTGAACGTAGCGCCCTGCCCGGCTTCCGATTCCACCCAGATTCGTCCACCCTGGCGCTCCACCGCTTTCTTACAAAGCGCCAGACCGATGCCAGTACCGGGAATTTCGTTCCCGTGCAAGCGTTTGAACATGCCGAACACCCGCTCGGTGTCTTGCGGATCGATACCCATTCCGTTGTCCCGCACCGCAAATAGCCACCCTTGGGCATCTCTCTCCGCCGAGACATGGATTCTCGGGGTTTCCTCGCCCCGGTACTTGATCGCATTGGAAATGAGGTTCTGAAAAAGCAGCATCAGCAAAACCTCTTCGGCTACCACCGTTGGCAACGGATCGGAGGTTACGGTGGCACCGCTCTGCGCGATGGCCGCCTGGAGGTTCAACAGGGCTTTGGCGAGAACCGCGCCGCAATCGACCTCGGCAAAGCTGTCCTGTTCCCGCTCGGCAACCTCCCAATAGGCAAGCAGGGCCTTCAGCAGGGACTCTATCCGCAGGGCCCCCTCCACGGAATAAGAGATGAGTTGGTCCGCTTCTTTGCCCAGCTTTCCCGCATACTTCCGCCCCAAGAGCTCCGTAAAGTTCACTACCATCCGTAAGGGTTCCTGCAAGTCGTGCGTCAGCGCATAGGCAAAATGCTGCAGTTCGGCGTTGGTTGTCCGGAGTGCTTCCTCCGCCTTCTTGCGGTCCGTGGCGTCCTCAATCGCCAGCAGGATCGTCCGCGCCTGCGCGTTCGGATTGTAAATCTCGCTGGCGTTGAGCAGCATCACTTTCCGTCCGACATGTTCAAAATCGTGGGTTACCTCAAAGTCCCGGAATGCCGAGTGTGCGGGGAGAATGTTCTCCAACAGCTCGCGCAGTTTCGGGATATTCCATTGTCCGTTCCCCAGGTCGTAGATCAGACGCCCCTCGGTCTCCTCCGGCACGGCCTGGAAGATTTCGTAGAACGTCCTGTTCGCTTTCACGACTTGCAGATTCTGGTTCAGGATCACCAGGGGCTCCCGCACCGTTTCTACAATCGCTTCGGCGAAGTCAAGACCGCGCTTGGCGGCATCAATATCGATCAACATCAGCACGGCGCCTTCGGTTTGGCCGTCCGGCCCCACGGACGGCAGGATGCGTAGCGAATACCACCGGCCTTGCGGGTCGCGGATATCACGCGGGGTCCGATCGCCGCCCTCCATGGCATCCAGCAGTAACCGCCGCAGGTCGGGCAGTTCCATTCGAGGCCGAAGATCCGTGATCAACCGTCCGACGTCGGAGGCGATCAGATTCAAGATAGGCTCCATGGCGCGCGTAAAGCGGCGTATGCGCAGATCCCGCCCCACCATCACCAGGGGGATGCTGATGCTCTCGAGAAGATTGGTCAGATCCCGGTTGACCTGGCTCAATTCCACGTTGCTGATCTTCAGGGTTTCATTGAGCGTGCTTAGTTCTTCATTGGCCGATTCCAACTCTTCCTGCGCGGTTTCCAATTCTTCGTTGCCCGCCTGCGCCTCTTCGTTCGCGGCTCTAAGCTCCTCCATCGTGGATGAGTTGTCGTCGACGATCGATTGCAGATACTCTTTGGTGGCGGCCAGCTCGCGCCGTAGCCGGGTACTCCCCCGGTGGTCGGGTGTGGAAGGCAGGTGCTTCGCCCGCGGGGCGCCGTTCTGCTCGATGTCCTTGAACAGGACCAGGAAATAGTGTTCTTTGGAGGAGGGCGAGTCCGTGAACGGGATCACCTTGATGGCGACCTCTACTAACTGGCCACTGCCTTCGATCCGCACACCGTCTTCTTGCGCCGCGGCGTTGCGTTGCCGGGCCGTTCGGAGGGCCTTGCCCAGGCCCGCTATCAAGCCTTCGCGCGCCATTTTCAGAAGGTTGCGGGTCGGCTCGCCCGGCGAAAGCTCAAGGTACGGAGCGGTGTGGCCCCGCACCTGAACGATATTCATATCTTCGTCAATGATGGCGCCGGGAGGGCCGTGCTCCGCCAGCACCAGGCGGTCGGCTTCTCTCTGCAAGTCCAGCCCGGTTCGGCTCTCGGAAACTCTCTCCCTCCGATCCACCCGGCCTTCGCCGCGGTGGCCTGCGCCCACGGGTGGCGCCGGTGTGACCGCGGCCGGCCGCGTGCGATAGATCTTGTGGGGCTTCTCCAATTGATCAAATGAATCGGATAGCGTGCCGATGCTTTCCGAAGGACCGAGCACCAGGAAGCCCGTGGGTTTGAGGGCGTAACGCAGGATGGACAACACCTTGCGTTGTAATACGGGTCCCAGGTAGATCAGCACGTTACAGCAACTGATGAGGTCCAGCTTGGAGAAAGGCGGGTCCTCGGCCACGTCGTGCCGGGCAAAAACGCATACGTCACGGATGGTCTTCGCAATCTGGTGCCCGCGTTCCATTTTGGTGAAGAACCGCGCCAGCCGCGGCGGCGAGACATGGGCCAACGCGGCGTCCGTGTAGATTCCGGCGCGGGCTTTTTCGATGGCGGTTTCGCTGATATCGGTGGCGAAAACCTCGAACGGAAGGCTCACTTTCGCCTCCTCCAGGAATTCCATCAAGCAGATGGCGATCGAATAGGCTTCCTCGCCCGTGGCACACCCCGGCACCCAGATCCGCATTAAATCATCGCGCCCCCGATTCTCAACCAGCGCGGGGAACACCTTCTTCTTCAGTTCCTCGAAGACCGCCGGTTCCCGAAAGAATTGAGTAACGGTGATATAAAAGCTTTCGCACAACGCTTTAATTTCGTGGCGGTTCCGCTCCAGATCACGGCTGTAGTCCTCCAGCTTTATGAATCCGCGCAGCGCCATGCGCCGCTGGATGCGCCGCTGGAGGGTGCTGTGCTTGTAGTAGGTGAAATCCACTCCGGTGGCGCTGAGCAATAGCTGGAATATCTTCTTCAGTTGGGCTTCCCAGGGTTTCTCACTCGCCTTCCAAGCCTCCGTCGGTGACGCGAAAGCCGTGCGCGATGGCCACCAGTTGCTGCGCGATTCCGGCCGGCGGCAGCACAAAATCCACCACCCCGGCTCCGATGGCGCTTCCCGGCATGCCATCGAACTTCGCGGTGCGCTTTTCCTGGGCGAAGGTGACACCGCCGGCAGCCTTGATGGCCTGCAGGCCCAGCGTCCCATCGGATGCGGTTCCCGACAGAACCACGCCCAGCGCCCGGTGGCCCCGGTCCGCCGCCAGGGCGCGGAGAAAAGAGTCGATGGGCATGTTGCGGCCGCTGTCGGGCCGGGGCGGGGTTTGCAGGACTCCATCGGAAATGCCCAGATTGCATCGGGGCGGGATTACGTACACATGGTTGGCCTCGGCGCGAGTCTCGCCTTTCACTTCCGAGACGGGCATTTTGCTGGCCTTGGAAAGCAACTCCGTCAGATGGCTCTCGTGACTCGGATCGAGGTGCTGAATCAGCACGAAGGCCAGGCCGGTATCGTTCGGCAGATGGCTGAGCAGTTCCGTGAAGGCCTCCAGTCCTCCGGCCGAAGCTCCTACGCCAACAATGGGAGGAGGACTGTCTTCGGCGCGTTCCTTGGCGGCTGGCCGCACCGTAGCAGCTTCCGCGGGAACCGGCTTTACGGCTGCCGTGGAGGTCTTCCCAGCCGCGGCCGTTCGCCGCTGGGAACGAGGCGAGTCAGCCGCGCGCGCAGAACGCCCCACCCCGCCGGGCGGACGCTTGCCGGTTTTCTTTGCCACAGGCCACCATTTATCTTTCTCGCCGGAACCCACCGGCGTCATCACTGGGACGGAAACGCCACCCACAGTGCACGTACCCTGCCAATCTTCAACCGGCACCGCTCCCTCACGGTCGCGGCTCGTTCGCAGGATCTGAGCCGCAACCGTGAGGGAGCGGTCGTACCTGGTCCGAGTGGCTGGCAGTAAGCCAACTGAATGAATTGTATCGCTGTCTGGATCTTGCGAGAAGCCACGGTGCGCATCGAACCGCCGTCAAGCGGCTCTGGAACCTGCGAGCAGTTGCTTGATGGTTTCGCCGATCTCCATGAATTGATCCAGACCGGTAGGCTTGGTGATGAATTGGGAAACTCCGAGGTCCTCGAGCCGAGCCTGCGTCTCGCCAGGGCCGGGAAGAGCTCCACACGCAGATCGGAACGCCGCCCAGGTGACGTGGCGCTTCGAATCTCGCGCAAGATATCTTCGCCGGTATACTTGGACAGGTTTAAGTCCACCAGGATCAGGTTTGGAACGGCCGCCTCCGCATAGGCCCCCTGCCTGCGGATGAAAGCCATGGCCGCGCCTCCGGTCACCAGGTGAATCAGCTCAAATCGGAGATGCTGTTTCTTCAGCGCCAGATCCAGAAGGAAGGCGTCCGAGACGTTGTCTTCAATGAGAAGAATTCGGACTGCGGGAACCACCGAATCGTGTTTCAAGCTCACTCCCCACGGCCCGCTATCGCCGGCCGCTCTGCATCATTCCATAAATGACCGTGCCAGCGTCTGCGGGGACACTTGTTTGGCCCTTACGATCCACCGTCTGGGGCGCCGGCCCGACATAGTAGAAAGGATAACAGGTCACCATCGTCAGCACGTTCTCGTCTGACGGGGCGAGTACCCCTACATCGTCCGGCTCCACTACCTTTAGCGACTCGACTTCATATTTGAAATCGCCTTTCAGCGTCGAGAATTGAACCTCGTCGTTGATCCTCAAATCCTTCAGCGGGCGAAAGTATGTGTCCCGGTGCCCGGCCAGGCCCACGTTGCCGGGCTCGCCCGGCAGCGCCGTGCCGGGAATATGGCCGAAGGCGCGCCGGAGCGTGGTTTTGTCGATCCCTTCGATGACGATCACCGAAAAGCCGAGACGTGGAATCTCAATGCGGCCGATCAGACCGGCCATCGCGGCGGCCGGCGCACCCTTAGGGGAAGTGGCCGGCGCCGGCAGAGGCGTGCCCCGGCTCGCCGCGCGTTGATCACCCAGCAGGCGGTCGAGATCCGCGCTTTCGCGCCTCTGGAAATTCCAGGCGTCCACCAGAACGAATCCGCCATAGCCCAGCAGCAGGAAGGCGCAGGCAAAGAGCCCCCCCTGGGCCCACTTCAGAATCCGCCTGAGTGCTTCTTTCCGCACGACCAGCCTCATTTGGCGCCCTTGCTGGCAATCTGTGGTTCGCCGCCGGCTCTGTAGCCGGCGCGCGTGCGCACGGTCAGTTTGCCGTGGCCCTTGGCCCGGGCAACTACCCGAATGGCACGATAAGCACCGTCACGAGCCAGGTTGATGGGAACATATCCGATGGTGTATTGATGGCGAATGTCCCGGGCGATGCGCTCGCAAATGTCCACCACTTCGCTGAATTGGGCGGGAAGAAAGGCTTCGCCGCCCGTGGTCCGTGCCAGGCGCTTGAGTACACGCGGATTCTGGTCCGGATCATCTTTGTCGAAAATACCGATGGTGTAGATAATGGTGCTGGATCGCTCCGCCATGTTCACGACCTGGTCCAGGTCGCTGCGCATGCTCGCGTTGTCGCCGCCATCACTGATCACGATCAGCACTTTCTTATCCCGGCTGCCTGCCTGCAAGTGCTCCGACGCCTTGGCGATCGCGTCGTAAAGAGACGTCCGGCCGGTGGCCGGCGGCGTCCCGATGGCACTTTCGAGTACGGCGGAGCTAGCGGTGAATTGAATCGCCTCCGGCAGGCCCAGCGCGACGTTCTCGTTGAAGTTGACGACGAACATCTGGTCCTCCGGGTTGCTGGACTGCACAAAGGTTCGGGCGGCGGCGATCACCTCCGCCAGTTTCGGCCCCATGCTTCCGCTGTGGTCGACAACCAGTCCCACGGTGACCGGAACATCTTCGTGCTGGAACAGCCGGATGCTTTGCGCTACACCGTCTTCATAAACCGCAAAATCCTGCTCGCGCAAGTCGGAGGCAAAGCCACCGGAGTGGTCGGTCACTGTGGCGTGCAACACCACCAGGGCAACGTCCACCTTGATCCGGAAAGATTCCGGGTCGTGATCCTGGCTTGCTGGTGGAGCGGGAGCCTGATGCCAGGCGTAGGCCGCCAGGACCATCAGGAGAAGCACTGGGAGAGCCATCACTTTCGCCAGCCCGCGCTTTCCCGCCCGCGATAGCCCCGTCCTCATAGCTGCTCTCTTCCCGCTTTCGCCACCTGCGGGAACTGACTACCCAGCCCCGCACCGCGAACGGCACCACTCAGGTCTATTCTAATTCTTCATCTTCCCGGCGACCATCGTGCCGATTCCGCCCAAAATCATTACCGCACTCACAATAGGTGACACCTTTTCCTCAGACTGGGTTTCCACACCGATGGACACGCCGCCGGCCGTGAATCCCTTCCGCTGGTTGTGAGGAATCGGCACCACCAGCGACACGATGCCCAGAATCAGCACCACCATCCCAATCCAAAACAGAGCTTTCATGGGCTCTCCTCCCGTGTCTTCCGGATCTTCCCGAACGGGTCGCCCGGCCCGAGTGCCCCGGCGCCGGCACCACCCCACGCCGGCACCACCCCACAGCCGCGGGCGCGCCAGCAAAGAAAGGCGCGCCGTGTGGAGGACCAGATCCCCCACTTACATAACTCGTTTGGTTACATAGCGGAGGGTGAAAGCTCCGCCCAAAGCCAGCAGTCCGAACAAGCCGATCAACGGCAACGGGCTGGCCGTTTTCGGCAGCGTGTTCTGCGGCCACTTCTACCGGCGCGGGCTCTTCTGTAGCGGGCGGCGGGGTGACCACTTCGGCCATCTCCACCTCTTCTCCCGTGGGCTTAATCGCCATAACGGGCGCTTCCTTCAACGCCACTACCACCGGCTCGTCCGCCGACTTGATCGGCTCTATGACTTCCGGCTCGATCGCGGCCGTGCGTGAAGAGAACGGGCGTGTTGGTAGCCTTGGCCAGCTCTATGGCCTTGGCCTTCGGATACACGAATTCTTCGCCCCATTGTCTGCCGGGGTAAAACCATGCCCGCAGCGCCTCCGGCTCGCCGGCCGGCCTCTCCCTGAAAGTGATCACAGTCTTGTCGGTCGCCGTGAGGCGATAGTTCGGGATGGCCAGGATGGTGGCGTAAACTTTGGTTTGATCCTGGTTGAAGATCTGGACGATGTGACGGTTGGACTGCGAGTCCAGGATCTTGAACACATAGGTGCCGGCCGGCAACACCCGCCAACCCTTGAGGTGGACCATGGGAATCTCCACAGGCCCGCTAAAAGTTATCACGCTTTTGCGGTTCCAGGAGTCTGCCTTTACACTTGGTGAGAAGGCCACGCCTATCAGCGCCAGGCCAGCCACGGTTGTTACGGTTCTCAAGATACTCATCTTTTCCTACTCCTTTGCACTAGAATGTGTGCGATCGGCTCTTCGCTCGGTCGGGCAGAATATCTCGAGACCTCGGCTGGCTGGTCGCACACGAGGAAGAGGAAGCATTCCTAGGTCCATCGCACGACTACGGCGCGAAGCACGCGGCGGTGGCCTCGTTCCAGGGCCGTACTTGCTGCACCTGGAAGGACTTACGGCGCGGCGCCAAAGCTGAGAATCCCGCCAAGCCAGTCTGGCCACCGGAGCCGCCGGTTCATGCAGTTCTTGCCGCACGGAATGCAGGAATTGCTGCGAATCGGACCTACCAGGCGGTTCCCCGCCTTCTTCCTGCCTGCAAAGTCAGTTTGGGTCCAGCGGGAAGACTCGGCACGGCACGTGCTCTAGCAGAGATGTCGCCAAAGATCCCGTGGGGGTCATCGGGTCGACACGAGAGGTGAAAGATGAGATTCATCACGGTAGTAGGGTTGACGGTTGCTCTGGGCGTATTGGGCCTGTGCCTTACCCCAAGTGCTTCGGCAGCCAGTTCAGAGGACGTCCGGAAAGTGCAGCAGAGCCTGAGCGACAAAGGCTACGACGTGGGACCCGTCGATGGCCACATGGGGCACCGTACGCGTGCGGGCATTCGCAAATACCAGGCGTCGGAAAAGCTGCCGGTCACCGGGCGCCTCGACGCGGAGACGGCCGGCAAACTGGGCGTGGGACCGGAATCGATCGGCGGCAGTTTTGAAGGGGCCGGGAAAGAAGTGGGACAGGGTGGTCAGGAACTGGGCCACGAGATGAAGCAAGGCAAGCCCATAGCCGGCGGGAAAGAGTTTGGCATTGGAGTGGGCCGCGCGGCCGAGAAAGTCGGGAGCGGCGTCAAGAAGGCCGTAACCACCGACAGCGATCGGGAGAGCCGGGAAAAAAGGTAAGCCCTCCGGCCGTCTCGATTCAGGGACGGTCGATGATGGCAGGCCGGACGGAAGCCGTCCAATCCCTCCGCATCGAGCCGGAGGCGCACCCGGTACGCCAAGCAGAAGCTATGGTGGTTCCGGCGGGGACGTAGCATGACGTGGACCAGCGCCATGGCTTGGACATCCCCGAATTTCGAGGGCATCCACTCCGGCCGCCGGCGGCTTCGGCGGCCGGACATCGAGGGTCGCCCATTCCGCTTCGTCCACCGCCAGGGTCTCCAGGAAACGCGCCTTCCGCCGGGCTTCCCGGTAGCCAAGACCGGGAAGCTCCTTTCCGCAGCTCGCAGTTCCCCGGCGAACTGCCAATGGGCGGAGACCATGACGCCGAGCGACCGCTCGACGACAGCCAGCGGATGGTAATAGGCGCTGTTCGAATCAGGCGTCTCCGTGGCCCACCGCCTTAATCACGGCCGCACCGGTCTCCTCGACGCGGTTGATTTTACGGGCTTCGACGCAAAATCTTCCTTTTGAAATCCGGCCAGAACTCGGCGGCCATGTTTTTGGCGAAATCGAACCCGAGCCAGTAGGAGCCATTGGCAAATCCGTGGCCCAGGCTATGATAGCGGTCCGGATACCACCGGTCCGAAATAAAGGCTGCGCCGTATGCGCTTCCCAGGCGCCAGATGGACAGTGTCTCGCCACCCGCGTCCGTGCGCGTCAGTACGGTTCCGCGCAGCGCATGTCCCGTGCGACGCCAGAATCCTCCGCCGGCGGATCGAAAGTACCGGGGATCCTGGTGCAGCGTCGAATCCAGGCCAAAAGCCAGGACGCCGCGGATTCCAGAGGAGGCCACCGAAGAGCCCACGCGCTTGCCGTATGCGCCGGAGCCCTGTCCCCACTCCCGGGGACTGTCGATCATCTGGAGATACCCAGCCGCCACTCCGCTCATCCCGATGGCCGCCGGACCGAAGGCTCCTTCGGCGTGAAAGCGCAGTTTGTCATTCAGATCGAGCGCCACCGGGGTCTGCGCGATACCGGCCACGGAAGCCCCGCATAGCAGGACGATAATCAGTACATTCTTCATAACAAGCCCTATTTCCATTTCATCCTGAGTCGTTCCATGATCCGGTAAGGGGACACATGCCTCCACGCTCTCACTGACTGGAAAACCCAGATCCGACCGTCCGGGCGGGGGAGACCCCGGGTCGCCGATGTAATCCACATTGGCAAGGGCACGTTGGTGGCCACACACTCGCTCCCATGGCACGCTGGGGATGGACTTGGGGTTACCGGTGCGGATCGGGGATACGTGCTTGGCCGGAGGCGCCTGGCAGGCACGCCCCCGCCGCCTCGACGGCCCTCACGAGACCAACGGTGGGTCGCTTCGGCTCGCCTGAAAGCGGTCCGGCCGGGGGTGCTGGGGCGAGTGGAAGCCGGTAGCGCCGGGAGCGATTCCAGAAGCCCGCCCAAGGTGTTGCTGGTTTATGGATACGCAATTGATCCTGTGTGAGCTGCCGAATGGGCGGGGCAACGCAGCCGTGCGACGAGTCTCTTGGTGCTTCGCAAGTGTCTGTGGGTCTGAGGAATCCGGGCGAGCCAGCAGTCTGATGGGTAAAGCCGGCGCAGGATGGATCATGGGAAGCGCAGGTTTTGCCCCGTTGGTGCCCGGTGTCCGCTCGCTGTGAAGCCCATACAAGATATCCGCCTAGGATGGCCAGGTTGATGAGCAGTCCGGTGATGGCGGTCCCGCCAACTTGGGGATGAAAGATCAGCGGCAGATTGCCAAAAACGCTGACCAGTAAGAGGTAGCCCCCCAGGATACTCAAGGTCCAGCGTGTCTTTCGGCCAGTCGCCAGCAGAACGGCGCCCACCAACTGCAAAGGACCGCTGACGGCCAGGGTGTGAACTCCGGATCCCCAAAGGCCGTCCGGCGACAATTCCACGACCAGCCCCGTGGCGCCCAGCGTCTCCGCCAGTCCCGAGACTGAGAAGGCGACCGCCAGGAGAACTCTCGACCACGTTCGCAGATTCATGGTGTCCTCAGGAATGCGGCCGCTGGTTCCGGCGCGTGAACTTGTCGCGTGATTGGCACTGAGGGACTTGTTAGCACGCTAGCTGCCGTTCTGCAGGTGTCCCTGGGCGTGGACCACGCCGCCTACACCTGCGGCGCTGGTACAGGCCGTGCGCGGGCCACACTGGCCCTCTGTGCATCGACCTGCACCAGAGATCCGCGATGCGCGCCTGGGCCGGTTTCACCGATCCGCATTCCTGGCCCGTGCGAGTGACATCTAAGGGCGGGTGGTGCGGTGGCTTTCGTGCTTAGATTCCGTCAGCGCGCGCGACCATTCGTCGGCCTGCTTTTCGGCCTCCGCTTTCGCCACTCCATAGCGCTCCTGAATCCGCCCGACCAACTGATCCTTCTTGCCGGCGATGGTTTCCCAATCATTATCGGTGAGTTTCCCCCAGCGCTCGCGCGCCGAGCCGGTGAACTGCTTCCACTTGCCTTCGATTTGGTCCCAATTCATATTTTCTCCTTACCGACGATTCATTCCAGAACAAGTTGCCTGGCCTGCCTATTAGCCGTGGCACGTTTGCCACCGTTTGAATTCGAGAGGTTTATGGGCAAGGCCGCCGCGAGCCGCCCCCACCGGCCTTTTCGTTCTGCTAAATGTGCATTCCCAAAGGCAAATTCTGCACCTGCGCGTGCTGTCCTGACCCGTATCCCCGCATTGCGGCGGTCCATGGCGCTTGGCCCGGCTCGTGCACAGACATAAGCACAACACTTCCAAAAGGAGGAACAGGAAATGGCAAAGAATACCTCGGTCATCGGAATCTACGAGGATCGAACCAACGTTTCGAATGCCATCGACGTTCTGCATAAAGCGGGGTATCGGGCGACGGACATCTCGGTCCTGTCATCTGACAACCAGGGCTCCAAGGATTTCGCGCACGAGAAACGCACTAAGGCCTTGGAGGGCGCGGCGGCGGGCGCGGCAGCGGGCGCGGTGGTGGGCGCCGCAGTGGCCTGGTTCGTTGCCATGCAAGCTGTGCCCATTGCGGGCGTAGGGCCGCTCATCGCGGGTGGACCGGTGCTGGCGGCTTTGGCTGGGGCCGGTGCCGGCGGGGCGCTGGGTTGGATCTCGGGATGGCTGGCGGGCCTGAGTGTGCCCGAATACGTCGCCAAGCGGTACGCGGGCAGAGTCAGGCGTGGCGGCATTCTCTTGTCCGTTCACTGTGACAGTTCGAAGTGGTGTAAGCGGGCGAAGAAGACCTTGAAAGACACGGGCGCCCGGAATATCTCCTGCGTTTCGGAGGCTAGCAGCCGACTACGGGACCACGGATAAGCCCACCGAGAGGGCCCCGGCGGCCGTCACGGATCCTGGCGAAGCGCCTGCCCGGCAGACCATAGAATACGTTGCTCACGAAACCGGGAAATGATAGGTGCCCACCATAATTGAGTAAATGCCAAAAGGAGAACACAGATGAAATCAAGTTCCAAAGATCAAGTCGAAGGTACCCTTCATGAAATGAAAGGGAACCTCAAAGAGACCGCCGGCAAGGTAACTAACAATCCTCGCCTGGAGGCTGATGGCCAGGACGAAAAGCTCGCCGGCAAAGTCCAAAAGAAAGTCGGCCAGATTAAGAAGGTGTTCGAGAAGTGAATGCGCCGGTCTCGACGCTGTGCGCCACGCTTCTCCGCTGGAGAGAACCGGCGCATAGCAGTCTGAGATGGTGCCGTCACTGTTACGGTAGTGCGGCGCGTGGCTCGGCTGCATCTTCTTGAATCGAAGGCACAGAGCCGCGACCGTGAGGGAGCGGTTAATGGGCGTCAAACGCGCCGCACTCCATTAGCTATTACTGTTGAGGGAGGCCACCGTGAGCAAAACGTTTGGGATTATCCTGATTGTGCTGGGCCTGTTCGGTCTTGTGTGGGGAGGTTTCTCGTACACGACCAATGAAAAGATCCTCGATATCGGACCGATTCACGCTACCCGCGAAAAGACCCACAACATACCGCTGGCACCCATTGCGGGTGCCCTATTTCTAACTGGCGGTATTGTGATCCTGGTAGCAGGCAGAAAAAGAATAGCTTAGCTTCCGCCCAGCATCGCGGGCTCCGGTGTACATGTCCTAGCAACGCGGGCCGGCATCCGTCGCGGATCGCGGCGAAGCGCCTGCAAAGTAGTGGTTTGAATTCGCTATTTACTAAGCCAAGGAACAGGAGACTGGCATGATTGAATTCGTTGGACCGATTGAGAAACAGACTCTGGAGAACACGTACTTTCGCCAGGTGTTATTCACCGCAAAGCACTGCCCAGCTGGTAGTGATGTGCCTGAAACCGGGAGAAGACATCGGTGACGAAGTGCACCCGAACGTCGACCAGTTCTTCCGCATCGAACAGGGAGAAGCCAAATTTGTCTTGAACGAGAAGCAAGAGCGGCCGGCGCGAGACGGAGATGCGGTGGTGGTTCCGGCAGGCACGTACCATAACGTGATCAATACGTCGAAGACGGCGCCGTTAAAGCTGTATACGCTCTACTCTCCGCCCAACCACCCGGATGGAACGGTGCACAAGACCAAGGCCGAGGCGGAGGCAGCCGAGGCGGTGGAACATCGTTAGGGCGGACTGGTCGTCTGCGTGCATAACTAATAGCGGCCTTAAAGGAGACGCTTACTATGCAATTTGTTCGAGTTACCAGTACCGCGGCCCTGTTTCTGCTTTTCGGGACGATGGTCCCTGCGTACGCGCAGCCCGACCAGAAGAACGAAAAAGGAAACCAATCTGAAAAGAAACAGGGCAGGCAACAGCAGAACCAGGAGCAGCGGCAGCAGGTCCAACAGCAGCAGCAGCAGCAGCAGCAGGTCCAGCAGCAGCAGCAGCAGCCACAGCAGCAGCAGCGGCAGCAGGTCCAACAACGGCAACGGGACCAGCAGCAGCAGCAGGTCCAGCAGCAGCAGCGCCCAACAGCCTCAGCAGCAGCGGCAGCAGGTCCAGCAGCAGCAGCAGGTCCAGCAGCAGCAGGTCCAGCAGCAGCAGCGGTCCAGCAGCAGCAGCAGGTCCAGCAGCAGCAGGTCCAGCAGCAGCAACAGCGGCAGCAGCAACAGCGGCAGCAGGTCCAACACGCGGCAGCAGGTCCAGCAGCAGCAGCAGGTCCAGCAGCAGCGCTCCCAGCAGGCCTATCAACAACAGCAACCGCAACGCACGCAGCAGCAAGCACGCTCCTGGCAGCAGCAGCGGGGATGGCTACAGCAGGGCGGCGGCTGGCAGGGGCAGCGTACCTGGCAGCAGGGCCGTGCTCAGAATTGGGGAAGCCAGCATCGCACCTGGGCGCAACGTGGAGGCTATGGCGGTTACTACATTCCGCAGTCCAGCTTCAGTCTCTATTTCGGGAGTCAAAACTTCTTCCGGATGGGCAGCCGCCCCACGATGTACATGGGGTATCCGCGCTTCTCCTACGGCGGCTTTTCGTTCATGCTTCTGGATCCCTGGCCGGAATACTGGCAAGAAAACTGGTACGACACCGATGACGTTTACGTCGATTATGACGATGGGTACTACCTTTACAACCGCAGGTACCCGGACGTCAGACTGGCGATCAGCGTCGTACTGTAGCTCGCGAACGGCGCTCACAAGTCCTTGTTGAATTCCGAGTGTGGCCCCGCTTCTGGTGGCGGGGCCATTGGTCAGTTGGATCGCCGGGGGGCCGGTTTGCATGGCTTGGCCATCCCCAACCACAGCCAAGATCGGCGCGAGACGGCGCCCAGGCACGGCAAGTTTATCCTCATTGCCCACAGATCCATGGATGACGCAACCCGCGCCGAAAAAACCCTGAACCGCACCAAGCCGGAGGCATTGGAGCACCATCAATGAACGTATCACCTCTGAGAGTTGCATTAAGGAGGAGACAAATATGGGGCTTCCAAACTTAGGGCGGACTGGCCGTCTGCGTGCATAACCATTAGCGTCCTTAAAGGAGACGCCTACTATGCAATTTGTCCGAGTCACCAGTGCCGGTGCCCTGTTTGTGCTTTTCGGGACGATGGTCCCTGCGTATGCGCAGCGCGATCAGAAGAACGAAAGACAGGGTAGGCAACAGCAAAGCCAACCGCGGCAGCAGCAACAGCGGGCCCAACAGCCTCAGCAGCAGCGACAGCAGGTCCAGCAGCGGCAGCAGGTCCAACAGCCGCAGCAGCGGCAGCAGGTCCAACAGCGGCAGCAGCAACAGCGGGCCCAACAGCCTCAGCGGCAGCAGGTCCAGCAGCGGCAGCAGCTCCAGCAGCGGCAGCAGGTCCAACAGCAGCGGCAGCAGGCAACAGCAACAGCAGCAGGCAGCAGCAACAGCGCTCCCAGCAGGCCTATCAACAACGGCAACCGCAACGCACGCAGCAGCAGGCACGCTCCTGGCAACAGCAGCGGGGATGGCTACAGCAGGGCGGCGGCTGGCAGGGGCAGCGTACCTGGCAGCAGGGCCGTGCGCAAAATTGGGAAAGCGAGCATCGCACTTGGGCGCAGCGTGGAGGCTACGGCGGTTACTACATTCCTCAGGCCAGCTTCGGTCTCTATTTCGGGAGTCAACACTGGTTCCGGATGCACAGCCGCCCCACGATGTACATGGGGTATCCGCGCTTCTCCTACGGCGGCTTTTCATTCCTGATGCTGGATCCCTGGCCGGAATACTGGGCAGAAAACTGGTACGACACCGATGACGTTTACGTCGATTATGACGACGGGTACTACCTTTACAACCGCAGGCACCCGAACGTCAGACTGGCGATCACCGTCGTACTGTAGCTCGCGAACGGCGCTCCCAAGTCCTTGTTGAAACGTACCCCGCGCGCCGCCGGGTCCCGTCCTACGCGTCAAAGCAACGCATGCCGGCGATAGAACCAGGTCTTGACGGCTTGCACCAAGAACAGGTACGTCAGGGCCAGTAGCGAAATCGCACCCAGCAACGACAGCGGCAATGGGGTAAACCCCATCAAGGCGCCGAGGGGCGTGTACGGCAGCACGGCGCCGGCAACGGAGACGGCCACCACCCCGATCAGCAACCGGCCGCTGGGACGGCTCTTGAACGGGTTGCCCGCCGTCCGGATCACAAACACTACCAGCGTCTGCGTGGCGAGAGATTCCACAAACCATCCGGTCCGGAACAGCGGCGCGTTGGTGGAAGCGTGGAACAACCAGAGCAGCACCCCGAAGGTGAGGAAATCGTAGAGCGAGCTGATGGGGCCGATGATCATCATGAACTGGCGAATGAACGCAATCTGCCACCGCTTAGGCTTGTGCAGCAGGGCCGGATCGACATTATCGCCGGGGACGGCGACCTGCGAAGTGTCGTACAGAAAGTTGTTCAGCAGGATTTGAGTCGGCAACATGGGCAGGAATGGCAGGAACAGCGACGCCGCGGCCATGCTGAACATATTGCCGAAGTTGGAACTGGTGCTCATGATGATGTACTTCATGATGTTGGCGAAGCACCGCCGTCCCTCGATGACCCCCTCGTTCAAAACCGCCAGGTCCTTCTCCAGCAGGATGATCTTGGCGGCATCTTTCGCCACATCCACGCCATTCATGACGGAAATGCCGACGTCCGCGGTGTGCAGGGAGGGAGCATCGTTGATGCCGTCACCGATGTACCCGACCACGTGCCCGCGCGCCTTCAGACCCAGGATCACCCGGTTCTTTTGTTCCGGAGACACCCGGGCGAAGATGGCGCCGTGCTCCGCCTGGTAAGCCAGGGCGGCATCGTCCATCGTGTCCACCTGGTTGCCGGTGACCATGCGGTCGCTGGCCAGCCCGACATCGTGGGCTACCTTCTGCGTCACGTACTGGTTGTCGCCGGTCATAATGACCACGGAAACGCCGTTCTTTTTCAGCGCTTCGAGAACCGCGAGAATCCCCTCCTTGGGCGGGTCCAGGAATGCCGCGAACCCGGCCAGCGTCATCTCCTGCTCGGCCGCGAGCGCATAGGCATCCTGCTTCTCCACCTTCCGGACTGCGACCCCCAGGGTGCGGTACCCGTCGGCACTCAACTTCTGGAAGGTCTCCGCCGCCTGGGCTCGCAGGCTTTCGTCGAACGGCTGCCGGAGTGCCGTCAATCAGGACAGTCTGGCAGACGGCCAAGACGCTCTCCGCCTCGCCCTTGGTAATGAGGAGGTGCTCGCCGCCGCGTACGCACCACCACGGAGAGGCGCTTGCGGTTGAAGTCGAAGGGAATCTCGTCCACCTTCTCATACTCCGCAATAGCAGGGTGCTCATGCTTCAAGATGGCGTCATCCAGCGGACTCTTGATGCCGGCTTGAAAGTAACTGTTCAGATACACCAGCCGCAGGACGTTTTCGTTGTCCTGCCCGTGAACGTCCACGTGCCGGTCCAGCACGATCTCGCCTTCGGTCAGGGTTCCCGTCTTATCGCTGCAGAGAATCTCCACGCTGCCGAAGTCCTCGATGGCCGAAAGTTGCTTGACCAGAACCTTCTTCCTGGCCATCCGGCGCGCGCCCTGCGCCAGGGTGATCGTGATGATCATCGGCATCATCTCCGGCGTCATCCCGACGGCCAGCGCCACCGAGAACAGGAACGATTCCAGCAGCGGACGATGTAAGACGATGTTCACCAGCAGGACGAAGAGCACCAGCAGCATGATGACGCGCGTGATCATCAGCCCGAAGTGCCGGATGCCACGGCCGAATTCGGTTTCCGGCGGCCGCGCGGCCAGCCTTTGGGCAATCTCGCCGAAGGCGGTGTCCTTGCCTGTGCGGACGATGACCGCGGTGCCGATTCCGGTCTGAACAGCCGTGCCCAGAAAAACGCTGTTGCTGGCGTCGGCAATGCTGTGTTGCCCCTCGGGAAGATCACTCCGCCGCCTTGTCGACGGGCAATGACTCCCCCGTGAGCGCGGACTCGCGCACGTGCAGGTCCTTGGCGTCCAATAAACGGGCATCGGCCGGCACCAGGT
The DNA here is from genome assembly GCA_963745655.1 of Terriglobales bacterium. Lineage (GTDB taxonomy): Bacteria > Acidobacteriota > Terriglobia > Bryobacterales > Bryobacteraceae > JAJFUV01. The sequence continues at coordinate 136,776 of CAVUYK010000025.1, read as the reverse complement.
CCCCGGCATTGAGCCGGACGATATCCCCGGGGACCAGCTCCGCGACCGGCAACTCCAGTTCGTGTCCGTCACGCAAAACCGCGGCCGTTGTAGCAACCTGCTTCCGAATGTCCTCCACCGCATGTCGAGCCTGAAACTCCACGTAGAAGTTCACCATCACGCTGAGCAGGACAATCGCGATGATGATGGTGCCGCCGACCGGATCACCGCAGCATGATCGAGATGGTGCTGGCCGCCAGAAGAATGAGGACCAGGGGATTGGCAAAAAAGCGCAGAAAACTGATCAGAGCAGCGAAGCGAGACTCCCCCACCAGGCTGTTCGGGCCATGCAGACGCAGTCGCTGTTTCGCCTCGGCGGAAGTCAGTCCGGCGGGAGTTGCTTCGAGCAGGTCAAGCAGGTTTCGCTCGTGGATATCCCAGAAGCGGTCCAGCGTCTGGTCTGGTTGGCTCATGTGCAGCCTCTGCCTTGAATTCTACATGCTGTCTGGGCTTGACGCCGCCACTGCCGGACGTGTCTCCTGCAACAACTGCCGTCTTCCGTGCAGATTCTGCACCTGCCGGCAAGTGGAACTCTCCGGCCAGGAGCGCCCCGGTGGGTCCGTAGTCCCTGCGTAGCCTCATTCGCCGCTTTGGACCCGCGCTTGCACTCATGCATCGCGGAGGAGCAAGAAGATGCTTTGGACACTCTTTGTAATTCTGCTGGTGTTGTGGGCGTTGGGAATGGCAACCGCCTACACCGCCTCCGGGCTGATTCACATCCTGTTGGTCTTCGCGTTGGTAGTCATGGTAATCCGTCTGATGCAGGGACGCAGGGTTCTTAGCTAACGCGGTTCGTGAGATACGTCAATCAGACGTACCCCCCTGCCCGCGACTGGGCAACGGATTGCTGCTTAGCATCTTAAGGAGAGTAAAGAAAATGCCGTTGATCAACATTGTCATTGCGCTGCTCGTGGTCGGAGTCGGGTTGTGGTTAATCAACAACTACATCCCCATGGCCTCCAGCATCAAGACTATTCTGAATATCGTGGTTGTGGTTGCGGTCGTCATTTGGCTCCTGCAGGCGGTTGGATTGTGGGGGCGGGTAACTAGTTATAAGTTTACGACCTGAGTCAGTGCGTTTTGCCGGGCGCCCTAATGGCGCTATGCAGCGGGCTACTGTTGTAGGCAGTTCCGGTTGCAGGCATGGCTCAAACGAAGTGTCGTAGACAAGTGCATATAGACGGCGAGCGGCGTGGTCACCCTGTGCCCAGCCCGCTGAGGTCCACCCCAGCGCCTCGAAGACGACATCCGGCGCCGGGATCAGCCGCCCGCTTGGGGAGTTTCCTTTACCGCCGCCGGCGCGTGGCGGGCCCGTGTCTGTCATCAGGAGCTGCGGCTTGTCCAACCGGAAGTCCAACTGGCGAAAGAGCCGCTGGCACTGCCGCGCACCCCAACGGATCCCTTGGAAGCCGGTGATGGCAGCGCGATTCTTCCGGCCGTCGAATTTCATCTGGGAGCCCGGTAGCCATTCGGGCGGAGTCTGCGGAGCGGCTGCATGCCGCCATGAAAACGCAGCCGCCACAGGATGCGCGATTGCTGAAGTCGCTAAGTGGAGGCGAAGTTCCGCTGCTTTGGCGGTTCAAATGCTTAAGAGGAACAACATGAGAAACGCATTTCAGAGGTGTACCGCCCGAGTGGCCCTTATTGTCCCAATCACCGCGCTTCTTTGCTGCCCCTTGCCAGGATTGGCCGGGCCCATACTGGGCACGGCGCAGAGCTTCGCAGTCCTGGGCTACGCGGGGGTGACCAATGCCCATAGCGATCCTAACCCGCAGACCCAGATCTACGGGAATGTGGGTGCCTCCCCTGCTACGCTTTCTTCGATCACCGGCTTTCCTCCGGCGATCGTGACCGGAGGAACCATACTCGGAGCTCCTTCGATCGCGGACCAGGCCCTGGCGGATATCAACACGGCGGCCGTTTCCCTGGCGGGCCTGCCGCACACCAGCACCTTGACTGGCGAGAATCTGGGTGGTGGCCGCACGCTCACGCCGGGGGTCTACTTCTTGTCGGATGTAACAGCCCTTTTGAACGGAACGCTCACCCTCGACGCCCAGAACCTCCCCAATGCGCTCTTCGTTTTCCAACTAGCGAATGCGCTCACCACGGGAAGCGGCTCGGTGGTTAACGTGATCAATGGCATGTCCGATACCGAAGTGTATTGGGTGCTCGGCAAATCCGCGGCTCTGGGTCCAGGCTCTACGTTCGCAGGGAATATTCTGGCGTACTCGAGCATCAGCCTTGATCCCACTGCACAGATCCTATGCGGGAGAGCCTTCGCGCGAACTGAATCCGTGACGTTGACAGACAATCTGATCTCCAACAACAACACCGCCCAAGACTTCGGCAGCCAACGCTCCGACTTCGGCAGCTACGGCTTCAGCGGCGGCGGCACCCCGGGCGGCCCCGAGCAGGGCGTTCCCGAGCCCGGGACGCTTACGCTGCTTGGCGTGGGCCTGGGAGCAGGCTTTCTATTGCTCCGCAAGTTCCGATCCATCCGCTAGACGCAGCGGTCGAACAGTGGGACTCGCCAGGCTCCGTAAGGCCGGTGGCAGGTACTGGCGCTGTTGGTAAACCTCAATCGGTCTCATCTGGAACTTCATCCTGTTGACCAAGCTGGCCATCACCTTTGATTTCATCGATGATGAGCAGAATGCGGGGAACAACCCCTTTCCGGATGGAGCCCTGAGGCGCTACGAAATCCTCAACTTCGTTCCTAGCAAAGACGATCGTGGTTCGGTTTACCGTATCCAATCGAATGCGCGCCTTGATATTATAGAAGACGATGGTCAGATCGCCTGCGGTTTCGGGCCGGATCCTCATCGTCGACGATGACGAGAGCCAGCGTAACGCCATGGTTGCCATGCTGGCCGATTGTGACTTTGAAACGCAGGTCGCCTCCGACGGGCAGGAAGCGCTGGAACGGCTCACGGCCTTCAACGCCGACGTCATCGTGGCGGATTTGGTCATGCCGCGCATGGACGGCTTTGAACTGCTCCGGCACCTGAAGGAAAGCGGCGACCTCACTCCGGCGATCGCGCTCACCGGCTTCGGCAGCATGGAAAAGGCGCTGTCCGTGGTTCATGACCTCAAGGCATTCTGGTTCCTGGAGAAGCCTGTGGAACCGCGGGGTTTCAAGATCCTTCTGGAACGCGCGATTCACTACCGCAGAAGTCTGCAAAAAACGGCGGAGCTGAAGCGCGAGTTGAGCTTTCGCGGCGTACTCGGGGAGCTGATAGGAAGGTCTCCCGCGATGCTGGAGATTTTCTCGATCATTCGGCAGGTGGCGCCCACTTCAGCGCCCGTATTGATCTGTGGAGAGAGTGGCACGGGGAAGGAGTTGGTGGCGCGGGAGATCCATAAGTGCAGCCCCCGCAGCGATGGGCCTTTCGTCGCGATCAATGCATCCGCCTTACCCGAGACGCTGATTGAGAGCGAGTTGTTCGGCCACGAGAAAGGCGCGTTCACGGGGGCCATGGAGCGTTCGGCGGGATGCTTTGAGCAGGCTCACGGCGGCACTTTGTTTCTAGACGAAATTGGCGAAATGCCAACGCCTATGCAACCCAAGCTGCTGCGCGTTCTCGAGGACTTGCGGGTGCGACGACTGGGCGGAAAGTCCGAAATTGCAGTCGACGCGCGTGTGCTGGCGGCCACCAGCCAAGCCCTGGGAACGCACCTGAGGGAAGAACTCTACTACCGGTTGAGTGTATTTCAAATCGTAATTCCGCCACTGCGTGAACATAAAGAAGACATCTCGCCGATCGCTGAAGTCATGCTGCAGAATCTAAACAAGAAGCACGGCACGCGCGTTACAGGGATCGATGCGGAAGTGCTTGACATTCTGCATCGGTATGATTGGCCCGGTAATGTGCGGGAGCTACGCAACATTCTGGAGCGAGCCGTTATCGTGGCAGGCGAAGGGTTGATCCAACTGGCGCACCTTCCTTCGCCTACATTGGGTGTGGACCCCGGCCCGTATACGCGGCCATCACCCGGCCATGACGGCCCCATCCTACTCCAGCCTGGCCAGCCACTCATAAAGCTCGAGGAGGCTTACGTCAAACTCACCCTCGATCACGTGCGCGGCAATCGCAAACGCGCCGCCGAAATGTTGGGAATCAGCCTGCGCACGCTGCAGAACCGGATCGCCGCACTGCGCGAAGGGGCGAAGACGGCAACGCCCGGCTCGTGAATGGCTCGCCCCGCCGCGTGCCTGCAGCCTCCCCCAGTGACTGATCGGGTGGCCCTTCCTCGGCGCATCACGTCAGCGGAAAGCGTGGCCTTACCGGAAAGGGAGCGGGGGGAGCCTGGGTCGAATCACTCCGGCAGGTTCTATCTGAATCCAGTCCCGATGGAGAAGGTGTTTTCCCCGTTTCCGCTGATTCAGCAAGGCAAACTGAAGCGGGCACAACTATGGACCGTCGAACCTTTCTGAAGGACGCCGTGGCTTCGGCCGCGGCACTCGATTCCGCTACGCCGGCCGCTCTCGCGCCGGGCGAGAAGTATGTCCTGGCGAACAAGTACCTGGCCTGGCATCTGGAAACATACCCAGGCGGAGTCCGCGGCACAGCTTTTGAAAACAAGCTATCGGGGCGCCGCATCCAGCTTATTGCCGATCGCGAGATCACGCTGGTTTTCTCCGCCGCCAAACAACGTCACGAGATTCCGTGGTGGCATTTCCGGACCAGCGGCGAGGACGGTCCCCCGCCCGGACTCCATGAACCGGGCGCATCTCGCGACGGGTGGCACACGGCACAGAATCTCCACGGCGCCGGTGGAGGACGTGTGTACCGGGGCTACGGCTGGTACCGCCACGACTTCACTCTGGCGCCGCATGCCCAAGGTCAGGAGATCACCTTTGTGCTGGGCGGCTATGACCAGCAGGATTGGAACGATTACCAGGTCTTTCTGAATGGCACGGAGATAGGGCGCCGGGCCTCCTCCGGAAGATGGCGCAGTCCAGGGGAATTCCGGCTTGGCCCCACGGACCCGTCGTACTCGCTGCTTCGTTTCGGCGCGCGCGAGGCGGAATGCCGTTTCCATACGGACTCACCAGTATGACCTGCACTTCGAAGGGATCTCGGACAAAGCCCTGGAACGGTATGTGTTCCGGCCGTACCTGTTCGATCAGTTCATCTCCGTGGGGCGGCCCTACCTGCGGTTGTCCGAGTTTGAATTGCAGAGTGTGAAACAGAGCGGTCCGGAGAAGATCAGCTTCGAACTTCGCAATCTCGAGCATCGCGTGAGCGTGTCTCTGCATTACGAACTCCACGATTTCGTTCGCCGGAAGTGGCTCGAGATCAGAAACGAAGGCGACCAGGACAAGCTCCTGCTGGATGTCGAACTGGATGCTTTTCAGATGGACGGAGACGTTTCAGAAGGGGGGCACGGCGAGCCCGTCTTTTGCGGCGATGACGCTTTCTTCGCCATCGCTCACCCGGCCGGCGTGAACCAGGGGCAAAAGAACCAGGTGAAACTGTGGCACTCGCCCGGGCGCCGCCTCGCTCCAGGTACCAGCACCCGCACTTACACGTCTCTGGCCGCGGCGGCATCCCGGGGGGAAGCACTCGACCAGTTTCACGCCTACCTTCGCCATGAGAGTCCGCGCAAGAACCAGGCCGCCTCGATATTCACCGTCTTCGGAACCAACAATCAGTGGGGTGCGTGCCCCAGCTTGAGTGACACGGAGGTTCTCGATGTGCACCAGGTGCTCAAGGGCTGGCAGGAGAAAGGTCTGCGTTTCGATTACTTCACGATCGACAGCGGCTGGCCCGACAACAGCGGAGACCTGAAGGCGTTCTCGCCTACCTGCTATCCCGACGGCCCCGGCCGGATCGTCGAAGGCGTTCGCGACCTCGGCATGGATTTCGGTTTGTGGTTTTCCGTGAGTTGGGGTGGCTGGTCCTGCGGTTCCTACCCGCCGGTTCAACCCAGCACCATTCCCGACCCCGGCAACCTGGGCGATCCGCCCACCGATCCGCCGGTGGGGATTTATCGCAACGGCTATCCCGTCAGCGGTGGGATCGGTCGCCAGCTTTGCATCGCTTCCGATCCATACTTCCGTGTCTTTCGCGATGCGGTTGACTACCATGTTCAACACAACCACGCGCGGCTAATCAAATTCGATTCCGGAAATTACTACTGCAACAGCACGGCGCACGGCCACCTGCCCGGCAAGTACTCCACGGAAGCCATGTTTGACCGGCTCATCGACATTGCCGCCAGTGCCCGCAAGATCTCACCCGATGTAGTGGTGGTCTGGTACTGGGGCCTCTCCTCGCCCTTCTGGGCGCTCCATGGCGACGTCATCTTCGAATCCGGCCTGTTCATGGAAGGGTCGGGTACCAGTTGGTATCCCACGCTCCACTACCGGGACTCCGTCACGCTCAGCCTGGATCAGAATACGCAGTTCGCAAAACTCATCCCCGCCGTGAACAAAGACAGCCTGGGCGTCTGGCTGTCTCAGATCCGCTGGGGCAATTTCATGGGCAAAGAGCGCTGGCGCGAAGCTGTAGTCATGGATCTGGGACGCGGGAATCTGCTGTTCCCACAGATCTGGGGCGATCCTTACCTGCTCAACGATCAGGATGTCCGGTTCCTCGCCGGGATGTCCGCCCTGGCCAGAAAGAACCAGCGGGTGCTGCTCGCTCCGCGCAGGACGTTTGGCGATTCGTGGAAGAACGAGCCCTACGGTTACAGCTTCTTCGACGGCGCGCACGGCTTTGTCTTCCTCAACAACGTGCATTTCTCTTCGCGGCCGGTCAAGCTGGCACTGGGACCGGCCATGGGGCTCAAGGCCGCTCGAGGCACGCCGCTCGAAGTGATTTCCCACTTTCCGGAACGGAGCCTGATCGCGCCCGAAAACGGGGCTCACTTCCTGGCTGGCGACACCGCCGAATTCTGGCTGCGCCCGTTTGAGGTGCGCATGCTGGAGTTCCGGCCTCCCACTGAATCGGCGGCGGCCATGCCGCGGCAAGCACTATCCGCCCAGGAAACCGCCCAGCATGGTTTTGCCCTCGCCTTGAGGCCGCGAGATCCGGCGCCCTGGATGGAGTCTGCGATTCGCCGATGCCGCAAAGCTGCTTAAACAGGGGCTCGGCAAAAGCGTCAAAAGCTTTTCGACCCGTTTGCCGGAACTGCCCGCGGGCCGCTCCATCCTGGCCATCCCGGTGATGCTGCGAAAGGGCCAGGCGGAATATCGCTACGCGCCCTTCGTCGCTCAACTGGTGCAGTTGCGGGTCCGCATTGACGGGCGTGATATCCAACTCATCCCGGTGCCGGACGCCCGGCAGTTCGGCAACACCCAGAGCGCCGGCTGCTCCTGGGTTGTCTACAAAGTTCCGCTCTCGCCGAAGCACTCTCAGAAAGAGTTGGAGTTCGCCGTCCACACCTATCTGCCTCCGGGCGTGGAACCACTTATCGAAGCCTGGGTGATTCGACAGTGGTGGCAGGAAATGACCCGCCCGCAAGCGGACGGGTTCTATGGCGATGCGCCGTCATGAGGATCTACGCCGCGCAGGCCTGACCGGCCGATTTCGAAAGCACGTAAGCAGTTCTTTCACTTTGGTCTTGACCGCCTCCCGCGCAGCCACCAGTATATCCAGACTTCCCCCCATACCCAGAAACGGGTGCGGGCTCATGGGCGGCTGATATCGCGGCAGACTCTCCCGCAGGGCGGCCAGATAGACCTGCTTGAGTACCGTGCCGTAGTTCAGCTTGGCGACGCCGAGGCTGATCAGCGTAGCAATCGACTCCGGCGGAAGGCTGGTTCCGCCATGCACCACCAGGGGAACCTCCACCTTCTCGCGGATTCGCCGCAGAGCGTCAAAATCGAGCGAGGCTTGCCCGCGGGTGAGAATGTGGACGTTGCCGACTGAGACCGCCAGCGCGTCCACCTGCGTCCGGGTGACGAAGTCGCGCGCCGCTTCCGGATCGGTGAGTTCGCCCGCATGCAGATCCTGGGAACCGCCGGAGGGCAGCGTGCCGAGTTGCGCCTCCACGGAAACTCCCAGCGGGTGCGCCATCTTCACCACGTCCTCGACCAGCGCGCGGTACTGGTCCGCGGTGAGCCCCTCATTTTCGGGCATGACCGCGTTGAAGCCGAGTTCCATGGCTTCGCGGATTTGCGCGAGGTCATCGGATTCATTCAGCAGCAGCGCCGCCGGCACCCGGCAACGTTCCAGCGCGAAGCGCAGAGCCGCATAGAAGCGCAGACTCTCGGGCTGGGAGCGTCCCGCGTGGCGCAGAAATCCTCCATTGAATCCGGCAATGGCAGGCGCGTCGCATTCTTCCGCCGCTTCCACCACGGCCTGAAAGATTCCAGGTCCCATGACTCGCAATAGCAGACCGCGTAACCGCCGCGCTGCGCGGCCCGCAGCATTTCACTCATCGATGCTAGTGGCATGGGTCTTCCAGGAATCGAACCGCTTCCTCGAACGTGAACACGCCCTCGGTGCAACCGAGTGCTCGCGTGCAGGAGGCGCCCACGGCGCTGGCGAAACGCAGGATCGACGGGAGCGGCCACTGTTTCAGAATGCCCGTGATCAGCCCGGCCGCAAACGCGTCGCCCGCCCCGGATTCGTCGATCGATTCGACCCGGTAAGCGGGCGTTTCTATCCATTCGCCGCCCCGTCTGGCAATGGATCCACGGACGCCCCTGGTGATGAGCACACAACAGTCCGGATTGATGCGCGACAAAGCTTCGGCCTGACCGCGGACGTCCGCTATCCCCGTCAGGCGGCGCGCTTCATCCTCGTTCGGCAGGAAGAAACTGGTGTGCGGCAGCACGCGTTCCACCGTCGGACATGTCGACTACCGCGCCCGCCGGAACCACTACATCGAGCACCGTCGTGAGGCCGCGCTGCCGGGCGTGGCGGAACAGGCTGGCCAGGCCGTCCGGATCAATCCGCGGCATAGCCAGGTAACCGCCGACGTAAAGGACGCGCGCGCCTTCCAGGAGCGACCGGTCCAGTTCCGCCAGGGAGAAGTCCGCATTGGCGCCCGTGCAGTGCAAGTAGCGGCGGTCCTCTCCGCGAACGGGAATGATGACGGTGCCCGAGGTCGGTGTCTGCGCGCTTCGCAGGATGCCGGAGGCCTCGATGCCCCACCGTTCGGCTTCCCGAATCACGAAGTCGCCGAACATGTCTTCCCCCACCATGCCGGCGAGCGCCACGCTTTGTCCCAGGCGCCGGAGATCGGCCGCCACGTTCATCGCGCAGCCGCCGGCCGCCTGCAAGAATCTGTCCGTGGTCTTCAACTCGCCGGCTTTCGGCAGCGAATCGATGGGACTCGCAAAAAGATCGGCCACCAGAATTCCTACGCAAACGGCATCCATGAATAATCCTGACCGGGGGACCTGCTTCTATTCTCCACGTCCAGGAGCACCTATTGCCGCCTGTCGCGGTTAGACCGACCACTGCGGACGCATTCCGCGGCTCAGCATCTTCGAAGCTTCTTCGTCCCCGACGATAACCTCGCGTTCCGGATCCCACTGCACGGGGCGCCGCAGGCGAACCACAATGTCGCTGAGATGACTGATGGTGTCCGAGCGGATGGCCGCTTCGAGAGGGCTGATGGGCTGCCGGCGGCTTTTCACGCAGTCCACGAAATTCTTGTGATGGTCGGGGCTGTTGTACAGCGGCTTGTCGTTGGGGCCGAGTTTCACGTCCTTCAGAGAGTCCTTGCTCACCTGAACTCCCCTGCGGTCCACGCTGACCCACCCCTCGCTGCCGAAGAAGGTGGTTCCATGATCGTTCCAGCGCGGCAGGTACTTGGTGACGGCGGGTTGCGCCACGCGGAAATCCATGAACCGCATGGTAACCCCGCTCGCGTAGTAGGAAGTGATGTCCCAGCTCTCGGTGGTATCGCACAACCCGTACACCGGCAGAGAACCCGCGCCCTCATAGTAGACCGGCCCCGTGTGGTCGGCGTCCAGACCCCACTGCGCGATGTCGAGGGGATGCGCGCCCCAGCCCGCGATGAAACCCAGCGCGTAGTCGTAGATATGGTAAGCGCCCAGCGGCGTGCAACGGTCGGCGGTGTACTGGCGCAGCGGGGAAGGGCCGCACCAAAGGTCGAAGTTGAGGTCGGCGGGCACCGGGATCGGCCGCAGCGAACCGTACTTGTAGACCGACAGCCCGGCGTACTGCGTGGAGATGTCCGCGCACCACGCGTCCACGTGCTTCACCTTACCGATGTAGCCGTTCCGCACCAGTTCACAGGCGTACCGGAAATTCTTGTTGGAGCGCTGCTGCGTGCCGTACTGCACGATCCGATTGTTCTTCTTGACCTCCTGGCGCAGACGCCAGGACCATGTCATGGCCACGCTGAGCGGCTTCTCGACGTAGATGTCCTTGCCCGCCTTGGCGGCGGCGATGGCCAGCGGCGTGTGCCAGTGGTCGGGCGTGGCAATGACCACGGCGTCGATATCCTTCCGCTCCAGCACTTCCCAAGGGTTGACGTAGGTTTTGACGTAGTCGCCGCCGTACAGCTTGTCCCACTTCTGCTTCTTCACCAGCCGGCGGCTCTCGTAGCAGTCGCACACGGCCACGAAGCGGGCATCCGGGTGAGCGTTGACAGCGTCGGTGTCGGCCGTCCCGCGGCCTCCCACGCCGAACGCCGCCAGGTTCACTCGATTGCTCGGTGCGTTAGCTCCCAACACCGAAGAAGGCACGATTGCCGGAAACACTCCGCCGGCAGCCAGCGAAAAGCCTTTCACAAAACTCCGCCGGCTGGAGCCCGGGGCGGAAGTTTCGGGTACCACTTGCGTCGTGTTGTTCATCGCTTTTCTCCCAAGAGCGACCATTATCGTTCAAGCGGCCATGATCCGTCCATAGGCTGAATCAGGATCCAGCCGAAGCTGTGTTGGCATGGAGGGACTTCTGGACCGGCGAATGGTGCGACCTCGCCGAGGTGATGAAGTCCTTTAACGAATTGGCTGCGACACCAGTTCCTTGACCGGCGCCGGAAGTTCGTGGGCGTGCAGCAGCAGCAGGCTGACCTGCCACATCTGGTCTTCGGTGAGCGTCTTGTGGAAGCCCGGCATCCCCGTGAGCCGGATGCCGTTGGCGATCGTCCAGTAGATCTCTCCGGCCGGGTCGTCGGTCACGCCTTTTCCTCTGAATAACTGCGGCGGGTGAGGGAACATTCCCTTGGGCGGGGCGGTCTCGGCCTGTCCGGCAATGCCATGGCAGAACGCGCAGTTCTCGCGGTAGATGCGCGCGCCCGCTGCCAGGTTTTCCTCACTGGCCGTGATGGGCGCCTGCGCCGGGGCTTCCTTCGAAATTCGGGCGTGCAGGGCCATGCGCGCCAGCCTCTTCTCAAACGGCATGGCCGGATCCGACGTCGCCACCGGAGCAAGGCCGAAACGGAAGTACATAAATCCGGCCGCGGGGATCACGGCCAAACCAATGATCAGGCCAAAGCAGGAACTTCATCATTTCTTTGAAAATTCCTTTCCAAGTGTCAATACGGGCCGGGGTTCCCAGCTCGAGTTTCCAGTTGGCTAACAGCATACCGCAGTTCCACCACTCCGTCGAACCCCGCGCCTTCAGCGGCTCCAGAAACGCTTTCGCGTGGGGACTCCAACGCGCGCCCGATCACCAGACAGCGCGCCAGGCCTCCAGGGACCTGTCATGAAACAAGCTTTCCGACCGCTCCCTCACGGTCACGGCTCAGAAGCCCATGCTGAGCCGCGCGCGTCAGCAAGCGGTCCCGAGCCGCTGGCAACGTTATTCCGTTACAGGCCCTAAGCGGGACTCGTGCCGACAGCCGAAGAGTTCATGACCGAACTTCAGACACCTGCACGACTTCGGTATCACGGCGGATTCCGCTGTGATGAGAACGCTGAAGCCGCGTGTGCCGGTGCGGAAGATGGCGGATGTGGTGGTCGCGGCGTCGGACGAAACCCGCACGGTGAGATGGGATGGAAGTTGCCGGCGAGAATCTACGGGAACCACCGGAACTTCCGTCGATCTTGATCAGAACCGGCCATAGCGGCGGTAGGCCTCGATGGGGTGCACGCCCTCCAGGATAGCCTTACGGACGAGGTTTTCCGTCCGCACCACCTCTTCCGCCTTGGCGGCTACCTCCGCGGCGACCTCCGCCGGGACAACGATGACCCCATCCGGGTCGCCCACGATGTAATCGCCTGGACGCACATGGACGGATCCGATGAGCACCGGCACATTATAAGCGGCGAGCCTCCATCGTCCGGCGATGTCACGGGGGGTAGTGTAACGGGCAAACACGGGGAACCCGAGGTTGAGGATATAGCCGGTGTCCCGTGCGCCGCCGTCGATCACCGCTCCGCGCGCGCCACGAAACTGCGCGGTCTCGGCGGACAATTCGCCGAGATGCGCGGCAACCTCGTCGTTGGCTTGGCTCACCAGGACATCGCCCGGCTTGATTTCGCCGAGCATCTTCAGGAAAGGGACGAAAATCACTTCAGGGTCGGTACTCCCGGTCGGCTCGCCGAGCAGTGTGAGCGCGCGCCCGGCCAGCGTTTGGCGCGGCGCGAGGGCCTGGATCTCTTTGGGCAAAGCCTGATTCGGCAAGCCCATCTCGTCGAGAATGTCGCTGAGTGCGCCGGTGTACGGAATGGCGGCGAAGCGTTCAATTAAACCAAGGGTAGTGTCTTCGGACATGCATCAACCTTCTTTCCGGGTGAGCGCCCCGCGGCGGTATCCTGGTTCCGCTCCGCCGGTGACGGGAAAAATGCAGCCCGTCATCAAGCGGGCTCTGTCGGACAGCAGAAGAACGGCGGCGTCGGCCACGACGTCGCAACACGCGGCCATGCCATTCGCCGCCCCGGTCAAGAAAATCACTTGGTGTTTCAGCAACCCGTTCATGGCCGAGGCCCATAGACACGCAGGGCGGTCCCTCCCCAGATCCAGTCCTGCTCTGCCTGCGAGAGCGATGCCAGCAGCGTCGCCAGGCTGGTCCGCCACATTTCGTGGCTGGCCGCCAGCAGGCAGACCGGCCAGTCCGAGCCGAACATCAGGCGTTTCGGGCCGAACGCGTTTACGGCTACATCCACGTATGGGCGGAGGTCCTCCAGCGTCCACGTTCGCGGATCTGCTTCCGTCACCAGACCTGACAGTTTGCACGTGACGTTCGGCCGGCGCGCCATGTCCAGCATGTGCCGCCGCCAGGCTTCGAGCCGCCGGTCCCGGATCTTTGGCTTGCCAAGATGATCGAGGACAAACTGTTGATGGGGGTGGCGATCGACGAAACCGGCCACCGCCGGCAGTTGCGTTTCGGTTACCAGGAGGTCGAAGGCCAGACCGAAACTTCGGAGCTTGGCAACCCCGCGGTTGAAATCTTCCCGCAGCAGGAAGTCTTCGTCCGGCTCGTCTTGAATGAAATGGCGAATGCCGCGCAGTTTCCCGCTCGCGCCGAGTTCTTCCAGGTGGCGCTCCACGTGGGGATCGGCCAGAGGGACCCAACCGACAACGCCCATGATAAAGTCGTGCCCGGCGGCCAGGTGAAGCAGCCAGCGCGACTCTTCCAGGCTCTGTCTCGCCTGTACGGACACAACTTGGTGGATGCCCGCATCCGTCACGATTTCGTGCAATTCATCCGGCAGGAAGTCCCGGCGCAGCGACGGCATGTCGTCGCCGATCCAGGCGTATTCCTCCGGCGAATATTTCCAGAAGTGCTGGTGCGCGTCGATTCTGGGGATGGTTGCGCTCATCGGCTGGAGGCTCAAAGAATCTTGATGGTACTTCTTTCGATGAAATCCCAATCGAAATCGACGCCGATACCAGGCGACTGAGGCGGATGCGCGAAGCCTTGTTCATCGATATGGAGCGGGGTTTTCATCGCCACCGCCATGGCGGAGAGCGGGTACAGCAGCTCGAAGAACTCGCAGTTCGAAATGGCGCAGCAGCAATGCAGGTTGACGACCTCCAGCGGGTGATAGATGGCCGTGTGGATTTCGCACTGCACGCCGAATGACTCGGCCAGGTGCGCCGTCTTCATTACGGCCGTGACGCCGCCCTTCCACGAGACGTCTGTCCGGACCATGTCCACCACGTTCGTGGCGATGCATTCCGCCGCGCTATAGTTGTGGCCGGCGATGACTTCCGTGCCGCAGATGGGGATGTCGAGATGGGCGGCGAGATTTCGCAGGCCGTGGAAATCGGCGTCGAAGAGCGGCTCTTCGAACCAGTGGTAGCCGAGTCGCTCGAGTTCCCGGCCCATGCGCAGCGCCTGGGCATGGCTATAGGCGGCCACCGGATCGGCCATCAGCGTGAAGTCCATCCCGACGGCGGCGCGGCAGGCCCGGTAGGCCTGGAGGTCGAAATCGTAGTCGCCCGGAGGGTGGACCTTGTAGGCATGCCAGCCCAGGTTCTTCACCGCGAGCGCCTGTGCGGCATACGCCTCCGGGCTATCGAGGACGAAGGAACTCGCATAGACCGGGACCTTGTCCCGGTACTCGCCCAAGAGCCGGTACAGCGGGAGTCCGGCGATCTTGCCGGCAATGTCCCACAGGCAGATGTCGAATGGCCCGTAGGAGTAAATGGGGACATGGTGCCACCAGCGGTCGTAGGTGCGGAAGTCCTGCCAGTGTTTCTCCCGCGCCAACGGGTCCTTGCCCAGGAAGAAGGGCTTTAAGGAATCCGCCGCAATGTGGCCGGCCGCCTCGACGCCACGGCCCGCGAATCCCAGAGAGTGCCCCTCCAATCCGTCATCGGTGCGCATGGTGAGAAGCAGAAACTGGAACTCCGATGAGCCGCCCATGCGCATTCCGTATTCGGGAGTGACTTCCACATTGCCGCGGCAAAGACGTATTTCGATCTCACTGATCTTCATGCCGGGGGTCGCCCTCCCGCGATTCTGTGCGAGCGCTGCTTGTCCCGCTCCGGTTCCTGGCCGGCCCAGACTTCCCGCGCCACGGCCACAAACCTGCCGATGGCGTGGGGCCTCCATGGTGTTTCGGAAATGATTTCTCCGGGCGTCAACTCGCCCCTCAGGATTCCTTCGCGGAGGGTGGTGGCCGCAT
Source organism: Terriglobales bacterium (assembly GCA_963745655.1). Taxonomy (GTDB): domain Bacteria; phylum Acidobacteriota; class Terriglobia; order Bryobacterales; family Bryobacteraceae; genus JAJFUV01. Next base: position 121,733 of record CAVUYK010000025.1, on the reverse strand, counting down.
TCGTCTTCACGAGTTTCCGAAGGCCTGCTTCAGACCTGGGTGGAAATGGGGCCATGGTCTCCCAGCGCTTATAAACCCCACTTTAGCATCACTGCGCTCTTGTCCTGAGATGTGAGGGGAGGCCCCAACATGGGACATGCGCGCATCGCCAATCCCTGGTCCTGGCTCTTGGCCGGGCGGATTCGTCAACCGTTTCACGCCACCTACTGGCTCAAGAGCCACTCTATCCTGGAGCGGGAGCTGAACATAACTCAGCGTGACGCCTTCCATCCGGCAGCGGCCCACACCAGCATTCGCACCGGGCTGGCGGCGGCCGGGAAGACTTCGATGCGCGGCCTCTCCATCCGGTCCATGGCGGCGAGTTGTTCCCGCGCCCACGCCTCCGGGGCCTTTTCGTGGGCGTCCATGTAGTCGAGGGCTTGCAGGCCGATGCTGGCCAGGTGCGAAAGGTCCTCCGAGAGCGGCACAGCCTCTTTCAGCAGGAAGCTGCCCTGGAGCGCCGGAAGAAGGAGCCGATGATTGTCGCGCCATTCGACCAGCGTCTCTCGAATCTCTCGTGGACGCTCCCCGGCCTGGCCCGGTGATGCCAGCCACTCACGGATACTGCGCTCGAGCCGCCGCAAGGGCAGACTCTCGCCACGCGCGGCATCCACCAGACGATTCAGGGGCGTGGATTGACTGTAAGTCTTCGCCAATTCACGAATCTCAATTCCGGTTGGCTCCACGGCATCGGAGAGCGTTCTCAGTTCCCGCAACGGCGCCGCCGGCGCCATCCGTTGGAGCATTTCCGAATAGTTGGCATTGTGCCGCACTCCGCGCCAGTCCAGTCTCCTGCTGATCTGCTCGAGACGCTCATACATCGAGTCCACATCCTTCACCTCCGCCGGCGACCACAGGCGTTCGGCGATGGCAGCCGTCTTCGGCCAGATCCGCGAGTCGATGGTTTCCGGGCTGATGAACTCCGTCCACATGCAGGCTTCGCCGCCGACGATTCGCGCGGCTTCGGCTTCCGACAGCGATTGGGCGGGGCCGCCCAGCGGATCGACGGCGTAGTAGTTCCCGGCGTGCTTGAGATGATCCAGATAGTATCCGTAGGACAGCAGCGCGCGGTAGCCGCGCTTGGCCGCCGCGGCCAACGATTCGTGATCGCGCCAGGACTCCACCATGATGTCGCGCGGCAAGCCCGGATGCAGCACCTCATCCCAACCCATCATCTTCTTGCCGTGCTTCTTGACCAGCGCTTCGACGCGCCGGTTGAAGTACGCCTGCAATCCGGCTTCGTCGCGCAGGTTGTGCTGCCGGATGAAGGACTGGATGGTCGCGTTTTGCTTCCACTGCTTGCCGGTGACCTCGTCGCCGCCGATGTGGAAATACTCATCGGGGAACAGCGCGGCCAATTCTCCGATCAGCTTGTCCAGGAATTGGTAGACCTCCTCGCGGGTCGGGTCGAGGGTCGGATCGTAAACTCCGAAGGTGTGAATGATGGAATACGGTCCGGGTGCGCTACCTAGTTCCGGATAACCCACCAGGATGCTGGCGCAGTGGCCGGGCAGGTCCAGTTCGGGGATCACCCGGATCCCGCGGTCGCGGGCATAGGCCAGCACTCGCCGGATGTCCGCCTGGCTGTAATAATCGCCGTCGGATCCCAACTGGTGCAACTTGGGGAAGACTTTGCTCTCCACGCGGAAACCCTGGTCATCGGTCATGTGCAAGTGAATGACATTGAGCTTCACGGCTTCCATGGCGTCCAGGTTGCGCAGGATTACGTCCACCGGAATGAAGTGGCTGGTGACGTCGAACAACAAGCCCCGCCAGCCGAAGCGGGGAGCGTCCTCAATCTGCACGGCGGGCGCGGAGAACGAAACCTTGTCCGGGGAGATCAGTTGCAGAAAAGTCTGCATGGCGCGCATGGCGCCGACGGTGGTGGGGGCGGAGATGCGCGCCTGCGAGGCGGTGATGACCAAACCATACGACTCAGGGTTCCCCAAGGCGTCGGGCCGGTCGGTGGTCTCCTGGCAGTCCACCACCAGGGTAGCTCGGTCGATTCCACTCCCGGGCGTCGCGCGAAGGGGTATGCCCGTCTCGCGCGCGATCTGGGCGATCAGGCGGCGCCCGGCACGCTGGAGGCGCTGTGTCGGCCGCCCCGCGAAGGCCAGCCGGAAGGAGCCGTCGATTCTCAATACGCCGGTGCCGGACACGACCTTCCTTGGCATGGGCATGAGGTTCACAGCGGGCGCCGCGGCCGTCCGGCCAGCCTGGGCCAGCAGGATGAGCGCGACGGCGGTGAGAAATGATAGACGCATGAAATTCGCTCCCTCGTGTGAGAGTCAGATCGGCAGAGCCGGCACGTCTTTGCCGCCGTGGCGGCTCTGCCACAAATTGAAAGCGAAACCCGCGGCGAACCACAGCGCGCCCACGATCTTGGCGGGTTTCGACAAGTTCAGCCAAATCGTCAGGCAGAACAGGAACCCGAAGGCGGGCAGGCAGACGCCCGTAAACACCCCATGTCCCGGTTCCGAGAATCGCACCCGGAAGGAGTGGCGAATGACGGCCGCATTCACCCCCATAAAGGCCAGAAACGCGCCAAAGTTGATCAGCTCGGCGGACCGCTCGTAGTTCAGCACGAAGGCGCCGGCGCACGACAGGACGCCGATGAGCCCTATGTTGAAGGCGGGTGAACCGGTGCGCTGGTCCACGCGCGCGAAGGGACGGCGCGGCAGGGCGCCATCCCGCGCCATCCCGAAAAGCAATCGGGCCACGCCGGTCTGGGCGGCGAGTCCGCAGCCGAAATTGGCCACCAGCAGGATGATGCCCATGGCCTGGAAAAGCCAGGCTCCTCCCACCCTGCGGCTGACTTCCATAAAGGCCGTCTCCACATTGGCGAAGGTGTGATAATCCGGCCAGACACGCTGGGCCAGGTACACCTGTAAACCGCCGAATATCCCGGTGAAGAGGACCACCGTAACGGCGGCCAACAGCACGTTGCGGCGTGGGTTGTGCACTTCCTCGGCCAGCGTGGTCACACCGTCGAAACCGCCGTAGGTCAACGCAGCTACGGAGGTGGCCGCCAGGATGGTGGAAAGGCGGAAGGTCTTTGAGTCGTACACAGGTTGCCAGGAAAGAAGTCCGGACCACCCTTGGTTGAGAAACAGAAAACGCACCGCCAGGACGATGAACGCGGTGATCACCGCCATCATGACCACCATGAGCAGCATGTTCGTCCGGGCGGTGAACCGGATGCCGCGCAGATTCACTCCGGTCATAACTATCGAAAACAGAATCACCCCAGCGCCGTACGGCACGCCAGGTATCAGTTTCGACAGGGTAAGCGCCCCGTAAATGGTGCAGATCAGGGGAACCAGCAAATAGTCCAGGAACATCGCCCAGCCCGTCAAGAAGCCCAGGCGCGCGTTGAGGCTCAGCCGCACATAGGAGTAGGCCGAGCCTGCCGACGGATACAGGGCCGCCATGCGGCCATAGCTAACCGCCGTCAAAACCATCGCCACCATAGCCAGGAGAATAGTTGTAACTGCATGACCGTTCGAAAGTTGTTGTGCCAGGCCAAACAATGGGACCGGCGCGATCGGCATCACCAATACTATTCCGTACAGGATCAAGTCCCAGAGCGAGAGAACCCGCCGCAGTTGTGGCGCCGGCGCGGTTCCCGCGATGGCAGACGCGCGTGAGTATTCAGGATTGGTCATGACCAGCCGGGCACCCGCTACCACAGATTAGGGGTGCGGGCGGGTAAGAGTCAAGGGAATTCCGCCGTCCGCGTCACGAAAACAGCGCTTATATGGGATTCCCGCAGCCATTTTCTGACGCTATCGGCAATAATCCTTGACGGGCTGCGGTTTTCTGTTTACCATTCAAGTGAAACGATGCGAACCAGGCGGGTGAAGGCCAAGGCTGAGTGGGATAAGCATGTGGTTGAGGCGGTGGTGCGTCGATTCGGTCCCCTTTCGCGGGCCAAGATCCATGAACTCACCCAGCTTCGCCCTAGTGCGACCTCGCAGATCGTGCGCCAGCTTCTGCGGGAGGGGCGCCTGGTGGAAGATGGAGTCGAGGAGGGGCGTCTGGGCAGGAAAGGCGTGCTGCTCAAGCTCCACGAACAATTTCGGCACGTCGTCGGTGTCGAATTTGACGATGAGTTCGTGGCGGCGGGCGTCACCGACCTGCACCCGCAAATCAAGCATCTGGTCACGGAGCCGACCCATTTGTCCGATGGCGCCGACGGTCTGGTAAGACAACTGGTGGAGATCACCCGGCGGGCCCTCGGCGAGGCCGGTCTCGGCGCGGAGTCCTTAGTGGGAATTGGAATTGCCGATCCGGGCCTGGTGGACCGCAAGCGCGGGATGACCATGACCTCGTCGACCATCGGATTCTGGCGGGAGATACCGCTGAAGGCCATTTTCGAAAGAGAGTTCGGAGTGCCGGTCTTGATCGAGACGCGTGCGCGGGCCAAGACGGTGGCGGAACAGGAGAACGGCGCCGCGGATCGCGGCGACTCCATGATCTACATCGAGTACGGCACAGGCATCGGCGCGGGTTTTTGCGTGGACGGCCGCCTGCTCTATGGCCGGGATTCGGGCGCGGGCGAATTTGGCCATACCTTGATCCTGGAAAATGGTCCGGCTTGCACTTGCGGAAGTTTCGGGTGCCTGGAGGCCATCGCCGGACTGCGAGCCGTGGAAGCGCGCGTGCGGCGGGCCATCGAGGAGGGCGGTCAAACGGAGGTTTTGGAAATGGCCGGAGGCGATCCGGCCAAACTCACGGGTTGGATGGTGTTCGAGGCGGCCGGCCACGGTGACAAGATTTCCAGCCACGTGGTAGCTGAGGTAGCCCGCTATCTGGCTCTCGGAATCGCCAATCTGGTGAATCTTCTGAACCCCTCCGTGGTGGTGTTGGACGCCAAGCTGCGGTTGGCCGGAGAGGAACTGCTGGACCAGATCACCACTATCGTGAAACGTCAGGCGCTTCGCCAATCGACAGAGGGCGTCACCGTGCGGTATGCACACCAGGGCGACGAGGCCGCGGTTCTGGGCGTGGCGCAGATGGTGTTGGAGGGCCATTACGAGATTTCGCCGTTAAAGTCCCTGCCTTTCCTGGCAGAACAAAGAGAAAGGGTGTGCTAGTGGACAAGGAAGCCGTATGAGCGACCTGGCGCGGTTCGGCGGGAAGCCCGTGCGGTCGCGGCCTTTCCCGGCCTGGCCGGTTTTCGACGAGGGAGAAGAACGCTCCCTGCTGGAGTTGTTGCGGAGCGGGCAATGGTGGCGCTACTCGATGGGCGAGGCGATCGATCCGGCAGCCGTCTCCGGCGGCGCGCGCTCGAAAGTGGCCGAGTTTCAGGAGTCATTCGCCCAGACGCAGGGGGCGCGCTTTGGCATCGCCTGCGCGACCGGGACAGCCGCGCTCGAAGTAGCTCTCAAGGCACTGGGAATCGGACCCGGTGATGAAGTGATCGTGCCGCCGTACACCTTTATCGCCACGGCCACGGCGCCCATGTTGATCGGCGCGGCGCCGGTGTTTTGCGATATCGATCTGGAGACCTTTAACCTTGATCCGAGGCGCCTGGAGGAAGCCATTTCGCCGCGGACCAGGGCCATCGTTCCGGTGCACTTCGCGGGCCTGGCCGCGGATTTGGGGGCCATCCTCGAAATCGCCGGAAGGCACGGTATTCCGGTGCTGGAGGACGCCGCGCATGCTCCCGGCGGAACCTGGAATGGCCGGGGCCTCGGCACCGTCGGCGCGGCGGGAATCTTCAGCTTCCAGGCATCCAAGAACATGACCGCCGGCGAGGGTGGATTGATCACCACGGACGATCCGGCGCTGGCCGAACTCTGCGAATCCTACATCTGGGTCGGCCGCAAGAACGGACGTCCCTGGTATGAGCACCACCGTTTGGGTTGGAACTACCGCCTTACGGAGTTCCAGGGCGCCATTCTGATAGAGCAATTGAAGCGTTTGGGACAGCAAACGGCCCGGCGGCTGGCCAACGGTTTGTATCTGAACCAGGAGTTGGCCAAGATTCCGGGCATCCATCCGCTTCGCGTTCCGCCATACGCCACGCGCCACTCGTTCCACATTTACGTCTTCCGGTTCGACGCCGGAGAGTTCGAGTTGAGCCGGGAGGAGTTTCTCTCGGCCTTGGCCGAGGAAGGTATCCCCGCTTCCAGCGGATATGCCCATCCACTTTACAGAAATCCGCTGTTTCAGGAGCCCGATCTATCTCTGGACTACCGTGGTTTCGCGGATCTCTGCCCGCACGCCGAACGAGCCTGCGCCGAGGCGGTCTGGCTGGAGCACCGGTTGCTGCTTGGTGATAGTGGGGATATGAACGATATCGTCGCCGCCATCAGGAAGGTCTACACGCACCGTGCGTCGATTGCGCCCGCCCACACTGGAGCAAACGCATCGTAACTAATTGTAAGAATTGATTATTTTATGTGTCCGAAGGAAGCTCAGGCCGGTTGCGGTAACCTTCCTTCGTCCGATATTTTACTGTTTCCGTTATGAATGATGCCACTCCTTGCCGCCTGAATGATTTCTTTTTGCTAAACCTCGCAAAATTGACTTGACATGGAACATTTTCCCGTTTAAATTCGCCTTAGAGGCTCTGTACATCCGCCTGGAGGGTGTAGAGGGGGGGCCTGCATTTGAATGGGGGGCTATGAGAGTTAGAACTGTCTGTATCGTGCTGTTGCTTTGCGCGTGTCTTCCGCTCTTCGCACAGGAATTCCGCGCCACGATTTCGGGTAGCATCACGGATCCGACCGATGCTCCCATCGCCGGGGCGAAAATCACGGCCACCAATGTGGACCGGAACGCGACGATGGAGTCGGAGAGCACCGGGGCCGGCGTTTATACCATCGGCCCGCTGTCGCCCGGCACTTACAACCTGACGGTTGAGAAGGCTGGGTTCAAGAAATTCGTGCAGGAGAAGCTTTCCCTCGCTACGGCGGATCGCGTAGGTCTGAACATCCGGCTCGAGTTGGGCGCGGTGGCCGAGAGCGTCACCGTCACTGGTGAGGCGTCGCTGCTGCAGACTGAGACAGCTTCGCGGTCGGCGCTCATTCAGAACCGTGCCATTGAAGACGTTCCGACCAACGGCCGCAATCTCTACCAATTGCAGTTCACGCTGCCGGGTGTGGTCAAGACCAGCCGCTATTGGGGTTCGATGGAACTCTATGCCTTCGGCAACGTGAACGGCGTGATGATCAGCGGCGGACGGCAGGGTGAGAACGAGACTCTGGTGGACGGCCAGTCCAACACCAAGGGCGACCGCGGCGTGGCCTGGGTGCCTTCCTTGAACTCGATTCAGGAGTTCACGGTTCAGACCAACACGTATGACGCCGCCTACGGCCGCGTCGGCGGCGGCGTGACCAGCGTCACGTTGAAGGCCGGCACCAACGCTTTCCACGGGCAGTTGTTCGAGTTCCTGAAGAACGACAAACTGCGGGCCAACGACTGGGCCGCGAACACTTTCCCGGATGAGCTGGACGCCAACGGCAAGGCCGTGCGCACTCCGTTCAAGAATAATACGTTCGGGTTCGCCTTCGACGGCCCGGTGTACATCCCGAAGGTGTTCGATGGCCGCAACAAGCTGTTCTTCCTGCTGACATTGGAAGGTCTGCGCGAGCATAGTCCGGGCGCCGTGCTGACAACCCTGCCCCAGCCGGAGCAATTGACCGGCGATTTCTCCAAGCTGTTGAACGGCGATGGCAACCTGGTCACGATCTACGACCCGACGAGCACAAAACTGGATGCCAACGGCAAGTACGTTCGGACGCCGTTTGGCGGGAACAGGATTCCCAGCAACCTGATCAACCCGATTTCCGCCAAGGCTGCCTCGCTCTACCCGTCTCCGACGAACCCGGGCAGTGGTCCAGACAAGACAGAGAACTACGGCAAAGTTCAGCCCTCCACCAACAGCTACGACGCCTGGCTGGGCAAGATGGACTACCGCGTCAGCGACAAGAGCACGGTCTCCTGGCGCTATGGCCAGACTCCCTGGGGCAACTTCGCCCAGGTAGTCTGGGGCACCAACGCCGGCGAGCCCAGCGGTGAAGCGCCCTCCACGCGTGTTTCGCGCAACTGGGGCGCGGACTGGACCTACACCCTCAGCCCGACCATGGTCTTCAACCTGCGCGGCGGCCTGGCGCGGTACGAAGGCTTCAGCGGGAACATCTACGCCGCCGGCTACGATCCGAGGCAGTTGGGATTCCCGGCGTCGCTGGTGGCACAGTTCACCACGCTCCAGTTCCCGCGCTTCAACATCGGCGGGCTTTACTCGCCGATCGGCGCCGACAGGGTTACCAGCTACTCGACGCAGGATACCTGGAATCTCCAACCGTCCCTTGGCCACAACGTCGGCAGGCACTTCCTGAAGTACGGCGCCGAGTTCCGCCGGTACAACCGCATTTCGGTGGGACCGGGGGCGGCCAGCGGCACCTACAACTTCAGCAAGGCCTGGACGCAGGCCGACCCGCTGCGGGGCGATGCCGCCTCCGGAAACGAGTTTGCCAGCTTCCTGCTGGGCTATCCGGCCAGCGGGAACGTGCCAATCAACATCGACCCGTACTATCGCAGCCACTACTACGCGCTCTTCCTCCAGGACGACTTCAAGATCACCTCCAAGCTGACCTTGAACCTGGGTCTGCGTTGGGACTACGAGACGCCCAACTACGAGCGCTATGACCGTATGCTGCGGCGTTTCGACGTGACCGCGGCCAGCCCGATTGCCAGCAAGGTGACTGGGCTGACGCTCAAAGGGCGCACCGCTCTACGCGGGCGTGAACGGCGAGAGCCGCTACGCCTTCGATCCCAAGCGCAGGAACTTCCAGCCTCGCATCGGGTTGGCCTATCGCTTGGCGTCCAAGTGGGTGCTGCGCGCCGGCTACGGGCTGAGCTACCTGGGCCAGGAAGGCTTTGGTCCGGCGACCGGCTACGCCCAGACCACTAACATGATCACAACGCTGGACGGCGGGCTCACTCCGGCGGCCAGCCTGAGTAATCCGTTCCCGGGCAACCTCTTCCCCAACGGCCTGCTCAAGCCGGTGGGCAACAGCCTGGGCACCTCGACCCAGTTGGGCCTGGGCTTGAGCGCGGACTATGTGGACCGCGGCTTGCCGTACTCGCAGCAGTACTCGGTGGGCTTCCAGCGGGAGTTGCCGGGCGGGTGGCTGATCGATGCCTCTTACGTAGGCAACACGACCAAGCATCTGCCGGTGGCTATGAGTTTGAACTTCCTGCCCACCAGCGTGCTGGAGAGCCAGCCGGTGGCCAGCCGGTCGTCCTATTTCACGGGACAGGTTCCCAACCCGATGGCGGGCCTGCTGCTGGCCGGTTCCGGCATCAATGGAGCCAACGTGCCGCGGCAACAGTTGCTGTACGCTTATCCGCAGTACACTAACGTCACCTTGGCGCAGGTGCCGGTTGGTTGGCAGCGCTCCGACCAGGCGCAGTTCAAGGCCACCCGGCGGTTTGCCAAGGGGTGGTCCTCGCAGGTTGCCTATACCATCGCCAAGACCTTCGAGCGGGCGAGCCTGCTCAACGCGCAGGACACCAATCTGGGCGACCTGACCCGAATCCGTGCTGGAGAAGCGCCTGGCGGAGTGGGACGTGCCGCAGAGCCTGTCCGTGGTCAACACGTTCGAAATCCCCATCGGGAAGGGCAAGTGGGTCGGCGGCAGCATGAACAAGTGGCTGAATGGCGTGATCGGCGGCTGGAACCTGAACTGGCAGTGGATGCGCCAGTCGGGATTCCCGGTGGCTTTCCCCAACGCGGCTCCCATCTCGCCGGGGACGGCCCGTTACACCGACGGACAGCGAAACGCCAATGCGCAAGCTGCCGGCCGGCCGGAGTGGGACGTTCAGTTTGACAAGTTCTTCAACACGACGCTGTTCCCCAAGACCGCGCAGGCGCCTTATACCCTGCGCAACTTCCCGACGCGCTTCCCGGACGTCCGCACCAAGCCATGGACGAGTCATGAGATCTCGCTCTACAAGGAGTTCGGGCTTTACGAGCGGATGAGAATGCAGATCCGCGCGGACTGCGCAGAACGCGTTCAACCACCCATTCTTCAACCAAATGCAATCCGTGGACGTGACCAACTCCAAGTTCGGGCAGGTGCAGCCGGACATGAAGAACGACGTGAAGATGGTCGTTCTGGTCATGAAGATTGATTTGGTAGACCGTTCAACTTCTTCGGGGACCGGGATTGCTCCGGTCCCCGTTGTTTCCTATCCCTCACCTCTCCAAAGGAACTCCCTATGCGAATCGGACTCTTCTTCCTGGTACTCTCATTGTCATTGTCCGCCGCAGTGAAGGTGGGCGTCTTCGACGCCGAGATCAAGCACGGCTACACCACGGCGCAAGGGTTGCCCGACAATGGCGTGCATTGCGTGGCCGTGGCAGGGTCGCGAGTGTATGCCGGCACGGCGAAAGGGCTGGCCGCTTTTGACGGGAACGTCTGGCGAGCTGTCCAGGGTTATGAGCAGCAGCCTGTGGATGTCTGTGCCGCTTCCGGTGACAGCCTCTATTTCACCTACTCCGGCGCGTTGCACCGTCTCAGCGCCGCCGGGGCGGCTCGAGTGGGAACGTGGTCCGGCGGGCAACCGCGCGCCCTCGCCGCCGCGGGAACCGGGGCGTTTCTGGCTACGGAGAATGCTCTTTACAGTGTAGGACCAGCAGGGCTGGCCCCCATTTCCACGCCGGCGGCACCGCTGGACATCCGCCAACTTGCGACAGCACCCTCAGGCGAACTCGCCGTGGCCGCCGCGCAAGGACTGTATGTCCGGTCCGCGGCAGGCTCGTGGAGAACCGAGTATTCGCGCGACGGCAAGCGGAGTTGGGCGCCGGCGGATGTGCGTGGAGTTGCCTATGATGCGGCGGGCAACCTGTGGTTTGGCAGTCCCCAGGGCTTGGGACGTCGCGAAGCAGGCGGCTGCCGTCCTGAACACCGCCACGGACATCGATCCCAACAACCTGCTCAACACCAGGCTGGAGCATCGCTTGATTCAATATGATGTTCCGCAGCAGTTCCAGGTGATCGGCACCTACGACCTGCCGTTCGGCAAGGGGCGGCCGATGCTCTCGCACATGCATCCGGTGGTGAACGGGGTGCTGGGCGGCTGGACGTTCAGTGGCCAGTGGCAAACGCATTCCGGATACCCGATGGCGTTCCCGAACGCCGCGCCGCTGGTTGCGCGGAGTGCTAAGTACAGCGACTCACAACGCGACGCGAATGCGCAGGCGGCTGGCCATCCAACATGCGATGTCTCCAGCGATAAGTGGTTTAACGTCAGCATCTTCCCGAAAGTGGCCCTGGCGCCATACACGCTCCGGAACTTCCCGACGATGTTCCCCGACGTTCGCACCAAGCCATTGAACATCGGCGATTTCTCCCTGTATAAGGAGTTCGGGATCAGGGAGAGAGTGCGATTGCAACTTCGCATGGATGCCCACAACGTGGCCAACTGGCCGTGGTTCTCCGCGACGCAGTCGGTCGACGTGACCAATTCGCGTTTCGGCCAGCTTCAAGCTAATATGGGCAACGACATCAGGAACTTTGTGATCGTCATGAAACTCTACTTTTAGCAGGATGCTGAAAGAACAGGGACAGACCCCTCTGCCCGCGACGGGAATCGCTGAGAACATGGAGCTTCCCGCGTGGGGCAGAGCAGTCCGTCCCGTTTCAGCGACCTGTTAGGCCTTTTGGGCTTGTAATAGGGGGCCGGATCGATTCGGCCCCCACATTCCCGCCATGATACGAACACTTGTCTTTTCGCTCGTTCTTAGTCTGTCCGCGCCCGCCGGTGTTAAGGTGGGCGTTTTTGCCGAAGAGGTCAAGCACGGCTTCACCACCGCGCAAGGATTGCCAGACGACCGCGTGAGCTGCATTGCCTCGGTTGGAACCACGGTCTACGCGGGAACGGCACAGGGCCTGGCACGGCTTGCCGGGGACACCTGGCGGCCGGTGGATGGGTTCACCGGCCACCCGGTCGACGTCTGCGCCGCCTCCGGGGACCTCCTGTACGTCGCCTACGAAGGCGGGTTCTACCGTCTCACCGGCGAGGCGGCAACTCGTGTGGGCGTGCCGGGCGGGCGGCCGCGCGCCATCGCGGCCAGGGACAGTTACGTATTCCTGGCGACGGACCAGGGGCTGTATCGGGTTGGCCCGAGCGGTAACGGGCTAACCCGGATGGACCTGCCGGTGAAGCCCATGGAGATCCGTCAACTGGCGGTGGGCCCGTCAGGCGAGTTGGCCGCCGCGGCGGCCGAAGGGTTGTTCATACGGAACGACGCCGGCGCCTGGCGAACCGAATACCCGCGCGATGGAGGTCGAAGCTGGGCCCCCGGGGACGTTCGCGGCGTGGCTTACGACTCCGAAGGCAGGTTGTGGTTTGGCAGTCCGCAGGGAGCGGGATGTCGCGAAGCAAGCGGCTGGAAGCTCATCACCGGGCAGGAGGGGCTGCCCTATGACGATTTCACCACGGTTGCCGCGGGCGAACCCGGCGTCATGTGGTTCGGAACCAAACGCGGAGCTATCCGCTTCGACGGCAAGATCTGGGAATATCGTCAAGGTCTGCGCTGGCTGCCCGACGACGAGGTGCGCGCCATCAGTGTCTCCCATCGTGGCGACGCGTGGTTTGCCACGTCGAAAGGCGCCGGGCTCATCGAGCGGAAGCCCATGAGGCTGGCCGAAAAGGCCAAGTTCTATCGAAGACGAGATCGACAAGCGCCACCGCCGGACCGAGTACGGCTACGTGATGGCGGTGCGCCTCCCCAAAGCGGGAGACAAGAGCGAGTGGACCCAGCACGACAGCGATAACGACGGCCTGTGGACCGCCATGTACGGCGCCGGCGAGTGCTTTGCCTACGGCGCCACCAAGGACCCTCTGGCCAAGACGCGGGCGCGCAAAGCGTTCGAGGCGCTGCGGTTCTTGAGCCTGGTTACGCAGGGCGGCGAGCATCCCGCGCCGCCCGGCTTCCCCGCCCGCTCCATTCTGCCCACCAGCGGCCCGGATCCCAACCTGCAGGATTCGCGCGAGCGGGACGTGCGCATGCGCGCGAGGCGGGATCACCGGTGGAAGATTCTTTCGCCGCGCTGGCCCAAAAGCGCCGACGGCAAGTGGTACTGGAAGACCGACACCAGCTCGGACGAGCTGGACGGCCACTACTTCTTCTACGGCCTGTACTATGACCTGGCCGCCGAGACCCCTCAGGAAAAGGAAGACGTGCGAGAGTTGGTGCGGGCCATCACGGACCACCTGCTCCAGCACAACTACTCGCTGGTGGACTGGGACGGAACACCCACGCGATGGGCCGTTTTTGACCCCTTCAGCCTGAACGAAGACAAGGATTTCTGGGCGGGACGCGGGCTGAACTCGCTCAGCATCCTCTCCTACCTTAAAGTCGCGGAGCACATTACCGGCGATGCGAAATACCGCCGGGCCTACGACCTGCTAGTCAAGCAGCACAGTTACGCCACCAACGCGATGGTGCCCAAGATCAGCACGGGCCCGGGATCCGGCAACCAGTCCGATGACGAGATGGCGTTCATGAGTTACTACGGCCTGCTGAAGTATGAGACGGACGACAGTCTGCTGCAAAAGTACGCCTACTCGCTGGCCAACTACTGGGCCGTCGAGCGTCTGGAGATGAACCCGTTTTTCAACTTCGTGGCCGCCGCCGGCCTGACCGGGAGGAAGTTCACGGATGCGTTCCGCACGCAGGACCTGACCCCCCGGGGCGTGTGGCTGGAGGACTCCGTGAATACCCTGCGCCGGTTGCCGCTGGACCGCATTGACTGGCGGCACACCAACAGCCATCGCAAGGACATCATTCATCTGCGGCGCTATATTGCGGAGGATGATGAGATGCGCGGTGCGGGCTACCCGCGAAACGGCAAGGCGCTGCCGGTGGACGAGAGGTTTTTCGAATTCTGGAACCACAATCCGTACCGGCTCGACACCGGCGGCAACGGACATGCGCTGGGGGATGGTGCCGTCTTCCTGCTGCCCTATTACATGGGCCTCTACCACGGCTACCTCCAGGACTGATTCCATGAGCGCATCCGGACGTATCGATTCGATGGACCAGTTCCGCGGTTACACCATGGCCGGGATGTTTCTGGTGAACTTCATCGGCAGTTTTGTCGCCGTGCATCCCGTTTTCAAGCACCACAACAACTACAACAGCTACGCCGACACCATCATGCCGCACTTCTTCTTCGCGGTGGGATTCGCCTTCCGCCTGGTGGTGCTGCGCAACATCGGCAAGCTGGGCAAGGCGGCGGCGTACAGGAAAGCCGTCATGCGGTGTCTCTCGCTGATCCTGGTGGGGTTGGTGGTTTACCAGTTGGACGGGAACTACCGGCGCTGGCAGGACCTGGTGGATCTGGGATGGGGCGGCTTCTTCACCCATAGCTTCTGGAAGTCGCCGTTTCAAGCGCTGGTGCATATCGCCATCACCAGTTTGTGGGTGCTGCCGGTTATCGCGGCATCGCTCCGGACGCGGATCGTCTTCATGGCGGGGAGCGCGCTGTTGCACCTGGGGCTGTCGCAGTGGTTCTGGTATGAACTGCTGAACCGGAAAGGCGTGATCGACGGCGGGCCCCTGGGCTTCCTGACCTGGACCATCCCCACCCTGCTCGGATCGATCGCCTATGACTGGATTCGCGAGAAAGGGTCCGCGGGCGCCATGCGGCCCCTGCTCAAATGGGGCGTGATCCTCAGTCGTGTTCGGGTACGCGCTGTCCTGCCTGACACCGGTGCTCAGCGCCGTGCCGGCCGACGGGTGGCGCAGGTGGCTGGCGGCGCTGCCTTTCTGGCCTCCGGTGCACCCGGTAACCCTGTGGACCATGAGCCAGCGGGCGGGTTCGAACTCCTATTTGTGGTTTGCCGGAGGCTTCTCCCTGCTGGTATTCGCTCTCTTCGTCTGGTGGACGGACGTCAAGGGAAAGCAGTGGAGCGTATTCCGCATTTTTGGTCTCAATCCGCTGGCGGGCTATGTCCTCCACAGCATAGTGGGAGATGCCGTCAAGAAATTCGGTCCCCGGGACGCGCCGCTTTTTTGGGTGGTGTTCGTGTTCCTGATCTATTTCGGCATCACGTGGCTGTTCCTCTGGGGGCTCGATCGCCAAAAGATCTATCTGCGGATGTAGACCGCTCCCTCACGGTCGCGGCTCAGGTCCGGCTTCCGAGCCGTGACCGTGAGGGAGCGGTTAATGAGCGCCGATGGTGCCGCCGCAGTCATAGTAGAGTGAAGGAAAAGGCGGCTGGAAAACGGGAGTGCTTGTGCGGCGAAAAGCGACCCATATCCTGATCAGTTTGTCATTGGTCTCGGTAGCGGTCCTGGGCCTGCAAATCTCTGCCCCCCCGCCCTCAATCACCATCGACTATCCCGCCACGGGCTCCCTGTTCCCTCCTGAGATCACTCCTCCGACATTCCTGTGGCGCGACAGGGCGGCGGGCGTCACCATGTGGCGCATCGACTTTGAATTCGGGGACGGTGCGGCAGGTGTCCGCGCCACTTCGCCGGGTGAGCGGCTGCCGATTGGCGACATCGATCCGCGATGCGTCGCGGATACCAACGAGCTTCCCCGGTTGACCCCTCAGCAGGCCGAAGCTCACAGTTGGAAGCCCGACGCCTCCACTTGGGACGCCATCAAGAAACGCTCCGTGGAGCGCAACGCCACCGTCACCATCAGCGGACTGGAAGGCGGGAATCCCACGCGTGTGGTTTCCCGCGGCAGCGTGACCATGCGCACGTCAAAAGATCCCGTAGGAGCGCCCATCTTCTACCGCGATGTGCCGCTGATGCCCTCGGAAACGGAGAAGGGCGTGATCAAGCCCCTGGCCTCCGAGGCCGTGCGCCTCATCGCCTGGCGGCTCCGCAACGTAGGTGAGCCGAACAGCCGACTACTGCTCGACGGCATGCCCACGTGCGCCAACTGCCATTCCTTCTCTCTCGACGGAAAAACGCTGGGCATGGACCTGGATGGCCCGCAGAACGACAAGGGGATGTACACGCTGGCATCCATCTCGCCGAACATGTCCATCCGCAATCAGGATGTAATCGAATGGAGCGCCGCGCGGGGCAGGTTGGAAGGCAAGACTCGCGTGGGGTTCATGTCGCAAGTATCCCCGGACGGCCAGTACGTCGTGACCACCGTCAACAGCACGGCGCTGGAGCAGGCGTCTTCGGACACTTCAGGGTCGACCAAGGACCCGCCCAGCATTTACTACGTGGCCAACTTCACGGATTACCGCTTCCTGCAGGTCTTCTTTCCGGCTCGCGGCATTCTGGCATGGTACAGCCGCGCCACCGGAATGCTGCATCCGCTCCCGGGCGCGGACGACCCGCGGTACGTCCAGGCGGGAGCCGTCTGGAGTCCGGACGGGAAATACCTGGTGTTCGCGCGGGACCTGGCGAAGGAGCCCAACCCGGAGGGCGTGCCGCTGGCCAAGCGTGCCAACGACCCGAACGAAGTGCACATCCGCTACGACCTCTACCGCATTCCTTTTAACCAAGGTCGCGGGGGCCAGAGCGAGCCTATCGAAGGCGCCTCGCGCAATGGAATGAGCAACAGCTTTCCCAAGATAACTCCGGACGGCCGCTGGATGGTCTTCGTACAATGTCGGAACGGATTGCTGATGCGTCCCGACAGCCAGCTTTATATAGTTCCGGCAGCCGGGGGCCAGCCGCGGCGCATGCGCTGCAATACACCGTTGATGAACTCCTGGCATAGTTTTTCACCCAACGGCCGATGGATGGTGTTCTCCTCCAAAAGCCGGTCGCCCTACACGCAGATGTTTCTGACCCACCTGGACCAGGAGGGCAACGACAGCCCGGCCATTCTAATCGACAACGCGACCGCCTCGAATCGCGCGGTGAACATCCCGGAGTTCGTGAATATTCCTCCGGACGGCCTGCGCAAGATTGACGTGCCGGCAGTCGACTCCTACCGCCTCGCGGACCATGCCATGGCCTTGCAGCGGAAAGGCCAGTACGAGGCGTCCATCGCCGAGTGGAGAAAGGCGCTGAAGATCGACCCGGCGGATGCGAACGCGAATAATAGTCTGGGCATGGCGCTGTTCCAGACCGGACGCCTGGACGAGGCGATTACTCATTTTCGAAAAGCCGTGGAACTCAAGCCGGCATTCGTACAGGCTTATTGCGGCCTGGGCAGTGCGCTGGCCATGCAAGGGCAGACCGGGGAAGCCCTGAAGCTTCTCCGCGGGGCCATGAAGATCGATGCCCATTATGCTCCGCTGCACAACGATCTCGGAATGGTTCTGATACAGACGGGGCGCGGCGAAGAAGCCATCACACACTTTCGCAAGGCCACCGAAATCCAACCTGGCTTTGTGCCGGCCCACAGCAATCTGGGTGGTGCGCTGGCCGTGAAAGGCAGACTGAAGGAGGCGGAGGCCCAGTTCCGCAAAGCGGTGGAACTGGACCCCTCCCACACGCTGTCCTTCTACAACCTGGGGCTGGTGCTTTTCGAAAGCGGCAAAGTGGATGCCGCTATTTCGCAATGGAAGAAGGCGCTGGCGATCAACCCGGATTACACCGAGGCCCTGAATCAGACCGCCTGGGTGCTGGCTACCCACCCGGAGGCGTCCGTTCGCAACGGCGCCGATGCGCTCAAGTTCGCCCAGCGCGCCGCCCAACTTTCCGCGGGCAATGACCCGGCCATCCTGGACACCCTGGCGGCGTCCTATGCGGAAGCGGGCCGCTTCCAGGAGGCCGTAAGGACGGGCCGGAAAGCGCTGACCCTGGCATCGCGGACGAGCCGTGAGGCCAGCGTGAAGGCGCTCAAGATCAGGATTGCACTCTACGAGGCGAAGACTCCCTGCCGCGAAAGCCCGCCGTCGCTGGCGCCCAGGTAGCGCCGTAGCGCGGGTTGTGCTTGTAGCGGATTCTGTCTGCATCAGCGGCGACAGCGCACGCGAATACGCCCCAGGCGCATGGCTTACACACCGCATCTCCCTTCACGAGAACGGGCGGCCGGGGTCCTGCTCGCCGCGCCGCATGGATCGAACGCTTGCGGGTAATGACGCCATGAAGAGGAGTGGTTCAACTTCGGACCATCCGTTCTTGGGAAACCCGCTTAGTGGCCCTCCATGTCGACTTGGTGTTCGCTCCACCAGGACTTCCAGAAGCTTACGTACGCGTCCAGATCCGCCGCCCGTTCCCTGATGCCGCCGATCAGACAGTAGCGTTGCGTCTCCGCATTGAGCAGAGGTGTGGGTGGACGGGATTGAAGCCAGGGCATCGAGGGGACCGACTGGGGCGTCACAATCGGCGCGTTGCGGACGAACAGGCAGAGCCCGGAGAGGGCGTAGGACCGAACTCTGTCCTCTTTGCGGTCGAGCAGCGCGACCAGCGCCGGGAGCGTTTCCCTCGTGTGGATGGCGCGCAGCGCGTAGACCGCGTTCTCGCGCAGCCCCGGCTCGGCAGGATCACACAACGCCAGGGCGCCCAGCGCACGCACCGCTGCGCCGTCATCGTTTGAATAACTCATCAAGCTCGCGATGAGCGGCTGAACGTCGGCCGCGGCGCGGAGTTCGCTCCAATCCGCGGCGGCGCGCTTCACCCCTTCTGGATCGTTGGCCGCGATCAGCCCCTGAATCCCCATGGCGCGCAGGGGCGCCAATTTCTCGGTGGCCAACTGATGGTAGACGGCCAGGGTTGTGGATGAAAGGAGAGTGCGGAGATCCTCGGTCAGAGAACGGAATTGGCTAAGGCTTATTCCGGCCGTCCGCCGTTGCTGGGGAGTTCCAGCGCGCTGCGCCTCCGGACTCAATTCAGAGCCGTGCGACTCGGCCATCCACCGGAGCGCGGCCACCAATTCATTGGCCACCGATGCGGCCGGCGTCTCACCCGCTTTCCCGGCGGGCGCGCCTTGGGGCAGAATCGCCGGCGCGAAGTCGAGCTCTCCATATTTCCCGTGTCGCGAAACCACCGCGTAAGGGCGCGCCGCTGAACTCAGAAACCATATGCCGTAAAGCTTCTCCGTGACGGCGGATTGTCTCGCGTCCGGTACCATAAAGTAGCCGCGGCCCTCCAGATGAGCCGCGATTCCGCTTCCCGGTATCAGATCCCCCTTGAGAACGCGATTCACGTGAAGCACAAGATCGCTGGATACCTCGCTACCCGAGGCGAAAGTCGTGCCGCTGACCAGTCCGGCCACTACGATGACGTCGGCCAGTTCTATCCTTTTCGCGAGATTCGGTCCTGGAATCATGGGCGCGGGCAACCGCCAACACAACCATGTGCCCAGTACGGCGACTCGAAATACGCGCATAGTTCTTTGACACCGGAGGAGGCCGCGTGGTTCCGCATGCGGCGTGCGGCAGCCCTTCAACGGAGTACACGATTCTACTGGAGCGGCAGCTTCGATGGAAATCCCTGCACGTTGATGAAACACCCCGTTGGGCGGCCTGGTGATACGGGGTCACAGCGTTCCAGGTAGTAATAACGGCCTCTCACGCTTCGGATGAGCCGTAGCAGAACGCTGCGCGCCGGTTCGTTGCGAGCCTCGAACGCGACAGTCTCCATTCCCCATGGATAGCCCGCAGCCACACCTTGGCAACAACTGATTTGAAATCCAGTTTGAGACGACAGAGCATCCGTCATTAGATTTGCATGTTCGATGATGCTCCGCGTGCCGGGCGGGATGGTGATCTTCCGATCAAGCAGCGCGGGAAGGCCGACGACTCGTCCTTGGGCATCCCGGGTGGTGGTCGGAATGAACGTGTACGCATCCTCATCCACATCCAAACGGTATGCAAATGGAAATTGGGCGTTGGCGGCATCGACGAGAGATTGCAGAGAGCCCTCGGACGTCCCGTGGCGAGCCTTCCGGCGTCACGGGGAAGCGGATCTCCAAGCGACCGCCTTGGGGAACCAGCACTCGCAAGCCGGGGCGCATGGTACGTACCGTCTCGGCGGTCACATCCTTCATATCGCCACGGTACAAATATTGGGGGTCTTCCGAGTTGATGACCATGCCGTAGCTTTGGGACAAGGTTTTGGCGACGGAATCCATTGGGCGCGGGGAATCGACCGTGAGCACCGCCTCGTACGACGAAATGTCGATGTGCCCCAGTTCAGGGTCCTGTGCCCAGACAGCCACGGTTGTCAGCAAGCACGTGACTAGTATTCGCACACGTGCTAGACGCGCCATCGCAATCTTCGGTTCCTTGCCTATGAATTGGTGCATTCTTCCCGCTCCGGCCCTCGTCCGCGGCCCTTCGCCGAATCCGGCGATTGGCCGTGAGCACGAACATTCTGTTCTTCCAGACCTTACTGCTCGCCGGCCTCAATGCGAGACCGATGATCTTCTCGGGCACCGCTCTCACTCTGGTCTTCAAACTCAAGTCATCTTTATTTCACCCAGATCCGAAGTTCTGAAGATGTTCTCCTGGATATTCCCTGGATGGGGGATGGTTATTCCGGCGCTCGGATGAAACCGTAGTATCTACCCATCCAGTAAGACAGCAGCCAATGCACGCCGCTGTTTTCCACCATACCGCCCGAGCCGCGGAGGGCGGCATACGGGTTGCCGTCCCAGCGCTGGGTGGCGCGCTCGCTGGGCGGCAGGACGCGGTCGACCTGCAGGTCCTCAAGCTGCGGTTGGTGGAGCAGGCGCACATCCTCGCGCCAGCGGTTGTCCACCGTCCATTGCACCAGGTCGAGGGGTTCGTCGCGCAGGAACTCGACCGAGCGGTCGAGACCGAACTCCTGCGGCGACCGGCTGCCGGTAAGGGCTGCCCATGTGAAGCTGTAATAGGAACTGTATTGCTCCTTGATGTACGGCAGCCAGAAGGCCAGTCCGTCTTCAAAAATGCGCCGGATACGCGGGTCTTTCTCCGACATGGCGGCAGGGAGCGCCAGGGCCACCAGTTCGTTGTCGAAGAGCGTGTACTCGGAAGGTTCAATGGCCAGGGGGCGGCGCGCCAGGCGGTCGTAGCGGTGTTTCTCGATCAATTCGAGGTAGAGGCGCCGGTACTTGGAGTCCCCTGTCATGTACTCCGCCGAGCGCAGGTAAGCCAGGATCTCGAGCCCGTTGGTCCATTTCTCCCCCCGCCAGTCGGGTTGGTCGTTGAGGTACTGCGGTCCCCAGTGACCCCAGCGGGTAGGCTGGCCGTCCACGTCGCGCAGCGTGTAGCCGCCCTCGATGATGTAATCGACAATCCGCCGAACGTGCTCCGCGACCAGCTTGCGGTCGGCTTCATCGGCGGCCAGCGTGTAGTAGCTGAAGTATCCGAAAAGGTGGCCGGTCATCTCGTCGGAACTGGTGTCGCCCTTCCACAGCCACTTCCCGTTCGCACTGAGGTGCCAGCGCTTCTCCACGGCTTTGTTGCGCGGGTTCTCTACCAGCCGGTCCGTGCGCGTCTCGGGCGTGAACTCCTCGTTGGGGTCGGCCACGCGCTTCCAATCGGAAGGCACCACCGTCCGGGCGAAGAAGCCGCTGGTTCCGGTCACCTCCTGAAGGAACTTGAGGGCGCGGAAAGCCTTACGCGCGTTTTCGCGGGCTTGCGGATCGTGTGTGACGGCGTAGCGGTAGGACTCCATGCCCAGATACATGCCGGTGTACTGGCCGTCATTATCGTCGTCGCGAGGTGAGAAGTGTTCCACATCGCCGGGAGATTTCAGCAGGCAAGCTTCCACCAGGTAGGGCGGCCGGACGTGCCGGGCCAGGCAGATCTTGAGATAGTGATCGGCTTTCTCCGCCAGGGTCATGGTGCGCCGCTGGATGGCGCTGAGGCCTCCAGTGGTGGCGACCCAGACGGTCCGGTCGGGCGCGACGGCGATGGAGACGACCGAGTCGGAGGGGAGCCAGCGGCGGCTGTGGCGCAGCGACCAGCGGTCGCCGATGCGGCGCAAAGCGCCGTGGCGCGTGCCGATCCACACCGTGCCGTCGTTTTCGATGGCGATGCAGTGGGCGTCCTGACTGGCCATGCCCGTGGCGGCGTTGTACCACTCGGCCCGGCGGCCTTGACGATAGACGTCCACGCCTCCCAGGCTGGCCAACCACACCCCGCCGTCCGGCGCCAGGGCGACGCCGCGTAATTCTCCGGCCAGCAACTCGCGTTCGTCATGAAATAGTTTGAGCGCCTGCCCCTGGCGGTAGTAGACTCCCATGCTGGTGGCTACCCACAAGCCTCCGCTTCGATCGCGAGCCATCGAGCGAACCGAGCGCGCGCCTTTCCAAGGGTTAGACGTCCAAGCCAGGCCGTCCCACTCGGCGATGAAGGTCTGCCCGGCCGCGACCACACCCTGGGCGTCCGCCCACAGAGCCACCACCGGCGCACCCACGCCCGGTACCTTTTCGGCCGCTTCTCCGGAGATATGGTAGAGACCGTCCCACGCGCCGGCCCAGACGTCGTCGCCGCGCGCAACCAGCGCGTAGGAGGAGCCCTTCTTCATGAGCTGCCAGGCGCCTTTCTGGTAGCGGTATACCCCGGCTTTCGACGCGATCCAGACCGCTCCGTCGCTCGATACGGCAACCGCGCGGACGCGGCTTGCGCCGGGGTCTTCCGGGTAGGGAACCTCCGTCCTGTGTTCCTGTGTGAAGGGCGTGTCCGCGACGCCCGGGAAGTCGCCGGCAGCCATCACCGCGGTGGAAAGAAGCACAAGTGCTGCCGGAAGCGTAGAGAAGTGGCGCATCGTATAGCTCCAATTCAGCCGGCCGCGCCCGGTGTAGTCCGCCAAAAGCCAGTCCTCAATGGACGTAACACGTTGGTGAGGCTCGAATGGTCTTTCTCCGGACAACCGAGGCGCACCAGCGTCGGTACCCGCGTCCATTCTCGACTCTACCACCGCGGGGTTGGTGTAACGGGATGGGCGGCGTCGCCCATGTTCGATGACGAAACAGCGGTAAAGCGGTTAGGTCGTGCGGCACGAATTCGTCGTAGTAACGATCCGTCCCTTCGGAGACAACCAAGCCGGGCGTCCTCAGTGCTCCGTGGAGCCTGGGAGCGCCCCGAAACGGGATTCTCATCTGCCATGCGGTGTATGAGCGCGCAGAGCGAGCCGGAGATTTCCGGGAACGCAGGTCAGCTTGGTGTGGTGCGCCCCGATGCTCCTCGCGGAACATGGGAACGACAGATCGTCTCGGGACGGAATACTGCAACGCGGCTACCCGCCCAGGTGCCCACACCGGGCGGACGCAGTTGCCCTCACGATGCCGGTGGCAGAACTTGCAGTATGCGCAGAATTTGCTGAAGCCGGGTTGTTTGTTATGGCACGTGCATCGCCGCCGGCAAGTGCCGGAATGATCCAGCCGGCCATCCAGGTCTCGATCAGAAACTGCACATACATGGGCGGCAGGTGAACCGGCTTGGGGGAGGCGGGTGGCCACTGGGGAACACTGCGCCGGGGGCTCTCGTTTGTGGTTACTGACGTGCACTAACTCCTCTGGACTGGCTCTTCGGCATCGGTTTGGGCCGAATCGGAGAGCTCAGGACCGTCCCGCGTCGTAAACGCCACGACGGCCTACAACATGGCTTCGTTCTGGAACCGGCAGTTCTTCCACCGGGGCCCCGAGAAGGGGTCCGCGACCAACGCGGTTGTCCTGCGCGGTGCTTCCGTACCGGTGGTCATCAGCGCATCACACCACCACCTCCCAAACTCCAATAAATGGGCGATGGCCATGCTGTTTGGCGCGATCGCGGGGCTCTACTTTGCCCGCGAAATTCTGATCCCCCTGGCATTTGCTCTCATTCTGACGTTCGTTTTGAGCCCTGTCGTCGCCCTCCTGCAAAAATCACGCATCGGCCGCGTAGCATCCGTCGCGGTGGCCGTTCTGGTAGCGATGGCGGCGGCCGGCTGCGTAGTCTGGATCATCGCAATTCAACTTGTGGACGTCGCCAAGGAGCTTCCCCGGTACCGCCAGAACATTGACGCCAAGATGGAAGCGCTTCGCATTCCCACTACGGGACCGTTAGGCCTTGCGGCCAACAGCTTGAGGGAAATTGCGCGCGAAATCGCCAGCCCGGTGGCACCCTTGCCGGACCTCGAACCTCCGGTGCCGAATCGGAAACAGCGCACTGCGCCGAAAACTCCCGCTCTTCCTGTGCCCGTGCAGATCGTGCCACCGCCGGCAGACGGATTGGAGTACCTTCGCGATCTGCTCCAGCCCATTCTGCGGCCCTTGGCACAGACCTTGCTTGTCCTCATCTTCACGGTCTTCATGCTGGTCAAGAGATTCGACTTGAGACATCGTCTTTTCCGGCTGGTGGGACTCGGCCGGATAAACATCCTGACGCAAGCGCTCGACGACGCGGCGCAACGTGTCAGCCGATACCTGTTGATGCAAGTCCTGGTCAATACCGGCTTTGGGTCTCTGTTCGGATTCGGTCTGTACTTGATTGGCGTACCCAATCCCGCGCTATGGGGAGTCGTCGCCGGGCTCCTGCGCATGGTGCCGTATGTCGGCACGCTGGTAGCCGCCGCGCTGCCGATTGCACTCTCGCTGGCGGCTTTTAACACCTGGCTGCCGCCACTGCTGGTGTTCCTGCTGTTTGTCGGTCTCGAACTGACCATTGCCAACATCCTCGAACCGTGGCTCTACGGGGCCAACACGGGAATCTCTTCGTTGGCGCTGCTGGTGGCGGCTGTCTTTTGGACGGTTCTGTGGGGGCCCGCCGGTCTCCTCCTTTCCACGCCGCTCACCGTTTGCGTGGTGGTGCTGGGCCGCTACGTTCCTCAATTCTCGTTTCTTCATACCCTGCTGGGGGATGAGGAAGTTCTGGGAGCGGAAGCCCAGATCTACCAGCGCCTACTGGCCATGGACCAACCGGAGGCGCACTCTATTGTGGAACAGTTCTTGAAAGAAAAATCCCTGGTGGAGTTATACGATGCGGTGCTCATACCGGCTTTGAACCTGGCCGAGCAGGACCGCCACAAAGGGGCCATCGACACAACCCGGGAGGAATTTCTCTTTCTCAGCATCAACGACATGATTACCGAGCTTTCCGAGCACCAACTGGCGCGCGATTCTTCCCAGGTCGAAGATGCCGCGGCGCAACCGGGTGCGGCGGAGCACCCCAGCGCCAGGATCATCTGCCTTCCCGCAAGTGATCGGGCCGATGAGGTCACGGCCGCCATGCTGGCGCAGCTCCTGGAGCAGGCCGGCCACGCGGCTCTGTGCCTTCCCGTGACCCACGCTTCCCCCACGGAGATGCTGGCGTTGATTGAGATCAGGCCAGACGACGTCATCTGCATCTCCGCCTTGCCGCCTTTTGCCTTTCCACCCGCGCGGACGATGTGCAAACTGATTCGGGAACGCTTTCCCAAACTCAAGCTGGTGGTCGGAGTCTGGGGGTTCAGTGGCGATACGGAGAAGGCCAAGGCGCGTTTCGAGCGAACCCAACCAGATCGATTGCTCACGAGCATTGCGCAGGCTGTGGAGCAGATTCAGGAGCTCATCCGGCCCCAGGCGTCATGACCCGGCGCTTCCCTTCGATATCCAGTGATGCGCCGGGGTTACGGCCGTCTCTTCTTTACTGAACCGGGTGACGGGATTCAAGGGTTGCCGGCTCCGCCGGTTTTGCCGGGGTGACGACCGCTAAGCGTCCCGCGAGCGCACGTAAAAGTCAAGCAAATCTTCGGGGGCCCCCTGCCTGGGCTCGCTGGAAGCATCCGGGTGCGTCTTGCGGAATCGCTCCAGCAGTAAACTCTCGAAGCGCCGCACCAGATCGGGATGCCGCGCGGCGATGTCGTGAAGTTCGTCCGGGTCTTCCTGCAGATCGTAGAGCCGCCGCCAGCGCCCGGCGATGGGGTGCTCCGGCTTGTACCAGTCCAGGCGCCGCCCCGAACAGTAGACGAACTTGTGCCGCCCGGTGCGGATGTAAGCCTGCTCGGTCTCCAGGTACTCGCTGAATATGTGATGGCGCGGCGAGCTCATGGGCCGGCCCTCCAGGTACGGCCGTAGCGTCTGGCCGTGGGTGATGGGCAGCGACTCCACCTGGAGCATGTCCGTGATGGTGGCGGAAAGGTCCACGTGTTCCGTGAAGTCGCGCACGACGCGGGGCTGGATGCGGCCGGGCCAGCGCATCAGCAGTGGTACGCGCAGGGCGGGGTCGTAGCCGCAATGTTTTTCGAAACGCCCGTGCTGGCCGAGGAGATAGCCGTGGTCGGCGGTGTAGACCAGGAAGGTGTCGCGGTCCATTCCCAGGTCTTTCAACTTCTTCAGGACCAGACCCACGTTGCGGTCCAGGAACCGCACCGAGGTGTAGTAGGACGCGATGATTCCACGCTTATCGGCATCGGCGAGATCCTCGAATACGGCCGGGATCTGGGGCGCGTCCTCGGACCCGAGGCGCGGAGGCGGAAAGTCCGCGGGGTCGAATTGATTGCGGTCCTCGACGGGGAAGTCGTAGGGCGAGTGCGGCTCCATGAAGCTCACCCACAGCGCGAACGGTGCGCCGTCGCGCTGGCGCTGTTCGAGATACTGTTCGGCCCGGCGGGCGATGAAGGTGCCTTTCATATCCTCCTGGAAGCACGGGTACGGCAGCTTTTCCGCATTGAGCCAGATGCGAGCGGGATCTTTGAAAGGCCGCCACGCCGGTTTGGTCCGGATGCTTTCGGGAACCGCGCGTGGATGCACCTGCTGCTTCCACTCGCGTTGCACCACGTCCTCGGTCATGCAGGTTTCCAGGCCGAACAGGCCGTCGCGGCCGGGGCGCTGGAAGTGCATCTTACCGAACACCGCGGTGCGGTAGCCGGCCTTTTGCAGTTGCCGCGCGAGGGTGGGCTTGTCCTCGGCGAGCGGCGTCATCAAGCGTGTCACGCCCGCCATGTGCGGCAACTGCCCGGTGAAGATGGACTGCCGCGACGGCGTGCAGATGGGAGAGTTGCAATAGTGATGCGCGAAGCGAACGCCTTCGGACGAGAGCCGGTCCAGGTGAGGGGTTTCGGCCCGGCGGTTGCCGTCGCAACCGAGAACGTAACCGGCGTGATCGTCGGCCAGCAGGAAGACGAAGTTCGGCGGCCGCTGTTTCCGCGCCCGCACCACTGTTCCACCCGCCAGTGAGCCGAGAACCGACCGGCGCGTCACCATGTCCCCAGTGTACTCGACCGGGAATATGATCCACCCGGCTCCCGTGGCGGCCGTTGCGGTGATGCAACTTCAGAGTCTGCCGCACCGGCGGCCGCTACGGCCGGGAATCTCCCACACGGCTTCCACAATTCCGCTGCGGACCACGCACATCTCGTCGTGCAGACAGACGGTGCTGTCGGTGTAGCCGGGGATGAAACTTACCGTGTCCCCGATTCGCGGCGCGGTGTCCGGCGCTTGCATCTCCAGAATGCCGTGCTCGGCGGTCAGCAGCATACTCTTGAGCGCCGGGAGTCCCAAGGGTTGGGGCGAGCCGTGCTGCACGCTCATGCTCTTGAAACCCCCATCCACGATGATGCGCGTGGCGGTGGGCCGGCTGACTACGCGCGTCAATACAGTCAACGCAAACTCGTGATCGGTAAGCCCCCATCGCTGGTAGTTGAGGTCGGAAAAAACTCCGCCTCCGGCCTGCACTTCCGTCAACCCGCGCAGGAGAGCGCTCTCGCGGAACGTCCCGCTGCCGCTGGCGCTGACGATCTCGACGGGGATTCCCGCCGCGCGGCACCTCTCGGCGGATTCGATTAGTAGCCCGATGGACGCGGCGATTTGCGCCTGTTTTTCCTGGCCCTCGAAAGCCAGCACATGGCCTTCCCACGCCATCAGGCCCAGGAACCGCAGGCCCGGCATCCGCTGGATTTGCGAGGCCAGTTGGGCGGCCGCATCACCCGGCGCGACGCCGCACCGTTGCAGACCCACATCCACTTCCACCAGGACCGGAATGACCACCTGCGCGGCTTGGGCGGCGGCGCTGAGCTGCGCGGCGTGCTCCACGCTGTCGGTAGCGGTGAGAACGGTCCCGCGATGCTCGAGTTCCGCCAACCGGCGCAGTTTGCGGGATCCGGCGATCTGGTGCGCCAACAGAACGTTGTTCACGCCCGCTCCAATGATCGCCTCCGCTTCGTACACTGTGGCGCAGGTGACACCGATGGCGCCCGCGGCCACCGCCTCCCGCGCCAGTTCCGGCGCCTTCTGCCCTTTCATGTGCGGGCGCCACGCGAGGCCGTGCCTGCCAATGATGTAATCGGCCATCCGGGCAACGTTCCGGCGGTAGGCGTCGATGTCCAGGCACAGGGCAGGAGTCTCAAGTTCGGCCACCGGCGAACCGGCGGCCGCGGAATTTGCGCTCATAGAAGTGATCAATTGTATTCTATTCCGCCCGGCGCAAGAACCCGGCCCGGCAGAGGGTGTGCTAGTGTGTTTCCATCAGCCTATTGAAGGAGCCGTTTCTGGAGATGAATTGGTTTGATTACGCAGCCCCGCAATCGTTGGCCGAGGCGATCGCTTTGCTCGCGCGGCACGACCGCCAGGCGCTGCCGCTGGTGGGTGGCACGGACCTGCTGGTGCAGATGAGAGCCGGGGTGAAGACGGCGGACCTGCTGGTGGACCTCAAGCGCATTCCCGAGCTCAACGCCATCCGCCTGGATGCCGCGGACGGCCTGACGCTGGGGGCCGCGGTTCCCTGTTGCCGTGTGTACGAGGATCCCGCTATCAGGAAGACCTATCCGGCGCTGGCTGTGGTGGCGTCCCTCATCGGCGGAGTTCAGATTCAGAGCCGCGCCTCCATCGGAGGCAACTTGTGCAACGCGTCGCCCAGCGGTGATTCCATCCCAGCCCTCATCGCGCTGCGGGCCATGTGCCGCGTGGATGGCGGCGCGGGCACGCGCCACATTCCGGTGGAAGATTTCTGCCAGGCGCCCGGCCGCAACGCGCTCCAACCCGGCGAGCTGCTCGTGGCTCTGCAAATACCTCCACCCGGGACTGCCAGCGGTTCCCATTATCTGCGCTTCATACCGCGCAACGAGATGGACATCGCGGTGGCCGGAGCCGGCGTGGCCGTGGAACTGGAAGACGGCGTGCTTCCGCTGTGTCCGCATCGCGCTCTCCGCCGTCGCACCGACTCCGCTGTTTGTCCGCGAAGCCGGCGACTGGCTCGCGGGCAAGCCGGTCAACCAGGAAACCATTCAAGCGGCCGCCGAAATGTGTAAGGCGGCGGCGACACCCATCAGCGACATGCGGGGCACGGCCGACTACCGGCGGCATCTGTCGGCGGTGCTCACGCGCCGCGCGCTGGAAGCCGCTGTTCGCATGGCTCGGGAGGCGCGTTCATGACCCAAGACAAGATTCGTGTTCGAACCACCGTGAACGGCGAGCCGGCGGAGTTTCTCTGCGAGCCGCGGCAGAGCCTGCTGGAATGTCTGCGCGACATTCTGGGGCTCACCGGAGCCAAGGAGGGCTGCAACGACGGCAATTGCGGCGCCTGCAGCGTGATTCTGGACGGCCGCATCGTGAATTCCTGCCTGGTGCTGGGCGTGGAAACCGAAGGCCGTGCCATCACCACCATTGAAGGAATCGCTTCGAGCAGCGCTCTCCACCCTCTGCAACGCGCCTTTCTGGAGAACGCCGCCGTGCAGTGCGGTTTCTGCACGCCCGGACTCATCGTGGCCTCCAAAGCTCTGCTGGACGCGGACCCGGATCCATCCGAGGCGCGCATCCGGCAGTGGCTGGCGAACAACCTCTGCCGGTGCACAGGCTACGACAAAGTGGTTCGCGCCGTCCAACAGGCCGCGGCCGAAGTGCGGGAGGCGAAGGCATGAAGGCGCCGAAATACAAAGTCATCGGCACGCGCCCCCTCCGTCATGACGGGACCGACAAAGTCACCGGACGCGCGGCGTTCGGGGCCGACGTGAAAATTCCAGGCGCGCTCTACGGCTTCGTGCTGCGCAGCCCCCACGCCCACGCGCGCATACGGAGCATCGACATCAGCCAGGCGGCGGCCCTCCCCGAAGTGAAGGCCATCATTACCGCGGACGACCTGCCCCAGGTGCCGGACCGCATGGTGGACTACGGCGAAGGCGCCATGTCGCTCGCGCACATTTGCGGCAACGTACTGGCGCGCGGCAAGGTTCTGTACAAGGGGCACGCCGTCGCCGCCGTCGCGGCCACCACGCTGCATGCCGCGGAAGTTGCCGCGCGCAGCATCGTGGTGGACTATGACGTGCTCCCCCCGGTGCTGAACGCCGTGGAGGCCATAGCGCCCGGCGCTCCCCTCCTGCACGAGGAGCTGCGAACCGTCGAGCTCGGCCAGCCTGCCGCGACGGTGAGCAACATCGCCGAGCACTTCCGCCTGGCTCTCGGCGACGTCGAACAGGGTTTTGCCAAGGCCGACGTGATCGTGGAAAGGGAGTTCGACACCGCCACCGTCCACCAGGGCTACCTGGAGCCGCAGTGCGCCACCGCCTTCTGGAACCAGGACGGGCGCGTCCACATCTGGACCAGCACGCAAGGGCACTTCGTCGCCAGGGAGATCACGGCCATGGTTCTGGCGCTGCCGGTTTCCCAACTGAAGGTGATCCCGACGGAGGTCGGCGGGGCCTTTGGCGGCAAGATCCGCGTCTATCTGGAACCCCTCGCCGTCCTGCTGTCGAAGAAAGCCGGACGCCCGGTGAAGATCACCATGTCGCGCCGGGACGTCTTCGAAGGGACCGGCCCCACTCCCGGCTCCCACATCAAGGTGAAGATGGGCGCCACGCGGGACGGCCGGATCACCGCCGCCCAAGCCGCTCTGCTGTACGAGGCCGGAGCTTTCCCCGGCGCCATGGCCGGGGCGGCCGCCATGTGCATCTTCACCGCTTACGACATTCCCGATCTTGCTATTGACGGCTACGACGTCGCGGTTAACAAGCCCAGCACTGCGCCCTATCGCGCTCCCGGCGCCACCAACGCCACGTTCGCTTCCGAAAGCGTGGTGGATGAGCTGGCCGAAAAGCTGGGGATCGATCCCATTCAATTCCGCCTCATGAATGCCGCCCGGGAAGGTACACGGCGCGCCGATGGCGTGAAGCATCCCCGCATCGGCTGCGCGGAAGTGTTGGAAGCCATGCGGGCCACCCCGCATTACGCCGCGGAACTTGCCGGGCCCCATCGCGGGCGCGGCGTGGCGGTAGGTTATTGGATGAACGGGGGCATGCCGTCGAGCGCAACCATCGTGGTGAACGCCGACGGCACGGCGAGCCTGGTGGAAGGCTCCATCGACTTGTCGGGTACCCGGGCTTCCCTGGCCATGCAGGCGGCGGAAGTCCTGGGCATCCGCGCCGAGGATGTCCACCCCGCCGTGGGCGACACCGATTCCATCGGATACTCCTCCATGTCCGGAGGCAGCCGGACCACCTTCGCCACCGGCTGGGCCGTCCACCAGGCCGCGCAGGAGGTCATCCGCCAGATGAAGGGCCGCGCCGCTCTGCTGTGGAGTGTCAAGCCGGCATCCGTCCGCTTCAAGAAAGGCGTGTTTCGGTCCGGCCTGCAAACGCTCACGTTCCAGGAACTCGCCGCGCGCCTCTCAGAGACGGGCGGCGCGGTGGTGGGCAGTGCGGGTGTGAATCCGAGCGGCGTGGGCGGATCCTTCGCCGGCTGCATCGCCGACGTCGAGGTGGATCCGGAAACCGGCAAGATCTCGATTCTGCGCTTCACCATGGTGCAGGACGTGGGCAAGGCCATTCATCCCAGCTACGTCGAAGGCCAGATGCAGGGCGGCGGCGCGCAGGGCATCGGCTGGGCGCTCAACGAAGAGTACTTCATGAGTTCCAGCGGCGCCATGCTGAACGCCACCCTGCTGGATTACCGCATGCCCACCATCATGGACTTGCCCATGATGGAAACGGTCATCGTGGAAGTGCCCAACCCGGGCCATCCATTCGGCGTGCGCGGCGTGGGAGAAGCCAACATCGTCCCTCCGCCCGGAGCCATCGCCAACGCCGTCTATCGTGCCGTGGGCATCCGCCCGGACCGGTTGCCCATGAAGCCTTCCTCCATCATGGAAGCCATCTGGCGGCACGGAGGGTGAGACGGTGCCCGTAGTCTTCATCCCGCCGCTCTGGCAGGAATTGACGCTCGGCAAGGAGTCCGTGACGGTCGCGGGCCGCACCGTGCGCGAGGCTGTTGAGAATCTCGAACGCGCCATCCCCGGGCTCCGCCCAAGACTGATCGAAGGGGACCGCCTGCGCCCCAACATTCGTATCGCCGTCGATGACCGCATCAGTGCGCTCGGGTTGCTCGAGCGCGTTTCCCCGAAGAGCGAAATTCACATCATTGCGGCCGTCGGCGGCGGGTAGCGCAGCCGGATTTCATCGGTCGTAAATCTCCAGCGGACGCGGCCCTTGCCGGGGTCATTACCTCCAAAACAGCCGGAATCCAAGCGGTCCAGTCGGTACCGCTCTACTTCACCGGGTATGGCTTGATCCGGATGTTGCGCACCATCAGAACACTGTTCCCGTCGTGCAATTGCAGGCCAATGGGTCCGGAAGCAGCGCGGTCCGCGTCCCGCGGCCTCTCGGCCACCAACTGCCCGTTCAGACTGACGCGGATCACGCCGTTGCGGTGCTCGATGTTCAGGTGGTTCCAGTCGTTGTTTTTCCGGACCCCGCGCTTGGCTTCCACATAGTGGTAGATGCTGCCGGTCGGGAATCTCCCCTCGGTGTCGCTGAACGAAATCTGGATCTCATAGCCGACGGCGGAGGGCAGCTTGGAGCCGTCGTGCCCGGGGCCATTCGAGTATCGGCCACGCGAGGTGTCCAGAATGGAGACGCCGCTGTTACCTCCCAGGCGGGTCCAGAAATCCATTTCGAATTCGAAGTCCTTGAACTCCTGTTTGGTGTAGAGCCAGGACTGGCGGTCGGCCTTGTTCAGATATCGCTGGCCCACCAGCGTCCCATCGCTGAGCACGTTCCAGTACCCGTCGCCGACTACTTCCCAGCCATCCAGATTCTTGCCGTTGAACAGGCTGACCCACTTCGGCGCCGCCCAGGCGGAGCCAACACACAAGACCAGCAGCACACACAACTTCTTCACGGCGCACCCCTTCCAACACGAAATCGCAGAGCCATTCTATCAGGCGGCGCCGAAAGACAAGGCCGCCCGCCGTTATGCGCGGTGAGCCGCTCAGCGCCCGAGCAGCCGGACTTCCTGAAGAACCATCCCATAGCCGCTGCCGGGCGGGTCCGAACCGAGCGGCTGGCCGTTCAGGGTCTTCTTAAAATTGGCCGCGTAGCACAGCCAGACGGTCCGGCCATCGCTGCTGATGAACTTCGAGGGGATGTTGACGAAATAGGCCTGTTCTCCGAAGTTCTTCATGTAGGTCACCAGCCGCCACGGACCCGTGAGGCGGTCGGATTCCAGGATGTAGGTGTGGAAGCGCGAGACGGTGTCCACCCCGTCGGTGACCGACATCAGGTACTTCTTGAGCGGAGCGTTGTAGGTGACGGTGACGCACCCCATGTTGTTGTTCCACTCCGCGATGGGCCGGCTCCGGGCGAGATCGCGCGTCCAGAGGTCCTTCCCGGATTTGTCGCGGCCCGCGAAGAACTCGTACTTGCGGCGGTCGTTCATGTTCGCGATGTCCGGTTTCACCCGCGCCATGTAGATCTGATCTCCGGTAATCCAGCTCAGGTTCGCCGGGCGGTCCCGGGCGTCCGGATCGGCCGCGCCCTGGCCCACCAGGTAGGCTTTGCCGTCCGGCGAGTACTGCATGTTCTTCCCGAAATCGACAAAGTGCGGGGAGCCCATCTTCACCTTCCCGCCCTGCCTGGCGGGCTCGCCGAAGAGCGGCTGGGACGGGGTGTGCGGAGTGTCGTGCCAGGTCTGGCCGAAGTCCTTCGAATAACGGAACCCCACAAATGGCCCCAGGATGTCCCAGTTCAGTCCCTTGCCGGGGTCGCCGTCGGAATCCATCAGGCAATACGTTCCGTAGTACCACACGCCGTTGTAGACCAGGCTTCCGCAGGGGTATCGGCCGCCGTAGGGCCGCGGATCATTCTTCAGCGTTCCCGGATGGAGAATCTTCAGGTTCAGAGGATCGTCGCCGGCAATGGTGGCGTAGCCGGTCGACGACTTGGTGGGGTCGCCGCCGGAAAAGACGCGCAGGCCGTCCACGGTTCCGTCCGTCCATGGCGAGTACAGGTTGCCGTCGGAGGCCCAGGACGGATACCACGTGTCAGCTTTCGTATAGATGGCGTGCCGCCCGGTGAAGGCCACGCCGGTGATGCTCTTCGAAGGTTCAAAGGGGCACCCGGGAGGCGCTTCCGACGGCCAAACGCGCGCGCCCTCCTGACCCTGCAAGGCAAGGCCGAGCAGCACCACTGCAAACAGTTTTCCCGATCTCATTTTTCCCTCCGTCGTCGCTCCATTATGCCAGTCGCGCGGTCTCCCGGGAGGCCGCCGTTCCGCGCCAGCGGCCGGCTTTTGGCCGTCATGACGACGCGGGCGCTGTCAGGAGTTTCCGGGGAGCACGCCGGCCTTCTCAAAGGCCTGGCGCACCAGCGCGATGGATCGCTCCAGACAGTCGCGGCCGAATTCGGCTGTCGCGTCGCGCGGGTCCTCGCCGCCTACGCCGACCGGTTGCACCGAGCGGTCCGCCGCGAGTTGCGAGATGTCCACCAGATCGGGCCGCAGGTGCATCATCATGGAGGTCTCATTCCGCGCGGCGTGGTCCACCTGGCTCTTCCACTGCGAAGCGATGTCCTTGGTAACGCCGAACAACTTCAATCCGAAGCGCGACTCCCGCTCCTCTATCCTCTGCACCCAGGACCAGCGCGAAGGGCCATGGCCGTCGGCGAAGACCGCCCGGAAGCCCGCGCGCTTCAACTGCTCGAGGATGGCGTCCACCATCAGCAGATGCAGTCCGATGGGCACCCAGTAGCAACTGCCCTCCAGTTGCCGCGGTGGTTTGGTGGAATCCGCGTAATCCATGCCGTAAAGCATCCGGCCCTGCTCGTCCGGGCGGGCGCGATCCGGACCCAGATGGATGGGCGGCATGACGATACCGCCGAAGCGGCGTGCGCACTCGGCCATCAAGCCCTCGCTCTGGATTGCATCCGAACCGAGCGCAAGATGCTCTCCATGCCATTCCAGCGTGCCCAGCGGCAGGTACGCGATGGGTCTCTCCGCCAGCCGCTTGCGGAACTCGTGCGGCAGCAACTCCGCATATCGCACTTTCGGCTGCTCCCCGGCCGCGGCTGCCACTGGAACCGCCAGCGCGGCGCCGCCCGCTCCGGATTGCAGGAAGCCTCGCCGCGATGACCCTCCACTGTGTTTCATGGGTGCTCTCCTTGATGCCGATATTCTACAATGCCCCGCGCCGGTGCTCACCGACGGCTGCCGGCGCCGCGCCACCACCGCGCCGTTTCACCTTACGTGCAAGGTGGCGGTGGTTCCCTGGTTCCCGAACAGATCCACGGCGCGGATCTGCCAGTCACCCGGCGGGTCGTTGTAAGCGAACGGCAGGGTCAGCTCCAGCGGTTGCCGACCCACGATGACTGTCCGGTCGAGCCATGCGGCGGGTAGGCCGGCGGGTGTAATGGCGCGAATCATCACCGGATGCTGACCGGAGGCGTTGGGTATCTGAACCGTGGCGGACACTGTGGCGCCAAGTCTTGCCGGTGACGCAGGGAGGTGGAGTTGAGGTTTCGACACAGGCTCCGGCTGGAGTGCGAAAAACTCCGCACGGTTCGGCCGCAAGGTCACGGTAAAGGCCGCCGTCCGCCCCAGACTTTTTCGTTTCTTCAGATCCGACACGAAGCGCTCCTCCGGCAGGCGGACCCGCACCTCGCCGCGGTAGTCCCCGAGCAGCGCCAACAGATCCGCTGCGCCGTTTTTCCATCGTGTCACTTCCACATTCCGCAAAGGAAGGCCGTCAGGCCGAGTGACATGAATGGCGGGCTGCACGCCGGAAGAGGCCAGCAGGTCCGCGATCAATGCGTCGGACGGTGTCCGAAACACCGGCCAGTTCAGCAGGATGGCGCGGCCTTTTCCGAACTGATTCACGATGGCGACCGGAACATTCAATCCGGCCCAATAGTGAACCCGGAACGCCTGGCCCAAAGGCTTGCCCGTGGTCACCTCGACGGTGGGGTCCACTTTCATTTGCGGGAAGACCTCCCGGCCATACCAGTTGCCCCAGCGCATCCGGATCTGGCGTCCGTTCAGTTCTCCTTCCACGCTCATGCGATCGATCCCGGAGGCTTCGCGCTTGCCGTTGCGGCGAATGCCGAACACATCGTCCAGAAGTCCGTTGGCCAGCGGTCTGGTGTGACCGTCGTACAAGGCCGGGCGCACGTCCGCGATTACGGTGCCGCCTTGCCGCACAAACTTCCGGACGACCTCCGCTTCCGGCTGGCTCATGGCGAGGGACAACGGCAGAAGCAGCACCTTGTAACGTGAGGCGTCGAACTCGCCGCGCCGCAACATCCGGTCAGTCACGTAGCTGAATTGCAGGCCGGCGCCATGGAGAATCTTGCGCCACGCATCGTGGGAAAGTTTGTAGTCACCGTAAGTCGGGTTGCCGTCGAAGTGCGCGATATAGGTGGAGGGCATGGAGTAAAGCACGGCCAAGCCGTCGTCATAAGACTTCAGCCGCATCAGCAGAGTCCCCAGGCCGTCGCGCACGACCTGCGTGTCCTGGAGCAGCTCGCGCGCGGCGGGGAGCGGCGACGAGGTGCGGGCCGAGGAATCCGTGATAGCCGCTGAGGTTGTCCCAGCGCCACCATTGGATCAGGTTCATGCCGTCGGTCACCTGTCCCCAGTAAGCGCGGAGGAGAGTATCGGCGTCGGCGTCATAGCCGATCCAATTCCCCCTCGGGAAACCGGGGCGCGCGATGGATCGCACCACTTCGTTGGAAGGATCGTTGTACGGCCCGAAGTAATCCAACTCGCGCACGAACAGATCCAGGTCGCCTCCCTGGCGCGACCGCGTGGTCAGCCGCCGGATGGCAAAGCTGTCCGTGCCTTCGAAACCCGTCCAGGCCTGCGGGTCAAGCTCCTTGAAGGCCTTCTGGAATTGTTTGCACCATTCGACGTAGGTGTAATTCTGGAACGCCTGCCGGTCGTACCAGCGCGCGAAGTTCCCGGCTTGCAGGG
The DNA here is from genome assembly GCA_963745655.1 of Terriglobales bacterium. Classification (GTDB taxonomy): domain Bacteria; phylum Acidobacteriota; class Terriglobia; order Bryobacterales; family Bryobacteraceae; genus JAJFUV01. The sequence continues at coordinate 84,690 of CAVUYK010000025.1, read as the reverse complement.
CGCGCATTTCGTCGTTGATGTCTCCGAAAGCGATCTGCTTGTCCAGGTCCTTGCCCTTGGCGCCCTCATTATCGGTGCGATGCAGTTCCTGCCGGTCCATGAAGTACTCTTTGAACCAGGTGGGGGCGTTGGGGGATGGCAGGACGCCGTCCTTCTGCAGTTCGATTTCATCGAAGGCGCGGTAGGTGGCGTCCCATTCCGCGTTGAGGGCGCCGATGTCACCATAGACTTCCTTGAGATAGCGACGGTAGGCGTGCAGGCAATAGGGACTCAGACAGGAGGCGCGGACGGCGTTCTCATCTCCGAGGGAGTAGGCAAACACTCCCTGCTCGCGGGCGTGGCGCGCGCCGTCCACCACCTGGCGGATGGTCTCCCGCATCTTATCCGTGTCGTAAACGCAGCCGGTCTTCAGAAAGCCGGTGGCGGGGTCCAGCATCGCCGTGGTGGTGTGACTGCTCGCCCGAAAGCTGGTCGTATAAGGGATGTACGAGATGCCGCTCCCGGCCAAAGCCAAGGAGGGAGGGCCCTGTTGCAGCAGGAGCGTGACGCCGTTGCGGGCGAAGCTCTCGACACCGTACGCGGCCAAATCGCCGCTCGGCTGGCCCCACATGACGAAGTTGAACTGGTCCCGGTTGCGATGGGTTACCCGGAGAAAGGTTTGAGCCAACGAGACTTCGCCGGAAGCGCTCTCCAGTACCGCCTCTACGCGCAACAACATCGGCATCCAGGGTTTGATATCGAAATCGAACCTCACGCTGCCGGCGGCGCTGAGATCCTTCCGGGCCACGATGCGGCGGTGTTTGTCGACCAGACGAATGGTCACGCGATCGTCGGGCTTCAGCGTTCCCGTCAGACGGACCTGGCCGCCGATCTTCTGGTTGATCTCGGTCCAATCCCGATCCAGCTCAACGGCCTCCACATGCCGCTCGGCGCGAATATGGAACTCCCGCGTCGCCCAGTTGTGCATGCGAGCGTTGCCCTCGGCGAAGACGTCGAGAGAATAGCCGCCCTCCCGAACAACTGGTACAACCACCTCCGCCGATCCGCTGCCGGAGACTTCCCACTTCCTCAACTCACGCGTAATTCCATCCCGCCTCCTGAGCCGTACCGTCAGCCTTGTGCCGGGCGGCATTTCTCCCCAGATCACTTTGGCGGATCGGGCCGGCAGCGCCGCGCGGGGGATGGGCGCGGGCGGCAACTCGACGCTGAGACGCGCCTTGGGCTCGCGATTGCCCGCCCACAGCAGCGCCCTCCCTTGCCTCTGCATCTGGTAATCGAATTGCGTTTCCCAGCCAACCTGAAACTCTAATTTCTTTCGGCTGGGCAAGAGCGCCACGCGCCCTTTCCGCACATGGAAGAACCGGCCGCCGGCGGCCAGATCCGCCCCAGGCCCGGGGACCACCGGCTGCGCGTTTTCGAAGGGCGCAGGGAGGTTGCCGCCGACCAGAACCAAGCCCGTGCCGGCCACCACCTTTTGCCGTATTTTTTCGCGCACTGCATCCGGCAGGACGTCCAGTTTGAGTTGATTCACGAACAGCAAGTCGTTGGGCTGGTCGAGCAACCGCAGCGCGCGTTTTGTGCCGGCGCGTGGATCTCCTCCATACCAATCCGGACGCCCGTCGCCGATCAGTCCGGCGCCGGGCTGGAAGTAGACGGCCTGGGCGTTCAGATCAAAGCGTTCGAGCAGTTCGATGATCTCGCGAGGTTCCGTGCTGCCCTGAAACCACGGTGCGAAGAACAAAACCCTCAGCGGGCCGCCGGCATAAGGCTTGGCCCATTGGGTATGGGGCGTCACGAAGTCCAGGGAGAGGGAATGCTCGACCTCGAGGAAGTTCCGGACTTTCTCAGCCTGCTCCTCCTCCTGGCCATGGCACTGCGGTAGTGCGAGGAAGAGGGCGGCCAGCGCCGCCGCGAAGAATCTGCGCAAGGGAAGTGAAGGATGTAGCGTCATGAGCATGGCTCTCGGTCCAGTGTACCCGCCGCGCCCGCTCAGTTTCCGGGCGGCCTTCGGTGGTAGTCTCATTATGTTCATCTGGAATCCCGCGGTACCAGCTTGACCAATCTTGGGAGGTGAAATTTGGAACAAAGTGCCATGGGGCGCTGCACGACACGACGCGAGGCCCTCACAAGAGCCGCCACTTTCATGATCCTGCCCGCCGGCCTGGCGCGCGGATACGCGGCGAACGACAAACTCAATATCGGCGTGATTGGCCTGGGCAGGGGCAATGCGGACGCCAGGGAATTGAGCAGCATCGGCCAGAACATCGCCGCGCTGTGTGAAGTAGACTCCCTGATTTTGGAGAAACGCGCAGCGGCATATCCGCAAGCCCGGAAGTACACGGACTTTCGGAAGATGATGGAGAAAGAGAAACTGGACGGGGTGGTTGTCGCCACGCCCGACCACAGCCACGCTTACATCAGTGTCTGGGCCATGAAGCACGGCGTCCACGTCTACTGCGAGAAACCGCTGACGCAGACCGTGCACGAGGCCCGGGTGATGGCCAAGGTGATGGCCGAGACGAAGATGATCACGCAGATGGGAACGGGTTCCACCGCCTATCCCAGTAATCTGCGGACCATGGAGCTGATCCAATCGGGCGCCCTGGGAGAGATCCTCGAGGTGCACGTCGTGACGGACCGCCCCATCTGGCCGCAAGGGTATGACAGCCTGTCGATCGAGGATCCCGTGCCTTCCACCTTGGCCTGGGATACGTGGCTCGGCCCGGCTCCCTACCGCCCGTTCGTGGCCAAATGGCCGGAAGGGCACGCGGTTTACAGCCCGGAGAAGAAGCATCAATTCAACGCGGAGGGCGCGGTCTACCATCGCCACAACTGGCGCGGCTGGACCGAATTCGGCAGTGGCGCCATCGGCGATATCGCGCCGCACAGCATGAATGTGATCTTCATGGCGCTGGACCTGGGGCCGCCTTCCGCCGTCGAAGTGGTCAGAACCAGCGGCATGAAGAAAGAAATGTATCCGGAGTGGACCGTGATGCGCTACAGTTGGCCGCAGCGTGGCATTCACCCGCCGCTGAGCATCTACTGGTATGACGGCGGCCAGCAGCCCCCGGAGAGCATCGCAAAGCGTCCGCCGCAGACGTCGCAGGCACCCGGAGCAGCCGCGGCGCCATGGCGTCAGGGAGCCGGCCCCCTCACTTGGATCGGCACCAAGGGAAGCCTTCCGCAAGGTCTCGGCCCGTTCCAGGGCCAGCAGGTGGTTCCCTATGAAACGCCCGCGCCCAAGGACTGGGGCCGCGAAGACGTATATAAGGACTGGGTGGCCGGCGTCCGGAACGGCAAGCAGCCGAGCTGCAATTTCGGATTCTCGGGACCGTTCACCGAATCCTATCAGTTAGGCAACATCGCTCTGCGCGTAGGCCACCGGATCGAATGGGACGCTCTGGCATTTCGCATCACGAACTGCCGGGAGGCGAACCAGTATCTGCGCCGCCAGCAATACCGGCGTGGGTATGACCTGAAGGAGATTGCGGGCAGCGCCTTCAACGTGTAGGTATTCTCAGTTACGTTCCAGCCGCGCGGGGACGTAGCGGGCAGACGGAGGGCACGGATTTCCTTGAACACCTGCGGTGACCGTTCCGACTGATTCCGGCCACGGTTATCACGGAGAGAAAAAATGGTGGTGGAGAGGATCCAGGCCGCTTCGCGCCTGGAAAACCGATGTGGAAGACGGTTCATCCGGACGGCCTGCCGCCGGACGGCATAGCGTTCTGGATGACCAGAGAGCGGTCAATGCGAAGCGGGTATCGAAGGCTCACCGCTGAGCCATCCCAGCGAGACAAAGAACAGGTCCGCGCGACGCAGGGTGCTGTAGTAGGCCGAGTTGTCTCCGCGATTCATATTGAAGAATCCGTGCTGCGCGCCTTCATACCCGACAGCCTCGCAGCGGGTGCCGGCCTGTTTCATCTTCCGGCAGAATTCTTCAATGGTTGGGTAGGGAACCACCGTGTCAGCCTTTCCGGAAAAGATGATGGCAGGGGGGACCCCTTTCCGGATGTGATGGTAGGGGGAGAGGAGTTGCGGATCCACGCCGGCCCGGTCCCGCATCTGCGCGGTGCGCTCCGCGGAAAAAAGTTGCGTTCCCGGAACCGGCGCCAGTGCTACAACGGGATTAAATAGAACCAGGGCATTGGGAACTGAACTGACCTGGGGGTCTTCGCTGGGATCCTCAAAGCCCGCCACGGTCGCGGTCGCGGCTGCCAGGTGTCCTCCCGCCGACCCGCCGCCCGCCGCAATCCGGTTGGCATCAATTCCCAGGCGCGGCGCATTGGCCCGGATCCAGCGCACGGCGGACTTGGCGTCCTCGACACATCGCACCGCCTTGACCCCATGACGGCTGGCGACGCGATAGTCGGCCGCGATGGCCACCATTCCACGGGAAGCCAAGTACTTGCATTGTGGCGCAAACTGGCTCGGGCTGCCGCCTTGCCAGCCACCACCGAAGAAGAAGACGATGGCCGGCCGCTTCGCGGAAGCTGTGTGGTCCGGAGGGGCATAGATCCACAAGTTGAGCTTCACATTGCCCACGGTCTTGTACGTCTCCACTTTCGCTCCGGGCATTTCCGGCGGATAGCTCCGGCTCTGGGCCATGGCGGAAACAGCCGTGACCAAAAGCAGGGCTCCGGCGCAGTTCAAACGGCATACTCTGATCGCAGTTGACATACCGGGCTCACGCATCATGACGGAAGATTTGATCCGAAACCAACCATATCCCGCTCTGTTTGGATTCGCGGGCACGCCCGCCTCACGCGCCGGAACTTTGTCAGCCCCGGTCCAACTCCGGGTGCCGCTTCGCCCAATCGACGTACTCTTTGACCGTATAAAAGGTTTTGTGGCGGTAGAGACGGCCCCTGTCCTCCACCGGGTGCGACCAGTTGTACTCCCAACTGTCGCCCGTTCTTTCCATCCACGCCGAGAGCCTGCGTTCCATCTCCCGGCACAAGGCCCGCGCCGACGTTTCGCCAGCCAGATTCTTCATTTGGTAGGGATCGCGCTGCAGGTCGTAGAGCACCCAAGGGCGGTCTTTGAAACGGGCATACATGTAGCGCGCGGTTCGTATGCCTCGCCATCCATCCGGCGTTCCATCGCCGGCGTACGGGCCGAAAATCTGAAAAAAAGCCGAGTCTGGGCCGGGTTTGCCCTCCAGAATCGCAGGCGCAACATTTTCGCCCTGCATCTCGCCAGGCACAGGGATGCCGGCCATGGCGAGCAAGGTCGGCGCAAAGTCGACGTGCGTGAAGAAGACGCCGGACCGCGATCCGGCCTTCACTTTACCGGGCCATCGCAGGATCCCCGGCACGCGGATGGATTCCTCCCAGGGCTTCCGCTTCAACCGCTCGCCGTGCGAACCCAGCATGTCGCCATGGTCGGATGCATACAGCACGATGGTGTTCTCACGCATTCCGAGTTCGTCCAGACTCTTCATGATGCGGGCGACGGCGTCGTCAATGGCCGTGACCATGGCGTAATATTCGGCAATCTGCTTCGGCCCCGGGGCGCCCGCATTCTCTCGCCAGTTGGGCCGCAACCTCAGTTTCTCCGGGCTGTAGAAGCGGGAATATTCGGCGGGAGCCGCGTAGGGATCGTGCGGCGGGCCCCACTGAACCGAGAGATAGAACGGCCGCTTGTCCGTCCGGGCGGCTTCGAGAAACTCGACGGCGAAATCGGCGTAACCGTCGGCTTCGAACTTGTCGAGAACGATCGGGTCGGGCGTGTCGCGGAAGATGGTGTTGCGGAAATGCATGTGGCTGCACTGATTCGCCGCCCAGTACTCGAATCCTTGCCGGCGCTCGCCGGGCGGAACGAAGCCAGGCAGGCGCTTGCCGCCATCCAAGTGCCACTTGCCGACGAGGCCGGTGCGGTAGCCGGCCGACCGCAGCACCTTGGCGAACGACACGGACGATTCGCGCAGCCGGAGATCGTTCGCGACCATGCCATTTCGATGGCAATACTGTCCGGTCAACAGCGCGGCGCGGGCCGGGCAGCAGACGGGCGTATTGGCGAACGTGTTCTCGAGGACCACGCCGTCGCCCGCCAACCGGTCCAGGTGCGAGGTGCGCACCTGCTCGTCGCCCAGGCAGCCCACCGTTTGGGCGCGGTGCTGATCCGGCATCAGGAAAATGATGTTCGGGCGGCTGGGGGCGGCAGTCAAAGGCGCGGCTGCCGCGGTGGTCAAGAACTCACGCCGGGATGGCATGTTTTCATTATCCGCTCGTAGCGGGTGTCAAACGGATTTTGACTTATCAGATCCGCGACCAGAGGCGGCGTGCGGCGCAGAAGAGCGCCTCGCATGACGTTTCGATCTGTGGCCTGCCGCGCTTAATCCCAGCGGTTGTCCGTCCCGCCAGGGAGGCCTCCGCCTCAGCGCTGGCTCACGGCCGGCAGCGCAGCCGCGGGCGCGTTCCGGCCTTCGCTCGAGGCTTCGTCGGTCATGAAGAGCTTCTCCACCTTCTGGCCGCAGGCGACGCTCGTCAGACGGAATACGCCGATATTGTTAGGATCGCCGCCGGAAGCCAACCGCACCAGCATGTCGAACATCGCGAAGATGGTAGCCGTGCCAATGCCGCCTTCATTCGTCGTCTGGTCGAACTTGTCGAACTCATTCAGCGCATGGCCGAATTTGCCCAGCCTCTTCTCGAACTCCCGCGGGTCGATCGCCTGGTTGGAATTCAGAACCTTGTACAGATCCTTGATGGCGTCCACCATGGAGTTCTCGATGTTGAAAAGCGTCACCAGGATGTGCCGCTCCGTCTGATCGAGGTTCACTTGGGCCGGGGCAGCCACGGTGCTTGAAAGACGCACCAGGAAACTGCGCGATGAACCATTCGTGAATGTGGCGAAGCCCTCCTGGTCGAACGTGTCGTACACCTCGGGCGTGGCGTAGGCGAAAGCCACGTCGTGCAGGGCGCTGCTCTTCAGGTAGTTCGACAACACCATCTGGCGCATGCTATTGCGGATAGCGCTTTCCGCGGGTTTGGAAAGCTGCTTCACGCTGAGCAACGCGGCCAGGGCCTTCTCGCCGAAGCGGATGTCGTAACAGGCCTGGATGGACCCGAAGCCTCCGTTGGCCGCCCGCGGGAGCAGCGGGCCGAGTTCGGCGAGGTCCGCGCCGCGCTGGTCCAGACCGAGCTCCTTCGCAAAAGCCAGGTAGTCGCGCAATTCGAGTTCGCTGGTGTCGGCGTCGGTGAAGCTCAACTGGTAACGGGCGGTGAGCGATTTCAGCGTGTCGATCAAAAAGGCCAGATTCGCCGGATCGGCTTTCTCCGCCCGGGCCGACTCGCCCAGCGCGCGGAGCAGGAAATTGACGTGCATCTCTTCGTTGTCGCGCTTGCGCTGGCGCTCCACTTGGAGCGTGGCGGTGGTCAGCACCGTGATGCCCTGATCCGATGGCACCAGCCGCTGTTCGGTCTCGGTGATCACGCGATCGAAGCCTTCGTATTGATGGTTCAGGTGCCAGCCCACGATGTTCACCCGGAAGGCGCTTTCGCGGCGGGCGCGGTGGGTCAACACGCCTTCCTGGAGGCGCACCAGGCCGGTGTCGGGGGTGGTGAGAATCTCTTCGAAATCGCCTCTGCCGGCCTGCTCCAGCAGACTCACGCCGTTCTCCACACCCAGGTTGATGAACGCATCCACCAGCGCATCGTTCTCCGAGGCGCGGCTGTACTCGGCATGCAGAGCGACTTTGTAGGAGTTGTTCACGGCTTGCCGGAACGCGTCGAACAGCTTGTTCTTGAAACCGTCGATCTTGTCCAGGACCGCCTTCACCGCCTTGAACGCTTCCTTCACGTTCGTGGCGGAGTCCAGTTGGCGGCCCACCAGCCGCGTGACGAACAACCCGATCTTCTGGTTGGCCAGCGCCTGAAGCTCCGCGGGTGTATCGATCTTGGCGAGCTCGCGGAAAAAGAGGTCGATGCCGAAAGCCTGCTTCGATAGCGCGATGGCGCTGCGCAGCTCGTCGTGTTCAGGGGACCTGATGAGGTCGAGTACCGCGGAGGCGCGTTGCTTGAGTTCCGCGAGACTGTCCACCTTCACGCCGCCCACCGTCACCTGCTGGAGCAGGAACCCCAGCGGATCGCCGTCGGTGAGCTGCGAAAGCATCTGGAACGGTTCCGGGGTCAGGCTCTTGCGCAAGCCCTCCAGGTCCTTGGCATCGAGCACCTGAACCTTGACGAGGAAACCGGCGAGGACGTCCTGCCGGTCGAAGTAACGGTCGAACAGGGTGACGGACCGGTCCTTTACCTGCTGGTAGCTGGTCACCACGCGGGTGACGCGCGTGAGGAATTTGTTGAACTCCGGCTGCGAGCCCAGCTTGTCAAAGCCCTGGCCCACGAACTCGCCGATGTACTTCCGCGCCAGGCCGTCGATGGTCTGCTTGAACTTGTCGAAATCAGATAGCTCATGCGCCTTCTGGAAGACGTTCAGAAAGTTCTTGGCGTTGACGCCGAGCGCGGCGCTGAGGAATTCATCCGCGGTGGACGGCAGGTTGTCGAGCTGATTCTTGAAGCCCACATTGACGTCGGCGGCGATCTTCATGTCTTTGGCGCGATGCCGCTGCACGCGCACCCGCGCCCAGCCGGGCAGGCCCGGTGCGGCCGTCACCAGGATGGAGAAGCGGCCCGCGATGCCCGCCGAAAGGCCGACCTTTCCGAGAATGCTCAGATCGTACTTTTCAGAGAGCGCCAGTTGGCCCAGCGAGACAGACTTGCAGCCGGCCATCCGGTAGCCCGCCGAAGCTTCCGCCGCCAGGCGCAGATATCCCCCGTAGCGCAGCGCAATGGCTTCGCCCGGTTCCGGCGCGCGGTCCTGGGACGCGGACAACCGGACCTGCTCGGGCAGCCGCATCGTACGAAAGAACTCTCTCACCGCGAGCGCCATCGGCAGGGTCTTGTCCAGCGCGCGTAGATACGTGTACCCGCCATCGGCGCCGGCATCCACCTCCACACCCGCTTTCAACACGGAATAGGCGAACGATCCAGTCACCGCCGCCTCGGCCGAGGCACCTACGTCGAAGGCCAGCACCAGCCGGTCGGAGTTTGCGCCGTTTTTGAAGAAATCGCCCAGCCCGTTTTGCGCCAGGAGCTTGGCTTCCGCGGCCGGCGACGAAGGAAAGACCGGCTTCAGATCGACGTGAGAATCCGCGGAAAGCGCGACCTTCACGGTTTGGTCCTGGCCGAGCGGAATCTTTTGATTGCCGCCGGCTTTGAATTTCAAGGAGAGCACTGCGGGCGCATTCTCCGGAATAGGTTGCTCCAATCGCAGTTCGCCCGTGCTGACGGCGACTTCGCCGCTGCCACTCAGCAGAAATGGAAGGTCCTTCCTCTGCAAATTGATGGTCGGCATTCTCCCTCCAGCCCAAGTTGACCAAGTGTAGCCCAATTCTTTTGGGCTCTGCGCGGAAATTTGCAGAAAGGTCAGGCCGTCGGGTCTCTCGGTAGGATCTGGACGAGGGGGCGTGGACGCAAGTGGCCGCGGGCGCATGGGCGACGCGCCGCGGGAGCTGGTGTGACCCTCGCGCGTTCGGGGGGATTTTGAGTGGCGAGGCCGCGTCCCGTATAATAGAAAGACTGCCCCCTAAGCGGTAGTGTGCCGTGGCCCGGAGATTGTCTGTACGAGCCCGGATCTAGAACATGTTTGAGAACTTATCCGAAAAACTCCAGCGCGTCTTCAAAACCCTGCGTGGAGAAGGCAAGCTGACGGCCGAGAATATGGACGTGGCTCTGAAGGAGATCCGCGTCGCTTTGCTGGAGGCCGACGTCCACTTCAAGGTGGTCAAACAGTTTATCGAGAACGTGAAGCAGAAGGCCATGGGCGAGGAAGTGCTCACGTCGTTCTCGCCGGGGCAGCAGGTGACCAAGATCGTGCGCGACGAGATGATCCGCATCTTGGGGAGCCATCACGCGCGGCTGAGATTTTCCAACGAACCGCCCAGCATCATGTTCATGGTGGGGCTGCAGGGATCGGGCAAGACCACCACGACGGGCAAGCTGGCGCGCTGGCTTTCGAACAATGGCCATCGCCCGCTGGTGGTTTCCGTGGATGTGTATCGCCCGGCGGCGCGCGAGCAGTTGAAGGTGATCGCGAAGGAAATCCGCCAGGCGATTCACGAGGGTCCGGCCGACGAGAAGCGGCCCATGGAGCTGGCGCGCGGGGCGCGGCGCGAGGCGCAGTTGACCGGTTGTGACGTGGTGCTGGTGGACACGGCCGGCCGTTTGCACATCGACGAAGACCTGATGACGGAGTTGCAGGAACTCAAACAGGGACTCGACCCGGTGGAGATTTTGTTTATCGCCGACGCCATGACGGGCCAGGACGCGGTGAAGAGCGCCGCGGAGTTTCACAAACGGTTAGGCATCACCGGGCGTGATTCTGACGAAGATGGACGGCGATGCGCGCGGCGGCGCGGCGCTGTCGATTCGCTCGGTGACCGAGCAGCCGCTGAAGTTCGTGGGGGTAGGCGAAAAATTCGACGCGCTCGAACCGTTTCACCCGGACCGCATCGCGTCGCGCATTCTCGGCATGGGCGACATGCTCAGCCTGATCGAGAAAGTCGAAGGCAGCATCGACCGCAAGAATGCCGAGGAGATGGAGCAGAAGCTCCTGGACAACGATTTCACGCTGGCGGATTTCCGCCAGCAGATCGGGCAACTGCGCAAGATGGGGCCGCTCGAGTCGCTGCTGGGAATGATGCCGCAGCTCGGGCCGCTCAAAGACATCGGCAAGGTCAAGATCGACGAAAAAGAAGTGACGCGCGTGGTGGCGATCATCGATTCGATGACGCCCAGGGAACGCGCCAACCACATGATTATCAATGGTTCACGACGCAAGCGCATCGCCCGCGGCAGCGGAACGAGCGTACAGGAAGTGAACCAGTTGTTGAAGCAATACGCGCAAGCGCGAAAAATGATGAAGAGTCTCTCCGGCGGCTTTTTGGGCAAGCGGTTGGGTAAAATGAAACTGCCCGCTTTCCCTGGCCTGTCGTGAAGGGAGGAATGAGAAACAGATGTTGATGATTCGTTTGGCCCGTTTCGGCGCCAAGAAGAAGCCGTCGTACCGCTTGGTGGTCATTGAGAAAGAGCGTGCGCGGGATTCCAGCGCCGTGGAAGTCGTGGGACATTACAGCCCCGTGACGCAGCCTCCGATCGTGGAATTGAAACGCGACCGGATCGACTATTGGATGAAAGCCGGCGCCCAGCCCTCCGATACAGTGGCGCGGCTGCTGAAGCAGAATCCAGCGCCGGCCGAGCAGCCCGCGGCCTAAGCCCGTTCGACCGCTTCGAAGCTCCGCGGTGTTTGGCGGTGCTATGATCGGAGCAGGGTCAGGAGGCAAAGGGATGAAAGCGCTAGTTGAAGATATTGCGAAGGCTCTGGTTGACATCCCGGATCAAGTCGCTGTACGAGAAGTGCAGGGCGAGCAGGTGACGGTGCTCGAGCTGCGCGTGGCGCCCAGCGATTTGGGTAAGGTGATCGGCAAGCAGGGCCGGACGGCCAGAAGCATCCGGACGATTCTGGGAGCCGCCGGGATGAAGCTGAACCGGCGGTTTACGCTGGAGATTCTGGAATAGCCTTTGGATCGCAACGAAGCCTCCCCGGCGGAGGCGAAGTGGGTAGCCATTGCCTTGCTGGGCCGGCCGCGAGGCAATCGGGGAGAACTGCTATCCATTCCTCTGAGCGACTCGATTGAGCGGTGTCGGCGTCTGAAAGAGGTTTTCCTCTTTCGCGGCGATGACCTTCTCGCCGGCGGCCGCGCGTTCGTGGTGGAAGAGTTGTGGGACCACCGCGGGCGGTGGGTCTTCAAGTTTCAGGGCATCGATACGATTTCCGCGGCGGAAGAACTCAGAGGCGCGGAAGTGCGAATTCCGATCGAGCAGCGCGCTCCGCTCGAAGAAGGCCGCTACTTCGTGGACGATCTGGTCGGTTGCGAGGTGGTGGACAAAGCCAGCGGCGCGGTGTTGGGCCACGTCACGGCGTGGCGGGAGTTTGGTGGACCGGGGCTGGTGGAAATCGCCAGCGACCGGGCCAAGGAGCCCATACTGGTGCCGTTTGCGCGGTCGATCTTCGTGGAAATCGACACGGCCGCGAAGCGCCTGGTAGTGGAATTGCCAGACGGGCTTGGCGGAAGTGAACGAGAGATGACGTTTCACGTGCTGACGATCTTTCCGGAATTCTTCCGGGGGCCGTTCGAGCACGGCGTGGTCGGCAAGGCCGTGGAATCCGGAGCCATCGCGGTCCGGATACACAATCTGCGGGATTGGACTCACGACCGGCACAAGACGGTGGACGACCGGCCGTTTGGCGGCGGCGAAGGCATGCTGCTGAAGCCGGAGCCGCTGTTCGAGGCGGTGGAGACGATCTGGCCGGAACGCCGGGCCGGGCAGCGAGTGGTGCTGATGTCGGCATCGGGCCGTTTGTTCGATCAGGAAACGGTGAAGCGGTTGGCCGCGATGGAGGAAGTGCTACTGATCGCGGGACGCTATGAAGGCGTGGACGAGCGCGTGGCGCAGCACCTGGTCGACGAGGAAATTTCGATCGGCGATTATGTGTTGAGCGGCGGAGAACTGGCCGCGGCGGTGGTGGTGGACGCGGTGGCGCGGTTGCGGGAAGGCGTTGCTGGGGAACGAGGACTCGACGCGGTACGAGTCGTTTTCCAGCGACGAGTACGGGCTGTTCATGTTGGATTGCCCGCAGTACACGCGGCCGGCGGAATTCCGCGGCTGGAAGGTGCCGGAAGTGCTGTTGAACGGCAACCACGCGGAGATCCGGAAGTGGCGCGCCGGAGCGGCGGCCGAAAAGACACGGCGGATGCGGCCGGACTTGTCCGAGCGGCGAAGCAAGACGCTGGCGGGTCCGCTAGAATAGAGATTCAAAGGATTTGAAGGCGATGACTAATCGAGTGTTGATGAAGTTCCTGGCCAAGAAGAAGACCAGCGACCGCGCCGGAGTTCCGGCCGGGCGACACGCATGCGAGTCCACGTGAAGATCAAGGAAGGCGACAAAGAGCGCTTGCAGGCGTTTGAAGGCACGGTGATCGCCCGCAATAACACCGGGATGGGCGAGACGATCACAGTCCGCAAGATCAGCTTCGGCCAAGGCGTTGAACGCATCTTCCCGCTGCACGCTCCGGTCATCGACCACATTGACGTGGTGCGCACGGGCCGGGTGCGGCGCGCCAAGCTTTACTACCTCCGCGAACTCCGCGGCAAGGCCGCGCGTTTGCGCGAGCGCGAGTAATTTGGCTGGCCACGGTTCCACGCGGTTGCGATGCACCGCCCACTTCGAGCAACTGGCTCGCGGCGAAGGCTATTTGCGCATCGCGGGCGTGGACGAAGCGGGGCGCGGCGCGCTGTTCGGAAGTGTATTCGCGGCGGCCGTCATTCTGAACCCCGAGCGCCCGGTGCGTGGGGTGCGCGACTCGAAGCAGCTTTCCGCCGAACGCCGCGAACGGCTGGCGGCGGAGATTCGCGAGAACGCGCTGGCTTGGGCGGTGGCGACGGCGGACGCGGCCGAGATCGACCGCATCAACATCCTCCAAGCCAGCCGGTTGGCCATGCGGCGCGCCATCGAACAACTCCGGCCGGCCGCCGATTACCTTCTGGTGGACGCCGTGCGTGTGGATCTTCCGCTGCCGCAACTGGCACTGATCAAGGGTGACGCCCGCTGCCAATCCATCGCCGCCGCTTCCATACTGGCCAAAGTGGACCGGGATTGTTCCATGCGCGAATGGGATCGAGTGTATCCGCAGTACGCTCTGGCGAGACATAAAGGCTATCCAACCGTCGAACACCTGGAGGCGCTCGCCGCGTACGGTCCGGCGAAAGAACACCGGTTCAGCTACGCTCCAGTGCGCGAGATTGCCGCGGGACGCGGGCTCGGGCTCACCTGGCAGGCGGAGGCCCCGGCCGCGCGATGACCGATCAACCCATGCCGGCACAGGGCGTGCGCTGGTACCACAAACTCTTTGCGATATTTTTCGCGCTGTTCGCCATCGAGCTGGGCATCTTTCTCCTGATGGTGCCGTGGACGGGGATCTGGGAGCGGAATTTCATCGCCAAGCTGGTGCCGCAGTGGTATGGTGTGTGGGTCAGCCCTTACATGCGAGGCGCGGTGAGCGGCGTGGGGCTGTTGAACCTGTGGGTCGCGCTAGCGGAAGTGCTTTCATTGCGCCGTCATTGGGTAAGATAGAGACGTATAATTCGCACGAGGTCAAACGTGGCTGAAACCAAAGTAAGCGAGAATCTGCCGCCGGTATCCGGCGACGCAGGGATGCACGCGGAGCGCCCACGCGGCGCCATCGCGGAGTGGACGGTTACCATCCTGCTGCTGCTGTTCGGCACCACCACGCTGGTGCAGGCCTTCGTGATCCCCACCGGTTCCATGGAAGACACGCTGCTGATCGGCGATCATCTGCTGGTGGATAAGCTGGCTTACGCGCCCTCGGGCCCGGTGAGCAAACACCTATTGCCATACACCGACGTGAAGCGCGGCGACATCATCGTCTTCCGCTATCCGATCGACATCGCTCAGACCTTCGTCAAGCGTGTGATCGGCGTGCCCGGCGACCGCCTTCGCCTGGAGAACAAGCAGGTGTATCTCAACGGCAAGAAACTGGTGGAACCGTACACGTACCACAAGACCGAGTACATCGATTCTTACCGCGACAACTTTCCCGGCGAGCCGAACGTCGGCATTTTCCCGCCGGCACAGGTCATGCTGGAGAGGAATGTGGTGAAAGGGGAGGTGGTGGTGCCGCCGGATAACTACTTCGCCATGGGCGACAACCGCGACTCTTCGCTCGACAGCCGCTACTGGGGCTTCGTGCCGCGCAAGAACATCATCGGCAAGCCGCTCATCATCTATTGGTCCTACGACGCTCCGACCGAGCAACTGGCCAGTCCCACGATAGGGTTCGATCACATGGTGGATCTGGCACAACACTTCTTCACCAAGACGCGCTGGAGCAGAACCTTCAAGCTCATTCACGCCTACCCGGTCAACTGATGGCGGCCCAGCACAACTACGCGCTCATTCTGGCCGGAGGACGCGGCACGCGCTTCTGGCCGCACAGCCGCAAACGGTGCGCCAAGCAGGTGCTGAAGTTTTTCGGCGACCGCTCGTTGATCCAGCAAACCGTCGACCGGCTGCGGCCGATGTTCGCGCCGGAGCGCATGTGGGTGCTCACCAACGAACACGTGCGCGAGGAAATCATCCGGCAGTTGCCCGAGATTCCCGTGGCGCAGATCTTTGCCGAGCCCGCGCAGCGCAACACCGCATCCATACTCGGGCTGGCGGCACACATGCTGCGCAGCTTCGATTCCGAAGCGGTGATGGCGGTGTTTTCGGCGGATCAACTGATCGACAAACCGGGCCGTTATCGCGCCTTGCTCAAGCCCGCCCTGCGCGCCGCGGCCAAAGGCCAGATCGCGGTGTTGGGCATACAGCCGCGCTGGCCGGAGACCGGTTTTGGCTACATCGAATTTCCGCGCAGGCGTCCAGGCCGGAGCGTTGCGCACGTGGCCGGTACTGAAGTTCCGCGAAAAGCCGGATCAGAAAACCGCCGAAGGCTTCGTCCAGGCAGGGCGGTTCTACTGGAACGCCGGCATGTTCTTCTGGCGCGCCGACGTCCTGCTGGAAGCCCTGCGCCGCCATCTTCCGAAAACCGCCACGCTGCTGGCTTCGCTGCCCGCCTGGGGAAGCCGCAAGTTCGCCTCGCGCGTCCGGGAGACATTTCCGCTGTGCGAGAACATCTCGGTGGACTACGCGGTGCTGGAGAAAGCGTCGAATGTGGTGGGTGTGGCCAGCGGCGACATCGGATGGAACGACGTCGGCAGTTGGAACGCCGTTTACGAACTGCTCCCGCAAGACGCTTCGGGCAACGTAGTCCGTTCGGACGCGATCCTGGAGGCGGCCACCGGGAATTATATCCACGCACCGGGAAAGCTGGTGGCGCTGCTGGGCGTCCAAGACCTGGTGGTGGTGGACACACCGGATGCGCTGCTGATCGTGGACCGCAAGCGGGCGCAGCAGGTCGGTAAGATTGTGGGCCGTTTGGAATTAACCAGACGGGACGATCTCCTATAACCTCGTGGTTTCCCTTTGCACCGCCGTGGGTACTGGACCCCTGGTCCTGGGATTTGCGGCCTGGTTTCCCTTTGCACCGCCGTGGGTACTGGACCCCTGGTCCTGGGATTTGCGGCCTGAATGGTCACTGAACTCGGTACAATCGTAATCTTGGCCAAGTAGTCAGCCCCGCGCTAAGCTTCCAATGGAAGCTAATGAACAAGGAAATTCAGAAGGTCATCTGTCGGGTTTGTTTGGCGGGGCTATTGGCGGTCGTGGGCGCTTTCGCCGGTCCGATCATGGGAACCGGTTCGTGGCAGGACTTTCCGGCAGCGTTGCAGTCCGATGGCACTCCATTCTATGACAACTATTTCTTACGACGGGACTAATGGAAACGTCGGGTACTTCTTGAGTGGATACAACGGCGCCTATTCGGCGCGGTCCTTGCACGTGACGCCACAATGGTACGGCGACGTGTCCGGTTCGGCCGTGACGGACTACTCTTTCAACCTGACCCACTCTCTACTAACCGCCACGCTGCGTTTGGAGAACAGCGGGTGGAGTACGCTCAACGAGTTCGGCTGGTACGACGTGGCCAGCCCCGCGGTGCTACATGCGCTTTTCGCAGGGCCGGACGTGGTAGGGACGACGGTGTCCTTCACGCCGTCGGATGCATTTGGCTACTACATCACAAGCGCCTTAGGGGAGACTTACTACACGCAGTCCAGCTTGAATCCCAGCGCGGAAACGAGCCACCAGCACTTCGCGGCGTTCCACGACAGCCTGACAGCGGAGCCCGACCGGATGTGGATCGGCGTGGAGGACTTGCCGCTGCGCTATGGCGCCGAGGAAATGCAGGGTGATCATAACGACACGGTGGTCGAAATCGTCGGCGCTCCGGAGCCGGACACGGGTCTTCTGGCGGGGGGCAGTCTGCTGGCGTTGGCGCTATGCCTCGCTTGGGCACGGAAGCGCGGCGGGCGAGACCGTTCCCACCGATAGCCCACCTCACTACGTCAACAAATTCCGAAGTCCCGCCTCAAAGCGCCTGCCAAGAATTTGAAACCACAGCCTCCCGCCGGCGCGGTTTGCGCTGCGGGAAACAGACCTCGCGACACGCCTCTCCCAGAGCAGGAAAGTGTCCCTGCTGGTGTCACGCTGCCCGTCGCTCGAGTCAATGGGGCAGGCCACCGATCTGGGAGATTAGCACGACTCGCCGTATCTCCGGCGGCTGGACAGAGAACTGGCCCACGCGGGTCTCAGCGACATCCATACCCAGGTAAAGCCGTTTGCCGAAAATTCTCGGGGCAACCCAGGCCGGGTTTCCTCGGCTCATACCGCACGACGTTAGACAGAGGGACTTTCTACCCGCCTCCCAGCTCACCCCCCGATCTGCTTTAACCCCGCCGCCGCCTTCTTTCCACTCTCCGAGGACGGTGCCGCCTGTAAGGCCCTCCTCCAGTACTGCCGCGCTTTGTCATTCTGGCCGAGGTTGGCATGGATGGCGCCCAGATTGTAGAGGGCATCGACCTGGTTCGGATTCACGGCCAGGATCTTCTCCGTCTCCGCGGTGGCGCAAGCCAGGTCGTTCAACTCATAGCAGGTGCGGCCAAGTTCCAGCCGGGCTTCCACATGGCTGGGATCGGCCTTCAGAAGCTCTTCGAGACGGCGGCGCGCTTCGGCAGGCTTGCCCTGCTCGGTCGCCAACTGCGCCAGCCGGAGCAGAACCGGCGCGTGGGCGGGTTTCTTGCGGAGCTGTTCTTCGAGCATGGCCTTCTCGTGCGCCGGGTTGGGAGGCGCCATGGGTTCCGTCTTAACCGTAGGCGGTGGGGCAGCCTTTGGATTCAGCATGTACCAGAATACGCCGGCGAACAGCAGGCCCACCGCGAGCGCGGCGAGTAAAGCTTTCCATCTACTCATGCGGCCACCGCCTTTTCCACGATTTCGACACCAGCACGTTGGAGGAACTTGTCCGGAGACTCAGCTCCCATGAGAACAAAGACGAAGCCAACGCGCACCTCCCGAATGGAACCCGACTCATCGAGCACCACGATGTCTGCGCCAATCGGCTGAACTTTGGTCCGCAACTTTGGCACAACACAGCCTTCGGCGATGGCGCTGTCGCCGCCGCTCCCTAGGATGGCGGAGGTGGGGCATGCCGTCAAGCAATCACCATGAGACCTGCAACCATCCGGATACGCCGGGATGGCCTTGTGAGCGACCAGAGCGAGGGTGCCCTGTTCCGGGCTGTGGATCCGCCACAACCAGAAGGGGGCGCCACAATGGTTGCAGAAGGACGCATGTCGCGGCGCCGGTTGGCTGCATAGGGGGCCATTGCGCATGGCAACTCCGTGTAGCGGGCCGCCGGCGGATGCGAACAGTTTGTCCATGGTGATTCTTTGCTAGAAGTAACCCATCAGCATCACCAAGGTGATGTGAGCCACCACCAGGATGGCGAACGAATAGCTGAAGGGGCGGTGGATCACGTGCCAGAGGTGGAACACCTCCGCCGCCCGATTCAGAAACAGGATCTTGGCGGTGAGCCAGGACTGGGAACGGGCTGCATCGATGATGCGCTCCAGATCATCATGGCCGCTACGACGGAGACCGCCCAGCGTGGTCCAACGTTCGCCGGCGCTCACCACCCTGCGGCGCAGGGCGGCCACCCGCCAGGGACGGCGAAGGTCCAGGCTGGCCATGGTGAGTAACGCCCGCGGCAAGGGCATTGAGGCTACCTTCTCCGGCGACGGCAGTTCCAGGATTCCGGCCAATTCGTCTGGGCTGAAGACCTCCTGGGCGTGCAGTTCCTGGGAGAGAGATTCGGCCTCTTCCTGTAACTCCCGCAACGAGATTTCCGCCGCGGACACGCTGCGCGGCACTTGCGAGTAGAGATAACGGCCCACGATGCCGCTAGCCACAATGGCCATCATGATCCAGTACGCCATTCCCGCCAGGCCATGCAACTTGAACGACGAGTGAAACGTGACGATCACCGGCACCGTGAGGCCGAGAAGAACATGGAAGTCCAGCCAGTGGCGGGTCTTGCCGATGCGCTGGATCATTTTGATGCGCTTCCGCAGAGGGTACAGGTAAAGTCCGGCGAAGATCAACGTGGCCGTGAGGCCCAGCCGGAGGCCAGTGGATCCCGCGGGCCGCAGCGTATGGTGCTGCGGATGAAAGGGGCGCTCCGTCAGTGGCAGGCGGTAGTAGCCCGCGCCGTGCCAGGCAAGGTACACGGCCAACAAAACCGCTGCGCCTGCCAGCAAGGTGATGATCGCCCGATGAGCCCGTTCCCCGGGAGCAGCCAGCTTGGAAGCGGAGCTCAAGGCTGCTTCAGCTCCTGTACCTTTTGCTGCACGTTGACTTCAAACCGGCGGTAGTCGGAAAACTCATGCTGATTGCGCCAATGCTGGTGGGCCGTGCGGGCCTCCACCACGGCGAGGCGCGGGACCCAGACCGGGATCGCCGGACTCGCGGCCTCGTAATCGACCACCGAGCTGAGGGACAGCAATCCGATATCCGGCAGCGGCTCGCGGAGTTCCGTCTGGATCCGTTTCACGGCGCCCGTCCCGGGGTTCAGCCACGCGGTGCCCCGCCACGCGATGGGATACTCGCGGCCCTTCACCTCCAGAACGGTGGGGGACGAGTGCCCGGCCAGGTGCTCGAAGCGCAGGCGGCGCCAGGCGATGCCGCCGGAAGTCTCGGGCTCGATCTCCTCGAACTTGTAACTCGCTTGAAAGTGAGGATGAAACACAACTTGCATCACCGCGAACCCGGTGGTTGCCAACAGGGCTTGCGGAGGGTCCTTCTGTGGACGGCTCTTCGGCAGCCTGGATTCTTCAACGGTGAACTCATCGCCCACGGTTTCCATCAGGATGAGGTAATCGAACACGCTATCGCGCCGGCTGGCGATCTTCTCCCCTTGGCCGTATCTGATCTGTGTCAGCTTTTCCGTGCAGGTAAGCGCTGGAAAACGCTTCGTGAACTCCTCGGCCTGAACGGC
The DNA here is from genome assembly GCA_963745655.1 of Terriglobales bacterium. Classification (GTDB taxonomy): domain Bacteria; phylum Acidobacteriota; class Terriglobia; order Bryobacterales; family Bryobacteraceae; genus JAJFUV01. The sequence continues at coordinate 64,616 of CAVUYK010000025.1, read as the reverse complement.
GGCTTTCTCCAGAAGGCCGGCTGTGGCTTGGCCTTTAGCTGACGGCCATGCCACAGCCATCAGGAGACCGGCCACCATGATGAGTGCGTTCCCGTTCATCAAAATCGATATCCTAAGGTTAAAAACATCTGATTATAGTTTTGAATCTCGCCGCGGTAAGCCAGCCAGCCACCGGTGAGGAAGTAATGCAGCCCCAAACTCCAGTCTATCTGCCCGTTGAGGAAGCGGGAGCGGGATTGACGAGTCAGCGGGCCGGCAAAATCCTGCTGGCCCACCTGGAATTCCAGCCGCAAATTTTCGCGAAGCTCCCGTATCAGACTGATCGACTCATACGAACCCTTGCCGAAGGAACTGTTGAAACGAGTGTAGCGGCCATCTATGCGGGCCCCAATCCAAGGCAGCCGGGTCCAGCCCGCCGAGTACATCTGATTCAGCGAAGCGGAGGTGTCGGTATCGAGCTTGCTCCGGCCCCAGGTGGCGGACAGAATCAACCTGTCCAACGGTTGCACGCGGAAGCCGCCGCTAAAGCCCTGGAATAAGTATTTGTCGAGTAGTCCGGTTCCAATCAAGCGGTAGTCGAACGTGGGTAGGCCGCGAAAGTAGTTCTGATTGAAATCAAAGGAGAGCCGCTTGGAAGGCTGGATCCGGAGGGTCACAAAACTCCGGCTCAGCATGGCTCCAGTCTCTCCGTTCATGAAATGCGCATTCTTCTGATCCACCTCCATGCTGTGGAGGATGCTGATTTTGTTCGACGCGAAAATGGAGTTCTCCAGGAACAGGAACTGCCGTTCCGGCCTCCACCGGATGCGCGTCACCGCGACACCCGCTGTGGAAGTCCAGCGAACCCTCTCAAAGCTGCCCCTCTGATAGCTGGTGAACAGGCCCAGCATCTGGCGGTTGGGATCGTAATTCCACTGGGTGGGATCCGGGGTGGATCCCGCGAACAATCCGGCTGTGAGATGCGGAGTCAGCCAGCGCGCCGCGTAGCCGCCGTCAATCGTGCTCAGGCTCGACACCCACGGGATCAGGACGCGGCCGAAGCCAAAAATGTACTTTGAGCGCGGGTTGTTGTAGAACATCCCCATGGTGTAAGTACGATTGATCAGATCGACCAGGGTCTGCTGTTGAGATCCTCCTTGATGCGTGTTCCAGCGTCCGCGCCAATAGCCCGTCAGGTTCCAGTACGTTCCACTGATCCGGGTCCAGTCGATGCGGGCCGAGATGCCCTCTTGATGGGAGTTCAGCCCGCCGGCGCTGCGGTCGTTCAGGACGTTGGCTTCAAAGCCAATGCGGCCGCGGAGCCGTCCGACTTCACTCAACTGAGGCATGGGGACGTACTCGCGAACCTCTTCCTCCAATGGATCGCCGCTGGTGAAGGTAATCACCTGGGCGTAGCGTTGTCGCAGGCGCCCGGCCTCCCGGCGGTCGAAGGCAGCCGCATCGCTGCCCGAGAGTTCAGCGCAATCGCCCAGTTGAGCTTCCACGCCCGGCTCCGGATCTTTGATCTCAGCCAGGGCCGATTGCGTGGCCACCGAGACGACGACAAGGTCGGCAATCCGGCGCGCGGCCATTTTCGCTTCGCCCGGAGCCAACCTCTCCAGCTTGAGCTTCATGCCCTCACCCAAGCCATGGGCCGTTCCGCCGTCCAGGTACACCATGCCGGGCACTACCTGCTTCACCAAGAACTTGCGGCGCGCCTGAGGCGGCTGAGCGGTTTGCGCGAAAGTGAGAGCCATCGGCACTAGCGCCGAAACAATCAGTTTTGTCATCATCGGCTAGCCCCCCGATCCTCTCGGATGGCACTGGTAGCAGGCCGGGCTTTCGTAGACATAGCCCTTGCGCCCGCTGTGCTTCCTGTCCATGTCGGTCTTGTTGTGCTGGTGACAGTCAATACAACTGAAGACAGCGTAGTTCGCAGGCGTTCGGTGGCAGTCATTGCAGGTGGTCCACTTTCCGGCGTGGCTTCCGGTGTAGATGGGGAATTGGTGGGTCACCTTCGCGCCCAGCCACTGGGTCGTGTTGTGGCACGTCGTGCAGGTGGTGGGGAACCCGGCGGAGACGTGGTTCGGATTCGTCACCGTCTCGAACGCATTGCGGTGACAGGTATAACAGTCGGTCGGCGTGCCGGCGTAGCGTCCGCCCACATGGCACAGCGCGCAGGCCACCGTAACATGAGCGCCCGTGAGCGGGAACTTCGTATTGCTGTGGTTAAAGACCGCGCCCTTCCACTGCGTGGTGGTGTGGCAAACTGAGCAGTCCTTGGGGAAGCCCGCCGTCACATGGTTCGGGTTGGTCGTGCTGTTGTAATTGGCCAGGTGGCAGCCATCGCAGGTGGCCGGCGTGCCCGCGTAGACGTTGTTGTTGTGGCACTGGCGCGCACTGCACCGAAGTGTGGGCGCCCGGTCAGCGGGAACTTTGTATTGCCGTGGTTGAAAACCGCTCCCGCCCACTGCGTCGTGGTGTGGCACACGGCGCAGTCCTTGGGGAAGCCCGCCGTCGCATGGTTGGGATTGGTAGTGCTGTTGTAGTTGGCCAGGTGGCATCCCTCGCAGGTCGCGGGCGTGCCCGCGTAGACATTGTTCTTGTGGCACTGCGCGCACTGCACCGAGGTGTGCGCTCCGGTCAGCGGGAACTTCGTCGCCGCCGTGTGATTGAACTTCGCGCCCGCCCATTGCGTCGTCGTATGGCAGACCGAGCAGTCCTTGGGGAAGCCCGCCGTCACGTGGTTCGGATTGGTGGTCGCTGTTGTAATTGGCCAGGTGGCAGCCATCGCAAGTGGCCGGCGTGCCCGGCATACTTGCCGTTGATGTGGCACTGCGCGCACTGCACCGAGGTGTGCGCTCCGGTCAGCGGGAACTTCGTCGCCGCCGTGTGATCGAACTTCGCGCCCTTCCACTGCGTGGTCGTGTGGCACACCGCGCAATCCTTGGGGAAGCCCGCCGTCACGTGGTTCGGGATTGGTGGTCGAGTTGTAATTGGCCAGGTGGCAGCCATCGCAGGTGGCCGGCGTGCCCTTATATATGTTGTTTTTGTGGCACTGTGCGCACTGCACTGAGGTGTGGGCCCCGGTCAGCGGGAACTTCGTCGCCGTTGTGATCGAACTTCGCGCCCTTCCACTGCGTGGTCGTGTGGCACACCGCGCAATCCTTGGGGAAGCCCGCCGTCACGTGGTTCGGATTGGTGGTCGAGTTGTAGTTGGCCAGGTGGCAGCCAGCGCAGGTGGCCGGCGTGCCGGCATACTTGCCGTTGATATGGCACTGCGCGCATTGCACCGTGGTGTGCGCCCCGGTCAGTGGGAACTTCGTCGCCGCCGTGTGATCGAACTTCGCGCCCTTCCACTGCGTGGTGGTGTGGCACACCGCGCAATCCTTGGGGAAGCCCGCCGTCACGTGGTTCGGATTGGTGGTCGAGTTGTAATTGGCCAGGTGGCAGCCAGCGCAAGTGGCCGGCGTGCCGGCATACTTGCCGTTGACATGGCACTGCGCGCACTGCACCGAAGTGTGGGCCCCGGTCAGTGGGAACTTCGTCGCCGTGTGATCGAACTTCGCGCCCTTCCACTGCGTGGTGGTGTGGCACACGGCGCAATCCTTGGGGAAGCCCGCCGTCACGTGGTTCGGATTGGTGGTCGAGTTGTAATTCGCCAGGTGGCAGCCATCGCAGGTGGCGGGCGTGCCGGCGTACTTGCCGTTGACGTGGCACTGCGCGCACTGCACCGACGTGTGGGCTCCGGTCAGCGGGAACTTGGTGGCCGCATTGTGATCGAACTTTGCGCCCTTCCACTGCGTGGTGGTGTGGCATACGGCGCAATCCTTGGGGAAGCCCGCCGTCACGTGGTTCGGGTTGGTGGTCGTGTTGTAATTGGCCAGGTGGCAGCCATCGCAAGTGGCCGGCGTGCCCGGCATACTTGCCGTTGACATGGCACTGCGCGCACTGCACCGAAGTATGGGCTCCGGTCAGCGGGAACTTGGTGGCCGCATTGTGATCGAACTTCGCGCCCTTCCACTGCGTGGTCGTGTGGCACACTGCGCAATCCTTGGGGAAACCCGCCGTCACGTGGTTCGGATTGGTCGTCGTGTTGTAATTCGCCAGGTGGCAGCCATCGCAAGTGGCCAGCGTACCGGCATACTTGCCGTTGACATGGCACTGCGCGCACTGCGTGTTCGTGTGCGCCCCGGTCAGCGGGAACTTCGTCTTGGCGTGATCGAACTTCGCGCCCGTCCACTGCGCGGTCGTGTGGCAGATCGTGCAGTCCTTCGAGAAGCCCGCCGCGGCGTGATTGGGATTGGTGGTCGTGTTGTAATTGGCCAGGTGGCAGCCCTCGCAGGTGGCCAGCGTGCCGGCATACTTGCCGTTGATATGGCACTGCGCGCACTGCACCGAGGTGTGGGCTCCGGTCAGAGGGAACTTGGTGGCCGCATTGTGATCGAACTTCGCGCCCTTCCACTGCGTCGTCGTATGGCATACGGCGCAATCCTTGGGGAAGCCCGCCGTCACGTGGTTGGGATTGGTGGTGCTGCTGTAATTGGCCAGGTGGCAGCCTTCGCAGGTGGCCAGCGTACCGGCATACTTGCCGCTGATATGGCACTGCGTGCATTGCACCGACGTGTGGGCCCCGGTCAACGCGAACCTTGTTTGGTTGTGGTCGAACTTTGCGCCCTTCCATTGCGTGGTCGTGTGACAGATCGCGCAGTCCTTCGAGAAGCCCGCCGCCGCGTGGTTGGGATTGGTGGTGCTGCTGTAATTGGCCAGGTGGCAGCCCTCGCAGGTGGCCAGCGTACCTTTGTACACGTTGTTCAGGTGGCACTGGGCGCACTGCACCGAGGTGTGGGCTCCGGTCAGCGGGAACTTGGTGGCAGTACTATGGTCAAATTTCGCGCCTTTCCATTGTGCCGTCGTGTGGCACTGCGCGCAATCCTTCGGAAATCCGGCGTTGGCATGATTCGGGTCGGTGGTCTTGTTGAAGGCTTCGAGGTGGCAGCCGTCACAGCTTTGCGGCGTGCCCTGGAAGATCCCGTTGACATGGCATTGCGCGCATTGCGTATTCACGTGGGCGCCCGTGAGCGGGAATTTTGTGCTGCTCGAGTGGTCGAACTGCGCTCCGTTCCATTGAGCGGTCGTATGGCAAATGGCGCAGTCCTTGGGGAAGCCGGAAGCGGCGTGGTTCGGACTGGTGGTCTTCTCGAAGGCGACCAAATGACAGCCTTCGCAGGACTGCGGCGTCCCCGTGAATCGGCCGTTGACATGGCAGGCCGCGCAGTCCGTCTGAAGGTGGACGCCAGTGAGACGGAACCGGCTCAGGTTATGGTCGAACTTCGCCCCCGTCCACTGCGCCGTGGTGTGACACTGTGCGCAATCCCGCGGGAAATTCGACGCCGCGTGCGCCGGATTGGTGGTTTTGTTGAATGCGTCCAGGTGGCACCCTTCACACGCCTGTGGAGTTCCCGCAAACCGTCCCGCCACGTGACACGAGTTGCACTGGACCTGGGCGTGCGCACCGGTCAGCGGAAACTTGGTCAGCGCCGCGTGATCGAACACCCCGCCTTTCCACTGTGCGCTGCCGTGGCAAACCGAACAGTCGCGTGGGAATCCCGCCTGGACGTGGTTGGGGTTTTGGGCCGAGTTGAATTCCTTGATGTGACAGTTGACACACTGCGCGGGGGTGCCGGCGTACTGTCCGCCTGCATGGCAGTCGCGGCAACCGAGCCGCGCGTGTGCGCCGGCCAACGCGAAGCTGGTGATGGCGGCATGGTCGAACTTCGCCCCCAGCCAGGTATCCATACTGTGACATTGGTCGCATTGCAGGGGGATACGCGAGGATCGATGCGGCGGATTCACCGATTTGTCGTAGTCGGGCACGTGGCAGGCCGCGCACTCCGTGCTGAGCCCCGTATAGACTCCGGTGGCGGCGCCGGTGTGACAACTCTCGCAGGGCGCCACCGCGTGAGCGCCGATCAGCGGGAACCGGTTGGCGTGTTCCCGCGTTTGCTGGACCGCCACGCGCCAGCCCTTTACCGTGTGGCATTGCTGGCAATTGCCGCCGAACTGCCGTCGATGAATATCGGCGTGGCAGGAAGCGCATTGCTGGCTTACATTCTTGAAGACCCGATTGACGTGGCAAGACGCGCAGGCAACCCCCTTATGCATGCCCAGCAACGGCCAGCCTGTTTGGGCATTGTGGTCGAATTCGGGTTGCGGCCGGATGGGCTTCCAGGATGCGGAGGTATGGCAACTCTCGCAGGCAACTTTTAGCGGACCGTGCGGATTCGCGGTGCGGCGCGGCGCGGGCCGGATCTGCGCGGGCGCGAGGGTGGCCAGACAAATGACCAGGATTAAAAGGCGGAGCACGATTACTCTTGGACCTCTCATCGGTGACACACCTCGCACTTTCGTGGCGTTCCGCGGTAGACCACGACTTGCCGCGGGCCCACCTGCCTGCGGTTCTCATGACACATCCGGCAGGGCACCCTCTCATGTGCGCCTCTCAGAGAAAACGTCGAGTTCTTTTGATGATCGAATGCGGTGGGTTGCCAGTTCGTACTGGTGTGGCAACGTCCACAATCGGGCTTGCTCTCGGAAGAGGTTTGAAACTGACCATCGTGGACGTCGGCATGGCACGAGCCGCAGATTCGGGTGGTCCCGTGGAAGGTGATGAGACGCTTCCTCCCAGGAATCTCCGGCTTGTGGCAACCCGTGCAAACCGCCGTTCGGTGCTTGCCGATGAGGAGGTAACCCGTGGAAGCGTGGTCGAACGGCCCGGTCTCCTGCCATCTCCGCGTGGTATGACACGACTCACATTCGGCCTTTGTGGCGCCCGCCGGCCCATGCGGGGTGGCATGGCACTCGAGGCACCGCACGCTGGCAAACCGGAATTTCGTATCCTCCGGATGGACCGCGCGCTGGTGGCACTCCGCACAGGCCACGGCAGCGTGCGCGCCGGTCAGCGCCATGCGGGATTTCGCGTGTCCTGCAAAGGTGAACAGCGCCGGCCTCCAACCGGAAACCGTATGGCACCGCTCACAACGGTTCTGGTAGGGCGCCGCGGCGAATTGGCCCCGATGGCGGTCCCGGTGGCAAGCGCGGCAGGAAGACGCGTCGGGATGGTAGTTGGCTTCCGCGCCCATCCCGGCGTGACATTGCACGCAAGGCACCGTTGCGTGACGGCCGAGCAACGGGTAGCGGGTAGACGCATGTTCTTGCGCGGTGAATAGCGCCGGCTTCCAGCCGGACTCATTGTGGCAGGCGGCGCATTCCCCGCCCGGCGCGGGCCGCAAACTGGCCCTTGTGACGGTCCTGGTGGCAATCCAGGCACCGCTGATGAGCTATTGCAACACTGAAATTCTCCGTGCGGTGGCACTTCTTGCAGCTCACCGCGAGGTGCTTGCCCTTGAGGGGAAAGTGGGTCTTGCTGTGATCAAAACCGCCTCCGGCCAGACGGGCCGGTTTCCATCCGGCCGTCGTATGGCACTTCTGGCAGTCGCCGGAGAAGGAGCCCCCGTGGGGATCTTTGTGACACGACTTACAGCTCTCGAAGAAGGTGAAGTTCTTGTACTTTACCTGGCCGGTAGCCGGCGGCAGGCGCCGGTGGCACTTGGCGCAGGCGACCTTCTGATGAAGCCCCGTCAGAGGGTAGGCGGACTTGTCGTGCGAAAACCCCGGGGGATTCTTCCAGGAATCCTGATTATGGCAGCGGGAGCAATTTGGTCCGAGATCCCCACGATGCTCATCAACGTGGCAATTGCTACAAAGTGCCGAGAGGCCCAGGTAAGATTTACCCAGGTCGGAACGCTTCAGGCTGGCCCGGTCCTCCCGTGTCATCTTGATCGTGTTGTGGCATTTTTCGCAGGCGAGGGGCGCGTGTTTACCCTCCAGAGCCCACCCGGTCTGGCGGTGATCGAAACGGGCCTTCGGCGTCCGCCAACGCACCAGTTGATTCTGGCGCCCGTTGTGTTCCGCGTGACACCGGGCGCAGTCCGCCTCCGCTGGCACTCCGACTCCTTTCACGACCCGCGCATGGTATCCGCGCTTTTCGGCCAAGCGGCGCCGGATCTCTTCATGACAATCAAGGCACTTGAACTGCGCGGAGCCCGTGCCCACCGCGTGACAGGCACCGCACCGCAGAGGTGTATCCAAGCTTTGGTGCGCCTTCGACAGCGGGCCGGGAGACATCTGGGCGAAAGTAAATCCGGCGGCCAGCGCAAAAAATGCAGCCGCGAAAAAGACCGGTCGACAACTCATTTAAAAGATCGTCACCCTCACTCCGTATTCCTTATCGGATTCGCCGGAAGCCCGGCACGGCAATCTTACCGCCGCCTCCATCCGCAACGCAATTGCCCGTGATAGCCTCGCACCGCGCTCAAGCGGCTTCAGGCGCTCCTGTCCCTGATGACAGTTTGCGGTGTAGCCAAGGAGTGGAACAGCGGTGATAAGCCATTCTACCAGCAAGCAATGTCATAACGAATGAAGAACCCAGACCGATCAACCTCTCGTCACCGGTTACGTCAGAGCCCAACAGCGTAACTTCACACAGGGTTGAGGCCTGTTGGACAACGGAGGCTCCTTCTGCCGGGAGCAATTCAAGGACCATCCTGGCGAGTCGCGCGTCCTTCGATGGATCTACGATCAAGTTGGTCCTCGAATATCTGGCCGCACGCCTCCTCCCGACTCAACTCGGTGCTGTTGGGATCCGCCCGATGCAGCCAAGCCAGGAATAGCTTGCCCGGCATCACCGCGATCGCGTTCCAATCCAATTGATGGTGATCAACCAGTCAGCCCCGATTCACTCCACCATTGCTATCCGGGGTCCATCCAGGAGGATTAACTAGCTGACGAGACCTTGGTGGTTTCGCTCGCCATGATAATGCGTCACGAACTAGTGTATTTAAATGGGAGGACCGCAGCAGCGGTTTCTTGCAGACGTCACACCACCGGTTCTCAGCTCTCCCAGAACTCATTGGTGAACCGCGGATCGCGGCGCGTGAAGCAGATATCGTTTTCCCAAACCCCATCCGTCTTGGTTGCGATGCCGGCGATCTAAACGCGCCGCCTGGAGCGGTGGATCAGAAAGAGCACCAGGAACGTCCTCAGATCTGACCGTGTTCACCCCTCGACGATGAAGACATTCGCCGTGGCGCTGGTGCGCGACATGCTGCGAATGGTACGTGACGCCATCGCCGCTTTCCCCCATTGCAGCACTCTTCAGGTGCGCTTCCCGCACCTGGCAAGCGGTCGCGCGCCCAGCCCCGCATCCTTCGGCACGAATGGCGCGATGAGCCTAATATGCACCGCTTCACCGCGCACTATTTCGAAGGCCAGGGCGCACTTGAAGGTGGGGCGCTCCAGCGCCGCTAACCGCCCCTTCTAAAGCGCCGCTTCGCCGCGGTCGTTGTTGCGAATGCGGATGGTTTCCACGATTTCGGATACAAAGATCTTTCCATCGCCAATCTTGCCGGTGCGCGCTGCCGCGACCAGAGCCGTAATGGCTTCTTCGGCGCGCTCCGACGACACAACCATTTCGACTTTGACCTTGGGCAACAAGTCCACCATGTACTCCTGACCCCGGTACACTTCCTTGTGGCCCTTCTGCCGTCCGTGTCCACGAACCTCCGTGATCGTCATACCATCGACGCCAATACCTTTGAGCGCTTCCTTGACGTCCTCCAGCTTGAAGGGCTGGATAATTGCCTCGATCTTCTTCATCATGCGCGTCCTTTCGCACCTGCCGGGCATGGCGCGCGCCGTAAGGCGCAAGCCCACTCGGCCTTACTTCACTTTTGCATGGAGCAGGGCAAACAGGGAAGCGAAACGTTTCTATCTATACGATCCAAATTATTGATTGGCCAACGGTAGGCCTCTGCCTTTACACTTGAAACTACTTCACGTTTCTCGCTTTGCGACTTTCTGTAACAGGAGATCTAACATCGGATGAAGTACTTGAAGTGTATCTGGATGACCCTGATCGGCCTTCTAGGCGCTATGTCGTTGAGCGCCCAGGAGCAGAGCACCTCACCCGCGCCTACGCCCGCCCCTGCCGCACCCGCAGCCGCCGCGCCCGCAGCCGCCGCGCCCTCAGTGTGGTCCGTGGGAGGAATCGATTTCAGCGGCCTGGTGGACGGCTACTACGACCTCAACTTCAACCACCCCTCGGACCGCACGAACCAGGTCCGCGTTCTCGACGTAAGAGCCAACCAATTCACGCTCAACATGGCCAAGCTCACCATGGAGCACGCCGCAGATCCGGTGGGCTTCCGCGTCGATTTAGGCTTTGGCCGCGGCATGGATCTCTTCCATTTCAACGAACCGGACTTCACTGCGATGAAGTACGTGGAGCAGGCGTTTGTAAGCTGGAAACCGGAGAAGGGCAAGGGCTTTCAGGCCGACTTCGGCAAGTTTGTCTCGAGCGCCGGAGCCGAAGTGTTCGAAACGCAGACCAACTGGAACTACTCGCGCTCCTTGCTCTATGGGTGGGCGCAACCCTTCTATCACTTCGGTTTGCGTACCTCGATGCCGTTGAACAAATATTTCTCGGCCGGAGTGCAGGTGGTCAACGGCTGGAACAATGTCGAGGATAACAACTCGGGCAAGACCATCGGCCTCACAGGAACGTTTACGACCCAGAAGTTCTCCTGGACGAACACATACTACGTGGGTCCGGAGAAGCAAGACACCAACGAGGGGTTACGGCATCTCTATGACTCCGTGCTGCTGCTCACGCCCAACTCGAAACTCAACGCGTATATCAACTTCGATTACGGAGTGGACAAGAAGGTGCTGGGCGGCGAGAACCGATGGGTGGGGATCGCCGGCGCCGCGCATTATCAAGCCAATAGCTGGTTCGCCCTGACACCGCGCCTGGAGTGGTTCAACGACGCGGACGGCTTCAATACAGGCACCGTGCAGAAACTCAAGGAGTTCACCCTCACCGGCGAATTTAAGATGGCGAAGGGGTTGCTCACACGCCTGGAATACCGGCGCGACTGGTCCGACCAGCCTTACTTCAATCGCGGTAATGAAACCGCGAACCACAAGAACCAGGACACCGTGCTGGTTGGCGTCGTGGCCTATTTCGGCCCAAAGTAACATCAGGCGGTTAGTACCGCGAAACGAGGAGATAGACATGGGTTCAAACTCAACGCAGGCAGTTGGAGTAACGCTGTTTCTAGCGGGTTTCACTTTCATCTCGTCCGGCTTCGTGGCGGGAGGCAGTATAGTTTTGATCGCTCTGGGCATCGCGGCGCTGGGCGGCTCGGCGGTTGTGTTGTACAAGATCAAGCCGTGGGAACACAAGGAAAGCTGAGGAGAGGCAAATGGTTCTAGTCGGATTACTCGTCACCATTTTGGGATTTGTCGTGAGCTTGCTCTCACTGGGGTTGGCTTCAAGCGTCGGCGCGCGCATGGCGATGGCGCTGGCGGGCATCGCCACGAGTCTCATCGGAATCTTGGGACTGATCAATTCGGCGTATCTGAAGAACGCTATCTGGAAACGGTAGGAGGAACCCATGAAGAGAAGACTGTTATTGGTGACCGCTCTATGCGCGCTCGCCGTGGTGGCACCGGCGCAAGCGCCGCCGGCCGCCACCGCGCCCCCCGCCGCCGTGCCCATTACCGATCTCGACTTGAAATCCGTGGAGACGCCCAAGGCCGAACTTCGCGCCAAGGGCGATCCCGACGGTAACCTGACGGGTACGGCGGCCGACGTCGCCGTAAGCGATGCCAAGAAAGGGTTGACCATTACGGACCTGGTCAACCAAGTCGGCCAGAACCGGATCGGCATCAACTTCATGTGGACGTTGATAGCCGGCTTCCTGGTCATGTTCATGCAGGCCGGATTCGCCGTGGTGGAAACCGGCTTGTGCCGCGCTAAGAACGCCAACCACACCATGATGATGAACTTTGCAGTTTACGGAATTGGCATGCTGGCCTTCTGGCTGATCGGATTCCCACTGCAAATGGGCGGCGTGGGCGCCATAGGGAACCTCGGAGGCACGCCGACGCTCAGCGCGGAGTGGGCACTGCAGCTTTTCGGCAAGCCGTTCGGTATCTTCGGACAGAATGGCTTCATGCTGATGCACAACGGGACGTATGACGTATCGGTGATGGTGGTGTTCCTGTTCCAGATGGTCTTCATGGACACCGCGCTCACTATCGTGACGGGCTCGGCGGCCGAACGTTGGAAGTTCGCGGCCTTCCTCATCTCGTCCTTCCTCATGGGCGCGTTCACCTACCCACTGTTCGCCAACTGGGCTTGGGGCGGCGGCTGGCTCGCCAATCTGGGCGTGAACTTCGGTCTCGGCAAGGGATACGTGGACTTCGCCGGCTCCGGTGTGGTGCATGCGGTTGGCGGACTAAGCGCCTTGGCCTTGGCCATCATCATCGGTCCGCGCATCGGCAAGTTTACGCGCCAGGGCAAGCCCAATGCCATTCCCGGCCACGACATCGTCCTGGTGCTTACGGGCTGCTTCATTCTGGCCTTCGGCTGGTTCGGATTCAACCCCGGCTCCACGCTGGGAGCCTCCGGCAGCGGCAATTTGCGCATCGGCTCCGTCGCCGTCAACACCATGCTGGCGGGGATGTCCGGCGGTCTGGGCGCCATGCTTTACATGTGGCTGCGCTACGGCAAGCCCGACGCCTCCATGTCCGGCAACGGCCTGCTGGCCGGCCTGGTGGCAATCACGGCTCCCTGCGCGTTCGTGAATCCGATTTCGGCCGTCATCATCGGCCTCATCGCGGGCGTGCTGGTTTGCCTGTCGGTCGAGTTCGTTGAGCGCGTATTGAAGGTCGACGATCCGGTCGGCGCGGTTTCGGTGCACGGCGCCAATGGGCTTTGGGGCGTGATCTCGGTGGGATTGTTCGCCGACGGCAGGAGCAACTTCGGTGGAGGCTGGAACGGCGTGAACGGCTCCGTGACGGGCTTGTTCTACGGCGACGCCAGTCAACTGGTGGCGCAGTTGATCGGAGTGTCGGCGCTACTCGGCGTGGTGTTCGTCGCCACGTTCGTGCTCAACCTTTTGGTGGATCTGCTGGTGGGTCAGCGCGTCTCGGCCAAAGCCGAACTCGAAGGACTCGACTTGCCAGAAATGGGCGCGCTCGGCTACCCCGAGTTCGAGCTTAAGGCCCGGACGTTGGGAGGGTAACGCATGTCCACCGCGGCTCTACAACTCACCGAACAAAACGTCGCGACGGCGCCGTTGCGGTTACCCGCTGCCCCCTGGCGAGACCCTCACACGGTCTCGCCCGAGCAGCTCACCGGGTACATCGCCATGTTGGAGAGAGCCTGCGAGGAGAACCCTCGCTCGCCAGATCTCCGCACTTGCCTGGGCATGGCACACGCCATGAACTACGACCCCTATCGGTCCATGGATGCGCTGGAGGCGGCGCGTGAACTCGATCCCGGCCACTTCTTCGCGCAGTTGAAATACGCCGAACTGCAGTACCGGCTCCGCGCGCTCCTCAAAGCGGAGCGCGAAACATTGCGAGCCGTCGAACTCGCCTCCAATGCCTGGGAGCTTTCGCTCGCTCGCCACCAGTTGCAGGAGATCCGGCGTCTGATGAGAGAAGGAACCCAGAAACCCGAATGGACCAAACCACTGACTCGCGCCCTCGGTGGCGTTCGCATTGATGCTGGCGATTGCCTTTCTCGCGGCGGTGCTCCGATGAAGTGGAATGTCTTCGTGTGCTCCGCCCTGGTAGCATGGATGTTTCTGTTCGCATACGGGGCGCCGCCGGTGGCGGTGCTGAGTGGTACCGGGTTGATGGCCGCGTGGAACTACCTGCGAAACAGATCGTGAAATCCCACGGCCGCTGCCTCCATGCAATTTGACTATTTCGCTCTGTTACTCACTGGGGATGTGAGCATTCCCCTTTCGCTGCTGCTGGTCTTCGGCGGTGCCAAGGTCCTGGCCGAATGTTTCGAGCGGCTGCGGCTGCCCGGTATAGTCGCCGAGATTCTCGCCGGAGTTTTGCTCGGTCCCAGCGTGCTCGGCTGGATCAGCCCCACCGAACTACTGAGCACTCTCTCCGACATTGGTGTCATGTTCCTGCTGTTCCGCGTGGGGCTCGACGTCAAGGCGTCGGAGTTGCTCGAAGCGGGAGGCACCGCCACCATAGTGGCGGTGGCGGGCGTGATCGTCCCCTTTCTGATGGGCTGGGGAATACTGCGCGCCTGGGGCGCCGGCCACACCGAAGCCATCTTCGTGGGCGCGGCCATGGTGGCCACCAGCGTCGGAATCACGGCGCAGGTGCTCGCCGGCAAGGGCCTGCTGCACCTGGCCTCCAGCAAGATCATTCTAGCGGCGGCGGTGATCGACGACGTCTTGGGTTTGCTGGTCCTCGCGGTGGTGAGCAGCATGGCGCGCGGACGCGTTCAAGTGACCGAGATCTCCCTCACCGTGTTGTTCGCCGTGGTCTTCGTGGTGGTTGTGGCGAAGTGGGGCACGGCCGCGGCCAACCGCATAGTCCCGCGCGTGCAGGCTCGCATGCGCGTCGCCGAAAGCGAATTCGTCGTCGCCATGGTTTTGTTGTTCTCACTTTCCCTGCTGGCCGTCTATGCGGGTGTCGCGGCCATTGTCGGCGCGTTTCTGGCCGGCATGTCGCTCGGTGAAGCCGTCGAAACGCGCGTGAAGGATTTGGTGCACGGCACCGCCGAACTGCTGGTCCCCTTCTTCCTGGTCGGCATCGGACTGCACGCCGACCTCAGCGCTTTTTCCAGTCGCTCGATGCTGTTGCTGGCTACCGTTCTCATCGTTGCCGCGGTGGTTTCGAAATTCGTCGGCTGCGGTTTGGGCGCCTGGCGCCTGGGTAGGCGGGAGATGATACGCATCGGCGTGGGCATGGCGCCGCGCGGTGAAGTCGGCATGGTGGTGGCGCAACTCGGCCTGGCCATGGGTGTCATCACCAAACCGGTTTACGGCGTCGTCGTGTTGATGGCCGCCGCCACCACCATCGTGGCGCCGCCGCTGCTCAATCTCGCTTATCGCGGCGTGGAAAGAGGGCAGCCCGAGGACGTCTATACCGTCGGTTGAAGGTCGCGCCTGGCAATCGCCAGGGCTTGCGCATCGGACCATCCAGCATTCGCGCGGACGGGATTCCATCGAGCCAGATTAGCGGCGCGGGAGGTTCTCCCGAACCACCGCGGCGGCGCCGTAAACTCCGGCGTAGTAACCCAGCGAACTGACCACCACCCGTAGTTGGCGGCGATCGGAAACCGTAAGGCGCGCCGACAGTTCCGATTCGAGGGCCGCCAGCAACAACGGATTATTCTGCGCGATGCCTCCCGCCACGACGAGCATTTCCGGATCCAGCAGATGCACGATGGAGGCGGCGCCGAAGGCGAGGTGTTTGGCGTAGAGGAGGATGGCGGCGCGGGCGCGGGCGTCGCCGCGATGGGCGGCGGCAATGACTTCTTCGGCGCTCGCATAGACCCCCCCGGCGTAGCGCAAGAGCGCGGCGGCGTTGGCGTAGGCCTCCAGGCATCCTTTCAAGCCGCAGGTACAGGGCAACCCATCAAGCACCACGGGAATGTGCCCGAGCGCGTTGGCGAAGAAATGCGCGCCGCGGTTGAGGCGTCCGCCGACGTAACAGCCGCCGCCGACGCCCGTACCGAGCGTGACGCAGACGAAGTCGCGGCAGCCACGCGCGGCGCCGAAGTGGCTTTCGGCCGCGGCCAGGGCGTTCGCATCGTTTTCGACGGCGACGGGGAGATCCACCGCGGCTTGTAACTCGTCGGCGATGCGAGTTCCCGTCCAGCCGGGCAGGTTCTCGGTCGCGTACACCACACGGCCGCTATGCGGATCCACCCACCCGGCGGTGGCGATGCCCAGCGCACGAGGCGTGAGGCCCGCGGCGCGAGCTTTTTCGAGGAGCATGATGGCGACGGACTTCAGGTGGGCGAGCAGCGCGGCGCCGCCGCCGGAGGGAGTCGGCACGAATCCTTCGGCCAGCAGGCGTCCGTCGGCGGTGATGGCTCCGAACTTGGTGTTGGTTCCGCCCATGTCGATGCCGAGAACGTCTCCGGGCGGCCAGCCGGCGCTCTCGATGGCGGCGGCAAACTTGCGGGCGATGGCGGCCGGCCGCGTGATGGCGGTGCCGACGATGACGGCCCAGGCGCCGCTCTGGATGGCGGCACGCGCCTCGGCGGGCGTTGCGATGCGGCCTTCGGCAATCACGGGAACCGCGACGGCGTGCGTCAGTTCCTCGATAAAGCCGGGTTCGAAGCCCGTAGTGTGCGCGGTTTCTTCGGTGTAGCCGCGCATGGTGGACAAAACGGCATCGGCGCCGGCGCGAACGGCGGTCACGGCTTCCTCCACGGTGGCGATGTCGGCGAGAACGGTCACACCCAGTTCGCGCTTGATGCGGGCGAGCCGATCCAGCGCGCCGAAGCGTTGCCCACGCGCCGTGACGTCCAGCGCGATGATCTGGGCGCCGGCTGCGGCCAACTCGCGCGCGTCGTCGAAATCGCCGGTGATCAGGATGCGGCCGTCGGTCCAGGTCTTCTTGGCGATGGCGATGATGGGCAGATCCACCACGCTTCGGATGGCCACGATGTCTTCGACGCCGTTCGTGCGGATGCCCGCCGCGCCGCCGTCGCGAGCGGCCTGTGCGAAGCGCGCCATGCACTCGGCGCGGCGGAATGGATCGTGTTCGGGCGCCTGGCAGGAGACGATGAGTTTACCTTTGAGCTGGCGAAGGACTTCCGGAATGGACATGGTCTATGAGCCTGCTTTCGCGGCCAGCGCGCAGAGCACGATGGCGAGCAGAAGTACCAGGATACCGATCCTCATGCGTCGCGCGGGAGCCGGGCCCGCCGCGCGCCATTCGCCGAGCAGTGTGCCCATGAAGTTTGCCACCACCAAACCGACGGCCAGGCTGAGCGGCCAGCCGATGGACGGACCTATGTCGCCGAGCAGCGGAGTGGCGGCGCCGTAAAAGAAAATGCTCGCGCCCCACAGCACGCCCATCAGCATGCTGAGCCCCCAGGTCCTGTAAGCGGGGCCTTGGAAGAACAACCCGCCGCCCGCGTTGCGGCGCACCAGATAGCCGCAGAAGACGATGTTCGGCAGCGCGCCGGCCAGAAGCATCAACAGCCAGATGAAGTTGGTGGCGGTGAAGCGGGAATAGCCCAGGCGCATGCCGGCCTCGGCCACCGGTTGGGCCAGCGCGTAGCCGATGTTGAAGACGGCGGACAGGACGCCGGCAGCGATGGCGAAGACGTATCCGGCCACGGGCGCTCCGGATGCGGCGGGAGCGTGAAGATCCCGCATCCGGCCGGCCGAGCCGCAGACCGCGACTCCAACCAGGAACACGGCGACGCCGCCGAACAACAGGAAATGCCGGGGTTCAAGCGCGAAGGAGCCGCCCAGAAACAATGGCACCAGTGAGCCCAGCGCGGAACTGAGGCCGATGACCAGCGAGTTGGCCAGCGACACGCCCAGCCGGTCCACGCTCATGCCGAAGAAAATCGCGCCGAAGCCCCAGGCGAAACCGAACACGATGGCGGCGGCGCGCGCCGCCGCGGGCGCCGTATTCCAGATGGCGCCCGGATTGGGGATGCTGAACGCCGTAACAGCGATGGGCAAAACCACGCAGGCGGTGACGATGAAAACCAGCCAGATATGCTCCCACTTCCAACGCGGAATGATCTTCATGGGCGCGGTGAAGAGGCCGTTGCAGATTCCGGAGAGAAGCGTAAAAGTGAGGCCGAGAGCGATCATGGGTTACATCCTATCTTACAGAAATACCTTGACAGGATACCGCAAGTTTGGTATAGATGTCTAGACCAATAAAGCAGACATTTGAACCAAAGGGTCAATCCATGATTGCGCAAGCCATGGGCGAAAGCGTGCTGGCCATCCGGCTGGACAAAGGCAGCGGCACTCCCATCTATCTTCAAATCGCCGAGGAGATCCGCGCGCTGCTGAAGCGCGGGGGGCTGCCGGCGGGAACTTCGCTTCCGCCCGAACGGGTCCTATGCGAGAGCTACGGTGTCAGCCGGATGACTCTGCGCCAGGCGTTCGATCTTCTCGCCCGCGACGGATTGATCGAAACGCAGCGCGGCCGCGGGACTTTCGTGGCTCCGAAGCGATTATCGAAGCAACAGCAGCAGATGCGCAGCTTCACGGAGGAGATCCGTGCCCGCGGAGGCACGCCTTCGTCGCGCATGGTCTCGTTTCGCGTTCAGCCAGCCAGCCTGGAAGCCCAGGAGTTTTTCGGAGAGAGCGCCGACGCGCAGGTTTACGAGATGAAGCGGCTACGCTACTGCGATGGCGAACCCTTGGCGCTTGAAACCGTTCAGATTGCCTGCCGGCTGTGTCCCAATCTGGATCGCTTCGACCTGGCCAACCATTCGCTCTACCGGATTCTGGAAGAAAACTACGGTTTGACGCTGACGCATTGCGTGGAGGAGATTTCGGCCGCGCGTCCCGATCGCCTGCACTTGAAGTTGCTGGGCACGCCCGCGCCGACGGCCGTACTCGTGATTAAGAGGAAGACGTACACGGCGGCGGAGGTGCCGGTGGAATTCGGCACCACCGTCTACCGGGGAGATGCGTATTCCGCTATTGTGCGCTCCGTGCGAGCGCAGAGTTAGGAGATTGCCATGAGACATCAGACCAAACTATACGCGGCCGCCTGCGTGGCGTTCGCCATTTTACTACTATGCCTGGGCGCCCTTGAACGCGCAACAGACCCGCGGAGTCATCCTTGGGAGGCGTGACGGACGCCACCGGCGCGCCGTGCCCGGTGCGCAAGTAACTCTGCTGAATGAGAAGACCGGTATTTCTTCCTCCGCCACTACCGCCGCCCAGGGCGAGTATACGTTCACGAACGTGGAGCCGGGAACCTACCGCGTGACCGTCGCGGGCAAAGGCTTCAAGACTTCCGCCGTGGAGAAGATCACGGTATTCGTGGCGCAGACAGTCCGCGTCGACGTGGCGTTGGAGGTAGGAGATCTGGCCACCCAGGTGGAAGTGCAGGCCACCATTTCGGTGGTGCAATCGGAGACGTCGTCGGTGGGGAACGTGGTGGACGGTACGCAGGTGGCGGCCATGCCGCTCAACGGGCGTTCCAACATTATGGGTTTGATGAGGCTGGCGCCCGGTGTGCAGCGCGGCGCCATCAATCCACTGATCGCCGGCAACGACTGGACCGGTGGATCCAATTTCACGTTCGACGGGGTCAGCAACAACGATGTACTGGGAGAACGCGGCTCGGCGAACCGTTCCCATCGCTCGATTCGATTGGGGAATTTCAAGGTGATCGCCAACGGCGCTTCAGCGGAATACGGTAAGGGCAGTGCCCAGGTGCTGATGGTCTCCAAGGCCGGGACGAACGAGTTGCACGGGAGCCTGCTTTGGTTCAACCGCGTTCGGGCGACTTCCGCCAAGAACTTCTTCGCCACAGCGCTGCCCGAAGGCTCAGTTCATCCGTAACGAATACGGCGGTTCGCTGGGAGGTCCGATCATCAAGAACAAGACCTTCTTCTTCGGTAGTTTTGAAGGGCTGCGGAGCACCACCATGAGCACCAGCATAAGCGCCATGCCCACCGCTCGCGCTCAAGAGAGGCGACTTCAGCAACCTGCCGGCCATCAAGGATCCCTTGGCGGGCGGCACGCCGTTTGCGCAACAACCAGATCCCGGATGCCCGCATCAGTTCGGTGGCGAAGGAACTCATGAAATTCTTCGACGAACCCAACGGGCCGGGCGTAGGTGTGGCGGGTCTGGGCAACAACTTCACGACAATATCTCCCACAGTGGAGTCAACGACCGCTACTCGATCCGCGTCGACCACAACTTCTCCGCCAACGACCGGATCAGGTGCGCTACTTCGAGGTCAGCAACGGGCCTTACGTTCCGACGTCGGGAGGAACTGACAAGTTCGGCAACTGGGGTGGAAACGGCGAAAGAGCCGCAGCGATGAGCTCCTACACACGCATTCTGTCGCCGGTCATGGTGAACGAGTTCAAGATTCGGCTACAACTGGAACCGGGTCCTTCCGGACTCCGCAGAATCCCGACTACGATCCGAGCAAGATCATTCCTGGTCTGATTGCTCCCTACCCGGGCTTAGGTGGCGTGCCCAGCGTCTCGCATCACCGGGTTCAAAGCGTTCACGGAACAGCCGGGTAGTGGGGGCGACCATCGGGAGTCACGAATTCTTCGACACCATTCTCCTGGACACGCGGCCGGCACAGCCTGAAAGCGGGCATCGAATGGCAGCGCGTGCGCGGACTCCAACTTCCAGAACGGCTCGCCCGTATCGTGGCGGTTTCACCTTCGACGGACGTTATAGCGGCCACCCGTACGCGGACTTCCTGCTCGGCGCGCTTGCGTCGAGCGGCCGGGCCAACAAGAATCCGGATCGCCGGCCGGTGAACCAGCGCTGGGGTAGCTTTGTCCAGGACGACTGGAACGTGAGCCCCAAGCTGACACTGAACATTGGCCTGCGCTACGAGTATGGGGGGCTGTTCACCAACCAGAACCGGCGACCTTTCCAACTGGGATCCCGTTACCAACAGAATCATCCTGTTTGACGGCACTCCCGACCCGAGGCTGATGGCCACCCTGCCGGTGGTGGATGCCAAGACGGCGGGGTTCGCCCCCGGACGCTATATGAACCGGGATTTCACCAACTTCGCCCCGCGCATCGGTTTCGCCTACCGTCCCTTGGGGACCTCGCGCTTCGTCGTGAGAGGCAGCTACGGCTTGTTCTACAACCCTGCTTCCGCCAACAGTTGGGGGTATTCGGTCATGCTGAACCCGCCGTTCCTGGTGAGTGAGAGCTTCGAGCCCCAGCCTGGCCCGGTCCCCTCGCTGACCTGGGTCGCCCCATTTCCGGGCAGTGGAAACATCCCGGCAAATCCCAGTTTCAGCGCCGCGATCGAAGAACTTTCAAGACGCCCTACTCGCAGCAATGGAACCTGACCCTGGAACAAGAGGTCCTGAAGAACACTGCGGTCCGGGCCACCTACCTGGGCAACATCGGTCTCCACCTGCCCACGTCGTTCCCGGTCAACGATCCGCCGTACCCGGCCGCGGGGCCGCTCCAGGCGCGGCGGCCGGTCCAGATCATGGGGCGCCATCACCATGGGCAACGTCGGACCGCGACCACGGCCACGCATCAGCTTCAGTTGGGAGCCACGCGACGCTTCAGCTCCGGCCTGGCGTTCGGCGTCGAGTACATGTGGACGCGGGCGCTCGGTCCGCATGTCTATGGCGCCCTGCCCATGGACTACCGCAACGTACGGCTGGACCGGGGCAACCTGGACTTTCTGAAGCGGCACCATGCGTCCATCAATTACGTTTACGATCTGCCGTTCGGCAAGGGTCAGCGATTCCTATCGTCGTTGCCGGGAACGGCTGAGAAGTTGATCGGCGGATGGCAACTGGCGGGAATTTCCTACCTGATGACGGGCGACCCTTACTCGGTTACTTTCACGAGCACAACCCTGGGCTGGCCGAGCAGCCGCGCGGACATCGTCGGCAACCCGTCAGTCTCCAATCCGTCCCTGACGCAGTGGTTCAACCCGGCGGCGTTCGCGGTTCCGCAGGCCATTCCTGTACGGCAACTCGGCTCGCAACATGCTGTTTGGGCCGGGCCGGTATATATTGGGACGCGTCGGTGTTCAAGAGCACCAAGCTCACCGAAAGGCTGACCCTGCAATTCCGGGCCGAGTTCTTCAATATTCTGAATCACGCGAACTTCGGCAATCCGGCATCGAACATCAGCGTGCCCGCCACAGTGGGCCGCATCAGTTCAGCGACCGACCCTCGCAACATTCAATTCGGGTTGCGGCTGCGAATTCTGAGGAGGCCCATGGCATGTTGAAAATTGTCGCTCTGATCATTCTCGCCTGGCTGCCGCTTCTTGCGGCAGCCAGGCCGCTCCCATTAGTGTTTCGTTGCGCGAGCGGCAACGATCTGTACCGGGCCGCTTACGGCGAACGGCGCGCGCTATGCACGCTACGATTCTCCGGATGAAGCTGTGGCGAAGGCACCGCGCGGCGCGGGCGTTCTGATTCTCGCCGACGAGTACCCGGAGCGCACCACGCCGGTGACCGCGGCCCTGTTTGAAAAAGCGGCCCAAAAGAAGCTGCGATTGTACGTCGAATACCCCGCGGTGCTGGCTGGGTTGAGCCTGGCCGCACCACGGGAAGTGCACTGGGAACGTGGCGTGGTGGCTTCGGACGCCTTCGGCCCCACCCTCGCGAAGCTTCGCATCCTGGGACTGCATAAGGTGCGCTACGTGCCGGTGGAGGCGGCCAACGCCGACATCGTCATAGCGCGTGTCGCCGGCTTCGACACGGCGGTGTACGGGCTGCCCGGGAAGGACGTCTATCCGATCCTGTTCGAGCGCGACGGCGTCCTGGTGGCCACCACCAAGCTGAGCCAGTTTGTTACGGCGCGCTACGCGCCCAACGCACCGTGGGCGCCCATCTGGAAGAGGATCCTCGGATGGCTTTGCGCGCCCCGCCCCGCCCCGCCACTCCAGTGGACGCCCACGGTGCGGCCAACCTTCACCGCGACCGAGCCCCTGCCCAAAGAGGCGGAAGCCGCGGCGTTCCGGCGCGGAGTGGCGGCGTATGGAAACGCGCGGTTGTTCGTGCATCCGTCATGGAAAGATATGGTGGCGCGCGCGGGCATGAAGGACGACAGCGTGGCGGCTTCGCCCAAGGCCGACTGGCCGCTGGGCGACGGCAAAGATGGCGTGCTGGAGGGCTTTTCGAGCAGCATTTTCCCCGACGGCTCCCAGCCCGTTCGATGGACGTTGCGCAACGACTGCATCGGTGAGACTTCCTTCCCGCTGGCACTGTGGAGCGTCGTGGATGGGCGAATGGACGCGGCCAACATCGCTTCAAATCTGAACGACTACATTTACATTCACTCCGTGCTGGCGCGGGGACCTCGAGCCGACGTGAACAACCCGGCCTACGGTCTGGTCGGTTGGAGCTATCCGGGTTCGGAAGGCGTTTACTACGGCGACGACAACGCACGCAGCATGTTGGGGACGATGGGCACCGCCGGCCTGCTGAAATCCGATCGATGGGACGAAAGCTTGATGCGGTGCCTGCTGGCGAACCTGCGCACCACCGGCAAACTCGGCTTCCGCGGCAACCGCATCGATCAGAAGCCTCTCGAGAAGAACGGGTGGAGACACTATTGGAATGGCGAGCGCGTCAACTACGCGCCGCACTACGAAGCCTATTTGTGGGCCTGCAATCTGTGGGCGTATAACAAGACCGGGTACAAACCGTTCCTGGACCGCACGGTGAACGCCATCCGGATGACCATGGCGGCGTATCCGGACCAATGGCGCTGGACCAACGGCATCCAACAGGAGCGCGCCAGAATGCTGCTGCCGCTGGCGTGGCTGGTGAGAGTTCAGGACACGCCGGAGCACCGCGAGTGGCTGCGGAAGATGGCCAGCGAGATGCTCCGTTTCCAGGACGAGAGCGGCGCCATCCGCGAGGAACTCGGACCTCCCGGGAAGGGCGCTTACGGTCCGCCTCGCTCGAATGAGGAATACGGGAAGAAAGAGGCCACCCTGATGCAGCAGAACGGCGACCCGCTCGCCGACATGCTCTACACGTCCAACTTCGCGTTCATCGGCCTGCACGAAGCCGCGGCCGCCACCGGCGATCCGCTCTACGTGGATGCGTCGAACAAAATGGCTGAGTTCTTCTGCCGCATCCAGGTGCGCTCGGAAGCGCACCCCGAGTTGGACGGCTGGTGGTACCGCGCTTTCGAATTCAAGCGCTGGGAATACTGGGCGAGCAACGCGGACGCCGGCTGGGGTGCGTGGTCCACCGAAAGCGGCTGGACGCAAGCCTGGATCGCGGGCGTTCTGGGCATGCGGTATCAGAAGACGTCATTATGGGGTCTCACGGCGCAGAGTAAGATCGGCAAGCACCTGGACGCGCTGCTGCCCATCATGTTTCCGGAAAAGTGAAATGACCTGTCTTGAACGCTGCCAGTGCGCGGTCCGGCGCCAGGTGCCGGACCGCGTGCCCGTGGTGCCGCTCATCATCAGTCACGCCGTCCAGCAGGCCGGCGTCCGGTTCAGCGAATACAACCAACGTCCGGATTTGATCGCCTCCGTGCAGGCCGAGGCCTGGCGGCGCTACGGCTACGACGGCATCCACGTCACCACCGACAACTGGATTCTGCCGCAGGCGCTGGGTGTTCCCGTGCGCTTCCATGACGACATGCCGCCGGTGGGGTTGGAGCGGCCGCTCGCGGCAGAAACGGGATCTCGCGCTGCTGCCTCCCCTGGCGGAAGCCAAAGTCGCCGCGCGCATGGGACTGCTGCCCGAGGCCACGCGATGTGCGCGAGCGATGCTGGGCGATGCGTGCTTCATCAAAACGAATTTCGATCAAGGACCGTTCTCGCTCGCGAGCGCCGTGCGCGGCATCGAAGCGCTCATGATGGACACGGTCGACCAGGAGCAGTTTGTCTTCGACCTGCTGGAGATTACCGTCGAGATGGTGTCTCACCTGGGACTCGCGGTGGGGCGCGCGGGCGCCCACGCGGTCACTTTCGGTGATGCGGTGGCGGGTTTGGTGAGCCGCGAGGATTTCATCAAGTTCGCATTCCCGGCGCTGAAGGAAGTGGTTCGCAGACTGCACGCGGAACTGGATGTGCCCGTCTTCCTGCACATCTGCGGAAAGACCACGCACATTGTGGACTACATGGCGGCGACGGGGGCGGATGCGCTGGAACTGGATTTCCAGAACGACTTCGGCGAGATGAAGCGGATGGTCGGAACCGAGGTGTGCCTGGAAGGCAACATCGACCCCTCGGGCGTGCTGCTGCAGGGGACGCCGGAGCTGGTCTACCGCCAGAGTCGCGAACTGATCCGCAGCGCCGGGCCGGGCGGGTTCATCCTGAGTTCCGGCTGCGAGGTGCCGCGCGACACGCCGCCGGAAAACATTCACGCCATGGTACGGGCCGCTCGAGACGGCCCAGCACTATGACGTCTCGCCAGCGCGCCGAACTCGCCATGCGCGGGCGGGAACCCGATCGCGTTCCGGTGGTGCCGTTGATCGACACCTCCTACGCCGCGGCTTGTTATGGTGTGCCGGTGTCGGAATGTTTTCTGGACCCGCGGGTGCACGCGCGGGCATTGGTGCGTGCGCTGGAACGTCATCCGGGCATCGACGGCGTTTCCATCAACATCGGTCTTACGGCGAAGGTGATCGACGCGGCAAACCGCGACCGCGTCGGATTACTTCGTGACGACTACGGACGGGGCCGAGTGGCAGATCCCGGTGAACGACATCGGCACGCCCGTCTCGCACGCCATTCAGGCGTTCGACGATCCACGGATCAGTACGCTGGATGTGCTGCGGCCACACATCGTGGAAACGCTGCGGGCCATCCCCGCCGAAGTGCTGCGCGACTACGACATCTCGGCCGGGCTGACGGGGGCGTTCTCGCAGATCGCGTTTCTGATGGGGGTCGAGCGCGTTCTCCTGGCCATGCACGAGGAACCCGAGGCGCTCCAGAGCGCCATCGAGAAGCGCATGCCCCTGACGCTTGCCTGGGCCGGGGAGATGGCCGAACTCGGCGCGCCCAGCGTGTGGATCGGCGAGGGCGTGGCGTCGTCGAGCCTGATTTCACCGCGGCAGTACGAAGAATTTGTTTTGCCGTATGAGCAACGAGTCGCCGCTCGCTTGCGGGAACTGGGCGTGCCGGCCGTCCTGCACATCTGCGGCAAGGCCACACGCATGCTCGAGAGCATGGCGCGGAGTGGCTGCGATTGTTTCGAGGCCGATTGGCAGGTGGATCTGGCGGAGGCCAAGGCGCGCCTCGGTGATCGCATGTCGATCAAGGGCAATCTGCACACCACCGCTCTGGTCCACGATGCGCCGCAACAGGTTTTCGAAGCGGCGCGAGAGGCCATCCGGAAGGCCAAGCAGGGCGGCGGGTTCATCCTCAGCAGCGGGTGCGCGCTGGGCCGCGACACGCCGCCGGAGAACGTCGAGGCCATGGCGCGGGCCGCCATGGAGTTCGGCGGCTACTGACGCCGCGACCGCATCAGTACCAGTTCCGGATGCGTACTTCGACGCCCGACCCGGCCAGTGCCTTTTCAAAGACAACGAGATCCGAATTGCGCGAGTGGTAGGGATAGACGACCTTCGGTTTGAAGGCGCGCACGGCGTCGGCGGCCTCCTCCGGCGTCATGGTGTACGGCAGATTCATGCAGACGAAGGCGACGTCGATGTTCTTGAGCGCGCGCATTTCGCTGGTGCCCTCGGTGTCTCCGGAGATGTAGAAACGCTTGCCGCCGAAGGTGAGCACGTAGCCATAGCCTTCTCCCCGCGGATGAAACGGTTGGCCGTCGGGGCGCATGCGCTTGATGTTGTAAGCCGGGATAGCCGCGACCGTCCACTTGCCGAAGCTCTTGGTGTCGCCGCTCGAGAGCAGGACCGCGCCGGGAAGTTTCTCGCGGACGGTGGCGGGCCCGGCCACGATGGTGGACGGCTTGCGGAGCTTGGCGATGGCTTCCGGGTCAAGATGATCGCCGTGCTGGTGCGTGATGAGGATGAGATCGGCGGCGGGCGCCGAAGCGTAGTTCGAAACGCCCCACGGGTCTACTTGAATCACCATCCGGCCGCCTTCGATGGTGAGGCTGGCATGACGCACGGGCGTGATTTTCACCACCCCGTCCGAGGTCGGGAATTCTTCGCTGGCCGCCGCGGCGAGCACCGTCAGCGGCAGCAGGGACGCGCAGACAAGGGCCAAGGTCCTCATGTCTGGTTATTGTAAACCCCGCGCGGGCGCTATACCATCAACATGCCGCCGTTGACTTCGATGACCTGTCCTTGAATGAAGCTGGATCGCTCGGAGCACAGGAACACGATCACCTCGGCGCATTCGGCGGATTCGCCCAACCGGCCGAGCGGCGTCGCGGCCACCACCGCATCGAGCATCTTCTGATTCGAGAACTTGCGGTGGAAGTTGTTGTCGATGGTGCCGGGCGAAACCGCGTTCACGCGGATGCCGTGCGGCGCGAACTCCTTGGCCATGCCCTTGGTCATGCAGGAGACGGCCGCCTTGGAGGAAGCGTAGGCGATAGCGCCGATGCCGCCGCCGTTGCGCGCGGCGATGGAAGACAGGTTCACGATGTATCCGCGCCGACGCTCGATCATGCCGGGAAGCACGGCCTGCGCGACGCGCATGGCGCTGGTCCAGTTGAGTGTGATGACGCGATTCCAAAGCTCGGGTGTGAGGTCCAGGAACTTGCTGCGCGCCACCAGCGATCCGGCGTTGTTGATCAAAATGTCCACGGGCCGGGCCGAGGATTTCAATTGCGTGACCAGATCCTGGATGCCCGGTTCGGTAGACAGGTCCGCCGGAAGCAACTCGCCATCGCCGCCGGCCTCGCGCAGGCGGCGGAGCGTGTCTTCGGCTCCCGGGCGGCTCGCGTTGTAGTGAACCAGCACGTAAGCGCCGCGCGCGCCGAAGGCCACGGCGGTCTCCGCGCCGATGCCGCTGGAAGCGCCGGTGACCAGCGCCGTCATTGCCTGGAATTCAACCGAGGTCCGCATAAGCCGCCGGCCTTCACCTGGCCTTCAACCCGGCCAGCACTCCGCGCATGTAAGAGAACGAGCGTTGCATGCCGGGCAGCGGATTGTCGCCGTCGATTTCGTACTCGAGCATGACGCCGCCCTGGTACTTCATCTTGACTAGCTGTTTGAGGATGGCCGCGATGGGGAGCACGCCTTCGCCCACGACGGCGCCACGATTCTTGCCCGCGGCCTCCACGATGTCCTTGATGTGCACGTCGAAGAGCCGGCCCCCGGCCTGGGCGATGGAGGCCGGGACGTCGGCTCCGGTGCGAGCTTCGTGTCCGACGTCGATGCACAGGCCCACGCGCGGATCCATGTTCTTTACCAGGGCCAGCGCGTCCTTGGACCCGGGAATGTGTTTGTCTTCGGGACCATGGTTGTGAATGGCCACCTTGATGTCGAACTCGCGCACCAGCTTTTCGATCCTCGGCAGGCTCTCTTTCGTGGGCGCGATGATCATCATGGGCATCTTCGCCAGGCGCGCGTATTCGAACATGCGGCGCAGTTCGGCTTCGTCGTCTTTCTGCATGTAGATGACACCACCCGAGAGGATGGTGAGGCCGGCGGACTGAAACTCGGCGACCGCCTTGGCGATTTCCGCCGGCGTGCTGGAATAGCGCAGATGAAAATCCTTGATGCTCACGTAGGAGATCTTCATCTCACGCATCATCTTGATGGCGAGCCCGCGGGAGAACTCGCGCAGCGAGTAGGTGGCTACACCCAGTTTGAGATCTGTTTCGCCCGGAGAAGCGGCCAAACCGGCGGCGGGCGCCGCGGAGGCGGCGGCCAGGGCGGAGAGAAAACCACGACGATCTGTTCGGAACATGGCTAGTAAACAAGCATATCGCGGTCCGGCGCTTTCCGTTATAGTGGTCACGTGACTGGACTCCGCACTGGTACACTTCTGCTGGCCATGCTGGCCCCGCTCGCGGCGGGAGATGGCTTTGTCCGGCTGTTCGACGGCAAGACGCTGGAGGGCTGGACCATCGTTAACCAGAAAGGTCCCGGCTACGTCGTCCAGGACGGCAAGATCGTTTGCCCGAAACACGGCGGCGGAAACATGTTCTATAGCCGCAAGGAGTTCGCGGACTTCGTGCTACGCCTGGAATATCGCATGGAACCGGGAGGCAACAACGGCGTGGGGATAAGAGCGCCGCTCCAGGGGCGCATCTCGCAAGTGGGGATGGAGATACAGATTCTGGACGACGATTCGCCGCGTTACAAAGGCAAGCTGCACGACTATCAATACAACGGCTCGGTGTACGGCGTGTTCGCGGCCCACGGCGGCACGCCCAAGCCGCCGTGGAAGTGGAACAAGATGGAGATCCGGGCGGAAGGGCGCCGCGTGCAAGTGAAGGTGAACGGCCGCACGGTGGTGGACGGTGATCTGGATACGGTGAAAGATCCGAAGGTGCTGGCCGCGCATCCCGGCATCGCTCGCCCCCAAGGCTACATCGGATTTCTGGGCCACGACACCAACGTTGAGTTCCGCAACATCCTCATCAAGGAACTGCCGTAGCCAGTTTCGCCACCAGCATCCACTTCAGCACGCCCTGGGGCTGTGCGCCGAAACTGTCGACATCGATGCGTGCGATGGCGCCCTTCTTGAAGTCCACCTGCATCGACGGCGCGCCCAGCAGAAACGCGGCCAGGCGGCCGAAAAGCGGTTCGTGTCCCGCCAGGTAGAGGCGCGGCGAATCCTTGTGCAGGCGTATCTCTTCCCAGGCGTCGCGCGGGTCGGCCATGGGCGTGAGAGCTTTCGAACGTAGCATTCCGCTTTCGCAGCCCAAAATCTCAGCCGCGAGTTCCGCCGTTTGCGCCGCGCGGCGGTAAGGGCTGGTGAGGATGAGCGAGGGCGCGACGCCGGCCGCGCGCGCCATCTTCAGGATGGCCTTCAGGCGCGCGATGCCTGCTTCGGTGAGGGCGCGGTCGGCGTCGCGCAATCCCGCGCGCTCCCCCTCCGCGATGCCGTGCCGCTGCAAGTAGATCTCCATGATTAGTGGTCGCCCTGTCCGCCATTCTGGCATACTCAAAAGGGCATTTGAGGCTCATGAGCGAAAACGCGGCATGGCAGGAGCGGGTGGAGAGCATCGCCTTCTATCTCACTTGCGGATCGGCCGCCGCGGTGTTCGTTTCGATTGCCGTGTGCCAGACTCTGCTGGCGCTTTCGGTGATCGCGCTGCTGGTTTCCGGGGCGAAGCTGCGTTTCCCGCCGATCAAGCTGCCGCTGGCGTTGTTCGCGGCGCTCACGGTGATCTCACTGGCGCTCTCCGCGAATCCGGCCGCCGGCCGCCCGCAAATCCGCAAGTTCTTCGTGTATCTGATTCTGCTCACGGTGGCCAGCCTGGTTCGCAACCCGCGCGCCATACGCGGCGTGGTGCTCGTGTGGGTCGGCCTGGCGGCGCTTTCGGCCACGCTCTCTCTGCTGCAATTCTGGCGGAAATTTGAGCAGGCGCAAAAGGCGGGAGTGAACTTCTACGATTACTACGTTCCCGAACGCATCACCGGCTTCATGAGCCACTGGATGACGCTCAGCGGCGAGATGATGATAGCGCTTTTATTCGTGGCGGCGTTTCTGTTCTTCTCGCCGGCCGCGCGACGCCTCAGGTGGGTGTGGCTGGCGTGCGCCACGCTGATCGCCGCATCCCTGCTCCTGGCGTTCACGCGGAGCATGTGGATTGCCACGGTGGTGGCGGGGTTGTACTTGATCTGGTCCTGGAAGCGTTGGCTGATGCTGGCGGTGCCAGTACTGATTGCGGCCGGCATCCTGGTGTCGCCCGCCTCCATACGGACCCGCGCCGTAAGCCTGCTGCATCCTCAGAAGAACATCGACTCGAACCAACACCGCATCGTGTGCTGGCGCACCGGGTGGGAGATGATCAAGGCGCACCCCTGGTTCGGCGTCGGACCGGAACACGTAGGACTGGAATTCCAGCGCTACGTTCCGGGCGATATCGCGCGCCCGCTGCCCCCCGGCTATTACGGACACCTGCACAACATTTACATACACTACGCGGCCGAGCGCGGCGTGCCGGCGATGCTGGCCCTCCTGTGGATGTTGGGGAAGATGCTTTTCGACTTTCTGCGCCGCTTGCGCAGATTGCCGCCGGGCGCAAGCGACGCGCGCTTCCTGCTGCATGGCGGCGTGGCGGTGATTGTGGCGACGCTGGTGAGCGGATGTTTCGAACTGAACCTGGGCGACAGCGAGATTCTGTTTCTGTTCCTGGCCGCCATGGCGCTGGTCTACAACGTGGAGCAGCGCGAGGCTACGGCCGCACCGTGATTCTGCGCACCATAATGGCTTTGCGCGTTTGGCCGCTGGGTGCGGGCGATTTGAACCAGGAGTAGACCACCAGGAAGCTGTTCCTGTCGAGCGCCACCAAATCGGTGTAGCCACAACTATCCGCCGCCACGTTCGGTGAGGTGAGCGGCACCAGGCGGTACGGGGCGCTCCAGTTGCGTGCCCGTTTGTCGTAACACAGCCGCACCTCGGCGCCGGGCCGCCCCGAGCTGAGCACGAGAACGCCGTTCGCCAACCGCAGCAGCCGCGGATAGACGCCGTTGGGCGCGATGATTTCACCCTTGCTCCAGGTCTTGCCCAGATCGCGCGACCGGCTCAGGTACAGGGGCCCTTCGCTGCGCATGACGCACACCAGCGAACGGTCTTGGAGGATCTCGAAGGTGGGCTCGGTGAATCCGTCGCGCTCGAAACCCGTCGGGTCGGCTGTCTCGTCCGGCTGGAAGGGAATGCGGCCTTGTACATGCCAATGGCGGCCTTCATCGGTGGAGCGATAAAAGAAGACGTTCGAGTAGAACCGCTTCTGGCCCTCCAGCAGCCCCGGATACATGCAAAGCAGCAGCGAACGATCGGGCAGGCGGCGCACCTGGCCGAACACCACGATGGGGAAGATCTCGCGAATGGAGTAGCGCAAAGCCTGGGGGTCCTCCAGTGTGGCGCGTTCCATCTTCCAATCGAGCGTGCCCTTGACCAGGCGCGCAAACCAGACGCCCTGCAATACGTCCGGCAGTTCGCGCAGACGGTAGTAAGTGTAGGTGTTCTTCCATTGGTCGGTGCGCTGGCCGAGCGAGGCGGGCAGTTGCAGCGCGGCCAGCGGAAACGGCCGGGGCGTCCTGAGTTCCAGGCGATCCTGGTTTCCGAGACGCAGGCCGTAGATGCCTTTGGATGTGACGTCCAGCGTCCAGGTGCGTCCCCGGTCGCTCGAAAGGGCGCGGTTGGGGACCTTCGATTCGAGGCCGTAGCTTTCGGCCGCGTCCGGCGCGACGTGAAAATGAACGGCGATGCGGCCGTCGTCCCAGCGCACGATCGCGGGGAACTGGTAGTAACCCCAGCGGCGCACTTCCACCGGGCCGGCGGCCACCAGAACCGGGTCGGAGACGATGACGCGCGGCTGGGCCGCGGCCGCGGCCCCCGTCACGATCAAACCGAAAATCACATCAGCGACTTTCATTTTTCGCTGCTCCCGGAGAGTTGTTTCACTTCGGCTTGGGTCAAGGCGCGGTAGTGGCTGATGGCGAGATCGCCGATGGAGAGCGGGCCGATGGAGACACGCACCAGCTTCAGCACTTTGCTGTCGATGGCCTCCACCATGCGGCGCACCTGGCGGTTGCGTCCCTCGGTGATGGTGATCTCGAAGAACGTGCGGTTCGCGCTGTCGCGCACGCGCAGGACCCCGGCCGGCCGGGTGGGTCCGTCCTTCAGCACGACGCCTCGGCGAAGCCGCTCGAGTTGTTCGTCGGAGAGGCGCGTGGCGGCTTTTACTAAATAGGTTTTGGGGACC
This sequence comes from Terriglobales bacterium, assembly GCA_963745655.1. Lineage (GTDB taxonomy): Bacteria > Acidobacteriota > Terriglobia > Bryobacterales > Bryobacteraceae > JAJFUV01. Next base: position 32,257 of record CAVUYK010000025.1, on the reverse strand, counting down.
TTGTATTCCGGATTCGTGAGCCGCTCGGCGAATTGCGCGTCGTTGGTCAGAAGCAGCAGACCGCTCGAGTCCTGATCCAGGCGTCCCACCGGGAAGACGTATTCGTCGAGATCCTTGAGCAGGTCGTATACGGTGGGGCGCCCCTCGGGGTCTTTATAGGTGGTGATGTGGCCTTTCGGTTTGTAGAGCAGCAGGTAGAGGCGCGTTGCGGAGAGCACGGGCTTGCCGTCGAGCGTGACTTTGTCCCGTTCGAGATCCACCCAATGGTCGGGGGTCTGAATCAGACGGCCGTTGACGCGCACGCGCCCCGAACCGATCCAACTGCGCGCCTCGGTGCGGGAACCCACGCCGGCCTTTGACAGGACGCGATCCAGGGTTTTCAACGTGCGCTGAGCGCCGGTGCCGCGCGGCGTTTTCGTCTTCATGGACATGGGAGCAGTTACCAGGATGAACCACTCCAGCGCGACTGTCACCTTTCGCTGGCGGGATTTGACTTGAACGCCGCGACCAGGTGCAGGAAGATAGTTGCATGAGCACGCACCCCATCGCACCCGATCCATGGATCGAGTATCTGATGAGCGTAGACACGCCCACGCTCTCGAACGCCATCGAACTTCTGAAGTTGCGCCCGCACAACCAAGGTTTCACGCCGCTCGAGGTGCGCTGCCTGTTCCCCGAGTTGGGCCGTATGTGCGGCTACGCCGTGACGGCGCAGGTGGAAACCATGACGAACATGGGCAAGCTCGACCGCGGACTCTTCACGGAGCTCTACCGCGCCGTGGATGCTTCGCCCAAGCCCGCCGTGGTGGTGCTGCAGGAGATCGGCGGTCATCCCGACTACGCCGCACACTGCGGCGAGGTGATGGCGACGTTCTTCACGCGGTTGGGCGCGGTGGGCCTGGTGAGCGACTGCGGCGTGCGCGACATTCCCGAAGTCCGCGCCATGGGTTTCCGCTATTTCGCGCGTGGCGCCGTCGCGAGCCACGCCTTTTTCCGCATCGCGAAGCCCAGCGTGCCGGTGCAGATTTGCGGCCTGGTGGTGCAACCCGGCGACGTGCTGCACGGCGACGAAAACGGACTGCTGCTCATTCCCGACGCCGCGCGCCAAGGTATGGCCGCGGCCGTGGAGCAGGTCCGTACGAGCGAGCGCAAGTTGATGGAGTACGTGCGCGGCGCGGATTTCTCGATCGACAAATTCCGTTGGGACAAAGTGGAGTAGAGGGCCATGAGCGATCACGAAGTGTGGCGGAACCCGGTTCGCGCGCGCCTGGAAGAAGGCGAGCCGGTGGTGGGCATCACGCTGTCGCTGGCGAGCGCCGAGGTGGCGGCGCAGGCGGCTGGGATGGGCTTCGACTTTCTCTGGATCGAGATGGAGCACTCGCCCATCACGCTGGAAACGTTGCGCAACATGGTGCTGGCGACGCGCGGCCTTCCCGGCGTGCCCTTCGCGCGCGTGCCGGTGAACGAACTGTGGACGGCCAAGCGCGTGCTCGACTCGGGTGTGCTGGGAGTGATCTTTCCCTTCACCAGCACGCCGGAACTGGCGCGGCAGGCCGCCAACGCCTGCAAGTATCCGCCGCTCGGGCGGCGCGGTTCGGGCGCGGGCCTGGCCACGCTGCGTTGGCCGGCGCCGGAAGGCTATTACGATTTCGCCGACCGCAACGTGATGGTGATCACCGTCATCGAAGAGGCGCGCGCGGTGGAGAACATCGAGGAAATCGCCGCCACGCCCGGCATCGACGTGCTGTTCATCGGCACCAGCGATCTTTCGTTCTCGCTGGGCCTGCGCGGTGAGCAGGACCATCCCAAGCATCGGGAAGCCATTGCGCGCATTGTGGCCGCGGCCAAGGAGCACGGCAAGTTCCTGGGCCGTCCCGCAGCCACACTCGCGGACCTCGCAACGTACATGGAACAGGGCTTCCGTTTCTTCCAGGCGAAAACCGATCTGGGCTTCATGACCGCCGGCGCCAAAGCGTTTCTCGATCCGCTGGGCAAGTCCGCGACGGGCACCACCAAGAACAGCCCGCTCTACTGATCGATTGTAGAAAATGAAGACGGGACGCGAGGCGCCGCGTTGCGTCCCGCCCGTCCCACTCCAACGGAGGATAGCTTTCATGAAACGTCGGCACTTCCTCAATTGCGCGCCGGTCCCCTTGCTCGGTTCCGCCGCTGCCGCGCAGGTCCCGGGCCAAGGTTCCGGCAAAGCCGAATTCAACGTGCTCGATTACGGCGCCGCCACGGACGGCAAGATCGCTCAGCACCAAAGCGCTTCAGGCGGCCATCGATGCCTGCCACGCCGCCGGCGGAGGCCGGGTGGTGGTGCCGCGCGGGACCTTCCTCACCGGCACCATTCGGCTGAAGAGCCACGTCAGGTTGCGGATTGAGGCTGGAGCGCGACTGGTGGGGAGCCCTAGCTCAGCGGATTACCCGAAGGATGCCGGGGTCTGCGACTGGCATCCCCGATTCACCTGGGGTCGCGAATTAACGGGGTCCCTGATCTACGCCGAACAGGCCGAAAATATCGCCATCGAAGGGCAAGGAACCATTGATGGCGCTCAAAGGTCCGGACGTGCGCCTACGTTCCCCAATCCCGGCGATCCGGAACGCCGGCGTCCTATGTTGGTGCGCCTGCGCGATTGCGTCAACGTTCGCATCACGGACATCACCCTGACCAATCCCGCGTCGTTTACCACGTTCTTCGTCGGATGCCGCGACTTGCTTATCGACGCAGTGCGCGTCCGTAGCCGCGAAACCGGGAACGGCGATGGCCTCGATTTCGACGGCTGTGAACGGGTCCGGATCTCCAACTGCGATCTGGTCACCGGGGACGACGCGATTGGGTTGAAAACGTTTCAGCCGAATAAGCCCAACCGGGACTTCGTGATCACCAACTGCGTGATCAGCTCGAGTTGGGCGGCGGTCCGGCTGGGGCCGGAGTCTTTTGCGGACATGCGCAACATTGCCGTGAGTAATTGCGTGTTTCGCGACTGCCGGGACGGCTTCAAAATCCAATCCTGCGAGGGGGCCGTGATCGAGAGGATGGTGTTCTCGAATATTGTGATGGAGGATGTGCTGCGCCCCTTTTTCGTAACTCTCAACGCGTTCACCATGAGCAAGCACGCTCCCCCTGGCCGCCCGGCGGTTGGCAAGTTGCGGGACCTGCACGTCAGCAACATACGCGCCGTGGTACCCCAGAACCCAACCGGCAAGGGGCTTCGACCAGCCATGCGTCGCCTTCGTGGGTTTACCGGGCCACCCGATCGAAGATGTGAGCTTGTCGGATTTCAATCTGACCATGCCGGGAGGCGGCACTCGGGAACAGGCCGGGCGAATGAATATTCCTGAGTTGCTCGACGAAGAGAAGTTGTATCCGGAAGCTATCCACTTTGAAGGCGAGTTGCCAGCCTCGGGCATCTACCTGCGGCACGTCCGTGGCGTACGAATGAGCCAGTGCCGCATCGCGACCGCGAATCCGGATGCTCGCGCGTTCCTCGCCGGCGACGACCTCGAGGATGTTACTTTGACCGGCATCACAGGGGTTGGTTTCGAGTCAGCGCCAGGACTCGTGAAATTCGCGAATGCGAGAGATGTAAGCCTGGTGAACTGCGGCGTACGGGTCGAGGGCGAACGAAACCGGCGCCAGCTCCGCCAGGGGGAAACCGCGACGGACCGCCCGCTGGAGGTGAAATTGACTGCGGAGGAGGAAGCCCGGCTGGCCGGTGTCCGGCGGAAGTAGCCGCCACGGTGGCGGCGCGGCGCGGCCGGACCCGCACTATCTATCGGGTCTCGAAACGGTGCGGCCGGTCGGTGGAGGCCGGCGGCAGCTTGATGCGCTTCACTTCGCCGCGCGCCAGGCGCACCTGGAGCAGTTGCGGCGCGCTACCTGAATAGGTGCCCGAGACGCCTTCGCGATGCATGCGGTAATTCAGCACGTGCTCGCGCCAGCGGAGAGACTGTCCGAAGCCGCGCTCCCAGAACTCAGCAGGCACCGTGGGCGCGAGCGTGACGGCGCCATCCAGCCGCAACTCGACACCCAGCAGGAAACGCTCCACGATGCGGATCAGGTTCGCCGGATACTCGCAATACTTCCGGGCGCCGTAACCGCCCTTGGCGTTGTAGCGCTCGCGCCAGTACCAACCGCCGTCGCGGCCCACCTGGGCCACGCGATGAATGGATTCGATGAGCCCGCGCGCGTCGCCCAGGCGCGCTCTCGCCTGGCACTCCAGATACCAGACGCGCCCCATGGCGGCCAGATCCATGCGGTCGGGATGCGAGAATTCCCAGGCCTCGTACTTATCGGGCTCGGTGGCAATACCCGCCGGCATGCCTCCGTAGTAGAAGCGCGCTTCGTCTTTCAGTTTCGGCCAGAGCACGGCTCTGTTGATGCGGCGTCGCCAGGCCGAATGCCAGCGCGCACCAGTCTGTATCCGTGAAGCCGTGATTGTGAATGAAGCCGCGCTCCGGATGCCGGTACTCAGCGAAGCGGTCTTTCATCCAAAAACGCGTAATGAAGTAGCGGCGAATGCGCTCGGCGAGGGCCTCGTATTGCGCGGCGCGGTTCGCGTCGCCCACAACCTGGTTGAGCGCGGCCGCGCGGCGGAACGCGTCCACGGCGTGCGGTTGAGAAACGCCATCACAATCCAACCGCGTGGGCCGTTCCACATAATAGCCGCCGCCGCGGACGGCGCCGTCCTTGCCGGTAAGCGATGCGAGAAAATCTGGCAGCCCGATTCACCGATTCGATTTGCGAGCCAAGCCAGCGCACATCCAGCGTGCGGCGGAAAATCGCGTCGGCGTTCTGGATGTAAGTGGGACCGGCCAGCGCGGCCAGCGGGTTGCCCGGCACCCAGTGTGTGTACAAGCCGCCGTTGGGCGCGACTTGCGACTGGTAGCCGGCGGGGCCGATCTTCTTGCCCGCCAGCGAGGGCAGAATGGCGATGGGGAGCGAGCCGTCCTCGCGCTGAAACGAGCGCACGTAATCGAAGTTGAGTTTGGCAACGTCCACCTGGCCGAGCCACAAGAGAGCGTCCGTCATCTGGTGGCCGTCGAGCGACGGATAGGTGTTGCCGTAGCCGAAATCGCGGCCGTCGGCGCACACCGAGAAGTAGCCCGGGAACACCTTCGGGTTGACCGCCGCCAGAACGTTCTGAGTAGCGGCTTTCCGGTAGGCTTCGGTAATCAGCTCATCGGGGAGGGAAGGCGCCGGTGTGGGCGTTGCCAAGGCGGGCGCCATTACCCCGGCGCCCAGGCGCAACAGGTTCCGGCGAGTGATGGGTGAATTCGGGCAATGGCGCATGGAGAGCTCTCGCCCGATAGTAGAGCACAATGGAGCGTGAAAACAAAAAGACCGTGGCGGCGGTAGTGATCACCTGGCCGAACCACCACTTCAATTGCTCTGAGACCCAATGACGTCCGCGAAAAAGTAGCGCGCCCATCCATACTGGACGCCCAGTAGAGACTATTCTCCGAGCCGCGTGGGGACGGATGTCTGATAAGCCTCTTACAGACTGGGCTTTCGAATTGCCGACGTTCCACAACCTGGGATCAGGATGGTAAACACTGCGGCGGGAGCCATCCGTCCGAGTGTCCAGCCGATCACTGTTTTACCCACACGATCATCGGCATGGGTTCGCCTGGTGAGAAGTTTATGATCGGGCCGCCAGCCGGCACCACCAGCGGTTGCACCGGCAGACGTGGTAGCTCAAGGTCACGGAGAACTGGTTTTCAGCCTGAATAGCGCTGTAAGCTTCCGCGCAGGGCAACAGCGACGCAGGCAGGCTCACATCCGCTTTATAAACGAAGCCATTGATCAACGACGCGTGGTTGACCGCCGCCGAGCAGAAGCCGACATTTGCCTGCAGGTTTCGCAACCGCGGGGGCGGCACCAGCCTCTAGAATCAAACAGGCGGGCACATGGACCACAAGACCCTCTTCCCGGCGATCAGGTATTCATTCTGCGGGAGCAGGCGCTGATTCACCAAGCCCGTTACGTAAGCCAGCGGCCGCACCCACTTGTTGTCGCGCATGGTGAACGTACATCATTGGCCCGGATCTCACGCGACCCTCCGATGGGGCTGCTGGACGCCATGATCGAGGTGGCCCCGCTGTTTTGGCAACTGCGGTTAGCGCTCAGGAAGCGCGGTTTCGAAGCAGCGCGAAGGCCAGCAGCAGCCAGGCGGCGATGAACGAAAGCCCGCCGAGTGGCGTGACCGCGCCCAGTATCCGGACGCCGGTAATCGCCAGCACGTAGAGGCTTCCGCTGAAGATCACGACGCCCGCAAGTAACAGTGCGCACACCCAGGAAGCGGCGTTTGGGGAAAGCAGGCCGAGCTTGGGGAACGTCGAAACCACCAACAGCCCGAGGGCGTGTACGAAGTGATAGAAAACCGCTTTCTCCCAGACCCCCATGGCATAAGCATCCAGGCGGCCGCGCAACGCGTGCGCGCCGAAGGCCCCCAGCACCACCGCCAGAGAAAGCAAGATTGCAGCCGTCGCGCTCCAGTTCATCCATTCCAGGATACTGCCCGCGACGGCCTGGTGTGAGCGGGAGAGGGCGCTTAAGGTTCGCCGCGCATCAATTCTCTCCCGGCCTGCATGAGCGCAAAAGGGAACAGGCCGCCGGTTAAACGTGGCGCGACCTCCGACTGCGCAGCGGGTCGTGCTACAACTGCGTGAGACCTTCCCCGACGCTGGCCCGTACCGCTACGTGATTCTGGACCGGGACTCGAAATTCGATGCTGACGTCATCGCGTTTCCTGAAAGCCGCCGGTCTGAAGCCCAAACGGACGAGTGTCCGAGCGCCCTGGCAGAATGGCATCGCGGAAAGATGGGTGGGCAGTTGCCGGCGCGAGGTCTTCGACCATGTCAGCGCAAGGAAACTCCGAACCAACAGGCAGTCGAGAAAAAGCCCGCAGCGGTTACCGCCTCGCGAAGACGTCTGTGCCCGGTGAAATCCCGGCGAGTGAGGGGAGGCATTCTCATGTTTCGAGGGACTGGTTCATTTCGACGGCACCGCACGGACCTCGAACACGCCGGCAGACCACGGCTCCATTTCGCGGCTTATGCTTACAGTTCCCTTCCTGGAATCGGCGTTCATCAGTCCGTGAGTTGTATACCAGCGATTGGCATCCAGACCAAGCTCGGCGAGCGGGATCTCCGCTTTTATCTTGCGTGTCTCGGCGGACAGATTGAAGACGTTAACGACAAACGCATTTTCGTCCGGCAGCACGTGCACGTGCACGCTCTCTCCGTAGCCGTAGAACCGGCCCCTCTTGAAGTACCGGTTCAGCTTGCGATATTGTGCCATGGCGCTCTTTTGCGCCATGGCGATCAGCGGGTTCGGGTGCGTGCCGCCAATGCCCAGGTGCCGGCAAGTGGAGGCAAACCACCACAGCGCGAGGCAGTGCTGGTTGTCGTCGCCGAGGTTCAATGTGCTGTAGAGCGGGATGTTGCAGGCGAGGTTGTAGTTGTACAGCACGGCCGCCCGTCCGCTCCGGATCTCCTCCAGCGGATGCCACATCAATTCGAACGCCCAGTTCTCGTCGTGCGAGAGCGGAGGGCGGTACTTGTAGTAGATTGGCGAGTACCGCTGAAGCGCCCAGGTGACCGGATCATGCAGCTCTAATATAAACTTGCGGATACTCGCGGTGAATCCGCTCGACTAACTCGATGTTCGCGCGCCAATGGTCTTCGATGGTGTATGGAATCGGATGGCCATGCGCAGGGTTGTAACACTCGCCGGAATACCAGTTGCCGTCCACCATCATCCAGCGGACGCCATCCCGGAAGTGCGGCAGCACGCGGCGCAGCGCTTCCTCGAGGTACTGCCGCGAGCCCATGCACAGTCTTCCCTCGATCACCTTGCCGTCGGCCGACATGCGCAGGGCCGCGCGCGGCCAGGACAACACCCCCTTGCCTCCGTGCGGGTCCACGCTGAGCCAGGTCGCGAACACGGCTTCGAGTCCCAGCCCGATCCCGTACCGCTGTTTCAGTTCCCGTATGAAATCGGCGCGCTCGCCCAGCCAGTCCGCACCCCAGAGCAGGGTGCCGAAGTCCGTGTCCCAGCCGGGATCGAAAAGCAGCGCGTCGCAGTGGTATTCGCGCGCCTTGGCCGCCTCGCCGAACATGATCTCCCGCGTGTAGGTGTGCGGCCGGGTCATGCGGTAGCCTGCGGGGTGGCCGGGGGTCCCCATGTTCCACTCGTCGGTGTCGAACAATTCGTCCCACAATACGGGCGGGTCGTAGGTGGCCGGGAAGCGCGCGCCTTGTTGGTCCAGAAGATCGCGGAAGGCGTAGCAGACCTCCCGATATCCGCCCTCGATAACCTGGTAGCGAGTGAGACCCAGCACGACCGAGGCGCCCGGCAGGATGCGGGCGAGCGCGAGCGGGTTCCCCGCTACGGTTGCGGCCCCACCGAAGCGCAGGGCCACGCCGGATGCGGACTTCAGCGGCGAGATCGCGCTGAATTCGATGGCTTGCTGGTTAAACTTGATAACGCCCAGGGCTGTTGAGCCGTGCAACCATGCCCAGGCCTCCGAGCCCCATCCGTTCCCCAGCGTGTAGCCGTACGGATGCTGGTCATCGAACGCGGGTTCGCGGCCCGGGCGACTCAGCAGATCCGCGAAGGTGAAGTCCTTCCGCTCGCTTCCCACCGGCACGCCCGGCTGGTCGCGGAAAGGCACGGCGATCCAACGGTCCCGCTGCAGTTCCTGATTCACGTGCCCGCCGGCGCTCGCAAATGGTCTTACCATCCCGCATGCGAACTCGTGTAGCGAGATCGCGGCATTTCCCGGGTTCCGCACCGTAATGCGTTCGTCGAGCAGCGGGCGCTCCGGGTCGACCGTCAGGGTATGCTCCACCTCCAGACCCGCCAGCTTGCCGCGGATTCGAACGCCGTTGCCCTGGCGCACCACCGCGATCTCCCGCAGGCCTTCGTGGCGAAGCCGGCCGGCCTCGTGGTCGATCTCAGCGCGGTACGCATAAGGACCGTCGGCCCACGCAAAGCCGGTGGTGCGATCCGTCAGACGCACGATGATCCCGCCCGGTCTTTCGACCACCTGAAGCTGCAACCGCTGATTACCGAGTTCGAACTGCTGGCCGCGTGCCGCAACCAGGCTTGCGCCCGCGAGCAATAGTCTAAATGTCAATCCGTATCGAATCACTGTTCCACGCCCTTACCTCGACTGCCACGGCCGGCGCGGTCCTACGTTCCGGTGTAATGCACGTCACCGCGATCCGTCGCCGTTCCGCTGGCGCGAGGAAAAAGTAATTATCCTCCAGGTAGGATCTGGCACCCTCCAGCGCACCCACCTGCAACTCCACAAAGAGGGCCGGATGGGGGCCGGCGTTCTCGACCTCGATGGCAGCGGGCGTCAGCCGGCGCACTCTCAGGCTGGTCGCCGCGGCCCGCAGCAGTGCGGCCAGCGGCGGAGCTGCGTCAATGCCGAACGTGTAAAGGTTGCGCGCTGCTATACCTCCGGCGGCGTCCAGCAGGTCCAGGCAAAGCAAGGCTGCCTCGCCTTGCATATCCGCCGGAGGCGCCCAGTCCACTTTGCCGATCTCCGCACTGGCCTCCGCCGGGATGGTTACGGTTCGCGCATGTTCCGTTTGCAGCCTCCCGCGCGTGTCGTAGATGCGGTACCGCCAGCGGCGATCTGGGAACTGGCGTGGACCATCGTTCGTAACCCACACCTGAACGTCCATCGGCTTGCCGGCATTGCACGAGAGGCTGCCGTAGACTGCGCTGATATCCACCGGCGCGTACGACTGTTTGGCGTAATAGTACGCCATCTTCGGGCGCCCGTAGAACTCCACCACGCAGCCGTGCGCGGCATTCGGCCACGGCTCGTTAAACGTCCAGAAGGCGCAGGCGCTGCGATGCCACTTCCGCCGGCGCATTGCCTGGTTGGCATACCGAAGGCCCTCGGCCTGCACGAACTGGCTGCAACGGACCATCGTCTCCAGGTCCGGCGGATCACCGAAGAGGTAACTGAACTCGGCGGGCGCGAGCCAATTACCGGCGCCAAACGCGCGGAACGCCTTGTGCCAAATCCAGTGGGGGTCCGAGTCGCGGACCGGCCACAGGCTCTCCGGCGGCATGATCCGCTTGAGTGTCTCGACGGAAGACGCGCCGGAGGCCCCGTACTCCGTCCATTCGAGTGGGTCGTCCGGTCCCGCTGTGAGCGGCCTTCCGGTGTTGTAGGTCCGGTAGTGTTGAGCGTGGTCATACCAGTGAGGACCATGGCGCTGCGCGATCACCTCCGGATCCGGGTCGTGATACGGGCGGGTCGGGTCGAAATCGTTGCAGATGTTCCGAAGTTGCGCCATCTGCCGGCTGTCTTGCGCCGTCCGATACCACTCGTTGCCGCCGCCGTAGCGCACGATGCACGGGTGGTTCACCAGGAGCGGCAGGATCTGGCGCGTTTCCCGCGCCGTGATGGCCAGCGCCTCGTCGGTCTCTGGCAGTCGCGGGCCCGCGTTGGGGAACTCCTGAAACAGCATGATGCCGTAACGGTCGCAGAGATCGAAGAACTCTTCCTTGTCGATCAGGCCGCCGCCCCACACGCGGAACAAGTTGAAGTTGGCGCGGGCCGCCAACCGGATCAGGTGCTCGTAGGCCGGCTTGCGTGCGCGCCCGAACAGCAGGTCGCACGGCAGCCAGTTCGCACCTTGGGCGAAGATTCGGCGGCCGTTGATCTGCATCAGGTACTTCCTGGGTGGAGGCGGCTGCGGCAGCTTGATGGTGACCGGTTTGCCGGTGGAATAATCTACGTACTCGCGGCCATCGGCCGATTCGGGGTTGGCCAGCATCTGCAAATCGCGGATGCCGAACCGGGTGGAAATACGGTCGAGGATATTTCCGCCGCGCTCCGGCCGCGCGGTCAAACTGAGTTCGTAGAGGTTCTGCGGTCCGTAGCCGTTGGGCCACCATAGCCGGGGCTGGTCGATCTTCAGTTCGAGGGTGGCATCCTGTCCGCCGCTGGCGATGTCCACTGCGCGCTCGGCGCGCGCGCCGGGCGCTGGTGCGGTCAGGCATCTGGATTCACACGCCAGCTTGACCCGCGCTGGCGCCTTTGCGTTCACTCTGACGCGGACACGAAGCAACGCGCTGCCGTACGGCGGCGGCAGCGCGGGTAGCACGACCAGTTCCGAGAGCCAGATGCCGTTGCTTGCGATCAGGCGCACGGGCTTCCAGATGCCCATGGTGATGAGCGGCGTACCCCAGTCCCAGCCCGAGTTCGTCATGCTTTTCCAGAACGGATACGCCGCGCGCATGGCCTGCATAAGTGGCCATTCCTTGCCGGGCGTGGCGACCAGTTCCTTTCGGACGGATGGCGGTGCCGCGTGAATGCGGACAGTGAGTACGTTCTCGTGGCCGTAGCGCAGGTGCTCGCTCACGTCGAATTCGAATGGCGTGAACTGGCCCTCGTGCCGGCCCAGCGGCTGGCCGTTCAGCCATACGTCCGCCAGGTAATCGACTCCCGCGAACCGGAGCCGCACGATCTTGCGGTTCCAGCCGCCGGGCACGGCGAAGCTCTTGCGGTACCACCACTCCCGGCCGGCGACCCAGGCAAGTCTCTGGCTGTTCTCGCCGTAATAGATCGACGGGAGTTTGCCGGCGCGCTCCAGGTCCCCGTAGACGTCCCCCGGAACGCTGCCCGGGATCGCCTTCCCGGTTGGGAAATCCTCGGCGAACACCCGGCCTCGCTCTCCCTGGCGTGCTGCGAGCGAAGCGAGGAGCCAGTCGTTTCCATCGAGCGACAATTGAGCCGGCCCTGCGGCCTCGTCCGCCGCGCCCAGCAACGGCGTCGCGCGGAATGCCCCGAGTCCCTTGAGCAGACTCCTCCGTTTCAGCATAGTGCTAGTTTTGTCCAAGCATGAAATTGTGGCGCCCGCCAACGACACCAAGCCTCTCAGGCGAGTCCCGAGGGGCTCATTATACTTGGAATATCAACTTCAGCGCGAACTGGATCTGCCGCGGATTAGTCGGCTGCCAGGATATTCGTCCAAACAGGTTCGGCGCGTTGATGCTGGCAGACGGACTTCCCAAGACCACGCGGTTGAAGATATTGAAGAACTCGCCGGAGAACTCGAGGCTCGGGAGCAAGCGAGGAGGCATGCAGGCTCCGGGACGCAGCCGGACAGGGTTGAGCGTGCTCCCCCGCGCGGTCCCTTTTCCAACTGGGGAGACCGCCCGGCGCGCAACAACCTGCCGAATGTGGCGGATACGGGCAACGGTTGCCGCGGGCGCTGCCGTCAAGATAATGGGCGTCTGAAGTTGGGACGCGGACAGGGTGCCGCCACCACTGCGGTCACGCTCCAGGGTAGGAACGAAAGGCGCGGAAATAAATTCCGCACTCTCGTGCATATCTTGCATCTCGGCGCCGTCGAATATCTGCTAACGGCACGCTGGCTCAGCGGCTTGCTCCTCCAGACGCGGGGGGTGTGCTGTGGACCATGGCGTGCTAGTGATCATACGCAGCCCGTAGGGGCGAAAGGGATGGTCATGAAGATAGTACACACCGAGAAGATTGGGTTCCAGGAGATCCTGGAACGAAAAGAGGCCGAACTGGTGCAGGTATTGCGAAAGCGAGACGGCATCGCAATCGAGACGAGCCCGGACCAAATGGATGAGATTCAGTATGCGTCGGAACGAGATCTGGCGATTCAAAACGTGGACCACGAGTCCGGCGTGCTGCGCCAGGTAAAAGCCGCATTACAGCGGATTCACGACGGCAGCTTTGGAACCTGCATTGAGTGCGATTGGGCCATCAGCCCAAAACGCCTCGCAGCCGTGCCCTGGGCGCCGCGTTGCATCCAGTGCCAGGAGGCGGCTGATCGGGATCGGCAGGAGAGAACGGAGTCGATGGGCAGGACTCTCGCCAATGCCGCGTGAGTTAGTAGTTTCGCACCCATTGATGGCCGTGGATGAATCCCCCGCTCTTAGGATGTCAACGAGCGGGAACAAGGTGGCGCCAGGGCTGAAGACAGAGTCCTGCCTGGGAACCATCTCTTTTATCGGCAACTACTTGCCGCGCAAATGCGGTATTGCCACGTTTACGTCCGACCTGCTGGGAGCAGTGGCGGCGCGCCGCCGACTTCCTTCTGCGCAAGCCAAACGCCAACCAGCATCGCGTGATGAGGGAGTTGATGGCTCTCTCCACCCGGCTGGTCGTCATGACGGCGCCCGCCCAAACCATCATGCCCGAGGTGTACCATGCGCCTCCGGCCAAGATCGACCTCATCCCGCATAGTATTCCCGACGTGACGTTTGCCGGCCCGGATTATTGCAAGGGTGACGAGTGTACTGAGTCAGAAGTCCACAGCATAAGTCCCGGTGGGGCGGACGCCGCGCCAGATCCCTCGGTCCGGCCCTCGAGGGATCTGTTTGAATTCCGAAAACCAGGCCGACGGGGGCGTCGGCCGCGGTCCAGGGGGACCGCCCCACCAGACGAACTTGTTAAACGAACATCCAACTCAGGATTCTAGACACCGCCGGCAGTGTGGGCCTTGCGCTTAGATGGCCTCAGCTTCTGAGCACGACGCCACTCGCCGGCCGGCTTCCCGGCCTGCTCCTTGGCGGCTTGTGCTATTCGTACCGCAGAGCTTCGATGGGATCCAACAGCGCCGCCTTCCGTGCCGGATAGTACCCAAAGAACACCCCCACCAGGGCCGAAAAGACAAACGCCATGAGGATCGACAGCGGGCTGACCAGCGTGGACCATTGCGCGAAGTAAGAGATCAGAAACGAGGCCGCCAGCCCGATGGCGATCCCCACAATCCCGCCCAGCAACGAGAGCGTCACCGCTTCCACCAGGAACTGCGAGAGGATGTCGCGAGTCTTGGCACCCACCGCCAGCCGCAGGCCGATCTCGCGCGTCCTTTCGGTTACCGACACCAGCATGATATTCATGATCCCGATGCCGCCCACAATCAGCGACACCGACGCGATGGCGCCCAGCAGAATCGACATCACTTGCGCCGAGGTTTCCTGGGCCGCGAACACTTCGGTCAGATTGCGGATGGTGAAGTCGTCCTCCAGGCCCGGCAAGATTCTGTGCCGCTCCCGCAGCAGTTCCTCTATCTCCTGCTGCGCCTGGGCCATGGCCTGCGGCCCGATAGCCTGCACCATCAAGGAGCCGACCGCCTTGGCATTGGCTCTGTTGGCGCCGAGCACCTTCTGCTTGGCCGTGGAGATGGGCAGGAGGATGACGTCGTCCTGGTCCTGACCCGAAGGCGACTGTCCCTTCGGCGTAAGCACGCCCACCACGGTGAAAGGCACATTCTTGATGATGACCACCTGGCCCGTGGGATCGCCGCCGCCAAACAGTTTCTGCACCACGGTATCACCCAGCACCGCCACTTTGGCGGCGGCATCTACATCCTGGTCCGTGAAGAACTGGCCGTACATCATGGTGTAGTCGCGGATGATCATGTAATCCGGAGTCACGCCTTGGGCGCTGGTGGCCCAATTGTTGCTTCCGCTGACCACCTGCACGCCGCCGCGCACGGTGGGAGCGACGGCCGATACGGAGGGGCACTCCGCGGCGATGGCCCTGGCGTCATCCTCGGTCAGCGTCACCACCGCACCCGAGCCCATCCGGACGCCGCTGCTGCTGAGGCTGCCTGGCAGCACGATGATCAGGTTGCTCCCGATGACTCTGGATCTGCTCCTGAATGCGCGCCGTGGCGCCCGTGCCGACCGCCACCATCGCGATCACCGCCGCCACGCCGATGATGATACCCAGCATGGTGAGCGCCGAGCGCATACGGTTCACCATCAACGCGCGCAGCGCGATCCTCATGCTTGCGACGATTTTTTTCATGCCGCGGTGGCCTCCTCGGGCTGCTCGGCGGGAAGCTGCTCCAGATCCTTCTGCGCATCGCGCGTATGCGCGATCCTCTCATCCAGCCGCAGCTTACCGTCTTTGAAGTGGATGTTCCGGTTCGCGTAAGCCGCGATATCCGGCTCGTGCGTCACCACGATCATGGTGATCCCTTCCGTCCGGTTCAGCCGCTGGAAAATCGCCATGATCTCGATGCTGGTCCTCGAATCCAGCGCGCCGGTCGGCTCGTCCGCCAGGATCAGCCGCGGATCGTTCACCAGTGACCGCGCGATGGCCACGCGCTGCTGCTGGCCGCCGGAAAGCTGGCTGGGCTGGTGTTCGTCGCGTCCGGAGAGTCCCACCGAGCGCAGCGCCTTCATGGCCCGCTCCCGGCGCTCGCGGGCGGGCGTATCGGTATACATCAGCGGCAGTTCGACATTTTCCACCGCGATGGTCCGCGCCAGCAGATTGAACTGCTGGAACACGAAGCCGATCTTCTTGTTCCGGATCTCCGCCAGTTGATCGCGATTCAGATCCGCGACGCCAATCCCGTCCAGCCTGTAAATCCCGGACGTAGGCTTATCGAGGCACCCCAGAATGTTCATGAATGTGGACTTGCCGGACCCCGACGGCCCCATGATGGCCACGAAATCCCCCCGCTCGATGTTCAGCGAGATGCTCTTCAACACGTGCACCGGGACGTCCCCGAGCATGTAGTCTTTCACCAGATCCTGGATTTCGATTACCGCTGCCATGGGCGCCGCCCCCGTACAATCACTAGAATCCCGGTCCTCTCCTGCCGCCGCTGCTCTGGGGGGTGGAGCCGACGCTCGACGTGGTCTCCTTCTTCGCCAGCGCCGCCAGAATCACGCGGTCTCCCGCTTTCAGGTTGCCACTGGTTACCTCCGTATACGTGCCGTCGCTTTCTCCGGTTGTAACCGTGACACGCCGCTCCTTGCCATTCTCATCCAGGACCCAAACGGCTTGCGCCGGTGCAGCGCTCTTGCGGCCCCCCTTGCTGCCGCTGGCGGCCGGCGCCGGAATCTCAGACGCCGGATGGTACCGCAGCGCGGCGTTGAGCACCTTCAGCACGTTCGGAGCGTTGATTCACCAGGATCTTCACATTCGCGGTCATGCCCGGGAACAGCTTCAGGTCCGGATTCGAGACGCCGATCACCACGTTGTATGTAATCACGTTCTGCACGTTGATGGGCGCCTTGCGGATGTCGGTCACGGCTCCTTTGAACACCTGTCCCGGATACGCATCCACCGTGAACGTGGCTCTCTGGTCCGCGCGGACGCGTCCCACATCCGCTTCCGACACGTTCGTGTCAACCTGCATCTTGGTCAGGTCCTGGGCGATTTCGAACAGAGTGGGAGCCGACAGACTGGCCGCCACGGTCTGGCCGACGTCCACGTGCCGTGCCACCACCACCCCATCCACCGGCGCTTTGATGAAGGTGTGCTCCAGGTCGATCTGAGCCGAACGCCGCACCGCCTCCACCTGCCTGACCTGCGCCTGGTTGGAGGTCAACTGCGTGCCCGCCACCTTCAACTCAGCCTGCGCAACCTTTAAGTTCTCCTCCGCGGCGCGCTGCTGCGCGGCGATGGCGTCCTGATCGGCCACCGCCGTTTTGTAAGTCGCCTGGGCGGTATCGACGTCCTCCTTGGAGAGCACCCCTTCCTTGGCGAGCGCCACGCGCCGGTCGGCCTTGACTTTGGCATCCTGAGCCGCGACCTGGGCCTTTATTACGTTCGCCTTGGCTGCCGCCAGAGAGGCCTCGGAGGCCTGGATTCCCGCCCGCGCCTTCTGCACGCCCGCCTCGGCATTGGCCACCCCCGTCCGCGCTACGTCGACGTTGGCCTGCGCCTGGTCGACTCGCGCCTGGAAGGACTCCGGGGCGATCCTCGCGATCAACTGGCCCTTCGTCACCTTGGTATTGAAGTCCGCGTACAGGTCTACCACGTTGCCCGATACTTGCGAGCCGACCTGAACGGTCACGACAGCGTTGGGGTTGCCGGTGGCCGAGATGGTGACTTTAATGTCGCCACGCTCGACCAGAGCCGTGCGGTATTGAATTCCGGTTCCACTCCGCAGCAGAGCCCAAGCCCCCAACCCTACCAAGGCACAAACGCCGGCAACGGCGAAGAGAACGGTTTTCTTTGGCAGAATCATAGTTTGACAAGCACATTTGGGCTCCAAACGTTCCAGCAGCCCAGACTCACGGATATCACGTGCAAGACTTCAGGGCGAGACTGGTTACAGGTGCAATTGTCCCAACAACACCAACACGATTACCATTACCATAATGGTTCCCAGCAACCCGCTGGGACGGTAGCCCCAAGCTCTGCTATACGGCCACGCTGGGACCACCGCCAACAACAGCACGATCAACAAAAGAAGCAGCCACATGCTTCATACTCCCTTTCGGTCCGCAACCAGTTTCTCGACGCGCGATTCAACACTACCGCGGCGGCCGGCTTGGTTCCATAGTCCGACCCTAATTATTGCCGCACGTTTGCTTCCATTTCGAAATCGAGCAGCCGGGCAATGCTGCGGCGGCATGTTCCCTGTGCGGTGCCAGCCCGCAGGGTGCCCGTATACGGCATCGCGCGTCCGAGGGATTGAGCCGGCGAAATCCGCATGCTCCAAGGCGGATTCCGTGCCGCACGAACGCGTTGGCCGGGGTCGACGGACATCCCGGTTCTGTTACCCGAAGACCACGGCCCCAGCGGGAGCGGCGGCGGGAGCAGCAGCGAGTGCGGTGTGGGACGAAGTGCTGGCTTGGCTGGCAGCCGTGGGAGTGTTCGCGATCCCAAGTTTAGGACCGTACGTCGCAGTGGGACCGGTGGTGGCGGCGCTGCTTGGCGCGGGCGGCGGCGCAGCGCATACGAGCCAACCGTAGGATGTGCGGCCGGCACGCTGAATGGCTAAACTGTGCCGGTATTCCAAGTGAATCGTCATGGGGGGCTCGAATTCCGCCCAGGCGCTACGCCTACGCACCTCAGCCTCAGACGCGATGGGGCTACCCTCGCGGGACCGCTGAGGGTGGATGGTCACACCATCTGGAAAGTCCACTGGAAGGCTCAGAACACCACGGTGTATCCCACACCGGTTGGAAGAGTGCCGGGCATATCGTTCTTGCCGAAGTACCGGGGAAGGGCGCCCACCGCGCAGTCTGGCGGGATGCCGCGAGGCAAATCCTGCACCTTCGGCGACAAAACTTGCATTTGCGTTAGCCGCCTCGCGCTTCCGCCAGCGCCCCACAGCCTTGCGCAGTGGCCGAAGTCCTTCACAACACCCTTTGCCTGCACGGTCGCCGCATGGCCCTTCCTCGAACGGCCGAAGATGGTGCCAACCGTGCACTAGGAAAGCAGTCGCAACCAATACGTGCGACAGAAGAGGCAAGAAAATGAAATTAATGATCGTGGCCGGTTTGGCCCTCACAACATCGTTGCTGGCGATCGATAAGGAGCCTGCCAAGCGGTTGGGCGAGGCTGCGTCGGTCTTCTCGGAGGTCATGGCAACACCCGACAAGGGGATTCCGCAGGATCTGCTCGAGAAAGCGCACTGCATCGTCATTGTGCCAGGTCTCAAGACGGGGGCTTTCATAGTCGGCGGTAAGTACGGGAAAGGGTATCTGTCCTGCCGTAACAAGAGCGGCCCGGGCTGGTCGGCGCCCGCCACGGTTCGCATCGAGGGCGGCAGCGTCGGCTTTCAGATCGGTGGCTCTACGACGGACCTGATCATGCTGGTGATGTCGGAACGCGGAGCGGACAAACTGCTTTCGAGTAAGTTCACTCTGGGTGCCGAAGGCTCCGTTGCGGCGGGCCCCGTCGGACGGACAGCGACAGCTCAAACCGATGCCCAAATGCACGCGGAGATTCTTTCGTGGTCGCGGTCCCAGGGTCTGTTTGCCGGTCTTGCTCTGGAAGGAGCCACCCTGCGGCAGGATCTGGATGACAACGCCACCCTCTACGGCAAGAAACTGGAGAACCGGGACATCGTGACCAGCGGGAGGCGTGCGCCCAAGTCGGCCGCTCGCCTGATGGCTCTCCTGAACAAGTACTCGGCGCGAGAGCGCTAGGCGAGTGGAAAGAGAACAGCGAAGGACAAAAGATGAAGTTCATCAGCGCATTCCTGACGGTATGCGGACTCGTGGCGGCCCAGGCGCCGCAAGCTCCGAACCCGGTTCAGCAGTCAACCGAGAATGCGGCCAGGATGGCCGCTGGCGCGATGCCCATCTATCGCGTCACCGTGACAGCGCGGACCGCGAAGGCAATCAACTACCAGCACCGCAGCGGTGCGACAAAGATCGATTTCCGCGGCACCGAACTCCTGCCGGGGGCTCGCGGCGAGGCCAAAGTGGAGAGCAAGCAGGGCTACATCGAGATCGAAGTGGAATTCGATGACCTGCAGCCGGCGACCAAGCAGGGCGCCGAATACCTGACCTATGTGCTGTGGGCCATCAC
This sequence comes from Terriglobales bacterium, assembly GCA_963745655.1. Classification (GTDB taxonomy): domain Bacteria; phylum Acidobacteriota; class Terriglobia; order Bryobacterales; family Bryobacteraceae; genus JAJFUV01. The sequence goes on along the minus strand of CAVUYK010000025.1, from coordinate 12,959 downwards.
CCCGGAAGGCCGCACGGCCAACCTGGGCGAGATCCTCCTGAATGGAACCAAGAGCAAGCTGAACGTAACCACCGAGCTGCAGGTGTTCGGCCTGGTGGTCACCGCGGAACCCTACTACTCGGTCACGCGGCCGAGCGACCTGATTGTGATGGAAAACGTGGTGCGCGCGGACACGAAGGGGAAGATCGAGGAGATCGACGCCAAGTACGAACTGTTGCAGCGCGGCCAGTATCAGCGTCTGGCAAACCCGCTGGCGCTGAAGATCGATCGGAAGCTGCCGCTGGAACTCTACGAAGCGCGCAACGCCGTTCAGATCGCGCGCGCCGTGGGCGCGGACCGTTTCTGCCGCCGAGACTTTCCAGAAGGCCGAGAAGAGCCTGGCGCAGGCCGAGGCCTACCAGGCACGCAAGGCGGGCAGGAAGCCGGTGACGATGACCGCCCGGGAAGCGGTGCAGACGGCGGAAGACTCGCGGGCAATCGCGGTCAAGCGTCAGGAGGAAGAGGCCCTGGCGGCGGAGCGGCAGCAGTCGGCGGAGCGCGAAGCACGCGCGGAGAGCGACCGGGTTGCCGCGCAGTCCGAGACGGATCGCGTCACGCGCGAAGCCGAAGCGGCGCGGCTCAAGGCGCAGGCGGAGTCTGAGCGCCTGACGCGGGAAAAGGATGCGCAGGCAGCGTCCGCTCTGGCGGAAGCGGATCGCCTGAAGCGCGAGAGCGACGCGCGCATGGCCGCCGCCGCGGCCGACGCGGATCGCCTGAGACGCGAGAACGACGCGCGAGCGGCGGCTGCAGCGCCGACGCGGATCGCCTGAAACTGGAGAACGACGCGCGCGCGGCTGCCGCCGCGACCGAGGCGGATCGTCTGAAGCGGGAAAACGACGCGCAAAGGGCGGCTAACCAGGCCGACCTCGATCGCGCGGCCAAGGATAAGGCGCAGGCGGAGGCGGAGAAGGCGGAACTGCGAGCTCAGCTACTGAGGCAGTTCAACGCCATTCTGCAGACTCGCGACACGGCGCGTGGCTTGATCGTGAACATGTCGGATGTCCTTTTCGACACGGCCAAGTATTCGTTGCGGCCTCTGGCGCGCGAGAAACTGGCCAAGGTGGCCGGCATCGTCTCCGGGCATCCGGGTCTGAGGCTGGACGTGGAAGGTCACACGGACAGCGTCGGCGGCGATGAGTACAATCAGCAGCTTTCCGAACAGCGCGGCGCAGTCTGTACGCGACTACCTGACGCAGCAGGGAATGGCGGCGGGTTCGGTCACGTCGAAGGGCTTCGGCAAGACTCAGCCGGTGGCTTCCAATGACACCGCGCAGGGCCGGCAGCAGAATCGGCGTGTGGAACTGGTGATCTCCGGCGACGTAATTGGCACGGAGATCGGCGTGCCGATCGCAGCCAGGTAATCGGAGGGTGATGAATGGACCCCGCGCAGGGTCGGCAGCAGAATCGGCGTGTGGACCCAGTGGTCTCCGGCAAAGTAATTGGCACGGAGATCGCCACGCCGGTGGCAGCCAGGTAATCGGAGGGTGATCGAATGACACGGCGCGGGGACGGGGGCGGAATCGGCGGGCGGGATTAGTGATCTCCGGCAAAGTAGTCGGCACGGGGATCGGCACGCCGATCGCAAGCAGGTAATCGGAGGGTGATTAATGGACCCCGCGCGGGGTCGGCAGAAGAATCGGCGTGTGGAACCAGTGATCTCCGGCAAAGCAGTCAGCACGGGGCTCGGCACGCAGATCGCAGCCACGTAATCGGAGGGTGATTAATCAACACCGCGCGGGGCCGGTTGCGGAATCGGCGTGGGGGATCAGTGATCTCCGGCAACGTAATTAGCACGGGGATCGGCACGCCGATCGCAGGCAGGTAATTCGGAGGGTAACACCATGCGGGGGCCGGCACGCTGCAGGCGGGCCCCCGCAACCAGCGTTTTCAGCGGTCTCCTGAAGGAGATGACATGATAAGCGGTTGGATCATCGTTCTGGCTGTTCTGGTCTTCTACCTGCTGACTTCGATCAAGATCCTCAGGGAGTACGAACGGGGTGTAGTATTTCGATTGGGCCGCGTCCTGCCACAGGCCAAAGGACCGGGCCTCGTGCTGGTCTTCGCGCCGATTGACCGCATGGTGCGGATGTCGCTGCGGATCGAGGCGCTGGAAGTGCCTGCGCAGGACGTGGTGACGCGCGACAACGTCACTGTAAAGGTGAATGCAGTCATCTTCTTCCGCGTAATTGATCCGCGTTTAGCGGTGCTCGAGGTCTCCAATTTCCTCTACGCAACTTCGCAACTGGCGCAGACTACACTGCGCAGTGTCTTGGGCGAAGCGGAACTCGATGAACTGTTGAGCCAGCGGGGCAAATTGAACCTGCGTTTGCAATCGATTTTGGATCAGCACACGGCGTCCTGGGGCATGAAGGTCACCCTGGTCGAGGTGAAGCAGGTGGAGCTGGCGGAGCAGATGATCCGTGCCATCGCGCGGCAGGCCGAAGCCGAGCGCGAACGTCGCGCGAAGGTCATCCATGCCGAAGGCGAATACCTGGCCGCGGAGAAACTGGCGATGGCCGCCGCCGTCATCCAGCAGCAGCCGGCGGCGATTCAGTTGCGCTACCTGCAAACCCTGGTGGAAATTGGAGCCGAGCAGAACACCACCATCGTCTTTCCGCTGCCGATCGATCTCATCACCTCCATAACGCAGGTGCTGAATGGCTCGAAGAAGATCTCAGCAGAGAGATGAGACATGTCTGCTTCCGTTGAAACGCGGGGATCACGGGTATGGGGCCCACCCCTGGCGAAGGCGCTCGACGAAGCGGTGTGGCAAGCCTGGGTGGAGAAGGGCCGCGCGCGCGACAGGCGCCACAGCGCCGCGCGCATGAACACCGTGAAGTGGGTTTCGATTGCAGGGCTATTGGCCGCAGTGGCATCGTGGTCCGACCTTACGCCGTACGAGGGCGTGGCCAGATTCCTGGTGGCTGCGGGCGCAATGGTCGCGATGTTCCAAGCGCTCCATCTGCGGCACTACGCTTTTGCGGCCGTGTTCGGAGCGCTTGCGCTGTTGTACAACCCGGTGACGCCCGTGTTGAGTTTTTCAGGCGACTGGCACCGCGCTCTTTTGTTAATGAGCGCCGTAGCGTAGGTCGCATCACTTGCGTGGCGCTATGTGAGTCTGGCAGACAACGTCCAGGCCTGGAGTGACCGCACCGAGACCGGCTCTGGCGGCATCCCCTCCTGTTCGGAGTGATGCCGGTAACTGCATTGGCCGAAGATCTGTCCAGGTACCGGCGATGGCTAGATCCGCAGTGCCGCTGGGACCTGATGCGTTCCTCGTACGGGCCCGGTTTCAGGCTGAGGGGTGTTCCAAAGAGACTGGAAACACCGGGATGCCGGATGGGTCTTCATCCGTGGCGCCGGCAGGGTGGTAGCTCCTAGGCCCCGATTCAGGACTGGGGGTTCAATGCCGGGATCGCAGTTCTTTTTCGGCGCGAAACCAATCTTCTTCCGGTGATCCTTCCGGACAGCGCCTGCCTTGCCAAAGTTCATAAGCGAGTGCGGCGATATCCTGCTCTGGGGCTTCTCGATCAACCATGTTGGTGTCATGCCCGGTCCTGGCCTTCTGTTGCTCCATTGGCGGGTGCAGGTAAGCCTGATTGGAGTGCTCAAGGTCTTGTCGGGAGCTTTCATGTCCGGTCAGGTGGTCTTCTTTTCCATGGTGCTCGGCGCCGCTACGATGGGCGTGGGCAGCCAGGTCACGGTGCTCAGCCGCTATCTGCTGTGATTCGTGCATAACCATTTCCAGTGCACGCTTGGCACCATCTGTCGCGCAGAGCAGACAAAGGTCTGGTCCCTGGGGGCTGGTACGGAAGTTGTCACCAGAAGTGCAGGATCTGCGTGGGAATGCAGGTTTCACCACCTAGCCGGATCCGCCGCGCTCGACACCCGTTCATGCAGGCCCGGCCAGTCGGCTTTTATGGCAACCGGAAATCGCCGAACTGCTTGGACGGCGACGGAATCGTCTCCGCGATCGCGGTTGTGTCCACCACGTCATCTTTCAGGAATACGTCAATATGCTGTTCCATTTCAGCCGGAAATTGAGGCACGGGCCCCACCAGCTTCCCGCCGTACGCCCTGAGCACTACATCTTTGAACACCGGAAGCGCAACCCTGCCGCCGGTCTCTTCCGGCCCGAGCGAACGGTTGTCGTCAAAACCTATACGGACAGCGACGGTAATTCCTTCAGGGCCGTAAGTGGACCCCACGAAGAGCGCGTCCCTGAATTCGTTTGTGGTTCCCGTTTTTCCCATGACAGCGATCGGGAACCCGCTGGAATCGAGCGCATGAGCCGTGCCGGTGGGCATGCGCACCGCACTGCGCAGACCCTCCTGAATGAGCGAAAGCGCGTCGCCCTCGACATGCACCCGGGATGACGGGTATCCGCCGCAGGCTATTACCTCGCCCGAATCTCGCACAATCTTGCGGATTATATACGGCTGGGTAAGAATGCCCGATGCGATCGTGCGATACGCATTGGCCAGTTCCAGCAAGTTCACTTCGGAGGCGCCCAAGGCCGTGGTGACGTATGGGCGCAAGGGCGTCCGTATCCCAAGATTGCGCGCGGTCTGGAGGACGTGGGCAACTCCGATCTGCTCTGTAATCCAAATTGCGACGGCGTTTCTGGATTCCGCCAGTGCCCTTCGGAGCGGGATCAGCCCCTCGAATTGACCGTCGTAGTTAGAGATCCATTTCACATCCTGCTCCGTGCCATTGGGGACGCTGATGGGTTCGTCGGGCACCACGGTATCGAGATTGAATGTTCCTCCGCGAAAAGCGGCCAGATAGACCACAGGCTTCATGGCGGATCCAGGTTGCCGGAGGGACTTCGTGACGCGGTTGAAGTCAACGTATGCACTGGAGCGGCCTTTGTAGAACTGGCGCCCGCCGGTCTCGGCGAGGATGCTGGCATCGCGGTTCCTCAGTACGACCACCGAGCCCTGGATCAGGCCGCGTGCGCCGGGGTGCCGCTTCTCGTACCGCAAAAGACCGCGCTCCAGCGCCTGGTTCGCAATTTGCTGCACCCCAGTGTCCACCGTCGAGTAGACCTGGATTCGCCCCTGCCGCAGGTCCTTTACGCTGAGGCCGGCTTGGCGGTTGGTGAGTTCGTCCAGGACATTATCAACCGCCGCCGACGCCTCGATCAGCTTGTCCTTGTGCGGCACCACCACCTTAATCGGGCGCTGCTGGGCTTTGCGTGCCTGGTCCGGAGAAATAGAGCCCCTGGCAGCCATAAGCGCCAGGATTTGGTTTCTGCGCTGCAACACTCTCTTCGTTCCGCTCGCACTGGGCGCGTAGTAACGGGCCGACTTTGCGGTACCTGCCAGCAGGGCGGCCTTGTCCGCATCCTCCGCGGTGAACCCGCCGAGAGCCCGGCCAAAATAGTATTCCGCCCCCCTGGCAAACCCGTACTGACCGTTTCCCATGTAAACCAAGCTGGCGTACCGGGCCAGAATTTCTTCCTTAGCGCGACGCTTGGAACCGAACTGTTTTTGCATCTGTTCTTCGATCCACAACGAGAGGCGGATCTCCTCCACCTTCCGCACCAGCATGTTGACCGTGCGCGCGCCGATTACGCTCGATAACAGGCGAGCCAGGCGTGCACCGTGCCGGAGTTGGTCGCTGTTCTCTCGAGCCGTCATGGTCTTGAGAAAATAACCGCGCACCAACTGTTGGGTGATGGTCGATCCACCTTGCGGGAAGATTGCGGAATTATTAGTCGCGTCTCGACTTCCCATCTTTACCAGGCGACCCAATAGATCGACGAGCCTGATTTTGTACAGCACGCGAGCGCATCCCGAGTAGTCGACTCCGGAATGCGAGAAGAAGTCCTTGTCCTCCGCGGCGAGAATGGCGTCGCGAACAATGGGGGGGATTTCCTTATATCGGCTGATCTGGCGGGATTCGGATCCCATCTCCTTAAGCGGCCGGCCGTTGGCATCGTAGATGCATCCGACCGTAGGGAACTCAAACCGGGTGAATCCTTTCAGATCAGGCAGATTGTTTCTATCAAGGTAGACGTGATAGAAACCCGCCGTAACGAGAACTGCCGCAAGAGCCGTTGTGCAAAAGAGAAAGCGTACCAGACCCTTGGTCCAAGGAAGCCTTCCCAGCCGGGTTCCGCGTATTCTTTGAATGGCTGCCCGGGCGCGCGCGCGCGTGCGCGTGAACCAAGTTCGAACAGAGATCGCCGAGCCTCCTCGTGGGGGTGGTCTCGCTACGCTCATGGGGAGGTCACCTTCGGGAATCGGCTCAGCCCGGCGCTGTGGACCTGTCGGCCTTCTACCGGGTTAATCATCTGGGCCGCGGCCGGGACGCTGCTATACCGGCTGTAGTGGACTCTCTGCTCGATGTGCAGGGCCTTTAGCAGTCCCAACCGGGCCGAGGCGAATACTTGCAGGCGATCCGGCAGCCAGACTCCATCGCTGAGGCGCGTCAGTTCCAGGGTCGCGCGCGATCCCTTCGCGACGCGGACCAGGAATAATCCCACCGAAATGGTGTCGATGACTTCCGCTTCCACCTTCACTAGCTGGTAGTCCTGTTGGTCCACCCAGAATCTGCCTTTGAGGGAGCGAAACAACTTGGCGGTGCGGGATCGGGGCTGGTATCCCTGGCGCGGCATGGCCTCGATGATGAAGACGCTGTGGCCGTCCAGCATCCCTTCTCCGGCCAGACGGAAGTCGAAAGCTTCCGGCAATTCGTGCCAGGCCTCACGCTGCCAGTCCGGGCGCCTCTCGTAAGCGGACAGGCGCTTGGCTCGCTCCGCCTCGGTCTCCTGCCGTCGCTCGGCAATATTCTTGGCGAGGCTCTCCTGCTCCCTCTTCGCTTCGGTGGGGGGCAAGGGGCGGTCGTCCCTCTGGACCAGGTGCCGGTAGGGCGTGCCTCCCTCCAGCGTGACGTCGTAGGTTTGCACCTCCCATGACTTCACCCTTCCCTGGGAGTCCAGACGCCGGAGTTCCACCCGTTGCAGGAACGTGTAGTTCCGGGCGCTCCTCCAGTTGAGTTCGTCGGCGGCAACCGCGTGACGGATGATCTCGCGTGCGTCTACCTGGCTCAGAAGGGCAGTTGCAGAGGCCAAGCCCAGCAGGAGCATACGCAAGTTACCTAGGATTTGCATACCCATGTCTACGTAGCTGCAAGTCATACACCAAACCGCATCGCGTGGGCGCCTGCCGTGCGTTTCCCGCGCCGTCAGGTTCCATCGGCCAGCGGGAAAGCAATGGTTCGGCAGTTCTTGCGTTTTCGACGGCAAGACTTGCATGTACTTGCCACACCTCCGCTTGTAAGCGAACGGTGGAAGAGTAGACACCGAAGCGGTGCGCTGATTGCAAAGCATTTTGAGAAACCTTGAAGCGGGCTGCTTCTTGGCTGCGTGGAACCTGTGGCACGGCTCGCATGATGCCCCTCACTTCCCGGGGGCCACGGTAGTGCCCATGACTGTGAGAGGCAAGCCCTGGAGCATGGCAGTCTTCTATGGATAGGCGGGGCTTCCATTACGCGCCGGCGGTTCCGGGTTTCCCCGCACGGTTCCCGCGGTGTAAGCTTTGGAGGGTAGAGAGTCCAGCATGAAGCCTGTCAGGAGCCCTGGTTTGTTGCATGTTTTCCTAGTCAAGCCTTCCAAGTACGACGACGAAGGCTTTGTCATCCGTCACTGGCGCGCTGTGGTGCCCAGCAACAGCCTGGCTTGTCTATACGGCTTGACCGAAGATGTTCGGCAACGGCGTGTGCTGGGCGACGTAGACCTGCGAATTCATGTGGTGGATGAGGCCGTGACCAAGGTGCCTTTGGACAGGATCTCCCGCCTCAACCGCCGCGCCGGCGAGCGGGTACTGGTGTGCCTGGTGGGAGTGCAAACCAACCAGTTTTGCCGGGCAGCGGATATCGCCCTGGAGCTTCGACGAAAACAGGTCGCGGTAATGATCGGCGGCTTTCATGTAAGCGGCATGCTGGCTATGTTTCCGACCGTGTCACCGGAAATCCAGCAACTGCTGGACGCGGGTGTGAGTGTGGTAGCCGGCGAGGTGGAGCATCACTGGGCGGACCTGCTCCGGGATGCATACGACGGGAAGCTCAAACCCATCTACCGGTTCCTGGACGATCTTCCGGATTTGTCCGAGGCTCCTCGTCCTATTAAACACAAGCAGTTCACGGCCAAGTACATGCATTCCAACTACGGCACCATGGACTGCAGCCGTGGCTGTCCCTTCAACTGCTCGTTCTGCACCATCATCAACGTCCAGGGGCGCAAGAGCCGCTACCGGTCCCCCGAGTGCATAGCGGAGACCATCCGGCAAGCCTACCGGGACTCCGGCGTCAATCTTTACTTCTTCACCGACGACAACTTCGCCCGAAACCCGGCCTGGGAAGAGATCTTCGACCGGCTCATCGCTCTGCGCGAAGACGAAGGCATGGCGATCGAGTTCGTCATCCAGGCGGACATCCCTTCTCATAAGATCCCCGGCTTTATCGACAAGGCGGTCCGCGCCGGCTGCTGTACCGTCTTCATTGGCATGGAGAGCCTCAATCCGCGGAATCTACAGTCCGTGGGCAAGACCCAAAACCGGGTGCAGGATTACCGTGCCTCCATCGAGGCATGGCACAACGCGCGGGTCACAACCATCGTCGGCTATATCATCGGATTCCCCCACGACAGCGAGGAAAGCGTTCGCTGTGACATTCGCCGGCTGGTCCGCGAGGTGCAGCCCGATCAGGCCAGTTTCTTCCTCATGACGCCTCTGCCCGGTTCCCGGGACCACCAGGCGCATGATCGAGGACGGCATTCCCATGGAGGCCGACTACAATCGGTTCGATTGCGCCCACGAAACCGTGTCGCACCCAAATATGAAAGATGGGGCCTGGGTCCGGGCGTATGCCGAGGCGTGGCGGAGTTTCTACAGCCTGCAGAACATGAAAGCGATTCTCTCCCGCACCTGCCCCGAGAAGTACTGGGACGTTTTCTTCAACCTTTTCTGGTACAAGAACTCCATCGTGAACGAGGGCGCGCACCCCATGCAGACCGGCTTCGTTCGCCTGAAGGACCGTGTGAGCCGGCGGGCCTGTTTTCCGCGGGAGAGCCGGCTTGCGCACCTGCGCCGCCGCATCGCAGAGATCTGCCAGATCCTGCCTGGCACACTCCGCCTCACGCTGGAGATGGAGGAGCTGTGGCTCGCGACGCGCAAGCGCAGCGAGACCGAGGTTCGCGTGCTGGAGGAAGCTCGCGGTTATGCGAGCCGGCCTTCGCCGCAGCCTGCGGATCTCGGAGCTTCAGGCGGCTTACGTCCGCGCAAAAGCTCAAATGCCTTCGATCGAGGTTCCCTCACGTCTCAGCTTGTTTCGCGAGCGGGTTTCGCTCTTGCGGGTCAGCCATCGTCGCCAAACACGGCGCGACCTGGCCAGGTTCTGGATTGCGGTGCGCCGGCAGCTCCGCCACGGCCGAATCTGGACACTGCTGCGAGTGGACCGAATCGCGCTCAATGCGTTGCGGGAGATCCGCCTGGCGGCTGGTTTCTTCACGGCCTTGATAAGCGGAGGGAGTTAGTGGAAGCTACGCGGGGTCTACTCATGGAAGAGCACGCCGGCGCGGATCAACTCTCACCGCATGAACGATCAGCCGAGGATGTCGCCGCCAACCTCAAAACCGATGTGAGTGTGGGTCTCCGCTCCGAGGAGGCCAACGCGCGCCTGGAGCGATCTGGACCGAACGAACTCGAAACGGAAGCCCCCACACCTGGCTGGCGGCGGTTTCTCGCGCAATTCAAAGACGCCCTGGTTCTCCTGCTGGTAGCGGCTGCGATTATATCGTGCGTCGTGTGGGTTGTGGAGCGCGACACCAACTTGCCGTACGAGGGCCTGGTCATCATCACGATCGTTGTGTTGAATGCGCTGCTCGGCTTTGTGCAGGAGGGACGGGCGGAAAAGGCGCTGGCCGCCCTGCGGGCCATGGCCGCACCCGAGGCCAGCGTGGTGCGGGACGGCCAGCAGAGCCGCCTGGCGACGCGCAAGTTGGTGCCCGGCGACCTGCTCATCATCAATGAAGGCGATACGATCCCGGCCGACGCCCGGCTCATCGACGCGGTGGAATTGCAAACTCTGGAGGCTTCGCTCACCGGCGAGAGCTTGCCGGTGCTGAAAAGTCCGGAGCCTGTGGACGGCGCAGCCGGAATCGGGGACCGCCTCAACATGGTCTTCGCCGGCACTACCGCCAGTTATGGACACGCCCGCGCCATCGTGACGGCTACCGGCATGCGCACCGAACTGGGCAAGATTGCCGGCATGTTGAGGACCACGAAATCCCCCACCACGCCCTTACAGCGCGAACTCGATCATACCGGCAAACAACTGGGGATCGCGGTCATTGTCATCGCGGCGGTGGTGATTGCGACGCTGCTGGTGCTCTACGGCGCGCGCGATGCGAAAACCGTGGTCCATGTATTGATGTTCGGTGTGGCCCTGGCTGTCGCGGCCGCACCCGAAGGGCTGGTCGCCGTCGTCACCGTGGTGTTGGCGATGGGGGTCCAGCGGATGGCCCGGCGCGGCGCGATCGTGCGCAAGCTTCCCGCCGTGGAAACCCTCGGCTCGGCCACCGTGATCGCTTCCGATAAAACTGGAACGCTGACTCGTAATGAGATGACGGTGCGCGTCCTGGTCACCGCCGCCGGCCGGGTGGATCTGACGGGTACGGGCTACTCGCCCGACGGTGACTTGCGCGCGGAAGGCGGCCAGGAGCTTTCAGGCGACTGGAAGACGGAGACAGAGCGTTTGCTGCGGGCGGCCGCGCTGGCCAACAATGCTCTGCTCACCGAACGAGACGGATCCTGGAGCATACAGGGAGATCCGACGGAAGCCGCGCTGCTGGTCGCCGCGCGAAAAGCCGGCATCGATCACGACGCCATGCAGGCCCAATTCCCACGCCTGTCGGAGGCCCCGTTTTCCTCAGAGCGCAAGCGCATGAGCACGGTGCACCAGGACGCCGAGTCTCCAGGACGTCGCGTAGTATTCACCAAGGGAGCGCCGGGAATGCTGCTGGAGCGCTGCACCCATGAGCTGGCCGGGCTCGAGACGCGTCCATTGACCCCGGCGCGCCGGACGCAAATCCTCGAAGTGACCGAAGGGCTGGCCGGGGACGCTCTGCGCACGCTGGGCGCGGCGTTCCGCCCGTTGGATCCCGGCGATTCCGCGGAGATCAGCGCGGGTAGCGGCGATGAGTTCGAGCGCGACCTGATTTTTCTGGGGCTGATCGGCATGATCGATCCGCCTCGCCCGGAGGCGCGCGCAGCCGTTGCGCGGGCCAGGGCGGCCGGCATCCGGCCCATCCTGATTACCGGGGATCACCCCGCGACAGCCCTGGCGATCGCGCGTGAAATCGGAATCGCCCTGGATGATCGCGTCCTCACCGGCGCGCAACTCGAGCTCCTGTCCGATCCGGAACTGGCGGCGGCGGCACGGGAGGTGGCCGTCTATGCGCGCGTCAAGCCCGAACACAAGCTGCGCATTGTGAGCGCCTTGCAGAGCAACGGCGAGGTAGTCGCCATGACCGGCGACGGTGTGAACGACGCACCGGCACTCAAATCCGCCGACATTGGAGTCGCCATGGGCATCACCGGTACGGATGTATCGAAAGAGGCGTCCGATCTGGTGCTCACCGACGACAACTTCGCGACCATCGTCGCGGCGGTTGAGGAGGGACGCGCGGTTTTCGACAACATCCGGAAATTCCTGAGCTATCTGCTGTCGTCGAATGTGGGCGAGGTATTGACGGTCTTCTTCTCGGTGGTGCTGGCGGGTCCCTTGGGGCTTGGCCGCGAGGGCATGCTGGTATTGCCGCTGCTGGCCACGCAGATCCTCTGGATCAATCTACTAACCGATGGAGCGCCCGCGCTCGCGCTCGGAGTTGACCCGGCGGACCCGGATCTGATGAACCAGGCTCCCCGCCTCCGCAGCGAGGGCGTCATCAACGGCCGCATGCGCGCCGGTATCGGACTCGTGGGTCTGGTAATGGCCGCCGGCACCCTGCTGATCTTCGATGCCGCGCTGCCCGGAGGGTGGATTGAGGGGCCCGGCGGGATGGAGTACGGGCGGACCATGGCGTTCACCACGTTGATGCTCTTTCAAGTGTTCAATGCCTTCAACGCCCGCTCCCTGGTGCACAGCGCCTTCCGCGGCCTGTTCGGCAATCGCTGGCTGTGGGGGGCGGTGTCGCTTTCCTTGAGCTTGCATGTGCTGGTCATCTACGTTCCGTTCCTGCAGGCCGCCTTCGGGACCGTGCGGCTGGACGGTTGGGATTGGACGCGCTCGATAGTGGTCGCGAGCAGTGTGTTGTGGGCCGCGGAGGCGGCGAAACTGATGACCAGGCGCCTCAGGGCTGGTTGATAGCCTTGTCGTATCTCTCGCAGGACCAGTCAATTGGCGTTGCTGAGGGCCGGCCCGACGATGAGGCTCACCGGCTCGCTGCCGATCCCGCTTGCCACCACCGAAAGCGCGTGAATCCCGGCCGGCAGAGCTTCAGGAATCTTCACGTTCACCTGGTACAGACCCGCGAAGCCGGGAGCAAGACCGCGAAGGATGGGGTCAAGGACGTGGCGCCGAACTGAACTTCGACCGGGTAGAGGGTGGTCAGCGGAGGCTGTCCCCGGGGCGGGGTCGCCGGCCGCCATGCTGCCGTCCACCGACCGAGCCCAACCATATAAATCGTCACACACTCCCCGTGCGCGCGGGTGATGCAGGCAAGCCAGGACCCCGTCGACGATCGCACTACCGCCGGCGTGACGGCGGGCCGTAAGGCACATCCATAATAGCCGAGCGGCCGCGGCGATGACGTTCGTGAACCTCGCGAGAGGAATTCGGCGTGCTGACGTGGAAAGTGGCCTGCCCCACCGCGCCATACGGCAACTCGCATTGATCTGATAGCCGGAAACGAACAG